>NZ_BCNM01000025.1 GCF_001514495.1 Paenibacillus pabuli NBRC 13638
GAATGGGAAAATAGATCGGAAATTGTTAATGGTACAAGAAATTAAGATTGAACATTCAGACAATAAAGTGTTACCGCGGAATACTATTGAACAAATGCTGGCAGAGATCTGGGAAGAAATTCTTAATCTTAAGTCAGTCGGTGTGCATGATAATTTTTTTGAATTAGGGGGTCACTCTCTAGCGGCGACCAAAATGATGGTTCGTATCAATAGAATCATCAAAGGTAATTTATCCTTAGGTATAATCTTTAATTCGCCCACCATTGAGGGGCTTGCTCAGTTCATTCATACCATAGGTGAAGATCCATTTGTGGAGTCTGAACTTATGGCGACTTCGAAGCATGCAAGAACAAAGTTATCGTTTGCACAAGATAGAGTGTTTTTTTTGAATCAATTGATAGTGGAGAAGGCTCTGTATAATGTGCCTTTTTTTATGGAGCTAACGGGTGAGTTGAATCAAGACATTGTAGAAGAATGTATGCTTGAAATTGTTAAGAGACATGAAGTACTCCGCTCTGCTTTTACTTCGGTTGGCGGAGTCTCCAAGGTTCAAGTTATGGAAGCTAACGTTTCTTATACATGCCATGATTTGACTCAACAATCAGAGCAGCAAAAAGTTGTGCAATCCGATAAGCTTTCCCAAGAGCTAATTCGTAAGGAATTCATATTGGATCGACCTCCATTGTTTCATGTTGCGCTCATTCGTTTAGAAAGGCAGAAATATATAATGGGCATTGTATTCCATCATATTATTAGTGATGATTGGTCTGTTGAGTTGTTTATGAAAGAGTTCTCCATGTTGTATGAAAATAAAATCTTAAATAGAGAGCGTACACTTGCTCCACTCTCTATTCAATATGGCGATTATGCACTTTGGGAGCAGTCTCCCACTCAATTAAATCAAATTAATCTACATTTGGAGCATTGGAAGGAGAAGTTGAAGGGTGATTTGCCTGTTCTTGCGTTACCTTCCGATCGTAAGCTTGTAAAAAAAACATCACATAAGGGTGATGTTCTTACATTTGTTATACCTAAAAACATAACAGAAAGGCTCCTGAGCCTTGGTGAGGCGAATAATAGCACATTGTACATGGTTTTACTCACTGTATTTCAAATTCTGTGTTATAAATACTCCGGTCAATCTAGGTTTCTTGTTGGTTCACCTGTCAGTAACCGAAACCAAATCGAAACCGAAAATGTTATCGGTTTTTTTGTGAACACTGTTATCATATCCGCAGATGTAGCCGGAGACCTAACATTTAATCAACTTTTACAACATGTACGTCAAACGGTGCTGGAAGCTTTTGAACATCAAGTCCCATTTGATAAGTTAGTGGAAGTGTTGAAACAAGATCATTCGAGGGGCGATCATTCTTTAATTCAAGTTATGTTTCAAGTCGCTCCGGAAATCAGGCTATCAATCGAAGGGATAGATATACAAGAAAAAGCAGTCGGGATAAGTACGTCTAAATTTGATATTGGTTTAAACATGAAGGTCAGTAATGAATGTTTATATGGACAGGTCAATTATCGTACAGACTTATTTAGCGAAGCATGGATTGAGCAATTCAGCACACATTTTCAAAAATTAATGATGAATGCTGTTGAAAACCCTGGAATTAACATTAGCCAGTTACAACTTCTTAGTCATAATGAATTGAAAACGATAGCCATTCAACCTGAATCCGAAGGAGTACACTTTGCAGGAGCGAATGTTATAGATTTATTTGAAAGGCAGGTTCGTACAACTCCTCATCATATAGCAGTAACATGGGAATCGGAAACCATAACGTATGGACGATTGAATCAACGTGCAAATCAAGTTGCACACTTTTTAGTGGAGCAACAGACAGATAAAGATGTAGACATTGTAGGTATTTGCATGGAAAGATCTATCGATATGATTATTGCTCTACTCGGGATATTAAAGGCAGGTATGGCTTATTTACCCTTGGATCCCGCGATTCCTAAACAAAGATTACATTATCAACTACAAGACTCGGGTGTAAAGGTTGTACTTACCAGTGGGGTATTGGAAGATTTCTTCTCATTAGAAGATGCCATACGCAGGATAGACATGGAGAACGAGTTGATCTGTTCCGAATTGGATAGCAAGCCTACAACTAATTCAGTTCGTCAGATTAAGGCGTCTGATTTGGTATATTTGATATATACTTCAGGTTCAACGGGTTATCCCAAGGGAGTTATGGTAGAACATAGAAATCTGATGAATTATTTATCTGGTACGCAAAAAGTTGTTAGTTTAGAATCGGGTTCTAGTTACGCGACAGTTTCTACTCTTGCTGCTGATTTAGGTAATACTATGATATTTCATTCTTTGATTAGTGGCGGTGTGTTACATGTCATAAGCAAAGAAAGAGTTTCGGATCCTGAACAATTATCAGCATATTTTCGTAGTAACCCAGTGGATTGTTTAAAAATCGTTCCTTCGCACTTGAATCTTCTCCTGTCTGCCTCTGAACCAAAAGATGTTCTACCTAAGCGCCGTATAATTTTGGGAGGAGAAGCGTTATTATGGGAGCAAGTGGATATGATATGGAGCTTACATCCGGATTGCGAAGTAATTAATCATTATGGTCCAACAGAAACAACGATTGGGGTAGCTACACACACACTGAAACAAAATATGCCTAGATTTTCTTCTACGGTCCCTTTAGGCTATCCCATAGCTAACACCGAGTTCTATATATTGGATGAGGCACGTCAACCTGTACCTAGAGGAGTTAGAGGGGAATTATATGTGAGCGGTTCTTCTATTTCTCGAGGATATAAAAATCAGGAAGAGCTGACAGCTCAGAACTATGTGACCTACCAACATCTGCATGAAAGCAAGCGACTGTATCGTACTGGAGATTGGATTAGGCAATTGCCTGATCATTCGGTAGAGTATTTGGGTCGTCAAGATGAACAAGTGAAAATTCGCGGTTATCGCATCGAAATACCGGAGATCGTATCTGCCTATAAAAAGCATTATAATATCCGTTCTATTTATATACAGATACAAGAGAACCATCAAACATATGAATTAGTTGCGTACACCGTATCTCCTCATCCAGAACTATTACAATTAGTTGAATTAAGGGACTATGGATTGCTGCATCTACCTAATTATATGGTTCCCACTAAATTTTATATTCTGGATTCTATTCCTCTTACTGTAAATGGGAAAGTGGACACATATGCTCTGGTGAAGGCTCCAGGTATTAAAGAACTTAAGCTACAGAGGCAGGTAGATAAACTAACAGAAGACGAACAAAAAATCAGGCTTATTTGGGCAGATATTCTTAAATTGCAACTTTCTGAAATAGGACTCTATGACAATTTCTTTGTGCTTGGAGGACATTCTCTGTTAGCTACGCAAGTCATATCACGAATTAGGAAGGAATGGGGAAAGAATATTCCACTATCCTTTATATTCGAATATGCGACAATATTTGATTTAACGAAGAAGGTTGTGAGTGCCGATGCAACCAGTACCCTTGAAGTTCAAGTGCAACGTACAGAGATTCAAACGAACGGAAGACTATCCTCATCTCAACAAAGACTATGGTTTCTGGATCAATTGGAAGGCAAGACTGCATTGTACAATGTTCCCAAAGTAGTTCGGATAGAAGGCAATTTTCAGATGGACGTTATGAAGAGAAGTTTGCAGAAGATTGTGAATCGTCATGAAATTTTACGTACAATATATAAAGAAGTTTGTGGAGAACCTGTACAAACTGTGCAAGAAGAAATGGAGTTACCCGTAGTTGTCATGGATCTGCGTAAAACAACAAATAGTAGGCAACGCGGTCTAGATTATTTGAGGAATGAGGCTAAAATTCCATTTGACTTGAAGGAGGGTCCTTTGGTTCGGGCCTACATGGTACAAACCCAAGATTCTGAATTTCTGTTCATGTTAAATTTTCACCATATTGTTATTGATGCTTGGTCTCTCAATATCATCTTTAATGAGATTGAATATTATTATGGCAAACAGTTCAATGGTGAACAACATGATAGTTATCAAGAACCTCTTCAATATGAAGATTTCATAAAGTTAGAGCAACATAAGTTAAATGATCAATATATTAGTGAACAGCTGATATACTGGCAAAGTACACTAAAGGACAGCAACGCTAATGTCACATTACCTACAGATCGTGTGCGACCTAGGAAGTTATCAACTCATGGATCTACACATTATATTTCAGTTCCAAACCAACTTTATACGGATTTAATTTATTATAGCCGAGCCCAAGGAGTCAGCTTGTTTACAACTACTTTATCCGCTTTTGGTGTGTTGATGTACACAATTACAGAGCAAGAAGAGATTTGCATCGGTACTCCAATAGCCAATCGTACGGACAAAGAAGTCGAGGGGATCGTTGGTTTCTTTGTGAATACAGTTGTAATAAAAATGGAGCTTTTCTCCAATCCAACCTTTGAGCAATTGCTTAGAAGTATCCAACGAAGAACTTTAGAGGTTTATGATCATTCTGATGTTTCTTTTGAGCAATTAACTGAATTGCTGCTAGAAGAAAGAAATCCGGCCTTTTCTCCTTTTTTCCAGATCATGTTTGAAACAAGTAAGGAGATAATATTCAATCTTCCTCATATGGTATCTACACCTGAGCATCTTGATGCGGGTACTTCCAAATTTGACCTGAGCATTAATGTAATCGAACAATCCAACAACATGATCATAGCATTAGAATATAATACCGATTTGTTTGATAAAGAAACCATTCACATGTTCTCAGACAAATATATACGTATTTTGGAATCTGTCATCGCGAATCCAGATCAAAGGTTGAGACAGTTCAGTAGTTTTACTAATACAGTTTCGGCGGAAGAACTAGATGAATTATGGAATTAGTTAGGGTACCATAATGTAAGCTGAAGCTTATCGAAGATCAGTAGCGGATTGAACCTTTATCTGAAATACATTAGACTAGTTAAAGGCCGCCTCTGAATGGGTTTCTTGGTGGTATAAATCACTCATTCGGTAAAGGAGCCTTTTTTGATCAATGATTGGTTTATTATAATGCGTGGCATAGATCTCGAATTAGACGGATTCTATAGATTACGCAGAACGAAAGGCGTGGATTCATGGAACGTAACGCTAGGCTCGAAAACGATCCGTTTATCACGGAGCTGGCGGAGAAGCTGCATGTGCACGGATATTATGCATTTTATGGCGAGCATTACAATGAGAGCGATATGGAGCAGTACCGCAAACGCCTGTTCACATTCTTCAACAACATTGTATGGATCGAGCTGGATGCACGCAAAAAGTATATGATCGTGGATCATCGTGGACGTAACACGGTGATGAAACTGATCGATGGCATACTCAATACCCGAAGAACGCTCAAGGCCAATCAAGCCATGAAAGGCACAAGCACCATAGAGGTTCAGCGAGAAATTACTCACCTGATGAAGCTTATGCGTATGCTGGATTTTACAACATTTCGAACATGAGCGTGCTTTTTAACGAAGCAAACAAGCATAAAAGATAGACGGCCTTCCTTGATTTTAATAATCAGGATACCGTCTATCTTTTTTTGCGGGGAAAGTTGGAATCTTGCGTTTACTGAAAACAGTGATTGAGTGGTTTGAAGCCCAAGCAACTGCTATAGATCAATAATGCGTTAGCATCTAAATAAAACTGTGCTCATGGTTAAGAGATAAAAAAGATTAAGCATCGCATCTTATTTTGGAGAAAAGAAACATCCCGTGTGGTGCCCAAAGAATTTGGAGATTAGGACATAAAGTGAAAATTTGTGCTACAGATCAACACGCTGCCCGAACTATTCGACGCTTCAAACCGGAGCTAATCTTTGCCAAGAGCTAGAAACCTTCCAATGCTACACGCGTTGTCCCTATGAAATTATAGGTTGGAAATTTTTCTGAGCTATTAGACTCAGTCTTAAAATAAGTTCATGGAAAAGCTGCAAAGTAGTTAAGGAGACGAAATCGATTCTGTAGAAGCGAAGCGCTCGCCTAAAAGCTTTCTGCAAGAAAGCTACTTCGGAAGCATATGCTATCGTCGGATTTGACCCTTTGAGAAGGGGAATCCAAAAAATCCGACGATAACAGCGATCGAAAGAACGATTCGGCACCGGAACGGCCACTCAGCACGCTTCCCCGCACTTATTTTCACATGAACTATACTTTACAAACTCTTGATAAACTGAACAATCGTCAGCAATCCTTTATCAAAATTCTCCAGGTTGAAATGTTCATTCGGTGCATGCAGATTCTCATCTGGCAGACCGAAGCCCATCATGACAGCCGGAATACCAAGTACGCGTGAAAGTTTCTCCACAATCGGAATGGAGCCGCCGTCTTTCGTAAACAGGGCACGAACGCCGTACACTTGCTCATACGCATCAGCCGCTTTTTGCAGAATTGGATCGGATGGATCGGTATTGAACGCAAAGGCTTTCTCAATCTGCTTCACCTGCAGCGTTGCACCTGGCTGAACGTGAGCACGCAGATGTGCTTCGATACGGTCCAACACATGCTGTGGATCTTGGTCTGCAACGAGGCGGCATGTAATTTTGGCATGAGCTTCCTTTGGAATTACCGTTTTGGTACCCTCACCTTGGAAACCGCCCCATACGCCATTCAGTTCCAGGGTAGGACGAGCGCCAATACGTTCAACGAACGAGTAGCCTTCTTCCCCGTACAATTGCTCCAGTCCGAGGTCTTGACGAAGCTGCTCTTCATTGAAGCCCTGCTTCACGAACTCTTCTCTCATCTCAGGAGAGAGCGGCAGAACCCCATCATAGAAACCGTCAACGCTCACACGACCTTGCTCATCATGCAGGGAAGCGAGCAGAGATACAAGTGCGTGAAGCGCGTTCGGCACACCGCCTCCAAATGAACCGGAGTGCAGGTCCGTATTGGCTGTATTCAGATCCACTTCGAGCGAGCAAAGGCCACGCAGACCCGTGGAGATCGCCGGTTTTCCTTTTTCCAAAAGGGAAGTATCGGAGATCAGTATCATGTCTGCACGCAGCTTGTCTGTATTATCGTTCAGATAGATCGGCAAGTTCGGGCTGGAAATTTCCTCTTCGCCTTCGATGCAGAATTTCACATTAACGGGAAGTTCCTTATTTTCGGCAAGCAGAGCTTCAACCGCCTTGATATGTAAGAAGATTTGTCCTTTGTCATCCGTAGCACCACGCGCAAACAGTTTGCCGTCCCGAACGGTAGGTTCGAATGGAGGGCTATCCCACAGGTGAAGCGGATCGACAGGCTGCACATCATAGTGTCCATAGATCAGTGCCGTTGGTTTGCCGGGTGCATGCAAGTGATCTGCATAGACAATCGGATGTCCAGCCGTTGGAATAATCTCTACATTTTCCATACCCGCACGGGTGAGTGCATCCGCAGCCCATTGAGCCGCACGGTTAATGTCCTCTTTATGTGTTGAAATGGCTGAAATACTTGGGATGGATAACCATTCATTCAGTTCTGCCAGGTGTTTCTCTCTATTTTCTTGGAAATAAGCTTGTTCCTTCATTAAAAGGCCTCCTTGATGTTCTGCTTTACCCTATTGTAATCCATTTTGCCATCTTAATAAAACATTGGTTAAAAAATGATCGGCTGCGTACCGTTTCATTCCCCTGGAAATTATGCGTATAATACAAGAAACGGATATCATCCATATATTCTCATGTAAACCATTCAGCAGGGGAGTTGAGGGAGTTCCCATGACAGTCAGACCATACGCAACCAGGCAGGTGAGTGCTGATGGAACCAGCTAGAAAGGTAAGGCCCTCCGGCAGACTCACGCGTTGGACAGGGTTAACCACTGGACGACATAAAGGGCGTTTTTACCGAAACAGTCTGATACTTATTTTGCTCATTGCCAGTATACCCGGACTGATTACAGGCATTGTAATGTACCAGTTAGTTGTTGGACGGATGGAAAATGAATTTAATCAAATGCACCAAAGCCAGATTGAGAACCGGGCACGCAATGTGGACGATCAACTCGCTTATCTGGAAATGACCTTATCTCATTGGGCTTTTGAACCCCGATTTGGCAATGCACTGCGAACACTGGATTTTGTGTATTATTTCAACGAAACACAAGAGATCGTTACCACACTTTACGTGCTGCAAGGCTCCCATCCGCTCATCCAATCCGCGCAGCTATATTTACAGGAGCCGAAACCGATTTTGTTTAACAGGGATTATAACGAGTTGAAGGATGTACCGAAAATACAGGCCTATGATCGCTATCTGACGATGGGCAACCATGTGTATTGGACGGACTGGCTAGCGAGCCAGAGCAGCGACAAGTCACTCCCAGCGCAGAACAGCTTATTGCATACCGATCCGGGGAATGCACTGGTTCTTGTACATAAGATTCCGGGTGAAAGCATCCATCCGTTTGGTGCACTCATTATCACACTGGATAATGAGAAGGTAGCCAGTTTATTGAAAACGCTTACTCCCTATGATGAAGGTTTAACGTTTCTCATGGACCCTGAGGGCAATACACTGGTTAGTGGTAATCCTGTAGCGGGAAAGGCAGACCTTGCATTTGAGCAGCAGCTTAAAGAAGAAGTTGCCCTGCATCCAGACAGCCACTCATTCCTGTTCAAATATGAGGATGAGACCTATTCCGTATCCTATGGATCACTGAGTCGGATCGATTCAGACTGGACATATGTGTCCGCAGCTCCGCTGACATCGGTGACCTCGCCGGTGAAACTCGTATCCAAAATCATCGTTATTGCGAGCACAGGCAGTCTTATGCTGGGGTTGGTGTTATCCTGGTTTGCTTCACGGAGAATATATTCCCCCGTAGCAAGGATGTTACATCTGTTGATGCCGGGCAGGAATGACGCGACAACAGACACCAGGCTGGATGAATTCCAGCTGCTGGAACAGCAGTGGAACGAGTTGACTTCGCAGAGTCTAACCGCCCGTCGGCAATTGCAGGAACAGCTGCCCCATTTGCGGGACAGTTTTGTATTACAGTTGGTGCAGGGGCATCTGTACGCCTATAACGAGCAGGATCTCCGGCAGCGGATGAGAAATCTAGGCTTTGAGGTGGAAGGACGGCAGTTTTTGCTGCTTCAGATGTATTTTACGGGCTATGCCCAGTTGCAGGGGAGATTCGGGAGCCAGGATACGGGGCTGGTTACCTTTGCGGCAGTGAATATCATTGAAGAAGTTGCCAAGAATTATTTCAGCCAAATTAGTGTAATGAACTTTCACGACCTGTCTTCAGCCATGCTCGTGATTGCTCCCGAGGACGAGCCGGTGAAGTCACAAGCATTGTTATGGGGACAGGAGCTGGTGGAGGTCATGGGTCAGACGCTAAAAATGAACGTGACGGTGATGATAAGTCGACCGGCCGCTTCTCCGCAGGAATTGCCGGGCATATTTGTGGAGATGGAGCAGGCGGTTGCTTATCGGAGCGTGGAAGACGGGAGCCAGATTCTCGATCTGGAGGATGAGCAATGTTTCCGCAGAACGGAAGAAGCCTCGTATCCACTGGGGCTGGAACGAGAGATCCTCCAGGCGATCAGGCTTGGGAAGAAGGATGAGGCTGAGCGCGTTCTCGAACAATTTATGACCGAGGTTATCCGAGCGGGCAGTTCCGAATTTCAGGTGCAGCAGATGATGCTTCAATTGCTGGGAAGTATTCAGCATATGATGCTGCAGACCGGGGTAACACCTTACAAGCTGTTTGGCGGCTGCAACATGTATGAGCGCTTGTCCACGATTCGCGAACCTGCACAAATGATGAAATGGATGATCGGAGAAGTATTGCTGCCATATGTTCACGAGATCGAGATGCGATCCCATGAGCCGCTGAAGCAGGTAGTGGAACGTACGATGTTACTTATTGATGAGAATTATAGAAACGAACTTTCCCTGGAAAGCTGTGCAGATGCGGAGCAGATGACCCCTTATGCATTAAGTAAGGCATTCAAGCAAGTATCCGGCATGAATTTCATTGATTATTTAACACGGGTACGAATGGATGCGGCGAAGCAATTGCTGCGTGAGACCACGATGAAAATCAATGATATTGCAGGCGCTGTTGGATACCAGCACAGTTATTTTAATCGGATTTTCAAGAAACAGGAAGGTTTAACGCCGAGCCAGTACCGGGATCAATGGCAGGGTAAATAATTTGGATCATAAGACTGTATCGACCGGAATCCCGCTTCATGGGACTCCGGCTTTTTATGTTCCCTTGGCAAAAGCAAAGAAGGATAAGGCTGCAAAAATGTGCAACTGATGCTGTCCAAATCTCCCGAAGATGAACCAGGAATGGCGTTATAGCGGGATTTCGAGCAACATTGCGCAACCAGGCAAAAAATGAAGGTTGCCGGAAAAAGGGTGGCTGTATAGTCTGAATAACAGGCAAATTGATAACGCTTACATGGATGAGGAGGGGAGACATTATGAACGGGAAGACGGACTGGAATGGAAATGGCGCCACAGCAGCTCAGGTGGAAATGGCCGCAATGCCGATGAAACGGGAGTCCAACTGGAAGAGGCAGATCAAACGCAATAAATGGCTGTATGTGCTTGTACTTCCCGGTTTTTTGTACTTTGTCATTTTTAAATACTTGCCCATGTGGGGGATTGTTATTGCCTTTCAGGACTATCAGCCTTTTCTCGGCATTCGTGACAGTCAATGGGTGGGCATGGAGAACTTTACGAACTTCTTCTCGAACCCGGACTTCTTCCGATTGCTGAGGAATACGCTCGTCCTTGCCCTATATGATCTTATATTCTTTTTCCCGGCACCGATTATTATCGCTTTGTTACTCAATGAAATCCGGGTCGCTTTCTTCAAAAGAACGATACAAACGCTGGTCTATGTACCTCATTTTGTATCCATGGTCATTATCGCAAGTATCACTTACGTATTCCTGACTCCGCAAGGCGGAGTGTTGTATGACCTGATCTCCTGGATTACAGGCAAGCCGATCGATGTGTTGGCAAGTCCGGGTTCATTCCGTCCGCTCATTATTATTCAGATGATGTGGAAGGAGATGGGCTGGGGAACGATCATCTTCCTGGCTGCCCTGGCAGGTGTGGACACAGAGCAGTACGAAGCATCGATTGTGGATGGTGCAGGACGATTAAGGCGGATGTGGCATATCACGCTTCCAGCGATTCGCACGACCATTGTCATTTTGCTCATTCTCCGGCTCGGAAACTTTCTGGATACGGGATTCGAACAGATCTATCTGATGACTAACTCGCTGAACCGTGATGTAGCAGACGTATTTGATACGTATGTATACACCGTCGGGATTACGCAAGGTGCATTCAGTTACAGTACGGCGGTTGGGTTATTCAAGTCTGTGGTCGGAATTATTCTGGTGTTGGGCAGCAACAAACTGGCCAAGCAATTCGGGCATCCCGGAATCTATTAAGCCTGTTCGCCACCCATTCAAAAGGAGGAAAACGCCCATGAACAGCCGTCTATACAACAGCCCTGCCGGCAGAGTATTTGATATGTTCAATTACGTCATGCTGGGGATTCTGGGCATATTAACGGTCCTTCCTTTCCTGTATATTATAGGAAATTCATTCGCGACCGAAGCCGAGATTACCGAACGCAGTTTCTTCCTTATTCCAAAGGTGTTTTCGTTCAGTGCGTATGAGTATATTTTTTCCTCGTCTACGATCTTTCGCAGCATCGGTGTTTCCGTTTTTGTAACGGTAGCGGGGACACTGGTCAATCTGTTCTTCACGCTGACGATGGCTTATCCGTTATCCCGAAGTGATTTCTGGGGCCGGAATGTCATGATGAACATGGTGATTTTCTCCATGCTGTTCGGCGGCGGGATGATCCCGACTTATCTCGTCATTCGTGGACTTGGACTTCTGGATTCCTACTGGGCCCTTATGCTTCCTGGCGCAATCAGCGCTTTTAACTTAATTGTGGTCAAAAACTTTTTTCAACAAATGCCGCCCGGGCTGGAGGAGGCAGCCCGCATCGACGGCTGTTCGGATCTTGGGGTGCTGTGGCGAATTGTTCTGCCATTATCCAAACCGGTGATTGCCACATTCGCGTTATTTTACGCCGTAGGGCACTGGAATAACTTTTTCTCCGCACTCTTGTACATTTCCGACAGTGACAAATGGCCATTGCAAGTCATGCTGAGGCAGATCGTTCTGCTCTCGCAGGCCAGTGTCGGAGACATGGCGAACATGGATCCCAATTTTGTGCAGCCACCGGAGCAGTCCATTAAAATGGCAGTCATCGTTGTAGGTACCATTCCGATTTTGCTGGTGTATCCGTTTTTGCAAAAGCATTTTGCCAAAGGTGTCATGTTAGGCTCAATCAAAGGCTAAAGCCAAGGGGGAGAACGTATGGGACAAAAAACGGGAATCAAAAAAACAGCACTTGTACTTTCTGCAACATTGTTACTGAGCACGATTCTGGGGGCTTGCTCCACGGACAAAGCAGATTCAGGAGCAGCTGCGGAAGGTACAGATCAGATCACGATTATGCTTCCGAACTTTGAAGCGGAGAATCCGCCGGATAACAGCCCTGTAATTCAGAAGCTTGAGGAAATTACCAAGATGGATGTGAATCTGCAATGGGTACCGAGCAGCTCCTATGAAGACAAATTCAATATCACGCTGGCCTCAGGCAAGCTGCCCGATGTTATGGTTGTGCTTGGCAAGTCCCCAAGTTTCATTAATGCGGCTCGTACCGGAGCTTTCTGGGAGCTTGGACCTTATTTGAAAGACTATCCGAACCTGAGCAAGATGAATGAAATTATTACCAACAATGCTTCCATTGATGGCAAAACCTATGGCATCTACCGCGCACGTGCTCTGGGACGTAACGGTGTCACGATCCGCAAGGATTGGCTGGAGAAGCTCGGTCTGGAAGAGCCAAAAACCATTGACGAGTTTTACAATGTATTGAAAGCGTTCACGAAGGATGATCCAGACGGTAACGGCAAGGATGATACGTATGGTCTGGTTGCCAGCAAGTTCACGGGTCCATGGGATAACATGCAGGTATGGTTCGGTGCACCCAACAAATGGGGGGATGATGGCAGCGGAGGTCTGATCCCGGCACATGAGACACCAGAATACATGGAAGCTCTGAAATTTTTCCGTCAAATTTATAGCGAAGGTCTGGTCAACAAGGACTTTGCCGTGATGGATGCAACGAAACTGCCTGATCCATTTGTGAATGGGCAAGCCGGTGTCATGGTGGATGTAGCAGATAATGCGCAGCGCATGGATCAGAAAATACTGGATAAAGACCCCAATGCGACAGGACGCGTGGATGTGCTGCAAGCGATGGAAGGTCCAAAGGGATTGCGTGATATGCCAACGTCCGGCTACTCTGGCCTGATTGCGATCTCCAAAAGCAGTGTCAAAACGGAAGAAGACCTGAAGAAGGTACTGAGCTTTCTGGATCAGCTGAATGAACCGGAATTGCAGGCATTGTTGTACAACGGACTGGAAGGCAAGCAATACGAGAAAAAAGAAGACTACATCATACCAAGCACTGACAAGCTGACGCTGCGCGACCTGCAGGGTTTAAATCAGATTTTGATGTTTGTGCCGGAAGACAGAACGCTTCGTGTCCAACAGACACCTGTCCGTGAAAAGGTTGCACAGGTGCAGAAAGCCAACGAAGAGATTGTCATTGCCAATCCTGGTGAACCGCTGATCTCTGATGTTTACGCCCAGAAAGGACCACAGCTGGACAATATCATTAACGATGCACGGATCAAATATATCGTAGGCCAGATTGATGAGAAAGGATTCGAAGATGCTGTTGCTCTGTGGAAGAACAACGGCGGAGACGATTATGTCAAAGAAGTTAATGAACTGTACGCTGCATTGAAGTAGTCGTATAACCCAGAGCCCGGCAGCCGTACTTTCAGTGTAAAGGGGGCAGTCGGGTATTTCCGTTTATTTATCGTTAAGCCAATTAAAACCATCTTGTCTCTTTTTTGCAAATTGCACCTTCCAGTCTTTGGATTTTGATGTATAATCAATGCAAAACAAACCTGTTTGAACTTAAATGAACGTTATCGGTAGATGGACGACCACTCTTGCACATACAGGGAGGAAGCGACATGTGGAACGGGGATGCATTTAAAAATCCTGAGGCTCAGTACCGGATTCACCCTTTTTGGTTTTGGAATGGGGATATGGAAGAAGGGCAAATCAAACGGCAAATAGCCGAAATGTCTGCTCAAGGCGTAGGTGGTTTTTTCATCTGTCCACGTCAGGGACTGGAAATTCCCTATCTTTCCGAAGCATGGTTTGACAAGGTGCGGATTGCAGTGGAAACGGCGGCTGCGAGTGGCATGCAGGTCTGGTTATATGACGAGTATCCCTATCCAAGCGGGATGGCCGGTGGTGAAGTAACCCTTGATTTTCCTGAAGCGAAGCAGCGCCAGCTTGAACATCATCAGATTCATGTTCATGACGGAGAAGCTGTGGATCATGAGCTGCCATGGGGAAGAATTTTAGTCGCAAAGGCAGTACCCAAGGATGCGCAGGGCAAGCGATTATGGCATGAATCCATCGATTTGCGCAGCAACATCGGCAATATCCAGACCGATCAGGTGTATCAGGAGACCGGACTCACATCTTATAACCGTAAGCGGTTCTTCACCTACCGAACAGCGTTCCGCTTGTTGTGGGAAGTTCCGGCAGGTGATTGGGAGTTGATTATATTTCAGGAAAAAGGGATCGATGATTTCAAATATTACGGCAACTTTGTTGATCCTTGCCACAAGGAAGCGATGAGTCGTTTTATTGAACTGACACATGAGCGTTATAAGTCAGCGGTTGGAGATCAATTTGAAAGCGTAATCAAAGGCATGTTCTCGGATGAGATTGCACCGCTGGGCCGTATCCCCTGGTCCCAACAGCTTCCCCGTTATTTCAGTGAGCGTTGTGGATATAGTCTAATCGATTCGCTACCGGCGCTGTTATATGGTGATGTTCCGGACGCGCATCGGATTCGGTATGACTACTACCAGTCCCTACACCTGCTTCTCAGGGAGTCGTATCATCAACAGGTGCATGACTGGTGTGAAGAGGCGGGGATTCAGTATGCGGCAGAAGTGCCTGGGGTGAGGATGACCACGCAGTTGTTCAGCCACATGCCAGGGGGAGATTCGGCGCATGAGAAAATCGGGCGTCCTTTATCCTGGATTCTGGAACGCTATGGCAAAAAAATGCGCGACAATCCGAAGATGGTCAGCTCGCTTGCCAGACAGCTGGGACGAAGCCGCAATCTCATTGAATGTTTTCACAGTGTAGGCTGGTCGATGACCTTGCAGGATGCCAAATGGATGATTGACCGGATGGCAGCTATGGGAACCAACTTTTATAACTTCCACGCCTTTTTCTATACGATTGGCGGACTGGCAAAACATGATGCGCCCCCATCCCAGTTCATACAGAACCCATATTGGCGTCACTTCCGGCAGCTCGGGGATTACACGGGACGTTTAAGCTATCTGATGAGCACCGGGACTGCGGACATCCGAATTGCTGTGCTTGATCCAACGACCACGTTCTGGAGCCTGATGGGCAATCCGCTGCACGGATTCGAATATGGCGGAGAAGACGAAGCAGAACGGGCGAAGCTGGATCGTCTCACGAACGATTGGATGCGGATCACCTCGCACCTGCTTGAGAACAGACGTGACTACGATCATCTGGACCCCGAGCTGTTAGCCGAAGCTGTGCTGGCCGAGGGCGTGATTCAGATTGGCGTTGCACGTTATGAAGTGCTGATTCTTCCACCGATGCTGAACCTGGAGGCGGCTGCCTGGCAGCAGGTGAAGCAGTTCGTCGAGCAGGGGGGAACGGTCATTTCCATAGGCATGCCGCCGCATATGGCTATCCAGCCCGGAAGCCCTGTAGGGGATGAAGCCGCCCAATTCTTTGGTGCAGGCCATCAGCCACATGAGGAGTACTGGGGGAACAGTGAAGAATCATGTCATACCGGCAGTGAATTGATGTGGCAACAGGGGCAGGGAAATGCCTACTTTCTACCCGCGGGAACAGGTCGTGGAGATGACTTCTCCCTGGAACTGATCTCTCTGCTGCTGGATCAGGTGCTGCCTGAACCGATCTGTTGGATCATGGAAGAAGAAAGTGCGTCGCTGCTTATGCAGACCCGTCAATTATCGGATGGAGAGTTTATGGTATTTTTGTCCAACCAGGAAGGACAGCGGCTTGAAGGGCAATTGAAAATGGTAGCCAGGCGCTTATGGATGGGTGAGGAACATTCGGCGGGTACACGTCTGCTCGCGGAACGACTCAATCTGGAAACAGGACAGCGTGAACCATTGCCGTTTACCAGCAGTGGTGGTGAATGGTGCATATCGCTAAAGCTTGCTCCCTATGAAGCACATGCGGTGAGGCTTACTTTACAACAGGTTGAAGAGGCGCCTGACGGCAGCCCCCATGTATTAAACACAAATCGAATGAAGTCTGGCACGGGTCGCATTGTTACCGAGAACGATTCTTACACCGTAAAGCTTCCTTCGGAGGGACCATGGCGGCTGGAAAGCATTCAACCGAACACATTTCGAATGGGGAAATTCCGCCTTGTGGCTTCAAATGACAACGGTGTAATTTTTGAGCGTGATCATGTAGCAGTCAAACCGTTTATTGACCAGGCGGCTGAATTGTCGGAAAACCTTCATCTTCCGCTCCAGTTTGATCAGGTATTTGGCACACCGAAGAAAGCATCCGTTGCCTATCCAATCCAGTGCCGGTACACGACTACTTTTGAGCTGAGGACGGCATTGGCAGAATGTCTGTTATTTATGGACAGGGCGGCGATTTCGGGTGACTGGACCATGGAAATCAACGGTCAACAGATTGGACCCGATCAATTTGAGACGATTGAAATTACCGATCACCATAATATTGGCTGCAATATAACAGAGTTCCTACACAGTGGTCTGAATGAACTGACGGTTACCGTACAGGTAACGCGGGATGAAGAAGGTATCGTCGATCCGCTGTATCTGCAAGGGCGGTTTGGCGTGGAGTTCCATCATGAAGGCATGGTCTCTCTCGTTCGCGAGCCGGATACCGCCATCCGTATTGGAGCTGAGGCTCAGCCGCTTTATCCTCACTTTGCAGGAGAGTTGAGTTACAAGCGAAGCTTCTGGGTGGATCAGGTTGATGAAGGCGTTACTTCATTTGAACTGGAATTCAGCGACTGGCAAGTGCAGGATGTGGTCGAGGTACGGATGAATGGTCATACTCTGGGCGTTCGATGCTGGTCTCCATATCGCTGGTCGGGAGAAGTATCCTGGCTGCGAGCAGGGGATAACGATATTGAAGTACGCGTTACCAACACATTGATTGGACTGCTGGAAGGTACGTATTTTGACTCGGATAGCCACAGTTTGCAGGAAGCGGGTCATTCAACAACGAGAGAAGCCAATCTGAGCGAATATTAGTTAAGAAGCAGGAGGAGGAACAAGATGGGACATCGTATTCAGTTTGACCGTTACCCGGGTGGCGTGATGAAGGCGTTAACGCTCAGTTATGACGATGGCGTGGTGCATGATCGTAGACTGGTGGAAATTTTCAATCAATATGGACTGCGGGGCACATTCAATCTGAATTCCGGCACCCTGGGCAAGTCTGGCCGGATCGAGACGACGGAAGTTGCAGAATTGTACGCCGGGCATGAAGTAGCTGTACATACAGTCACTCATCCTACACTACCCTACGTCCCGGATGAATTGTTGACCGAGGAGATTATGGAAGATCGGAGAGCGCTGGAACAGCTTGTCGGTTATCCGGTACGAGGCATGGCCTACCCGAACGGGGGATATGACCGCTCGCTCAGCACCAAGCTCGAATGGCTTGGCATCGATTATGCCCGCACGGTTGAATCGCACGGTAGATACACGCTGCCTGAGCGGCCGCTCGAATGGCATCCAACCTGCCACCATAACCATGATTTGATGACCCACGCCGAACGTTTTATCCAGCATACGAAGACAGGCACGCCACTCTTGTTGTATGTATGGGGTCACAGCTACGAATTCAATGATAACGACAACTGGCAGATTATCGAGCAGTTTGCTGAACAGATTGGCGGCCGGGGCGACATCTGGTACGCAACGAACATCGAAGTGATTGCTTACTGGAAAGCTGTCAAGCGTCTGGAATGTTCAGCAGATCGATCCATCATCCATAACCCATCGGCCATCTCCGTTTGGTTTACGGCGGATCAGCAGGTGGTTGAGGTGAAGGCCGGAGAGACATTGCGACTAACCGAACGCATCAAGGTATAGGAAGGGAGCTGACGATCATTCGTTATTTTCATGAGAACGAGGCGATTGCAGGCAGGGTGTATGATTCAATTCCGGATATTTTGACCACGGTGGCGCAGCGTTACATTGGTGACCATCCGAAACACTCCTTTTTGTTCCGAGCGTACCATCGGGGAGGCTTCCGCAGATTTGGAGATTACCGTTATGATCTGAATCTGGATGCCAAGTGGAATGAGGCTCGTGCAGGACAGTACGTGTACGTATGGGGCAAGTTATGGAGTAAGCAGGAGACTACATTGAATACGAGCTTGAACTGCTACAGTCCGGTAACGGTCTATGTGAACGGAGAAGAGATTTTCAAATCCGAGCTGCTGCAGGAGCTATTTCCCGAGCGCAGAACCCAGATTCCGATTTCCGTGAAATATGGCTGGAACGAGGTGCTGCTTTGTTTTGTGAAAACAGAGGTGGGATTCGGCGGAATCTATGGCACGGCTTCATTCAAAAATTTCCCGCTGCACTTCCTCACACCAGGTGTGGATCGCCATGGTCAGGAGGGCTGGTTGTACTCGGAACCAGTCGATGAACCCTTATCATCACTCCCTCGTGATGGTATGACTGAAGCAGAAACAGGCCTCTCCTGGTATCCGCGGAGGAACTGGACAGAAGGGGAACAGAAGGCTGGAGCTTTCGCCAGAATCTTTGGTACAGAGCAGCCGGCTGTTGCATACGCATGGTCCAAACTGGATGTCATCCAACCGGGATCGTCACCTGTTCTTCTGCAAGGAAGTCATGAGGGTGCGCTCACTCTATACGTTGATGGCAAGAAAATATATGCTGCTGAGAAAAGCGGAAATTTCCGTATTGAGCTTCCCCGCCGCTACGGTCCATCTGATCTGGTGGCGAAGGGTGAGACCGAGGCTGGCAGCGAATTCTGGGGATTTACACTGGAAGAAGCGGAGACTTCCGGTTCAAAAGGCTGGAGATTGAGACCGCCTCATCCAGTTGCGGGATGCCCAGATGTATGGCTCTATACGGGCGTATTTGCTCCAGGCTCTGAGCCATCTCCTGCAGACATCGCCGTGACAGACACCGTGTTTGATGATGGAGCCAAAGGTGTGTATTGGCATGCAGATCTTCCCGAAACGAGTGTTCGTCCCTATTTGGAAAATACCCATTATGGCAAATGGAATTATCCACTCGGTGTGACTCTGCTGGGGCTTCTTCAGATTGGACAGGAGTTGGGACGTGACGACTATATTCAGTATGTGCGGGACCATGTCGGCCTGAGTACGTCGTTTGACCGTTATGCTCTATGGGATCGGGAAGGGTACGGCGCCGCGGGAATCAATAATCAGTTGTCTGCGATCGACAGTCTGGATGATTGCGGTTCGTTTGGCTCTACTTTGCTGGCAGCGATGGAATTTGGCGACATTCGTGGGGGGAGAGATACCGCAGATCGTATCGCGGGCTACATCACGGATGAGCAGGAACGCCTAGGCGACGGAGCCTTTTATCGTGTTCGTGGCAGCGGCGAGATGCGCCAGGAAACGATGTGGTGTGATGATCTGTATATGAGCACACCTTTTCTGATGCGATACGGTCAGTTGACGGGGGATGCCTCTTACTGGGATGATGCGATCAATCAGTTCCTCATGTTCCGTAAATATCTGTACATTCCCGAACAGCAGATTATGTCCCATGTGTATGATTTTGTGCGTGGACGGGCGACAGGCATTCCATGGGGGCGCGGAAACGGATGGGTTCTGTTTTCGCTAACCGAACTATTATCGATTCTGCCGAGTGGACACGTCAAACGGCCTGAACTGCTGAGCTTCTACCGGAATTTATGTCAGGGCTATCTGGCGCTGCAAGGTGAAAATGGACTCTGGCATCAGGTGCTGAACCGCACGGATTCGTATGAGGAAACCTCCTGCACGTCGATGTTTATCTACGCCTTTGCCCGCGGCATCCGTGAAGGCTGGCTGGAGCAGCCAGAGGCCTATCTGGAAGCGGTGCGCCGAGGATGGGAAGGCATAACCCATCTGTCCATTGATTATAAAGGCAATGTGTACGGTGTATGCCGGGGTTCCGGTTATTCCTTTACCGCCCTCTATTACCGGGATGATCTCGGCTGGATTCTAAACGATACGCATGGTATTGGCATTGTGCTCTTGGCCGGGATTGAGGTGTATAAAATGAACCGGCAGCTAAGCCGAAATTCGCTCGACTCTTCGGTTACAGCCGCACAATACTAGTACAGCAACCATATGTTCATCTGCACACAGCCTAACAAAAAATAAAAGCGGCACAGCCTCAAGGCTTGCCGCTTTTTCGTTATGAATGGAAATATTCAGTTCAGATTCCGAATTAAACATGTGGTTAAAACAACTCCAATTGCTCTGGTCCGTCTTCCTCTTCCGGCTCCGTTCGATCAGGGAAGGGCTTCACAGGCTGCTCCAGCAGCTCCATCATCATCTGAGCGTTGGCAGCGGCGTCGCCGCCAGAGTTGTTGTTGAAAATCACATAAACATCCTTGCTCTGCTCCTGCAATTTCTCCAGATAACCCTTCCATTCCAGCAACTCGTCCTGGTTATAGCGATATAAATAACGGGTCTCGCGCCAATTGGGTGCACCATTTTGGTGCCAGCCTGATACGTTGCGCCCATGCATGCGCACCAGCGTCATCTCGGCATCGGTAGCCTCCGGTACAATGGGAATAGAGCCCGGGCCCGCCTGAGGCTCATCACAGACGCTGTGAATCCAGCCCTGCTCTTTCAGAAATGCCAGCGTCCGTTCACGCATACCCGCTTCATACCAACTGCGATGACGAAATTCGAGGGCACACGGGATGCCTTCCATTCTAAGCTTTACTTCACGCAGTTCAGTGACGTTGTCCCGATTGCATTCAAACCACGGCGGGTATTGGAACAGGGCCGCTTGCATCTTGCCTGCTTCCATGACGGGCTCCAGGGACTCCCGAAAAGCTTTATACATCTCCGAGGTACTCGCGAAATAGGGTTTTCCCCGCAGATGCCCTGTCATCCCCTGATAGGCTTTGACGATAAAAGCAAAGGATTCCGGCGTCTCCGCTGCCCAGCGTGCCATCCGGTCCCGAGGCTGAACGGCGTAGAAGGAACTGTCTACCTCTACGGTCGTAAAATATTGTCCATACAGACGGAGCTTGTCTTTTGCTTTGGTACGATTGGGATATAGATCTTCCTGATCTCCCCAGCCCGTTAGTCCAATCCGAATCATGATTAACACCTCCTGCTGCTTCTCCTGTCAACGTTATTCGATATCAATCATATATGTATAGTTAACCGATTCGCGGGGGTCTGACTATGTTTAACATTATATCGTGTGGTTTCCAGCCGTTCAATGCGCATGATTCGTGGGGATTTTTGAGTTTGAAGGATAAAGACGATACAATGACTAAAAGCTATGGAGAACAGATCCGGCTGGTATAACAGCGTATTACCGATCGTTGGGCCAGTGACCATGTGGAGGGCGATATGTAATGATGGAATGGTATGAAAAAAGTTTTGGAGAAGACTACCTTCTGGTGTACAACCATCGGGATGTGCAAGGTGCATATCACGAAGTACATAAAATGATCAACTGGCTAAAGCTTGAGCCAAAGTCTCGGGTCCTTGATCTGTGCTGTGGTATGGGCCGACATTCTCTGGCTCTTGCTGACGCTGGTTACCAGGTGACCGGTGTCGACCTGTCTGATGTGCTTCTGCGTGAAGCACGCAGCATGGACACCGAACATCGTGTAGAGTGGTATCACGCCGATATGCGTGAGCTTCCCCTGAAAGGCGGATTTGACGCCGTGGTTAACCTGTTTACCTCATTCGGTTATTTCCGGGAGGATGGAGAGCAGCTTCGGGTATTACGCGCAATTCATCGTATGCTGAAGCCGGGGGGCAGCTATATTATTGATTTTATGAACACGGCTTATGTGACTCGCCATCTGGTACAGCATTCAACACGGGAAACTGAAGGACAGAATATTGAGGAGTTTCGCAAGATCCAGGACGGATTTGTACAAAAAGAAATTCACATTACCGATACCGCATCAGGCCAAAAACCGCGAATCTATCAGGAACGCGTCAAGCTGTACACCCGTGAACAACTAAGTGATCTGCTTCACGAGGCAGGGCTGATGGTGGATCAGGTACATGGGGGTTATGATGAAGAAAAGTACGATGAGCAGACATCCCCACGGATGATTTTTGTCGGCCATCGGCCTGTGCAGTAGAGTTGGAGGAGAATATCAATGAAGCGTACGGAAGCCATTTCCATGCCAGTGGGCATAGATCGAATTAAGATTACCATGTCATTTCCCCTGCGTTGGGTGAACAGTTATGTGCTCCATGAACCGGAGGGAACCATAACGATCGTTGACCCGGGACCACGCAGCCCTGAAACGGAACAGGAGTGGCAGGATGCACTCGCCGGTTTAAATTTATCTTTTCAGGATATTAAGCAAGTTGTGCTTACCCACCATCATCCCGATCACATAGGGTTGTCCGGCTGGATACAGCAGCAAACGGGTGTACCCGTTCGAATGTCCACACGCTCTCGCCAGGAGGCAGATTATATGTGGGGTCCTGAAGCGACCATCAACACCGTGCTGCCTGAATATTATGGTCGTCATGGGATGCCGGCAGAAAAGACGGAGCAGATCCGCGAACATTTGGAGGGGTTTGATTCACAGATTACGCCACTTCCGGTTGTGACACCGATTGAAGATGGAGAGTGGCTGGATATGGGCGGGAAAAAGTGGATTGCGATAGAGACCGGTGGACATTCACCAGGGCATCTATCCTTTTATGCTCCCGACACCAGGGAGATCTTGTGTGGAGATGCTGTATTACCGCAGATTTCGCCAAATGTCAGCCTGCAGCCGGGAAGTGATGACCAGCCTTTATTGTCTTATCTGGAAGGTTTGCATCGATTGGGAGCACTGGATATAGCACTGGCGTATCCAGGACATCGGAATCCGTTTGCCCACTTCTCTGATCGAACGGTCCATCTGCTCGCTCATCATGAAGAGCGCCTTCAGAAGATGAACGAGCGAATCCATGAGGCACCTGCAAGCGCGTATGATATCTGTGTATTCATGTTCGGCGATCGGTTGGGAACACATCAGCTTCGCTTTGCGATGAGCGAGACGTTGGCACATCTGCAGGAATTGATTCGGCGGGAGCGTATTGTACTGGAGCAGCAGCCGGACGGAGTGTTCGTTTTTAGGGAAGACATCCATTAGGATTATACGAATGTAAAAGACTTTGAAGCAGGGAAGCATCCTGTTCAGGGTCTTTTTTTGCGTGTGACCACTTAAATGTTATAAAGCTTTAGCCTCTCTTAACCCTTCATTCATCTTCTTTTAAGCCAGCGATTTTATGATACATGCATGAACTTCGCCAGAGAAAGAAGGGAAGAGCAATGACCAGGAAAAAGCGAAATCAATGGAGAAAATGGCAAGCCTCAGCGGCAGCAACCCTGACCGTGGCTGCACTCTTTCAATATGTAAGAACTTCTGATGCCTTTGATGCTGCTTATGCAGCGGCTAATGGCACTGATATAAGCAGTACAGCTTCAACTCAGGTGGATACGCAGGATGATGTCATGGATGAATGGACGAACAATACAAATAACCATTCCAATCCACCGTCCAATGAAGGCTATAGCGCAGATGAGGGAACGACCGATGGAAGCCATACGATCGTTCCGGATCAAGGCAGGTCATCGGGCAGCTGGATTTCAGGTCAGAGCAGCAATCAGGATACGGACTCCGGATATAGCGGTGGCCATTACCAGTCACGGACAGGTGCATCATGAGCCGCACGGAGCAAGTCTCCCGTCTACTCAAGTTCCGCTTTCGGGCGATGAACACGGACGTGGATGTCCAGTTGGCAGCCGGGCGTGAAGAGGCAGAGCATGCAGCAGCGCTGGTGAAAAATTGGTTCGAAACCCAGGAACAGCGCTTCAGCCGATTTGTGGCAGATAGTGAATTGAATCGTCTGAATCGCTGTGCAGGATGGATGCCGATCTCCGCAGCAATGGATGAAGTGTTAAGTTTGGCATACGGTTATATGGGGCAGACGGAAGGGATTTTCCAACCAGGTATTTCGCAGGCTCTTCGTACTTCCGGTTATGATGTCAGCTTTGAGCAAGTACAACAAAGACATCTTCGGCAATCAGGAACCGACCGCACATTGGATAATCAACATGCAGATATAACAGGAATGCGTAAAGAAGAACATGACTATAGCCGTCCAGGCTGGATTCAACGGGAAGGCAGCCGATTGGTTCATAAGGACCCTGGGACTGAGCTGGACCTTGGAGGCATTGTTAAGGGCTGGGCTGTTGAGCGTATCGCCGATTGGCTGCAACGTACACTTCATATTCCGGCCGGATTAATTAATGCAGGTGGGGATATTCAGGCATGGGGGACAACACTTCATCCGATGTGGTCCGTGCAAGTCACCGATCCTTTTCAGGAGGAGCGTAATCTGATAGGGAGAATTCAATTGAGGAAAGGTGCGGTTGCCACTTCTGGGATTGTGCGAAGACAGTGGCTGAATACGGACGGAAGCCGATCTCATCACTTAATTGATCCCCGGACGATGGAGCCAGCGGATACGGATGTGCTGCAGTGTACCGTTCTGGGCCAGCATGCATCGCAATGTGAGATTATTGCCAAGACGGTCTGCATTTGGGGAAGTGCGGAGGCAGTAGGCTGGTTAAACCGACATTATGATCGGCATGATGTCCTGTGGATGACTCGGGATGGAAGCACTTATTTTAGAGGAAATACCGATACGTTCGCTGAACGCTGGCCTGGTTTCGATCCGGATCACCGCTTCAGTCTTATATAAACGACAAGTCTATCAGATATGGGGGAGCCGGTTATGGCACAATGGATTGTAGATTACCTGCCAACGTGGAATATCATTCGTATCAGTGGGATAGCCGCTTATGTACTGCTCTTTGCCGGTGTGTTTCTGGGGATTGCCCAAGGGATGCCCCTTGCTAAAGGGAAACCCAAAGCGGCCATGTTTAAATGGCATACCCGAACGACCTGGCTCGCCTTTGGACTTGGACTCGTGCATGCACTAACCCTATATATTGATCACTATAGCCCACTTACCTGGAGTGAACTGCTCATTCCGTTTACGGCTTCAGTGCATCCCATCGGCAGCGGATTGGGCACGTTATCCATGTATGGTTTGGTCATTGTACTGCTATCCAGCGATCTGCGTAACAAGCTTGGGCGCAAATGGTGGTTTATGTTCCACATGCTGTCTTATCCCGTATTCATCGGTCTGTTATTCCATGGTATGGTTACCGGCTCCGATTCAGGCAATGTACTTATGCGCCTGATGTACGTATTCACCGGATTGAGCATACTTGGTATTACTTTGCTTCGGGGGTTGCTGCGAGAACGCAAGGGCCCTGAAATTACAATTGGACCTAGTCGTTTACAGCCTAAGCCGGCAGCGAAACAGCAATGGGCAGAGGCGTATCGTTTGGCGGGAGCGGGGAGACAGGAGCATTTGAAATAGGGTTGTGCAAAAGAAATGAGTATAAACAAAAGAATGGAGCATACACAAAAGAAGCGGCCCGAAGGCCGCCTTTTTGTCATGATCAGAATAAGTCTGAAAGTTGAAGTACTTCGCTCGTTCATCTCCAACTTCCTAATAAACAAGCAAGTTATACGATATCATCGCTCACGGGCTTCTCTCCCAAAGCTTCTTCAAGCTCGGATTGTTTGCGATGCGCAATCCGGCTGCTGGCCGCCGAGGCAATAGCCCCCACGATATCATCCAAAAACGTATGCACAGGACCGAGGCTCTTGTCGTTTAGCCGTTCAAGTACACCGGGTTTTAGCTTGTCTACATAGCCATAATTCGTAAAGCCGATACTTCCGTAAACATTGACGATGGAGAATGCCAGAATTTCATCCACGCCATATAGTCCTTCATCGTTCTCAATCATCTCCTGCAAAGGCGGGATGAGCTGTCCCTGTTCTGCCATCAGATCGAGCTGAATGCCGGTCAGAACAGCGTTCTGCACCTCGCGCTTACGGAGAACCTTCTCTACATTGTCGATACATTCTTCCATCGTAAGGTCCGGGTAATACTTTTTCTGCAATAACATGACCAGTTCTGCGATCTCAGGGATCGTAACGCCCCGCTTGTGCAGCCATTCCCTCGTGGCCTCTGCCACTTTGCGGCTATTGAGGCTGTAAGGGATTTTTTCGTGCTCAGGATGTTCCATGGGCGATTCCTCCTCTAAGTTAGCAATGTCCCTACTCTTGTATCCTAATACGTTATTAACCGTTTTGGGTTTCTTTGCTATCCTTCAATGGGACTGGGGAGCCTGTTTTCCGTTTTATGCATGATGGGCTTGTTTAAAAAGTAGTTATTTTTTGGGCAAAGGCTCGTATACATGGTAGTACAAACTGTAAAAATGATGAGGGGGAACGTGATCATGAGTAAGATCCAATATTGGCGTATGGCATCGGCAGCTGCGCTGCTGAGCATTCCTGTGGTGTTGTCAGGCTGTGGCATGTTTGGGGCACAGTCATCCGAGTCAGTCGATCCACCGCCACCGATCCAGGAAGCAGCCATGATTCAGGCGGCCGAGGGCAACGGATCACTCGCCAAGCTGCCGCTTACAACCGTGTATCTCCAGGATCAACAAGGTATGCTGGCTCCGGTATCGATGACGCTTCCTTCCGGCACGGATGTTAGCAGTCCCAAGACAGCCCTGGATACACTCGTGACGGGCGGTCCATATGCAGGAATGTTACCTGAAGGATTTCAGGGCGTTCTCCCGCAGGGGACCGTCGTGCAGAATGTAACGATTCATTCGGATGACAAGCTGGCAGTTGTGGAGTTCTCCGGCAACTTTGCCAAGTATGATGCCAAGGACGAGCGCAAAATGCTGGAGGCTGTCACCTGGACACTCACCGGCACACCGGATGTGCAGAATGTACAGATCTGGGTGGATGGCAAAAAATTAACGCAAATGCCGGTAAACAGCACGCCGCTGCCTGAACCGCTGAACCGGGCGGTGGGCATTAATCTCGATCTGGGTGATACGTTTACAACCAACAGCAGTCCGGTAACGGTTTATTTCTCAGCGGCTTCGCCAGCAGGTATCCAATATTATGTCCCGGTTACCCGTCTGGTGACTCCAGGTGGAGACCGTGTTCAGGCAGCGTTGAACGAATTGATCAAAGGGCCAGCCAAAGGCGGCGAGCTGGAGGAGGTTATGACAGGCGGCACCCAGCTGCAATCGGTCAAAACGTCCGAGGATGGAACGGTAACCGTTGCTCTCAAAGATGACATGTTCACCGAAGGCGATGTCATACCAAGTGAATTGCTGCAATCTGTTGTGCTGACCACGGCTGAGAATACGACTGGCAAGGATGCAAAAGTGCAGATCGAGTGGAATGGGCAAAAGACAGTCATGAGTGATGATAATCGAGATTACAGCGCTCCGGTGTCAAAGCCGGAATATATTAATGAAATTCCAATCTAAACAGCAAAGTGCGGTCTAACGTACGGTTGAGGGAACTCTTTGGGGGATAGGATGCTTTTAAGAGAACTCTTTGGTAATATAGAAGGGATTAGTAAAAGTGTGAACAAGCTCGACATTACAGAATGCTTAAGTCGTAGGAGGCAGAAATGATGAGATCTAACGGACGAACCAGCGACCAGCTGCGCCCGATGAATTTAACAATTAACACGAATAAATACGCTGAAGGTTCTGTACTGATTGAAGTGGGAGATACCAAAGTGATCTGTACAGCTACGGTGGAGGAGCGCGTTCCTCCCTTTATGAAAGGGCAGGGGAAAGGCTGGGTAACAGCTGAATATTCCATGCTGCCACGTGCCACACATACCCGGAATCAGCGTGAAGCCAATCGCGGCAAATTGACTGGACGCACGATGGAAATTCAGCGGCTGATTGGCCGGGCACTGCGCTCGGTCGTTAATTTGCAGGCTCTTGGTGAGCGTACGATTACGTTGGACTGCGATGTCATTCAAGCCGACGGAGGCACACGCACAACGTCCATTACCGGTTCGTTTGTGGCTTTGGCGCTCGCCGTGAATAAAATTGCTCAACAGCACAAACTGCAAGTATTCCCGATTACGGATTTCATTGCAGCGGTAAGTGTGGGTGTAGTTGGAGAACAACCTGTACTGGATCTGAACTATGATGAAGATTCCAAAGCCAAGGTAGATATGAACCTCGTGATGACAGGCGGCGGAAAATATGTGGAGCTTCAGGGAACAGGTGAAGAAGCGCCATTTGACCGTCGTGAACTGAATGCGATGCTGGAGTTGGGTGAACAAGGAATTCTGGAGATGATTGAACGTCAAAAAGAAGTGCTTGGGCCCATTGCACTCAAGATCGGTGCTCGTGGACTAGGGGAAGCCTAAGATGCGTCTCGATAGTTCAATCATCATTGTCGCAACCCGAAATGCGGGGAAAGTACGTGAATTTGCCCATGCATTCGCCCCGCTAGGTAAAGAGGTCAAAAGCATGTTTGACTATCCGGAGCTGCCGGATGTCGTTGAGGATGGCGTGACGTTTGCCGAGAATGCCTGGAAGAAAGCCAAAGCGGTGGGCGATGCACTTGGCTTGCCAGTTCTGGCTGATGATTCGGGATTGTGTGTAGATCTGCTGGATGGTGAACCTGGCGTATATTCGGCAAGATACGCTGGTGAGGGCGCTACGGATGCGCAGAATAATGCGAAGCTGCTTGCGACGCTGGAATCGCTCAAATCCGGTGAGGATACGGAGCAACCGCTGTTGAGTCCAGCCCGCTTCGTCTGTGCACTGGTGCTGTACGATCCGGCAACCGGACACAAGTACGAAGTGGAAGGTACGGCTGAAGGCTGGATCACCGCTGAAGCAGCTGGTGCAGGCGGCTTTGGATATGACCCACTCTTCTATGTGCCTGAATACGAGATGACGATGGCCGAGCTTACGCTGGAGCAAAAGCAGGCGATCAGTCACCGGGGTCATGCACTTAGAGCGCTTGTATCCAGTCTGGAAGGCTGAGATCCAAACGATTCGGCTCATATATGATTATAAATGTATAAGGTGAATTATGGCCTTGCTTAAATATCAAAGCGTTAGTGGAAGGTGAAGAGTTATTCCTGTGGAATGCTTCACCGACCATTAACGTTTTTTTATTTATATATGAGTAAGTCGATCTTCATAAAGCCAGTACGTGAGACCCAAAATAATCCCGTTTTTTTCAAAAAAAATATCAGAACATACGTTCTTGTACCTATGAAGAAAATATGAAGATTTCACGTTTGAGCAGGGCATTAGGACCGGGGTTGGAAGAAGTTGCAAGTCTTGTACAGTATGGGTTAACATTCAAGTTAACGAATCATCAATGAACTCAAACGGAGGGGATTTGCTTATGCAAGAAGTGAAGCTTACGGTGTCTTATGATGATTATGAAAACGGTGTTCGTATGGAAACTTTGATCAGGGAACTGGCTGCCAAACCGGAGGCCGGTTCGCTGGATAGCCTGATTATCGGAGACTGGGGACAGGCGTATGAAAATTCGCCGGATGAATTTATGGGCACGCTCATTGAATTGGCACCAAACTTTCCGTCTTTGCAGAAACTGTTCATCGGAGACATGGGCTTTGAAGAATGCGAAGTATCATGGATTATTCAGACGGATCTCACCCCACTACTGGTTGCTTTTCCTGAATTGAAGTCATTCTCGGTGAAGGGCAGCAGCGGACTAAGTCTGGAACCAATTGAACATGCCAAACTTGAAGAATTGATCATTATTTGCGGTGGTTTGCCCCAAGGTGTGTTAGCTTCAATAGCCCGGGCTAAGCTGCCTGAACTGCGTAAGCTTGAACTGTATCTGGGTGTGGAGGATTACGGTTTTGATGGTTCACTGCAAGATGTCCTTCCATTTCTGGAACAGGGCTTATTTCCAAAGCTGGTGTACTTGGGCCTGAAAGACAGCGAAATTCAGGATGAGATTGCAAAAGCTGCAGCCGAGGCGCCGATTCTGGATCAGCTTGAAATCCTGGATCTGTCAGAGGGCACGTTGTCTGATGAAGGGGCGGAGGCGCTGCTTGCCAGTGACAAGATCAAAAAACTTAAACATCTCAATCTCAGTTACCACTACATGACGGACGAAATGCTCATTCGCTGGAAACGTTCTGGTATATCTGTCGATGTTAGCGAGCAGCAGCAGAGTGATGAAGATGACTGGCGTTACCCGTCCTTAACGGAATAAATGATGTCAGGCATGACGGAAACGGAAGAACATTTGCAACGTCTAGCTTTGGATGCGGACTCTGACATGAGGCCGGAGCAGCCTTTATTGTTAATTGGGAACCCGAATAATCGGCGGACCCTTGGATTGCAGGAGGCAAGGCGGCGCCTTGGCCTACAACCGGCCTTTGTATTGCCTTATGACAGCTTGCTGAAGGCCTGGAGAAGAGGCGGAACGATGGCGGATGCCGTACAGCAGTGTATGGAAGGTGTAGTTGTTACGCAAATGCCCGGAACGTCGTGGATATCCCCATCAGCGTCAATGACATATGCCAATCATGAAATAGTTCACGGAGTGAATAACGTTCCTCTTATCCGAATAGATGCTCCTGGCGAGGAATGGGAGGTAGAGCGTGAGCTGCTCTTTCTCGGAGCTAATACAGCTTCGTTAACGGATGGCGCTTTCGCTAGAATGATCCCTCCAGAAGAAACACTCACCCTTGAACAGGAGTGGGGGCGGATTTACCCGCCTAACCAGTGGTTTCGTGGATGGAATGCATGTTTGGAACGAATGGGCCGTGAAGCACGGAAATATTGGCCCAATGCCCGGTTCATGAACGATCCTGCTGAAATTGCGATCATGTTTGATAAAAGGAAATGTCAGCAGCATCTATTTTCACACGGCGTGCAGGTCCCCTCAACGCTACAATCTTCAGGGCCCATCACCAATTATGCAGACCTGCGTTCAGCAATGGAAATCGCCGGTATGTATCGTGTTTTCGTGAAACTTGCGTGTGGCTCCGGGGCTTCAGGCGTTGTTGCTTATCAAATTAATCCGCGAACGGGTGCCGAAATCGCGATAACCACCGTAGGAATGGAACAGGTTCAGGGACAGACCATTTTCTATAACCAGGGCCAGATGCGTAGGTATACAACGACTACAGAGATATCGACTCTCATGGATTGGCTGTGTGCTGAGGGAGCACAGATTGAACGCTGGATGGCGAAAGCGACTCTGGGTTCAAGCGTGTATGATATCCGCCAGCTTGTGGCAGGTGGACAAGCAGGTCATGCGATCGTACGGCTTAGTCAGACACCGATCACCAATCTGCATTTGCGCAATGAGCGGTTGCTGCCCGCAGAAGCGGGGCTGGATGAACAGCAGATGGATCGGGTTAAGATGGCAGCGAAAGCAGCGATGGCCGCCTTCCCTCACTCATGGTCAGCTGGTATTGATGTGATGCTCAGTGGTAGTGCTGACCCCTGTGCCTATGTTCTGGATGTGAACCCGTTCGGAGATTTGTTGTACAGAGTACAACATAACGGACTGGGAACCTATGAATGGGAAATGGAACTTTTGCGAAAGGAGCCTTACAACCATGCCTGATATGAACAACATCGTAGGCTCCCATAATATATTGATGATTACGCTGGATACGTTAAGGTACGATGTAGCGAAGTTGGAGGAGCAGAATTGCCCTAACCTGTGCGGTTCAGGTTCATGGGAGAAGCGTCATACCCCGGGAAGTTTTACATATGCGGCACATCATGCTTTTTTTGGTGGCTTTATGCCTACACCTGCGAACACTGACAAAGCTTCCCATGTACGACTCTTTCATTCCCGGAATACCGGATTAAAGACGCATCCACATACCTGGCTGTTCGACACACCGGATATCGTATCCGGGTTTGCGGCTGAAGGATACCGTACGATTTGTATTGGCGGGGTCATTTTCTTCACCAAGAAAAATCCGCTCGCCAAAGTGCTGCCGGGTTACTTTCAGCAGAGCTACTGGCGAATGAATTTTGGGGTAACCAACCCCAAGTCGACCGAGCATCAGGTTCAGCATGCCTTGAAGCTGCTGGAGCAAAGCGCACCAGATGAGAAGCTGTTTTTGTTCCTGAATGTGTCTGCCATTCATGGGCCCAATCGCTATTTTGTGGAGGGGGCAAGAGAGGACTCGGTAGAAACACAGCGTGCAGCGCTTCGGTATGTGGATCAAGCCCTCGGGCCATTGTTTAGTTCAATGAGGCAGCGTTCAAGGCCTACGTTTTGTCTGGCTTTTTCCGATCATGGCACGGCGTATGGTGAGGACGGTTATCAGGGGCACAGGCTGGCTCATGATGTTGTCTGGAATGTGCCTTACCGTGAATTTATTATATAGAATAAAAGATTCATATCATCAACAACTACAAACCGGATACAGGGAGGAAACCGATGGACGATCTAACTCAACATACGACAGCAGGTCATTCCACACAGTCCGGATCCAATACAGCTGCTGGTCTCAGAGAAGTGCTTGCTTCCCCCTATCGCTCTTATTTATATTCGTATCCCCACAAGACCGCATATCGGGAATTGAATCCGCCGTTACCGCTCGGTCCATTGTGGGAACGTGAGAATACCGATACGTATTTTTTATATATGCACATTCCGTTTTGTGCAGCTCGTTGCGGGTTTTGCAACCTGTTCACGTTACCGGATCGTCGGGATGACACCCATGTGCGTTATGTGGATGCGCTGGAACGGCAAGCCAAGCAGTGGGCACCCCTCACATCACGCAGACCCTATTCGAGGTTTGCCATCGGTGGTGGGACGCCCACATTATTAAATGAAATTCAGTTGAACCGCTTGTTCGATATTGCGGAACAGGTGATGGGGCTTGATCCGAAGCAAGCTTCGATCTCGGTAGAAACGTCGCCGGACACCGTGACGGAAGCCAAATTGGCCATCATGAAGGAGCGGAGTGTGGACCGGGTAAGCATGGGTATCCAAAGCTTTATCGAAGCCGAAGCCTCCGCCATTTATCGTCCGCAGAAACCACAGGAAGTGGAACGTGCGCTTGAGAAACTTACCCGTTATGAATTCCCATTGTTGAATCTGGATCTGATCTATGGTCTGCCGGGACAAACGGTGGAATCATGGCTGTATTCGCTGGAACGTGTTCTCTCATATGAACCGGGGGAGATTTTCATTTACCCACTCTACACCCGCGAGAATACCATAGTGAAACCGGATGACATCCAGCGTCAGGGACCGGATATTCGGATGGAGCTGTATAAGGCTGCCCGTGAGACTTTGAAAAGCCGGGGCTATGTGCAATATTCCATGCGCAGATTTGCCAAAGAACAGCCTTCTTTTGGAAGCAAGGAGATTCTGCCCTACAGCTGTCAGGAGGAAGGCATGGTTGGTCTGGGCTGCGGTGCACGCTCTTATACCCGTGAAGTACACTATGCTTCCAAGTATGGTGTGAGTTATAAGGCTACACAAAGCATCATCGCCGATTATGTGGCAACCGAGCGCTATGATGTGGCTGATTATGGTATTGTATTGAGCCGGGAGGAGCAGAAGCGCCGCTTTATTCTGAAAGCCCTGCTGCATCGGGATGGATTGCCGCTGGCCGATTATACTCAGCGATTCGGAACCGGAGTCATGTCAGACTATGTCTGGTTGGGTGAACTGCTGTCAGAGGGCATGGCTGAGCTTGAGCAGGACGACAAGGGTAACCAGGTACTGCGTCTGACAGAAGAGGGATTGGGTTACTCAGATGCGATCGGAGATTGGCTCATCTCCGCTGAGGTTCGTGAACAAATGGAAGGGTTTGTGTTCTCATGAGAGCAACCTTGTATTATCGGGGAAAGCTGTCATCCTGTAATTACGACTGTCCCTACTGCCCATTTAGCAAAACGGTAGATTCCAAGGAGACGCTGGAAGTGGATGAACAACAACTGCATCAATTTGTGAATTGGGTGAGGGATCAGGGGAGTGCCGGACATCAATTTTCGATTTTCTTTAACCCGTATGGAGAGGCTCTGGTGCGACGTTGGTATCGGGAAGCGATGATAGAGCTGTCCCATATGCCACATGTGGACAAGATTGCAGTCCAAACCAACTTGTCTGTCAAACTGGACTGGGCCCGGGAATTGAACCGGGATAAAGCGGCTTTCTGGGCGACCTATCACCCGCGTGAAACGAAGGAGTCTTCCTTTGTCAAACAATGCCTGACTTTACGTGAGATGGGGCTTGCTTTCAGTGTGGGAACGGTTGGTTTGCGCAGTGCATTCCCGGCTATTGAATCGATGAGGCAGGCTTTACCCGATGATGTGTATATGTGGATTAATGCCTTTAAAGATCGACCCAAGTATTATAGCGTGGAAGAGATCGACTTTTTAAGGTCGATTGACCCGCTCTTTGAAGGGAATTTACAGGATTATGAGAGTCTGGGCAAGCAGTGTTCCGCTGGTTCGGAGGTATTTTATGTGCAAGGGTCAGGTCATGTAAAAAGGTGTTACAAGGATCGCCGAATTATTGGGCATCTGTACCGCGATGGTTTGACGGCTTTAGCCACTGATCGGCCGTGCGGCATGAAGAAATGTGGCTGTTACATCGGTTACATTCATATGAAGGATTCACCGTTCAGAGATATTTTTGGCAGTGGATTGCTTGAACGTAATCCGGTTGTAATCCCCAATAGATAGCGGGGAGCAAGAAGAGAGACTTTACACCAGTAAATGCGCTGGTGTAGGGTCTTTTTTTGAAACAGGAGCTTCCATGGCGGAAGAATTGCAGCAGTCTCTTAGTCAATTTAAAGTGGGATGTTCTGTCGCAATAATGTTGTTCGTTTATTACAAAAGGTGCCTGATGGACAGCTGTTGAGCTGATCATCGGCACCCTTAATGAGAAATGAGGATATCGCCTTATTTATCGGATGGCCACTTTATACGTACGCAACCATGAGTTGATCTGTGTCAGGTAAGCAAACAGTTGTGGCCCTGACATTAGTTGTCCAAACCAGGGCAGGTTGGATGAAGCGTCCGGTGAAGAGGCCAATTTACGAATTTGGGCTTTATCGATTAATGGCAAGATGGGTGAGCTTGCGTCATCCAAAATATCCAGTACCTGCTGTTTAACGGCAGCGAGATACTGCGGGTTATGTGTTTTCGGATACGGGCTCTTTTTGCGGTACAACACATCGTCAGGCAGTACACCTTCCAGCGCTTTACGCAGAATTCCTTTTTCCCGTCCGCCTGTCATTTTCATTTCCCACGGGACGTTAAACACATACTGAATCAAGCGATGATCACAGTAAGGCACCCGAACTTCAAGCCCCGCTCCCATACTCATCCGGTCTTTGCGATCCAGTAGTGTAGGCATGAACCGGGTGATGTTCAGATAGGACATGACTCGCATCTGGGCTGCCTTGCCTGTTTCCCCAGCGAGCGTAGGTACCTCAGCCACAGCATCCGAGTATCGATCTGCGAGATAATCCAGCGGCCTGATCCATTCCCGAATGTCCGGGGATAACAATCCTGCTCGCATGTCTGGAGCTACAGACCATGGGAATGTACCGGAATTCAGCATCTCTTCCCGATGGAACCAGGGATAACCGCCAAATACTTCGTCCGCTGCTTCGCCTGAAATGGCAACCGTAGCTCCTTTTTTGATTTCTTTACAGAACAGATAGAGAGAGGAATCTACATCCGCCATACCCGGTAAATCCCGCACAAGCATCGCCTGGGTTAGTGCATGGACCAATTCTCCATTTTCAATCTCAATCCAGTGATGATCGGTTTTCAGTTCATCCACCATACGTTGAATCCAGGGACCATCTGCACCAGGTTGGAAGGAATGCGCCTGAAAATGCTTCGCATTATCTACATAGTCGACCGAATACGTACTCACTTGACCTTGGCCGGTACGGTTGTAATAATCCACGGCTAATGCGGATAGAGCACTTGAATCCAGCCCCCCTGACAAGAGGGAGCAGACTGGAACGTCCGAAGCGAGCTGTCGTTCTAATGTATCCTGTAACAGCCTGCGTACTTCAGCAGCTGTTTCCTCCAGGTTATGTTCGTGATTTTGACTTTCCAGTTTCCAGTAAGCATAGGTTTTAATTCCGTTTCGGTTGTAGATAAGCGCATGGGCGGGTTTCAGCTCGTTCAGGGAGGAGTATACGCCGTGTCCAGGTGTCCGGGCAGGACCGACAATAAATACTTCAGCCAACCCCTCAGGACCAACGGCTGCTTCGACATCCGGGTGGATGAGCAGTGCTTTGGGTTCTGAGCCGAATACGAGAGCATCCTTTGCATTGCTGTAGAACAGGGGTTTGACGCCCAAGCGATCGCGTGCCATAAAAACCTGTTCGCGTCCGCCATCCCATATGGCAAAAGCAAAAATTCCGTTAAACCGGTCAACACAGGCCGGTCCCCACTCAATATAAGAGGCGAGCAGCACTTCCGTATCACATTGTGTGCGGAAATGATGTCCCCGCTGGAGCAATTCCCTTTTCAACTCGGGTGCATTGTATAGTTCTCCGTTATACACGACGGTATAGGAGGTGTCTCCTTGTAACGCATGCATGGGCTGTGCCCCGTTCTCCGGGTCCATAACGCTGAGACGCCGGTGTCCGAACGCACAAGGATTGGAGATCCATGTACCTGAAGCGTCGGGCCCCCGGTTCGACAAGCTGTCCGTCATCCGGACCAGCAGCTCTGATTCCTGGGTCAAGTCCCGATTCCACTGTATGAAGCCGGTTATACCGCACATGGTTTGTTCATCCTTTCTTGGTCGTGTCATTCATCCGTATGGCCGCTTGAGTCGCTAACAGCCAGCAAATGTTGTCATTTTCGTCAGAAGTCGTAACAAATATATGCCGAAAGCAGGCATAAAATGTCTGTCCTCTTCGGAAACTAGTTCTAGGGACAACGGCCTCAACATGCCTGTGAAGGAGAGAACTTGCAAATGGACAGTATGACCTATTATGTATCTGTCATGGGGCGCTCCGTGATTCCGGATCCGTACGCAACGTCGTATGAATGGGTTATCGAGGCGACGCCTCAGGAGGCGGAACAATTACTGGGATTGCTTAACCTTATGCAGGAAAAAGAGGAAGAGGCCTTTCCAGGAATGGTATTCCCTTGGCCGGATACGCCGGAGGAGTCTGTAAACCGAGCATATGAAGCCGTATTACAGCAGGTGTATCGGGAGATTTATCGCCTAGGAACACCAGAGACCCGATACCAGATCGAACAAAGTACATGAAATGGAAAAGGAGCGCGATAACAAATGTATGCCATTCAGGATGCTAAAATACGTAGATTAACTGAAGTGGATGGATTATCTTGTGCTGAAGTAGAAGTACAGCCTGGAAACACAGGGGATCCGTCTTTACTTGTTTATGTTGCGGCAACTCAGCCAGGGAACTCACTCGAAGTCGTACGAATTGTACGCAATCATTCGGATGCTGTTCTGGACTGGTACAATAACAATATGCACACAGCATTTGAAGATGCCACGGACACGGCGTTTGAGAACAGTGAAGGCATTACAGCTGTTGATGATAAGGCCCGTTTTCAAAGCGAACTCTTTGCTTTTGGATTACTTGGCCCCACTCTGCAGCGCTACTTGGTGGGTCAGGCGTAAAAGAGGCGTCCCAGCAAATGCACAGATGTACAGGGAAGAAGTAACCGAAATGCGCAAAACCCGCCCTTCTTTTGAAAAGGCGGGTTTTGCGCATTTGAAATTTAAATGGATTGTATTACTTCTGCTTCTGGTCAGGCATACTCACGCAGCACTTGAATCCCTTTGACGATATTATAAACAAAACTTAATGCATAAATGACAAAGAACAGGATTACATATCCGATCGCGGAACCAAGACTGTGGGCGGTAACGAAGAAATAAAGCAACGGGATTGCAGCGAGAAAGGGGAATATATGCGACAACAAGGCCCGTTTGGCATGTCCTTCAATGTAATTGTCCTTCGCCACAATCCAAATAATAATTGGAAACAGGAACGGGGCAAAGAAAATGCTGAAATAGGATAATGCGGATAACAGTTGTCTCATAACGGCTCTCTCCTTCATATGAAACCTAAAGTGTATGTATCCCAAAAATTACCCACTACGTTAGATAATGAAAAGTTTACCCTCTTTCTTTATGTTTCTCATCAATATGGCCTGCTAACAGCAATCATATTCTATATATGCATTGAGTATGAGAATAAATACGATCGGGTCATGTGAAAAGGTGCAATTATTAATTTTTTTATAAAACTATTGAAAATTATAGAAATCAGAGTATAATAGGAATCGCGCCGAATTTTTATTATACATATTTGTCTCAGTAGCTCAGCAGGATAGAGCAACGGCCTTCTAAGCCGTCGGTCGGGGGTTCGAATCCCTCCTGGGACGTAAAGAAGAAGCTTCCCTCGGGAAGCTTTTTTGCGTACAGGGGATGAGAACCCCAATGGTTCGTCGGAGCATAAGCTTCGAAAGGAATACTTCGCAGTCTCGACTGTAAGGAGAGTATCCCTCCTGGGACGTAAAAAAGAAGCTTCCTTCGGGAAGCTTTTTTGCGTACAAGGGATGAGAACCCCAAAGGTTCGTCGGAGCATAAGCTTCGATAGTAATACTTCGCAGTCTCGACTGCGCCAAATAAGAGGATGATCTTTGCAGACATCAAAAAGCTCCCGGAAGGGAGCCTTTGATGTCTTTTTCTATAATTACACTTTGAATTTACCAATGACTTCCTGAAGTTGTTGTGCCATTTGGCTCAAGCTGTCCGCAGATGCGGATACTTCTACCATGGATGCACTTTGTTGTTCGGTGGAAGCCGCTACATTTTGAGTGTTACCGGCGGATTGTTCTGCAATAACGGCAACACTCTCTGCCATCGTGACCATATTTTGCGCACTGGCGAATACCTGTTCCACAATGGAGGAGACATCAATGGATTCGGAGGCGACACGGTCGATGGACTGCACAATATCATTAAAGGCGTCCCCGGTTAAAGAAACCAGAGATATTCCTTCCTGTACTACGGCTGTTCCTTCGTTCATAGATGTTACGGCATTCGCTGTCTCTTCCCGTACCTGATAGACCAGATTGCGAATCTTCTCAGCGGATACTGTGGATTGTTCAGCCAACTTACGGACTTCGTCCGCGACAACGGCAAATCCGCGCCCATGCTCCCCGGCCCGTGCTGCTTCAATCGCAGCGTTCAGAGCGAGCAGATTGGTCTGACTGGAAATTTCGGTAATCAGCCCGATGATGTTGCCGATCTCATCGGTTTTTTGTCCCAAGGCATGAACGACATTTGCCGTATGGTTAACTTTTTCGTAAATGACATTCATTTGTGTTACTGCATGATTAACAACTTCGGTACCTTCCTTGGCTTTTTCATTGGCGCTCGTTGTTAATTGGGTGACATGTTGAATCGATGTTGCGGCCTGATTCATCCCTTTGGAGATTTCCTCGGTCGACTGTGTAAAGGCAGCCGAGTTGTTCACCAATTTTTCGGAGCCGTCTGCGATATGTTGTACTGCCTCTGAGATGTAGTCAGCTGTAGCACGGGTTTGCTCGGCGCTTGCTGATAATTCTTCTGAGGTTGCAGCCACCTGTTCCGAGTTAAATCCGACTTGTGATACTAATTGTCTAAGATTGCCAGACATCTGATTGACCGCTAAAGATAGTTCACCCAGCTCATCTTTTGAGGTGATCTTTACTTCATTGGTCAAATCGCCTGCTGCAATATTATTGGTGGCGATCATCAATCTCTTCAGAGGAATGTCGATGGACCGGATGACCCAGAATGCAAGTATGGCTCCGCCAACGATAGAAATCCCAATAATAATCAACGTTGTGATTAATATTCCGCGGCTTGCCTCCGAGATTTCCTCCACATCGATGATACCGACAATTTTCCAGCCCGTAAGCTCATTCGTTTGATATACAGCGATCTTATCGTTACCAGCGGATGAAAATTTGACATTGCCGGAAGGCTGAGCATTCATTTGTTTGATATAAGGCTCTGTGTCCTCCGTGCCGATCTCCATGCTTGGGTGAGTTATGTATTTATTATCTTTATCCAGAATGGAAACGGTCCCTGTTTCGCCAACCTTGATTTTATTTACCTGTTCAGCCAAATTAGTGAGACTCAAAACGATACTTACTACACCGGAGTTGTCGGCTGTTGCCATGGAGGGCACTACGATGACTTTGCCATCCTGGCTAATGATAGGGTTGTTTACAAGTGCCTGGCCTTTCTTTTCCATCGCCATCGAGTACCATGCCCGTTCCCGTGGATCGAAGTCTTCAGCGAACGTTTGCTGTGGTGAATTCAAGAGTTTTCCTTCTGCTGTGGCAAATTGAACATGATCATATTCAGATTTTACAGCTTTAATGGGATCGAGAATTTGCCGGAGCTCAGGGCTTTCATCACCCGCGATCATACCCTTGGTAACGGTTTGTGAAAGGTATTTAAGATCCTCTAAACTTGTATTGATTAATGTGTCGATTTGAGTATTTACGGTTTCTACAGACTGACGGGTATTTTTCATAAATTGATCCGTAATATCATCTTTGGCGGTGAGGTAGGATAACCATCCCAGACCGGCGGTTGGCAGGACGAGAATAACTAGAAATGCAATACTTAGACGTGTTCTTATCGTAATGTTTTTCCCCACTCGAAGCTTGTCCAATTTGAATGGTTTCTTTATTTTTTTGGTTTCTGGCTTCTTCATTGCTCATATCCTTTCTTGACAATACGTATTTGAGATATCATCGTCCAGCTTGTTAAACAGGACAGTTCTATATGTCGGCAAGATAACTTGATAAGTTTAGGTATTTAGTCATAAAATTCATGAAAACGTTATAATTCGACAAAAGAAATAGTAATTTATTACATATATAATGATTATTTAAAATAATTATATTATTTTATAGTCTTAAAGACATGACTGTTTGTATGAGTAATACAAAAAGTTAGGCTCTTATACCTATTTTAAAATTGACAGAATGTGTAATTGTGATATAGTTAGCGATATTATTTTATATGCATACATAGAAAGGTTGTTGGAGATGACAAGTAAACAGACAGGAAAAGCTGTAAGGCGCTTGACAGCAGCCGTGCTTGCGTTGCAGATCGGTTTTGGGGCAATAGGCGCTCCCGCCTTCGCTTCCAAAGTTACGCTGGTTTCGCCTCATGGTGTGGAAACTCTATCACCGGAAGGTGCCATTCAATCGACAGGTACATGGGATGTAGGAACACGTGCCGGAGATTATATCTATGTAGCAGGTATGCGTGGGATTGATCCAAGCACAAACCAACTAGTCAGTGATGAAGAGGGGCGAATTCGTCAGGCATTTCTCAACATGAAGCTGATCGCTGAATCGGAAGGGGCAACTCTCCGGGATGCAACCCGTCTAGTTGTATATGTAACGGATATGTATCGGTACCGTCCGATCGTCAATCAAATTCAGGAAGAATTATGGGGTTCCGGTCCTTATCCGCCTCGTACCATCGTTGAGGTGGATCGTCTGAACCAGGATGATATCGTCGAAGTGGAAGGTACGTTCTATGCACCAAAAGCGTCCAACTCAACCAAAACGGCAGCAAGCTCCACCGTATCGCCAAATGGTGTGAAAACTCTTTCGCCCAAAGGGGCTATCCAGTCGACAGGCACATGGAATCTGGCTACAAGAGCAGGGGATAATATTTTTGTAGCGGGGATGCGTGGAATTGATCCAAGCACGAATAAACTGGTAACCGATGAAGAAGGCCGTATTCGTCAGGCATTCCTGAATATGAAGCTGATTGCTGAATCGGAAGGAGCATCGCTTCAGGATGCGACACGTCTCATCGTGTATGTCACGGATATGTACCGTTATCGTCCAATCGTCAATCAAATTCAGGAAGAACTGTGGGGTTCCGGTCCTTACCCGCCATGTACCATCGTCGAAGTAGATCGTCTGAATCAGGATGACATTGTCGAAGTGGAAGGAACGTTTTATGCACCACAGATCACTTCCAAGAATGTTAATTCCAAAGGGAAATCAGCGGGTAACGTATCGCCAAACGGTGTAAAAACACTCTCCCCAGTGGGGGCTATTCAGTCCACAGGAACATGGAATCTGGGAACTCGAGCGGGCGACAACATTTATGTAGCAGGAATGCGCGGAATTGATCCGAGCACGAATAAATTGGTAACCGATGAAGAAGGCCGTATTCGCCAGGCATTCCTGAATATGAAGCTAATTGCTGAATCTGAAGGGGCCAAACTGCGTGATACAACACGTCTCGTCGTTTATGTTACAGACATGTACCGCTATCGTCCCATCGTGAATCAAATCCAAAAAGAACTGTGGGGCTCGGGACCCTATCCACCTCGCAGCATTATCGAAGTGGATCGTTTGAACCAGGATGATATTGTCGAAGTGGAAGGTACATTTTACGCACCTGAACAATAAAGGTATAGACCCAAAGATCTCCATCCAATGGAGGTCTTTTTTTAGTTGGGAAAAATGATCGGTTTCCAGAGGGAGAGAAATATTTATATAGGCATATCCTATCAACTAGATAGAATTTATATATTTAAATAATAAACTATCTTGTGCCACAATGAGAATATCAATGATGAAAGCGACGGTGGTATTCATGCAATCCATTAATCAATGGCAAGCAGATGAGTATGACAACAAACTGGCATTTGTATCTGGTTACGGTAAAAACCTAATTTCGTGGCTTCAACCCCGGAAAGGGGAGTACATCTTGGATCTGGGATGCGGGACGGGGGATTTGACATACGAAATTTCTAGGTCACAGGCTGAGGTCGTTGGCATGGATTCATCAGCGGACATGATCTGTCGCGCGAGGGAGAAATTTCCCGATATCGAGTTCATAGAGGGGGACGGTCATCAGTTTGAGACAAGCAAGCGGTATGATGCTGTCTTTTCCAATGCAGCCCTGCACTGGATGCGAAGTCCGCATCTTGTTGTCGACAGCATATGGAATTCATTGAAGCCCGGTGGGCGTTTTGTAGCGGAGTTTGGGGGCAAAGGCAATGTGCAGATTATTGTTGATGCGTTAGAAGAGGTATTTGAACGTCACACCGGGATTCGGGCTTCCGAGCGCAATCCTTGGTACTTCCCGACAATCGGGCAATATAGCCACCTTCTGGAGCAATGCGGATTTTTGGTACGACAGGCCTATCACTATGACCGTCCTACCAGACTAGTGGATGGTGAACAGGGTATTGAGGGCTGGTTAGCCCATTTTGGAGGAGACTATTTTGAAGGATTGGCTCAGGAGAAAATTCAGGAAATCTGTCGTGAAACCAGCAAAATTGCTCTTCCAAAACTCTGGAAAGAAGATGCGATCTATGCCGATTATAAGCGGCTGCGTATTGAAGCAGTAAAGCCGGGAATTGAAATAATCAAATGAAACACCTTTGTTAAATGAATGATACCCTCTATTTTCAAAAAAAATGACTCACGCATAGGCTGGGAAGCTCCTCGGGATAAGAGGAACCCGGCCTTTTTGCCTATGCCTTTAAATAAAAATTGAACTATTTTAACGACAAATATATACAATTTCACATTTTTCTCTTACCAAAGAACCATATAAGTAATTTTTATATCATAATTGTAATTATTTAGAAGGGGATTGTGATATTTTAGTAGAATAATTCACCAAGGGTCAATCATGTTGCAGATAGGATGGTGAAGAGGTTACAAGTGTTGCAGCGCTTGTCATAGCAGAGCCCGAATGGTGAGGTACTTTCATATTGAAGATGGAGGGGAATAGCCTTGAATAAACGTTTGATATCCATATTGTTAAGTGTTCTTATGATCTTCTCCATAATCATGCCGGCGGCTGGAGCCGCTCCTGCAAATATTCAGCTAGATAATGTTCTAAGCAAGTCCGAGGCCACGCAATGGAGAGAAATTCTTGACCAGCGGGAAGAAAAGCTTGCCGCAGATCCTTTTATGGACAAGAGTCTGCAAGGTCTTGGAGGAGATGAAACCAGAGTTATCGTTGAACTCTCCAATAAACCGGTGGCTGTAGCACAAGGCGAATCTACCCTCGAAGGAAAATCGTTTACCTCCTCTATGGAAACAAATGCTGTGACTCAAATAGAGCAACAACAACAGTCATTTGTACATAGCCTCACTCAGAAAAAAATCAAACATGAAGTATTGGAAAATTACGCATATGCCCTGAATGGTGTAGCTATTGAGCTCAAAGGAAACCAACTGGGACAATTGCTTCGTATACCGGGTGTGGTTAGCGTTTATCCTGACCTTGAGATTAGCGTATCCCCGGAAACAGATGAAGTAAATCCGTATATGAAAGACACAGCGCCTTTTATCGGTGCCCCTGAAGTATGGGATCTGGGATACAAAGGGCAAGGCGTTAAAGTTGGCGTCATTGATACAGGGATTGACTATGAACATCCTAATCTGCAAGACGCTTATAAGGGTGGATGGGATTTTGTTGGAAATGACAATGATCCTTATGAAACAACACGTGAAGAATGGAAAGGTTCGGGTGAACCTGAATTTAATGAAAAAGGAAGTGCTTATTACACCTCTCACGGTACTCATGTAGCCGGTACTATTGCTGCTCGTGAAGCTGGAGATTATGGCATTGTTGGGATTGCGCCTGAAGCCGATATTTATGCCTATCGTGTGCTTGGACCTTATGGAAGTGGGCAAACTTCATGGGTGCTGGGTGGAATTGACCGTTCCGTTGCCGATGGCATGGACGTAATCAATCTCTCGTTGGGTAACTCCGCAAATGATCCAAGTTATATCACTTCGGTTGCTCTAAATAATGCCATGCTCTCTGGCGTGACTGCAGTTGTGGCAAGTGGTAATGATGGCCCGAATCGTTATACATTAGGTTCTCCGGGAGCATCGGCTATGGCAATCACTGTAGGTAACTCCACAGGGCCTAGTCAGATCATTACGGCTAATACGCATTTCTGGATTGGTGAGGAAGGTAAAGGTACACTTCCTGATGAGCAGCCTGTACCTGAGGCTGAACAATCACCTGAACTGGGGTCAGCACCGGGAAATGATAGTCCTGAAGTGCCTGAGCAGGGTGAGCCAGCAGCGACACCGGATGATAAAGATCCATCTGTAACTGCTCCTGAAAAGGGTGCCACAAAAGACGAAGCTTCCTCAGCCAGCGAAGCTGTGTTGTCTGGGTCAGAGCAAGGTGAGGTATCATCTGAAGCGTCTGCCGATGCTACAACTCCAGATGCAGAGGGTGACGTATCCGAAGAGGATACTCAACCAGCCTCACCTTCTGCACCTGTCGAAACTTCTCCGGAAGTTGTACCTGTAGAAGAAGAGCCGGCAGCTGTTCCAACTGAAACAGAGCAAAACCCGCTGGCTGTTACAGAATCTGTCTATCGCCTTGATATCATGGGCTGGAGCCTTTCGGCAGACCCGGAAGCTGTTTTAACGAATTCATATGAACTTGTTTTTGCCGGACTTGGTAAACCAACTGATTTTGAAGGCAAGGATTTTACAGGTAAAGTAGCTTTGGTTCAGCGCGGTGAACTGGCATTCGTAGAGAAAGTAGCCAATGCCAAAGCAGCAGGCGCCGTAGCCGTTATTGTATATAACAATATTCCGGGACCAATCGGTGTGAGTTTGGGAGATAATTTTGAACTCATTCCCACGTTGAGCATGTCGAAAGAGGATGGGGAAGTCATCAAGGCTGAACTGGATGCGGGACAACCGGTTAAAGTGAGTTTTAATGACTTTGAACGTGATCAGACGGCTGGAGATGAAATGAGTACGACCAGTTCCCGTGGACCAGCCAAAGTGACCCTTGACATTAAACCTGATGTGGTTGCGCCGGGCGCCAGCATTTTGTCTACGATTCCTGCCTATGGCAAGGATGAGCCTGGAGCAGATTATTCACAAGCTTATGATCGCAAATCAGGTACAAGTATGGCGACACCGCATGTTGCCGGACTGGTTGCGCTGCTGATTGAGAAGCACAGTGACTGGACACCTTTCGATATTAAAGTTGCACTCATGAACAATAGTAAAATACTCGACACGACAAAATACGATGTATTTGATCAGGGTGCAGGACGTATTCAGGCAGTAAACTCCATTGACCCGACCGCATTTGTGAAAGTATTGGATGTAACGAAATACACAGAGAATGGGGCAGTTGTTGAGAAGCCTAACGTTACAGGGAGTGTCAATTTCGGCAATTTCCAGAGCACGGACGAAAAAACCGTCACCAAAACGATTAAAGTGGAGTCGCTGAATGGCAGTGGTGGGGACTACACCGTAAATGTAAATCCAACACGCACCGTGCCTGGCGTTTCTGTAGCGGTGGACAAAAGCTCTTTCACATTAAATGGTGAGGAAGAGTTGCAGGTTACCATCACTGTTCCAAAAGGTGTGACGGCAATAACAGAAGCACAGGGATATCTTCAATTGTCTAATGGAACGGATACATTTACGGTTCCGTATGTTGCGCATTTCAATCTTACACTGGCAGGAGTTAAATACATTGAGACTGTAAAAGGTACAGAGAAGAATCCGTTCCATTATCCATTAAAGTCTGATGGTACGCTGGATACGCTCGATGTTGCCATGGAATTCTATAATCCAATGAATTTTGCTCTGATTGAGATTTTTGATGGTCTTAACCCGGAAGGGGGATACTATCAAGATGGATACATCGGTTACATTTTTGGTAACAACTATAATTTCGCTGCCAATACACGATATAATCTTGCGTGGGATGGCGAGTATGCGGATTACACTACCGACGAAGTGACTGAAATTCCGGATGGTTTATATACGGTTGATATCACTACGATCGGTGTGGATGGCAAAACCTACAAGGAAGACACCTCCCCATTCCTGGTGAAAAAGACAGCTCCGGCTGTAACTGCGCCAGAAAAGCTGGAGTTCAAACAGGATGAATCTGCTGTCATTAACGGTAGCGTGGACGACTTGTACTTCCGTGTTGCTCCTGCGCTCCAAGACGGCTGGAACGTCGAGTTTGACCCATCTGCTTCCTTGGAAGCAACGTATGTCGTGAAAAAAGAGAATGGTTCCATTTATAAGGACGGTGTTTTTGAAGTAAAACAAGACGGTAGCTTCACTCTTCCTTTGGAAGGAATGGAAGCAGGGGAATACGTCGTTGAATTTACGGTAACAGACCAGCAGGGACTTTCGGGTAAGGCCAGCACGGCACTTCATTTGGAATCCAAAGAGACCGAACCGGAAACCCCGGCTGTCCGGGCGCCTGGAACGCCTGCATTGTCTCACAATAATGGACAGGTTAACGGTTTGCTTGGGGGCTCGTATACGGTCACTATGAACATGTGGTGGGGCGAGAACGGCACGAGCTACAAGCTTTATGAGGATGGAGTTTTGATCGATACTCAGAAGTTGACGTACAATGCTCCTTGGGCGCAATTTGCTCGGACGAAGATCACGGGCAAAGCTAACGGCACATATACCTACGTAGCCGAGTTAACCAACGACAAGGGGACGACGCGGAGTCAGACGTTGACGGTTCGGGTGACCAACGCATCGCCAGGCAAAGCTGTTCTCTCTCACGATAACTGGGATGGTGACGGAAATTATAAGGTTATGATGAATTTGTGGTGGGGAACCAATGCCACGGAGTATCGCCTTTATGAAAATGATCAGTTGATCGATACCCAGACACTCAGTGCAGCTACGCCTTTTGCGCAAAGCGCTGTGAGTAAGCTGTCGGGACGCCCTTCAGGCACGTACAAGTATCGTGCCGAGTTAATCAACGCATCCGGAGTTACCAGCACCGACACCATCACGGTAAAGGTGAAGTGAATTCTGCGGCATTAATATATTGAAGGAATGGTTCTATGCATAAACGGCCTCCATCCTGATTACGCGGGATGGAGGCCGTCTAGTTTTGTATTTTGTTTTGCTCAATGGATGGAATGGCTAATCATTTTTGGTACTCTAACCGATCACTCTATTCTTGCTGGCCTGGATGCCTGCGATCAGTAAAACAATGGCAAGGATAACCTGTACCAATAACGGTAGGGTCCATCCTTTGGTCCAGTCATGAAGCACACCGAACAGCAAAGGACCGACTGCCGCCAGCATATATCCGAATGACTGGGCCATTCCCGACAGGCTTGCAGCTTGTCTTGCATCGGACGTACGCAGTACAAAAAACATGGTTACAAGTCCGAATGATGCCCCAGCCCCCACGCCGGCCAAAGCAACACCAACGGTTACGAGAGAGGAAATACCGCTTAAAAGGAAGGCATATCCCAGAATCAAACATGAGCATGTGATTGCTGTCAGCCCACGTTGGTCTTTCATTCGTCCAGCCAGAATGGGAACGATGAACGTTACCGGAACACTAACCATTTGCATCAGGGACAGCATCCAGCCCGCCGCAGAGGAACTAAAACCCTGATCGGACAGAACCTCGGGCAGCCAGGTAATCGTGGTGTAAAAAATTAAAGATTGCAGTCCCATGAACATTGTGACAGACCAGGCTAAGGAAGAAGAGCGCAGACGAACCGGCTTCGCTTCCGTTTTCGAAGCCACGTAAACTTCACCACGTCGTCCTGTACGGACGTGAGGTAGCCAGAGAATCAGTGCCAGAATGGACAATACGGCCCACATACCCAGTGATGCGTGCCATCCCATGGAGGTTAAGCCTGCCGCGGGGACACTAATTCCAGAGGCGATGGCACCCCATATATTCATGGATACAGAATAGAGGCCGGTGATGAGCCCAACTCGCAATGGGAAATCCCGCTTGATCAGACTAGGAAGCAATACGTTGCTCAGAGCAATGCCGCATCCGAGGATCGCTGTTCCTGCAAAAAGAACGGGAACAGAGGGCAGAAACCGGAGGGTTACCCCTATGGTTACAAGGATTATGGCCGTTAACAAAGCCGTTTCTAATCCGAATCTTCGCGCCAGTTGTGGAGCGAACGGAGAGATTGCCGCGAATGCAAGCAAAGGAAGAGAGGTGAGCAAGCCTGCCATCGTATGACTTATTCCTGTATCTGCACGGATCAGTTCCACGATCGGACCTGTTGCCGTAATAGGTGAGCGCATGGTCGCTGCGATAACGATAATGCCTGCCAGCAAGAGTCCAAGTTTCATGGATGCTGACGATGAATTATCGACTGCAGCATGGTCGGGTGAGTTGTGATGTAAAGATGAGGGCATGGTAAATCTCCTATAGTTTATTTGTCTAATATGTATACTTTGATACATACATATACACCAATAAGCATAACATTCCGTGTCAATAACAGACAACGAACAGAGCAGCTCATCCCCAGAACGCAAAAAAAGCTTCCCGAAGGAAGCTTTTTTTAGTACGTCCCAGGAGGGATACTCTCCTTGCAGTCGAGACTGCGAAGTAGTGCTCACGAAGCGTATGCTCCGACGAACCATTGGGGTTCTCATGCCCAGAACGCAAAAAAGCTTCCCGAAGGAAGCTCTTTTTAGTACGTCCCAGGAGGGATACTCTCCTTGCAGTCGAGACTGCGAAGTAGTGCTCACGAAGCGTATGCTCCGACGAACCATTGGGGTTCTCATCCCCAGAACGCAAAAAAGCTTCCCGAAGGAAGCTTTTTTAGTACGTCCCAGGAGGGATTCGAACCCCCGACCGACGGCTTAGAAGGCCGTTGCTCTATCCTGCTGAGCTACTGAGACATAAAATTTTTCAAGCAAAAATGATTATATCATAAATAATTATGAATATCAACCATTTTATTATAATATGCTTTTCGTATATGATATTTGGCGGCAGTAACGTTTTTTTCATTATAATTAAGGTTATGTTAGAATATCAGAAGAACTCAAAAAATAGATCGATTTTCGTTTAATATACATCTATTTATGGTTGATTGCGACTGGAGATTCTGGATACAGAGGAGGTGCCCCTATTAAGGAATCCACGACCCCGGAAAACGAGCACAGCAACAATATCGTGCTGTTTCCTAAGACGCTGGACTATTACCAGATACAATTGACGGTTATGTTAGAAAATGAACGATACGGTGAAGCGATGGACCTGCTTCGCTTTTTGCTGCAGTGCCAAGGGCAGGAAGAACGGCATTACGACGAATGGCGAGGGCTGCTCGAATGGCTTGAAGCGGCTTTCCCTCATTACGGGGAAGATTCACCAGTGGTCCATGAAGAGCGCGAGGAAGACGATGTCAGTGAAGAGGACATGGCGCGTCAACATGCCCGGTTCAAGCTTGAGCAGGATGATGGTTATGCCGATAAACTGCTTCGGACTGTGATGGAAGAGCCGTTATCCGAACAAACGATGCTGGCGCTGGAGCAGCTTGCCTATCTCGATCGGCCGGAGATTGATGATTCGCTGACCGGTTGGCTCAAAGACAAGGCATTACATCCTTTGCTTCAGTTCCGTGTGCTGCAGACATTGCGCCGCCGTGGTGTTCAGGGTGTTATTGCATTTACTCGCGGGGAAGAGCCGGTTGAAGTGGAGATAGATACCGTTCCTCTTAGACCTGAAGATTTCCCGCTCCAGATTGTTCAGATTCTTGAACGGGTAGCGGATCAGACGGAGGTTCATGAACCTACGCTCTTTTATTTTGCCCAGGAACTGTGGATACAATATGTTATGGCGGTCTACGGAACCCGTGATTATATGTCCATGCTGGAAGAAAATGATTCCATGACAGATATATGGGCAGCTGCTCTACATATGACCGTTGCAGACAGTCTGGGCGGTTCGCATGACGAGGAAGATACTCGCTCAATGTATGCTGTGACAGGGGCGATGCGCTTTCGTCTGGAGCAGGCATATCGATCGATGAAGCAGTTTGTTTCGGCTGGTTTGGACGGCCAATAGGGGTCGGAAACGTTTTCCTCAAACCGTATCAAGGGATTCCCCTTGAAAAAGAATCTAATCTTGTTTATACTAAAATGGTTATTTTGTACGTGATTGCCTACGTGAACATGTGAATTTTGGAGGGGAAAGTATACAATGAAAGCAACTTGGGAAAAGATAGAGAAGAACCTTGGGGTTCTTGAGGTTGAAGTGGGTGCAGATCGTGTAACTGCAGCACTCGACAAAGCTTTTAATAAAGTGGTTAAACAAGCAAACGTACCTGGATTCCGTAAAGGTAAAGTTCCACGTCCAATCTTCGAAGCACGTTTTGGTGTGGAAAGCTTGTATCAAGAAGCAATCGACATTTTGCTTCCTGAAGCTTATACAGAAGCCATCGACCAAACGGATATTTTCCCGGTTGATCGTCCTGATGTAGATATCGAACAATTCGCTAAAGGACAAGTATTCAAGTTCAAAGCGAAAGTAACTGTTAAACCTGAAGTTACACTGGGTGACTACAAAGGCGTTGAAGTTGCTGTAGCCAAACATGAAGTAACAGATGTAGAAGTGACTGAAGAGCTTGAGCGTCTTCAACAACGTCACGCAGAACTCGTTGTTATCGACGAAGGTTCTGCACAGAATGGTGATGTTGCGGTAATCGACTTTGACGGTTCCGTTGATGGCGTACCTTTCGAAGGCGGACAAGCTGAACGTTATTCCCTGGAACTTGGTTCCAACACGTTCATCCCAGGATTTGAAGAGCAGGTTGTGGGTCTGTCCACAGGCGACTTCAAAGACGTTGAAGTAACTTTCCCAGAGAGCTACCATGCAGCTGAACTGGCTGGCAAACAAGCGGTATTCAAAGTGAAAGTACATGAAATCAAACGTAAACAACTTCCTGAACTGGATGACGAGTTTGCAAAAGATGTCAGCGAATTCGAAACGCTTGAAGAGTACAAAGCTGATCTGAAAACACAATTGGAATCCCGTAAAGCAGACGAAGCCAAAGCAGCTCAAGAAAATGCTGTTGTAGAAAAAGTGGCTGAGAATGCTGAAGTGGACATTCCTTCTGCAATGGTTGACAGTGAAGTACAAAACATGATGCGTGATTTCGACAACCGTCTGCGCAACCAAGGCATGAACCTGGAAATGTTCCTGAGCTTCTCTGGTCAAACACAAGCTGACCTGAGAGGACAAATGCAGGAAGATGCTTCCAAACGCGTTCGCAACAACCTGGTTCTTGAAGCAGTTGGTAAAGCGGAAAACATCGAAGTTTCTGACGAAGAAGTGAACCAAGAGCTCGAAAAAATGGCTGAGTCTTACAAGCGTCCTGCTGAAGAGATTCGTGGCATTCTTGAGGGTAATGGTTCCCTGGACAGCCTTCGTGATGAAGTGAAACTGCGTAAAACGATTGACGTTCTCGTTGAGAACAGCAAAGTCGTTGAAGCTGTTGAAGCTCCAGCTGAAGAAGTTGCTGTAGAAGCTGACGAAAAATAAGACAAGCTGTTATGTAATGAACAGCTGAATAAACGATAAGGCACGTGAATCATTGCGTGCCTTATTTTTAAATTACGGCATCCATTTTATAGGGGAATCCGTGATAATATGGGTTTGATACGTTGTGGTGTTCATTATGCATTTTCAACTTCCTGTGGTTCTCTTATAAATAAAATAGGTGAAACGGCATAGGATTGCTCCGATTTGCACATACATAGAAAACATGGTTAAATATGATCAGGCTAAAAAGTAAACTCACTTAGGCTTGGCACTACTTGTGAAAAATGACATTGTCACAGGAACGTGTTAGAATGAATTTGGGTTTGCTTTACAGGTAGCCTATGTCTAATTACATGTAGAAAAGAGGTTGGTCTCATGAGTCTGGTGCCAATGGTTGTTGAACAAACCAATCGAGGCGAGCGGTCTTACGATATATATTCACGTTTGCTGAAGGATCGCATTATTTTTTTAACCAGTGCGATTGATGACGATGTAGCCAATCTTGTCATAGCGCAGCTTTTGTTTTTGGCAGCCGACGATCCAGAGAAGGATATCAGCTTGTACATTAATTCACCTGGTGGTTCTGTCACCGCAGGGATGGGTATATACGATACGATGCAATATATCAAGCCGGATGTATCGACCATTTGCGTAGGTATGGCAGCAAGCATGGGCTCTTTATTGCTGACAGCCGGTGCTCCTGGCAAACGATATGCGCTGACCAACAGCGAAGTGATGATTCATCAGCCGCTTGGCGGCGTTCAAGGACAGGCTGCGGATATCAAAATTCACGCAGAATGGATTATTAAAACACGTCAGAAACTGAATCAAATATACGTCGATCGTACAGGTCAACCCCTTGAGAAAATCGAGCGGGACACAGACCGTGACTTTTTCATGAGTGCTGAAGAAGCCAAAACGTACGGCATTATTGACCAGGTGCTCAGCAGACCGATCAATTCCTAAAGGGGTGGTTTCATGTTTAAATTTAACGATGAGAAAGGGCAATTGAAATGCTCTTTTTGCGGTAAATCTCAAGAACAGGTGCGTAAACTGGTCGCTGGACCAGGTGTTTACATTTGTGATGAATGTATCGAACTGTGCACCGAAATCGTTGAGGAAGAGCTCGGTCATGACGAAGAACTGGACCTTAAAGATATTCCAAAACCGAAAGAAATTCGCGACATTCTTGACCAATACGTCATTGGACAGGACCAGGCGAAGAAGTCTTTGTCTGTTGCGGTTTACAATCACTACAAACGCATCAACACACAAAGCAAGATTGAGGACGTTGAATTGCAAAAAAGTAACATTTTGCTGTTAGGACCTACGGGTTCTGGTAAAACGTTGCTGGCGCAAACGATGGCCAAAATTCTCAATGTTCCTTTTGCTATTGCTGATGCGACTTCATTGACGGAAGCGGGTTATGTCGGCGAGGATGTAGAGAACATTCTGCTGAAGCTGATTCAAGCTGCTGATTATGATGTTGAAAAAGCAGAGCGCGGCATTATTTATATCGATGAAATTGATAAAGTAGCGCGTAAATCCGAGAACCCATCCATAACACGTGATGTATCGGGTGAAGGTGTTCAACAGGCGCTCTTGAAAATCCTGGAAGGCACTGTAGCTTCTGTACCACCACAAGGTGGCCGTAAGCATCCACATCAGGAATTCATCCAGATTGATACCACCAACATCCTGTTCATTTGCGGCGGTGCTTTCGATGGCCTGGAACAAATGATCAAACGCCGGATCGGTAAAAAAGTGATCGGCTTTAACACTGTTGCGGAGCAAAAAGACCTTAAACCGGGCGAATATCTGGGTATGGTATTGCCGGAAGACTTGTTGAAATTCGGTCTGATTCCGGAGTTTGTAGGCCGTTTGCCAGTCATCTCCACGTTGGAGCCGCTGGACGAAGATACATTGGTACGGATTCTGTCCGAGCCAAAAAATGCGCTGACCAAACAATACCAAAAATTGCTTGAGCTGGATAATGTGAATCTGGTGTTCGAACCAGCCGCATTGCTTGCGATTGCGAAGGAAGCCATTAAACGTAACACGGGTGCACGTGGACTGCGGGCCATTATCGAAGGCATCATGCTTGAGATTATGTACGAAGTACCTTCCCGTGATGATGTTACGAACTGTGTCATTACAGAAGAAGTCGTTGAGAAGAGAGTCGTGCCTGAATTGAGCCAATCGAAGGACGACAAGCAGGAAGAAAGTGCCTAACTCAAGGTGAATATTCCGTTTCAACACTGAAATATAGACTTGTCAGTTCTCCACTCCTGGCAGAAGGCGAATTCATGTCTCTGTCAGGGTGGAGCTTTGACGTTGTGGGGAGAGAAATCACTCATGTTTTTAAGACAAGATACACGTCCTGTTAAAGTGGGGAACTTAACGATTGGTGGCAGCAACGAGGTCATCATCCAGAGCATGTGTACAACAAAAACGGCAGACGTTGAGGCAACCGTGGCAGAGATTTTACGTTTGGAAGAAGCAGGCTGCCAAGTGGTGCGTGTAACGGTGAATAATGAGGAAGCGGCTGCAGCCATCAAGGAAATCAAGAAACGGATTAATATTCCGCTTGTGGCCGATATCCATTTTAATTATAAACTGGCACTCCTTGCGATTGAGAACGGCATCGATAAAGTACGGATTAATCCCGGCAATATCGGTAAACGTTCCAAAGTAGAGGAAGTCGTCAAAGCTTGTAAAGAGAAGGGTATTCCGATTCGGATCGGGGTAAACGCAGGTTCTCTGGAAAACCATTTGCTTGAAAAATATGGTTATCCAACGGCTGATGCCATGGTAGAAAGTGCACTTTATCACATTGGTATTTTGGAAGAATTGGATTTCCACGATATTATTGTGTCTCTCAAAGCATCGGATGTACCGATGGCGATTGAGGCTTATTCCAAAGCGGCCGAGATTATCAGGTATCCGTTGCATCTGGGGATTACCGAGGCAGGCACGTTGTTCTCTGGTACAATCAAAAGTTCTGCTGGTATGGGTGCCTTGTTATCCATGGGCATTGGTTCGACGATGCGAATATCGCTTAGTGCGGACCCGGTTGAGGAGATCAAGGTTGCTCGTGACCTGCTCAAAACCTTTGGGCTGATTTCTAATGCAGCTACGCTGATTTCCTGCCCGACTTGTGGCCGTTTGGATATCGATCTGTTCTCCATTGCGAATGAAGTGGAAGAATATATTTCCAAGCTCAAGGTGCCGATCAAAGTATCGGTGTTAGGTTGCGCCGTTAACGGTCCCGGCGAAGCAAAAGAAGCCGATATCGGTATTGCCGGTGCACGCGGAGAAGGCTTGTTATTCCGTCATGGTAAAATGATCCGTAAAGTGCCGGAAGAAATCATGGTTGAAGAATTGAAAAAAGAGATCGACAAAATCGTGGAATCCTATGAAATGACAGGGGTTATTCCAGGTCGCTCGCACTGATTCGTTTATATATGTTTCTGCAACAGCCCGTCAGCAATGACGGGCTGTTTTGCATTCTTTGACATACAAATTGCCGTACACCCGTTTACGTCTCGGTGAAAAGGCTATACTACCAAGTATTAGCATGATCTCTTATGAGATAGGGACAGAACAGGAGGATGTGGAGACATGGAATTTGGTATGGTCATAATGATGATTCAGTTATTTTTTGGTGTGGTGATTGGTTTGTATTTCTGGAATTTGCTTCGTGGCCAGAAAACAAACCGCAGTGCGGTCGAGCGGGAATCCCGCAAGGAACTGGAGAAACTGCGGAAGCTGCGCTCCATCTCACTCACCAAACCTTTGGCCGAGAAGACACGTCCAGCAACGATTAATGACATTGTGGGGCAAAAGGACGGACTCCGCGCCCTTAAAGCTGCGTTATGCAGTGCTAATCCACAGCATGTCATTATATATGGCCCTCCAGGAGTGGGGAAAACAGCTGCTGCAAGGGTGGTTTTGGAAGAAGCTAAAAAGAATCCATCATCTCCCTTCAAGCCCGATGCCAAATTCACGGAACTCGACGCCACGACGGCGCGTTTTGACGAGCGGGGGATTGCTGATCCTTTGATTGGTTCAGTGCATGACCCCATCTATCAGGGGGCAGGAGCGATGGGTGTAGCAGGCATTCCTCAACCGAAACCTGGCGCTGTTACGAAGGCACACGGAGGTATGCTTTTTATTGATGAGATTGGTGAATTGCATTCCATCCAGATGAATAAGCTGCTAAAAGTGTTGGAGGATCGCAAGGTGTTTTTGGAAAGTGCGTACTATAACTCGGAAGACACGCATACTCCTGCTTATATCCACGATATTTTTCAAAATGGTCTGCCAGCCGATTTTCGTCTTGTCGGAGCGACGACACGTTCGCCCCATGAACTGCCTCCAGCTTTGCGGTCGCGGTGCATGGAGGTCTATTTCCGTCCATTGTTGCCCGAAGAGATCGGGCGAATAGCGGAAGATGCCGTGCAGAAAATCGGCTTCAGTCCATGCCCGGAAGCTGTCGATGTGGTCAAGCGATATGCAACCAATGGGCGTGAAGCAGTGAATATTATTCAGCTCGCTGCAGGCCTGGCTTTGACCGAAAAACGGGAAACATTGCAGGCGTCGGATGTGGAATGGGTGGCTGGCAGCAGCCAGATTCAGCCCCGGCCGGATCGCAAGGTGCCTCAGCGCCCCCAAATTGGTTTTGTAAATGGCTTGGCTGTATATGGACCGAATATGGGCACTATTTTGGAGATTGAAGTATCTGCTGTTCCGGCTCTTCGAGATCAGGGCCGAATCAACATTACGGGCGTTGTGGATGAAGAAGAGATTGGAGGCGGTTCGCGCACACTCCGGCGAAAAAGCATGGCTAAAGGCTCGGTTGAAAATGTGTTAACCGTATTAAAAGCCATGGGTATTCGTCCTAACGACTACGATTTACACGTTAATTTCCCGGGTGGAACGCCAATTGATGGTCCGTCTGCCGGGATTGCTATGGCCACTGCCATTACATCAGCCATCCAGGGACGCCCTATTGATCATGAGACAGCGATGACGGGTGAGATTAGTATTCATGGCCGGGTGAAACCGATCGGCGGTGTACTGGCCAAAGTAGAGGCTGCATTCCAGGCAGGGGCAAAGACGGTCATTATTCCGGCAGAGAATTGGCAGTCCATCTTTGATAATCTGGATGGCTTACGAGTTATCCCGGTAGATACGGTTGAGGACGTGTTCCGCGAAGTATTTGACTGGGTACCTGAGCAGCAAGCGAAACAAATGAACCTTGCCGAAGAGTCAGCGCCACCTTCACCGGAAATTTTTCCGCCTGCATCCGCTTCTTATTTGCGTGCTGACTTGCCGCGTCCAGGACAGGTTACAGATTCGGGAAGCTGCTAAGCGCTTCCCTTCATTGGTTTTTTATGTGAACATTTGATAGAATAATGATTGACTACAACCTGAGAGCCATTGGAGGTGCGAAAGCGATGGGACCGAGCAAAGCGAAAGGTCGTCGTTTTCCTTTACTGCCTTTAAGAGGACTTCTCGTCTACCCGAGTATGGTACTGCATCTCGATGTGGGCCGGGAGAAATCGGTCAAGGCTTTAGAAAAAGCGATGGTAGAAGAACATTTGATTCTCCTATGTTCCCAAGCCGAGGTAAATATTGAAGAACCAACACAAGAGGACATTTTCAGAATCGGAACGGTAGCCAAGGTCAGACAGATGCTGAAGCTTCCAAACGGAACGATTCGTGTACTTGTGGAAGGCTTGGAACGGGCTGAAATTATTGAATATACGGACAACGAAGAGTATTACGAAGTGCTGGCACAAGAGCTTCCTGAAGAGGAGAACAGCCGTCCCGAAACGGATGCGCTGATGCGTACCGTTTTGAACCAGTTCGAAAATTATATTAATTTGTCCAAAAAGGTTACACCCGAGACACTTGCGGCTGTGTCTGATATCGAAGAACCGGGTCGATTGGCCGATGTGATCACAAGTCACCTGTCTCTGAAGATCAAGGACAAACAGGAGATTCTGGAGACGATCGACGTAAGGGAACGGCTGGAGAAGCTGCTGGACATCCTGAACAATGAGAGGGAAGTACTGGAGCTTGAACGCAAAATCAGCCAGCGTGTGAAGAAACAGATGGAGAAAACCCAGAAGGAATATTATCTGCGTGAGCAGATGAAAGCGATCCAGAAAGAGCTGGGAGAGAAAGAGGGCCGTGCAGGCGAGGTTGAGGAACTTCGGAATCAAATGGAGGCTCTTGGCCTGCCGGACAAGGTGAAGGAAAAGGTTGAAAAGGAAATTGATCGACTGGAGAAAATGCCATCGAGTTCTGCAGAAGGCGGGGTAATCCGCAACTATGTGGATTGGCTGCTGGGACTGCCTTGGACGCAGATGACAGCTGACGATCTGGATATTCAAAAGGCGGAAGATGTGCTAAATGCAGATCACTACGGTTTGGAAAAACCGAAGGAACGTGTGCTTGAATATCTGGCTGTCCAGAAACTGGTGAAAAAGCTTAAAGGACCGATTCTCTGTCTTGTTGGACCTCCAGGGGTCGGGAAAACGTCGCTGGCACGCTCCATTGCCAGATCGCTTGGCCGCGAGTTTGTCAGAATATCGCTGGGCGGCGTGCGAGATGAAGCGGAAATCCGCGGTCATCGACGTACCTATGTGGGTGCAATGCCAGGTCGTATCATTCAGGGCATGAAGACGGCGGGTTCACTCAATCCGGTTTTCCTGCTGGACGAGATCGACAAAATGGCCTCAGACTTCCGCGGAGACCCTTCCGCAGCGCTGCTCGAAGTACTTGATCCCGAACAGAACAACACGTTCAGTGATCACTTTGTAGAGTTACCGTTTGATTTATCCAACGTTATGTTTATAACAACTGCCAACACGGTGCACAATATTCCGCGTCCATTGCTGGATCGGATGGAAATGCTCAACATCCCTGGTTACACGGAGCTGGAGAAGCTGCAAATCGCCAAAAACTATTTGCTGCCAAAGCAGAAACAGGACCATGGCCTGGAAGAAGATCAGTTGAATATCGGGGATGACAGCTTGTTGCGTGTTATTCGTGAATATACACGGGAGTCCGGGGTACGGAATCTGGAACAGCAGATGGCTTCGTTATGCCGAAAAGCGGCCAAAAACATTGTGTCAGGTGTAGAAGGTCAAATTAATATCACATCGGATGAAGTGAAGGATTACCTTGGTCCCGGCAAGTTCCGTTATGGCATGGCCGAGCTGGAAGATCAGATTGGTACGGTTACAGGTCTGGCTTGGACTGAAGTGGGCGGAGATACCCTCGTGATCGAAGTTACCGTCGTACCTGGAACTGGCAAATTGACTCTGACAGGTAAACTGGGTGATGTCATGAAGGAATCAGCCCAGGCGGCATTCAGCTACACCCGGTCCAAAGCTGCCCAGCTCGGGATTCCATCAGACTTCCATGAGAAGAACGATATCCACATTCACGTTCCGGAAGGGGCAATTCCCAAAGATGGACCATCTGCGGGGATTACAATGGCAACTGCGTTGATCTCTGCTCTGACGAATAAACATGTCTCCAAAGATATTGCCATGACAGGCGAAATAACACTGCGTGGCCGTGTGTTACCAATCGGCGGATTGAAGGAAAAATCACTGGCAGCTCACCGTGCCGGTTACAAAAAAATATTATTGCCCAAGGATAACGAGCGGGACCTGCGGGATATTCCGGACAGTATCAAGGAAGATGTGGAATTTGTCCCCGTGGCCCATATGGATCAGGTGCTGCAGCATGCACTTGTGGAACAATCAGGAATACATCTGTAGCCCGTTAAACGAGGGATCGTATGAAGAGTAAACCGTTCTGCGGAAGCTTTGGCGTCCGTTGGAACGGTTTTTTTGGTATGATAGAACAATCCATGGCATAATACCAACATCAGCTTCAAATAAGAGCATACGAGTTCAAGAGAGGACAGATACAATATGAAAGTAAATCAATCCGAATTTATTATCAGCGCCGTTCGGCCTGAACAATACCCCGAGGACGGGCTGCCCGAGATTGCCTTGGCGGGACGATCGAATGTGGGAAAATCATCTTTGATTAACCGTTTGATTAATCGCAAAAATCTGGCACGGACGAGCTCTACCCCTGGTAAGACACAGCAACTGAACTATTACAAGATCAATCAGGATCTCTATTTTGTGGATTTTCCCGGCTACGGTTATGCCAAAGTGTCGAAGCAGCAGCGTTTCGCCTGGGGCAAAATGATGGAGAAATATTTGCTGGAACGGAAAGAATTGAAGTTGGTCATGCAAATGGTGGATATGAGACATGAACCATCCAAGGATGACATGATGATGAACGACTGGCTTCGCCATCACGGTCTGCCTCTCGTTGTGGTAGCGACGAAGATGGACAAGATTCCCAAAACGCGCAGAGCCAAACATATCAAAGTGATCAAAGAAGCTTTGGATCTTCGTCCTGGCGATCTGTTTGTACCTTTTTCATCTGAAGAGGGGTTGGGTAAAGAAGAATTATGGGAGATCATTACCCGCCATGCCGGAATCGGCGAAGCTTCTGTGGAAGAAGATTCACCGACTGACGAAAGCCAAGAAATTAACGGATAAGCCAGGGATTACGGTGTTTTAATGCAGGAAAGTGAGCAACCTAGGTGTATCTTTAATAAGATCCAAGATTAATCCGTAATTCTCTGAATTTTCGTAAGAAATCCTGTTTTGATTTGGAGCGAAACAGGAAGGCGACAGTGTATAATGAATATAAGTGCATTTGTGCCAACAGTAACCAAAATACCGGCCTTGCCGGCCTGATGAATTTTGAGATCACTGCCACAGGTACAGGAAGGCAAGACAATCGGGAAAGAATTGAGGAGATTTGTATGGCTCAGCGGTTAGCCACAGAGTACGTTAAAGCCACTTTTAAATTGTCAGAGCCCCAGATGCATCAGTTTTTGCACATGACAGAAGACGGCCGGATTCATCACCGAGTAAAGGTGCTGGAGAATGGTTGCCAGGAGATCGTGCTAGAAGATGTGAGTGGAGAGGAAGTTCATTTCCCTTTTGACCGGCTTGAAGGGTTTTATATCTGTGAGTTATCTTGCCGCCTGGTAAATCCTCATCTGACCAACGTAGTCCGGAAGCTCTTTATGGCTTTTAAGGGTGACGGCGTTGTTCATCGTATTTACGAAGAGTTTACCATGACGTATGTTTATGCTCATGGCACTGTCCGTAAAATTGTGGAGCAGACCGGGGAGAAAGTCCGTGTCATCTACGAATACAAAAATACGTTGCTTGAATTGCAGCATCTGTTCCAGGCTCGGGATATTGAGCGCGAGATTAATCGGATATACGCCGAGATTGATACACTCCTGGATCTAAGAAATCATGCTTCGACTTCTGAACAACTCCATCGGATTGATGAGCAGATTGCCCTCCACCGACAACGGATGTTTGAGCTTGAGGCTTATTGACCTGAAGGATAAATGTCATACCCGATATATGCAAGAAAACATCCCCTGAGGCTCTGACCCATGGCACTTGCCTGGTTCCAGCAAAAGGGGATTTTTGGTCTTTGAACGTTTGAATTTTTTATTTCTTTTACTTCCAGAAAAGGGTTGCAATCCTTTTGAATAGATGTTATTTTTAATCTCGTTGAAAAGAATATAGGAACCAGGATTCACTCAGGACATTATATGTTGCGAGAGATTATTACCTCGGGAAGTGAATGACGTAGGTCCTAGCGGATGAAATTTTTTCAAACATTTTATTCCTAGGAAGGGGGAGCCGAAGGATGGAATATTCAACTTTCGGAAGACACGTTGCTGTTGATGCCTGGGGTGTCGACTTTGATCTACTGAACAGTGCGGAGTACTTGCAAGCTCAACTGGTTGAAGCAGCGGAGGCATGTGGCGCGACAGTAATGTCCGTACAATCCAAGCAGTTTGAGCCACAAGGAGCGACAGTGCTTGTACTGCTGTCTGAGAGCCATCTCTCGATTCACACGTATCCTGAAAGAGGTTTTGCAGCAATTGATTGCTACACTTGCGGGGAGACGGTAGACCCACAACTGGCCATTGACTACCTGGTATCCGTATTAAAACCTGAGAAAACGTACGCTAAGAAACTGGTACGCGGATTGGGCGAATTTCAAGTTGAAACACCAGAAATGACACAAGTTGAACTCATTTAATGATTTAAGTACAACGCATGAACAATGTTGACATATTGGGATGGAACCTAAACCATCCCCAATTCTGATAGTCATGGAAATTCCATGGCTATTTGTTTTATATCAAGTTTCTGAAAATCTTCATCATTAAAGAGGAGATGAACGAATAACGGCGAAGATTGGTGAGACACTACAATAAATGACAATGCATAACATGATCTACATGGGGATTTCATAAACATTTCATAAAAATGGCCCAGTCACCGTATGGATGTGTGATATAATTAACCATGTCAATCATAAATGGATAGACATATGTAGAAAACACTTTGATTGGAAATTTATTAGGCAGGTGAACTTGCAATGCACATCGTTGTCGTTGGTTTGAATTATCGCACGGCGCCTGTAGAGGTTAGGGAACGATTCACATTTGCAGAAAAGGACTTGTCTGAAGCGCTGCAGCAGCTCAAGCTGACCAAGAGTGTATTGGAAGGTGTAATCGTAGCCACATGTAACCGTACCGAGTTGTACGTTGTGGTAGACCGTCTTCACATGTGTGGTTATTTTATTCGGACATTCATGGAACAATGGTTTAATGTTCCGCGGGAAGAATTTACGCAACACTTATATATATATGAAGATGATCAGGCCATGCGCCATTTGTTCCGTGTCATTTGTGGACTGGACTCCATGGTCATTGGTGAGACTCAGATTCTCGGGCAGGTGAAACAGGCTTTTTTCAAAGCTCAGGAAGAAAAGGCTACTGGAACATGGTTTAATATGCTGTTCAAGCAAGCAGTTACATTAGGTAAACGGGCACATTCGGAAACCTCGATTGGGGAAAGTGCGGTTTCTGTAAGTTATGCTGCCGTTGAACTGGGCAAACGGATTTTTGGCATGTTCACAGACAAGAAGGTGCTGATTCTGGGTGCCGGCAAAATGAGTGAACTTACCGTGAAACATCTCTATGCCAATGGAGCGTCTGAAGTGATCGTGGCGAATCGTACACTTGCGCGGGCCGAGGAATTGGCAGCGAAGTTTAAGGGGACTCCTTGTACGATGGAACAGGCGTTGGCGCGGTTAAACGAGGTAGATATTGTGATTAGTTCCACGGGGGCTGAACGATATATACTGGATGCGACAGTTGTCCGGGATAGCATGAAGCGCCGTCAATCACGGCCGCTATTCCTGATTGATATTGCCGTTCCGCGGGATATTGATCCGGCAATCGGTGAATTATCCAACGTATTCCTCTATGATATTGATGATTTGGAAGGAATCGTGGAGAGCAACCTGGAGATGCGCAAAGTGGAAGCTGCCAAGATCGAGAGAATGATTGAACTTGAGATGGAAGACTATTATCAATGGCTCAAAACGTTGGGCGTTCGACCTGTGATTCGTGCCTTGCAGGAGAAAGGTGCTACCATCCATGAAGAGACGATGGATAGTCTGTTCAACAAGTTGCCCGAACTGGATGAACATCAACGGAAAGTCATTCGTCGTTTGACCAAGAGTATCGTGAATCAAATGACGACAGATCCGATTAACCGGATCAAGGAAATGGCAGGTACCAAGCACGGTGATGAAGCGCTACGCATGTTTACTCAGATTTTTGCCCTGGAGGATGCAGTAGAGGGGGCCGCTGAGAAAGTGGACCAGAGCGATGCTACGGCACTACGCAAACCAGCCGCCGTTCATCTTAACGATACCCGGCAAGATCCCGTGCCGGCTTATGCTCCGGCAGGCGTATAAGGTGGGTGGGCAGCTTGACCCTTGCTGAACAAGTCTATGAAGCTCTAATTTATATGTATGCCCTGAGCCTACTGTTCTATTTCTCGGACTGCATTCGACGCAATGTGGGGGCGAAGCGGACAGGCACAGGGTTTCTTGTTGTTGTTTGGGGCTTGCAGGTAACTCATGTTATTCTGCGCATGTGGACCGAAGGCCACTTTCCGTTCTATACCACTTTTGATTTTTTGTTTCTATTTTCTTTCAGCATTGTACTGATGTCTCTTGTAATGACACGTATTCAGCGTTCTGAATTTGTTATTTTGCTGCTGAATATCGTTGGGTTCTCCGTAACCGTTTTGAACCGATTGTGGTTCACGGCAGGAGAGATATCATTACACAATTGGCAGACCGTGCATGGACTGCTCATTATGCATATTACATTGGCCAATCTTGGATTTGCGGCGTTAACCGTTGCTGCGGTGTTTGCCATGTTATATCTGTTCCTGCACCGCAAGTTGAAGCATAAAAAGTGGAATGATACCGTCCGTCGTTTGCCGAGTTTGGAAGTGATTGGTAAATACATGGATACGGCTACCTTAATTGGTACGCCTCTGCTTGGTGTTTCTGTTATGCTCGCGGTATTGTCTATTGTGGCCGAGACACGCTGGAGTTTGCTGTTGGATCTCAAAGTTATAGCAACAGGGCTTGCCATAGCTATATATGTGGGATATTTCGTTTTCAAAAGAAGGAAACAATTCTCTACAGTCATTATGGCCAGATGGACACTGATCGGTTATGGCTTTGTCATTATTAGTTTTTTATCCAATGCATATTCAGCGTTTCACCGTTGGACTGGAGTGTGAAAGGGATGGAACAATACACGCCGATATTCATAGATTTATCAAGGAAATCATGCTGCGTCATTGGAGGCGGGCGTGTTGCTGAGCGTAAAATAAAAGGTTTGCTCCATACGGAAGCGCAGATCACGGTGATCAGCCCGGAAATTACGTCAACCTTACAACAATTGCATCATGATTCCCGAATTCAATGGATAGCCCGGTCCTACCGCAATGGAGATTTGCGGGGGGCCTTTCTCGTATATGCAGCAACGGATCATAAGGAAGTGAATTCATCCGTTGTACGTGAAGCTGAAGAAGCGGGTATACTGGTCAATGACGCCATGTCGTCCGAGAACAGTACTTTTATTACTCCAAGTGTGGTTAGACGAGGCAGGCTGAGTATCGCGATATCTACTGCTGGAGCAGGCCCTGCAGCTGCAGCAGAGATTCGTGACACATTGGAACAGCAATTTGGAGATGAGTACGAGACCTATATTGAATTTTTGTATCAGATGAGGATGGAAGTGAAAGCACGTGTATCCTCTCCGAGTCTGAGGGGGAAATTGCTCCGTCGTTTAACCGAGATGGATGTGCTGGAACATATTCGTACAGGTCAGTTTCAATATTGGACCGAAGAACAAATTGGGGACTGGATATCCCATAATCAGGAGGACGTATAGAATGCGGACAATTAAAGTGGGAAGCAGACAAAGCGCACTTGCTTTGACTCAGACGGGTCATGTCATTCAGGATTTACGTGATATTTGTGCGCGAGAAGGATTAGCTTTTGACTTTGAAGTACATAAAATTGTTACAAAAGGAGATTTGATTCTTGACGTAACACTCTCCAAAGTCGGAGGCAAAGGACTGTTTGTTAAAGAGATCGAACAGGCAATGATGGATCACACGATTGATATGGCCGTCCATAGTATGAAGGATATGCCTTCCGAGTTGCCTGAAGGCTTGACGAATGGCGCTGTCCCACGTCGTGCAGACCCACGGGATGCGTTGATTTCCAATGGTGGGCTTACGCTCGATCAACTTCCCGAAGGTGCGAGAGTGGGGACAAGCAGCCTGCGCCGTTCCAGTCAATTGAAGGCATACCGCCCGGATTTGCAACTCGAATCTCTTCGCGGCAATATTGACTCACGTCTGCGGAAGCTGGAGACAGAAGGTTTGGACGCCATTATTTTGGCTGCGGCTGGTCTGTATCGAATGGGATGGCAGGATCGGATTACGGAATATCTGTCAGAGGAAGCTTGTCTTCCCGCAGTAGGCCAGGGGGCGCTCGGCATTGAATGCCGGGAAGATGATGCGGAGCTGCTGCATCTGTTGCAGTTGTACAATGATCCGGAAACGGCATTTCCTGTGTTGGCCGAACGTCGCTTCCTTAGCGTATTGAATGGAGGCTGTCAGGTTCCAATCGGAGCTCATGCCGTATGGGTACCACAGCAAGATGCAGATTCCCCGAATGGACAAAACGAGTTACAATTAACAGGTATGGTCGGCACGCCGGATGGTGGGCTGATTCTTAAAGAAGCGTTGACGGGCAAAGACCCGGTTCGTCTTGGTGAAGAAGTGGCTTGGAGATTGATTGAACGGGGAGCAGAGCAGATACTGGCAGAAGTTAGGGGATGAAGACATGGTGGGAAAGGTCTTTTTGGTAGGTGCAGGTCCAGGGGACGCCAAGCTGATTACGGTAAAGGGCTGGGAATCTATCGGTAAAGCGGATGCTGTGGTGTACGATCGGCTGGCTAGTCCAAGGTTGCTTAAACTAATGAAGCCTGGTGCGGTTAAATTATATGTGGGTAAACGGCCGGATCGGCATACGATGAAGCAGGAGGAAATTAACCAGTTGTTGGTGGATCTTGCCCTGGAAGGCAAGATTGTGGTCCGACTTAAAGGGGGCGACCCGACGATATTTGGACGCGTAGGGGAAGAGGCTGATTTGCTGCGAAAAAATGGTGTTCCTTTTGAAATCGTACCTGGGGTAACCGCAGCCATAAGTGTACCTGCTTACGCCGGAATACCGGTGACCCATCGCGATCATGCTTCATCCATTTCCATCATTACGGGGCATGAAAGTCCGGACAAGCTCGATCGCAGCATTCATTGGGATAAAGTGACAAATGCAACGGGTACACTTGTGTTCATGATGGGTGTCTCCAAAATTGGTTATATTAGTGAGCAGTTAATTCGTCATGGACGTCCGGCGCAAACACCAGTGGCATTGGTTCGCTGGGGCACGAGAGCAGAGCAGGACACCATTACAGGCACACTTGAAGATATCGAAGCAAAAGTCATTGCCGCTAACTTTCAACCGCCAGCCGTCATTGTTGTTGGTGATGTCGTAAACCAACGGGAACACCTGAAATGGGCGGAGGCCCTGCCGCTGTTTGGCAAGCGAATTCTGGTGACCCGGGCACGCAGTCAAGCTAGTGAATTGGTGAACCGGATTGAAGAACTGGGCGGTGAACCGTACGAGTTTCCGGTGATTGAGACCGTGATGCCAGCAGGGGAGAAGGCACAGGAAAGTGTCAAACAAGCTTTTGGTGCGTTAAACACATTTGACTGGGTATTTTTCACGAGTGTAAACGGGGTGGAATTCTTCTTCCGTCATTTGCAGGAACAGGGCAAGGATGTCCGCTCCATGCATCAAGCGAGAGTTGCTGCGGTGGGACCTTCTACGGGGGAAGCTCTTCGGAAATATGGCATTGTTGCTGAGGTCATCCAGGGTCCCTTTCAGGCTGAAGGCATGCTTGAAGCGTTCGAAAGTGAACTGAAGGAAGGCCAGAGGGTTCTGTTACCACATGGAGATCTCGCGCGCCCCTGGTTGCCTGAACAGTTGAGGGAACGGGGTTTACGGGTCACCGAGGCGATCATCTATGACACCATTCTGGCTGGTGAGGATGATGATGAACTGCTGAAACTGCTTGAAGAGGGCGGTATTCACGCGATGACTTTTACAAGTTCATCCACCGTTACCAATTTCATGAGCATTCTTAAACGAATGGGTTTGCAGGATCCATTGCCATTATTGAAAAATGTAGAGGTTGCTTGTATCGGTCCGGTTACAGCGAAGACAGCTGAAGCAGCCGGATTGAACGTCACATTGATGGCTGAAGAAGCTACCATTGAGAGCCTGATTTCTGTTTTGTGTGAGTGGAAACGGAAGTCAGCCACGGAAGCCGCATTTCCTCATTAAATTTATTAAATGGAACCGCAATCGATAGATGAAGCGTGCTGAATTCGTTACGATACCGGCGCGCTTCGCTTTTTCCCAACCATATGAATAGGAGGTTTCACACGTATGAGTTTTCCCATTATACGGCATCGCCGTTTACGTCAATCCGCAGGTATCCGCAATATGGTGAGAGAGACCCATTTGACTGTGGATGACTTTATCCAGCCCATCTATGTAACTTATGGTGAAAATGTAAAATCCGAGATCAAATCCATGCCTGGTGTATTCCGCTTCTCGCTGGACCGTTTGCAGGAAGAAGTGAAGGAGATTGCGGAACTCGGTATTCCGGCTGTGCTGTTATTCGGTATTCCGGAAACGAAAGATAGTGTTGGTTCATCAGGATTCGCGGAAGATGGTATTGTCCAGGAAGCCACGAAGTTGATCAAATCCTGGTATCCGGAGCTGCTCGTTGTTGCAGATACCTGCCTGTGCGAATTCACGGATCACGGTCACTGTGGCATGGTACACACGGTTGAAGTGGACGGTCACATATGCGGAGATGTTCTCAATGACGAATCGCTGGATCTGCTCGTGAAGACAGCAGTATCGCAAGCCAAAGCGGGTGCGGATATTATTGCCCCATCCAACATGATGGACGGATTTGTACAAGCCATCCGTGCCGGTTTGGATGAGAATGGCTTCAGTCACATTCCGATTATGTCCTATTCTGTAAAATATGCGTCAGCATTCTATGGTCCATTCCGCGAAGCTGCGGATTCCACACCTCAATTCGGAGATCGCAAGTCGTATCAGATGGACCCGGCGAACGCTCGTGAAGCGCTGCGTGAAGCGGAGACGGATGTGCTGGAAGGGGCGGATATGTTGATGGTGAAACCTTCGCTATCCTATCTCGATGTCATGCGTACGATTAAAGATCAATTCGATCTTCCGCTGGTTGCTTATAACGTAAGTGGGGAGTACGCCATGGTGAAAGCAGCTGCCATTCAAGGCTGGATTGATGAGAAGAAAGTCGCCATGGAAATTCTGCTCAGCATGAAACGTGCAGGGGCAGATATGATTATTACCTACTACGGAAAAGATGCTTCACGCTGGCTGGCTGAGAAATAATAACTTGTTTTGATAACAGCTATGATGAACAAGATTTATTATGGCTTCTCAAAAAATAGATAAAAGGCCTCTACCAGTATATTTGGAGAGGCCTCATCACTAAGGAGGATGTTCATGACCGCACAACAAGGAACTCGTCGCAATGATGAGCGCTCACGCAGCGCATTTGAAGAAGCAAAGCAGTACATACCCGGGGGCGTAAACAGCCCGGTTCGGGCGTTCAAATCGGTTGGACTTACCCCAATCTATGCGGAGCGCGGAGAAGGCTCCAAAATCTATGATATTGATGGCAATGTTTTTATTGACTATGTAGGATCATGGGGTCCGCTCATTATGGGACATGCGCATCCTGATGTTGTAGAAGCTTTGCGTGAGACGGCCCTTAAAGGAACAAGTTTTGGGGCGCCTACGCTGCTGGAGACAGAGATGGCAAAGCTCGTCTGTGAGCGTGTGCCTTCAATCGATATTGTGCGAATGGTGAATTCCGGTACGGAAGCAACCATGAGTGCGATTCGGCTGGCACGAGGTGTAACAGGACGCAGTAAAATTTTGAAGTTTGAAGGATCATATCACGGGCATGCCGACAGCTTGTTGATCAAAGCGGGTTCTGGTGTAGCCACACTGGGTCTGCCTGACAGCCCGGGTGTTCCTGAAGGCGTGGCCATAAATACGATTACGGTTCCTTACAACGACCTGGAATCGGTGAAGCTTGCTTTTGAACGTTATGGTGAAGAACTGGCAGCCGTTATTGTAGAACCTGTTGCGGGGAATATGGGTGTCGTACCACCAGTTCCGGGTTTCCTTGAAGGGCTGCGGAGTCTGACGTCTCAATATGGAAGTCTGCTCATTTTTGATGAAGTGATGACCGGTTTCCGTGTGGGACTGAACTGTGCTCAGGGACGTTACGGTGTAACACCCGACCTGACTTGTCTGGGAAAAGTTATCGGTGGTGGACTACCGGTAGGCGCTTATGGCGGCAGACGTGATCTGATGGAACAGATTGCTCCGACCGGGCCGATCTATCAGGCAGGTACACTGAGCGGTAATCCGCTGGCTATGGCGGCAGGTTACACTACACTCCAATTGTTGACACCGGAGGTTTATGATCGTCTGGAGACACTGTCTGCTCGCTTGCAGACTGGATTTGAGAAAAATGCAGCAGAGACGGGGGTAGCGGTGACCATTAACCGTGTCGGTTCCATGGTTTGTCCATTTTTCAGCGCGGTTCCGGTGACGAATTATGATATTGCCAAAGAAAGCAATCTGGACCAATTCCGTCGTTACTTTGCGGCCATGATTGATCAGGGTGTCAGTGTTGCCCCTTCCCAATATGAAGGCATGTTTGTGTCTGGCGTGCATACGGAGCAGGATATTGATGATACGATCGAGGCGAACCGCAAGGCTCTTCAATCATTATGACCATTAAAAGTTGGAAACGCCGCGGGGAATGGCTTGAGCTGATGCCGGGCAAAGTGGTGACAGGCAGTTCAGACAGGCAAACGGCTGCAGAGCAGTGGCTCTTGTCTGAACTTCAGTTTCCAGAAAAAATGCTGCGTCAGCTGAAGACGAACCAGGGGATACAACTTGCAGGGGACCGGCTTCGGCTGGCCCTTTTTGCGTCTCAGCCAATTGATGTTGAACCACGGTGGGCCGATATCGATGTACTGTATGAGGATGATTTCTGTCTGGTTGTGCATAAACCGGCGGGAATGAAGCTCCATCCCGACGGGAGTCGAATGGATCAAGCGATAACGCTGGATCACGCGGTGGCCTCCTATTACGAAATGAATGGAATTCAGGCCAGTGTGCGCCATGTTCACCGTCTGGATGAGGATACCACCGGACCGGTTTTATATGCCAAAAATGCTTTTGCCCTTGCCAAACTGGATGAAGCGATGCGCCATAAAGACATTGGTCGGCATTACGTCGCCATTGCAGATGGTCAGATATCTATGGCGCTGAATACCATTGATGCGCCAATTGGCAAGGACAGGCACCACAAGCAGCGCAGACGTGTATCCGAAGGTGGGCAGGATGCCGTAACCCATGTGGAGATCATGGAGGTGTGGGAACGTGCTACTCTTGTCCGTTTGACACTGGATACCGGCCGCACACACCAGATTCGAGTGCATTTAAGTTATGCAGGACATCCCCTCGTTGGAGATGAGCTATATGGTGGCAGAGCGGATATTATCAGGCGGCAGGCGCTTCACGGTGAGACATTGAGTTTTGGTCATCCGCTGACTGGAGCACGAATTGAAGTGGCGGATCCTTGGCCTTTGGATTTCCTACAATTGGCACAACGTGAAGGCAAGGACCAATAAACCGGGTTGGTTTACACAAAAGGTGGCATGCTCATCTCATTCAAGGCATATAGATGGGGTAACGAAGGATTTGGACCATGGATCAGTCCCATGAGAAGGATCATGGTGAACATATGCCGAAAGGAGGACGCCACCTTTGTTGAATCAACCTTATGGTTTGCGGTTCGATATTTATGAGCGCGTTCATTTGTCAGAGGGAGTCCCTGCGATTGAGGAACTGGAGGAAATTGAGTTATACCCCCGCATTCAAGTCATAGGTCAAGATGATCATGCTACCTTGCGTGGCCATCTATTGCTTACAGGTGCTTATCGGGGAGAGAACGAAATCTCGGAGGAACTCAAACATTTTATTCCGGTAGAGATCACGGTACCCCTGAACCGGGTAAGATCCATTGAGGATATTTCCATTGAGATTGAAAATTTTGATGTCGATTTGTTATCCAACCGAAGTCTGAACATTACAGGCGTATTGTCGCTTCGCGGCATTGAGGGCTTCCCGGTAGAGGAACCGCAGGTCTGGTCAGCAGATGAGTTTACCGTCGTGCATTCACCCGATTCTCAGGAGGGCAACCGTTCCGCTGAAGCAGAGCAGACAGGCAGCTATCCCAATGCGTTTGCCCAGGAGTATTTGCTGCAACGGAGTGAAGAGGAAGGGCTTACGAGTGCAGAAGAGCCTGCCTATGGCACTCAGGAATTTGCTGCTGATCCTTCTGCTGAGGAAGGTAAGTCACGAACCGAAGAGGAGCTGCAACAGGGGCAGTTGTATCAGTCTTCGGATGAAGCATCATTGAATGAATTGTCCAATCCGCCTTCTCCGGTTTCATCTTTTATGGCGGAGACGGCAGACCGTCTGGCTTCATATCCTGAATCTGAGCCGCTGCTTCCTCTGGCTGAAGAGTCATCTGTCTGGTCCGAGCCTTCCGTCGAGACCTTACATACGAACTCAAGGAATTCGGAGCAGAACGATTCCAATCCGGGTCGGCAATTTTCCAATGAAGCCGCAGCGCCGAATGTATGGCACTTTGAATCTTCCAGATCCGAACCAAGGCAAGAGAATCAGGAAGCTGCTGATGTCTCGGCTGGTGCACAGCCAGAGAACTGGCAGGATGTATTCGCAGCGTCCGAGCCGGAGATTTCGGAGGAAGACAGACCTCAGGAAGCAGTGGGGGCGAATGAGCCCGCTGATATAGAAGCCTTCATCCCAGAACCTGTGGCTGAGACGGAAGACAAGCCGGAGCTCAAGGTTGCTTTTGGCAGCAAGAGAGAGTCTGCACCAAGACAGGAAGAAGGCGTAGGTATCTCTTCCTTGCTATCCTCCGGCAGAGTGACACGTGAGGCGGAAGCGGAACGGGAGCAAGAGGCACTCGCAGGCGTGCTCCAAGAAGAAGCATACCAGCCTGATGACGTGGAGTGGAAGAACCTGTTCCTCGGCACCATTGTGGACCAGACGCCGTTCCGTAAGGTGAAACTATGCATTGTACAACGTGAAGAGACACTCGATACCATTGCAGAACGATACCAGTTAAGCACCAGAGAGCTTCAGTTGTATAACCGATTATCCGAACAGGTTGTGGAGGAAGGGCAGATCCTATATATCCCTTAACCTGTAGGTTCCAGCGTCCATTGCGAACCCGTGATCCCTTGAGGATGACGGGTTTTAGCCTGGTCAGCCCTTAACCTGCATTGCAGCGCTCTTTTTCCGCCGCTGTCAGGTTGACTATCGGGCACGAGCAGGGTATGATGTGTTTAGGTTTTTTGAAGAACAACGTTGATCGGAAGTAGTAGACAGTATGGCCTTTCAGAGAGCGGGATTGTAGCGCTGGAAAATTCCGCAGGAACCAGCTGTTCGAAGTCGTCCGGGAGTTGCCCATTTGAATACAAGGGATGATTCAGGTTACGATCATTCATTCCTGAGGTAGGATGGGCCGGTAGCAGCCGTTATCTGCTTGAAGTGTCACGCATATGCAGAAGGCGTAGTCTATTTTTCTGTTTGCGTGAAACAAAGGTGGTACCGCGAAAGCTAACCTTTCGTCCTTTGATGGATGAAAGGTTTTTTTGTTTTTTGGCGATGATGATTAAGTAACGGAGGAATGACACATGTCTGAACAAAAAAATTCAGCTGCAACAGAAATGCCGACCACATATGATCCGAAAGCTGCGGAGCAGAAATGGTACTCTACCTGGATGGAGCGTGGATACTTCAAGGCCGGTCAACGTAAAGATGCCGAGCCTTATACGATCGTAATTCCACCTCCTAACGTAACCGGGATGCTTCATATCGGGCATGCGCTCGATTTCACACTGCAGGATATTTTGATTCGCACCAAGCGGATGCAGGGCTATGATGCTCTGTGGCTGCCGGGATCTGACCATGCAGGGATTGCCACCCAAACCAAGGTGGAGCAGAAGCTTCGTGAAGAAGGCCAGACTCGTTATGATCTGGGTCGCGAAAAGTTTCTGGAGAAGGTATGGGACTGGAAAGAACAGTATGCTACAACCATTCGTCAGCAATGGGGCAAAATGGGATTGTCACTCGACTATTCGCGTGAACGTTTCACGTTGGACGAGGGTCTGTCCAAGGCTGTTCGCAAAGTGTTTGTTCAGTTGTATGAAAAAGGCCTTATTTACCGAGGCAAACGAATTATTAACTGGGACCCGGTGAACCGGACTGCATTGTCTGACATTGAGGTTGAATATAAAGAAGTGCAGGGTCACTTGTACCATCTGCGTTATCCGCTCAAAGACGGAAGTGGTCATATCACAGTAGCAACTACTCGTCCAGAAACCATGCTGGGTGATACGGCAGTTGCTGTTCATCCGAAGGATGAGCGTTACGCGGACATGATTGGAAAAGTGCTTGTCCTGCCTATTATCGGACGCGAAATTCCGGTTATTGCAGATGAGTATGTAGATAAAGAATTCGGAAGCGGGGCCGTGAAAATTACGCCTGCCCATGATCCGAATGATTTCGAAGTGGGTCTTCGTCATGATCTGCCTCAAATTACGGTAATGGATGAAACGGGTACAATGAATGCCGAAGCAGGCAAATATCAGGGACTGGATCGCAGTGACTGCCGCAAGCAGATTGTTGCAGACCTGAAAGAACAGGGTGTACTGATCAGCATTGAGGATCATACGCATCAGGTGGGACACAGCGAACGTACTGGCGCTGTAGTTGAGCCGTACTTGTCCACACAATGGTTTGTTGAGATGAAGCCTCTCGCAGAGAAAGCCATTCAGAAACAACAGGGTGGCGAAGGGGTTCGTTTTGTTCCGGATCGTTTTGAGAAAACGTATCTGAACTGGATTGAAAATGTTCGGGACTGGTGTATTTCCCGTCAGCTGTGGTGGGGTCACCGTATTCCTGCCTGGTATGATGAGGAGACGGGAGAAATCATCGTATCCGCTGAAGATCCAACAACGTTGCCGGAATACGCTGGTCGCAAGCTGAGACAGGATGAAGATGTTCTGGATACATGGTTCAGCTCCGGATTATGGCCTTTCTCCACATTAGGGTGGCCGGAAGAAACGGATGATCTGAAACGGTATTACCCGACAAGTGTACTCGTAACCGGGTATGACATTATTTATTTCTGGGTGGCGCGCATGATCTTTACCGCCCTGGAGTTCACGGAAGAGATTCCGTTCAAGGATGTGCTGATGCACGGTCTTGTTCGTGATGCAGACGGACGTAAAATGTCCAAATCACTCGGTAATGGTGTTGATCCACTGGATGTTATTGAGAAATATGGCGCGGACGCGATGCGTTATATGATTTCGACCAGCAGCACTCCGGGACAGGATCTCCGTTTCCGTTGGGAACGGGTGGAACAGGCTCGTAACTTTGCCAATAAAATTTGGAATGCATCACGTTTTGCTCTAATGAACCTGGAAGGGTTCACTTATGAGGATCGTGATATTAGTGGAGACCTCGGAACAGCGGAATATTGGATTTTGCATCGCCTGAACGAAACTTCCCGGGATATTACGCGTCTAATCGAAGCGTACGAATTTGGTGAAACAGGCCGTTTACTGTATAACTTTATCTGGGATGACCTGTGTGACTGGTATATTGAATTTGCGAAGCTGTCCTTCTACGGGGAAGATCCGGTTTCCAAAAAGAAAACTCAATCGGTACTGGCGTATGTACTGGATCAGACGATGCGCTTGATTCATCCGTTCATGCCGTACATTTCAGAAGAGATCTGGCAGCATCTGCCTCATGAGGGAGAGACGATTACTCTGGCATCCTGGCCGGTCTACGACCCAGCATTGGAGAACCCTGAGGCGGTTGCGGAGATGAATCTGCTCATGGATACGATCCGTGCAGTTCGTAATATCCGTGCAGAAGTGAACGTACCGATGAGCAAGAAGATTGAACTGATGGTCAAAGCGAACAACGAAGAAACGTCAAGCATCATTGAACGTAACAGCCATTACATCAAACGTTTCTGTAATACGTCCGGCTTCGACAGCGGTTTGAATCTGAACTCACCGGACAAAGCAATGACTGCTGTCATTACGGGGGCTGAACTGTACTTGCCGCTGGCAGGTTTGATTGATATTGAGCAGGAAGTGGCTCGCCTGGAGAAAGAGTTGCAGAACCTTGAGGGCGAAGTGCTCCGTGTGGAGAAAAAGTTGGCGAATGAAGGCTTTGTTGCCAAGGCACCTGCCAAGGTTATCGAGGAAGAGCGCGCCAAGCAAGCAGATTATTCCGATAAACGGGATAAGGTGATTGCACGAATCAAGGAACTGAAAGGTTAATATATTCGGGTCGGATGGAGTGCTTTTGTCCCTCCGGCCGATTTTTTCAACCAAACTCAAACCGAAGGTGAATCATATGACGGAACTTAACGGGACAGACACAGCAGCTCCTTTATTTACCTATGACGAGGCCGTGAACTGGATTAATGGCCTTATTCCTTTTGGCATCCGACCTGGATTGGAACGAATCGAGGGATTGATGTCCATGCTTGGCAATCCACATCAGCGTCTCAAATTTATTCATGTCGCGGGAACGAACGGCAAAGGTTCGACTTGCGCTTTTTTGACGTCAGTGCTTCTTCAGGCGGGATATGATGTTGGAACGTTTACGTCCCCTTATATCACCAAATTTACAAACCGTTTTCAGTACAACGGGGAGGACATCCCGGAAGAAACGTTGCTCAAATTTTCAAACCGCCTGTATCCATTGGTTCAAGAGATGGCTTCAACTCCCCTTGGATCACCTACAATGTTTGAGGTATCCACAGCACTCGCTCTTCTGTATTATGCGGAAGAGTGCTACCCGGATGTTGTAGTATGGGAGACAGGGCTCGGGGGAAGGATGGACGTAACGAATATCGTCACACCTGTGGTGTCCATCATTACCAATATCGGTATGGACCATACGGATGTACTGGGAGATACGATTGAAGCCATTGCAAGAGAAAAGGCAGGTATTATTAAGCCTGGAGTGCCTGTTGTTACCTGTGCCACGCAGCCAGAGGCTGTGAAGGTGATTCAGGAGACGGCAGAGCGTCTTCGATCAACCGTGTACCTTGCAGGGGATCGATTCTCCTATCATAGGCTGGACAGCGATGAGAACGGACAATCTTTTCATTTTACAGGACCGTTCCGTGATCTGGACGTTCGCATCCGCATGCAGGGCATACATCAATGTGACAATGCAGCGGGTGCGCTTATGGTACTGGAGTTGCTTCGTCAATACATGGCATTTATGCTGGATGATGAAGATATTGCGCTTGGGCTGGAGCATGCCTTCTGGGCAGGACGGTTTGAGAAAGTGGTTGAACAACCTCGAATTGTGCTGGACGGAGCACATAATCCGGAAGGGGCTGAATCGCTCGCCAAGAGCATTATCGACGTTTATCCTCACAACAAGTTAATTTTGATGATGGGCATGCTCGCGAATAAGCATCATGAAGCGTATTTGCAGCATATACTGCCACTAGTGGATACGCTGATCCTGACCGAGCCAGATTTCCGACGCAAAATGGATGCAGCCGAATTGCTGCAGGTCGTCGAACGGGTACGTCCCTCCATTGCGAAAGAGGAGCTGGAAATCATCGTCGAGCCCGAATGGGCAAAGGCACTTGATCTATTGAAGTCACGGACGGAAGCGGAAGATCTGGGGGTGGTGTCCGGCACACTGTACCTGATTGCAGATGTGCGGGCAGCCCTTTTGCATCAAACCGATTCTGAAAAAGGTTGGTGAAAGTTTTGTTAAATACATCGGAACACGTTCATTTTATAGGGATTGGCGGATATGGCATGAGTGCCATCGCGAGAGTTATGCTTGAGATGGGATACACCGTTACCGGATCGGATGTCGCTTCACAGGAGTTGACCGAGAAGCTGGCAGCCAAGGGAGCGAAAATATATATTGGACATACCGCAGAGCACGTAAATGGGGCAGACCTCGTTGTCTATTCGACGGCCGCTCCGGCAGATAATGTAGAGCGGGTGGCAGCTGAACAGCTGAACATCCCGATTCTGCATCGTGCCCAGATGCTGGCGCGTTTGCTGAACGAGCGCAAAGGTGTGGCTGTGGCGGGGGCTCATGGCAAAACAACCACTTCCTCCATGATTGCACTGGTTATGGATAAATGTGATACAGACCCGACCTACATTATTGGCGGGGAAATCATGAACGTGGGAACCAACGCTAAGGCTGGTCAAGGCGACTGGGTTGTCGCAGAGGCAGACGAGAGCGATGGCTCATTTTTGCAGTACCACCCTTGGCTTGGTATTGTGACGAATATTGAAGCAGACCATCTGGAGAATTACAACAGTGATTTTGAGGAACTCAAAAAAGCTTATGTCCAATTTCTGAGCCAGATTCGTCCAGAGGGCACGGCCATTGTGTGTGCTGACGACGAGAACGTTCAAGCCATTTTGCCAGACCTGAAGTCACGGGTTACCACATATGGTATTGATTACGCAGCGGATTATACAGCAACGGATATCGTGCTCGGGGACCGCCGCATTTCCTTTACAATGAATCATCAGGGCACTGCTCTGGGAACAGTGGAATTGTCGGTTCCAGGTAAACATAACGTTTATAATGCGATGGCTACGGTTATTACTTGTCTGGAAGCAGGTATTCCATTCGAGAAAATTACCGCTGCCATTATCCAGTTCCATGGAGCAAAGCGCAGATTCCAGGTACTGGGTGAGGCTCGTGATATGCTGATTATTGATGACTATGCTCATCACCCGACGGAGATTGAGGCTACGATCAGTGCGGCGAAAGCGACGGGTAAACGTATTATCGCGGTATTCCAGCCACAGCGTTACACACGTACGTTCTTCCTGCTCGATGCGTTTAGTCGTGCCTTTGCAGAAGCGGATGAGGTTCTGATTACGGATATCTATTCTCCTGCAGGTGAGAAACAGATTGAAGGGGTACATTCAGCCAAATTGGTAGAACTGATCGTGCAAAATAGTAATGCTTCTGCACGTTATCTGCCAACAAAGGAAGAAGTAGTTGCTGATTTGCAGCACCGTCTTCAGCCAGGAGATCTCGTACTTACGATGGGTGCAGGTGATATCTGGAAAGTCGGAGATACACTTGCCAAAGGTTTGAAATAACATAAATACACCGAAACCGTCTGTCTTCGCTTTCTGAGGAAGGCGGTTTTTTGCATGAAATGGAATGGTTCCGATTCTCTCTGCATATAGCTGTTATAAATGGGACAAAGGAGAGGGTACGGGGTGAGCAATGCTAGAATGACGTTTCGCTTTGGGGATAACGAGTCGGACAAGCCTGAAAACAGAGGGATATCCACATCCAGCAGCACCATTGAAACGATGAATGAAGAAGTGCCGCAAAATCCTACACCGTTGCAATCCAATACAGCTCATGTGTGGTCGCCAGAGGACATTCCCGTGGATTGGGGAGAAACGATGCTAACAGGCTCCACTGTACCTGTATCTTACCAAAGAACGGACAACGGTTCTGAACCCGATGATTTTGATTCGTCCAGCTATAATCGTTTTACGGCGTATCCGGGAGAAGAGGACGAGAACAGATCGGACGAGAACTATGGAGATCACAATTGGCTTGCAGACAACGAAAACTACTCTTATAAGCGAAATCGTCCCCCTAGGGGTTGGAAAATGATTGGTTCTGTAACCGGAGCGCTAGTCACCGGAGCACTTTTCGGTGTGGTTATCCTTTCTTTTTTTAACCGGGAAGCGGTAGTGGATCCAGGGAGCAAGCTTCCCGAAAATCAGGCAGTTTCCGCTGTGACAGGTCAAGGGGGAGGGGCGGGATCCGGGCAGCAGGTTCAGGAAGCGACCATTGGCGGCAGTTATTATGCACTGCAATATGGTGTGTTCAGTTCCCCGGAACGTGCTGAACAGGCAAAGGTGGAATTGTCCCAGGCAGGCATTGCTGCAGGGTCTGATCCGGAAGATGGAAATCGGGTATACGCAGGCATTTCGGCTGACCGAGAGGAGGCCAAACTGCTCAGCTCAAGGCTAAAGGCCGAAGGTGTGGAATTGTATGTCAAGGAAATCGTCAACCCTGAAGTGAATCCAGCCGTATTTGGTGGAAAAGCAGAGGATGTTCAGCATTTCTTCACAAGCGGTTCAGCTTTGATCGAACAACTGTCCACCCTCTCGATTCAGCAGCTCGGTCAATCTGTTCCTGCAGCAGTCTCAAGTGAAACGATGAGTGCAGTGCAGAATCAGCATCAGCTCTGGCTGACCAGTTTGAATAGTATTTCTCCAGGTCTGAGCACCGACGTACAACCCTATGTATCTGCGATGGAGAAATCGATGACCAGTGCGGTAAACGCATTGGCTGAGTACAACAAAAACCCGGCAAATGTCCATATGTGGTCTGTGCAGTCCGACCTGATGGAATATGTATTACAGCAAAAAAAATGGCTTGAAGCGATAAAACAATAACAGGCTCTTTCCCATAACACAGCCTTGGAATACCTATCCGGCAAGGAACTGGAAATAGTTCCCCTTGCCGGATTTGTGTTTGTATTGACGTACAAAACCCCGTATAATAATGTGGGTGTCAAAAAATGGCGAGGGAAGATCACCGATGAAAAAAAACTTCGGCATGTTATTGCTGTTTCTGCTGCTCGGCTGGCTGGCCGGAGCGTGGATCGCCAAGGCACTGCAGCCTGTAAAGGCCGTAGCCTTTCTAACAAAAGCCACGGCCATTCGCTGGTCGCCGCAGGCTGATCTGGACATTATTAGTTATGACATTTCACTTCAATTTCAAATGAGCCTCCTGAGTCTGATCGGTATCATTGCTGCTGTATGGCTGTATCGCAGATTATAGGAGTATGACGAATTATGACGAAGAAACTAAAAAAAATGACATCTACTAGCGTGATCCGACAGGATGTCGCCGTAGCCTAAGGAGCCGATTATTTTGGATAGAACAAAACAACGCCCTATTATTCTGGCCTCCACTTCGCCACGGCGTAAAGAACTGATCGCCTCACTTCATTTAGCTTTTGATGTAATACCAAGTCATGCCGATGAAGATACACCACCGGAATGGACTCCAGAACAAACGGTACAGGAGCTTGCCATGCGCAAGGCACTTGCCGTTTATCGTGGGCTGGAAGGCCGTGAGCAAGATGCTATCATTGTTGGTAGCGACACGATTGTCGTTCTGGACGGCGATATTCTTGGCAAACCCGTAGACGAAGCAGACGCTGAACGGATGTTATCCCGTCTGCAGGGGCGTGTACACCGTGTATTCACTGGAGTGGCCTGTATCGATGCTGGCAATGGACAATCCATGGTTCAGTATCGGCAGACGGATGTAACGATGAAGGAGCTGTCTGATGCTACGATTCGAGCTTATGTTCAGACCGGAGAACCTTCGGACAAGGCAGGCTCCTATGCCATTCAGGGCATTGGTGCTTCACTGATAGACCGTATTGAAGGATGTTATTTCAATGTGGTCGGTCTGCCCCTGTCCTTGCTTAGTGATATGCTGGAAGGATTCGGCGTACATGTACTGCCACGCACATGAAATTCCGCAATTGAAGATGTGAAAAGAGGGAATATATGGAGTCGCCTCAATATATGATGCGCGACATCCCCCAGGAAGAACGCCCGAGAGAACGCATGATGGAATACGGGGCGGGCGCCTTGAGCCATGCTGAATTGCTGGCGATTTTACTTCGAACAGGCACAAGGCAGGAATCCGCAGTGCATATGGCACAGCGAATTCTCACCGAAGCGGGTGGCATTCGCTCGTTGATGGATTTGAGTCTGGAAGAACTGACTGCGATGAAGGGAATAGGCATGGCAAAGGCTGTACAACTAAAAGCCAGTATCGAGCTTGGACACCGGATTGCGAAGAGCAGACTTACACCGTCGACTTCGATTCGTACCCCTCGTGACGCGGCCGATATCCTTACCGAACAGTTACGTTACTTGCAAAAGGAACACTTTGTATGTCTTTTTCTAAATACCAAAAATCATATTATTGCCCAGGAAACACTCTCCATGGGCAGCCTTAACGCTTCGATTGTACATCCGCGTGAAGTGTTCCGGGCTGCCATCAAATGCAGCAGCGCTTCTATTGTGTGCGCACACAACCATCCGAGCGGGGATCCTACGCCTAGTCCAGAGGATATCCAAATAACCAAGAGATTGATCGAAGCTGGTGCAATTGTTGGCATAGACGTGCTGGATCACATTATTATCGGAGATGGAACGTACGTAAGTTTGAAGGAGAAGGGCTTAGTATAATATAATGGTTGGCGTTGATGTTTTCCTATGAATATTGACGGCGTTGTCCGTAGAAGATAGGTTCACTTTACAAATGCATCACAAAAAACTGCAACACAAAACAAATGCGAATATTAGCTCCACCATTATGGTGGGAATGAAAATGAAATGCTCTTGATTTACGGGAGCAGCTATATGAGGCAGAAAAGGAGATTAACGTCATGTTTGGTGGTTTTAATAAAGATTTGGGGATTGATTTGGGGACAGCAAATACGTTGGTTTATGTGCGTGGAAAAGGAATTGTGGTACGGGAACCTTCCGTAGTTGCGATCCGGACAGATACAAAAACAATTGAGGCAGTAGGTGAATCGGCGAAAAAAATGATCGGTCGTACACCAGGGAACATTCGTGCGATTCGTCCGATGAAGGACGGCGTTATTGCTGACTTCGATACAACAGCAACGATGATCAAATACTTTATTCGTCAAGCGCAAAAGCAACGTTCCATGTTCCAACGTCATCCCAACGTGATGGTATGTGTACCTTCCGGGATTACAGCAGTCGAACAACGCGCCGTTGAAGATGCAACGAAACAAGCCGGCGCACGTGAAGCCTACACGATTGAAGAGCCTTTTGCGGCTGCAATTGGTGCTGATCTGCCGGTATGGGAGCCAACAGGGAGCATGGTTGTAGATATCGGTGGCGGTACAACAGAAGTAGCCGTTATTTCCTTGGGCGGGATTGTTACGAGCCGTTCGGTTCGTGTAGCTGGTGACGAGATGGATGAATCCGTTATTCAATACATCAAACGTCAGTATAATCTGATGATCGGTGAACGCACATCCGAGCAATTGAAGATGGATATCGGATCGGCTATGCCGCTTGAGCAAGTGGAAACGATGGAGATTCGTGGACGTGATCTTGTGACTGGTCTGCCGAAGACGATTACGATTACATCCGATGAGATCAGTGAAGCTTTGGCTGATACCGTGAATGCCATTGTTGAAGCTGTAAAGGTAACCTTGGAGAAATGTCCTCCTGAGCTGGCAGCGGATATTATGGACCGTGGCATTGTGCTCACAGGCGGCGGTGCATTGCTCCGCAATCTGGACAAACTTCTTGCTGGTGAGACAGGTATGCCTGTGATCGTGGCAGAGAATCCGCTTGATTGCGTTGCACTCGGTACAGGTAAAGCACTTGAAAATATTCATTTGTTCAAGAGCAGAAGCAGTTCGGCAGTTCGTTCCAAACGTTAATTGGTATTTGCCCGGCTTGGCTGCCTTATCGACCAAGTGGAAGATATCAACGGAGGGCCCGGTTAATCCCGGGAGAGCTATTACCCGCATACCCGGGGAGAATCAGCTGATATTCTCGAAGGGACTATAAGTCTGACAGTCTCCCCGCCGGGCATGGCTCGGAAGAGAATAATGGATGTTAGAGGGTGGTCGAACTGTTTAAACTGCTGGGTAACAAAAGACTTTTTGTTTTGCTGGTGGGCCTTGTTACATTTATCGCGTTAATGGGCTTTACGCTCGGTCCGCGAACCGCTCTATCCTGGCCGGAGAAATTTCTAAAGGATTCAGTCGGATTTGTACAATACGTATTTTACAAGCCCGCTTCTTCAGTAGCGGGCTTTTTCAAAGATTTGGCGAACATGCGTACGGTATATCAAGAGAATGAAGAGCTTCGTATTGCAATGGGGCACTACACCCGAGATCGGCTGAAATACAATGATATGGAGCAGGTGAATGAACAGCTTCAGAAAGCCCTCAATTTTACCGAAGAACAAAAGAATCGGTATAATTACGGTTCGCGAATTGCTCAGGTCATCAGTGCCAACTCCGACCCGAACAGCAGAACGATCAATATTGACATTGGTGAGAATGCAGGAATCAAGCCGGGGATGGCTGTTACTTCACAGGAAGGGCTGGTCGGGGTGGTCAGTCATGTCAGCTCCTATACGTCAACAGTTAATCTGTTAACTTCTATGGATGCCAATGATCCGACATCCAATGCTATTGCAGCTACTGCGGTGGGCAAAGAGAAAGTGTTTGGCATGATCGAGAGTTATGATCCGAAGACCGGCATGCTCAAAATGACCAAAATTTCGGAAGACTCAAATATCAAAGACGGTGATGAAATCATCTCTTCCGGGATTATCAATAACTTTCCGAAGTATATGCGGATCGGAGAAGTGGATAAGGTGGAGAAAAGCGAGTATGGTTTAACAAAAACAGCTACAATTAAGCCATACGCAAGCTTTTTGGACTGGAAAGAGCTGATTGTCATTATCCCGCCTGAGGTAAAAGAGTAATGGTGACACGCAAGCAAGTCTTATTCCTGCTGCTGTTCGTGTTGTTCATCGCGGAAGGAACCATTCTTCCGTTGCTTATTCCTTCCGCCTGGCAAATGCGCATTTCGGCCAATCTGGTCTACATCGTGATTTTGTTTATTGCTGTCTACCATCATCGCCATACGGCTTTGGTGCTTGGCATATTATTTGGACTGCTGCACGACGTTGTTTTCTACGGCGAAATGATTGGACCATATGGATTCTCCATGGGATTATCGGCATATATGATGGGACTTATTTTTCAAGCACCGCGCGCACCACTACCGGTCATGGTTTCCGTCGTCCTTTTGGGAAGTCTGCTGAATGATACCATGTTATTCTTTCTGTACAAGCTTTTCCAACTCAACCACGTAACATTTGACTGGGCGCTGATTGAATACATGATTCCCAATTTGTTCATTCATTTTGTGTTTGCACTGATCATCTATGTCCCGCTTCGCAAACAATTGGAACGCATTGGCAAGAGAAAGAGCAAAGCAGAAGAAGCTTCTTAATACATTTATGGAGCAAGAAGCAGGAACTTGGGGACCCGGGCACGAAATGTAATGGGATGGGAGGGACAGGCTTATGACGGTTAAATCGAATCACGTAACGATTAAAGGCATCCGAGACGGCCTGGTTTTCCTGTTGGACGATCAATGTGAATTCGAGGAATTGCTCTATGAGCTCCGCTATAAGCTGGAACACAGCCATCAAAATATTTTGACCGGACCGATTGTTCATGTGGATATCAAACTGGGCAGCCGGGAAGTGACGGAGGACCAGAAAGAAGCAATTCTTGATATATTAAAACAAAAAGGGAATTTGCTCATTCGTTCCATCGACTCACCCGCCCTTAAACCAGAGGTTAAAGGGCCGCCGCCGATTGTGACCATGTGCGGTATGGTGCGTTCTGGTCAGGTGCTTCACCATGAAGGGAATCTCTTGTTTCTTGGAGATATCAATCCGGGGGGCACAGTAACGTGCACCGGAGATATATATGTTTTGGGTTCACTCAGAGGCATGGCTCATGCCGGAATTAGTGGGGACGAGGACTCGATCATTGCGGCTTCGGTGTTTGCACCGACGCAGCTGCGAATCGCGGATATTATTAGTCGTCCTCCCGATGAGTGGGAGAGCCGAGAGACCGGAATGGAATTTGCTTATTTACAGGACAATCAGATGCAGATCGACAAGATGAGCAATATCGTTCGGTTGCGCCGAGATTTTAATGTGTTTAAAGGAGTGTAGCTCATGGGAGAGGCAATCGTGATCACTTCGGGTAAAGGCGGCGTGGGTAAAACAACCACCTCGGCAAACATCGGGACAGCGCTGGCGCTGCTCGGCAAGAAGGTTTGTCTGGTAGACACCGATATCGGCCTTCGTAATCTGGATGTCGTGATGGGACTCGAAAACCGGATCATTTATGATCTGTGTGACGTTGCAGACGGACGCTGCCGTCTGAATCAGGCTTTGGTCAAAGATAAACGTTTTGAAGAATTATATATGCTGCCTGCAGCGCAAACGAGAGACAAGAACTCCGTATCACCAGAACAGGTGAAGGACATTATCCTCGAATTGAAGAAAGATTTTGAATACGTCATTATTGATTGTCCAGCCGGAATTGAACAGGGATTCAAAAATGCGGTTGCAGGTGCAGATCAGGCGATTGTGGTCACTACTCCTGAGAATGCGGCGGTCCGTGATGCGGATCGTGTTATCGGTTTGCTCGAGAGTTCACACATACAATCCCCAAAATTGGTCGTGAACCGCATTCGTAACAACATGGTTAAATCAGGCGACATGCTCGATATTGATGGCATCTTACAAGTACTTAATATTGACCTGATTGGAATTGTTCCTGATGATGAACTTGTCATCAAGGCGGCCAACTCGGGAGAACCGACAGTAATGAATCCAGACTCGCTTGCGGCTATTGCCTATCGCAATATTGCCCGTCGAATTTTGGGAGATACAGTTCCATTGATGCAATTGGAGCAGAAGAAGGGTGCCTTCTCACGTTTCAAAAAGTTTTTTGGGATGGGTTAACAGCTCTTCCTTATCAGATTGATGTATGACAGCCGTGGCCTAACGCCCGGCTTTTTTGAATATTATGGAACATTTAATAGATGCCTTGTGTGGCAAGCAAGGGATCGTATTTGGATGAAGGACTCCACGTTGTGGGGTTATTTTTGCTTCCAGCCGAAGCGTGTTCATATTATGAACGAGCTCCTCATAGGATGTAGTAAACAAGCCTCGGCGGGAGGATTTTCCATGAATACGAAACTCAGAATTAAGCAGAGAAGAGAAGAACGCATTCGACGACTGATGGATGGGGCTACGGAGGAGGTCATGCAGCAGCGAGAGTCAGCTACGTTGCCTAATACTCGTGAATCAACGCAACGGAAGCCATTCTCGTCTATGGATATACATGAAAACCTGCGAACGGCAAGAGCTTCGCTGGCAGAACAGGAAAGAGAAAGAGAAAGAGAAAGAGAAAGAGAAAGAGACCCAGAGTGGCTATGGAAAAAAGAGAACGGTCATTATGGTCATGGCGGTCATCCTCGTTTCAATCTAATAAAGTCATTCGTGGGACGAACTGTGATTAGCGTGTTCGTTTTTGGTGCCGTTTGGGGATTGTTCCAGTTAAACACATCATGGACGACACCTGCCAAAACCGTGATCGCCGATATGCTGCATCGGGATATGGATTTTGAAGTGGCGGAAGCCTGGTACGAAAGGCATTTTGGGGGAACGCCATCATTCCTGCCTGTGCTAGGACATACCATTGATTCTGTGAATGGCTCGGGTGTTGGGCACCTACTGGGCAAACCGATCTCTGGCACCATTGTTCAACCTTTTGCATTGAGCATGAAAGGCATTGAAATAGTTCCTGAAGCGGGCGGCACCGGACTTGTCCAGGTAGTCAGCTCGGATGCTGGACGTGTCCTTCAAGTTTTGGATGATCCGGAAAATGGAACGACGGTGGTAATCCAGCACTCTGGCAAAGTGACAGCCATATACGGACGCTTGAACGAAAGTGAAGTCAAGGTGAATGACTGGGTTGAAGCGGGAGATGCAGTGGGAAGTCTAAAGGAGAGCGGAAATGATCAACCTGCCACATTGTATTTCGCTGTAAAAGAGGGCGAGGAGTACGTAGACCCTGCGGAAGTGGTTGCCCTTGATTAGGATATGGGGTGTACGTATCTCGTTTCATCCATTTTTTGTGATCATTATGATGGCATCCCTGATGACCGGACATTTTATTGAGTTAATCACACTGTTCGCGATTGTATTTATTCATGAATGTGGACATGCTGCGGCGGCAGCCCTTCTGGGCTGCCGTGTCCTGTCGATACAGATGCTGCCTTTTGGCGGAGTTGCCCTAATCGAAGATGGCGGAAATATTACAGCGCGTCGGGAAATCATGATCGCTTTGGCGGGGCCTTTTCAGAATATGCTCATGGTTGGAATCGTGCTGCTGTTAAAATACGGTAGTGTGGGGGACCCTGCTTTTTTGGATTATATTATAAAGGGGAATCTGTTGATTGCCTTATTTAACCTGCTGCCAGTGCTGCCGCTGGATGGCGGTAAAATTGTACAGGCACTCGTAAGCCTGTTTGCCCCCTACTATACAACATTGATGTGGACCTACCGAATCAGTATCGTTTGTAGTGCTGGAGTGATTGTGTTTGCCATTACTCGCTGGTTTGCTGGTGGGTACGGGCTGCCCCTAAATATTCTGTTGATCGGACTGTTTCTGTTCTATTCCAATGTGACCGATTACCGGAATATTCCATATCGTTTTATTCGGTTCCTGATGAACCGTGAAGGTACATTCGCCCAATATGCAGCTGCAGGCAGTTTGGCACAGCCGATAATCTCATTTCCGGCGAAACCTTTGGAACCTATTTTGCGTCTATTAAAGAGAGAAAGATATCATATGATATATGTAATGAACAGACAGGGGAGAATCTTGGCCGTTTTGCCTGAACAACGCATCATCGGTTCCTATTTTAAACAAAACACCGATAAGTTGTAGCATCGTGGTGAACCTGTCCTGAATTGGGTTAATACATGTACAAGGAATATTGCAATGAAACAGAATGGATGTGGATGAATTGAATCGTCTTCTAGAGGTGAAGCCATGAAACGAATGATTGTACATAATGAGCATAACCTCATGCAAATGGCGCTTCTGGAAGAAGGCAAAGCTGTAGAATTCACAGCAGAGCGTATACGCGAGCGTGGACTGCTGAATTCCTTTTTTAAGGGAAGAGTAGTGAATGTGTTGCCAGGTATGCAGGCTGCTTTTGTGGATATCGGTCAGAAAAAGAATGCTTTTCTGTATGTAGATGATGTATTACATCCCAATTTGGAGAAACAACCCAAAGTGAAGCCATCGATCTCGGAGTTGCTTCGTCCGGGTCAGGATGTAATTGTCCAGGTTCTGAAGGAACCTGTTGGAAGCAAAGGAGCCCGGGTGACGACTCATTACTCACTGCCGGGCCGCTGGCTTGTCTATATGCCACTTGCCGACTATGTAGCCGTCTCCAAGAAAATTGCCCGTGAGGGAGATCGTTCCCGGCTCAAAGCACTGGGTGAACAATTAAGGCGGGGCGAAGAGGGGCTTATCATACGAACCATATCCGCAGAGGAACAGCGGGAAGCCATTGAGGCTGACTTGGGAACATTACGTGAGCAGTGGCATCTGATTCGCGAGAAATCGGATAGTTTGCCTTCACCAAGCCTGCTGCATCGGGATCAAAATATGGTTCAGCGAATCATTAGGGATGTGTATACTCCTGGCAGCGATGAAGTAATTACGGATGATGAAGTACAAGCTCGTGAAGTGACTGCTTTACTGGAGGAGATATGTCCTGGTCATCAGCCTAAAGTACAGGTGTATCGGGGAGCCGAATCCATTTTTGCCGCTTATGGTGTACAGGAACAATTGAACAAGGATTTTGCCCGTAAAGTGTGGCTGCCGGGAGGCGGCTATATCGTCATTGACCATACGGAGGCACTCACCGTAATCGATGTCAATACAGGCAAGTACACTGGAGCAGGCGGGGACAGTCTGGAAGAGACGGTGACAGAAACGAATATGCAGGCTGCCGTTGAGATTGCTCGTTTAATGCGGCTTCGGGATATCGGTGGCATGATTATTGTGGACTTCATTGATATGGAGGAAGCGATGAATCGGCAGGAGGTTGCGGCATCGCTCGAAAATGAGCTGAAGAAGGACCGCACCAAAGCTTTTGTAATGGGCTGGACCAAACTGGGGCTGCTCGAACTTACCCGTAAGAAAGTGCGGGAAGAGAGTACGCTGCCTTACGTTGAGCCGTGTTCTTCCTGTCATGGGACAGGCAAAAGATATATTTCACCTTTGCATTGATTTTTAGTATAGTTGGTGGTATAATCATCAGGTATGTGTCTAGCCTATTGGTCTTGCACATGCTGTAACCGCACTGGCCGGGTATAAGCACAGTTTCCGCAAGGCACTGTCACCTGAGAACGGGCGAGTCTGAGACATGAGGAGGTGCAAGGCAAATGTACGCAATTATTGAAACAGGCGGCAAACAGTACAAAGTCCAAGAGGGCGATGTTCTGTTCATCGAGAAATTGACTGCGAACGATGGCGAAAGCGTAACGTTCGACCGTGTCCTGGCTGTATCTAACGATCAAGGTTTGACAGCAGGTACACCATTGGTTTCCGGAGCAACTGTAACGGCTAAAGTGGAGAAACATGGCAAAGGACAAAAGGTTGTTGTATACAAATACAAACCGAAAAAGAACTACCATGTGAAGCAAGGTCACCGTCAACCGTACACTAAAGTAACTATCGAAGCAATCAAAGCGTAAGAAGGTGCGATAAGTGATTATCGTTCAAGTCTTTCGTAATGAGGACGGGAGCATCGATCGCTTTTCTATCAAAGGGCATGCTAATTTTGCCAAGCGAGGAGAAGACATCGTATGTGCCGGGGTATCCGCTGTTACAGTGGGTACGGTAAACTCGATCGAAGCATTAACGGGTGTCGAAATGGATGCCAAGATGAAGAATGGCTTTTTAAGTGCTTCTTTGCCAGTGCTTGCGAGAGACGAAACCTGGTCCCAGGTACAATTGCTGCTCGAATCCATGGTGGTTATGCTCACTGATATTGCAGAGTCATACGGAAAGTATATTCAGATAGAGCAAGTCAAATAATTAAAGAAGGAGGACAACCAATCATGTTGAAATTAAATCTTCAGTTATTCGCATCGAAAAAAGGTGTAGGTTCCACAAAGAACGGTCGTGACAGTAACGCACAACGCCTTGGCGTTAAACGTGCTGACGGTCAAACAGTAACTGGTGGTAGCATTCTCGTTCGCCAACGCGGAACGAAAATTCACCCAGGTACTAACGTGGGTATCGGTAAAGATGACACTTTGTTTGCGAAAGTTGACGGCGTTGTGAAATTCGAACGTTGGGGACGCGATCGTAAAAAAGTAAGCATCTACCCTGTGAATGTTGCTCCAGTAGCAGCAGCAGTAGAAGCATAATATCGGCATTCCGCCTAAGGAGCCTTCGGCATTTTTGCCGGAGGCTTTTTGTATTTTTAGGCTATTCGATAATGAACTGGCAGAAAAGACATGTTATACTTGGGTACGGTGGGGATTAAACCAACCGAGTTTTGTAGAACGGGGAGAAGCCATGAAATCTTGGAAAAGAGTGCCGTGGATTGCGGCATGTTCACTTCTGATTCCTTTGGTTTTCGTTATGCTGTATCCAGTGATCATTACATTGGCTGTATACGCATTGTGGTCCGTCGCGGTGCTTTTTGTTTCTGTGAACGTGATGAAGAGACAGGCAGAGGCGGAACGCAGAACCATCATACAATCTATGGAAAAGACAGCAATTGCATCATTAAATCATCATAGGCATGATTGGATGAACGATCTTCAGGTGTTGTATGGATATCTTCGGCTAGGCAAACTTGATAAATCAGTGCAATGTGTGGAAAGAATAGTAGAGCGGGTTAACGAAGAAAGCCGGATCTCCAGATTGGGTATTCCTTCACTCGTTTTTTATCTTCAATCTTTCCGGGCCAGTGGAGTTGCTCTGGAATTGCATGTGGTCGTAGAGGAAGAGTTGCAGCTGAGTGCTCTGGTCTCTCCCGAGGATGGCGAGTCGCTTACGGGGGCGATTGCGGATGCAATTCGAGCCTATCAATATGGCGGCGGCCGGTCGTCTTGGGGAGAGGTTCGCAAACTGACCTTGAACTTCGGACAGGACCATGGAGATGTGATTGTCCGGCTGGATGGGGATCAAACACCAGATCCGGAAACATTGCGGCAGCTTGATGCCGTACCCAAAGGTAAAAAAGTCAGAACGGAGCAGCTTCCGTCTGAGGATACGTTTATACAATTCAGAATGCCTTGCGGAATATAGGAAGAAGGGGTAACCAATGTTTGTAGATAAAGCTAAGATTTATGTGAAAGCCGGAGACGGAGGGGACGGAATTATTTCGTTCCGTCGTGAGAAGTATGTACCAAACGGCGGACCCGCCGGGGGCGATGGAGGCAGAGGAGCTGACATCATTTTCCGTGTAGATGAAGGTCTGCGTACGTTGATGGATTTCCGTTACCAGCGTCACTTCAAGGCCCCTCGTGGTGAGAAGGGACGTAATAAAAGTCAGCATGGTGCGAACGCTGAGAACATGATTGTACGTATTCCACCTGGAACGGTCATTTTGGATGATGACAGCGGAGAAGTGCTGGCAGATTTGACACGTCATGGTCAACAGGTTGTCGTCGCCCGCGGCGGACGAGGCGGAAGGGGAAACATTCGTTTTGCGACGCCGAACAATCCTGCGCCAGAATTGGCCGAAAATGGTGAAGAGGGCGAAGAGCGTTACATCGTACTTGAGCTTAAAGTAATGGCTGATGTCGGTTTGGTTGGTTTCCCGAGTGTAGGGAAATCCACACTGTTGTCTGTAGTTTCAGCAGCCAAGCCAAAGATTGGAGCTTATCATTTTACAACCATTACACCTAACCTGGGTGTGGTTGGTGTGGGTGAAGGTCGCAGCTTTGTCATGGCCGACTTGCCGGGTCTGATTGAAGGTGCGCATGAGGGGATTGGGCTTGGACATGAGTTCTTGCGTCACGTAGAACGGACACGTATTATCGTCCACGTTGTTGACATGTCGGGTTCCGAAGGACGTGATCCGTTCGAAGACTGGCAGAAAATCAACGAGGAACTGAAGTTGTACAATCCTGTCCTTGCGGAAAGACCACAGGTTGTCGCAGCTAATAAAATGGACATGCCGGATTCCGAAGCTAATCTGGAAGAATTCTTACAGAAGGCTCGTGAAGTTCAACCGGATATTGAAGTAATGCCTATTTCGTCCTTGACACGGAAAGGGATTCAAGAGCTCTTGTACCGTGCGGCTGATCTGCTGGATCAAATTCCGGATGAGCCTGTGGTTGAAGAAGTTGCGGACTTATCCGAACGCAAAGTGTACAGCTTGGACAAGAAAGAGGACGAAGGCTTCCGTATTGTGCGGGAGAATGAAATCTTCGTTGTCGAAAGTGCCAAGATTGAACGCATGATGAAACGGATGCAGTTGAACTCGCATGAAGCGATCCTCAAATTGGCGCGTACGTTGCGTCATATGGGTGTGGATGCAGAACTGCGTAAACGTGGAGCTGAAGAAGGTACCATTGTGCGGATTGGCGACTTTGAGTTTGAATTTGTGGAAGGTAGCAGCTACTACTAAGATAGCAGTGAACCCTGTTCAATATAAAGGATTACAACAATACGCAGAGTAGTGGGAGATAACCCGCTTCTCTGCGTATTTTTTATTTTCCCTTACATGTTCCAGGTGGAAACTTGTATACTGTGAGGAACAGTTTTCAAAAAATAGACATGTGAGGTATTGCCCTTTTGAGATAGATCCTTTATAATGTCCACTATATGAATACATGAGTCTTTGAGGAGAGGACGTTCTGTGAATGAACGCTATTACTTAGTACGGGAAGACATTTTGCCTGAAGCTGTGGTGAAGACCATGCAGGTCAAAGAACTGCTGGCTTCCGGAGATGTCAAAACAGTGCATGAGGCTGTTGAGCAGGTTGGGCTAAGCCGTAGTGCTTTTTATAAGTACAAGGACGGAATTCATTTAATCAACCAGCTTGAACGGGAGAGAATTGTAACGATCTCCATTGATTTGGAGCATCAATCGGGTATATTGTCTCGTGTGCTCGGACATGTAGCTGGTTATGGAGCCAACGTGCTAACCATTAATCAAAGTATCCCGCTTCAGGGAAGAGCCAACGTTGTCATTTCCGTCGAGACATCGCATCTCCACGGAGAAATTGGGGAGATGTTGGATCGGATGCAGGATATGCCCGGAGTTCGGCGCACGCGCATTGTAGGCCAAGGTTAATTGGACGTTACCCGAAACGTTTAACATAGGTTGAAGTTCTGATTTAATTGTACAGGGGTGGCAGGCGGAAGAAGACTTAGGGGGTTGATTAGTTAGTGAAACCGGTAAAAGTGGGACTGTTGGGTTTGGGTACTGTGGGTACTGGTGTCGTTCGTATCGTAGAGGGAAATCAGGAGGATTTAAGCAGTCAGGTTGGATCACCGATTATCATCGAGAAAATTGCAGTGAAGAATACGGAGAAGGAACGTGTCATCGCCGTAGATCGTGCGAAGCTCACTGAAGATCCCTGGGAAGTCATTCGTCACCCGGATATCGATGTGATTGTTGAGGTTATGGGCGGTATCGATCAAACCAAAGAGTACATTCTTGAAGCTCTGGAACGAGGCAAGCATATCGTAACAGCGAACAAGGACCTGATGGCCCTGCATGGTTCAGAGATTTTGGCCAAGGCACAGGAAAAGCAATGTGATGTATTCTATGAAGCCAGTGTGGCTGGGGGGATTCCGATTATCCGCACCCTGATTGAAGGTTTCTCATCCGACCGTATTACCCGCATTATGGGGATTGTGAACGGAACAACAAACTTTATTTTGACCAAGATGAGCCAAGAAGGTGCTTCATATGGAGAGGTTCTGGCAGAGGCACAAGCACTTGGATATGCAGAGACGGATCCTACTTCGGATGTCGAAGGACTCGATGCAGCTCGGAAAATGGCGATACTGGGTACTCTCGGCTTCCGAACTAACGTGGAATTGCAAGATGTGACCGTTCGCGGTATTTCATCCGTAACCCGTGAAGATATTATGTATGCCAAGAGACTTGGCTACGAGATGAAGCTGCTGGGTATCGCAGATCGTCGGGATGATGAGATCACCATCAGTGTTCAGCCGACAATGGTAAGACAGAATCATCCGATAGCTTCCGTAAATGGCGTGTTCAATGCAGTGTACGTACATGGTGAAGCTGTAGGTGAGACCATGTTTTACGGTGCGGGTGCAGGCGAACTTCCGACAGCAACTTCTGTAGTGGCAGACATTGTGGCTGTGATCAAAAACCTGAAGTTGGGCGTAAATGGTCTCAAAGCGATTGTGCCATATAAGCAGAAGCGCTTGCAAAGTGACGAGCACATTATGTCGAAAAACTTCATTTTGCTGCATGTGGATGACAAAGCAGGTGTACTGGCACAGATCACTCAAATCTTCGCTGAATACGAAGTCAGCCTGGCATCCGTTGTGCAGCAGCCAAACGAGCATAACCCGGATGCAGAGATCATCATCGTTACGCATAACGCTAGCAAGGCCAGCATGGATAAAGTGTTGAAACATTTTGAATCTCTTTCCGTCATTCGTCGCATTAAGAGTGTGTACCGGGTAGAAGGATAACTTGTCCCCAAATTCCGGTTTGTATTTCAGGTATAAGTCCAAGTTTAAGTACACGTTTAACCATATAGATGTATGCAATCATATTCAGATTATTAACGACAAAGGAGTTTACCCACAATGAGATATCAAGGATTACTGCAAACGTATAGAGAGCATCTTCCGGTTAATGAAAACACTCCCCTGCTTACGCTTCACGAAGGAAATACACCCCTGGTCCATGCGGAGAATCTGTCCGAGGAACTCGGATTGAATCTATATTTCAAATATGAAGGTCTGAATCCGACAGGTTCATTTAAAGACCGCGGCATGGTTATGGCTGTTGCTAAAGCGATGGAAGAAGGCAGCCGTACGATCATGTGTGCATCGACAGGCAACACTTCAGCGGCAGCAGCAGCCTATGCGGCTCGTGCTGGTCTGAATTGTATCGTATTGATCCCGAATAACAATATTGCGCTGGGTAAACTGGCTCAAGCCATGATCTATGGAGCCAAGGTGATTGCGATTAATGGCAACTTTGACCGTGCATTGGAGATCGTGCGTGAAATAACGGCCAAACACCCAATTACACTCGTAAACTCCGTGAATCCGTTCCGGATTGAAGGACAGAAAACAGCTGCATTTGAAGTAATTGAGCAGCTTGGTCAGGCACCTGATGTACTCGCCATTCCGGTGGGTAACGCAGGCAATATCTCGGCCTACTGGAAAGGGTTTAAGGAATATAAAGAAGCAGGTAAGTCGAACTCCCTGCCGCGTATGGTCGGTTTTGAAGCAGAAGGTGCCATGGCGATTGTCAAAGGTGAACCGATTCTTGAGCCAGAAACTGTGGCAACAGCTATTCGAATTGGTAATCCGGCAAGTTGGAAAACCGCTGTAGCTGCAGCTGAAGAATCTGGCGGACAGATTAATTATGTCACTGATGAAGAGATTCTGACAGCCTACCGTACGATTGCTGCACGTGAAGGGATTTTCGCTGAACCTGCTTCGGCTGCTTCCGTTGCCGGTGTATACAAACTGAAGCGTGAAGGGTACTTTAAAGGTGGAGAGACTGTGGTTTGTGTACTGACAGGACATGGCCTCAAAGATCCTAATATTGCAATCAAAACCGTAGCGACTGAACCGCTTGTTGTGGAAGATTCGGAAGAAGCGGTTATGGCGGCCATTGCACAGCTGGAGCAGCAATCCGTATGAGTTTGCAGCAAAGGGTAACAGTTAAGGTACCGGCAAGTACAGCCAATCTCGGTCCAGGGTTTGATACCCTGGGCATGGCTTTATCTCTGTATGCCTGGCTGGAGATGAAACCGGCTGAGCAGACGATATTCCATTTACATGGGGATCATCTAACGGGGCTGCCAACAGATAAATCCAATTTGATATATGAAGTTGCACAGATGGTGTTCAACGAAGCCGGGATCTCCGTGCCGGAGTTGGAAATTTCCATGTACTCCGATATCCCGCTCACCCGTGGGCTGGGGAGCAGTGCATCGGCTATCGTAGGTGCATTGGCTGCTGCTAATGCATTAATTGGTATTCCGTTGTCGGATGCCAAGCTTCTGGACATGGCTACGTCTCTGGAGAAACATCCGGATAATGTGGGGGCTTCGTTATATGGAGGTATCATTGCAGCAGCGTGGGATGGCAGTTGTGTAGATCACATTCGTATTGAGCCGCATCAGGATTTGCAGACGTTAGTTATCGTACCGGACTTCGAGTTGTCCACTTCAAAAGCAAGGAATGTGATTCCGCAGCAGTTCGAGAAGTCTGATGTCATTCACAATATAAGCAGATCATCCTTACTCGTTGCAGCTTTGGCAAGTGGGCGATTGGATATGATCCAAAAGGCAATGTCTGATCGTATTCATCAGCCCTACAGAGCATCATTGGTACCAGGGATGGCTGAGATCCTGACGCATGCAGTCAGTCATGGGGCTCTAGGCGCTGCTTTGAGCGGAGCTGGTCCAACTGTTTTGACATTGGTAGATCGTCATGACACTCGCAAGGAAGAACTGGAGCAATACTTGCTTGATACCATGAGTCGTGAAGGGATTACTGCATCGGCATTGTGGCTGGATCCGGACTTGGACGGTGTTACCGTGCTGTCTGATCAAGATGAAAGTCCTTTTTTGGACAGAATTAAAGGGGAAGTTAACGCATGAAAAGAATTGCAGTATTACCCGAAGGTTCAGTTTCCCATGAAGCAGTAGATTTTCTGTTTAATGGGGAGCCTTTGGAATTGCTTCATTCCAAGCTGATTTCTGATGTGTTCCGTGCAACGGACAGTGGAAAGTCCCAGTACAGTGTCATTCCCATTGAAAATACAATTGAAGGTTCGGTTAGTCTCCATATGGACTGGCTCGTTAATGAAGTGGATATTCCAATGCAAGCAGAATGGGTTTATCCATCCGTACAGAATGTCATTGGGCATGGCTCTGAGTTTAGAACAGAGAGCGGTGAATATGACTTCGGTAAAATTACGAAGATCATGTCACATCCCGTCGCTATTCCGCAGTGTCAGAATTTTATTCGATTGCATTCGCCTGGAGCAGACCTGGAAGGTGTTAACAGTACAGCGGAAGCAGTGGAAATTGTGAAAAGAAATCCCGGCAAAGGCTGGGTTGCCATTGGCACAAGGCTTGCTGCGCAGAAGCATGGTTTGGACATCATGGCTGAACGGGTAACCGATCATGACAACAACTATACTCGTTTTGTTTTGATAGGTCATGAACCTGTACAGATTCCACGGGATCCCGATCATGTAAAAACCAGCTTGCTAGTTACCTTACCTGAAGATGCGCCGGGTGCGTTGCATCAGGTTTTGTCGGCGTTTGCCTGGCGGAAGCTAAACCTGACCCGTCTGGAGTCGCGTCCAACAAAGAAGCGATTGGGGAGCTACTATTTTTACATTGATGTTGAAGAAAGTGCCGATTCTGTATTGCTTACCGCAGCCATGGCTGAGATTGAAGCTTTGAATTGCCAGGTACGTATTCTGGGCAGTTATCCCTGTTATACATATCCTTCGCTTAAAACGACCTGAACAGGTCGTGTGTTCTGTTGAAGGTTGTCATAAGACTGGGTAAAATGAACAGACAATGGCTTGTCATTAGTTGTACAATAACGGGTTAAAGATCGTTTCGGAATCGAGGAATGAACATTTTATGGAGGTGTAGTCATACGTGTCAGAACAATGGATTTATTTGGATGGGCAATATGTGACCAAAGAGAACGCAACCGTCTCCGTATATGATCATGGATTTTTGTATGGAGATGGTATTTTCGAAGGTATTCGGATTTACAACGGTAACATTTTCAGATGTAAGGCGCATTTGGATCGTTTGTATGATTCGGCTAAATCCATCAGTCTGAACATTCCGCTGTCTTATGATGAGATGCTGGAAGTGATGGCTGAAACGGTACGTCGCAATGATATGCGTAACGGTTATATTCGCCTGATCGTTTCTCGTGGTCCTGGTAATCTGGGTCTTGATCCGCTGCGCTGCCCTAAAGCATCTGTTATTATCATTGTCGAGCAACTTGCAATCTATCCGGAGGAAGCGTACCTTACTGGATTGAAAGCCGTATCTGTATCCCAACGACGCAACATCCCTGACGCATTGAATCCCAAAATCAAATCGCTAAATTACCTGAATAACATACTTGTTAAAATCCAGTCCAACTATGCAGGTGTTGGTGAAGCAATTATGCTGAATTCACAGGGGTACGTTACCGAGGGCTCAAGTGATAACATCTTTATTATTAAAAACGGTGTCGTCTATACGCCGCCTTGTTATCTGGGCGCACTGGAAGGGATCACGCGTCAGGCAATTATCGATCTGTGTGGCGAGCTGGAGCTTGAATTAAAAGAAGTTCCGTTTACCCTGCATGATGTGTACATTGCCGATGAAGTCTTTTTCACAGGAACCGCTGCGGAAGTAATTGCTGCGTACGAGGTAGACGGCAGAACAATCGGAACGGGTGTAGCAGGACCTGTAACGCTCCGACTGCTTGAAGCGTTCCGTCAGATTGTTGACAAAGATGGTTACAAAGTCTGGGAAGATTAAACTGAACGAACAGAATAGGACAGTACAAAATCCTTCTTGTCTCAGAAATTCAGCATACCAGGAGTATGCGGTTTTTGGTTCGGGAAGGATTTTTTTTGCTTAGTTGATGTCATTAGCCTAGTTTCTGCATAGGATGTAGTAAAGGTATGGGCGAATGTACTGCCCAAGTATCACGTCTAGGAGGTTAGTTCCAAGTGAAAATACACATGGTGAAAAAAGGCGACACATTATATCTGCTGTCCCAAAAATATAATGTAGCGTTGGACAAAATTATTGCAGCTAATCCGCAAATTGCGGATCCTGACAAGTTGGAGATCGGCATGAAAGTCAAAATTCCTGCGGAGCCTGTTACACCGAAGCCGGAAGGCATGCTCCACAATCACAAAGTCCAGCAGGGAGATTCGCTATGGAAGTTGTCACAGGCTTGGGGAGTTCCATTGAAGGATATGATTAATGCCAATCCGCAATTGAAGAATCCCAATGCTCTTCTTGTAGGGGAGACCGTGTACATTCCATCGATGGCTACACCCGGAAATGTGGGTTCCGAGAATGGCGCATCATCTAATGTTGCTCATGAGAAACTATCGCCAGAGGGGAAGGAATACACGGGGGTTAAAGAAGAAACGGCTCCAATTGTACCAGTAGTGCCAGCACCGGAAGTCTCCAATCCTGCGCCGGCTCCTGTACCGGCAAATCCGGTCGTACCTAATGTGAAGCCTGAGATGGAAGTGCTGCCGCAACTGCCTGAATTACCAGAGGTGGAACCGGTGAAAGAAGTTCAGAAAAAAGAACAAACTAAATCTGAGGTTCAATTAAAACCGATATCGGAGTCGCCGACGTACACCATGCCTAACATTTCTCCTGAGGTTATGCCTTTAGCCGTTATGCCCAATAACATGACGTTTCCTTCTGAACTAGCGCCTGAGACCAAAGCGCCGTGTGGCTGTGGCAGTAAAATGCTTCATGCTCCAGCAGAACATCCCTATGCGCAAGTTCCTGTACCTGCGCAAGAGGTATACATTGCTCCACAAGACATGTATACGGCAGGCGTAAATAACCATGCCACTTTCCCTGGTATAACGGAGGTCAGCCCTTATTCTATAGGAACCCCACCTAACGCTCCGTGGAATGGGAATGAGTATAATCATAATAACGTTATGCCAAACATCTCTGGGGAAATGCAGAACAACTCCTATCCGATCGCGCCAGCAAGTCAAGTGAATAGTCCTTATCCTCCTTTTGCAGCTAATGGACATATGAATCAACAACCGCCTTTTATTTCTCCTTACTCTATGCTCCCATACCCACCATGCGGATGTGGCAACCACCATATGCCTGCTCATCACTATACTTATCCATCTCACAACTACCAGGATCCGGCGTGGGGCGCATATAACCCGTACGGCGTTCAACCTGAAATGACCACTTCCATGATGCCGAATCAGCCGGTGGAGTATCCATACCAGAATCCATACCCTGCTCAAAATACAGTACCGCCGTCACCGCTTGGGGCATTTGGTGAGCTTTATCCATCCCAAGGTAAAGGGGAGGGCAAAAAAGGAGGACGCGACCAGGCGAATTTGAGCCAGTCCGTTGTTGAGAGTGAGGCCGACTCATATCTAGAAGCGAAGCCCAAACAAGCAGCCAAAACAGGAACTGCGAAACGCAGAACAGCCAGACCTGGAGCAAAAAGCAAATCCAAAGTAACCGTTTCCGGGAAAACTTCAAAAGAACGCAAGGGAACATCCACTAACCGAAGTTCTGATAAAAAGCGAAGAAACCCCTGGATCCAGCAATAAAGTTGTAAAGCAAATGCCATTCAACTCCAAAGACCAATTCTGTGAAGAGCTGGTCTTTGGGAGTGTATGGAGAGCAGGGCAATTCTACGACAGTATGGAAATGCCTTCCTTGAAGAATGCTTTGGCATTATCTCAAGAAAGTCTATGAATGTGGACACAATCGTTGCGGGAATAGTGCCTCAAGTTCACTATCTTTTAGTAGGGGCAGCAGGGACTTAGAATCTATTAAATGTTTTTTTGAAAAAGCTATTGCATTGGTTTCGTCAGTGTGATATATTATTTAAGTCGCCGCTGAAACACACGGCTGACACGGAAGAGAAACGCAGAAACAAG
>NZ_BCNM01000026.1 GCF_001514495.1 Paenibacillus pabuli NBRC 13638
CCCGTATGTATCGGGCCCTCTCGGTATTAATCTATTTAGCGCTTCAGCAAATTTAATTTATGAATTTCTTGAAGTCTAGTTCATATACTGCATAATCGTCTTTGCCATCATAAAGAAAAACAACCTCGACCGGTTTTTCAAAGTCGATTTCTTTCCCAGGAACAAATATAGTATTTGCTTCTTCTCTCGTATATTTTTCTTCTGATGCCACTACACCTTTGTAGTAGGATACATTTTCCTTAGAGGATGTGGTAATGTACCCATCACCGCCCGGCTGTAAAACCGTATCGCCTTGCCGCAGAACAATATGGAAGTTTCTAAATGAATCAGCAAATTTTCTATAAGCAGTAGACTGGATAATAACAGTTTCCCCTATATCAGACTTCTTTCTTAACTCTTCAACGCTTATTTGATCCATTTTCTGTGCAGCTTGGTACGCCTCGCGAACAATAACTGATTGTGGGCTGTAAATTGAAACTAAAGGTGGATACTCTTGAGCTGTTGATAAATGATTTTCTTTCAGTGTTAGTCCTAAATCTTTTTAAATAGTGAGAGTAATCGTATCCCTCAAATTTTTCTGCTTTGTTTTTCAGCGACTCTATTACGTAGTCACTCGGATGATAAAAACGATCATATGTCGTGACTTCTTTGTCCTCAATTTCAACTGCGCTAACTTCATTTGAATTGCTTAATGATTTAGTTAAGACTGCAATTCCAATTATCAAAACTGCCGCCGCTATTATAGACCAGAATATAATGTTTCCTTTTTTAGTATCCATGCTTACTGGTCAGTCAACTTCAGCGCTTCATCAATTAGCTTTAATTCTGCTTCGTATTTAGAGATATCAGCATCATACTCTGACAGTCTTTGTTCCGAAATTTTTGCCGCAGTTTCATTCCCTGTGGACTTCAATTCTTCAAGTGCCGATGCGGTTGTTTCTCTAGCCTTTTTTAATGGATTAATGACGTTATTCACTTTACTGTCCCGAAGTTCTTGCAGGCTTGATTTTGTGTATCCGATATATTTATTTGTTGATGAAACTGGCAATTGTTCTGAAGCATCATTAGCACCTAATACAGGCGTGTTATCTTTAATAGATGAAGTTACAATGATAGTCTTTCCTTCCACTTTTACCTCAGCCCCCAATGATTCGGAAAGGGCTCGCGCTGGAACGTTTGCCTTACTATCAATGACAGCTCCCTTATCCGACAATTTTTTACCATCAACTACAATTGTGTATTCACCTGTAACCTTTTTTCCTACAAGCGATTTGACCTGATCAGCAAACGCCCCTGCGGTTGTCGAAAAAACAATCCCTAAGATAATACCACCAGCGATATATGCAACCTTGTGTGAAAACCTCTTCATGATTCTACCTCCGTAATGGTGCAATTTACCTATTATGATACATTACGGGGTAGTTGTCGTAAAGGTTCCGCCACCAGTATTCTGCTGATTCGCCAAATTCCCATGATTATGATGAGCAGTAGTGACACTGTGTCTGTGATTATTGAAACTTGCTCTCAGGGTGTCTATTTTATCGTTTAGTGATGATATTTCAGATATCAAGCCGGAAACATCTGAAATTCCGATTCCATAGATAAATCCACTTCTAAACGTAGCAGTTCCTCCAAAGGAAACTGCCCCCTGCAACCTTATAGGATTTCCCGTATTATTTGAACCAAGCCATAGATCATTGCTAAATATAGTTAACTGGCCTGAGTTCTGATATGAATTGATTTCCCCTGCAAAAGCCCCCCCTGATCCGTAAAGAGAAATAGCCGCTATTCCATCATCTGAATCAGTATTGATTCTAATCCTATTTCTATTATTAGAGTCATATGTTCGAAATCCACTTGCATCTTGCTCTACACGTCTGCCTATTGCTGCTGTACGGATCAAAGCGCCGGTAATCGTACCACCATTAATATTTGTACCTGTAATAGTAGAAGCAGTAATAGAGCCTGAGAAGTTCGCACCTACTGCCGACATAATCCCGCCTGAAGTAACTGTGAACATCCCATTGCCTACGTTGATGGAAGAACCAACGATTGCCCCATTTTTGAAGTTGGAGTATTCAATATTGGCGTAGTTCGCTGTTAAGCTGTTCCCAATCAAATCACCTTTCATGTTAAGTCGGAAAGGTGCGTTATTAAAAGATGATGCCCCGGCCGAAATACCATTCATGTTAATCTGTACAATGTCCTCGCCGCTACCAATCAGCATAGATACAAAGTTACCAAGTTGACCTATTACTTGCTCCGCCACTACACCACCCGCTGTTATAGCAGCTCGAATTGTTTTCCATCCATCAGTGGATATCCCAAGACCTTTAGAAGTAAATCTGACTTGTTCTAAGGGATTGGTTTTCTCTTGAGCCAATATACCGCCTTCTGGTGGATAGATCAGTTCGGTTTTGCTGTTGTTGATATCAATAACTGCCTGTTTCGCAAACGATTCAAAAACATCCGTTCGAATCTTTCCGTTTGAAAACAGATTGTTGGTGATATTTTTGTTTCGCTCCAAATCGCTGATAATATCATCGTAATCTCTTAAATTGAGATTGGATATCGTCGGTTCAGCATGCTTGTCCATACTGTATGGATACTCTGTCAGTTCAGTGATACGGGCTTTTAGCCGGTTCATGCCCATATCTGGGTCGATACACATGACATCATCACCCAAATGAGGTTTTGGTTCAGTGCGATCGATTTTGAACAAGTCTGCCGTGGATATGGTTGCCTCCAGAGAAACTACCTCTTGTTCAAGCAACGCTTTACGTGTAGCCTTCAGCAACTACTCTGCTTCTTCAATATCCTGCTCGATGATCTCCCCATCATAAAACGGAACCGAATCGCTCGCCCAGTACTGTGCAAAAGGAGATACGAGGTAGTTGACCGCGAGTTTACCATTAACAATCGTTCCTGGTATGCTCGACAATAAACTTCTTTCCAGATCCGTCAGCAAGGATGCATCCATGCCGATAAACGTCCGACCATCTTTCATTTGAGCATGCATCCGGGTAACAAGAGATTCGCCTTTGTCTTTGAATGAGCTGGATACGATATTCTTTTTAAGCCGGTACTGCAATCCGTGGTCTGAACCTATTCTCTTTTTGAGATTAATCACAAAATTGTTGGGTTCTACCTCGCACTCGTACATATCAATGATTTTATTCAGGGCTTCAAGACAAGTTCCTCGGCCAAAGTCCTTCACGTCATGTAAATCAAACGTATCGTGGATCATGAATGTGAATCTCCCGCCAGTAGCTTTTGTAATTAAGTCTGTAAGCTCGTTGAGATGCACGCCATACGCTTCGTCGATGTATGAAGCATAAGGGAATTTGAAGTCATTAAGCTTGAACATGACATGATTACAATAGATTGAAGCCATTAGCTTCAGGCCTTCGCGTGACCGGCTCCTGGACTGAATTACATAAAATTGGCCACGCTCATCTTGAACGTGGCCCTTGATTGCTATTTTTTCTCTATAGTCTTCACTGGTCATTGGCACCATAAAGTTTAATTCATAATCGCTATTTATCCGTCTTCTTCGTTGGATCTCATGGCTATCAATCAGTGTTCCTACACGTCGAAGATTCTTGTCGAAGACTTGCATAGTTGGGTTAGGCATATTTCACCTCAATATTAATAAAGAAATTTGTCACGATGTGTAATCCTCATCAGCACTGTTCGTCCTGTTTCCGGGTCAGTCCAGGTCAAATTATTTTCACCGAGATTTAAATAAAAGAAGTCTCCGTTGTATAGATGCGAAACATTTTGACCGTTGCGAGTGATTTTGAATTTATCTGTATCAATAACGATCTGATCCCCAGGATTAAACACGTCTTCGAATTCGATATAATCCACATGATATCTGGAGGCTACAGCAATCATTCTCGCTTCTCCGGACATTTCAGATCGCATGTTTATTTCACGGATGAAGTCGCCGCTTATCCGAGCCTCACCCGACATAGGCAGAGCTTCCAATGCGTATTCTCGCGTGAAATCCCCTTGGGCCTGCGCTTCCCCGGACATATCAGATGAAAGAGATAGCTCCATTGCATACTCCAACTTTCAGCGGATTTTAAAGCGTGCAGAGTTAAGTGAATATCTATATCTACGAATTCATTCTCTCAGGCACACTTATGCTGTCCTTTATGCTTGAAAGCTGGTGCAGACATTAAATTAGTTCAAAAACAACTCGGTCATGGAAGCATACAAATCACTTCTGATATATATGCTCATATCTCCAGAAAGTTAGAGCAACGGAATATCGACAGATATGAACAGATATCAACAATACACCTCCAGCATTCTTGGTTCGAAAGATCAAAATGGGGGGCGTTTGGGGGACACTCCTTAATAGAAGTAAATCCCCATTCAAACGTCCCCCATTTAAACCCTTAAAAAACCCCGTTGCTACAAGGTGTTTTCAATTAGTACAACGTGATATATTGATCGCGTTCCCATTGGTGGACTTGTGTACGGTACATATCCCACTCAATTTCTTTCAGTTCGTAGAAGTGAGCCAGGGCGTGGTCGCCGAGAGCATCACAGATGACTTCGCTGCGAATCAATTCGTTCAATGCTTCTTTCAGGTCAGCTGGCAAGCTTGGAATACCTTCTTCCACACGCTCTTCTTCTGACATGATGTAGATGTTACGGTCAATTGGAGCTGGTAAGGAAAGCTCACGTTTGATTCCGTCCAGACCTGCTTTCAACAAAACAGCCAAAGCCAGGTAAGGGTTAGCAGCCGGATCCGGGTTACGAACCTCAACACGTGTACTCAGACCACGGGAAGCTGGAATACGGATCATTGGGCTACGGTTACTAGCAGACCATGCTACATAACAAGGGGCTTCATAACCTGGTACAAGACGTTTGTATGAGTTCACAGTTGGGTTAGTAATTGCTGCAAACGCACGCGCATGCTTCAGAGTTCCAGCCATGAAGTGACGTGCAGTTTTGCTCAGACCCAACTCGTCCGACTCATCAACGAATGCGTTCTCACTGCCTTTGAACAAGGATTGGTTGCAGTGCATACCGGATCCGTTCATCCCAAACAGTGGTTTAGGCATAAAGGTAGCATGTAAACCATGCTGACGTGCAATCGTTTTGACAACGAGTTTGAACGTTTGGATCTGGTCTGCTGCTTTCAGAGCATCAGCATATTTAAAGTCGATCTCATGCTGACCTGGAGCTACCTCATGGTGGGAAGCTTCAATTTCAAATCCCATCTCTTCAAGTGTAATAACGATGTCACGACGACAGTTTTCGCCAAGATCCGTAGGCGCAAGGTCGAAATAACCACCTTGGTCATTCAGTTCGTTAGTCGGGTTTCCTTTTTCGTCTGTTTTGAACAAAAAGAACTCGGGTTCAGGACCAACGTTGAAGGAAGTGAATCCCATTTCTTCGGCTTCCTTCAAGACACGTTTTAAGATGCCACGTGGATCTCCTGGAAACGGATTACCATCCGGAAGATATACATCACAAATCAGGCGTGCAACACGGTTCTCTGCAACCCATGGGAAAATAAGCCAAGAATCTAGATCTGGATAGAGGTACATGTCGGACTCTTCAATACGTACATAACCTTCAATGGAAGATCCATCAAACATCATTTTGTTATCCAAAGCCTTTGTAAGCTGGCTCACAGGAATCTCAACGTTTTTGATAGCTCCAAGTAAATCGGTAAATTGCAATCGAACGAATCGTACATTTTCTTCTTTCGAAATGCGGAGAATGTCTTCTTTTGTATAACTCACTATAACCTCTCCCTTTCTTATCTGCGTATTTGGCTTGCCTGTTATATTTGTACATTAGAAAGTTGCATGGGTCAAGGAGACCATCTCCCGAAAAGCAGGATTTACCCCGACCTCCGAGGTTATACGAACTTATTTTTTATTAAAAAAGCGGGAAAGCTCTCCCTGAATGAGAGATACTTGTCCAGGTCTCTTACCTGACACCAGTTGTTGTTTCAACAAACGGTGCAGCTGGGAGTCCGACAACTCTCTGCGCTTCACTTCGGTATCAGGTGTAATAACCGTCGCTTCTTCGGATTCTTTGGATACTGGATTCATCACTTGCTTGATACCAGCAATGTTAACCCCTTTTTCAATCAAAGCCTTGATCTCCAACAATCGTTCTACATCATTAAAAGAGAACAAACGCTGATTACCTGACGTTCTCGCAGGAACAATCAAACTGTGCTGCTCATAATAACGAATCTGACGCGCGGACAGATCCGTAAGTTTCATTACAATACCTATCGGGAATAAGGCCATATTTCTGCGAATTTCGTCACCCATCATTCATCAACCTTCCAGTCATCTATTCTTCACCCTATTGTACATTTAGTTATTACTAAGTGTCAATGATGTGTTAGATAAACTCACAATAATTTACGATCTTTCATCGTCTGCAGCGCCATCAAAACGCCATATTTGACATGAGAGTATGTTAATCCACCTTGCATATAGCCAATATAGGGCTCACGAATAGGCGCATCTGCAGACAATTCCAGACTTCCGCCCTGTATGAACGTACCTGCCGCCATAATGACAGGGTGCTCATAACCGGGCATGTCCCACGGTTCAGGAACCACATGACTATCTACGGCAGCAGCCCGCTGTATCCCTTGCACAAAGGCAATTAAATGCTCTGCTGAACTAAATTGAACAGCCTGAATCAAATCGGTACGCGTCTCATTCCATGCCGGTTTGGTCACAAATCCGGATGCGGCAAACATCGCTGCAGCGAATGTGCTACCTTTAATGGCCTGTCCAACAATTGTCGGCGCCATGTAAAGTCCTTGGTAGATGCCGCGGGTCGTGCCTAACATTGCCCCTACCTCACCACCAATTCCAGGAGCAGTCAGACGATATGCCGCCAATTGCACATACTTTTCCTTCCCGCATATGTATCCTCCGGTTTCCGCCAGACCTCCACCGGGGTTCTTAATCAGGGAACCTGCCATCAGATCTACTCCAACTTCTGTCGGTTCACGTTCTTCCGTAAACTCCCCATAACAGTTATCCACAAATACGATGACATCTTCCTTGATTGCCTTCACACGCGCTACCATATCAGCAATTTCTTCAATGCAGAAGGAAGATCTCCAATCATATCCTCTGGAACGCTGAATACCGATGACTTTGGTCGCTTTATTTATACTTTTCTCCACGGTTTCCCAATCGACTCTGCCGTCTGCCAGCAGAGCCGTCTCTTGGTAGCCAATGCCAAAATCACGTAACGATCCTGTCCCGTCTCCAGGCTTGCCAATCACTTTATGCAATGTATCATAGGGCTTCCCTGTAATGTATAGCAGCTCGTCACCTGGACGGAGCACACCGAACAAAGCGGTAGCAATGGTATGGGTTCCTGATGCAAAATGAGGACGGACCAACGCTGCCTCTGCACCAAATACATCTGCATACACTTCATCGAGCACTTCACGCCCACGGTCGTTATAAGCGTAACCAGTTGAACCTGCAAAATGAAAATCACTGACTTTTCTACGCTGAAAAGCATCGATTACTTTCCATTGGTTATGATCGGTGATACGGTCAATCTGTTGCAATTGCCCTTCGATCTGGCGTTCAACCTGTTGTTGAAGTTCACTAATTTCTGAATCAAAGCTTGCCATCTTGCTTCATTCCCCTTTATAGCACGTATCTAACGTCAAATATCAAGCACCGTGTCAACTTATCATACAAACATGTCATCTATATTACAGTTGTATAAAATCTTCAAGTAAGTAACCAAATTTCTCATATTCACCTTTTTGCAGTTCCACTTCATAAATGACGTCATTCTCTTCAAAAGTGGTTTCAACAACATCCCCAATTTTGTAAAGTACAGACGTAAGATCTCCACGTTCAGCCGGAATACGGAACCGCTTCGTATCACCCGTCAGTTCTCCTTGGATCAGCTCCCGAATTTTTTGCAAATCATCTGGATCGAGCGCACTCACTTTGATATGGTCTTTATCCAATGGAAGCATTTCAAGCTGCTCTGGAGTACATGCATCCTTTTTGTTGTACAACACCAACTGCGGCTTGTCCCCTGAACCCAATTGTTGCAAAATCGTGTGTACGGTTCTCATCTGGTCTTCGCGCATAGCGGATGATGCATCCACCACATGCAGAATAAGATCTGCTTCATTCACTTCCTCCAGCGTTGCCCGAAAAGCTGCAATCAGATCATGGGGGAGGTTTTGTATAAACCCTACCGTATCGGTCAGTACGATTTCTTTGCCGCTTGGCAGTTCCATTGTCCGTGATGTCGGATCAAGTGTGGCAAAAAGCTGGTTTTGGATATACACATCTGCTGCGGTTAATTGTTTAAGCAAGGTTGATTTGCCGGCATTTGTATATCCTACAAGGGCAACCTGTACGATACCCGTTTTTTTGCGGCGTTCCCGGTGCAGCTTGCGGTGACGTGTCACTTCTTCCAGATGACGCTTCAAGTCATCAATGCGACCACGAATATGCCTGCGATCTGTCTCGAGTTTACTTTCACCCGGTCCTCGTGTTCCAATACCGCCGCCGAGTCTGGACAAATTCTTACCGTGACCCGACAAACGTGGGAGCAAGTAGCTCAATTGAGCCAGCTCAACCTGAATAATACCTTCTCTCGTATTGGCACGCTGTGCAAAAATATCCAAAATAAGCTGGGTACGGTCAATAATTTTGAGATCCAGCGCTTCTTCCAGATTACGAACCTGAGCACCAGACAGTTCCTGATCAAAAATAGCTGTTGTTGCTCCCATTTCCTCAGCCACGGCCCGGAGTTCCTCCACTTTCCCCTTACCAATAAACCATTTGGTATCCCGTGTTTCCCGGTTCTGAGACAGTACACTCAGCACTTCCACACCTGCTGTTTCGGCAAGCTTCACCAGCTCATCTAGAGAGTACTCCGGGTTAATACCCGAACGTTTAACTTCATCCGTAATCAGACTCACCAATATGGCCCGATCTTTTTTCACCATATCTGTATCATGTGTGCCATTTGTCATCGTGTATATTCACTCCTTCTTTTACGCATCTGCATATATTTATTGCCACCATCATTCTCATGGCATACTTTAAGCCGAACCGGTTAACCCGGCCGGCTGCTTTAAAAATTATATTATCGCTTACTTTTGTTCAAACTTCAAATCCTCTGTACGAATGGTCATCAGCTCCAGTTTTCCCGGATTACCCTGCGTATACTGCTCCAATAATCGAACTGCCTGGTGGCGAATGGCACGTTCAATGGCATTTCGGACATATCGTGCATTGCTGAACGCATGCAGAGACTCATTTTTTTCCTGGAGCAGATGCTGTTTTAATTTGAGTATGGTCTGCGGCATAAGAATATAGTCACGTTCCTTGGCCATAATCTCGGAAATCTGAATTAACTGATCAATACTGTAATCTGGAAATTCAACCTGAATCGGAAAACGGGAAGGTAACCCCGGATTCGTCTGCAGAAAAAAATCGATCTCTTCCGAATATCCTGCAAGGATAAGAATGAATTGATTCTTATTATCTTCCATGGACTTTACAAGTGTATCGATCGCTTCCTTTCCAAAATCCTTTTCACCACCGCGAGCCAAACTGTATGCCTCGTCAATAAACAAGATTCCACCTAATGCCTTTTTGACCAAATCTCTCGTTTTTTGCGCCGTATGTCCGATGTATTCTCCAACCAGATCTGCCCGTTCCACTTCAATTAGATGCCCTTTGCTGAGTACACCCATCTTCTGAAACAGCTTTGCCACAATCCTCGCCACTGTTGTTTTGCCGGTTCCCGGATTGCCTTTGAAAATCATATGATACACGTGCGCTCCACTTAGCAGTCCTGCTTCGGTACGCATCTGGGCAATCTGTAAGAAAGCATAGATTTCGAATACCAAATCCTTGATATTTTCAAGTCCAACCAGCTGCTCCAGTTCACCTTGAATCTCCTGAAAATGTGCATGCTTGGCTAACCCTTTTGCAGCCTGTATTGCTGTCTCTTCTTCTTTGAGCAGCATCTGAGGCTCCTGGTTACGCAAAACTACATTAATTTGTCTGGATGGTCTGCCTCCCGGTTGCCCTCCTGCAGCCATGACCCGTCCGTTCATTCGCCATCACCTCTATTTTATCGGGCTGAACTCTCCTGATTATTAATGTATTCTATCAGGTGCTCTAATATTAGAAGGATGACCAAGAATTCTAAGACGGGTTAATCATGAATCAAATATGAATATTTTTTCTGAATTCTCCGTTTTCGAACAAGGTCTTTCGATGCTTCAGCGACAATTGGAAATAAGGAAATACATGGGCATCAATGGCATGCAGCAAGTCCTTGGCTGTCCGATTGGCCAGGTCGTAATCCCCTGTCGTAATATGCTTACGAGAAAGCGCATCTTCAAGTTCATCTTCGTCCAGCAAAAATACTTCTCCATCTTTCAGGACGACAACATCCAGATAAAGGTCATCAAACCAAGGAACACCCTGATCGGTAATCCCTTGGCTGCGGCATGTATCAATGTACCACTCAACGATCCGCTCCTGATCATCAAACATGGCCGTAACCACAAAATGTTCCCCTTTGGGATAATACTGCAACCAGGAATAGCCTTTATCTGCAATGCAGAAGGTGCTTCCTCCATAGGTTTTCCACAATGGCTCTTTTAAATCTTGTATCGTGTACAATGTAATGTAACCTGTGAAAATTTTGGATTGAACGAACCGGCATGTAAATTGTCGGTTCGTAATCCGGCGCCAGTTCGCGCGGTCCCCGAATTTCCGTTTCATACGAACCCCTCTTTGCCGACCACAGGTCCGTGACCTGCTGATATTGGTGAACAGCGAATAACGTCCGCATTATCGACTCCATCTGTTCCTGGATCCGCTTTGCACAACGTATTACGAATAGTTACAGCTTACCATATTTAAGTTATACACTCAAAATCATGCTTTGTCCCACTGCTCAGCAGATCCAGTCTATTTGCAGATGTCTTTAAAAACAAAAAACCTGCTTCGCCGAAATTTCGGGAAGCAGGTTTATAGATAAAACTATATCTTTCTTTTAACCACCAGTTCCGGATTGAGCATCTACTGGAGCATCAGTCTCTCCCGTAGTACCATTGCTTTCCCCGTCAGGTGTAACTACCTCACCCGGTGTTGATATGGAACCATCACCCGAACCCTCGCCAGTACCCGGATCTGTTGTTCCCTGTCCTGGCGGGGTGCTTCCGTCTCCCGGTTGACCATTACCTTGACCCGGTCCACCATTGTTGCCGTTATTCCCATTACCGTTTCCGGAATTTCCGTTACCATTGTTGCCATTCTCATTTCCATTACCATTGCCATTATTACCTTCAGTACTTCCATTCCCCGGCGAACCGTTGTCCGGATTTTCTGTTCCTGGCTGTCCTGTTTCCGGTTCCGTTCCTGGCTCCGTGCCCGGATCTGGCTGTTCCGGTTCCAATTCTTCTGCTTCAATCATTAGCGATATCGTATTGGAAGGATCCGTCTCCACTCCTGAAGCCAGATCAAAAGCTGTCACATAATACTCATACGTGAGACCAGGGAGTGCACTTAGATCTTGCGCACTGGTCGAACCAACTGCATCAATGAGATGCGTGAACTGTCCCTCAGATGTTTCTTTTCTGTAAATCCGATACTGTGTCGAGGAATCCCCCGTTGCAGACCAATTCAACGATACCGTCTGTGTAGATGGATCATAAGCACCATTCAGTCCACTCACTGAAAGTGCTGGTTGCTCTGGTTCTTTTTCCGGCGGAGGTGTCTGGGCTCCTGCTGGAGCCTTGAAGTCCTTCACAGGAACGCCTTTCAACGCATCCCCCATCACTTTGGCAAAGAACGCCGCTGACAGCTTACTGCTGTTCTTGAGCATATGGGATGCATCCGGATTGTCGTAACCCATCCATACTGCAGCAGTCCATTCTGGCGTGTACCCGACGAACCAAACATCACGGTTGGCACTGTTGCCGGAAATACCACTTTGAACGGTTCCAGTCTTACCAGCCACCGGTCGATCCAGACGTGCGGAACGACCTGTACCGTCATTGACTACGTTTTGCAGCATCTGGGTCAAGGAATACGCATTTTGCTCACTCATCACACGCGTAGTATCTGACTTGTCGTGTTTATAGGTCGTTTTCCCTGAACTATCCTTAATCTCCTTAATCGCATACGCCTTCTGGTACTCACCCAGATTGGCAAAAGCACTGTAGGCTTGCGCCATTTCCAGCGTATTCGTTCCTTTGCTAAGACCACCCAGCGCGATCGCTAGGTTTTTGTCTTCATCTGTAAGCTGGATGCCTACACTTTTTGCAAATTGAACACCTGTGTTTACACCAATTTTGTTTAACAGCCACACTGCCGGAATATTCTCCGATTTTGTAATGGCATCCGTCATGCTAATTGTTGAAGAATACCCATGCAAGTTACCCGGACAGTAATTTCCAAAGCATTGCTTTTCATTACTGAGAGGTGAGTTTGCATTGTAATCACCTGATTCAAGAGCCGGCGCATAAGATACAATCGGTTTAAATGCCGAACCAGGTTGTCTGCGGCTCTGTGTTACCCGGCTGTAGCCCTTCGTTTGATAATCCCGTCCGCCCAGCAAAGCGACGAGACTGCCATTTTCATGGTTCATGATTACCATGGAGCCCTGGACCGGTTGATCATCTTTGCTTGATTCAAACAGGCTATCATCCGAGAATGCACTCTCCATCGCCGTTTGAGCTTGAGCATCCATCGTCGTATAAATTTTGTATCCGCCAATATTCAGATCATCTTCCGTTTTACCTGACACACTTTCAGCTTCACGAAGAACATAATCGATAAAGGCTTGGTACTTTTGCTCTTTCTCAGGTGGAGTATATTTATAATCAACCTCTTTGGCTTTATCCATTTCTGCCTTCGTAATGTAGCCTTGTTCGTACATCAACTGTAATACCACACCACGCCGTGCTTTGGAATCGTTTGGATTACTCAGCGGGTTGTAAGCAGATGGCCCTTTTGGCATGGCTGCCAAGGTTGCAATTTGCCATAATTTCAAATTATTGAGATCGGTAACTCCAAAATAAAATTCAGATGCAGCCTTGATCCCGTAACGCTGATGACCGAAGAAAATCCGGTTCAGGTACATCGTAAGAATTTCGTCTTTTGTGTATTTGCGCTCCAATGCCATCGCAATGGAAACTTCCGTTGCTTTACGGAAGAATGTCTTGTCACGAGACAAGAACATATTTTTTGCAAGCTGCTGGGTCAGCGTACTGCCGCCCTCCACCATGGAGCGGGCCATGACATCTTTGACCGCCGCCCGTCCGATGGACCAGATATCCACACCCTGATGCTCGTAAAAACGTTTATCCTCTGTAGCAACAAAGGCTTCCTTGAGCAATTTCGGAATAGCGTCACTCTCTACCGGCTCCAGCTTTTTGATGGATAACTCACCCATGAGCTGTCCGTTGCGGTCATATACTTTTGAAGTTTCATTGATTGTTGTTTTGTCCATATTGGCTTTGAGCAGATTTTCACCGCTCACCATAATAAATAAATATCCACCAAGTGCACAGAATATGGCGATTGCCATGGTGAAAAACAGTGTCCATCCAACGCGTTTACCCGTAATTTTTTTCTTTTTAGAGGTCTTTGGCTTCGCTTTTTTGGTTGACTTGTTATTGCTGTTGCGATTGTTAGACCTCGACAACGGATCGTTTGGCATGTTACCTCCTGACTCCCTTTCGGATGCATAATTTCTATTCGTCTGTTGGCGCAAGCTGGAATTAAGCTTATTTTGCCCGGAATGAAAAGAACAACCCTTATTCAGGTTGCTCTGTTTCAATTCCTATACATGTAGACGAAATGGTTGATAAAAAGGTTTCGACATTTTTTAAGCTTCGCCGTTGTTATCTTGCTGCATCAGCGATACGCTGCGTTGCGGCGTGAACGTGGAGATGGCGTGCTTGTAGACCATTTGCTGGCGTCCGTCGCTGTCAATGACGATCGTAAAATTGTCAAATGCCTTGATCGTTCCGCGGATTTGAAAGCCATTGGTCAGATAGACCGTTGCTGGAATGTTTTCTTTCCGCAGTTGGTTCAAGAACGTATCTTGGATGTTGATGGACTTGTTCATTAGCCGTACCCCCATTGGTTCATTTGAATTCGTGTTTAAGTAATATTCAATATCGCTGAGTAGCTTTCGTGCTATTATATCATGAACAGTTTCATATAATCCACAAAAACCCCTTGTCTGCTATTTGCACCTATGCGCGAGTTTCGCTTGCAACTAGAAGACTTATCCATTATACACCGCTTGTCAGAATTGCAAAAGAGGAACAAATTCTTACTTCCCCAAAGCTTTTCATCCCCTCTTCCTGATCTGTTAACATTTCTCCTTCATCCTAGGATTACGGAATATTCCCCTATTTTTTCCCATCATTGATTAGAAGTTTCAGGTATGTATTGGTCCTGGACAGAACGATAATTACCCAGATCAGCGCGCTATTAAACTTGCAATCGCGAAAGCAACTAATCTTGCATACGACTCCAATTACCCCCTCTTTTAATAACATTATTTTCCTGAAAAAAATAAAGAACCGCTACCTTTTATTTCAAAAGATAGCGGTCCTAAAGTCCTGAATATCAGGTGCGAAAGACACCTTTATATTCAATCAAACTTACGCTTGATCATCTCACATACATGGGTATAATTTCCATTAAAATCTTCGGTATCCGTCATATCCACCCATTCAATGTCCTTCATATGCCGGAACCAGGACAATTGCCGCTTGGCAAAACGACGCGTATCCCTTTTAAGCCACTCTACCGCAGCCTCCCAACTTACTTCACCTTGAAGATAAGCCGCAATTTCCTTATAGCCGAGTCCCTGCATGGAGATATGTCCTCTCGCTACGCCGCGCTCCAGTAAAGACTTAACCTCATCTACCAGCCCCTGCTCGATCATAAGATCAATTCGCTCTTCCACTCGGGCATACAGCTTCTGACGATCCATTGTCAAACCCACAATGAGCAGGTCGTATGGAGATTCTTTTTTCTGGGAAGCCAGCTGCTCGGACAACTTCTCCCCTGTGAGGTGATAGATCTCCAGCGCACGAACAATTCGGCGCTGGTCATTCGGATGCAGTCGTTCTGCACTAACCGGATCAATGACCCTCAGCTTATCATGTAACGCCTGCGGGCCATGCTGCTCTGCATAACGGAACTGTTCATCCCGAAACGCTTCATCCGAGCCGCTGTCCGAGAATTGAAAGCCGTAACATACCGATTCAACATACAGACCGGTGCCACCAACAATAAAGGGCAACTTGCCGCGCTCATGGATTTCCCCAATCAGACGTGTGCAGCTCTCCTGAAATTCTGCCACGGAATAGGGGTATTCCGGTTCATGGATGTCAATGAGGTGATGAGGCACCCCATTCATTTCATCGCGAGTAATTTTGGCCGTCCCGATATCCATTTCGCGATATACTTGCATGGAGTCCCCCGAAATAATCTCGCAATTAAATGCTTGGGCTAGCTCAATACTCATTCTCGTTTTGCCTACAGCTGTCGGTCCGACCAGCACAAGCAGCTTCGGTTTAACTTCCGCTTTCAACATTAATCACTCCGTACAGTGTTTTTGCATTGCCCCGGTCGTGCACTTCAAAACCGAGTCTCGTAAACTCCGCGCTGCCGCGCTTCTCTTTCATGACTACCCGCTTGCGGGCAACCCGTTTCGCTTCAATAACACTCTGTTCATCCAGTGCACTTGGATTCGCGTAATCTCGCAAAGGCTGGATGGCGCTTGAATCGAGCATCGGTTCACGAAACATCGGATCGAAATAAACCGTGTCACAGCTTCGGTCTGGCAAGGATCGCAGCAACTCAAGATGATTCGCATGCCGCAGCTCAATGCGCCGGAAAGCTTCGTTTACCGCAGGCTTAATGCTCTCATATTGAGACATACCCTCTACTAATAGCGTGTACAGTGGGAGGGAACTTTCACAGGCGATAACCCGACCACTTTCACCCACTGCCACCGAAAACACCAAAGCATCGGTACCGAGACCGGCAGTACAATCGATAATGGTATCCCCTTCCAATACGGCTCCCGCCTCCAACATCGGATCTGCCTCTCCCCTTAACACACGTTTGGCCCGCACAAATCCCATACTGGGGTGAAACTCAAGCAGTGGTGAATCCGGACGAAATAAACGGACTTTACCCTGAAGCACAACGATAATCTCATCTATCCCATAATGTGCGATCAGTGCAGGTAGAGACATTTTTTTACGCGGTACATAGGTCCCCCCCGTTGTTTCCGCAAGGTTTCGCGCACGTTCCACAAGGTGGCCTGCTTCCTTTTCACCGGTTGTAATATACATGACTTCCTCCTAAATAGCTACATGACCCGTTTGAACAATTTCTCCAGATCATAGGTTGAAAATGACACCACAATCGGTCTCCCGTGTGGACAAGTATACGGTTGACGGCAAGAACCAAGACGCTGAATCAACACTTCCGCCTCCTGATCCGTCAGTTTCTGATTGGCTTTGATAGAAGCCTTGCAAGAACACATAATGGACGCCGCTTCTCGCATCTTGGCAACATCAATACTACGTTCGCTTAGCACCCATTCTGCCATCTCCTCAATAATGTCTTTCTCATCCCCCTTGGGAAACCAGAACGGATGGGAACGCACCCGGAAGGTCTGCCCGCCAAAATGCTCCAGGTACACACCTGCCTGCTCGAACCAAGCCAGCCTCGCTTTGAGCTTTTCCGTCTCGGAAGGGGTGAACTCCAGCGTAATAGGCAGCAACAGCTCCTGTGAAGCCTGAGCCGGATTACCAAACTGCTCGTAATAATACTCATAATTCACTCGTTCATGCGCGGCATGCTGATCGATCAGATACAGACCATCCTGATTTTGAGCAATCAAGTACGTCCCATGGTGCTGCCCAATCAGACTTAGTTCGGGAAACGCAGGCATGGAAACATCCGATTTAATGGCAGATGCCAGCCTTGCTGGGTCCGGTAAACTCGGAGCCTTCCAGCTTCTTTCTCCTTTTGTACCAGCCGCAGATGGATTATAAGACGAACGTCGTTCTCTCACCGGAGAATCCACTGAATTGGAACGATAAGCAGAAGCAGATGGCCTCCTATCCTCAGCTGAAGGTATGGCATCTTGCGAAGCATGATCTGCAGCATCACCGGTACTTTCACTCACTGGAGAAGCTGGATCACTATGGGAATTCTCGTCAGGACTATAATTTTGCTTCAGAACATTAGATCCTAGATCCCCGCTCAACATCCCGAATGGATCATAGGATGGTGGTATTTCGGGTGGAGCTTCGGGCAAAGGCGGTGTCTGACCCTCCATGTTCCGATCCGTACCTGACTGCAGATCAGCCGGAGCATCCAAATCCAGATCATCATCCTCCGAAGCCATTTTACCGGGTTCAGCATGTTTCCCCAGCGGACCCTGCTGCCCGTAACCTGCGGATTCAGTTTCTTCCTTTAGCGGCCCTCTTGGGAACAGAAATTGTTCTTGGATAAAGGAACTATTATCTCCACGTCTGATTTGCTGTTTCGTTACCTGTGGAATGAGCACTTCTTTTCGCAATATTCCACGCAGTGTTGTTTCTATAAACTCGTACAACTCCGCTTCCTTGCTGAAACGAACCTCCAGCTTCGCCGGATGCACATTCACATCGACAAGGGACGGGTGCATCTCCAATTGCACTACGACAAGTGGAAACCGATTAATAGGCAGCAAGGTATGATACGCCTTCAGAATAGCCTGATTGAGCCCATAATTTCGAATGTATCGTCCGTTTACAATGGTCGACATACCGCCACGATTAGCACGAGTCCATTCCGGCAGACTGATCAGCCCGCTCACACGATAGTCCAGACTTTCTCCCTGAATGGGGAGCATGGCTTTGGCTGCACTTGTGCCATAGATCGCTGCAACCACTTGCAGCAGATCCCCGTTGCCCAGCGTCTGAAGCAGCGTATTTTCATTATGACGCAGTGTGAACGAGATGTTAGGATGAGATATGGCCATGCGATAGAGAACATCCGAGATATGTCCCAGCTCGGTCTGGATCGTTTTCATATATTTAAGCCTGGCTGGCGTATTGAAAAATAGTTCTTTTACCTCAAAGTCAGTGCCTTGGGGTGAGGTTCCATCCTCATGTGAGAGAAGTTTGCCGCCCTCAATCACGATTCGGCGCCCTCGCCCGTCATTCCCGCTGGCCGATAACACTTTCACTTTGGAAACAGCGGCGATACTCGCCAAGGCTTCACCCCGGAATCCAAGACTTGTGATCTGAAACAGATCGCGACCATGAGCTATTTTACTGGTTGCATGACGATAGAAGGCCTTCTCCATATCCTCAGGTTCGATACCGGAACCATTGTCTTTAACCCGAATACGAAGCAGCCCGCCCTCTTCCACCGTAACATCAATCTTGGAGGCGCCTGCATCCACCGAGTTTTCGAGCAGCTCCTTAACGACTGAAGCAGGTCGTTCAACCACCTCACCTGCCGCAATCTGGTTGGCAATATGTTCATCAAGCACATGAATTTTCGCCACAGGTTTTCCCTCCCCTATACTCAGGATAATTGCTGTGCCTTCAATTTGAGATCATTCAATATCTGCATCGCCTGAAGCGGGGTCATGTTCATCACATCAATATCCTTCATATTGCGAATAAACTCCCGGGCAGGTTTGTCAACAGCAACCACCTCTGCCTGTTTCGGAGCTACGCTAGGCTCGTCATCACCAAAGATGGACAGTTGAACCACGTCCGCATGTTTGGAGCCTGTCTGCTTCTTGCTGGCTGATTTATGGGCTTGCTGCTGGTCTGATGAATCCTCAATTAAAACACCGAAGTCAACCTTCTCCACAGTCTCATGTTCCCGTATTAATGAGGAATGGTCTGTAGACTGAAACTTCACGCCATGAACTTGTTCATCCAGTTGTCGCTTGTCATTCCCGGCAAATTCACTTCCAACGGCAACTTGAGCTGCGGCATGCTCAAAACCATGCAGCAGTCCATTTGCCCGCTCGATGATGCTATCCGGCAGACCTGCAAGTCGTGCACAATAAATTCCGTAACTGCTGCTGGCAGCCCCGGCAATCAATTTGCGGAGGAAATTAACCTTGTCCCCGCTCTCCTGAACGGCCATGGAGTAGTTCGCCAACTTGTCCAGACTTTCCTCCAGATGAGCAAGCTCGTGGAAGTGTGTGGATACAAGCGCTTTACAGCCAATGACATCATGCACATATTCAATCACGGACTGCGCAATCGCCATGCCTTCACTGGTGGACGTCCCCCGTCCCAATTCGTCGATAATAATCAGACTGCGCGGTGTTGCTTTATCCGTCATGACCTGAATGTCGGCCATCTCGACCATAAACGTACTCTGTCCCCCGATGAGATCGTCTGCCGCACCAATCCGTGTGAAAATACGATCCATGATCGGTACCTCAGCTTGTCCAGCCGGCACAAAACAGCCGATCTGCGCCAGAATCGAAATCAGCGCCACTTGCCGCATATAGGTACTTTTCCCGGCCATATTCGGACCGGTAATCAGCAGAATTTGAGCCTCTTCCTTGCGCATGGCTGTATTATTGGCAATAAAAGCTCCGTCTCGCATCACGGCTTCAACCACCGGATGACGACCTTGTTCCACAACCAAATTGTAACCATCGGTTAATGTAGGCCGTACGAAATTACGTTCCGCACTGATCACGGCAAAGGACTGATACACATCAATCTCCGCGACTAGTTCAGCCAGCTTTTGCAGCCTGGCGATCTCCTGATTAAGCCGTTCCCGCAATTCGGCGAACAAACCGTACTCAATATCAACCATTTTGTCCTGAGCTTCCAGAATCAGTGTCTCTTTCTCTTTCAGCTCTGGCGTAATGTAACGCTCTGCATTGGCCAGTGTCTGCTTCCGTTCGTAACGCCCTTCCGGCAGAGAAGCCAGGTTCGACTTGGTAATTTCGATATAGTACCCAAATACTTTGTTGTAACCGATTTTCAACGAGCGAATGCCGGTCGCCTCACGCTCTCTGGCTTCCAGTTCTGCAATCCACTGCTTGCCATTGACCGAAGCCTCCCTGAGTTCATCCAGTCGCTCATGGTATCCTTCACGAATTAAACCGCCATCACGAACCGACACCGGCGGCTCATCAACGATAGCCTGACCGATTGCATCACGCAGATCACTGCAATCATCCATAATGCCAGCAATATGCTGTAACGTCGTGGATGGAGAATCCGCACAATACTGACGGAGCCCCGGAATTTTGTCCAGTGACAGCTTCAGTGCATTCAGATCCCGACCGTTGGCGTTACCAAAAGCAATACGGCCTACCAGACGTTCCAGATCATAGATGTCTTTGAGTTCTGCACGCAGATCCTCCCGCAATATAAACTGGTTATACAGCGTGTCTACCGCTTCCAGACGCTCATTGATTTTGCCTTTTTGCAGCAAAGGTTTATCGACCCAACGACGCAGCATTCGTGCACCCATGGACGTCTCTGTCCGATCCAGCAGCCACAGTAACGAGCCTTTTTTGGAACGCTCACGGACGGTTTCCACCAGTTCCAGATTACGCCGAGTAAACGGGTCCAGAATCATAAAGTGATCCGGCTCGTACGTTGAAACCTGTGTCAGCTGTCCAAGGGAGCGTTTCTGTGTCTCACTTAAATAGGAGAAGAGGCGTGCGATACAAGCTTGACGCTCAGGCTCCAGACGTGCCCATACTGCTTCGCCGAATTGCTGCCGCACTAGATCTTCCTTACTCTTCGTCCACGGCGTATACACCACAGGACGACCGATTGGAGACGCCTGGGCAGCTACTGTATCCAGTAATGCAGCATCCCCCACCAGTTCCGAAGGTTCGTAGATCCCAATCTCGTCCTTCAGCCACTCCTGGGAGTATGGGACTGAGGTTACGTAGAGCTCTCCGGTAGACAAATCGCAGGCAGCCAGTGCAAGTGTGTTCTGGTTCCCTGTCAGGCATACCATATAGTTGTTGGACTTGTCCCCCAATGTTTTGCCTTCCATGACTGTTCCGGGTGTAATGACCCGTACAATTTCACGACGTACCATGCCTTTGGTTACGGTTGGATCTTCCATTTGTTCACAAATAGCGACCTTGTATCCTTTTTCAATCAAGCGCTGTATGTAATTGTCAGCCGAATGATAAGGCACGCCGCACATCGGAATTTTATCTTCTCCCCCGCCTGCGCGTGCTGTTAATGTAATCTCAAGCTCACGGGAAGCATTGACCGCATCCTCAAAGAACATTTCATAGAAATCACCTAATCTAAAAAAAAGAAAAGCGTCCTGCGCTTCGGCCTTCACTTGCAAATATTGTTGAATCATTGGCGTATACTGAGCCATGAGTATCCTCCATCCGCTCCTATGATGTCAGGAAGAGACGCTGACCCGGAAGGAGCAATAAGGCGGTCAGGCACTTTATTCGTGCCTCCGCCTCATGTTTCGGCCATCCGCCGCTTTCCCTCACAGGTTGCTGTTCCATTTCTCCCATAACGATGATCAAAATTGCCTTAATTCTCATTATACCAAAAAAGTGCCCACTCTTCATGAACCTGCTCGAATATTCCAGAGTTTACGTATATCCCGACTCTCATCCCATGTCCTCCCCTGTCTTAATTGGCTAATTAAGGGAGCCGCATAACGTTCATAGCGCTCATAATCATCCATTTGTATCAAGTCATCCAGCAGGGCCGATATAGGTGCCTGCATGATTTCACGGTTTCCTTCATAAAAGGCGGTATGGATTGCCGTCTTCGCCAATGGACGTTGACGGAGTTTACTATAGCCTCTAGCAATAAGACCAGCCAGAGCAACGACACCTTTGGCAACCAGAGGAGATACCAGAAAACTTGGTAATGTGCGGTATTCGAATCCACCGTAGGATTTCAGCCGAAAATCACCCAGCGCCCCATACCGTGGACGTCTCGCTGAACCTCGCGGGTCCTGAAGAATGGCAAGCGGCAAAGCGAGATAATTGTCCAGAGCACGCAGCAGTTCCCCGTTCAGTGTCACGCCACTGAAATGAACATGTCCGCCAAGCGGCAATCCTCGCTGGGGCATCCCCCCTGCCTGCCAAATCAACGAATGGTCGCTAATGCTGCGTGAGGCTGCCGCAAAGGCCCTCATCAGATGAGCCAGCAGTTCACGCGGCTCGGAACTGGGCGCTGGACGCAGTTCAGCCACAGGGTATATTCGCCGCCCGCCGATCGTAACGGAATCACAGCCTGCTACACCTGTTCGTTCCAGAAATCGGGAGGCCGGAACGATTTTGGATTCCGGCATCTGCACAAGCAAGAACTCGGGATCCATTCCAAGTATAGGTGCTGTATTTCGCTGCCGCTCTTCATCCAGTGCAGACTGGAGTTGTTTCCAGCCTGCACGGTACATGGCAGAGAGGTCCGTCATCCCCTTCCACGGCCTCGGATCAATGGAGATGACGGCGCAGCCGCTCTTTCCTGTGGCCTCCAGCCTTACAGCACCATGATCCAGTCCAACGGTGTATACGGTTTTGACGGCAAGCCGTTCAATGCGTTTGAACAACGTCGAAGCAGCCTCGGGGTCCAGCACACTTTCCTGCGCTCCACCCATGCCGCTGGTATCTCTTCGTTTGATTCGGATCGCTTTCAGGCAGCATATCTCTACATCGTAACGCACGCGCAGGCCTAACTCACGGGAACGCCTGCTATGCGAGGACATCACTTCAATGCCGGATCGCTTCAGGCGATCTGTCCGCTCCCTAGGGAGCATGCGTTCATATCGGCGCACTGCCTCCTCAGCCTCTTCCATCACATTCATCTTGTCCCTCCTTCCCAACCACCCCAAAATGAAAACATCTCCACAAGGTGGAGCCTCCCATCGAGGCATATTTCAACGTACATTCGGTAGCACGTAGATCCTATAAATAATTATGAAAAAAGAGGGCTTGCGCCCTCTTCGCTGCCGCTTCCGGCGCATATAATGCCTTAACTAATCGTTCTAGTGCGATGAAATTACAGTTCATCGTCCAGCAGGTCGGGATCGAGATCATCATAATCTCCATCACCACTGCCATAGTCATAATCCTTGTCTTCGTAATCTCCACAACCATCCGTGCACACTTTCACACAAACTTTAGTCTCGGCGACCAGCTCTACAGCGAATTCCCGTTCCACCCGGATAATTACGCTGCCTCCACCTGCCGACACCGCGGCTTCCACACAGCTAGGTTCCTGCGTTGCATCCGCAGATACCTCTACTGTGGTGGCCCGGTGTTTCGGGTCCAGATAGGACAAAGGCACATGTTCTACATACGACACTGTCTCTTTGGCTACATCCGTCTGCGAATTTTTGTCATAAGAATACCAGATGTTGATATCGTAAGTACCAATAACTTCAATTCCGTCCCCCGCTGACACAGCTTCATATTGGTGGTTGATAATCCAAGCCCCCAAAATACTGGTCGGACCATTAGGCGGAGTCACGGTATGTGTTACGGTAGAGAACTTACGACCTTTGCCGCAGATCGCCTTCGTGATGATCTCTCTACATTGATGTTTATGACTCAATGACATCTTTAAACCTCCTCCATACAATCATTCACTACAAGTGTATGCAGGGCATCCGTCTAGGGTGACAACTATTTTCTATTATTCGTTTGTAGATTGGGACCGGTCCGTAATCGGGGACGGCGCTTTGTCCTTCTTCGCGATTTTCAGATACAGCGCGAGTTCCCGGCACAGCTGGAGAATCGCGGAGCGAATCTCGAATTCTTCCCTTGTATCTGGCAGATCCATTCGCCTGAATTCTTCCTGCACATCTGCGAGAAGTTTTTCGGTTCGTCCCGTATAAGATTCGGTCAACACATCCTGGCTAAGCTGATCGAACAGCTCGGACACCATCTCCGCATGCGGCATCTTCTGATAGATCTGGGATACCAGATGCATCATATGCTGGATGGAATCCAGCTGCGTTTTGCGCATATAAAAGTAAACACTCCAGCCCTCGTTCGGGTGGATGACCTGATTCTCCAATGAACGTTTGGCTGCTTCAATTCCGCCAAGCACAGCCTTGTCGGCTTCTATCAGTTCTTTTCCTGCCCAGACTTCGTTGGGATTTCGCAATGTGGCTGCAAACTCCTTGAAGATGACCGAGAATAATTCATCGATCCTTTTGCGGATACGCAGCATCTGCGGATCAGCAGCCGGCATGTAGGCCAGATTGACCACCATTGCGGAACCAAGGCCGACCAACAGCAATCCAATTTGCACCAGAACGACATGGACGTCCATTTCTCCGCCGCCAAATACCCGAAACACTACGACAGACCCCGTCACAATGCCTTCCTTGAATCCTGCCCGTACAATAACCGGAAACGCAATCAGTATGTAGACCGCCAGCACCCAGTAATGGAAGCCAAGAAAGTGAAAAAGTACACTTGCAAATAAAAGCCCCACTACAGAAGCGAAGAATCGGGCAGATATGGTACGAATACTTCTTTTTCGAGTGACGTCAACGCCCAGAATGGCGAGCAAACCCGCCGATGTTGGTCCAGGCAAGCCGCACCAGTCCGCAATCAGCACGGCCATCAGCGCGGCTATTGCGGTTTTTATTACCCTAAAGCCCATCTAACATTCCTCTCCTCTAAGCTGCAATAATTCAAAGCCAGCGATTTGCCTCTACAGATGAACACTTGTCCTACGCCTGGTAGAACGACTTTCGCATATACCATTCTCTAGTATTACTCATCCTGTCAGAAACCATTTCTTCTCCCCTAAAAAAGAATGTGCGAAAGAATTGCGTATTGTTGACGACACGCTGCTCAGTAAACGGCATCAACCGACATGCGCATGCATGCCGGTCACAATAACGCGCCCCGGATGAGGGACGCTGGCAATTTGTTTGATACGACGCAAGCCTCTAGGCCCTCTTCTCCAATCGTCGCATCCATTCCGGACTGCGCGGAATATTCGTATTAGTATGGTACTTGATTTTACGGGTTCGGGCAACGTGACACCTCTTGTGAAATTGTATACATATCGTAAAGGACTCTTTTTACACACGCATGATTTGCAATATTACCTGCGCCCTGCCAGCAGCTTGCGTTCTACGTATACAACGAGTTGATACATCGCTGTCGCTACTGCCGCAATAATCAATAAACTGGACAAAACCAGGGTGAAATTGAATACTTGGAATCCATAGATGATCAGATAACCCAGCCCCTGCTTGGCGACCAGAAATTCACCCACGATCACTCCAACCCAAGCCATACCCACGTTTACTTTCAAGGTGGAGACAATGGCGGGAAAGGAAGCAGGCAATACCACTTTGGTAAAAATCTCGGAGCGATCGCCGCCAAACGTGCGGATAACTTTAATATAATTCTGATCCACTTCATTGAAGCTGTTATACACGACAAGTGTCGTTATAATCACGGTGATGGACAAGGTTGTCATGACAATCGCCGTAAAACCTGCACCAAACATGACAATAAAGATCGGACCCAGCGCCACCTTCGGCATACTGTTAAACACAACCATGTAAGGATCAAGTACCTTGGACAAAAAAGGAGACCACCAGATCAGGACCGCAAGCAGCGTTCCGACGAGTGTCCCCAGCAAAAAACCAACTGCCGTTTCCCCAACGGTTACACCGACATGCGCCCATAACTCCCCGCTGGCGATGTCCTTGCCAATCTGATTAAAAATTTTGCTTGGATAACTGAACAAGAGCACGTCGATCCAACGCAGCCGCCCCGCCAGTTCCCACAACAAAAACATACATACCAGCATGGCCAGCTGTACAGCCAGCACTTTATGACGCCATCTGGCGACCTGTTGAACATGACTTTGATGCAGCTGTTTCATCCAGTCATCACGCATTTCCTGCTTTTTCTGATTCGCCTGATTCACCCGTTCTTCTCACCTCCTCCGGACTGTTCCAATTCGCTCCATAACGCCTGAAACAGCTCATTGAAACCTTGCTGCTCCCGAGCGTGAAAAGGCTGCGCGTTCCGCAGCTCCTCAGGGATGATGAACTCCCGCCGAATGCGACCCGGATTGCGATCCAGTACGATAACGCGATCACTGACAGCGATAGCTTCCGACAGGTCATGCGTGACAAGCACCGATGTTTTACCGGACGCCTTCAATGTGTCTGATACCAGATCCTCCAATTGCAGCTTGGTTTGATAATCAAGTGCGGAGAAGGGTTCATCAAGCAAAAGTATTCCCGGGTCTGTAGCCAGTGTGCGTACCAGCGCCACGCGTTGCCTCATGCCCCCGGATAGCTCGGAAGGATACTGTTCTTCAGTGCCAGCTAGACCCATGCCCCTCAACAGCTCCCGCGCACGCTCACGGTTCCATTCATCGAGTGTGCCTGTCAGTTCAAGTCCAATCAGGACATTGTCCAGAATGGTCCGCCATGGAAACAGATAATCCTGTTGCAGCATATAACCGATCTGGGCAGAAGGACCCTCGATGCGTTTACCTTTAACTTGAACCTCGCCTGCGGTCGGGGTGAGCAGCCCGGCGATGATCGACAGCAACGTGGTTTTACCACATCCGCTGGGGCCAACAAGACTGACGAACTCTCCTTGCTTGACCTGAAGACTCAGATTTTCAATAACCAGTGAAGCTTCACGCTCACTGACATAGACTTGCGAAACCCCTTCCAGTTTGATCACCGTTTCGGATTCAGGCATATGTGCTCACTTCCTTTCCTGAATACCTGGTTACTTGTTCGATGCCGCTTGTTCTGCATAGGAGTTATCGACAATGGTTTGAGACTCCACCCGCTGTTTTAATTCTCCTGCAGCAGTCATTACGTCGAGCAAGTTGTTCCATTCTTCTTCATCAATGATTGGATCCGTTGCATAGGTTCCCTGTTCCTTGTATCGATTCACACTGCTTATCAGAATGGCTGGGTCGATATCTTTGAAATAAGACTTAATGACTTCAGCGATCTCTTCAGCGGTGTGGGAATCCACCCAAGCTTGTGCTTTGTGCAAGCCGTTAGTGAACTTCTGAACAATGTCCTTGTTGTCGTTGATATAGCTTTGTTTGGTCATGAAGACCGTATAAGGCAGATGGCCGCTTTCTGTTCCAAACGAGGCTACTACCTTCCCGCGACCCTCTTTTTCAAAGATGGACGCCTGGGGTTCAAACAACTGCACATAATCCCCTGTACCTGAGGCAAATGCGGAAGCGATGTTGGCAAAATCCACATTTTGAATCAACTCCAGATCATTCTGCGGATCAATGCCATGTTTGTTCAGCGTGAATTCGCCTGCCATTTGAGGCATCCCGCCTTTCCTTTGTCCAAGGAAGGTGCTCTGTTTCAATTGCTCCCAATCGAAGCTGCCTTCGGGATTGCGGGCGAACAGAAAAGTTCCGTCCGTCTGTGTTAGCTGGGCAAAGTTAATGACCGGATCTTCAGCTCCCTGCTGATAGACATAGATCGATGTTTCTGCTCCAACCAGCGCGATGTCAACAGAACCTGCGAGAAGCGCCGCCATCGTTTTGTCGCCACCAGCCGTTGTCTGAATGTCCACTTCAAGCCCCTGTTCTTCAAAAAAGCCTTGGGCCACCGCCACATACTCCGGTGCGTAAAATACAGAACGCGTGACTTCACCAATCGTAATTTTGTTTGCGTTCTTCTCTTGGTTACAGCTCGTAAACGCCACTATGATAATGAGCAAAATGACAATGGCCCGGATGAACCAGGGCGTGTATTTCATGGTCTTTCCCTCCTTCACTGGTTTCAGCTGTTCTCTCTACTATGGATATGCCGATGCCCATCAAAAGGTTAAGAATTGCATGCAAAAGAAGAGCCGGGCCAATGCGCCCCGCTCTTCAACCATTAAATGATGGTGTTATCTCGTCCTACAGCTTGTAAATCTCGGCATATTTCGCTTCCAGATAATCGGCCAGATAATCCGGGTTCAACTCTTCACCCGTAACGGACAGGATCAATTCGGAAGGCGTACGGCTTTTGCCATAGCGATAAATTTTGTCCGTCAGCCATTCCTTGATTGGAATTAGATTACCTTCGGCAATATAGGAATCAAACGCCGGCATTTCCTTACGCAAGGTATGTAGAATCTGTGCAGCATACATATTACCAAGCGAGTACGAAGCAAAATAACCGAAGTCGCCACCGGACCAATGGACATCCTGCAGCACACCCATACCATCATTTGGTGGTACGATGCCCAGATATTCCTTGTATTTGGCATTCCAGGTCTCAGGCAGGTCTTTGACTTCCAAACCTTCGTTGAACAGCATTTTCTCAATTTCATAGCGAATGATGATATGCAGATTGTATGTCAGCTCATCCGCTTCAATTCGAATCAAAGAGCTCTCCACCCGATTAATTGCCCGGTAGAAGTCTTCCAGTTCAACCTCGCTCAACTGCGGGAAATGCTGCTGCAAATCGCTGTAATATCGCGTCCAGAATGAAAGGCTGCGGCCAATCATATTTTCCCAAAGGCGTGACTGTGATTCGTGGATACCCATCGATGTTCCTTCGGCAAGGAGGGTACCGGCCAGACTGTCGTCAATATTTTGCTCATACAGGGCATGTCCGCCTTCATGTAGTGAACTGAAGACCGCACTCGTCACATCATCCTGCAAGTAGTTCGTCGTAATCCGCACATCCCCTGGATTCAGGCCCGTTGCGAACGGGTGAACACTCTCATCGAGTCTTCCGGCTTCAAAGTCATAACCCATTTGTTCCAGAATAAACAAACTGAATTTCTCTTGCTGCTCCTTGTCAAACAGCTGGTTGAGGAACTCCGTATTCGGCTTGTTCGCCGATGCATTGATCTTCTCTTGCAGGGGCACCAAACGGGCTTTGAGACGGGCAAATACCGCATCCACCTTTTCTACCGTCAGTTCCGGCTCATACATGTCCAGAAGGGTGTCATAACGCGTATCTTTAACGCCCCAGTAGTCAATAAACTCCTGCTTGAGCTTCACAATGTCCGTAAGGTAGGGCGAGAATCCAGCAAAATCACTGTTATGTTTAGCATCTTCCCATGCTGTCTCGGATTTGGCTGTGAGCACGGTATATGCTTGCACTTTCTCCGGGGGTACCGACTGACTGCGATCATACTCCTTTTTGCAGTCTTCCACCTGACGGCGGTCTGTATCTTCCAGTTGTTCCAGTACCGCGGGAGTTGTTAATGTATCCAGATAGGATTTCATCTCCACTGAAGTCTGCAGTTTGAACGCTTCGGTAGATAACATTCCAAGCGTTTCCGAACGTGTCGGAACGCCTTTCTTCGGCGCGCCTGTGCGCAGATCCCAGTGAAGCAAACCAATGGCTTCATGATAACTCTTGATTTTACGGGCCAGATTACGGAAGGATTCCAGCTGTTGCTGTGCGTGTTTATCCATTGTTAATGTTCACCTCTCCAAAAAAAGTTTATACACCCTATTGATGATACTTTTTGCAATGCGTATAATCAACTTTTAACAGATGCAATTTGCAATACTCTTCTATAGAGCAAAATATTGCGAGCTGTTGACCGTGATTAAAAAGCATAAAAATATAGGGCGCAGGACAAGCTGCACTTTGGTGCAAGTCGTCGTGCTCATCGTATTGGATAACAGGAGGCAATGGACATGAACAACATTCAAGAGATTTTGGCGTACAACAAAACATTTGTCGAGAGCAAAGAATACGAAAAGTATACGGCTGGCAAGTTCCCAACCAAAAAGATGGTCATCATTACTTGTATGGATACACGTTTGGTGGAAATGCTGCCCAAGGCCATGAACCTGAAAAATGGCGATGTGAAAATTATTAAAAACGCTGGCGCGATTATCTCTCAACCTTTTGGGTCCGTCATGCGTAGTGTACTCGTCGCGATCTATGAGCTTGGTGCGGATGAAGTGCTGGTTGTCGGACATACGGAATGCGGCATGGCTTCCCTGCACGCCGAAACGATGATTGGACATATGGTAGACCGGGGAGTATCCGCAGAAGTCATGAGCACGCTGGAGAACTCGGGCATTCGTTTGCAAAAGTGGTTACGCGGGTTTGACAGCGTTGAAGAAGGGGTAAAACATACTGTGGAAGTGATCAAGAAACATCCATTGCTTCCGCCCAATGTACCCGTCCACGGCATGGTCATCGACTCCTACACAGGAGAACTTGATCTTGTCGCTGAGGGGTATGGGCAGCAGACATCTCTCTAAATGGTTTTGGGTGCGGACCTCAGGGTTCGCACTCTTTTTTTGTCTAAATTGAGGCAGTTGTTCTGTCAGGTTGTCAAACCATACAGTTTCAGTGTACACTTTTATGAAAGCGGTCAATGAGAACCATTTTGCATTGTTTTCACTGACCCAGCCCTAATATTAAGGAGACATGTGCATGAACATACTTTCCTACGGATTGCTCGGGCTTCTTACCCGCGAGGAGTCATCAGGTTATGATCTAATGCTGAAAATCCAGCCACATTGGCAGGCCAAACACAGTCAGATCTATCCCCTCCTCTCCAAAATGGAAAACGATGAGCTTTTAGCCTCCCGCTGGGTGCAACAGTCTGATAAACCGGACAAAAAAATGTATGCAGTCACGGAAAAAGGTATTGAAAAACTGCTGGGATGGATGATCACTCCTGTTACCGCTCCGGTTACTCGTGACGAGTTTAATCTGCGTATTTTATGTGTCGGCATTGCGGAAGACGGAAGCATGAGACGTATTCTGACTGAACGGCAGAACTGGTTTATGGAGCGTATCCGTTATTTCGAGGGACTGAAATCCCGTATACCTCAGGATAATTTAAAGGTAGGCAGCCGGGAATTCGGAAGTTACATTCTGGTTCAAAAAGGGTTAATGAATGCTCAAACCGGCCTCGAATGGTGTAACTGGGTTACCCAACTCCTCGATGGTCAGGCAGCCATTCAGGACTCTTGTCCAAGTATTTCAGAAAATTAAACAAAATTTGAAACGTTCCTGCAAGTTGACCGTATTACTTGAGTAAGGCCCAATTTTGGGCGTATCAAACAAATTAATCGGGAGGTTACGATCTTTACAATGAAGAAAAAATTCGGAATTAAACATCTCATGATGGTTTTCATGGCCTTTACATTGCTGTTCGCAACAGTCGGAGTCGCAAATCCGGATTCTGCTGATGCTAGACGTGGTGGCGGTTTCAAATCGGGTACGAAAAGTTATACCAACACACCTAAGAAATCCGATTCCAACGTGAGCAAATCAAACACAAATAACAACTCCAGCAATGGAGCAGCAACGAACCGTGGCGGATTCTTCGGCGGTGGCGGCGGATTTATGAAAGGCATGATGCTCGGCGGTCTGGCTGGTATGATGTTTGGCGGATTGTTCGGCGGCATGGGAGCTCTGGGTAACATTCTTGGATTGCTTGTAAACGTGGCTGCTATTATGCTGATCGTAATGCTTGCAATGGCCCTGTTCAGAGCCATTACAAATCGTCGTAAACCGGCAGCGGATGGTCGCTATGACCGCCGCAATGATCGTGATGATGATGACCGTAACAGAAACGGACGGTACTAATCGCTATGGTTCTGAGTATGGATGAAATTGTCAACGCAATCTGTATTCACATGGCTGAACGCAAGGGTGTACGCCCAACTGATGTCAATGTGGAACTGAGCTGGGAAGAAGAGACGGGATATTCCGCTGAAGTCTGGATTCAAGGTCGCAGTCAATACCTGGTCGAATCCAATATGATCGAAGCAATCCTGCGCTACCTGCACAGTGAATATGACATTCGGGCTTACCGTGAGAATGTAAGACTTGATTTGGACGAAGAGATCACAGCGATTGTGAATCAATAAAACATAAGCCATTTGCGGTGGAATGTAAAAAGGACCGTCTCCATGATGTCATTGACATGTATGGAGACGGTCCTTTTGTATCTTGGGAAGATAAGATTAACTTCTTCGCAAAAACCTCCCAAGTTTCATCCAATGACTACAGATTACGACTTCAATTTCACCAGACTGTAGTTTTTCTTGCCTTTGCGGATAATAATGAATCTTCCACCAATTGCGTGCTCTGCAGAGACCGTGAATTCAAGCTCCGTAATCTTCTCACCGTTCATGGAGATTGCTCCTTTGGTGACATCCTCACGCGCCTGACGCTTGGATGGCTCCAAGCCCAGATCCACGAGCCAGTCCACAATATTTCTCGCTTCTCCATCGGTTTCGAAGGTAGGCATTTCCTTGAATCCCTGCTCGATTTCGTCCGCGGTAAGAGAACGAATATCACCGCTGAACAGTGCGGCGGTAATGCGTTTCGCCTGCTCCAGCATGTCATCCCCATGCACAAACTTCGTCATTTCCTCCGCAAGTGCCTTTTGTGCTTCACGCTTGTGCGGCTCGGTCGCTACCTTGTCCGCCAAAGCTTCAATTTCTTCTTTGCTCAGGAATGTGAAGTATTTCAGGTATTTGATCACATCACGGTCATCGGTATTCGCCCAGAACTGGTAGAATTCGAATGGCGTCGTTTTGTTCGGATCAAGCCAGATCGAACCCCCTGCGGATTTACCGAATTTGGTACCATCGGATTTGAGCATGAGCGGAATGGTTAGACCGAAAGCTTTGGCTTCAGATCCTTCTTTTTTCCGAATCAAGTCCAAACCGCTTGTAATATTGCCCCATTGATCGGAACCGCCGATTTGCAGCTGTACACCCTCATGTTGGAACAGGTGAAGGTAATCGAGCGATTGGAGAATCTGGTAGGAGAACTCGGTAAACGAAATGCCGTCTTCCAGCCTGCTCGCAACTACGTCTTTGGCCAGCATCGTATTCAGATTGAAGTTCTTACCGTAGTCACGCAAAAATTCAATCACATTGATTTTATGTGTCCAGTCGTAGTTATTGACCAAGCGCACCTGATTATCGCCATCCGTTATAAAGAGTTTTTTCATTTGTGCAGTCAGAGCATCCACATTGGCCTGTACCTCTTCCAACGTCTGCAGGGAACGTTCCGATTGACGACCACTTGGATCACCAATAGTGCCTGTAGCTCCCCCAATCAGAATGACCGGACGGTGGCCGGCGAGTTGGAAACGTTTCAGCATCATAAACGGAATCAAATGTCCAATATGCATGCTGTCACCGGTAGGGTCAACCCCGCAGTACAAGGAAACCGACGTTGTCTCGGTCAGCTCACGCAAACCCTCCGCATCCGTTTGTTGGTTAATGGCGTCACGCCATTCCAGTTCATCAATAATATTCAAAACTAACAACCCCTTCTCTATGCATTGGTATTAGGCCATGATTTACGTGAATTCATCAAGAGCTAAGCAGGGTGTGCCTTTTTTTGGACACAAAAAAATCGCCGCCTTGTCTTCAATAGACATAGGGACGATTATCATAACCGTGGTACCACCCAACTTGCACAGACAACAGCTCACACGCTGTCCATACCGCTTTCGGCAAAATATCGTTCGCCATTCCGCTTGGCATTACCCAAGTACTCCAGAGTGTAATTCGCAGCCCTTGTATGTATCAGGTTCCATCAACCCCTGACTTTCTGTAACAGGGACAAAGCCGCTACTGCGCTCTATCAACGTAATTCATGTATTCAATTTATAGCCAGTATAGCCGAACGTTAAAATCATTGCAAGGCCAAGTATTCAATATTTGGATAAGACTACAGATGAGCACTTTGCAATCGTTTATAAAGACAGCATGTTCAATTTCCCGTGGTAATATCCATATGCCTTCTGCGGGATCTGATCTTCATTGTTCCAAAATTGCTGATCCAACGCATCCAGCTGCTGCTCCTGTTCCGTTGTTAGAAATTGAGGTATATCCCACAGCTGCGTAAGCCGTTCATCCTCCTCCAAATGCTTAATGCAGCCATATGCTGACTTGATGATATCCAACACTTGATTCGCACCAATGGCATGTAATGCCCGCAATGCGTAAAGGTACGCCTCTTCACCCCAGTTGCAGAAAAACTGCAAAAAGCCACCATTAAAGGCATCCGTCTCTAACAGCCATAATGCAGCAATTTCCTGTTCATTTGGGGTTAATGACGCCCAACCCTGGCCAGATTCATTCTTTTTCCCGACAAATGATACAGCATACTCATACCATACATCATGGAGATCCTGTTCACTCACATCAATCACCTCTCTTTTCTTGGTTCAAGTCTCTCAAGCTGCTGACGTTTGCCTGTCAGATGCCAATGTAAATAGGGATCTCCAATCTGATCAAAAGCCTTCTTCATGCTTTGATTTAGTTCTTGCATCACTTCGCTCGTATAGTTCAAGTGCGTCTGTTTATTATCTACACCATATCGTTCCATCAATTCTACATGCGCTGCCGTAAATATGATATCCTCCAGCAACCAGTAAATCACTTCGTCAGTCTGCTTCAACTGTTTTTCCAGCATGACGATCCCACGCTCGTATATTCGAACGACATACGCATCGCTTTGAGGCTCTACGTATGGGACACCTTCCCATTTGAAGGTATCGAACAAACGGTTTACACCGTTTTCCATCTGTTTTCTGCTGAAGGATGTCCGCTCAAGCAGCGGTAAAAGAATTTTAGCCAATTCTGGTTTAGTCTGTATATCGGACATCATATCACCCACTTCAAAAAGTTGCTCACTTCTATTATTCTTGTTTCACTAGCATTGTAAAGTAAGAATTCACCAATTTTCAAGCGTTCTTTTATATAAAATGGGTATGGCGACGGCTATCAGAATCATGCCCATAAAAGCAGGTGCGGCATGACCAAGTGACACATAGATCTGGCCTCCAAGGATCGGACCAATCATTCTTGCTAAAGCCTGAATAGATTGGCTGCCACCTTGAACCCTTCCTTGTTCACTCGAATCGACAGATTTGGAGAGCATTCCGTTGAAAGAAGGCCCAAAGATCGAATCTCCAAACCCGAAGACAAACATGCCGACAATCAAAAGAGGGTAGAGTGAGAACAAAGCAGATAGAGCAATAAGGCCGTAGCCAATCATCTCCGAAACCATGCCAAGAATAGCAATCTGTTTATCACTACGGATTTTCAGAAGCCTCGGCATGATGAACCCTTGGGAAATGATGTCCTGCAGACCCATGATGGAGAACATTAGTCCGATCAGTACAGGCTTCCAACGGAACGTATCCAGTGTGAATTGTGAAAAAACGGCCTGTAAAGATCCATTGGGTATCCAAAGCAAGAACGCTGAGACAAGCAGCCTGTTTATGTTTTTCATGGAAAGCAGGTTTGAAAGCTGAGTAAATGGATTCAATCGTACTAAAGTGATCTCTTTCAGTCTATGTTTCTTGTCAAGGCTCTCCGGCATCAAAAAGAATCCATAAGCCACATTCAACAACGTGATGATGGCTCCAAAATACATCGGTGCAGCATAATCAATCTTGGCAAGTAATCCGCCCAGCGTAGGGCCAATCACAGTGCCTACACCTACAACCGCACTCACCCATCCAAAGTATTTGGTTCTCTGTTCTGCAGGAATGATGTCTGCAAAATAGGCGAAGATCGTACTTATGCTTCCGCCTGTTATACCTTCTATGATGCGCCCGGCAAACAGCACCCATAGCGCTCCACCTATGCCAAAAACGAAATAGCCGATTGCGGAACCCACAAGACAAACCAGGAGCAATGGACGACGGCCATATTTGTCGCTCAAAGCCCCAAGTACAGGGGACGCAAAAAACAAGCAAAATGCATAAACAGAGGTTAGCAGCGTAACCATTGTCGCTTGTTCTCCCGGATTGCTTATATAAGGCTGCACTAAGAATGGAACAACAGGTGTTATGATACTGAAGCCGATACCGCAAAGAAATACGGAGATGAGACCGAATATTAAAGCATGCTTATCTATGGACTGGTCCGTGTTCTGTTTATGGCGGGATCTAAATTTGGACATATATATTCTCCTTCAAATGATTTGATTTCGATTCCACGGAAACAAAAATATCGTATCAGCTTTTTGTTTCCCCGTCAACAAAATAAAAACAATAAATATGGCAGCCTATTCTCCGTAGAGACCGGCTGCCTTTGCTTCATTTTCATGATTTCCTTTATTCCGACGTGATATCTATATCCAGTTTTTTTATTTCCGCGTCCAAATGCCTGTTATACTTTTCCACAAAGCTAAGCATATTGTCGAATTGTTCATCGGTTACCTGCTCAAATACAGCTTTATCCCGTTCCTGAAATTCTTTGTGCAGGCCCTCATGGATGTTATAAATGACTTTTCCTTGTTCTGTAAGCCTGAAATAGATTTCTTTCTTGTTATCCGGCTTCTGGTAGCTTTCAATCAGCCCTTTTTTTACGAGCTTCTTCGTTAGTTTACTTATCGCACCCCGAGTCATATAAAAGAACTCCGCAAGTTTGGTCACGTTGGAATCTGCATTTTTTTCGATGTATTCGATACAATGTACTTCAGAAGGCTTATACCCCTTAAGATTTTCCTCCATCTTATCTTTATTAAGCCAAACCAACTTGTTATATAAATCCCTGAAACCCGTTATGAACTGTTCTTCTTTGTTCACGACCTGTCCTCCCAACCTGTTGATGCTCACGATCTAAAATTATTATAATTTGTAAAATGGATTTAACTTTCCTGGGACCGATATGAAAAAGCTGCCATAGGCAGCCTCTTCATGATCTCTTCTCTTCAATCAGGTTCCGCAGAATGTCTGGTATGAAGTATCGCATTGTGCAGGCAGTTCAGCGTACTCGGCTTGTTCAGGGGAATGTGCATACGGGTGTGCCAGGACAGCAAGAAGCTTTTCCATCACAGCAAGGTCTCCATGATTCTCCGCTCGTTCAAGTGCTTCTTCTACCCGATGATTCCGTGGAATCACCGCCGGGTTGCTGTCTCGCATCAATTGATGCGAAACTTCTTTCGCTTCCTTCTGCCTGCCTAATCTCTCCTGCCACCGTTCGTTCCATCCAGCAAACTCTGAAGTTCCAAACCAGGACGTACCCTCCAACGTATCAAAGGTCAATGCCAGGAATGTATTGGTGTAATCTGCATTATGCTTCTCCATGAGTTCTAGAAGATCTCTGATGAGCGATTCATCTTCAGCCTCTTCATTAAACAAGCCCAATTTGGAACGCATACCGGAGAGCCAGTGATGATGATAAAGCTCAGAGAACTGTGCAATGGCATCCTGGGCGATCTGTACAGCTTTTTCTTCATCTTCATGCAAAAGTGGCAGCAGCGTCTCGGCAAATCGCGCCAGATTCCAGCCACCAATATACGGTTGATTACCATAGGCGTATCGTCCTTGCGTGTCAATAGAGCTAAATACCGTGGCCGGATTGTAGGCATCCATAAACGCACATGGTCCATAATCAATCGTCTCACCACTAATCGCCATGTTATCCGTGTTCATCACACCATGGATGAATCCAACCTGTTGCCACTTCGCAATGAGAGACGCCTGCCGTTTAACTACTTCCTGAAGCAATAGAAGATAACGATTCTCCGCTTCAGCGATATCAGGAAAATGACGTTTCAACGTATAATCAGCCAATGCCAGAAGATCATCCATCGATGCCCCTCTGGCTGCATATTGAAAGGTTGCTACACGCAGATGACTGGAAGCAACCCTCGTCAAGATTGCACCTGGCCGTTCTGTTTCTCGTATGATGTTTTCTCCAGTAGAGACCACTGCCAGACTTCTTGTTGTAGGAATACCCAGTGCATACATCGCTTCACTAATAATATATTCACGCAGCATGGGTCCCACAGCAGCACGTCCATCACCTGCACGGGAGTATGGCGTTCTCCCTGAACCTTTCAGCTGGATATCCACCCGCTCACCTTGGGGCGTAATCTGTTCACCCAACAGTAAAGCCCGTCCATCACCAAGCATGTTGAAATTGCCGAACTGATGGCCTGCGTAAGCTTGAGCCAGAGGCTCGGCTCCTTCCGGAATCAGGTTACCTGCAAAAACGTTTGTCCCTTCATCACTATTAAGAGCCCCAGTATTCAGCCCCAAGCTTTCAGCAAGCAACGTATTGAAGATCATCATCTTCGGTGATTGAACAGGCTCCGCTCCCTGCCTTGTAAAAAAAGTCTGCGGCAAACGTGCATAACTGTTGTCAAAATGCCATCCTTTATTCAGCGTTTCTTGTTGCATGTGATCACAACTCCTTTTCTGTGGGATATCCCACTGGTTTTATTTTAGCCTTGTAGACCAATGCTCATTTATGTAGTCGCATGGAAATTCAACTGAAAGAACATGTAACATGCTCATGATGAAACTTTAGCATATTTATACCCCTTTTGCGAAAACTCCTTTAAAGAAATTTCGTTCATTTCCGGGGCAAGAATATCCACCATAAACCTTTCTGTATCAGCCTTTGTCAGCCGTCCTGAAAGAACTAAGGCAGCCTCAAAGAAGATAGCGCTTTCAATATTCCCAAAAAAAGGGTTGATAATTGAGAAACCATCCACTATGATAATGTCATCAGTTCGGACAATAAAGTTAAAGCACTTTAACTTTCATTCAACTAACATCATATGATACCTTTACCTAGAGCAATATTTATAACGAAAGTTAAAGCGTTATAATTTTATATCCCATAGAAAGGTTGGTGTTTCCTTGACTCATCGCGAAAGCCGGCGGCAGACATTTTACCTGTACCTCTTCATTTCTCCATGGCTTATCGGTTTCCTTGTGTTTGCCTTGTATCCGATTCTGTCATCCCTTTATTACAGCTTCACGGACTATGACATTATCCACCCGCCAAAATACGTCGGACTCGCGAATTACAATGAAATGTTTCACAATGACCTATTTTGGAAATCGGTTGTCGTAACGTTGCGCTATACATTCATCAGTGTACCGATTCAACTGATGCTGGCACTCGGATTTGCTCTCCTGCTCAATACGAAAATACCGTTCCGCGGATTTTTTCGAACCGCCATGTATTTTCCGAGCATGGTATCCGGTGTGGCGATGTCCCTGCTATGGTACTGGATTTTCAACCCGTCGATCGGTCTGTTCAATTACGTGCTGTCCTGGTTCGGTATTAGCGGCCCGTCCTGGCTCATGAGCCCCGATTATGCGCTTTACGCTTTGATGATTATGTCCTTCTGGACGGTGGGATCAGGCATGATTCTATTTCTTGCGGGGCTTCAGGGCGTTCCTGCCAGCCTTGTGGAAGCCGCCAAGCTTGACGGTGCGGGACGCTTCCGGATTTTCCTGAACGTAACGCTGCCCATGATTTCTCCGGTGCTTCTGTTCCAACTGATTATGGGCGTCATTGATTCCTTCCAGGTATTCACACAGGCGTATGTAATGACCCAAGGGGGTCCAAACTATTCGACCTGGTTCTACGTTTACAACCTGTACACCAGCGCATTCAAGGAATACAGGGCAGGCTACTCCTCGGCACTCGCGTGGGTGCTGCTGATCGTCGTCATGGCGTTTACGGCGCTCATTATCAAACTCTCGAACCGTTATGTTCACTATGAAGGAGGCGGACGCAAATGAGTACGATGCCGACTGTCGGCCCAGGGGCTTCACCTTCTGTGAATAAACGCCGGCTCAAAATTGACGCAGTTAGCGTTGCCAGCTTCATTGCCCTGCTGGTCACCACCTTTCTCATGCTACTGCCTTTGTTTTTCATGGTCTCGACCTCACTGAAATCGAAGAAGGAACTGTTGAAGTTTCCTCCGACCTTTCTGCCGGAAACTTGGCAGTGGAGCAACTACAGAGAAATTTTCGACACGCTGAATTTCAGTCAAATGTATATGAACAGTCTTATTATCGGTATTTTGACTGTTGTCGGCACTCTGTTTTCGTCAGCTCTTGCGGGGTATGGCTTCGCCAGATATCGGGGCAAGGGCAGCAACCTGTGGTTCATGCTTATGCTCAGTACGATGATGCTTCCCTATCCTGCGATTATGATCCCGCAGTTCATTCTCTTTTCCAAGCTGAACTGGATCGATACCTTCCTGCCGCTGATCGTTCCTGCGTTTTTCGGTTCGGCATACAACATCTTTTTGCTGCGTCAGTTCTTTTCCACGCTTCCGGATGAGCTGTTTGATGCCGGACGCATCGATGGCTGCAGCGAGTTCCGGATGTGGCGGCAAATCGCTTTGCCTCTGTCCGGTCCGGCGCTTGCAACGGTTGCGATCTTTGCCTTCATCTACAGCTGGAACGACCTTTTGACACCTGTTCTCTATTTAAGCTCATCGGATAAGTTTACACTTCCGGTCGGTATGTCTTCCTTTACATCTTCGCGTTTTCGAATTCCGCCATGGCATCTGCTCATGGTTGCCTCCGTGCTGGCCATGCTGCCGATCGTGACTCTGTTTGCGATAGCCCAGAAACGGTTTGTCGAAGGAATTGTACTTACAGGCATCAAGTAAAGACTCCGCCGTAGGGGCGGCAAACAACTTGAATATATGGGGGACTGTCGTTCATGAATAAGATCAGGATCAAAAAGACTTTTGCACTTTTGCTTGCGACCAGTGTGCTCGTCGTATTGGCATTGTCCGGCTGCAGCGGCGGCAAATCAGCGGGTGATGTAGCACCCGGTAATGACGGCGATAGCGCTAAATCCGGCTCCTCAGGCGAGAAAGTAACCATAACGCATTACACCATCGATTCCGAGGACCGCACGTTTATTGAGAAGCTGATTCCCGACTTCGAAGCTGAGCATCCGAATATTAAGGTAAAAGTAGAAAAAGCTCCTTACGAGCAGTTCGACAGTAAGCTTCAAACGCTGATTGCCGGCGGCAAATCACCTGACGTCACAAGCCATTATGGCTACGGCGGATTTGCGGAGTATTACAACAAGGACATGCTGCTCGACATGAATGACATTATTCAGGAAGACGGATTTAAGTCATCCGACTACAACATCCCGGATGACCTTATGAAAATCTATACCGTCAAAGATCATGTCTACGGTATTCCGGTCAACATGTACGTCACTCTGATGCTCTACAACAAAGACATGTTCGACGCTGCCAACGTTCCTTATCCACCAAGCGATTACGAGGACAAGAGCTGGACGTTTGACAAAATGGTCGAAGATGCAAAGAAAATGACACTTGTATCCGGCGATATTGCCAAAACCCAATATGGCGTTGACTTCACTTGGTCCGAGCGCGATATGCGCCCGCTCTATTTTGGAGCCGAACCTTACTCCCAGGATACCTGGACCAATGGCGGCGTACCATCCGAGACCCATTTCGATTCGCCGGAAGTCATCGCAGCCTATAACAAGCTGTTCAACCTGATCTTAAAAGATAAAGTATCCCCGACAACGGAATGGAGCAAAAGTGTTGCGGGACAAAACGGCGATGCATTCGTAACCGGCAAAGTGGGCATGACCGTCAGCGGCTCCTGGAGCCTTGCCGGCTCGAATGACTTCCCGTTCAAGGTTGGCGTGGCGGCAGTCCCTGCCGGTGGCAATGACAAGGTCCGCAGCGTGCTGTTCGTCGATCCGCTCTTGATTCTGAAGGGCTCCAAGCATCCGAAGGAAGCCTTTGAATGGATCAAGTATCTGGTTAGCGACGAGGTTCAGGAAAAATCCATCGAACTGAGCGGCGGCAACCCTCCTGTAAATACGAAGGCAGCCGAGACCTATTACAAGCATTTTGATGGCATAGATCCGGCAGATGTGAAGAAGGTTTACGAAGGTGCTGTGAAATACGGATTTGAATCCTATAACCACCTGATCACCCACTATTCTCAGATCAACGACATGTTCATCAACGAGATGCAGCCTATCGATACCGGACACAAAACCGTAGAAGAAGTGATGCCGACAATTCAGAAAAAGGTCATGGAAATTATCAAACGTTAACGCTATACGTTGTGCCGTCCCGCAAGGGGCGGTGCATCTGTTAAAATTGCTTCGCGGTCAGACCTCCGTACATGTATACTAGTGTTAAGTCAATGTAAAGTACGGAAAATCTGCCGCAAGGAGAATAAACAATGAAGGTTAGTATATTTGATGTAGCCAAAAAATCAGGGCTGTCCGTCGTGACAGTCTCACGCGTCTTAAACGGCGCCGAATCCGTCCGAGAGAAAAATAGGCAAAAGGTTCTGGAGGCGATCAAGGAGCTCGATTACCGTCCTAGCGCTGCCGCACGTAGTTTGGCCCGCGGCAAGACAGGCATCGTCGGTTTGATTGTAACCACCCTCCTGGATTCCTTCTTCGACGCTATCGTCAAGGAACTGAACGAGGTGCTTGCGCTTCACGGCTATTTTCTTGCCGTATCCGTCTCTACAGGCATCGGATCGGATGAAACCCACTACCTGATCCAGGAGGACCGGGTGGACGGTCTTATTCTGCTCTCGCCGATGGAAGAGGATAACTACATTGTAGAACTGAAAAGGCGCAATATTCCTTATGTCCTGATCGACAATCAGAAGCCGGAAAATGATGCTTTTTCCGTAACGATTGACAACTACAAAGGCGGCTATGCTGCTACGAAACATCTGCTTGATCTCGGTCATACCTCCATTGCACACTTAAGCGGGCAAGACATGTTCCGCAGTACGAGGGAGCGCCGCAGCGGTTTCCTGCATGCCCTTGGAGAAAAGGAACTGGCTCCGTTTGACATGATCACAGGCGATTTCGAAATCGATTTTGGTTATGACATCTGCCGCCAATGGCTGCGGGAGGGACGCCTCCCTTCCGCGGTATTCGCGGGCGATGACAATATCGCGCTCGGGGTCGTGAACGCCCTCATGGAAGAAGGCATACGGGTACCTGAACAGGTAGCTATCGTCGGATATGACGATCAGTATATTTCATCCAAGCTGCACCCCCATCTGACAACGGTCCGGCAGCCTGCCGACCGCATTGGGGTTGCCGCTGCAGATATGCTGCTGAAACGCATGGAAGGCACGATGAAACGCGGGGCTAATGTGCGGATCGACCCTGAACTCATCGTGAGAGAATCAACTGGATCACCACCAGAAGGTACAGCCGATTAAAAAATTTATCCTTATATATAGGAGTGACGACCATTGACTTACTACTTGGGAATCGATGGGGGAGGAACAAAAACATATGCACTGCTGACCGATGACCGCGGCAATGTGCTTGGCAAAGGTGTGGGCGGCAACGGCAATCACCAGATTGACCATGCCTTGGCCGCGCAAAGCATACGTGAAGCCGCCGAAGGCGCTCTGCACGAAGCAGGACTGCGGATTCATGAAATCTCGCACACCTATTTCGGACTTGCCGGCGCAGATCGGGAGGCAGATTACCGAATCCTGCACCCAATGATTCAGGAAATTGGATTCACCCGGAATTACTCGATTGACTGTGACACAATGATCGGACTGCGTGCAGGCACGAACCGGCCTTACGGGGTCGCATTGATCTGCGGTACTGGCACCAACTCCGCAGGCCGCAATGCGGCAGGACAACATGTGCAGGTCGGCGGTTTTAATTATATGTACGGTGATTTCGGCGGCGGCGGTTCCCTTAATATTGAGGTGTTCCGCTCCGTCATCCGTTCTTGGGACGGCCGGGAGCAGACAACACTCCTGACTCCGCTGCTGCTGAACTTCCTTGGATATGACAGTGTCGGCGATATGTTCGATGACTTTCAGGATCACGGAAAGGAAGTACCTGTCCATGCTGCGAAGCTGTTGTTTGAAGCTGCCGCAGAGGACGATGCTGTCGCTTTGGAAATTCTGACCCGCCAGGGCGTGGAGCTTGGCAAATCAGCGTCTGCGGTCATTCATAAACTTGGAATGGAAGAAGATATATTTGATGTTGTACTGGCAGGGAGTCTGCTAACACGGGGGGATCGTGGCTGGATTCGCAGCATGGTTGAACAGGCAGTCGCAACTGTCGCTCCGAATGCGGCCATCGTTACTTTGGCCACCGAGCCTGTCGTCGGTGCCTTATGGTGTGCTATGGATGCGGACGGACATGCGGTAAGTCAGGATGTATATGATAAAATGCGGGTCTTCCGCGAATTTGAACATATTCAGCAAACCACAAGATAAATGTCTATAAATACAGTTATCATAAAAAAGCTCATAAGAATGGAGTGTGCCTAAATGGCTAATGAACCAGGATTGAAAATAGCGGTAATCGGCGGTGGATCCTCCTATACTCCGGAACTTGTTGAGGGATTCATCCTTCACCATGCCGAGCTTCCGGTACGTGAACTGTGGCTGGTCGATATTGAGCCGGGACAGCGCAAACTGAATATTGTCGGCAATTTGGCCAAACGCATGGTGGAGAAATCCGGGCTTCCGATTGCAGTTCATTTGACGTTCGACCGCCGCGAAGCAATCAAGGATGCAGACTTCGTCAGCACGCAAATGCGTGTCGGCATGCTTGACGCCCGTAGCCGTGATGAATCCATTCCCCTGAAATACGGCGTGATTGGCCAGGAAACCACCGGTCCCGGAGGCATGATGAAGGCGCTGCGCACGATTCCGGTCCTGCTTGATATCTGCCGAGATATTGAAGAACTCGCTCCTAATGCCTGGCTGTTGAACTTTACGAATCCGGCGGGTATGGTCACGGAAGCCATTCTGAAATATTCCAACGTTAAAAGCATTGGTCTCTGTAATGCACCGATCGGTCTGATCAAGCAGACTTCGGCCAAATACGGCGTGGAAGCGGACCGCATCTATGCCGAGTTTGTCGGCCTGAACCATCTGCACTGGATTACGCGAATCGATGTGAACGGAGAAGACAAACTGGATGAGATGCTGGCCGATACAGCCGGTTACAGCGCGAAGAATGTACCTGAACGGGAATGGAACCCGGAATTTCTGCAATCCCTGCATGCCCTGCCTTCCTACTATCTGAAGTATTTTTATATGACCGATGCCATGCTCGAAGAGCAGCTGGAATCCTTACAAAAAGGCGGCAACCGTGCGGAAGTGGTTAAACGCGTCGAAGAAGAACTTTTCGAGCTTTACAATGATCCAGAGCTGAAAGATAAACCGAAGCAGCTGGAACAACGTGGCGGCGCCTTTTATTCCGAAGCAGCCGTAAACCTGATGCGCTCACTCTACAACGGAACCAATGACATTCAGACGCTGAACGTTGCCAATCAAGGCATCATTGATTTCCTGCCGGACGATGCCAGCATAGAAGTCAACTGCGTGGTCACCAAAACCGGCCCACTGCCGCTGCCGCTGACCAAGATTCCTCCGATGGCTGTCGGACTGATCCACGCGGTCAAAGCCTATGAGCGACTCGCCATCGATGCTGCCGTTACAGGCGATCGCGGATTGGCCATACAGGCATTGGCTCATCATCCTCTAGTGCCTTCGGTCGAAGTGGCGATCAATATGCTGGATGAAATGCTCGAAGCCAACAAGGACTATTTGCCGCAGTTTTTTAACGAATCTGCAGCTAGTGTATAATTCGTCTATCATCCATTCGCCCTGATACCATAAGAAAAACGTCTATCAACGTACTTTCACACTAAACGAAAAACCGCCATATCCCAGGATTTTCTGAGATATGGCGGTTTATCGTTTATAGGCATTCCCCATCTATAACGCTTGCTCAAATCGATTATTAAATCATTCTCCTAGCTAGGCTCCATCCATAAAAAAGCAGGCAAGGGAACCCCTCTCTCCCTGCCTGCTTGCATCTGAGCAATTAGATTTCAAGTTGCTTAGTATGTCCACCAGTTGCCGGACATTACGATCATGGAGAACAGCTTGATGCTGTCTTCGTAATAGCCTTCATTGGAGCTGCCGGCGGTTTTGGTCCAGACGGAGTTCAGCCAGCTTTGGTTCGTGGATGAGGTCATGGCGCTGACGCCAAACGGTGCATAGAATGCGCCGCTGCTGCCGGAACCTGTAACCGTGCCATTAAGTTTATAACCATCTTTTACACTGCTAGGGTTGCTGCTTACTTTGGCCGTGATCCAGCTGTTCATTTGACTGAGCTGATTGAGCGCCCGGCTGTCACCGGTCATCAGGTAATCCGTTGCGATTCGCCAAGGTGTACGGCATGAGTTGTAGTCGTAGTTGCCGTCGTTCGCCCCTTCCAGAAAATCGGCTGAAGCTGGCTTGTACGTCGAGCCCGACAGAACGACGAAGTCTGGAAGCAATCCGGTTGATGAGCTGTAGCCGTTATATAAGGAGTTGATAATCGTATAGGTTTTGTCAATCACATTCGCCCATCTGGCATCACCAGTTGCCGCCTGAAACGCCTTCAAGTGATTCAGCATAAAGTCCGATGGACGGGTAGCATTTTTGAATGTGCTGTCTGTTGCCCAGTCGCCGAGACGCAGTGTCCATTGGGACTGATTCACGTCACTTTGCATAATGGCATTGATCATGTCCTTACCTGCCTGAAGGTAGTTGATGCTGCCGCTGCTACCCCATTGCTTGTCCGCAAGCAGGAGGGAATAAGCAATGTCCATATCTCCATCCGTGGCCGAGTCGGCGCCTTCAATGTTCTGGAAGCTGCTGTTTTGTTTCCATGCCATCAGTTTCGAATTGTTGTCGCTCGGATGAGCCTTATAATATTGATACAGTCCGTCGAAATAGGTCTGTGCATTGCTGTCATAACCCGCCATGAGAACCGTTGCCATCATTCCGTACCCATGTGCCTCAGATACAGTATCCCCGTTCGATTGATACTTCACATAATACTTGCCTGTGCCAGCTGTTTTCAGATAAGCCGATTTCCAGCTGTTCCATTTCGATTGAACGGCGCTGTCCATCGCACTTTGGGTAACATGGTTCGGCTTGATCGAGCCGCTGGTATATGTTGTGTGCTGCGGGAACGGCTTGTTTGGAGAGCTAAAAGCGAAACCCGCCGGTATCAGAAGAAAAGCGAGACAACACATCGTAACAGCCTTGCTGCTAAACGAAAATCCCCTATTTTTTCTCATAAACATTACGCTCCTTTTTGATCCAAATGGGTTTTGTCCATGACATAACCTTTAAGCGGATAATCCAGTGCAGCATCCTGATGATGAAATTATTGGCACGATCTTCGCGAGACGCACTCACCTCCCAATAAAAGTTAAAGCGCTTTAACTTTTAAAACGCTTACATATAGTTTAGACTCTTGACCAATATTTGTAAATAGATTTTGCTGAGATTGCATCTAAAGTCCTGATTTGACGTCACCCGGAAAAAACCGGAAACCAACGTCTCCGGTTTGCTTACCTGTTTAAAAGAAAGGATTACGTATGTGCTTCTTGCGCCTGTACGGCCTGTACGGGCAAACTTTCCTTTTTAAATCCGAGGTTAAAGAAGACATTGAGCAGGATCGCGCACAAACTGCCTGTGATAATGCCGTCGCTGACAATAATACGGATACTTTGGGGCAGTTGGGCAAACAGATCGGGCACAGCCGTGACACCAAGACCAAGTGAAACCGAACAAGCAACGATCAATAGATTGGATTGCTTGCTGAAATCCACATTTTGCAGCATTTTAATCCCGGATGAGACCACCATGCCGAACAGAACAACCGTCGCCCCTCCAAGTACTGCGCTTGGAATAATCGTTGCAAATGCTGCAACTTTGGGAATAAGTCCGAGAAAGATCAGGATACCTCCAGCCGCTACAACGACATTGGTCGTTTTTACCTTGGAGAGCTGAACCAAACCAACGTTCTGGGCAAATGTGTTATACGGAAAAGCATTGAATATGCCGCCAAGGACAAACGCCAGACCTTCTGCGCGATACCCCCGTGCCAGATCCTTTTCGTTGATCGGTTGATCACAAATTTTGCTCAGGGCCATAAATACACCTGTAGACTCGATAATGACAACCGTACCTACAATAATCATGGTAATAATTGGGCCAATCTCGAAGGTAGGCCATCCAAAGTAGAAGGGCTGTGGCAAGTGGAACCAGGAGGCTTCCTGCACGGAATTGAAATTCACTTTTCCCATGAGGGCAGCGACGAGTGTACCCACAATAATGCCGAGGAGAACGGCGAGAGATTTGACAAAACCGCGAGCATATCGATTCAGGATCAGAATGAAGAGCAACACACCGAATGAGAGTGCCAAATCGTCCAGACTTCCGAAATTCTCGCTATTTGCTCCTCCTGCCATGTTTTTGATCCCCGTTGGGATCAGGGCCAGACCAATAATCGTTACGACCGTACCAATCACGACTGGAGGAAACAATTTGACGATTTTGCTAAAGAAGACCGCACATATAACGATAAATACCCCTGCTGCAATAATGGAACCATAAATGGCCGGAATCCCATACTGTGATCCAATTGCAATCATGGGTGTAACGGCAACAAATGAGCTTCCGAGTACCGCTGGCAAACCTATTCCCAAATACTTTCCTTTGCGGGTCTGAAGCCATGTTGCGATACCACAGGTTAACAAGTCGATGGATACCAGATACGCGAGTTGTTCTGCCGTCAGATTCAGCGCCCTGCCCACAAGCAGCGGAACCAAAATCGCCCCGGCATACATCGCCAATACATGCTGAATTCCCAGTGAAAAAATCTTCATTCTCTTGGTTTCTCTCATCCTAACCTGCCCCCTGTAATTTAGAATCACTTTACCGCTGCAAAACCATGTTATGTTGATTCACATTATATAAACAATTACGGGAAGTTCCATGATTCATAACATAGAATTGTTGCAATATATAAATAAATTCAGTCCTTTTATGCGTATTGTACAAAACAAACACAAAACACGATCTATTATATGTTAATTAATCTTACAACAAAAGTTGAATAACGTTGCACATCCCCATACTTCTCCGCTAAGGATAATTACACGTCACGATTTAATAGTAAAGATTTCCTTTAGATCAATCTCTTGATCTCTGTTATGATGATTAACGGCAAATTTGAGAAATTCGGGAGGAACTTCCTAGATGAGACAAAAGTTTAAAGGTATCACCCTATTTTACTTAACCATGCTTTTAGTGTTACTAGCCTGTCCTTGGAATAAGGCCGCTGCTGCCGATTCCTACAAATCGTTGGACTTATACTATCCAACAGACATTGACGATCACTGGGCATACGAAACCCTTGACAACTTCGTTAATGCTGATTTGCTAAACGGGTATCCTCTAAGTACTGGCGAAGTGGCTCTCAAGCCCAATCATCCCATTACCCGTGCAGAATTTGTTTCTATTCTTGTACAGGCGGCCGGACTACATAGCACTGCTCAAGGGATAGCCTTTAATGATGTGAACGCAGGCAAATGGTATGCCGATGCGGTCCGGATCGCTAGTTCACTCGGCGTAGTTGGAGGCATATCCAGTACTGAATTTGGTCCAGATCTCCCTATCACCCGCGGAGATATTGCCGTTATGGTTGTACGGACTTTCTCCAGCTCCATCCAATTTGAAGGCTCTGCCAAAACCTTTAAGGATGTCCCCAACTATTACGCAGCCTCGGCCATTGCAAAAGCAAGCCAAACAGGGATCGTTTCAGGTATGACGACCACCACGTTTCAACCGTTTGCGAAAGCCACTCGCGCCCAATCGGTTGTCATGCTAGAGCGGGCTTTACGTTTGGAACAGACCCAGCTCCCTGATACAACTGAACTGATTACTCTGGCTTCCAACGCAACCGAACAGGAGATTAAGTTGATGTCTGAGCACAGCTACGATCAAGTGTCTGATACCTATGCTACATATTACACCGGTTATCAGCTCTCCTTTAATCTCACTTCGCTTGAAGATCTGACATCCGCTCTGGATGAGCAAACCCAGATGGATATTGAATGGATCTCCAAACCTGTTTTCTCCATTGTGGAGCGCTCCAATCAATATGCCGTATTGGAAGCGAATGGCGGCAAGATTAAAACGAGCATCAATGCAGGTAAGGACCTAAACGAAGAAACCATTTCATTAGACGGGTTGTATAGGCTCAAGAAAATGGATGATAACACCTGGAAAATCTACGCGGTTTTACCTTATGAGGGATAACATCAGAAACACTGATAAATAACAAAAAGCACTGAACCGGGTTCAGTGCTTTTTGTTATTATTCCAATAAACCATTAAACAGCTATTTCAGACAACCAGTGATTCCAAGCCCCTCATCTTGAGGGGATCGGATAATCCACCACAATGACGTTCTCCACCCACTCATTCAGGGAGGCTACAAATGCCTGATGTGCAGGATGCGGACCGTAAGCTCGCAGTGCTTCCTGATCTTCAAACGTCACTCTCAGGCCAAGGGTGAAGCCCTGAATCTGGTCTGTCTCCTCTGTTACATTAATCCCTGCGGTGAGTTCCACAATTCCAGGAATCTGTTCCTGTAACGCGAGCAATTGAGCCACTAATTCCTGCTGTTTGACCGGAGTGATTTTATCGTTCAATTTAAAGGCGACCAAATGTTCATACATCATCTTCTTTTCCTCCTCATTCCTTTAACGAGTTAATTAGCTTTTTAATACTCTGCTCTGAACATGATGCAGCAGCTTCTGAAGCCAGAGTATGTCACTCTGTATGGACTGGTAGGCATGATCTTTCATCAACAACAGTGCGTATTTCAAATCCGCTTGCACATCCACCTCCTGAGCTGCTTGGAGATCGATATATTCCAGCTTCTTATTCATCTTCGCAATAATATCCTCAATCAAATAGGCGATCTTCTGATTATCCACCTTATCCAGATGGACTAACGCAGCGTATAAAGACTGCACATTCGTAAACTTCTGGAACACTTTATATATGCTTTCTTCCAGGGACCGGCGGCCTTTTTCGGTAATTCCATAGGTCGTTTTATCCGGTCGATTTTCAGTTTGGATCGTTTCAACCTTCTCGATTAGGCCCTTCTTCAGCAACACTTCAAAATTATAATAAATGGTGCCTTCGGTGATCCTGGCATCCGTTTGATCCAGATGTTTACCAATTCGCTTCTTAATGTCATAAGGATAATAATTTCCCTCACTCAGTGCACCGAGTATAAATATTTGAATCGACATTGTGACTGCCCCCATTCTGCTCATCCAAGGGTACAGCTTTTTCATCATCGCCTACCCTCATCATTTCTATTTTATATCATAACAGGCTGTTGTACAGGCTCCTGTGTCGTATCCGTCTGCTTGGCTTTCTTGAAATGATGAATGGCCATATTGATAACAAAGGCTCCCAAGCCCACCAAGGCCAATCCGACCGCATATTGAACCGTTTTCCCACCGCCAAAGAGAATATTATAATCCAAATGTGTTGAATAGAACATTGGGGTGATCTGACTCACAAATTTGAAATATCCGGGCATCATCTCTGGTGACATGGACGTTCCATTCGCAATGGATTGGCTGAGAACAAATATCATATTGATGAGCATTCCGCCTTGACCGAGAAGCATGATAAAGATACTGGTGAACTCAATCGACACAAACAGCTGCAAGCTGTGTACCATCCACATTTCCAGAAATATCTCTACTCCATAACCTTGCACCATAAAATAAATGCCGATCCCTACAAGTGGAGCAAGAATGGAAATAAGCAGGTTGGTTCCTCGCATCGCAAAGAACGCCTTCCATTTCCCCATCTGTCCTTGCAGTTGTTTCATTCCGCCAATGCTTTGCATTGCATAGATCATGGCCCCAACATAAAGCGCCATTGTAATGAACATCGGTGCCATCTGATTCTGCATGCCCGCTGGCTGCGGGTTGCTCAGAACGATGTCGGATGATACTTTGCCCATGGTGGACTCCACAATCTGTTTCGATTGCTCCGCGGAAACCTGCATGCTGCTGAGTACACCTTCAAAGCTCTGTGCCTGAACCTGTGCGCCCATCTGCGCAGTAATTTCAGCTGCTACATTTTTCATTGAACTGGTTATCGTAGTTGGATTTGATTCATTAATCAGATATTGCAATTGGGCTTTGCCGCCCTGTTCAGACAGTTTCTCCGTAAAATCACCCGGTATACGTATGATCATATGAATATCCCTGTCTTCAAGTCCTGTCTTCGCCTGTTCCAGTGATTCATTGGTTACCACCGTGAATGGCAGTTGCTCCTGCAATTTATGCACAAATTCAGTACCGGATTGCTTGTCTTCGTTGACAATGGCTACGGTAAGATTGGTTACATTTTTCGGGATTGCACTATACCCTGACATGAAAACGGTCAACATTACAATTTGATAAAAAATAATCATAAATATGCCAGCTTTGACTCCGCCGTGCTTCAGTATGTCCTTCACGCTCTACTCCACCTTGTTGTTTTGATTTAAACTACTTGAATTAAAGTACTCTTGTTTGTTATATTTGTCAATGAGACCAACCAAGGAGGCGTAACGAATGACGAAGAGCTCTATCATTTCTCTGTCTGAAATCACGAATTTCCAATCGAAAGAAGAAGAATTCAGTCCCTACCGTTGGTATCGCAGCATGCTGGATCAGGAACCCGTCATCTACAATGAGGAAAGCGATTCCTGGCATGTATTCAGGTATGATCTTGTCAAAACCGTGCTTAATGATCACGAGCATTTCTCCAGTGTGAGAAAAAGGTCCATTGTTAACGTAGGATATTCGAGTGAAGAAAAAGGCGCGGATAACGATCATCACATGCCGGACAAGCTGGATATTCATAACGTAGATCCGCCGGAACATCGCAAGCGGAGATCACTACTTGCAAGTGCATTTACACCGAGAAGTCTCAAGCTTTGGGAACCGAGAATAGAAGCTGTAGCCGAAGAACTGATCAGAGAATTTGAACATCAATCGGAAGTGGACATTGTTGAAGCCTATACAAGCATGTTTCCTGTCATTATCATGGCGGATCTGCTTGGCATTCCTTCCAATGATCGTCTTTTGTTTAAAAAATGGGTGGACACGATGTTTATGCCCACAACGGATGCCACTTTTGATCAAATTAACCAATTAAAAAAGGTTGCCGGGGAGGAATATTTCAAGTACTTATATCCTTTCGTCGTGTCCAAAAGATCCAATCTGGGAGAAGATATCATATCAGACCTGATTCAGGTTGAATTGGATGGCGAGCACTTTACGGATGAAGAGATTGTGCGAACCACCATGTTTATTCTGGGGGCAGGCATTGAAACGACCAGCAATCTGCTGGCCAACTCGTTCTATGCGCTTTTATATGATCAACCGGAATTGTATGCCGAACTCAGAGATAACCTTGAGCTTGTTCCAGCTGCAGTAGAAGAAATGCTTCGATATCGTTTTCACATCAGCAAAATGGATCGCGAAGTCAAAAAGGATAACGAACTGCTTGGCGTTAAGTTGAAAAAAGGAGACGCTATCGTTGCGTGGATGAGTGCAGCCAATATGGATGAACGTATGTTCGCAGATCCTTTCACACTGAATATTCATCGCTCGAATAATAATAAGCAGCTTGCCTTCGGTTTTGGTACCCACTTCTGTCTGGGGGCACCCCTGGCGCGTCTGGAAGCCAAAATTGTACTGACTACTTTCCTAAAAACCTTCACCAGAATTGAACCTGTGAAAGAATTCAATCTGGAAGAGAATCTCATCCCTTCAGCAGCAGGCCAATCTTTAACAAGCCTTCCTTTGAAGCTGTTTACGTAAATACGTATGCGTATATACCATTTATGGATAGTTAGGTTCACGGCATTTTAATATAATAAAATCAAACCAAAAAGAGCAGATCCCATCTGCTCTTTCTCTCTGGCTTTTACAATTCACCGTCTACCCTCCGTTATTGCCTATCTTTCGATGCTGCCATTCGCTAATTCAACAGACCTGCTCCATTCATGATAAACGGCACCATCCGCTCCGCCAAATCAGAAGGAGATTCCTGCCTGCCCTCCAGATTCCAGCGATAGGTCAAACCGTAGATGGACCAGCTTAACATCGTGGATACATATTCCAGCGGCTGTCTCTCCCTAGAATCCGAGTCCCTTGTAATAATCTGAAAAATGAGTCGCTCCAGTTGAGTCTTAATATTTTCTTCAAAGATTGGTGCAACGGACGCATACTTCTTGATACATTGGTTGCTTGAATCATGATAATTACATAAGGAAATAACAAGCTGTTTCACGGTCTCTTCCATCAAGGGTGCCTGCGTATCTACCATTTTGAGAACGTATTCTTCAAAGGCAAATGACAGTACGGTCTCCAGCAGTTCATACTTGTCCGCAAAATGGGCATAGAATGTTGCACGATTAATGGTCGCCTCTTGCGTGATATCCCGAATCGTAATGGAGTAGAAATCTTTATTATTCAAATGAGTCAGGAAGGCATTCTGTATTAATTGACGTGTTCGAATAACCCGCGGATCGTTTGGATTGGGGGAAATACACCGGACATATGCCTACTACTCCTTTTCTTTCAAAACTAATCTTGTTCCCATTATAAATATCTGCTGTTTTGTCAACAAGTGATATAAAACAATGCGACAATCTGCTGCTGTTTTCGCTTAAACTACATATTGGATAAATTGTCGGTTGAGAGACGACTCCATACCTTGCTACGATTGCACTCGTACCCCGCAAGGAGGTACACCATACAGGAGGTGCAATCCATTGAGTAATCATCAGCAAATCCAAGCCACAGATCTGTTTCAACCCTATACGATTCATCACTTAACGCTGCAATCCCGCATCGTCATGCCTGCCATGGGCCGTGCCTTTTCCCCCAATGGCGTGCCTGGACCGGATGTAGCCGCTTATTATCGCCGTCGTGCCGAGAATGGTGTGGGCCTTATTGTGACCGAAGGTACGGTTATTAACCATCCGGCTGCTACAAGCGAACCGAGAGTGCCTTTGTTCTACGGCGAAGAAGCATTAGACGGTTGGGCAGAAGTCGTCAGACAAGTCCATGAAGCCGGTGGTAAAATATTTCCTCAGCTCTGGCATATGGGCATGGCTCGTCCAGCAGGATCACAACCTTATCCCGAAGCACCCTCCATGGGCCATCAGGCATTGATCTGGAAGGTAATCTGACAGGCAAACCGATGAGTGAAGAAGAAATCACCCTCATTATTCAAGCCTTTGTCGATGCAGCGATTCAAGCCAAACAGCTTGGATTTAACGGCATCGAAATTCAAGGAGCACACGGTTACCTGGTCGACCAATTTTTCTGGGACAAAACGAATACACGGACAGACCGCTACGGTGGTGATCTGATCAAACGTACACAATTCGCCACGGAACTTATACAGGCCATCCGAACTGCCGTGGGTCCCGATTACCCGATTGCCATTCGTTTGTCGCAATGGAAAATGAGCGATTATTACGTCAAACCGTTAGATACACCGGAAAAGCTGGAGCAGTTTCTACATGTGTTGGTACAGGCCGGCATCGATATATTTCACTGCTCGACACGTCGGTTCTGGGAGCCGGAATATGAAGGGTCGGAACTTGGATTTGCGGGCTGGGTGAAAAAACTGACAGGCAAACCAACGATCGCCGTGGGCTCTGTCGGTTTGGATGATGAATTCACCAGTCTCTATACGGAAGGTAAAGGTGCAGGGCACAAGGATCTGGATGATCTTCTCCATCGGTTGGACCAGCAGGAATTTGATCTGGTTGCCGTTGGGCGTGCACTTCTCGCTGATCCGGCGTGGGCTGTGAAAATCCGAGATGGCCGTGTGAATGAAATTCAGGCGTTTTCGCCTGAATCGCTCGCTACGCTGTTATAATGAGCTATAATTGAACCAAAGTACTCGTCATCCCTGAACTGAGGGGCAGCGGGTATTTTGGTTATTTAGATGTTGAACAAGAAAGACGAGCAATATCGTCCAAGAATGAACCCTTCTTTTCATATTATACTGACATTAACTTACTAGAAAGAAGGTGCAGCAGGTGACTCGCGAAGTGCGAACCGTGGTCTTCGATACCAATCTACAGCTTGAAGCCTATCAATTCGAAGGCATTATGCAGAAATTCCCCAATCATTTTCATGACTATTACGTCATTGGATTTATTGAGCAAGGCAAGCGGCATCTCGTATGTAATAACGAAGAATATATCCTGAACACTGGAGACATGATTATCTTTAATCCGCATGATCCCCATGCCTGCGAGCAGGTGGACGGAAGAACCCTCGATTATCGCTGCATCAACATTCAGCCCGAGGTCATGCGCCAATATGTACAGGAAATCACCGGACGAGATTACTTGCCCCGGTTTACTTCTCCAGTACTTCCCCAAAGTGAACATGTTGCTTCCTTGCATGAACTGCACCAGATGATCTTGGAGGAGCAATCCGATTTCCACAAAGAAGAATTGTTGCTCTTCCTGCTGGAACAGCTGCTAAGAGAATATGCGGATGCTGAACCGCCTATTTCTGCTCAGGACGTCACGATTGAGATCAGACGCATATGCGAGTACATAGAGTCTCATTATATGGAGAGCATTACGCTAAACCAATTGGCCGAGTGGACAGGCATGAGCAAATATCATCTACTGCGTGTATTCACCCGCCAAAAAGGAATATCCCCGTATCGCTACCTGGAAACGATTCGCATCAACCAGGCCAAAAAGCTGTTGGAGCAAGGGGAACTCCCGATCGAGGTGGCTGCGCAGACTGGTTTCAGTGACCAGAGTCACTTTACGAACTTTTTCAAAAAACTGATCGGCTTGACGCCAAAACAGTACCGACGCATCTTCAACCATGAAGCGGATTCAAAGCGTGCAGCGGATCACATGTCATGACAAGTCAGAACAAAGTATCCACTGGGCATCTGCTGGCCTTACTTACGATTATGATCTGGGGAACGACGTTTATTTCCACCAAGGTACTGCTCATTGACTTCACCCCGGTGGAAATTCTCTTTTTCCGCTTCCTGATTGGCTATGTGGTGCTCTTCCTGATCTATCCGCGTTCATTGCGGGTTACTTCGTTCAGAGAAGAATTGCTGTTTATTGCAGCAGGGTTGTGTGGTGTGACATTATATTTTCTCATTGAAAATATTGCACTGGTATACACACTCGCTTCCAATGCAGGCGTCATCGTCTCGATTGCCCCCTTCTTCACTGCCGTACTTGCGCATTTCTTTCTGGATGGAGAGAGGTTACACAAGAGGTTTATCGTTGGCTTCGGCATTGCCTTGACAGGTATCATTCTGATCGGACTGAACGGCAGTTTCATTCTGCAACTGGATCCGCTGGGAGATCTGCTCGCATGTATAGCCCCTGCCGTATGGGCCATTTATTCGGTACTCATGCGCAAAATAGGCGAGCTTCCCTATCACACCATTGGAGCTACACGTAAAGTGTTTTTCTATGGGCTGATGTTCATGCTGCCGGCCTTGTTCCTGTTCGAATTCCACTTCGATCTCGGGCGCTTCGCCAACATGGCCAACCTCTCGAACGTTCTGTTCCTTGGACTGGGTGCCTCTGCCTTATGTTTTGTGACCTGGAACCGGGCAGTGAGTCTCTTGGGAGCCGTCAAAACAAGTGTCTACATTTATCTGGTGCCTGTCATTACCGTCATCGCTTCTGCCCTGATTCTATATGAACGGATTACCTGGATCACGCTGCTGGGAGCTGGGTTAACGTTGGTTGGATCGTTTATTTCAGAACGGAAAGTGCGAAGCAAAGCCTCTACCAGCATGCTACCAGAGCTGCAGTAGGCTTCAGTAGGGTATGGTTGGTTCACGTCCGGAACTACAGCATCGTAATGATTGTGCATATTAAGTTGGATAAAGCTCATTAAGTCTTACAGTCAAAAGAGGCATTAATCCAAACGGATTAGTGCCTCTCTTCCTTCTTCATTTTGCGGGTACATCGATTGGATTCGAATTATTCCTAGTTCAACATGGACAGAAGGTTCTCCAGCTCCTGCTTCTCCAGATGTCTCCACTCCCCACGTTCCAGCTGATCCAGTGTAATATTCATAATGCGAATACGCTCCAGCTTTAACACTCTGTACCCCAGGGCTTTGCACATTCTGCGGATTTGCAGATTTAACCCCTGAGTCAGGATAATACGGAATACCTCTTCACTTTGCTTGTAGACCTCACATGGCTTGGTTACCACGTTCAGAATTTCAACGCCTTGGGACATGGCCTGCAAGAATTCGTCCGTCACAGGTTTGTCCACGGTGACCACATATTCCTTCTCATGGTTATGCTCCGAACGCATCATCTTGTTCACAATATCTCCATCGTTGGTAAGCAAAATCAAACCCTCGGATGCTTTATCCAACCTGCCGATCGCAAAAATACGTGAGGGATAATTCACATACTGAATGATGTTGCCCTTCACCTGTTCCGCTGCCGTACAGACGATACCCATCGGTTTATTCAGAGCAAGGTATACAGGCTCGCTATCATTAAAAGGAATTTCCTCGCCATCAATGAGCACGATATCCTCTGGTTCTACATCCGCTCCTTTCTCACAGACTTGGCCATTAATCGTGATGCGACCGGCTGCAATTAAACGGTTCGTTTCCCGGCGCGAACAAAATCCCGTCTCACTTATGTATTTGTTAATACGCATGTTCCACCACTTCTCATCTACTGATTTCCAATCCATATCATCTCATTTATAATGGAACGAAGCAACGAGCCGTTATACCAAAGGTACATAGGAAAGCCAATACGCACTCTGGAAGGAGCTATCCATGGACAAAAAAAGCATGAGAGTCCTGAAAAAGTTATATCAGCATGCGAATGGTACTTATGATAGGGAACGCGAAGTTATGCTCTATCAAACAGATACACTTACTCCTGCTGAACAGGATGTATTGATCACAAACGGCTGGGTCGCTAATGATCTGAAATTGATCCGTCATGATGATATTATTCAACAACTCATTGCTCTACAGCAGCATTCGAGTCTTTCCTGGTCCACGGTTACCCAAGCATTTATTGCAGGTGTCGGGGGCAGTTATCCACGAGGCATCTCTACGCTCGCAAGCTACCATCTGATGATTCATTTACAGCCGCATGCTTACGAAGAGGCGGAACGCTTCCTGGCTTGCAACGTTTGCGGTTTCAGTCATAGCGATGAGTGCTGGAAGAATCTATCCAACATTCGATATGCTCTCCACCAGGGTTATGATTATAGTGGGACAAGCGTAGGTACCTACGCCGATCTAACGGAGTTAATCGGGCTATTTGAACAGGGACACGTGACTCCAACGATAGAGGATATCACCACATTCAATCAACTGCTTCGCATGCTGGATCAGGCTGGGGACGAAGAGTCTCCAGGGAAATTTGAGAAACGGCTAACAGCGGAAAAATTGGTTAAAGGTCACGCCGGAATTCGCCGCAGTATCCTTCAGGCGCTGTCCCGGGTAGGTGTACTGCCCAATCAGGTTCTCTCATTAAGTCCTGATCATTGGACAAACAACGAGGAGATTCTAAATGGTGAGTTATTGCTTAACAATACCAAAGGTCGTTCCGATATGGAGATGCCTTGGGCGGGCTGGCAAGGTAAACTTGGCGTCAATTGGGACATCGCACGCAAGCTGTTTGGGGACGCGATTCAAATTTAAGATTAAATATGTATTTTCACGAAGTGGTCCTGATTAAGTCAAAATGTTTCCCGTCTAAACAGACAGGAAACATTTTTTTTGTTTTATACATCTATTTACCTGTTTAATCACAGGCGATAAGAATGCTGCTTAAACCTTTTGATTTTTCCAAGCCGGTGTTGCCTGATGTTGAATGATTCATCTATCGTTTCGACACGAAATCGATTTAGGAAAAATAGGAAACCGAAAATTAATTCGTTTCGTCAAAACTTAACAATATTTTACAATAAAAAGCATGTACAATTGCATAATTATGGTATAAGTTATATACGAAAGAAACATTTTTTACATAATATAAAATTTATATCCATCTTGGGAGGCTAACTGATGAGAAGAATTTTCGCTTTAAGCTGCGGTTTTTATCTATTAATCGGCATAACCAGCGTGGTCATGGGGGCGCTTTTACCCGTTCTGCTGACACACTATGAGCGCGGTTACAGTGATGGCGGGTTTTTGCTATTTTTGCAATTCCTCGGTTTTCTTGTCGGGGTGCTTGTCGCTCCTTCCATGACTGCCCGTATTGGCAGAAAATCCATGCTGTTGATTGCTTTAATCTGCATTGTTGCTGCCTATGCCGTTCTTGGATTATTGCCATCCTGGACCGTGGTTCTTCTACTAACCATCCTCATAGGCTTCGGGTCAGGCATCATTGAACCCTCCGTAGGTGCGTTTACGATAGAATTCACCGAGAATCAAAAAGCGGTTGCGATGTCCAAGCTTGATGTGTTCTTCGCCCTGGGCGCACTCCTCATTCCGGCAGTTGCTGCCTTATTCATCTGGCTGAACCAGTGGCATCTCACATTTTATACCGTATCCCTTATATCGATTGTGCTTATGTTACTGTGGGTCACCATGCCCGAGTCCGCAGCAACTTATCTGAAGCAAGCTGGTGCAAATACTGCTGCACATCCAACTGGCCGAGCCCAATATTCCAAAAAACATCTCGGATTACTAACTATTTTTGTTATCTTTTTCTTCATCTATATGGGACTGGAACTTGGCCTGATGAACTTCTTGCCTTCCATCCTCGTTGAACGCTTGCAGCTTCAGGAATCCGTCGCCTCTCTCAGTGTATCCATCTTATGGATCGCAATGATCATCGGTCGTCTTTTCTCCGGAAAAATTGCAGAAGCCGTCAACTATATGCCTTTCCTGATCTGGAGTACGGTGGGTACACTTCTCTTCGCTGTTGCCATGGTGTTCGTGACAGGCCAATGGGCAACGTACCTGCTGATCTTTGGAACCGGACTATTCATGTCAGGTCTGTTCTGTATTGCTCTGGTCTATGCAAATATTCTGATTCCCGGCATGACTGAACGAACAACCAGTATTCTGATTGCATCCGGTGGTATTGGCGGTGCCGTCCTGCAGTATGTAACCGGCTGGAGCATGAGCAATTGGCCTGTTGTCAATACGATCTGGATCTTGGCCGCATTTTGCCTGATTCTACTCTTCACGCTTATACTCTCTCATCTCTGGAATGTAAGGAACAGTAGCTTAAACAGAACTCTCGCACACCAAGGTAAGGAGATTTAAACGCGCTGCTTTTGAGAGGGGTGATGCCTGCGTAATCCGGATTGATGAGCTTTGTTAAGGCTAGTACATTACATTATGGAGGGAATCGTATGCAAACTTTAACCAAAAACCGTTTCAGAACCGGAAAAGGGATTAAGTTGATTGACGATTCAGGCGTTGAATATCTGGATGGCGTATCCGGAACGTTCAATCTGTCACTGGGCTACAATCACCCACATGTCGTAAGCAAAATTCAGGAACAAGTCGGCAATCTGACGCATATGTCTTCCTCCTTCACTGAACCTTATGTGGATGAAGTACTCGATCATCTGATTGAATACGCACCAAACGATATTAACGCCGGATGGATGCGGGATATCACAGGTTCAACGGCAAACGAATGTGCGACTAAAATTGCTCAGAAATATACCCAGTCCACAGACATTATTAGCCTGTACCTTTCCCATCATGGTCAGACCCAGTTTGCGACCGGTATTTCGGGAAATGCCTTCCGGCGGAAACGGTTCCCCAATTCGGCCGTTGCCAACTCTGTTCATGTACCTGCACCATACTGTTATCGGTGCCCATTCAAATCTTCAAGCGGAGACTGCGGATATCAATGTGTTGAAGCAATCTCTGATGCTATAGAATATGCAAGCTCCGGCTCAGTCGCCTGCATGATCATTGAACCGATCCTCGGCAATGGCGGCAATATCATTCCTCCTGCTGGATATTTTAAACGCCTGCGTAAACTGTGTGATGAATACAACATTATACTGATTGCCGACGAAGTCCAGACGGGTATTGGTCGTACCGGGTACATGTTCGCCAGCGAACTGTTTGATATTCAGCCTGACATGATTACCCTTGCCAAAGGTCTCGGCGGAATCGGCGTGCCTGTTGCTGCGGTATTGATGCAATCCCGGCTGAACGTGCTGGAAAAGCATGAACATTCCTTCACTTCTGGAAGCAATCTGATCTCTGTTACGGCTGCCAAATCAACCTTGGAGGTTGTATCCGAACCGGGATTTCTGGATGACGTAAAACGTAAAGGCGAAATTCTCGGCGGGTTGCTGAACGATCTCGCGGTGAAGTACCCAAGTATTGGCGAAGCTCGCGGAGTCGGGCTGATGTGGGGATTGGAAATGGTTGGTGACAACAATGAACCGGATACAGATAAAACCAATGCCATTATTGACCGTGCCTTTACGGATGAGCACCTGATTTTAAGAGGTTCACGTTATGGCTTCGGCAATGTGGTCAAAGTCAGACCTTCCCTCACCACAACCGAAGACGAACTGGTTGAGATTGTGGAGCGGTTGGATTCAGTGCTTGCCAGCGTTCACTAAAACATTTCATGCAACTGTTCGAAGTGGTCGTTCCGGTTACGAATCGTTCTTATGATCGCTGTTATCCACGGATTTTCTTGAATTCCCTTTCCCGAGGGGAAAATCCGTTGATAGGGTATGCTTCCGAAGCAGCTTTCTTTCAGAAAGCTTTGAGGCGAATGCTTGCTTCTCCATGTTTGTTCTGTTCTCTTCGTTATCGTGTAATCTGAAATACAATTTTTATTATTATTATAGGGAGGTTATATCATGCTTGCATTGGTATACAAATCGGCTTGGGATGTATCATTAGAGGAGCGGCCTGTCCCGGAGATCACCAGGGATAATCAGGTGCTGGTTCGGATTCGGGCAACAGGTGTATGCGGTACCGATCTCGGTATCGTCAGTGGTAAATACCATGCGGTTCCTTCCGTCATTCTCGGGCATGAGTCTGCCGGGGAAGTCATTGCAGTGGGCTCTGCTGTAACTACGCTCCAACCGGGTGACCGGGTTGTCATCGATCCAACCTACTACTGCGGACAATGTGACATGTGCAGAACAGGCAGACAAAATCACTGCACACACAAATCGGTTACGGAGACAGGTGTGAGTGCTGACGGTACATTTACGGATTATTATGTAACCGAGGATCGCTTTTTGTATAAATTGAAGGACCATGTGAGCTATGAGGAAGCGACCCTAACGGAACCGCTGAGCTGCATGCTTACGGGTATTAATCAGATCCAACTGCTGCCGAATTTCAGAACTATTATTCTCGGCGCGGGCCCGATCGGCATTCTGTACAGCTATGCCCTCGCTTCCAAAGGTGTCACTGGCTGTCTCGTCGACATCTCCGAAGAACGTCTGGCTATTGCAGGTTCAATTGCACCGGATCGCTGGGAAGTTCATTCATCCTTTGAAAATGCGATAGAATCGCTGGCACCCACAACCAATCAGGTTGATATGATTGTGGATACGACAGGCGTGGTGGGCACACAAGTGCTTTCGCAGCTCGCCAGCGGCGGTTATCTCATGCTGGTTGGTCTGAGAGATGGAAACACATCGTTTAATCCAAAAGAAGTTGTGGACCGCAGTCTGAAAATTATTGGCTCCATCGACTCCCTTGGCACATTCGCAACAGCACATTACATGATTGAGCAGCAGATTATCCCGGCGAAAAAAATTATCACCCACTCTTTCCCGTTGGAGGATTACGAAGAGGCATTCCGCACACTCGGCTGCGATATTCAGGGGCGCACACTTCAAGCTTCATCACATGCCATCAAAGTGGTGCTGCAATCCAGCGGCTCCAGTATCTAAAGTAGTAGCAAGTTAATCATGATTGAGATAAATTAGAGATCATAGCTTACAGAATCCTGGAGGAGGAATACAACATGGTAGCAAACAAGGAGTTTGATGGGCTGGGAGAGTCGAAAGATGACAGCATTCAGGCAGTCATTTTTGACATGGATGGCGTACTGATTGACAGCGAACCGATTTATTTCGAGATTGAGCGCAGCTCTTTTGCCCATTTTGGCGCAAAGATGACGGAGGCGGAACATCACACCTATGTTGGCGTTACGCTGGAATCGATGTGGCGGCAAGTGTTGGACAAGCACCAGTTGACGGCTACCGTGGAAGAAGCCCTCGCCTACCATCAACATAATGTGATGCAGACGATGCTGGCTCACCCGAAGCTGACGGCCATGCCTTCCGTGGAACGCTGGTTAAGCTGGCTGCATGAGCAGCACATTCCGATAGCCGTTGCTTCTTCCTCTCCACGTGCACTGATCGATCTGATCATGGACAAGACTGGACTTGGAAAATACTTTGAGGTCCGAATGACGGGTGAGGAGGTCGCAAACGGCAAACCGGATCCGGATATTTTCCTGACTACAGCTGAAATGATTGGAGCTTCCCCTTCGAACTGTCTTGTCATTGAGGATTCGCGCAATGGTGTTCAGGCCGCCAAAAGTGCAGGCATGCGCTGCATCGGATACCATAATCCGGGATCAGGCGACCAGGACTTATCCAAAGCCGATCTTCAGATTTCCAGTTACGATGAGTTATGGACGCTGAAAGATACACTTCCGTTGGAAGGCCGCGCGCCAAGCTTGTCGGAGCTGCGCTGAGAAGATCATAGGTCTGGTATGAACATACAGGATTAGCAAATAAAACAACCCAAACGGCTTCAATTCCTTGGAATTGGAGCTGTTTGGGTTTTGCTTGCTGCAATGGGTGTTGCCTGAGGACACATGCTGTAATTTAACTAAACTGAAATATCCAGACTGCCACCCAGATTGGGATGAGGAGCCGGAAGCGACTTTAACATTTCCGTCAATTGCTGGCCTTGTTGCTCTGCCATGTCTTTGGACATAGACATCACCTGCAAGCTCGCTGTTTGTGTTACGGAAGCCTGGCTCATGGCCATTGATAATGCTGCAATATCCATACTCGTACTCCTTTCGCTATCTTGTCATTGGGTGTACTTATTATATATCGGTCGGAATGGATTAATTGTTAAAGGCTCGGTTAAAAATGCAAGAAGAACATCCCTTCACTCATACCCTCCCTCTGCTTCGGGCAGTTCTTTATAGGCTTCTTTGTTTTCGACGATCTGCTGAATAAACTTTCGCAGTTTCAATAACTGATCTGCCTCGTTTGTAACATCACAATGTTGATCCGACCACATAAGAGACTGGATTGCTCCATCCACAGTCATTTGCCAACTCTCTTCATTATAAGGTTCTTTTGAACAGTATGAACCGGTTAATGCAACATCTTGCATCCCCATTACATTGATCTCATACATCTTTTTATAGATGCTGCGCATCTCTTCTGTGGTCAAGGCGATGTCTGCCGTGGCAGTTCCCTTAATGATGAGATCCTTAACAACCTGATCTTTATAGGTGTTTATTTCATTTTTTCTCACCTCACCATACCCGAAACGAACCATAAAATTGAAATCCTCAGGCATTTCTTGGGGCATAGCATTGGGTATAGGAAGTTGATTGGTTTTCGAATTGCAGCCGCTGATAATACACAATAATGTGATGAATATTAAACATAATCGTTTCATCTCCACACCCCTTGCAAATGTCTTCATACCTCATAGACGGGACTAACCTCCTATTGTTGCTCAGTCCGAGGAAATTATCACAAACAACTGAACAAAAACAACCCAAACAGCTCCGATTCCATTGAATCGAAGCTGTTTGGGTTTGCTTGTGTACTAGCTTGTATACTAGCGAATGCCTTCAAACTCAGGCATGCCCACGCCATCATGCATACCGCACCATGAAAGCTGCCAGCGGCTCGAAAAGCCTTGAAGTACACGCTTGTTTATCTTGGGAGTAGCCAGACGATTTTCTAAGAAACCTAGGACGTCTTATTTGGACCCGAAACAGTCTTTTTCAAATGTAAGGAACACCCGACACGTTATTTTCTGGAATCTTCCCCAAAAAAGCTACAAACGGCTCCAAATTCCGATATAACGTGTCTCTAGTTCATTAGCGCTCACCACGCTTCTTCCCCACACCCTCTTGCTCTAATTGCAAGTGAGAGAGAAGAAAGCGGATAACGAACCCGTATACCGCCGAAGCGAAAGTCTTCGAAACAAAAGTCTCCGAGGAGAAAACCCACTTATATAGCGCCTCTATCGCTTGCTCGCACACTCAAGGCACATTCTCGCCCACTTAGGTTAGTGAATATTCGCACGATCTTGTACACTACACCTCTGAAAATCTAGTAATTCATGATCTAATGCGAATTTCTTCATTTTATCCAGCACCTTTTCAGATGCAATCATGAAGGGGTTATTTAACAATTCCCAAATACGGCATACCTTCAAGTTTTGCTCTTCATCTTCACCAATACTCACAGGTACGGGGATGAATCCACCAAGCAGACAAGCCCAGAATGCGACTAAAAACTGTTTGTTTTCTTGGATTTGAAAAATAATCTCTTGTTTTGGTTTCATGCCGATATCTTGTAGATGACCCAAATAACCTTGTGCTTCATTGAATAATTGATGGTATGATATAAAATTTTCACGTTTGTCTGCGTCGATAAAACGAATACCACGGTCCGTTATTTTACTTCTGTCGTGGATGACATCCACTAATGTTAGAAACTGATTAGTATACATATCTCTCCTCCAAATGGATCATCTCTATCATGCTTATCTAATTAGTTACACATGCTTTCAAGTAAAATTTTACCATATAAATATATGTCATTTCAATCAATTTATTGTTACTATATGGTAAAATATAGAGATTAAAAGGCTCGTTTTTTACATATTTATGACAAAACGTCTGTACCTCCAATAACTTCTGAAGCATCAAACGACAAAAAAGGCCACCTTTAATGAGGCAGCCTGGCGCTATATTATAGATCTTGTGTGAGAACAGATAGGGTACTAGATTGCATCAATCAGTGTACTTGCATTCATTGGAGTTTGTTTTGCTGTGAGAATGGAATCGCATACCTGTAGAGTATCATTGATCTCTTCTTCACTGAGTTCATATCCATTCTTTATTTGTTCCTTTACCCGTTGTAATTGATGAAACAAAGGATCAACCGTTTGGGTATATGATATTGAATCTGGGTTGTAGTTGCGTGAGATGAATGCAGTTACCATTATCTTGGATAACCACGTTTTACGAAGCGTTAACAGCTTATTTTTTCTTTCACTGGTATTCGTTAGTATTAGTAAATCGGAAGGCTGACTTAGAGAATAAGGGATAATACGCTTCGTTATTTTACTCATAAGACTAACTAACACATGTTTTGAACCCAGCTCTATAACTTCAGTAACCCCATTTTCAAGCAGATAGTGCATAGACTCTGACCATCGTACAGGCATAGTCATCTGCATATTCAAGTATTCCGCGACAGATAGATCAGACTGATAAGGTGCTGCTGTAACATTGGAAATAATCGGAGATTTAGCAGGTTCATATTGATTTTGGTCCAGTTCAACTTTGAATTGTTCTGCTGCGCGCTGCATCATAGGCGAATGATAGGGACCACTCACGTTGATATAAGCGTGTTTTGCTTCCATGGATTCTGTCCTTTTTATAACTTCCTGTATGGAGCGACGATGTCCAGAGATCACAAACTGCTGGTCGGTATTTATACAAGCTACGCAGACAGGATGCTCGCTCGTGGAAACTTCTTCGCATATTTTTTGGAGTGTATTTAATGGAATGTGTGAGATCGCCGCCATGGTCCCTTGCTGATGTGGGTCTGCATTGTGCATAATGATGCCTCGTTGTCTCACAAGTTTAATAGCGTCATGAAAAGAAAGAACACCCGCGCATACCAGAGCTGAATATTCTCCCAAACTATGTCCAGCCAAATAAGCAGGTGCCACACCTATTTCTTGCATATACACCTGATAAGCGATGACACTAACGGTTAAAAGTGCAGGCTGAGCGTTCATCGTCATTGTTAAATCATTCATGCTGCCTTCAAAACATAACTTTCTCAAATCAATAGAAATAGCATCACTGGCTTCTTCAAATAACTTCCTGGCTTCTTCAAAATGATTCCAAAAGCCCTTACCCATTCCAACCATCTGAGAACCTTGTCCCGGAAACAACAGAGCTACATTACTCATCCGCAACCTCCAAGTATTCAATTTTAAATTTCATATACACACGCTACTTTAAAACCAATAAATCCCTTGTTTGCAAAATTTATAATAAACTTTCATTGGGAGTTATGCAATAATAAAGTCAAAAGGAGGGTCATCTATTTCTATGGACGGAAAAAAATTCGTGATTCTTTTTGGGCTCCTTGTTGGCCTCTGTGTCGGAACATTTAGTGTTGTTCTTTACTGGATCTTGTCTGTAGTCTGAGTACTAATGCAAATAGACACCTCCGTTAAGGAGATGCCTCTTCCTTTCTGATCTGATCATTCAAGACTCTTATCCTCAGAGAAACGGATTCCTCTTTATTTCAGATCCGATTTTTTCGCTCACTTCGTTCTCTGTATCACTCAACATTTGATCTGAAGATGGTACAGTTGAATAATCGTCCTGTAATACAATTACATACATCCCCTTACCTGGAATCCTAACCTGGCATACAGAATTTTCTTTGTTCATGGTGATCAGCTGCTCCATTAAGTCTGATGCCGTTATAACTTCTTTCATCCGAATCCCCTCACCTTTCTACGGATTTACACCTACTGCGAACGGACGTGCCCCCACCGGAATGGTAGCAATCACCGTATTTGTTTCGCCATCGATCACAGAAATGGTATTGTCATCTTGATTGCTTACATAAACTCGATTGGTTAACGGATTGGCGCCCGCCCCGTTTGGATTAATCCCGACCGGAACAGTAGCAATCACCGTATTGGTTAATCCACTAATTACTGAAACATTATCCGTATCTCGATTGGGTACGTAAATAGCGTTTGTGGAGGTATTAACCGCTACTTCAGCTGGCGTAACGCCGACTGGAATGGTATCAATTACGGTATTCGTCACACCATCAATAACGGAAACCGTATTACTGGTAAAATTCGATACATAAATACGGTTGGTGGCTGGATTGACACCTACACGGAATGGATTGACCTGAACGGGTATCGTAGCAATCACTGTATTGGTTACTCCATCGATCACAGATACAGTATCAGAATTAAAATTAGCTGCATAGATCCGGTTGGTTAAGGAATTGACGCCTACTCCAGTTAAAAAATTGAGCCCCGGAATAGTGATAGCATCAATCACCGTGTTGGTCAATCCGTCAATGACGGTTACATCTTCAGTTGTGTCCAATGAATTAAAATTTGCCGTATAAATGCCATTGGTTGCTATATCGACACCTACGTCACTTGGCTCATTCCCAACCGGAACAGAAGCAATCACTGCGTTGGTTACACTATTAATGACGGAAATGGTATTACTGCTTCTGTTTGCGACATAAATACGACTCGTTAATGGATTGACGTCAATCCCTGCAGGATTCGTTCCCACAGGAATGGTAGCAATCACCGTATTCGTTTCGCCGTTAATGACGGAAACATCGTTACTATTGAAATTGGCTACATAAATGCGGTTGACTGATGTGTTGTCCTCCTCTATTTCAAGTTCGGAAGAGACTAATCGATGGGCCGCGACAAGCTGCCCGGATGCATTTTTGCCCCACACGGAAATCTCTGTTTGCTCTATAGCTACACCTTCTATTGTAAAGACGAATTCAAACGCATCAAGATCGGCGAAATAAGTCCTTGTCACAACTTGATCCGGAGCAATGGATATTTGCTCGCTAACATATAAACTCCTCGTTAAGGTCAAGTTATAACCTTGTATCAAAGCAACGGAACCTTCCAGAGAATTCCTGTTATCGATTTTAACTGTAACTTGTTGAGTTGGCCGAACATCGCTGACGGCATTATTCTCAATAGGTCCGGTTGACAAAATGGCCATTTCGATAATCTCCTCCACTTAGATGTTATGATTCAATCTCAAGGCTTACGCACTAAATAAAAGTGATCAGTTTAAAGCAAAATAAAGACCCTGCAATTAATATATGCAGGGTCTAAAATAAGGTTTGGGATAAAAGGAGTGCGTATACCCGTCTTGGCATCTCAACTTGGTTTTATAGTTAGATAGGATTAGATTAATCCATACTTCACAAAACTGTGATACAGCCCATCCTCTTCCACTGTTCCGGTGATATCATCTGCAATGGCTTTGAGTCCTGGCTTGGCATTACCCATTGCAATTCCTACAGCACAAAACTCCAGCATTTCGGCATCATTCATGCCGTCCCCGATGGCGAGTGTATCTTCACGCGACATGCCCAAATGTTCCAGCAAATCTGCGATGGCAATCGCTTTATGAATACCCGGAATCATCAGTTCACCACTCCCTTCACCGAAGACGGGAACTGTGCATTGAATGACTTCAAATTTGCCTTCAAACTCCTGCTTAATCCGCTCAAATGGAACAACAGGGCTTTCCAGAAAACAAACCTTGTTTACGTCATCCTTATACAAATCAGCTTCGCCATACGTCAATCCGGTAATAAAAGGATGGGGCTTCTGTTCCTTCTTCGCTCTGGCAGCGGGATCATTCTCCACATCCCCATAGATGCGACGTTCCAGATGCGGTTGAAGATGGCTGCTTGCGTACAAAGCCGAATTGGATTCCAGGTAGAAGTCAATCTGGTGTTCATTAAAGAAATCGACCATATGCCGTACATCTTCAGCCGTTACCTTTTTGTGATACAGTACGTCCTGACCGAACTCTACATAACCACCGCCCGCACCAATCAGACCGTCAAAACCTACGTCCCAGATTGAATCATAGATTTCTGCCTTGGATCGGCCTGTACATAAATAGAGCAGATGTCCATTCTCACGAGCCTGTTTACAAGCCTGTGGTGCAGACAACGGAATGCTGCCGTCATCGTCTACCAGGGTGCCATCAATATCTATAAAAACAATCTTTCGCTGCATCATCTTCATCTGCACTTGCCCCCAGTGTGTATTTTGCTGTTATGTTAAAATATTCATTCTAACCCAGACATCTCTTTCTCCAATAATCCGGCAAAGGCATCTGCAAAATAGTAATATTCATCTTCCATTCTCCAATAATTCCAATGGTCACTTACATGCCAATTTGTCCATATGCACCGTCTGCCAATCATCATCCTGCTCCACAACAACGACATATCCCTGACGTTTCCAGAAATCGACCGCTCCCGGCAAGAAGCGATGTGTATGTAAGTAAAGCGTTGTATAGTGCAGTTCGGCCACCACGTTCTCCAGTTCTCTCACAAGAAGTGAACCGATGCCGTACCTGCGATATTCTGAATCCACATAACATTTCACAATTTCCGCCGCAGACTGTGCAGGATATCTTCCTGATATTGCCTCGATGCGCCCATCATATGGCAGGATACCAACGGAACCCACAATCCGGTTGTCTTCCATAACTGCAACAAGAAAGACAGCATCGGCTGAATCCACATAATGTTCTTTGAATCGCTCCAGATCAACGGGTAATTTCCCATGGTCCATCATCGGAAACACTTCTCTGCGAACACGCATGGCAAAATCAATGGCATCATTTACTTGGTGCTCCTGAATAGCTATCACTCTCGGTTCGGTCTGATGCTGTGTCAAAAATTCCTCATTCCTCATCCTTGGATTCGAGCCCTTTTTCTGCTCTGTATACGAACCCATCTGAAATACAAGTTCGCTCTCTATTTACAATTCTACCGAATTAGTACTTTCCTATCAATCTATCTAAACTTCTATCCAAAATAGCAGAGAGCCCGCGCGATCTGATAGAGATCGCATACGATAAGGCGTGACATTAATAATTAAGAGGGGGAAGAACATATGTGGATATGGCTAGGAATCTCTGCCGCAACCTTCATAGCCATTGGGTACGTCTGTCGATATGCGGAAGATAAGCGTGCAGCCAAAAAGTTTCACCCCCATGCACCCAAACAGCTGTTAATCAAATTCAAGCAAGGTACAACAGCCGATGAGATGCACACCCTGCATCAGAAAGCAAAATGTAACGTAGCCGAAACGTACGAAGATCTGGGCTGGTATCGCATCGAATCAAAAAAGAAAATGCATCGCATGCTCAAACATTACAAGGATCACATGCTCATCGAACACGCTGAGCCCAACTATTATCTTCAGTCATCATTTACTCCAAATGACCCCTTTTTTCCCTATCAATATAACCTGCAAAAAATCAATGCTTCCGCTGCCTGGGATATTTCCCAGGGTAACAGCTCCGTGAAAATCGCTATCATTGATACAGGTGTACAGATGAATCACCCCGAGCTCGCTGGCAAGATCCTGCCCGGTTACGATTACGTCGACTACGACAATATTCCTGAAGATGGTAATGGGCACGGCACGCATGTTGCCGGCATCGCGGCCTCTATAACCAACAATGGGGTGGGCATTGCAGGTACTGCGCCGCTTGCTTCCATCGTTCCGCTACGTGTACTGGACAACAATGGACAAGGTACAACGGGCAATGTCGGAAACGGGCTTGTTTACGCCGCCAATAACGGTGTTCAAGTCGTTAACCTGAGTCTCGGTGGACCAAAGGGAGAAGCTTTTCTTCAAGCTGCCGTACAATATGCATGGGATCGGGGGGCTGTCATCATCGCAGCGGCAGGTAATGATAACACTTCATTTCCGATTGTACCGGCATCTTATCCGAACGTCATTGCGGTAGCTTCAACCAATCCTTCCGACCTCAAATCGAACTTTTCGAACTACGGCTCGTGGGTGGATATGGCCGCTCCGGGTGATTCCATCCTGTCCACATATTTGGGCGGTTCCTATGCCTATATGAGCGGTACATCCATGGCAGCTCCGCATGTAGCAGGCGTGGCTGCACTGCTCGCTGCCCGCGGCAAAACCAATGCCCAAATTCGCGATGCACTTTGCTTCGCTTCCGATCCCGTATCTGGTTCCGGTGTCTACTGGACCTATGGGCGACTGAATGCCTATCAGAGTCTTCAAGTGCCATAGCACACCTACATTCAATCATGATTGCACAGGGCTAGCCCTCTCCATGTTTCAAAAATTAATAAAACCAAGGAGCATCTGTAAGTTAGATGTTCCTTGGTTTGCTTGTAATTGATTTTAATTTAAACTTTTGCTGCCCAAAGTTCTATTTCAATTTTAATCTCTGGGAGACCTAGCTTCGTAATATATCCAATCGTCATCGCAGGATAATCATGACTAAATAATTGCTCCCACTCGCCATATAAGAAATCCCAGTCGATTTCCTCCGTTGCCCATACGTTTACTTTGATAATATGTTCAGCATCTAAACGCTCAGATTCGAGTACTGTTTTAATATTATTGAATGTATTCGTGACTTGCTCATTCAGACTGTCCGGAAAGTGCCCTCTACGATCTGCTCCAATTTGACCCGACGTCACGAATAACTCTGCATTCCTCGGAATTCTTGTAATATGCGTGTACTGTCCTACAGGAGCTGGCATATTCGATGGATTTTTTCTAGTAATTTTGTTAGTTTTCATGTTGATTACCTCGTCATTCTTAAAATTTTTCTGCGATATTCCCTAGTTTTCTTCCTAATTTGGGCACACTTCTCCCTTGGAATAGATTCTAGAAAAAGACAGCAGTGGAGTATCCATATCCCGAAGATATAAACGCAAGTGATTTTTTCTTCATGATTGGATGCTCCTCCCTTCTTAAGTGACAAGATTCTCTTGAATTTTTCATTATATATTAATCCACGTCCTGGATCAAATTCCATCTCTATAAGCAACAAGCAATCCCGTGTTAACGAGATTGCTCCGGATTCAATCTAAACAGCCGATACTTTGGGTCAGAAATATTGTGCCCCATTACTGGAAATGACCGCTTGGTACCAATGGAAACTTTTCTTTTTCACTCTGCGAAGTGTACCTGTTCCATCATTATTCCGGTCTACATAGATGTAACCGTACCTTTTTTTCATCTCACCAGTACCCGCACTGACCAGATCAATCGGCCCCCAGCTCGTGTAACCCAGAATCTCTACCCCATCCTGTATGGCTTCAGCCATTTCAGCAAAATGACTGTCCAAGTATGCAATCCGATAATCATCCTCAACGGTGTCATTATCCAGCAGAACATCTGTTGCCCCGAGCCCGTTTTCTACGATAAACAACGGTTTGCCATAGCGATCATGAAGTTGATTACATGTAATTCGAAGCCCTTTCGGATCGATCGTCCATCCCCACTCGGAAGCTTGAAGATACGGATTCTTCACTGAGCCAAATACATTGCCTTCGGTCGAATCCTTCAAAATGTCCGGGTCCGTACTTGTACAGCGACTGGCGTAATAACTGAATCCGATATAATCGACTGTATTTTGCATCAGAATATCTTCATCTTCCGGTTGCATATCAATGACGATCTCATGCTCTCTGAAGAAGCGCTTGGTATAACCCGGATAAGCTCCCTTGGACTGCACATCAATGAAGAAGAACGATTCACGATCCTTCTCCATCGCCTTCCAGACATCTTCGGGATTGGAGCTGTAAGGATAAACTGTACCTGCGGCGAGCATGCACCCAATCTGTGCACCAGGGATTATCTCATGACAAGCCTTAACCGCAAGTGCACTTGCTACCAATTCATGATGCGCTGCCTGATAAAGAACCTGCTCCTTGTTCTCACCTTCCTGCAGAACGATACCCGCTCCAATGTAAGGAAGATGCAGCAGCATATTGATCTCGTTAAATGTCATCCAGTACTTCACTTTATCCTTGTAACGATTAAACAGTGTTCGGGCATACGTTTCGAAAAAACCAATCATGTTACGGTTCTTCCACCCGCCATACGTCTCAACCAGATGTACAGGGACATCGAAATGACAGATTGTGACCACAGGTTTAATATTATATTTGAGCAATTCGTCGAAGACATCATCATAAAATTGCAGTCCAGCCTCATTCGGCTCCGTCTCATCACCATTAGGAAAAATCCGTGCCCAGGCTACAGATAGCCTGAAGCACTTAAATCCCATTTCCGCAAATAGCGCAATGTCTTCTTTGTATCGATGATAGAAATCAATCGCTTCATGCGAAGGATAGAATTCTCCCTCTTTGGGTTCATATGAGTCGAGGTTTCCCAAGGCAATAGGAAAGCGATTAGCCCCCGTGGGAATCAGGTCAACCGTAGTTAACCCTTTGCCCCCTTCCAGATAAGCACCCTCTAGCTGATTCGCTGCCGTTGCTCCTCCCCAGAGAAAATTCTCCGGGAAGGCAGTTGATTTTTCATACATATTCACGTCTACCTCCTATCCCTAATGAACGTTCAATTAACCGAGCACTGTGAGCAATTTGTCTTTCTCTTTCACAGATGCATCCTTCGTGCCTACTACATCCAGATAATTGGACGTGTTCGTAATAATAATCGGTGTAACCGTCTCGTATCCGGCATCCTTGATCGCTTGCAGATCAAATTCCATGATCAGATCGCCTACATTAACGCGGTCGCCATCTTTTACATGAGCTGTGAAATGCTGACCTTTCAATTGCACCGTATCCTGTCCGATATGAATCAGCATCTCAACGCCATCATCGGTTACCAGCCCAATGGCATGTTTCGTACGATACACAGTTTGCACAACTCCATTAATCGGGGATACCACTCTGCCGCTGGTTGGGCGGATGGCTATCCCTTTACCCATATGCTCTCCGGCAAATGTAACGTCGTTGATCTCTTTCAGTTCAACCACTTCACCAGCCATGGGGCTGAAAATTTCATATCTGTTGTTCGGGTTTGGATCAAGTACAGGTGTTGGCGCTGGTGTGGAAACTTTTTCAACTGGATCTTTGAAGCCAAAAACAAATGTCAGAATAAAACCGAGTATAAAAGCTATTACTGTGGCTACAATCGTCATATAAAACGATGAATCAATACCAGTTGCCTTATTTACAAAGCTTGGATATCCAAAAACGCCAAGCCCACCAATCAAGTAAAATTTCGAACCTGCCAGTCCCAAAATTGCTCCACCGATACCTCCGGCAATACAACTCATAATAAATGGTTTTTTGAGCGGCAAGGTTACTCCATAAATTGCCGGCTCGGTCACACCGAAGATTCCGGAAATAAAGGCTGGAACACTTAGTGATTTCAATTTTGTATTTTTGGTTTTAAGTAATACAGCCAGAACTGCACCGATTTGAGCAAAAGAAGCTGCGAACGACATTGCAAGAACAGGATCTGCACCCAATGTGCTAATATTAAGCAACGCAACTGGAACCAAGCCCCAGTGCAGACCGAACAGTACAAACACTTGCCAGAAACCACCAATAACCAACCCTGTAATCATCGGACTGAGTTCATAGATACCAGTAGCTCCTGCACCAATCAGTTGTCCAGCCCAAGTTGAGATTGGACCAATCACGAGGAATGTCGCTGGTACGATTACCAAAAGAGTGAAGAATGGTACAAGGAAATTCCTTACAACCGAAGGGATCACTCGTTTGAAAAACTTCTCGATTTTCACGGCGAAGAACGTTGCCACGATGATCGGAATAACTGATGAAGAATAATTCATTAGGATGACAGGGATACCCAAGAACGTAATGTGTATCGGTGATTCAAACAACGTTCCAGCAAACAAGGTGTATAACGGATCTCCCGAACTTAGGCCGGAAAGAGTAGGATAAACAAGCGTTGCCCCAATAGCCATACCCAAAAATGGCGTTCCGCCAAATTTTTTGATCGCCGTATAACCAAGGAATACCGGGAAGAAGTAGAACAGACAGTCACCTGTTGCATTTAACAAATGGTACGTTCCTGATGTATCGGCTATCCAACCAAAGGATAAAAACATGGCTGTAAAACCTTTAATCATCCCTGTTGCTGCGAGCAGACCGAGCAGCGGTGTGAAGACACCAGAGATCATGTCGATAAACCGACTGAACAAACTTCCCTTGTTACCTGAATCTTCCTGTTCTTCTGCAACCTGTCCCTCAGCAGGCAGATTACCTGCTTTTACAACGGCTTTATATACATCCGGCACTTCATTGCCGATTACGACCTGATATTGTCCGCCACTCTGCATTACGGTAATAACCCCTGGCAGATTTTTAAGTTCTTCCGTTTTGGCTGCGCTTTCATCTTTGAGTTTAAAACGTAATCTGGTTACGCAATGGAATACACTGTTTACGTTTTTAGCTCCACCTACACCAGACAAAATGTCTTTGGCCAGTTGATCATAGTTGCTCATTGTAATTCTCCCTCTCTAAGTAGACTCCCGATGCTTGTGAAACAAAGAAAACCTGAACTACTGAACATACACAACGTGCCGGATCATCCGGAAACAAGTCATGTTATTCAGCAATTCAGGTTTTGCCCTTAACGGTTGCAACCCTGTAAGGCTGTACACAGCGATATTCGGTTGTTATACCTAACAACTTCATCTTAAAGTAAGTTGCAACCAATCTTTGTGACCTAGGGTGGTCGGCATTGCCTGATTGAACAGTTACAAGCCGATTAGTGAATGCGCTTACTTTATGAGTTCATAATAGTATACCTTTTGATCTTTTGCAAGCGCTTTTTTTCGAATCCCCATTTTGTCTTGTTTTCACTCTGAAGTGGCATGCACCACTCGCTCAATATGGATGGTTAAATACATTAATTCTTCGTTAGTCAGTTGATACGTGTAGTTATTTTCAATGAATTTTTTAATTTTCTCCGAGCACTTGTGTGCCTCAGGATACTTCTTCTGGATCATATTAAACAACTCTTCATCGTTGTTGCTCTTGTAATGCTTGCCCTTGACCAGCCGTTGAGCAAAAAATTTGAGATGGGTCACAAATCGATAATAGTTCAGTGCGTTTTCGTCAAAGTCCATTTTAAAATGATATTTGATAATTGTCAGAATTTCCTGCATAACCTGCGTCATGCTTCGGATGTTAGGCATCTCTTCGTTTAGAGCCGCATTTACAAAATGAAGGGCCATAAACCCCGCTTCATCTTCCGGTAGAATCACACCAAACTGATCACAAATCATGTTCAACGCTTCAAGTCCCACTTCATACTCATCTTTGTAGAGCTGCTTGGTTTCCCACAGCAATCCATTACGGATCGGCATATTGTTACGGTAACGCTCGATCGCAAAATGGATATGATCCGTCAGATGAAGATAGATGCTCTCGTTAAGCTTTTTTCCCAGCTTCAGCTTGGCATAGGCAATGATCTCCTCAGACACTTTCATGTACTCCAGCGGTATGCTCGCGATTAATGCCTTGAAATTTTCCTGAATATCTTCATTTTGTAAAGTAAAGATCTTATCAATAAGCTGCTCCGACACCTCATCGCCTGCTCGCTTCTGAAATGCGATCCCCCGGCCAATAACGATGACTTCCCGTTCGTCCTTGATCGCAACTACAGCATTATTGTTTAACACCTTCTCGATTTTCACTTTATCCACTCCAATATACAGAAAAAGGCAAACCGTACCTTCCAAGAGGTCATTGGCCTTGCCCATTTCACTTCAATGTTAACGATATGTGCGTTCATGGTATTACATTTTTCTACAATGTGCAACAAGAAAATTGGTGATGCTAAGGCTTACAAACCACTATCTGATTTCTATATTAATTCGTTGGTTTGCTTTGTATTTTTTCATTCAATTAGTATCAAACTGGATCGTTCTAAATCCTCTTTAATACTGCTCCTATAGCATGACGCCATGTGCCAGTAATTATACTGACTCTTCAAAGAAATCGTTGCAGATTCGCAATCCCATCCACCATCAAAGCGATCTTCCAAACTTCCATCTTGCTTGTATCAATGATTGTATTCTTTGTTTTTCAGAAATTTTCCTACGTAATTTCAATCCAGAGAAGCTTGCATTTCTTCACTAATAATCCAGCTAACAATCTCATCTTGAAGCATGTGAAATTTGGATCAAAAGTAAGCCAAAAAAGCCCCCATAAGAGAGGACCGTATGTGTCCGAATAATGAATAATGAGATATAAAACTCACGCAAAATCATTTGGTTCTCTTTCTCGTGGCTGCCTTTCATCACCATCAACTATTCTTTTTACTTTCCTTCTCCAGCTCTGCTTCAATTCTCCGGTTAATGATCTTTAACTGATCCGAATCCAAGTGTTCAACATCAGTTAACTGTTTATCCATCGTGTACTCTTGCGCATCTCCCTTGTTCATCAGTCCTAGATGATGCTTTATGGCACGAATATCCTCACGCATATTCCTCGTCTGGCGATAATTGTCTGCAACGAGTGCAAATATAATGGCACCAGCCAGAATCGTCCCGTAAGGAAACAGAAGACACAGAACCAGTCCTACGACTAAAACCAACATCATATACATGCTTTATTCGCCCCTTTCAATTACAGGTTGAATCGTTCTTGGATCAGCTGCGCAACTTCTGTTGCACTCCTATGCGTGTTATTGATCCGAATATAATGCTCGTGCGTAATTTCTCCGGGCTCGGAGTTCAATCGATATTTTTCCATGCTCGAAAGCAGATCCTGCTCGGACCATTCGACATTACGCTTCGTTGCTTTGTGAAGCAGCCGATGTGGACTCTTGTTTCGCTCCAGTCGTTCTGCAGAATCAGCCTCCAGTTCCACATAACATACCTGTGCGCCTCTGGACTCAAATAATTGGCTTATTTGGCGAATGTATTCCCAATCTTGTTGCATATCGAATGCCCACACAAATGTAAAAATCAAACCGGGAAGCTCGCTCTTCGCCACTTCTTCAAAAATCTCCTGACGGAACAGATTAACAAGTCTCTTTCCTGAAGGTGTGCCGTAACTGAAATAAGGGGATACCAATTCGATTGTCATATGATTGTGAAATAATTTGAGATTGGTTATTTTCTCCAATTCCTGTCCAACTGTCATTTTCCCCACAGCTTGTGGACCAAAAATAATAATGAATTTCATTCTATTCCTCCTGCCTCATACATGTATTCCATTACTTGAATTTTATGGACATTATTCATCATAACTCCTGCTCGACAAATAAAAAAGAGATTTCAAGGGACCCACTGAACGTTCAGGGCCTGAAATCTCCTATTTTGCATCTCATTATTCTTCTGTTTTTACATTATACTCCGAAACTAACGTCCGATCAGAACCCAACCCCACTTCATTTGTCGCAGTCCCAGAGCAATCGCCCAAGAGAGCACAATCGCCACAATATAAGAAAGTATAATGCCAAGGCTGAAATGGGGGGCGAACTCCACCGTCAGTTCTCGTCTCCAGAACAGCAGCACTAACGGATGAATCAAAAAGATACCGAATGCCACTGTCCCCAAAGAGTCCAAGATGCGAGTTGCCCGATGGGTCCCATCCTGTTTCCATCCGCCGATTCGCTCACATATCATCAGCAAGAGCAAACAGGCCGAAAGGGTAAATAAATTACGAAAAAGAAACAGCAGTGTATAGGTTAGTGCCGGTAATTCGGCAAAAGCCGTTTTTACATAAGTATTACCATAAATAAAGACAGCTCCTCCGCTCAACAATGCAGCGATCAGCGCATAACGGTAGGAGAACAGTTTCTTCAATGCCGCATCAAAGTTTAGTCCAATCCAAGCACCGAATCCAATCACGATCAGGTAACTGGGCAGCAAACTCCCCAACCGGGTGAAATGAAACTGCAAATGCAACGCGTAAAAAACAGCCTGAGCCGCAATAAAGAACAACGGTACATATTTATTAAATATACGATAGCGTGTAAGCGAGAGAAGCATTGGAAAGACCACATAAAATTGCAAAATAATCAGAAAAAAATATAAGTGCGTGTGCGCTGTACCGGTTAATAATTGCTCTGAAAACTGCTTCACATGTTCCAACGGGGCTTTACCTGCTAGCAGCTGTTTGATCGTGAAATAAATGAATGACCAGGCCAGGTAAGGTACAAAAATATAAAATAATCGTTTTTTATAAAAAGCGGGCATCCAGCCCTTTTCCTTCATTTTGGAGCTGTAATTGTAGAACAACACCAAGGAAGACAGGAACAGAAATGCCGGGACGGCGAATTGCAGAAAGCTGTTCCAAAAATAATAAAAATCATGATCCAGCGTGTGCTTGGGATAATGTGCAACTGCCGTTGAAGTCGCATGAATGGCGACAACGGCCATGATGGCAAAAGCACGATAAAGATCCAGATACTCAATACGCCGGGGCCGATAAACCGGTTGATTCATAATAAAACCTCACTTATGCCTGATGGGATGATAGTTTCCGGCCGCAAATCCAGATTCCAATCTCTATTTTAATCAGCACGCGAGGTGATTACAATCATGATCCATATTATTTTTGTGAAAATTCACCAATATTCATCATTTTTCGACACGCTGTTAGACCCAATTACCGGACCGAAATACAGGCTCTTTCGTACCATCTGAGAGTTCCCCAACGATATCCAGATGTGCTGAACCAATCATAAAATCGACATGTACTTGACTTGAATTCATTCCGTTCAGCATTTTTTCTTCTTCCGTCATGTCCGTCCCACCCTCCAGACAAAACGGATACGCATTGTCCAAAGCCAGATGGCAGGATGCATTTTCGTCAAAAAGAGAATTGTAGAAAATCCGGTTTTCCGTTTTTAAATGTTAACGAGAAGTCCTGAACGAGGTATCCTTCGTAGCTTAATGGCTTTGTACTTCGCACTGTTCCGTTAATTCCTTCTTTCAAGGGAACTGTCCATATTTCTTCTGAAGGGATATTCGCCAGAAAAGAAATGCCTTTCTCATTGATGTTATCCGCGTCACTGACCCAACGATGTTTGGGAGACAAGTCAATTCGTAGATCTGTACCAGGCCCAATGTAATGGAGTGTCCGATGTAAAAGATCAGGATTCGGAGCAATAATAGTCAAGAAGGCTGCATTATTGGCGGCAAAACTCTCCCATCCTATAGCTTTGAACGCCGGGAACTCATGAAAGGCCGCGTCTGGTGCATGTTCATACTTGATTCGTGTAATCTCGTCGTCTTCCCATTCTACATGAACATTATGGGCGCCAGCCTGATATGCCTTTATTACAACCAGCCGAACAAACTCGACTGCTGATACGGGTGCGGTTATAACCAGGGTTTGGCCAACTTGCAGATTCACTCCAACATTTACAGCGAGGGTGGCATATCGCATTAGCTTTTCGGTAAAATCAACCATTATTCCCCACCTCCTTATAACCATTATTCGAGAAAAGATGTTTTACCCCTCTGTTAGTTCAATAAGATTAATTACAAATTTCGGATGGACCGTATTTTTCCAAACAGCAAAAAGAGGGCCTGCATGTATGCAGATCCTCCTCCGTGCTCCATGGTACTATACTATAACATGCTGCTTCCATGTTCAGATGACTCTATAGAACATAGATCAAACGCTCTCAGTCTGTTCAGGTTGCTGTGCATCCGTTTCTTTCTCGGATACAGCAGCCAGATACGTAAATTGGTAGCTCCCTGATCCGAGAGCAATTCGTACACCGTTTTCCTGCGTTTGAATGTCATGAAAATCCTTTACTTGGTCCACTGGTTTTCCGTTCTCCAGAACCGTTTGTATCACAGCCCCAGGAAGAAGGATCATGCCCGTCGCATTGGCAGGAATGGTTACACGAACCTCCAGCTCGTTATTCTCACGACGATACCAGCTTGATCCAACAGGCCCATACATCGTTTCCAGACTCGCTTCCACCCACTCCAGTCCAGGTCCGGGTTTGGGCTCAATGTGTACAACACGGAAGCCAGGCTCCTGTTCATCTGTGTTAATGCCCGCAACATAACGATATAACCATTCGCCAATGGCGCCGTATGCATAATGATTGAATGAATTCATGTCCGCACTCCATAGGCTGCCGTCCTCCTTGATTCCATCCCAATGCTCCCAAACCGTTGTCGCCCCTTGTGTCACTTGATACAACCAGGATGGATAATCCTCCTGAAAAAGTAGCGTATAGGCCAGCTCATGATGTCCTGTATCACTTAATACCGGATTCAGATAAGGGGTTCCCACAAACCCGGTCGTAAGATGATTTCCTGCGTCTGCAACCAGTTTACCCAGTTGATCGATAGCACGTTTCCGTGCCTTGGAGTCCAATAAGTCAAAATGCAAAGCAAGTACATGCGCGGTTTGTGTGGGCACTGCAAGTTTACCCGCAGGTGTCACAAATTCTTCTTGGAACGCGGCAACGATGTGGTCATGCAGTTTATCGTAATACAATGCGTCTTCTGAATGCCCCAACACCTCAGCTGCTTTACGTGTTAATGAGACGGAATATGCATAAAATGCTGTCGCGACGTAATCCTTGTCCGTAGCACCAATGTAACTATCCGGTTTGGAGTCCAGACCCAACCAATCTCCGAAATGGAAACCTGTATTCCACAGGTATGGATTCTCCCCTTGAGCATGAATGTAATTGATCCAGCGTTTCATGCTGTCATACTGCTCAGCCAACAACCTGACATCCCCGTACATCTCATAAATCGTCCAGGGACAGATGACCGCGGCATCACCCCAGGCGGCAGAAGAATGACTGGTGTCTCCCCATCCCTCTGACGTCGAGCTCCTCAGATCAGGAACAAAAAAAGGAATTCCTCCATCTTCCCCCTGATCGGCTTCCAGGTCCCGCAGCCATTTGGTAAAGAACGGTGCCGTGTTCATCAGATAGGAGGCCGTACGAACAAACATTTGTGCGTCGCCTGTCCAGCCAAGACGTTCATCCCGCTGCGGACAGTCGGTTGGGACATCTAGAAAATTCCCTTTTTGTCCCCATAAAATATTGTGATGAAGCTGATTGACCAGCGGACTGGAACACGAGAAGTTTCCGGTTCGTTCCATATTGGAATGCAGCACCACGCCTGTAAAATCAGTTAACTGGACTTGATCCGGGAAGCCAATCAGCTTCACATATCGGAACCCCTGAAACGTAAAGTGCGGCTCATAAGTTTCCAGTTCACCGCCTTTTAACGTGTAGCGAATACACTGGGTTGCACCACGCAAATTGTCAATATAGAAGTTGCCCTCATGATCCAGAATCTCCGCATGCCGCAACTCAACCGTGTGACCCGATTCACCCTGAATGCTGAATCTAACCCAGCCGACCATATTCTGCCCCATGTCCAGCACACGATCACCTTGCGGGGTTGTTAGTAAAGCGATAGGTTTCAACTGCTCTGCTTGGGTAACCGACACATTCTCCTGGGCAACAATAATGCCTTTGGTGTAATCCAGTACATCAACCGGCGACCACTTCCCTGTAGGTCCATCTATCCAGCTCGACTCCATCCGGGCATCGTACGTCTCTCCCATATAGATATCAGACATGCGTATAGCACTTGTGGCAACCTTCCAGTCGGAATTGGAGAGAATATGTTCTACCGAACCGTCCGCATAACGAATATGAAGCTCCAGCAGCAATGCAGCATCCGTACCAAAGATTTTCTGCTCTTTGTTCCACCCCAAGTGTCCTCTGTACCAACCATCTCCGAGATAAGCACCGAGGATGTTCTCACCGTGTCGCAGCATATCCGTGACATCATAAACCTGATATTGCAACCGTTTCCCATAACTGGTCCAGCCTGGAGTGAAATAGTCTTGGCCGACTCTTTGATCATTCAAATGCAGCTCATATAACCCCAGTGCCGTCACATATATTCTGGCAGAGGTTACCGACTTTTGCAGGTCAAACAACCTGCGAAAGCGAGGGCAGGATACATCGTTCTCCCCATCCAAAGGAGCGGTGATCCAATCCGCCTTCCATGCACTCTTGCTCTCCATAAACCCCATCTCAAAGAAGGCTGTATCAGACCAGCTCGACTCATCACCCGCAGCATCCCAGGCACGAATTCGATAGTGATAGCGGGTCCGTGCATTGGGCAGCCACTGGTCCAGTTCAACATGAATGGACTGATCGGAGTTTATTTTGCCGGAATCCCATTCGATCTGCTCATTATTCCCGGTTAAGGATAATTGAATCTGGTATGCCGACTGTACACAGTTCCGTCGATCAGACTGCAGCTTCCAGCTTAATCTGGGGGATTTCATATCCAGTCCAATCGGATTTATTCTATACTCACAACGCAGATGGCTAACCGTCAACATCAGAGAAACATCCCTTTCCATCGTGGTTTCCAAAACAGGCTTACGCTATAATTATATTGATTCTGTCATCGAAAATACCCGGCAATGAAGACTGTTTAACCCGGTTATTCGGTCATGTAAGCGAGGAGGCGAACCTGTGAATCCATCCATCCAACTTTTCAAGAGTGAATCCTTTTTGCAAAATAACCTGAAGCTCTTCGTAAACCGTTGCTCCGAAAATTTCGATCTACCTTTTCATGCTCACGATTTCGTTGAATATAGCTATGTTGCAGAGGGTAAGGGCTTTCATCATATTGGAAAAGATATCGTTCCCGTTCACAAAGGCATGCTTTTTGTGATTCCCGTCGGCGTGCCTCACGTCTTTCGTCCGGCAACTTCGAACGCCTCTGAACATCCGTTAATTCTATATAATTGTCTTTTTAATTCGGAGCTGATTCTAACACTATCCGTCATCATACAAGAATCAGAGATTGGAGATCATTTGACCCATTTGGTTCATAATGAGATTCCTTATGTATCCATTACAGATGCCGGTCTACGCATTGAGGAGCTTATGGTGAAGCTATACCGCGAATCTTCCGTTCCTGGGATCGGATCATCCACCATGTTATACACACTTGTTAGCCAGCTGGTCGTGACAACCTATCGTCAGCTGCATCAGAAAATCCATGATGAACAGGGTCCGCCAACCGATTTTGAGCATATTCTCCACTACCTTGACCAGCATATCAGCGAACGAATACGCCTGAATGATCTGGTCAGGTTCTCCGGGTGGAGTGAAAAGCATATTGGAAGAATGTTTCTTCGTCATACCGGGCAGACGTTTGGTTCGTATCTTCAGCATCTGCGCATACAAAAAAGCTGTGAGCTCTTAAAGCATTCACAGCAGAAGGTCAGCCTAATTGCGGAATATGTTGGTTACCGGGATGTCGATTCGTTTCATGCGGTATTCAAAAGAATTACGGGTGAGACCCCACGAATGTACCGCAAAAAGTCCAGGGCATGATGCTCTGGACTGGACAGCGAGGAGCGTTTCTTAGTTTCTTATACCTTCACCGTTTGCAAAAGGTCATCTATGTATTCCTTGGCACCTTTCCAGGATGACATTAAGGGAAACCGATACTGCTCCCGTTCATTCACATTCCATGGATGGGGGATACAGATCACTTTTTTGCCGTCATTCAGCGCCGGAATGAGATTATGTGCTCCATCGTCAATTAACAGATCGAAGCCGAGCAGATTTTTCCTTTTACACGTAATAAACTGTTCCGCAGATATAAAAGGCATATGCCGCTGAAGCCAGTTCCATTTCTCCACAACCGTTCTCGGTTCCGCAGCCGTCACAACAATAACATCATAGGCCTCATTCAGCTTTTTCATCTCTTCTACAACATACTCGTCGTACACTTCCAACTCCTCAAACAGACCCGGCCGACCATAAAATACATCATGGGTGCTGTCCGGATGGCGCAGGTGGGTGGTATCCCAGTGGATCATATCCTCATAACGCAGCGGATGGGTTGGGAAGTTGATGTTGTTATGATAAATCGCTCGCTGCACCAGATGACATATCGTGTCATCCATATCTACAGCAATAATAGGTTTTCTCATGATTATCCCTCCCCAATACGAACACAGTATATCACTCCTGGGTGCCATGAAGCCATCCTTTTAGGTTCTAGTCCGATGATCAGTTCAAGCCATAAGACAAAAAGGCGCCCCTGCGCCGCAACAGTTGCTGCACCCGGAGCCGCCTTTGTGAATTAATCCAAATCTTCACCGTTTGTCGCAATGACCTTTTGATACCAGCCAAAGCTCTTTTTCTTGAACCGATCTAACGTGCCTTGTCCATTGTCGTCCTGATCCACATAGATCACACCGTAACGCTTGGACATTTCCGAAGTGGACGCACTGATGATATCAATCGCACCCCAGTTGGTGTAACCCATAAGGTCTACCCCATCCATGACTGCTTCTTTCATTTGTGTAATATGTTTTCTCAGATAATCAATCCGATAATCATCATTAATGGAACCATCGGCCTCCACCGTATCTTTGGCACCGAGTCCGTTTTCCACAACAAACAACGGCAGTTGGTAACGGTCATACAACTCTTTTAACGCCACACGCAGCCCAATTGGGTCAAGCTGCCAACCCCATTCTGTACGCTCCAGGTTCGGGTTCTTAATCGTGCTATACAGGTTGCCTCCAGTTACCCCATATTCCTCGGGATTCACTGCGGATACCAGGGAAGTGTAGTAACTGAACGAGATGAAATCAACGGTATGCTCTTTCATAATCGCTTCGTCTTCTGGTTCCATTACAATGGAAATGCCATGCTCAGCCCAATAACGAGCCATGAAGGTTGGATAACTGCCTCGCACCTGTACATCAGTATGCAGCAGGTTCAGCTGGTTATCGATCTGAGCTTGCAATACGTCCTCCGGTTTCGACGTTGCCGGGTAGTGAATCATGCGTGCAAGCATACAGCCAATCTGGAAGTCCGGGTTAATCTGACGCGCTTTCTGCGTTACCAGACTGCTGGCAACAAACTGATGGTGAAGTGCTTGATAGGAAGCTTGCATCACGTTATCGACACGATCTTCAATGATGCCTCCACCCGTGAATGGCTCAATAATGGTTGTGTTGATCTCATTAAACGTCAGCCAGTATTTCACCTTGTCTTTGTAGCGATTCATTACGGTCTCGGCGTATCTTACAAAATGTCCGATGACTTCCCGGCCTGCCCAGCCATTGTACTTCAGCACCAGTGACATCGGCATTTCATAGTGGGAGAGCGTCACGAGAGGTTCTATGTTATGCTTGCGCAATTCGTCGAACACTTCATCATAGAAGCGCAGCCCTTCTTCATTTGGCTCGGCATCATACCCGTTCGGAAAAATACGCGGCCAGTTGATGGAAAGACGGAATGTCTTGAAGCCAAGCTCGGCGAATAACGCAATGTCCTCTTTGAAGCGGTGATAGAAATCAATACCATAACGCTTCGGGTACCCCTTCGCACTGTGGTGTGCCATCGCTTTCTCAACCGTTGCAGTGGTCACGTGCATCAATTCTCTAAGGTTGGTGTAATCCTTCTTCTCAAAATAAGGAACCATATCCGCCGTGGACCATCCTTTGCCCCCTGCATCAAATCCACCTTCGGCCTGGTTGGCGGCAATTGCGCCGCCCCACAGAAAACCTTCTGGAAACCCTTGTCGATTGATCATGCATATCTCTCCTCTTCTTATTGATGTCGTCTTAAGTTCGTCTTAAGACTTTAAATTTCAGCTTTCAATACTTCTTCACCCGTCGTAATTGCACCCAATTTCACAGGCAGAACCTGCTTGTAATCTGCTGTATTCGTAACGACCATGGCCGTTGTAATGTCATATTCCTTGGCAATTTGTTCAAGTTCAAACGTGAGTAATTTATCTCCGGCCTGTACACGTGCTCCCGTAGCGATATGAGCTTCAAAATACTGACCGCGCAGTTTCACGGTATTGATCCCAACATGGATTAGAAGTTCCATTCCGTTATCGCTGCGGACCACGATTGCATGTTTCGTTTTGAACACATTCATGATGGTACCTGTAACTGGTGACACCAGTTCGCCTACCGTTGGAACAAATGCCACACCTTTGCCCATCAATTCATCGCCAAACGTTGGATCATTGACTTCTTTAAGTGCGATCGCTTTACCCGTCATCGGTGCAACGGCTACCGCATCACTTGTTGGTGTTGGAGCACCCAGATCGTCCACGTTCACGGTTGCAGCATGGCTGGAAGGTGCTGCCGCTGGTGCTGTAGAAGCGCCTGGTGAGAATTGAGCCAACGCCTCCGCGTCGCCCTCTTCTTCCTTGATCCCGAACACAGTAGACATAATGGCACCCACTACAAAGGCGAGAATCATACCACCAAAGGAATACCAGAAGGTTTGTCCGATCAGGGATGGCAGACCTGGAAGACCACCGTTACCTGCAAGCACGTAAGCTTTGGCTCCAAAAGCAAGAGCGAATCCGCCACCTACTGCACTACCAATCATGGCAGCGGCAAATGGTTTTTTGTATTTCATGTTAACACCGTACATAGCTGGCTCAGTTACACCCATCAGAGCTGTAAAGCTGGTGGACAATGCGACGGTTTTAAGTTTTTTATCTTTTGCACGGAAGAATACACCCAACGTCGCTCCGGCCTGGCCCATATTGGAGATGAACGTCAGTGGCAAGAACTTATCGAATCCCAGTGTAGCAATATTGCTCAGGATGATCGGCACAAGTGCATAGTGCATTCCTGTCATAATAATGAGCGCCATCGCGCCGCCCAGAACAATACCTGCAATCAATCCGCCTTCATTCAGCAGCCAGTTGATACCGCCAGACAATCCGCTACCTACAAAAGTACCCAATGGACCAATTGCAATCAGCGTTACCGGAACCATTACAAGCAAGGTAATCAGTGGCACAAGCAATAGCTTGAGCGCAGCAGGGATAACACGGTCAACCCATTTTTCAACATAGGACATCAACCATACAGCGAGTAAAATCGGAATAACCGATGAGGCATAACTGACAGCCGTTACCGGAATGCCAATAAACGCAACCGATTCTCCGCTGGAGAGCAATGCGCCCATATCGGGATACATCAGCGCCGTACCTAGCGCAATGGCAACAAACGGATTACTGCCGAATTTGCGAGCGGCACTAACTGCGATCAACAGCGGAAGGAAATAGAAAACCCCATCCCCTATGGCGGAAAGGATACGGTACGTATCCGTGCCAGCTGACATCCACTCAAGGGATACGAATAATGCAAGCAGCCCCTTGAGCATACCAGCAGCTGTAATCGCTGGAAGCATGGGTGCGAAGACACCCGCAATCGTCTCAAAAATATTGAGAATAACATTTTTATTTTTTTCCGGTTTAGGCTGTTTATTTTCTGTACTTTGCTGTATTGCCGGATGTTCCTTCACCATGGCATCAAATACTTTGGACACATCATTGCCGATAATCACCTGGAATTGATCCCCTGAGATATTCGTTCCCATGACTTTATCCAGCTTCTTGAGTGAGTTATTATCCACTTTATCGTTATTTTTCAGATCAAATCTCAGTCGTGTGACGCAATGATATACCGAGTTGATATTGTTGGTTCCCCCAACGGCTTTGATGATTTCCTGTGCCGTTTCCTGATGTTTCATAATCGTTTCCTCCTCATTTTTCCAATAAAAAATACCCGAACAAATAGCCACGTCTTCTACGTGTCATTCATTCGGGTATTGCCTGATTGAACAGTAACAAGCCCATTTGATATTTAGTTAGATCCTGGTTCATGTTCTGATATTTCATTGGTCACGCTTCGGTTTCATTAACCTCTCCAGATGAAGCGTCAGATACAACTGTTCCGAATGCGTCATATCATACTGATAGTTCTTATGGATAAACGTCTCAATCTTACCGATACATTTGAAGGTTTCGGGATAGTTTTTCCGTACGACCTCGTATAAATACTCTTCTGCATCGTCATGTGACGAATGCGTAATCACTCTTTGGCAGAAATACTTCAAATGAGTAATGAAACGGAAATAGTTGACGCTATCTTCATCCAATTCGACATTGAAGTGATATTTGATAATGTTCATGATCTCCTGAAGCAGCTGCATCAAATGAGTGACATCGTTCATGGAGTCATTGACTTCCGCATTGATGAAATGCAGTGCTATGTTGCATATTTCATCCTTCGGGAACTCAACATCCAGTCTTTCCTTGAGCAAAGTGAGCGCTTCCCGGGCCACGTCGAACTCGGCCTTGTAGAAATGCTGCACTTCCCAGGAGAGCGGATTGCGTGTAATCATTCCCTTTTCCAGACGCTGGACAGCAAAATGAATGTGATCCGACAGTGAGACATAAATTCCGTCACTGATGGTTTTGTTCAATTGCGTACGTGCCAATGTCACGATATCATCTGTCGCCTGCAGGATTTCAATCGGCACTTCGGTTACAATGGACTTGAATTTTTCATAGATCGATGCATCCTGAAGCCGGAATACTTTCTCAATCCGTTCTTCATCAATCTCATCGCCTGCCTTGAACTTAAACCCGATACCCCGGCCGAGGATCAGCAGTTCCTGATTTTTGTCATCCACGGTACTGACAATATTGTTATTAAATATCTGTTTAATAATCATGTTGGACCCACCTGTTTTATTTGAGGATTAAAAAAAGGGCAAAACCAAAATAGAAATAATAAATCATTTCCATCGTGGTTTTGCCCGCATTACCGGTAACAAGCCTCGGGAATAATCTATCACAACCTGAAAACGGTGTCAATAGGAAAGCGATGTTTGAGTTTATATGGTTATGCAACATTTTACTTTTAGGTTACATTGAATGATATGTAATCATTGATATTTAATAATATGACCTAAACTAAACAGGAGGATTCACTTTGAGAAAAATCACTTCAATCACCGCTGCCATTGCTTCTATGACCCTCTTTTTATCTGCGCCGCTCACCATGGCCGCAAAATCCAATGACCTCTCGTTGATAGAGTATCGCGAGTCTGCTGACCACCTCCCTACAGTCAGATCTATATTTGGTATTGAGCTAAAAGGTTATTCCGTTCGTATCCAAGAAAACGTATACACCTTCACGAAAAAAGGAGCCACAACGCTTATCGGTAAAATCAATAAAAATGGTGCATTTTATTCATTTGAAGCCATTCCTTCAAAAGGGGAAAGAAACTAACTTACATAATAAAAAACAGGCGGCTTGAACTCCGAATTCCATAACATTGAGCCGTTTTATTAGGATATAAACCACTCAAGTCATTCCGTGCTTAAGTACAATTGCAAAAGAAATGCCCCCCTCTGTGACGACAGTCTGTTTGATCCTGTCATCATAGAGGGGCGCAGCTATCATCATTGCTGGAACGTCACGTTAATCTGTACAATCTCTGAACGACTGCTTGTGCGAATTGGAGGCCCCCAGAAGCCAAATCCGGAAGTTACGATGGAGTGCATGGAGCCCTTTTGCAAATAACCCCAATCATTCTCGTAGATGGCCTTAGTAATAAACTGCGCGGGTGCGATCTGACCGCGATGGGTATGACCAGACACAACCAAGTCTATATGGTTTTGCTCAGCAATATCCAGATCATACGGCTGATGATCCATCATAATTACCGGTTGCTTCAAATCGGTACCTTGCATCAGTGCAGCCACCTCTGCCCGGTCCTTTTCTGTCCGGTCTTTGCGCCCAATCAGGGTAATCTTGTCCTTCAGAACAATTTTGTCATCATACAGCACTTGCATATTACTCTTCTCCAGAGCGGCAATCAGATCCTCGATCGGTCCGTCGAATTTATCATGATTACCGAGTGAAGCATAAACTCCATACGGAGCCTGAATGTTGCTGATAATATCCGCAATCCCACTCTTGAGATACATATCCAGATTGTCATCGATAATATCCCCAGGATAGAGTACCAGATCGGGCTTCAGTGCATTAATTTCTTCCACCATGCGTCTAGCGTGAGCAGGGCCGGAAAGAAGGCCAAAGTGCATATCCGCAGCCATGACAATGTTGAGGCTGTCGAGGCCTTCCACTTTTTTATCCATCTGAATGTTGTATTGCCTAACGACTGGACTATAGGCATTATAGACACCATACCCCAGCGTGGAGAGCAGCAGCACAAGTGTAACCATACCTGCCCATTTATGAGCATGATGTCTTGGAATACGAGTCAGTCTAAGCAACCAAAGGGTTAGATGAACCACCGGCAGAATCAATAACAGCAACGAAAAGATCGCAAGCCAGTAAGAACCAATAATACTTAGGAAGGAAATACTTCCAAACAGTCTTGCCAGTATGAATGAGACAGCAAGAAACACTAATGCAACGATGTAGAACCACCGAAATCTCGCAGATACAACCGGCTTCATCCAGCTCCATCCGCTCCAGCCTATGTAAAACACTAATAAACCGTACACTACCAAAAACAAGATGCCTGCAAGTACGAACATACTTCCGTTAACCTCCACGTCAATAAGTTGATTGCTGAATTTTCTCCAACATGAATTCCAGTCCATCTGGACAAGTATAACGCAGTTGAAGGGGTCAGGACATCGGTTTCCATTCCTTAGATGCGTACATTTTATTACAATTTGGGACACTTAAATTCCAAATAAAAAAACATTCCTGCTCACGCTCATGATTGGCTAACATCATGAACATGCACAGGAATGCGATATGATCTCGGATTACATATTACTCGTTCGTGTCCATCCATTGGAAGTGGAATGAACCTTCTTTGTCCACACGTTGGAACGTATGAGCGCCGAAGTAATCACGTTGTGCTTGCAACAGGTTTGCAGGCAAACGCTCTGTGCGGTAGCTGTCATAATAGGACAACGCGCTGGAGAATCCAGGAACCGGAATGCCTTGGGTTACGGCAGCTGCAACAACTTCACGCCATGCGCCTTGGTAGGATTCAACTATATTTTGGAAATACGGGTCCAGAAGCAGGTTTTTCAGTGCTGCATCTTTGTCATACGCTTCTTTAATGTTTTGCAGGAACTGTGAACGGATGATGCAACCTCCGCGGAAAATCATGGCGATGTTGCCGTATTTCAGATCCCAGCCGTACTCATCGGAAGCTGCG
>NZ_BCNM01000027.1 GCF_001514495.1 Paenibacillus pabuli NBRC 13638
CCGGCGCCTGGACGCAGCGGCGGCACGGCTGGAAGCCGCCGCTGCGCTGGTCGAGCCGTACCCCGCCATGGGGTCGGCGGTACGGGATCTGCGTGCACGCGCGGCTTCGCTTGCGGGCGGCACGTTTACGCTGGCGCTGTTCGGCGCGTTCAGCGCAGGCAAGTCCTCCTTCGCCAACGCGTTGCTCGGCGAAGCTGTATTACCGGTCTCGCCGCATCCTACGACAGCGGCGATTAACCGGATCATGGCTCCGTCCAGTGGCGCGGAGCATGGAACCGCCCGGGTCCGGATGAAGTCCCGGGACGCCTTCCAGGAAGATCTTGCGTATTCCTTCCGTTTACTCGGACTGGGCGAGCCTGGGACAGACTGGCAAAAACGGGTCAAGGCCCTTTCGCCGCAGGATGTACACCCCGCGGGGCGCCCGCACTACAGCTTTTTGCAGGCCGCCGCAGCAGGCTGGGAGAACACCGCAGATCAACTAGGCCAGGATGTGCTGGTGGATCTGAATGGATATCGAAATTTTGTTGCCAATGAGAAAAAGTCTTGCTTTGTCGACAGTATTGATCTGTACTACAGTTGTGATGTAACAGAACAAGGGATTGTCCTTGTAGATACGCCAGGGGCTGACTCCGTGAATGCCCGTCATACGGGCGTCACATTCAATTATATGAAGAATGCGGACGCACTCATTTTCGTAACGTACTATAATCATGCCTTCTCTCAAGGAGACCGACAGTTCCTGAATCAATTGGGACGAGTGAAAGACAGCTCGGCAATGGATCAGATGTTCTTTGTGGTGAATGCGAGTGATTTGTCTTCCTCTGAAGAGGAGTTGGAGCAGGTCCTTGACCATGTGAGCACACAGCTGCGCAGTAATGGTATTCGGGCACCTCGTCTGTTTCCAGTATCCAGCATGCTGGCGATGGAAGGGAAAACGGCCAATGATGTGACGCTGCTGGAACAATCCGGCTTCATTCAGTTCGAGGAAGAATTTAACCGGTTTGCAGGAAAAGAGCTTGCGGATCTTGCGGTCGGTGGAGCTTCAGAAGAGATCGCACGGGTGATAAAACGGCTGAAGACACGTGCCGAGGATGCGGCCCAGGGCGAAGAGGTACTACAGCGACGTCGGGAAGAACTGGGTTCAATCCAGGATCAGTCACTTCAGAGAGTGCATTTGCTTGCGGAACGGTCCATGAAGGCAGAATTGGCACAGGAAACCGCTGAACTGCTGTTCCATGTGCGGCAGCGGCTGGGTTACCGGTTTGGTCTGTTCATGGCAGAAGCATTCCATCCTTCAGTCCTTCGTGAGGATCGCGGGAATCTGAAAGCAGCCTTCGCAGCCTGTGGTCGCGAACTGCTGCGCATGATTGCCATCGAACTGGAACAGGAACTGCTCGCCACTACACTCAGACTCGAACAGGCTGGTCAGACTTGGATGCATAAGCAAGTGACCGAATGCGTAGATGAACTGAAACGATTATCTGGAGGAATGGATCTGTCGTTGCTTCTGAACGAACGCTGGAGCACGCCTGTCCTGGAAGAGGTGCGTTTGGAAGAACCTTCGGGGTGGAAAGCCTATTCGAGTTATTTCCGTAATCCGAAACAGTTCTTCGAAGGAGATGGACGACAACGGCTGCAGGAGGCACTTGATCCTGTAATTAAACAGATGGTGATTGATGTTCTTCCTGCTGCAGAGAATAAGCTGATTCAATTCTATGACAACCAGCTTGGGCAGTCTTTGCAGCATCATTCCCGTCAATTGGAAGAGCGACTTGAGGAGGCCGTGGGTGCCCTTCACGAGACACTGACGAGTGGAATTCCTGCCGAAGAATGGGAGAGTCTGTCTGCTCAACTGGAACAGATGGAACGTGAATAAAAGGTATTGAAATCCATGTCTGTATGGAAACGGTTGAAAAGCGAAATGAGTAAACCGGCGATATTTTGAAATGTTGTCGTTATACCCAAAAAGGCTCCTGCCTGTAAAGGCATACAGGGAGCCTTTTTTGATACGAACAACCTGAAAGGAAGAGAATATTCAAACATTTGATTGATAGGAGGGTATCTACCTCCCTTAATGACGCATTAAGGTGAAAGTAGCCTGAATATGGTCGCTTATTCGCTTTGCCGCGAATGGGGGACGGTGATAAACTTCATAAATGTTCATACTGTTTTTGAACGATATAAGAGGAGGAGAGACATGGATGTTCTCAGGCAATTGCAGATCTTTTTCTGGGAGAAGCGCACGTATTTATTTTTATCGATCTTATGCCTCGCCATAGCGACCGCGCTTGGACTGGTGTATCCGAACCTGCTAAGGATACTGATTGATGACGTCATTACCCCGCGTAATTTTGAAGACGTTCCCAAACTTGCTTTAACGGTGTTAGGCGTCGTTATTTTGAAAGCGGGAATGCAATTTCTACATGGTCTTTTTGGAGGGCGTCTTGGGAACTTCCTGGCGTACCGACTTCGTAACGCTTGTTACGAAAAGCTTCAATTTTTATCCTTCCGGTATTATGATACGGCCAAAACGGGAGACTTGATGTCCCGCCTCACGGGAGATCTCGAAGCGATCCGTAACTTTATCGGTTTTGGCTTCGCTCAGATTCTCAATATGGTTCTGATGGTCGTATTCGGCGCAATCATGATGATGACCATGAGCTGGAAGCTTACCTTGCTAACGCTCATATGTATTCCTCTGCTTGCCTACGTTGCGCTGAGATTCGAATCCCGAATTCACCCGGCGTTCCAAGAAATGCGGCTCGCACTCAGCTCACTGACGACTGCGGTACAGGAGAATATCACAGGGGTGCGTACTGTAAAATCTTTTGCGCGCGAGCCTTACGAAGTGGAGAAGTTTTCCACACGCAACGAGCGTTACAAAACAAATCAGATTCATGCAGCCACATTGTGGAGCCACTATTTTCCGATCATGGAGATTCTCGCTTCGGTCAGCGTAGTCCTGCTGCTCCTGGTTGGTGGAAACATGGTTATTCAAGAATCGTTAACACTCGGTCAACTCGTTGCCTTTTTCAGTTTGATCTGGTACATAATCGGTCCAATGTGGAACCTTGGTTTCCATATCAACAACTATACGCAATCCAAAGCATCGGGTGAACGGGTGTTAGAACTGTTGAATACGCCGGTAGATGTGCAGGAGACGGAAGATCCCGTCATTGTGGAGGCTGATCAGGTTAATGGGCATGTGACCTTTGAGTCCGTTACCTTTGCCTACGGCAATAAAATGCCTGCGGTAACGGATATTAACTTTGATGCACCACCTGGTTCCGTCATCGGATTCCTGGGAGGGACAGGGTCGGGTAAGTCGACCATTATACAGCTTCTCATGCGGGCATATAATGTGAACTCGGGTACCATCAAGTTGGATGGAAAGAATATTAAGGACATCGGCATTCGCAGCCTGCGGAGTCAGATTGCTTCTGTATTCCAGGAAACGTTCCTGTTCTCTTCCAGCATTCGCAACAACATTTCTTATGGGCTCAAGCATGTTACGATGGACGAAATTATCCGTGCAGCCAAGCTCGCCAAAGCCCATGACTTTATTATGGAATTCCCTGATGGTTACGATACAGTCGTAGGAGAACGCGGGATGGGCTTGTCTGGAGGACAGAAACAGCGTATAGCGATTGCGCGGGCATTGCTCAAGAATCCGAAAATTCTCGTTCTGGATGATGCAACCAGTGCAGTCGACATGGAGACCGAACATGAAATTCAATCCGGGTTCCAGGAAGTCATGCGTGGAAGAACGACGTTTATCATTGCGCATCGGATCTCTTCATTACGTCATGCAGATGAGATTCTGGTGCTGGATGAAGGACGGGTCGTTCAACGTGGTACACACAAACGTCTCATTGAAGAGCCTGGGCCTTACCGGGACGTATATGAGATTCAATACGCAGATTATATTGCCCGCGGTAAGCGGGAGGCTGGGGAGCAGGTGAATTCATGAGTGCCGAAACGGTAGCCGATAGGCGCGAGGCTAAAGAAGCCTCTGACAAGAAAATGAATGAACGTTTTGTATATCAGGACGATGAAATAATAGAAAAGCCGTTTAACTGGCGTGAGTTCGGGCGTTTGTTCTCGTACATGAAGCCTTATGCAAGACAACTCTTGCCGCTCATTATTCTAATGATGATTTTGGGCACCATCACGAAATTGTCCGTTCCATTTTTGATCAGTTTGGCGATTGATAAAGCGATTGCACCTGCAACGGGGTTACCAAGCTTGACGATGCTCTATATTATTGCTGGTTCAGTCCTTGCGTTATACCTGATTCAGTGGGCGGCCAATACGTATCGGATCAAATTGACGAACATTATCGGGCAGCGGGTCATTTACGATCTTCGCTCGGATCTGTTCAAGCATATCCAGAAGCTATCCTTTAATTTCTTTGACAAAAGACCTGCAGGTTCGGTACTGGTGCGTATCACCAATGATATCAACTCCCTGCAGGATCTGTTCACCAACGGTGCGGTGAACGTCATGATTGACTGTGTGCAGCTGCTCGGAATTATCGTTATTTTGCTGCTGATCAACTGGAAACTGGGTCTTGCGGTCATTATTACCGTTCCAATCATGTTTATCATTTCGACCAAACTGCGTGTGCTGATCCGCCGTGCATGGCAGGATGTACGTATGAAGAACTCCCGTATCAACTCCCATTTGAATGAATCCATTCAGGGGATTCGGGTGACTCAGGCGTATACGCAGGAAAAAGAGAACATGAAATATTTTGACAATATGAATCTGTCGAGCAAAAAATCCTGGGACCGAGCTTCGGCCATGAACCAGGGCTTTGGTCCTCTGATTGAAATTACGGGCGGCTTCGGAACGCTGATCCTGTTCTGGTTTGGTGCTTATCTGATTCAAGAAGGGCAGCTGACAATCGGATTGCTTGTAGCATTTGCCAACTATGTCGGCAACTTCTGGGACCCGATTAACCGTCTGGGGCAAATGTATAATCAGCTGCTCGTTGCGATGGCTTCCTCTGAGCGGATCTTCGAGTTTATGGATGAAGAGCCGAGTATTGCAGATAAACCTGGAGCCAAGCCGCTTGCTTCTATTAAAGGCGATGTTGTATTCGACAATGTGGTGTTTGAATATGAAAAGGGCCGACAGGCGCTGAAGGGCATCAGTTTCTCTGCAAATGCAGGACAATCGATTGCACTTGTAGGGCATACGGGTTCAGGTAAAAGTACCATTATCAATCTCATCAGCCGGTTCTATGACATATCCAGCGGACGACTCACCATTGACGGTCAGGATGTGAGGGACGTAACGGTAGAAAGTCTGCGCAGCCAGATCAGTATTGTGTTGCAGGATACGTTTATCTTCTCTGGCACCATTCGAGACAATATTCGTTTTGGACGGCTGGACGCAACCAATGAGGAAGTGGAAGAAGCAGCGAAGGCTGTCAATGCGCATGAATTCATTATGAAACTGCCTGGGGGATATGATACGGAAGTGGAGGAACGCGGGAATGTATTATCCATGGGACAACGGCAATTGTTATCCTTTGCCCGCGCCTTGCTGGCAGACCCTCGGATCTTGATTCTGGATGAAGCGACGGCCAGTATAGATACCGAAACGGAGCTCAAAATCCAGGAGGCTTTGAAAGTGCTGTTGGAAGGAAGAACTTCCTTTATGGTAGCCCACCGTCTCTCGACGATCCGAAATGCAGATAAGATCATTGTGCTGGATCATGGCGAAATTAAGGAAGAAGGAAACCATGAGCAACTTATCCAGAAACAAGGAGTTTATAATGGATTAATAGAAGCTCAATACAGATTTTTGTAAATGAATTCCGGTCTATATGTATATTTTAGATATTTATGACTGATACACTTGACACTTCGGTAACCTTAACCCTAATTATTCCTTCAAGAAAAGCAAATTGTTTCTAATGAAGGCAGGGATAAGGAATACTGTGAGTGTCTTTTTTTAATTCCAATGGCCCAGTTCTGGCCGTTTATGAAAGAGGACGTGCATAACGACTCTTATTGGTATTTAGTGCATTTAAGGAATTGTGTTATATTTTACGATAACCGAAAGGAACCATCAGGACGGCGGAGGGAGAACGATGCAGGAAGAACATAGGGAAGTCCAGTTCAAACGTTTTGATAAATTGGATCATCTGCACTTTAAGCTTCTACATGTGGACCATCCTGGCGCAAGCGATTGTGTAAAGGAGTGGTGTTTGAGAAAACACTTCCTGGATACGTATATGTTATTGTTTATGGCCAGCGGTCAGGGCTTCTTAACAGTGGATGGCAACTTTATTGAATTGTGCTCAGGGGCGTTGTACATCGGACTGCCGGGTCAGTTAGTTGAGGCAAATGTTCATTCACTGGATGAACGTGGAATGTATCATATGAACTTTGATGTGATGCATTCGGCAGATCATAATGAATGTGCTGCTCTCGATACTGTGAAGCAACTTCTGGGGGATTCGTGTGGCAGTGAGGTCATATGCGCTTCGTCGGTTGCGGTTGGTTTGCTCTGTCAGACGATCTATCAGCAAGCACGGAGTAACAATGGTTTGCAAAGATACTATGCTCAAATTTGTTTTCTGGAATTACTGTATACCCTGTTCAACGATGTGGTTCGTGCAGAAGGGCGTTTTTCCACTTCACCTGCAGAGCTTGCAAAGGACTACATTGAACAGAATTATATGAACAAAATAACGATACATGAGCTGGCAGCTGTTGCACGAATGAGTTCTCGTCACTTCATGCGCTTATTCAAAAAAAGATATGGTTGCAGCGCGGTGGACTATTTGACCTTTTTCCGCATCAAGCAAGCACAGATAATCATGAGAAACGATCACAGTTATCGTCTCAAGGATATTGCATCATACGTGGGCTATCAGGATGAAATGTACTTCAGGCGTAAATTCAAGCAAATTTCGGGTATTGCCCCAGCCGCATTTATACAGGGCAGCAAGCAAAAAATAGCGGCTGTTCATTCCTTGAGCATAGGAACGCTCCTTGCCTTGCAGATTATTCCATGTGCTGCAAAAGCAAGTCATCCATGGACTGAGTATTACAGACGAAAATATGAAACGGACAAAGTCATGCCGCTGGGTGAGGTGGAAGCCATCTGGCTGGAGCAGCTTCGCATGGTTGATCCGGATTATATCATCACCGTTGAGAGAGAAATGTCGGACACGCTGGCTCATCAGCTTCGTTCCATTGCACCTGTATGCATCATTCCGCAGGAAAAGGGAGATTGGCGGGATCACCTGAAATATGTTGCCCGTTTTTTGGACAGATCGGATGTTGCGGAGGTGTGGCTGCAAAGATATGATGAGAAGTCAGCGATGGTTAGAACACAGCTTGCAGGCCACCTTCTGGAAGAAAGGTTGCTTGTACTGAGAGTACATGGCGAAGTGCTGCAGGTGCTGGGGCCTAGGAGCATAGCTTCTGTATTTTATGTGGACATGCAAATGAACGGTCCTGAAGGGGTAGAGGCATTCTGGGAGCTGGGAACAGTGAAAGTTACAGAACTGCTGAAGCTCTCAATAGATAGAATGCTGTTGATCGTGGAGGAGGATGAGAAGTCCAAGCAAACGTGGAGCGCTCTTCGAAACTCTAAAGCGTGGAATGATACGACAGCAGTCCAAAATGGATGCATTGATATACTCATGCCGAGCGTTCTGCTGGATTATACTGCGTTTACCCATGAACTGATGCTGGATGAGGTATTAAAGATCTGGCAAGATCGTCCATAACAAAAAGTCCGAATCGTCGATATCATGCAGGAACGTAATTTAATATACTACTCCTATATCTAAATGATAATGATAATTATTATTAATGAATCATTTTCATTTCTATTTGACATATAGGGGGTACATACGAAGTGAAGTTCAAAGGGTTAACAATGGTGTGTGCAATTTTGATTTTACTCATGATTTCCGCATGTAGTCCGACCAGTCAGAAGGTGTCTTCAAGTGAAGCGCAAGAAACAGGAGCGCCCCATTCATCAGCAGTAGAAAATGACAAGGTAAAAGTGGTCCATACTGAAATGGGGGATATTACCGTACCTGAATCACCACAACGGGTAATCGGTCTGTCGGTTGTATACCCGGAGTTATTATATGCACTTGGGGTCGTACCAGTGGCTGCACAGAACTATCATTCTGAGTTTCCAGCGTATCTACAAGAGCCATTCTCCAATACGCTGAAGATGGGCATCGCAAGGACACCTGATTTTGAAGCTATTCTTGAAGCAGGTCCAGACTTAATTATTGCTCCTGCTTGGTGGTCAAAAAAGGACTATGATCAGCTTTCCCAGATTGCTCCAACCGTTCTGCTGCCAGAGTATGATGACTGGCGAGATGAACTGCGTGATATGGCAGCGATTCTGGGGAAAGAAGATCAGGCTGAACAGGTTATGCAAGACCTGGAGCAGCATGAAAAACAAGGCGCCGAAACGTTGCACAGCCTGATTGGTGACGAGACTGTGTTGTACATCAGAGTGATGGAAAAGGAAATCGTATTGCATGGCGAGAACATCGACCGGGGAAGCTTCATTCACAAACAATTGGCTTTGAAATCACTGCCAAATTTCCCTAAATCCGAAAATGCAATGTCTGTATCCTTGGAAGTACTGCCCGAATACGATGCAGATCATCTGATTGTACAGTTGGATGATGAGACGAACCAGGAGATAAAAAGCAAGTTTGAAGAGATGTTAACCACATCACTGTGGAAAAATCTGAAGGCGGTCAAGAATGATCATGTCTACATGGTCGGAGGAAAGGAATGGTTCAACCTGGGAATGTCTCCGCTTGCCGACAATTATGTGATTGATGATATCGTTGCTGCTTTTAGGGAAAAGAATTAATAAGATAGAAGGCGCTATTGTTATCATTGCTTTTCAACGCAAAAATCAGAACGGGATGTGTCCGAAATGAATGAAGAAGACATTTATGATGTGACAATCATTGGCGGTGGTCCTGCGGGCATGTATGCGGCCTTTTATGCGGGAATGCGCGAAATGAAAGTGAAAGTGATTGAAGGCAAAGATCAGCTTGGCGGCTTTCTGCATACCTATTCGGATAAAACGATATGGGATGTGGGCGGGGTGCCGCCCATGACATGTTCCAGGTTGATCGAGTGGCTCGTGCAGCAGGCGAACACATTTGATCCAACCGTTGTATTGAATTGCAGTATAGAGCGATTCACCCCCATGGACAACAGACTATTCGCCCTGCATACTAGTGGAGGCGAGCTGCATTATTCACGCACCATTATTATCGCGATCGGTCGGGGGATCGCTGAAATTCAACGACTGGACATGGAAGAAGCCCATGAATACGAGCGGAGCAATCTCCATTATACGGTGCAAAGTACGGAGCGTTTTAAGGGGAAACATGTGTTGATTTCAGGTGGAGGCAACAGTGCTGTTGACTGGACCATTGAGCTCGCGGAACAAGCTAAAACGGTAACCGTTGTTCACCGTCAAGAGGAATTTCGCGCCATGGAACGAAATGTGAAACATATGAAAAACATCACAGATGTGCGTACACCTTATCAAATTACGCAGTTATACGGGAATGGGGAACGCATACATCAGGTGGCTATAACTCACGTACATACCGGGGAGAATATTCTGCTCGAAGTGGATGAAATCGTGGTTAGCCATGGGTATACAAGCCATGTAAGCGACATTGCCCGTTGTGGCCTGGAGATGAGCGAAGGCATGATTGTAATGAGCCGGTTTGCAGAGACTAATATTCCTGGTATTTTTTCGGCTGGGGATTGTGCAACCCATGAGAGCAAAGTACGACTGATTGCCGGAGCTTTTAATGATGCAATTGTGGCAGTAAACAGTGCGAAACAGTACTTGAATCCTCAGGCGCCCCAAATGGCCTATGTTTCTTCACATAATGACCTTTTTCGAGAGAAAAATCGGCAAATTACAGGTTGGGGAACTTTCGGGAAGCAGGCTTCCTCAAGTTTATAACAGAATGCTGATTAACATTAGAATCACATCCTTAAATTTGGGAGGAATGGAAGGAGTATCGAATCTATAAGCGGTAATTGTAAAATTTGATCGAAAAAACACAAAAAATCTTGTAAAATTCACAAGAAAAATAGGGAGCACTCTTGCATTCTTTAACCAAAACCCCGAAAATAGAGAGATAGATATAGAAGATTTCTCTTTGGGAGGATTGGAAAGAACATGTGGGGTGCTCCTTTTACGGCTCAAGCCAAAAAAATGCTGCTTTTGGGCAGCGGAGAATTGGGAAAAGAGGTCGTTATTGAGGCTCAACGACTGGGAGTAGAGACGATCGCTGTCGATCGTTACGACAACGCACCTGCCATGCAGGTTGCTCATCGGTCATACTGCATCGACATGTTAAATGCCGAAGCTTTGAAACAATTGATCCGTAAGGAACAACCTCATTACATCGTACCTGAGATCGAAGCTATCGCAACAGAAGCTTTATTGGAGCTTGAGGAAGAGGGATTTTGTGTCGTGCCTACCGCGCGAGCTGCACGTCTAACCATGGATCGCGAAGGCATCCGTCGTCTTGCAGCAGAACAATTGAATCTTCCAACAGCAGCCTACCTTTTTGCGGACAACCTGGAACAGCTTCAGGAAGCCGTACGTGAACTTGGCACACCTTGTGTGATTAAACCACTGATGAGCTCGTCCGGCAAAGGGCAGAGTGTATGCCGTACACCGGATGACGTAGAGGATTGCTGGAACATTGCTCTTTCGGGAGCTCGTGGCAAATCCGTACGAGTCATTGTGGAGAGCTTTGTAAAGTTTGACAGTGAAATTACACTGTTAACTGTACGCTCCGTATCAGGAACCGTATTCTGTCCTCCAATTGGTCATATTCAAAAGGATGGGGATTATGTCGAATCCTGGCAGCCTCATGCCATGACTTCTGAGCAATGGGAGCAGGCTTGTCATATCGCCAAATCGGTTACAGATGAGCTTGGCGGTTACGGACTGTTCGGGGTTGAATTATTTTTGACACCAGACGGTGTAGTATTCAGCGAAGTATCTCCTCGCCCGCATGATACGGGCATGGTTACCATGGTGACGCAAGACAGTTCCGAGTTTGCGCTGCATGTACGTGCAATTCTTGGTTTTCCGGTTACAGATGTACATCTGCTGACACCGGGAGCTTCAGCTACGCTGAAGGCTAATGATGAAACATCTGACTTTACAGTTAGCGGAATGGAAGAAGCGCTGGCGCTTCCTCGCACTCAGGTTCGTGTATTTGGTAAACCTGAAACCAAAGTAGGACGCCGCATGGCCGTAGCGTTAAGCGCCGGTCCAGATGTGGAAGAAGCTCGTAAAACTGCGGTACAAGCCGCTAATATGCTGAAAGTGGAGGTAAATCATGTCCAATAATGTTGAGGCCCCTGTACTGATGATCCGGGAGTGTGAACTGCGAGATGCTGAAGCGGTAACGGGACTGATGCGAGAGGTCAGCTATCCGACAACAGCTAATGTTATGAAAGAGCGCATTGAATGTTTGGAGAGCAATCCAAACGCATGCATGCTTGTTGCCGAAGTGGATGAACAAATTATTGGTGTGATCGGCTTGCAGTGTGTGCAAAGTCATGCCTATCCGGAACCTGCCGCCCAAATCACGTCTCTGATCGTAGGTCAGGAGCACCGTGGAGGCGGGATTGGCCGTCGTCTGATGGCTCGTGCCGAAGACTGGGGCAGACAACAAGGCGGAAAACAATTGTTTGTCACAGGTGCGAATCGCGAAGTGACTTCAACGACATATTCCTTCTATGAACACATTGGTTTCCAGAAGAGAGGCTATCGTTTCAGTAAAGTTCTTCTATAGAAAAAAATTTCATTATATCGTGATCTTCACGTTCAGGTGTGGTGAATGATAAATAGATGGTGAATGGCATTCGGCGAGCACTTTTTGTCCGAATGCCGTTTTTTTATGCATTTTTTCTTGAATTGATGTGATTCATCATTAAATATGCATGATTCCAGAGGATGTATCAGGAGGCTGGGTCCGCCCGGAGCTGTTTTGAAACAGGTCCTAAAAATGACAAAAAAGTTACTTTTCCATATTTTATAGGTTCACATTCTACTTGTGAATTGATATACTCCTAGAGTATTAATTACAAAGTTGTCATAACTAATTTCTAAGGAGATGAATTGAATTTGAAGAAGAAATGGATGAAAACCGTCGTAACCAGCAGTCTGACAGCCGTACTTGCCGTAGGGATTATGCTCCCTGCTTCCGCTTCTGCTGCAGATGTATCATATAAGACTACAACGTATAAAATTACGAGTGCAGAGAGTCTAAAAGCATACATTGAGCAATGGCTGAAACAAAATGGATACAAAGTATCCGAGAGTGAGGGGCAAACAACGGTAGAGAAGCCTGCTGCAAAGCCTGATCCAACCACTAAGCCAGCTCAACCGACAGCACCTGCAAAACCGGTAACACCTGCAAAACCAACTCCAGAGAAGAAACCGGCAACGACACCTGCCAAAGATCCTTCAAATACTGGAAACGGAACGACTACAGGCAATACAAAAAACAGTGGCAGTGAGAGCACAAAATCGGATTTTGCAGCTCAGGTCGTAAAACTGGTGAACGCTGAACGTGCCAAAGCAGGTCTGGGCGCATTGGCTTCCGATGCTCTTTTGGACAAAGTGGCTGTAGCCAAAGCGAAAGATATGAGCGACAACAATTATTTTGACCACCAATCACCAACCTATGGTTCTCCGTTTGACATGATGAAACAATTCGGAGTAACTTACAGCTATGCTGGCGAGAATATCGCGCAAGGGCAAAAAACACCTCAAGAGGTTGTTACAGCCTGGATGAATAGCGAAGGCCACCGTGCGAATATCCTGAGCAAAAACTTTACCAAAATTGGTGTTGGATATTACAACGGATATTGGGCTCAAGAATTTATCGGCAATTAATCATTTTTATTGAAGAATAATCTGGTTTAATTCAAAAAAAGGCTATGTCATCACGGCTTGAAGCTGTGCGTGACATGGCTTTTTTTGTGTAAAAAACGTATTGGATACCGGATTCCACTTATATAACAGCAAAATTTGCAAAATAACGACAGAACATTTATGTTATTTAGAAAAAGCGTCATCTTAATGTAAAATTATTTTAAATTTTAAGTACCCGGCCTGGTGTACATGAGCGGAGATGTGATGAATGAAAAAAAGAAATCTTGATTCGGCGCCATGGATCTGGAGAACCATCAGTACAGTATCCATATTGACAACATTGCTGCTGTTATTTGGATTTGGGTATGCCATCAAAGACGTCATTTTTCCTGAGGGAGATGCCAAGCTAGGGACAGGCCAGCAGACAGCGACACCAGCGCTGGATAGCGGGAAAGAAAGACCTGCGGTGAATGATGGCAAAATTCGAATGGCTGTGATTGGTGATTCACTGGCAAGAGGTACCGGGGATGATGAAGGGCTTGGTTTTGTAAGACGGGCAGCTAATTTGCTCAAAGACCAGGGATATGATGTGCAAGTGCTAAACAATATGGGTGTGAACGGTTTAAGAACAGACGCATTGTTGAGCAAGCTAGATGAGCAGGGCGTACGTTATGTCTTACAACAGTCCAACTTTATTTTGTTGTCGATCGGAGCCAATGATCTATTCCAAGGTGGACAAGTTCTACAGGGAGAAGACGCGCCAACGGCAGAGACACTTGCTGCGGCTTTACCTGAGACGTCCAAGCGTTTGCAGGAGATTTTGAAAAAAGTAAAAGAGATTAACCCGGATGCTCAGATCGCATACATAGGGCTGTATAATCCGTTTGGCGATGTCAAGGAATTGAAAGAACCGGGAAATGCAGCGGTGGCTGCATGGAATGATGCGGCTCTAGCTATTTTGAACAACGAGGACAAGATGACGCTCGTGCCTACATTTGATCTGTTTGAAAATCATCTGGGACAGTATCTGTCATCAGATCATTTTCATCCCAATGGAGAAGGATACGAGCAGATTGCCGCTCGGGTTGCGCAGGAATATCAGGCGGATACTCCAGCAGAAGGGAGCGGAAAATAAATGGCACAAGAACAGACTGATTCCGTATTGTCCGTGCAGCATCTGAAGAAAAAAATTGGACGCAAGTGGATCATTAAGGATGTAACTTTTGACGTTAAGCCAGGCGAAATTTTTGGTTTTCTGGGGCCCAATGGTGCCGGGAAGACAACAACCATTCGGATGTTAGTCGATCTGATCAAACCGACGGAAGGCAAGATTAAAGTCTGCGGTTATGATGTGAATCGTGATCCTGAAAGAGCCTTGAAATATGTGGGATCCATTGTGGAGAACCCGGAGGTCTACACGTATTTGACCGGGTGGGAGAACCTGGAGCATTTTGCCCGTATGCAGCCTGGCGTGGATAATGACCGTATTCAGGAAGTTGTGGATATTGTTCGGCTTGATCAGCGGATTCATGATAAAGTAAGAACCTACTCTCTGGGAATGCGTCAACGTCTTGGCATTGCACAGGCACTGCTTGGACGCCCGCGACTGCTGATTCTGGATGAGCCTACGAATGGACTTGACCCCAAAGGGATTAAGGAACTTCGTGTCTTTATTAAACAGCTTGCGAGCGAAGGGATGGCTGTATTCGTCAGCAGTCATCTGCTCAGTGAGATTCAGCTTCTCTGTGACAGGGTGGCGATTATCAGTGCAGGCCGCGTCCTTGCAGTTGGCGGGGTCAATGAACTGATTGAAGACCATTCCAAATTGGCGATATGGCATGTTACGCCGCTGGAAGAAGGCAAAAAAATGCTGCTGGATGCAGGTGTTTCCCTCGTAGATCGGCCAGCCGATGTTATGGACGATACCATCATTGCTGGGCTTGGTCCGAATGCTGTCGTTGCCGAAATGCATGAGGATCGGATTCCGAACCTGGTGCAGCAGATGGTGCAAGCCGGGATTCAGGTTGAAGGCGTACAGCGGATTCAGCCTACGCTGGAACAGTTATTCTTAAAAATGACAGAAGGTGAATCCATTGAGTAACATCATGCCGCTGATCCGCAACGAAACGATCAAGATGGTGAAGAAAAAACGTCTTTATATTATTTTTATTGTACTGGCGGTCCTGGTTCCAATGTTTACGTATGCCCAGATGAAATCTGCGGAAAATAATCGTGACAAGTTTGGCGGGGACTGGCGGCTTGAACTGCAGCAGGCTATTACGGATAATCAAAACTCGCTTGGAAGTGACCGCGTACCTGAAGAATATAAAAAGTACAGAACGGTGTACATCCAACAGATGCAATATTATCTGGAAAATGACATCAATCCCAAGGAACCTGGCGGTGTAACGTTTACGCGGGAATTCATGAATAACGCTGTTGGACTGTTCATCCCGCTGCTCATTATGGCGATTGCTTCGGACCTCGTGTCCGGTGAGCGTACCACAGGTACGATCAAGATGCTTCTAACCCGTCCGGTCAAACGCTGGAAAGTGCTGCTGAGCAAACTCATTACACTGATTATGTTTGTGTCAATTATCGTGGTGTCGGCGTACATTATCTGTTATGTGATCTCGGGAGCCGTGTTCGGATATAAAGGTTTCGGCATGCCGATCTTTACCGGATTCAAGGTTGTGGGCACGGATGTCGATATGTCGGCAGTGCATGCTGTGGACCAGTGGCTATACATGTTAATGCAGGCTGGACTAATCTGGTTTGTCAGTGTTATTGTTGCGATGCTTGCTTTCATGGTTTCTGTATTGGTTCGAAGTACAGCTGCAAGTATTGTTATTATGATGGCAGCACTCATCGCAGGTACCATTCTTACGAGTATGGCTGCCTCCTGGCAGTCAGCGAAATATCTGTTTATGGTGAATCTCGAACTTCCGAATTATTTGTCTGGGGGTTTGCCGCCAATCGAAGGGATGAATTTGGGTTTTTCCCTTATTGTGCTTAGCGTTTGGGGCATTGCTTCACTTTTTGTGTCATTCATTGTCTTTACGAAACGGGATATCTTGAATTAAAATGGACAAGGATAAGAAAACATCTGTTTGCATTTCAGGCATTTTTTTAGTTGCAAGTTAAGAAGGGGGAGCATGAATGGTCGAGCAAATCGATATGTCGGCAGGTTCGACAGGCGGAGGACAAGGGTCTTCAGGCTACGACGCGGACGACATTCAAGTACTTGAAGGACTGGTAGCGGTACGGAAACGGCCGGGGATGTACATCGGCAGCACCAGTACTTCGGGTCTACATCATTTGGTATGGGAAATCGTGGATAACGCTGTCGACGAACATCTCGCCAAATTCTGCTCCAAAATCGATATCACGCTGCATAAGGACGGTTCTGTTACGGTTCAGGATAACGGAAGGGGAATTCCGACAGGCATACATAAAACAGGGATTCCTACTCCCCAGGTCGTGTTTACGATTTTGCACGCAGGCGGAAAGTTCGGTGGATCAGGATATAAAAAATCCGGCGGTTTGCACGGTGTAGGTGCGTCAGTTACGAACGCATTGTCCGAATGGCTTGAAGTCGAGATTTTCCGTGATGGCAAGATACATCGTCAACGTTTCGAATATTGGCAGGACAAAAAAGGCGTTGAACATGTCGGAGAACCGGTATCTGGCCTTGAAGTATTGGGTAATACCAATCGGACGGGTACGAAAGTTACGTTTAAACCGGATATTCGGGTGTTCCAGAACGGGATTCAATTGAATTATGATACACTGGCAGAACGTCTTCAGGAGATTGCTTTTCTGAATTCGGGTCTGAGAATTGTACTCAAGGACGAACGTTCAGGCAATCAGGATGAGTACATGTACGAAGGCGGAGCAAGCCAGTTTGTTGCTTTTCTTAACGAAAATAAAGATGTGCTTCATGATGTCATTCACTTCTATGCGGAGAAGGATGATATTGAGGTCGAAGTAGCGATCCAGTATAACGCGGGTTATACGGAAACGCTGGCGTCGTTCGTGAACTCGATTCCCACTAGGGGCGGAGGTACACATGAGACCGGATTCAGAGCGGCTTATACACGTGTGATGAATGACTACGCACGGCGTACCAGCATGATTAAAGAGAAAGACAAGAACCTTGAAGGTAATGATCTGCGTGAAGGCATGATGGCGGTTATCAGTGTCAAAATGTCGGAAGTTGAATTCGTAGGACAAACGAAGGATCAACTCGGTAGCGCTTCCGCGCGAAGTGCCGTGGATTCTGTCGTGTCCGAGAATATCCAGCGGTTTTTGGAAGAAAACCCGCAGGTTGCGCAAACGTTAATTCGCAAAGCCGTTCAGGCCTCCAGAGCCAGAGAAGCTGCACGAAAAGCACGGGATGAGATGCGGACCGGTAAAAAACGAAGTGAAAGCTCCAATCTGAACGGCAAACTGACCCCGGCACAATCCAAGGATTTTACCCGGAATGAACTGTTTATCGTCGAAGGGGATTCCGCAGGTGGCTCAGCCAAACAGGGACGTGATTCCAAGATCCAGGCGATCCTCCCGCTTAAGGGTAAACCGCTCAATCCGGAAAAAGCGAAATTGGCAGATATCCTCAAAAATGAAGAATATCGTGCTATTACATCCGCAATCGGAGCAGGTATTGGAACCGAATTTGCAGTTGAAGACAGCAATTATTCCAAAATCATCATTATGACGGATGCCGACACGGATGGCGCACATATACAGGTATTGTTGCTGACTTTCTTCTACCGCTATATGAAACCGCTAATTGATGCAGGCAAAATATATATCGCTCAGCCGCCATTATACAAACTCACACGCAAGTCAGGCAAAATGGCTAGTGTACGTTATGCCTGGACTGATGAAGAACTGGCGAACTACATGAAAGAATTTGGAAACAATGTGGAGCTTCAACGTTATAAAGGACTTGGCGAGATGAATCCGGATCAACTGTGGGAGACTACAATGAATCCGGAAACACGTGCATTACTCAAGGTACAGATCGTTGATGCAGCGAAAGCGGAGCGTCGAGTATCTACGCTTATGGGTGATAAGGTTGATCCGCGCAAACGCTGGATTGTAGAGAACGTCGACTTTACAGAGTACGAAGAATAGAAGGTGCTTGGAATGAGTTTATCAGAACAATTTATGCCGGCCTTTCTCGAAGAGGTCGTGGGTGACCGTTTCGGTCGCTACTCCAAATACATTATTCAGGACCGGGCCATACCCGATGTTCGGGATGGTTTGAAGCCAGTGCAGCGGCGTATTCTATACGCCATGTACGATTCGGGTAATACTCCGGAGAAACCGTATCGGAAATCAGCCAAAACGGTTGGGGATGTTATGGGTAACTATCATCCTCACGGGGATTCCTCCATCTATGATGGTATGGTGCGGATGGCACAGCCATGGAAAATGGGTCATATGCTCGTGGACGGTCATGGTAACTGGGGATCACAGGATGATGATCCGGCTGCGGCGATGCGTTATACAGAGGCACGGTTGTCGCCCATCGCGATGGAGATGCTTCGCGATATCGAGAAACGGACCGTTTTGTTTAAAGATAACTTTGATAATACGGCCAAAGAACCAGTTGTATTGCCATCCCGTTATCCCAATCTGCTCGTTAACGGTGTGAGCGGAATATCCTCCGGATTTGCAACGGAGATTCCTCCTCACAATTTGCGTGAAACCATAGATGCCTGTATCGCTGTAATGGAGAAGCCATCCATCGAGCTGGACGAGATCATGATGTTCATGAAGGGCCCCGATTTTCCAACAGGTGGGTTAATTATGGGCGGCGATGGAATTCTGGATGCCTATCGAACAGGCAAAGGACGGATCTATATCCGGTCCAAAACCGATATCGAGAATATGCGCGGCGGCAAACAGCAGATCGTTATTACGGAAATCCCTTATCAGGTCGTGAAATCCCGTCTGGTTACGGCGATGGAAAACATTCGGCTTGAGAAAAAGGTGGAAGGGATTGCCGAAGTCCGGGATGAAAGTGGGCGTGAAGGCCTGCGGATCGTGGTTGAGCTGAAAAAAGAAGCGGATGCTCAAGGCATTTTGGCATATTTGCTGAAGAAAACCGACCTGCAGGTCACTTACAACTTCAACATGGTTGCAATTGTGAATAAAGCTCCTCAGCAATTAGGATTGAAATCAATCCTCGAGGCTTATATTGCCCATCAGCGTGAAGTTGTAACTTTCCGTACCCGCTTTGAGCTGGAGAAGGCGGAGGACCGTGCGCATGTATTGGAAGGCCTGGTAAAGGCCCTTAACATCCTCGACGAGGTCATCGCGGCCATCAAAGCGTCGAAAAACCGTCAGGATGCTCAAAATAACCTGATGTGGATGTTCGGATTCTCGGAACGTCAGGCAGATTCCATTCTGACTTTGCAATTATACCGGTTGACCAATCTGGAGATTAATTCTCTGGAGAAGGAACTCGGCGAACTGATGAAAAAGATTACACAATTACGCGCCATCCTGGATAGCGATCGCAAGCTGATCGGGGTTATCCGCAAAGAATTGATGGAGATACGTGAGAAATATGGAATAGACCGCCGCTCAGCCATTCAGGGCGAAGTGGAAGAACTCAAGGTCAATCTGGAAGTGCTGGTCAACGCGGAAGATGTATTTGTTACCTTGTCCAAAGAAGGATACATTAAACGTACTGGGATGCAGTCATTTACAAGATCTGGCGGGGAGCGTAATGCAAGTGGCGTGAAGGATGGCGATTATATTGCCCAGGTCCTTGAAGTGAACACGCTGGAGAATCTGCTGGTATTTACGAAGAAAGGGCAGTATTTCCTGTTGCCCGTCCACCAGGTACCGGAATTCAAGTGGAAAGATCCGGGAACAGCGATCGTTAACGTCATTCCTCTGGCGAAGGATGATCGCATCTCAAGTGTACTTGCCGTTAAATCTTTTGAAGAACCGGATCACAGTCTGGTTTTCGTCACCCGAAAAGGACAGGTTAAACGTACCGAGCTGAAAGAATACGTCACCAAGCGTTCCGGTGCAGTGGCAGCCTGCAAAGTGGGCAAGGATGATGAGGTATTATCCGTTCATTTAAGCACAGGAGGCAAGGATATCCTGTTGATCACCAAAGAAGCTATGGCCATCCGATTCCGTGAGGATGAGGTGAATCCGATGGGACGTGTGTCTGGAGGCGTACGTGGTATTCAGTTAAAAGAGACGGATGAAATTGTATCTGTTCTATGGGTGGAAGGCGATGAAGGCGAGGTTGCTGTATTGTCTGACCTGGGTTACGGCAAACGCTCGTTGTTGCTGGATTACGCTCTGCAAAGTCGTGGCGGCAAGGGGCTGGCAACCTTTGAATTCAAGGAAGGCAAACGGGTGAAACCGAACGGCAGCCGCATTGCTGGCGCATTTTATTGTCGGGAACAACGGAATGTAATGGTGATGACCAAAGAAGGACAATCACATCAGATCTCTTCCGAAGGCGTGCCTATTACGGAACGGAAGCATATCGGTAAATTGCTCGTTCATGTAGACAAACAGGATGAAATCGTGGAACTGCTAACGGATTTTAACGAGAATGAGACAGGTTCATCTTCTTAAGAAACGTCAACATAAGGCTTTTCGCAGTACAGGCTGATCCTGTCGTGCGGAAAGTCTTTTTTTGTTGTTCAAACGCGGATTAAAAGAGGCGCTCGATGCAAAGTTTAACAACCTTCGTCGATTACGGTCGATCGCTGGGAAATTGAAAAAAGGCAGCAGGAATGCGGCTTTGAAGGGCGAAAACTTAAGCAGGTGAAGTGATAACCGGTTGCAGAGAGGAGCGATGCAAGATGTATAATTCCGAATTTGCCAAGTGCTGGTCGAGGTTGACCAAGGACTACAAGCTTCATATGGATCATGAGTTGGCCCCCTCGTTAACGGAGGCTCAGTTGGCTGTACTGGAGGTTCTTGAGGACCATGAGAAGATGAAACCATCCGACCTGATTCCTTTCTTGGCCACAACTCCCGCAGCAGTAACGATGCTGTTGGATCGCATGGAGAAAAACGGTCTGATTCGCAGGGATCGGGATGATCAGGATCGGCGCATTGTATGGGTATCGCTGTCCGACAAGGGAAGAATGGAGACCGAACGGGGGATCACCATCCGGAATGAATTTATGAATTCGGTTCTCAGCAACATTTCAATGCATAACCAACAGCTGCTGGTCTATTTGCTGGGCAAAATGACAACACCAAAAACCAAAGAGCCTGCTTTATCAACATCTTAACTACGTTGAACTCATAATAACCATGGAATTCTTGCTGAATCATGCAGGAGGACTATGGTTATTTTATTTGTATATAGTTAAACGTTTTGCCTCCTTTGAGTCACTAAGAATAAATTCTAAAAATTTATATGTAAAGAGTTGACTATGTAATTATTTTTGTTATAATAAATAATTGTTCCCCTGATATTTCGTGTACGAAATATTATATTCCATAAGTAAAAAGGGTGAATTAATGTCTGACACATACGAAGTATTCTACATTATCAATTCGTTTCGGCAGGTAAATCAAATGCTCTTCCGGGCGTTCTGGAATGAAAACAGGGAAATTGAGCTCACTTCGATTCAATTCATGGTGTTATCCATTTTGAAGGAGCGCCCCTCAATCGGGATCAACGAAGTGGCTGAGCTCTGTCATATGGGCAGCAGTTCCATGAGCGCTGTGGTGGAGCGTCTGGTCAAAGGTGAGTACATAGTTCGTACGCGTTCCGACTCTGATCGCCGATCCGTAAAGCTTCAGATTACGGACAAAGGGGAACAGGCTCAGCAGGAAACACACCACTTGTGGATGAAACGAGTTTCACCCATTCTGGATATCCCGAAGGAAGACCTTGAGCACCTGCTAAGAATTCATAATCAGATGATTGAAAAGTTAGAAGGAAGAGAGATGAACAACCAATGAGTACTACTGCAGCAGCAGCGCCATCCTCAGCGATGGACAATATTAAGAAAGGCCCGATTGTGGCCGCACTGTTAATCGGTGCATTTGTTGCCTTCCTGAATCAAACGTTGATGAACGTAGCTCTTCCGAAAATTATGGAAGACCTCAACATCGGAGCGAATAAAGCTCAGTGGCTGACTACCGGTTATATGCTTGTCAATGGTGTGTTGATTCCGGTTACGGCTTATCTGATCGCCAAATTCTCCACTCGTCAAATTTTTATTACAGCCATGTCCCTCTTTACAATAGGGACGCTGGTCTGTGGACTTAGTCCGACCTTTGGTATCCTGATGGTAGGTCGTGTTATTCAAGCGGCAGGCGCAGGTATCCTGATGCCTCTGATGACTGTTGTGTTCTTGACGATCTTCCCAATTGAGAAGCGTGGTCAGGCCATGGGTACGATGGGGATTGCGATGATTCTGGCTCCAGCCATTGGACCGACACTTTCAGGTTATGTGGTTGAGCATTATTCATGGAGACTGTTGTTCTATATCATTTTGCCATTCTCGGTTATTGCAACTGCAATTGGTATTGCCTTTGTCAAAAATGTAACACGTCAATCCAAACCTAAACTGGACTATCCAGGTGTTATTCTATCCACACTCGGTTTTGGTAGCTTATTGTACGGCTTCAGTGATGCGGGTACAGACGGATGGGGCAGTGCAATTGTAATTGCTTGTCTGGTCGTAGGGGCCATATCCCTGATTTTGTTCGTAATTAGACAGATGACAACCGATCATCCGCTTTTAGAGTTCCGTATTTTCAAATACAACATGTATACATTAACAACGATCATTAACATGCTCGTTACGATGGCGATGTTCGCCGGTATGATTTTGCTTCCGATTTTCCTGCAAAATATTCGTGGATTCTCACCAATCGAATCGGGTTTGCTGATGATGCCGGGTGCCATTCTGATGGGGATTATGTCCCCAATCACTGGTCGCATCTTTGATAAAGTTGGAGCGCGCTGGTTGTCCGTTGCCGGTCTTGCGATTACGGCCATCACCACTTGGGGGCTTAGCCGCCTGTCGATCGACACGACTTATGGCTACATGATGTTTATCTACACAGCCCGTATGTTCGGTATGTCGATGTTGATGATGCCTATTCAAACGGCGGGTCTGAATCAGCTGCCACAGCGTCTGAATGCGCATGGTACTGCAATGTCCAACACACTGCGTACCGTTGCGGGTGCGATTGGTACAGCGATTCTGGTTACAATTATGAGCAGTAAGCTGAAATCCCATTTGGCTGATACACTGGCTACAGGCCAAATTGCTGCAGATGATAAGGCTGCAATGATGCGTGCTACCGCAGATGCAACCATCTACGGTGTAAACTATGCATTTATCGTAGCGACTGCGATGACTATTGTTGCTTTACTGCTGGCGTTCTTTATCCGTAAAACCAAACCGGCTACTGAACCTGTCACAACGGAGCAACAAAAAGTGAATGCAACAGCTTAAATTAACCTAGATTACAGTTATTATTCATCCAATAAAGGCTTTATATATACAAAAGAGAGTTCAGGCAGATTACACTGCTTGGACTCTCTTTTGTTGTAATGCCTCTTTTGGGCTTTATCTTTCATCGGATAATGGATCAAGGAGGAAGGCAGGACCAGGATCATGGCCGAAGAGTCTGAGGTCGATGCTGCCATCCATCTGAAATTCAACACCTTCGCTAATAAGCTCCGTCTCTTGCATCAACCGAGAGTGTTCGTCGGGAATGGAGATCTGGCCTTTGGCATTGACGACACGGTGCCAGGGAAGCCGTTCCTTGCGGCTCATCGAGTGAAGGATGCGTACAACCTGTCTGGCGGCCCGTGGACTTCCGGCGTGCGCAGCAATCTGACCGTAGGTCATGACTTTGCCTTCCGGGATCGCTGCAATGATTGCCACAACTTGTTTGGTAAAAGGTGTCATCCGTATTTGCCCCTTTTTTTCACCGTCTGAATGTGCATCCAGCACTTAAACGGTCTATGAATGTTACTATTCAGTTTAACATAGCAGCTGCTTTAACAACTTGATTTTTATCTATGTTATATGGGGAACTGCACTTTATGTGTATTTTATTGTATAGTAAAGGATGAGAGCGTAAAAACACGGTCCGGTTGGTAGTCCGGGCGTATTCTTTCTTGATCATAGAGAAGGATATATCAGTGACCTTCCCCCTCGGGATGTCCTTCGTTCTCGTAACATTCAGAGGGGAGTAATATCATGAAATTAACCGTTTATTTTGATGGACAGTTCTGGCTGGGGGTTTTGGAAGATGAACGATGTACCCGGGTATGCCGTTATGTCTTTGGCAAAGAGCCGAAAGATGAGGAAGTACTAGAGTTTATTCGTGACCGTGCATTACCTCTATTGGAAAATGTTAATCCTGTGGCCGATAATACCACGAATGAACAGCAAAGAAGAATTAACCCTAAGCGTATGATTCGACTTGCTGCCAAACAGATGAAGGGCAGGGGTGCAGGAACCAAAGCCGAGGAAGTCATGCGATTGGAACTGGAACTCCGGAAAAAGGAACGTAAAACTAGAACAAAAGAAGTTCGTGAACGTGAAGCCGAACTTCAGCGCGAACTGCGTGTGGCCAAAGCCAAACGCAAGCATCGTGGAAAATGATTCATTTAAACGAATTCTTATAACAAAAAAAGTGCCAACCGATGTTAATCCTGGTTGGCACTTTTTATCGAGCTAACGAATTCGAACTTTCAGGTTATCGAAATGCCTGTTCGTATATATCCACTGGCCACTCGGCCCATGGAAATTCGCGTGGAGGCAGCGATCTCAGCGTAACCTCTTCCTTGGTTACCGGGTGAGGAAAAGCAGCGATCACAGACCAGAGGGCAATCTGTTGTCCCGGCTTATTCACACCTGTCCCGTATTTCTGGTCTCCGAACAGCGGGCAGCCGATTTCTTTCATTTGGACCCGAATCTGATGAGATCTTCCTGTATGCAGCTCGATGTGAACCAGACTGTAACGGTCGGTTTCGCCGATGACCCGATAATCCAACACAGCGTCTTTACCACCAGCTGTACCTTTTGGAACAACGGTCACGGTATTGGTACGCGCATCTTTCAGCAGCGTATGTTTTAACGTTCCTTGTTGTGCTGGCAGTTTGCCGTGGACAACAGCTGCATATATTTTGCGGAAATGACGTCCCCGAACCGTCTCGGATAATCTGGATGCAGCCTTTGATGTTTTGGCAAAAATCATCGCACCACCAACGGGGCGGTCAAGACGATGTACTAATCCGAGATAAACGTTGCCAGGTTTGTTATACCGCTCTTTCAAATCCTGTTTCAGCAGTGTAAGCAAATCTGGATCCCCTGATGCATCTTCCTGGGTAGGTACATTGACCGGTTTCGTGATGCCCAACAGGTGATTGTCCTCAAACAGAATTGGAATATCACCGGTTCCTTGCAAATGCTCAGACATAATTAGGACTCCCAGCGGCCCAAGATGCCGCATGGCAGATCCAGACCACTACGGGTAATGGGAAGACCAATTTCACCAGCTGTAATTTGACCGCCGTATTGGGCAGACATCGTCATGGTCAGCATGTTGCGCAGAACGGTAGAAGAAATACCCGTTGTATAGGAATTGACCAGCATGAATAATGGGTTATCCGACAAAATTTCCATACACGATTTCAGGAAAGGGTAGAGGTTCTCTTCCAGCTTCCATGTCTCTCCATTAGGTCCCCGGCCATAGGAAGGAGGGTCCATAATAATCGCGTCATACCGATTGCCGCGACGTTGTTCGCGCTGTACGAATTTGAATACATCATCTGTAATGAAACGAACAGGGCGATCCGCAAGTCCAGATAACTGAACATTTTCTTTGGCCCATTGTACCATGCCTTTAGCCGCATCCACGTGGACAACGGAAGCTCCGGCATAAGCAGCAGCAACGGTTGCGCCGCCTGTATACGCAAACAGGTTCAGTACAGAGATGGGACGGCCTGCTCCGGCAATTTTATCCATCATCCAGCTCCAGTTGGCCGCTTGTTCAGGGAACAGACCGGTATGCTTGAAGCTGGTTGGTTTAATATGAAATTTCAGGTTTTCGTATCCAATGGTCCAGCGTTCCGGAATCGGTTTTTTCATATCCCAGCTGCCGCCGCCCGAAGAACTGCGGTGATAATGGCCGTGCACCTGGCGCCATTCATTGGTTTCCTTTTCAAGGGGCCAAATAATCTGTGGGTCGGGTCTGCGCAAAATGACATCGCCCCAACGTTCCAGCTTTTCGCCGCCTCCTGTATCAATTACTTCATAGTCCTTCCAGTTCTTTGCTACGTACATAATGATTTATCCATCCTTCAAAAGTCATTTGGATACTATTGTACAACAAAAAAGGGCCTGTACGCCAGTTGTGGTGGGCGCCTGAAAGGGTGAAGTGCCTTTCAAGGTGTTGAATTTGCTTCATCCCCATATACTGAAATGGAATACAAGTGAAATTTAATTTGACAATGATAATCATTATCACTTATGATTTGGATAAATTCAAATGTTACTTCTTCAGGAACAGTATGACTTGATTCATAAAAAGTGAGGGAAAAATAGATGGCTAAATGGTTAGTGGCTTATGCAAGTTTGACGGGAAATACGGAAGAGATTGCGGAGTTGATTGTGGAAGGTATTACACAAGGTGGGCATGAAGTGGATCTCAAGTCCGTCACGGATTGTAATGCCTCGGATGTGCTTGATTATGACGGATTTCTCATTGGAGTATACACGTGGGGAGACGGAGAACTGCCGGATGAATTTCTCGATTTTTACGAAGAGCTGGATGAGCTTGATCTGAGTGGCAAACGGGCTGCGGTGTTCGGAAGCGGGGATACTTCTTACGAGCAGTATTGCGGTGCTGTTGATCTCGCGGCTGCGAAGCTGGTGGAACGTGGGGCGGAGGTATTTCCAGAGATGCTGAAGATTGAATACAGCCCGATGGAGCAGGAGAAGGATACATGCCGTGATTTTGGCAAACGTTTCGCTGCTGCCGGATTACAGGTGTCCTAGAACTCATGTTAAGACATCATGCTCAGGGAGCTATGCAGCCGGGAGTATCAGACGTCCCCGAACGGCTGCTTGAAGATTACAGACTGGAAGAGATGCTGCGCAGCCCGCATCGGTTCATCCGCCCGGAACCGGAGGCACAGCAGCACTCTTCGCTGCAATGGAGACACCGTGTGCAATATGCAGTAAGCCATGCAGTTAACGCTTTTTACAGTTTGGACCCAGAAGTGCGCAAAGAGGTGCCTGTCCAGTATCTGCTCGAAAAGTGGTGGCCCAGAAAGGCAACGGGCTTCGAATCGATACTTCATTACTGGGATGTGAAAAACAAAATTACGGATGAATTATCGCTTGCCATTGCGATGAACGATGATCTGAAGCACCCGACCATTCTGTTTGAACAATGGCGAACGGAACTTCCTTCCCTGTCGATGCATCTGTCCATGATCCTCCAGGCGGCTTGGCAGCCAGAGGGCTGGGATTCACTGCTTATTCAAAAATATATGGTTGTCCATGATCCGAATGTCGTTGAAGCGTTCCAGCATCTGGTGAGCGTGTTCTGCTGGGAAGCATTTGGCAAGCTGCCGGGCATGATCGAAATTTATTGTTTGCTCGAAGGCCGCAAGATTCGATATATCCCTGGACGTCAATCGCTTGTTCGTTCAATGGATTATATTCAACTGATTCGGGATAGCATACCGAACGCGCAGAAGGTGGACTCAGATCAATTTACAGTTCGGGACAAAGCCAGAGTGCATGAAGAGGTTGATCGTTGGAGAAGTGAAATCGAACCGAAAAAAAACTGGTTGATGTAAGTAGCCAGGGATGTTGTGGTATATCTCGCACATTAAGGAGTGAAGAGCCATGTCTACCGGTTTGAGACAAGATGCTGCAAGCGGCAAGAAACATACAGGAACTTGTAGATTCAGCCCATTGCCCGTACCACAGTCGGTTATAAGAAGGTTGCTGGATGAAGCCGATCCATCTTTATATGTGATGAGTTCAGAGCCTTGGCGGTTTATGTTGTTTGCAAGTGAAGGACGTCAGCTATATCTGGAGGCGGTTAGGCAGAGTTACCCACCACATTTGGCAGATCGGTACGGGGATTGGGCTACATATCAATATACAGAGGCTATCCCAGCGCATCTGGTTGTCGTAGCTCCTTCAAGTGCCAGAGAGGACCATATATTGCCTGCAAAAGCCTGGAGCAAACGTTTTGGTATCCTGGCAGCAGAATATGGCCTCCATGCCGTTTGGAAGATTAATGATTATCAACAGCATCCCGTGTTCATGAATTTGATGGGTTTAACCAGTGAGGAAATGGTAATAGGTGTATTCCACATCGGTTACGGAGACCAGCCTGCCCTTCGGAATATCGATGCAAGCAGACCAGCCTCTGAACTGATGACGGTGTACGACCATCTGGTCTAAAGGATGAGATAACCATTCATTGCTATTTGCCAGTGTTCGTAATAAAATCTCGAACAAGCTGACGGTAAGAATAATCAGCGGAGCTGGCGGAGTACATCCGGTTCGACACGGTGATCGAATTGCCGAAAAAGAACCGTTCAAACTGGGTCTGTCTCCCCCCGAATGATCCTGCTCCAAGCTCCCAGATCAGACGGAACAATGCTGTGCGTTCCTGAGATACCATGTCGGTTCCTCTCAGGTACGTATCCAGTTGCGGCGCGATATCGGAGCGGAATTCTTCTTCCTGAGGCACCATAATTACACCACTGGAACCCAAGAGTTGTAAGATTTCGATCATCTCAGGATACAGTTTGGGAAATAAAAGGTTTGCTGCCATTAACGGTTTAGGCGCAGGTATTATAAATCCCCGTCCATCTGCTATAGCACCGGCTTCTGCTGCCAGAGCCAGTGCTTTTAACGTTTCAAGACCGGCGAGCACCCTGGCTGTTTTCTCTATCACATGCGTTTCAGCAGCTTGGTCGAGCGTGTCGGCAAGTAACTGAATGGTACCCAGAACAAATTCCGTTTTGGCAATATACCGGCATATGACCTGATGTCCTGCGTGAATGTGAAAATGGCTTCCGCTAAAGAGGCGGCCAGACATTTCCTCATTACCGGCGAAGAATATCCGTTCATGAGGAACAAGCACATGATCAAAAATGACGATGTTGTCCATCTCTTCATATCTGGAACTGAGTGGATAGTTGAAATTAGATTCGGCTGCGTAGGTATCCCGGCAGATCAGGCTAATTCCAGGCAAGTCATTCGGTACAGCAAAGGCAAAGGCGAACGGATTTTCATCGTCGAACGGTGCAGGTGAAGGGGAAGGATACACCAGGATTTCGTCTGACGTAGCAGCCTGAGTGGCCATCATGAATGCACCATTGATGATCAGACCTTCTTCAGTGCGATCAACCACTTTGGCGGCAATGGCATCTTCGGTCGCGTCCAATTGTCCGGAAATTTTACTGGCATGGGGCTGGATAAAGGCGTGGGAGAGGGTAATATCATTATCCCGGCAGTAGGCATAGTAGTTTCTCAAATTTTCGGCGTATTGTGGTGATATTTCTTCAAGAATATCTGCCCCAGTATACAAGGCCATAAGTGCTGTGTTCATATAATCGGGTGATCGTCCCAAAAAACCATGGTGAGTCCCTGACCAAATATTCATTGCTTCTCGGCGTCTGCGCAAGTCATCCACACGGGTTGGAGGCAGAAAGGACATACCTACTGGTTTTCCGTCAGCAGGAGATGCATAAGTCATCGTATCGATTAAATGTGGATCGGACTGAAGATCGTACAACTTCGCTTGTGTTTCCATCAAACCTGCAAACGCAAAATGTTCAGATCGTTTTCCGGTAACCAGTTCACCTTTGTACCAGCAGGGGACAGTCTGGGCATCGATACGTTCAATATACTGTTTGCCACTTTTAGCGGGCATCGTTACTCACCTCTTGGATTGAATCGTTCATGGGCAGTTTGACTGCTCTCGTAGTGTACGTAACTAGGCAGTCCATTGTGCATGGGGAGAAATGAATACGAATTTTATATAAAAGAGCTTGATAATAATTATCATTCTTGTTACAATACAAAAAGAAAAAGGAACCGGCTAGGGCTCCTTTAACTGGGTACCACAATTCATTTTTATTTCACTTCAAAAGTTTTGCAATCCGTTTCAGCGGACTCATTCACTGGTTTGGAACTGTGGCTCACGATGTAGATTGATGATGCATTGCATTTGTTTTCTTCAGCCCAGTGACGACAGGAATTAACTTCACATAATACGTCTTTTGCCATGATTGTTAACCTCACTTTAATTGGAATTACATTCGTTGGTATAAAAGAAAATCCGGAATACAAGTTGCCGCTTGATGATCCGGAAAATGTTGCGCTCTCTCGAGAAACAGAGGGCTTTTTTGCGTTATACACAACGATGCATGTTTAGAATAGCAAATTTTACTGCTTCCTGCAACAAATTGGATTCACCTGGATTGAATTAATGGACAGCTCCTGTGAAACTTTGCAAAAAGGCCGTATTATGTTATTGTTTAATAGTAATAATTACGATTAAAAAAGTGCATGTCCCAGCTTACGTCCGAAAGACGCTTGAACATAGAAAAAGGAGAACGATCAACAATGAGCAAAATCAACCACATAAATAGGATCCCCCGAGCCAAAGGTATTGATATGGCCGCTTTTTATTCACCCAAAGAGTGCGGACACAAGGCCCAGCATATCGTATTGTCAGCTAAAAATGAAAGGATCATTGAGGAATTCATAACCATTCTCGGTATGAAAGAGCAATTTGCAGCTCATGACGTACCGATGCCGAATAAACTGGTCATGTTTGGTCCTCCCGGTACAGGTAAAACGTTAACAGCTTCCCATCTTGCCTACAGACTTCAGCTTCCGTTAGTGCTTGTAAGGCTTGACGCAATTATTCACAGCCATCTTGGGGAGACAGGCAGCAACGTGCGTAAATTGTTCGAATATGCGCGTGTCAATCCCTGTGTGCTTTTTCTCGACGAATTTGATGCCGTTGGGCGTACACGTGAAAGCAATGACGAGGTCAAAGAGATGGCTCGCGTCGTAAACACATTGTTGCAATGTCTGGACGAATTCGAAGGAAATAGTATTCTGGTTGCTGCTACGAATCTGGAGACCCAGCTGGACCATGCAATATGGCGGCGGTTTGACACAAAAATGACCTATGGTATGCCGGATGAATCCAGTCGTAAACGATATATTAACAAACTGGTTGGTCCGTTTGAGCAGGAGATCCGCCTGAAAGAATACATGTGTGAACTTCTGGCTGGATGCAGTTATGCGGATGTAGAGCAGATTATTCTAAAGTCTAAGAGAAAAGCCATCATTGCAAGTAGTCCGCTGCACAAGCAATTCATCAATGACGCTTATGCAGAATATATGCCGCGTGTTCTGACCCCTTAACTTGGGGAAACGACAGGAAATAGCCCGATAATCCTTAAAAGGAGACCGGGCTATTTGAAGTTTCATGCTGCATCACGGAAGTTGTTGACTCTTTGACTCTTTCACTGTTTGGTTCTTTGGCTAAGTTGGTTCATTGGAGATAGGAATGGAATCACGCATTGAACACCTGCAAGCACCATACTAAGCGTTAGCAGCAATACGGTAAGATGACTCTTTCCCAGGTTTATCCGGGGCTGACCAGCGCGGCAGCGTCAAGGTAAAAAGACTACCTTCTGGGCTGCTGGAGGTGAGGGACAATTCCCCGCCTTGAGCACGAGCCAGCAGCTGGCTGTAGGTCAGACCGAGGCCAAGTCCGCGAGTATGACGTTTCTTGATCTCACCGCGATAGAAACGTTCAAAGACATTGGGCTGATCTTCCATAATAATCCCTGTACCGTTGTCCTGAACGTCAATGAACACTTTTTCTTCCTCGGCCCGCAAATGAATATGAAAGACCGCAGCTTGATCAGAGGCTGTCGCCTGTATGCCGTTATTTAGCAGATTAACGATGATTTGCTGAATCCGAAGCGTATCACCAATGGTATAGAGTGTACCCGAAGGTGTATGCAGTTCAATCTCGGGAGACTGGTTCTCATATGCAATTTTCCACTGATAAATAATTTCACCCACCAACAGATTCAGATCAATGCGTTCATTACGCACAGCAACACTGCCCGCACTCATCGCATTGTAATCCAGCAGATCAGCGACCATCCGTTCCATGCGTTCGGATTCTTTCAGTGCAATGTCCAGAAATTCCTTTCCTTCCTGCGGATTAACGATATCATCCCGAACGGCCATCACGAGTCCTTTAATGGAAGTGACGGGTGTTTTCAATTCATGGGATACCCCTGCCAGAGACAGGGCACGCCATTCCTCCAGCTGCTGCAAACGAATGGACATCTCCCGGAAGGAAACAACCAGCTCATTCATCTCCCGCTCTCGTGTATTCAGATCCAGATTGACTTCATAGTTTCCGTTTCGAATCTGCTCTGCGGCGTGGGCGACCTGGCGAATAGGTTTGGAGAGTTTCCGTGACAGGAGGTAGATGGTAAACCATCCACACAGGATTAATGCGCCAAATATTAGGCACACCACCAGCATCGCTTCCGGATTGTACGTAATGGATTTTTTGGATTGCATGACCCACACCTTACCCAACGTCAGATTGTCATCTGTGATGTTAACGGTCACCCCGGCAAATTTCTTGTTTCGTGGTTCGTGCAGGTCATCTGACAATCTGTAATACACATCTTCCTGCGTCATTTTCGGCTTGGAATAGATCAATTGATTATTATTATCGAGCACCATTATGCAAAAATAGTTATCTGTATTGAAAAGTTTGACACGCTTGTCCACCAGTCTGTCGAGATCAGGAGGGATATGCAGTTTGTTGTCAGCTCCAGTTACCTTCTCAGCAATTTCGAAACCTAACAGCTGAGCTGTTTTGAGACTTTTCTCAATGGAAGTGGTTCTGATCCAGTAGAGGGCACCTGCAACAATAATAGTGAAGCCGATGCAGAGAATTAGAAAATATTGAAGCGTCCAATAGGAAAGGATGGATGTTTTACGCTTGGGTTTATTTCGTTTTAGTTGGCGATCCAAAATTGATACCCCATTCCGCGTAAAGTCCGGATTTCCCCCGCTTCCGTTACCCAATGGGAAAGCGCCTGGCGCAGTCTTTTGATCGAAAGATCGACAGCCCGGTCACTTCCGTCATAGTCCATGCCCCAAACCTGTTCAATGAGATGCTCCCGGGTAAATGTGCGGTTGGGATATTCCGACAGAAACAGGAGCAGAGACAAATCCCGTGGTGTCAGTGCAACCTCGGCGCCGTTCAAAAGCACCTGTTTGGCAGCCAGATCAATGACCAGATTGCCAAAGTAACGTTTGCCTTCACCACCAGCGGTCCAGTGTGGATTGCGGCGAAGCACTGCATTAACCCGGGCCACAACTTCCTCCGGGACAAAGGGTTTGCTCATATAATCGTCAGCGCCGGCATTCAGACCGTTCAGACGGTCCTGAATATCATCCAATGCGGTTAGCATGATGACAGGACAAGCACTTTTTTCACGAATCATTCGCAGCAGATCCCAACCGTCCATGCCAGGCAGCATCACATCCAACAAGACCAGGGAGGGGACATCTGAATCAAATAGAGTAAGAGCAGTTGGTCCATCCGCTGCATGACGAACGACAAATCCTGCTTTTCGAAGATAGGCAGCCAGCACGCGGGCAATAGCTTGTTCATCTTCGACGATGAGTATGGATTTCAAGAAGGAGTCTCCTTTCACTTCAGAAGCTTGTGTACTGATTTTACATGAGCGGGAGACCCTTGCCAATGACGCAGTTATTTTCAGAAAAAAATGCGTTATACGTCATTTCTTGACGTCATCCTGACACATTGGACTGTTAAGATGCTGATGAATAACCAACTTATACTGTTATCCATTTGGAGGAGAATAGAGATGAACAAAAAAACAAAAACATGGATCATTTCAGGTGCCGCAGCAGTCGTCATTTTGGGGGGCGGAGGTTATTACCTCACGAACAGTTATCTGGGGAATAACGTTGAGATTGAACAAGTGCTTCCTGCGAGTACTGCAGCTTCCACAACGGTAACCGGATCGGACAGCGGGAGTGGGACAAGTGTATCCAAAGAAACTGTTGGAGCAGAGCAACTGAATGGAGACTGGAGCATCAGCGAAGGTTCGAAAGTCTATTTCTCGGTAACCACTTCCCAGGAAACGGTTAATTTTGCGGACGAGCAGGTGAGTGGAAATTGGGCCATTCATGTGGATGACACTTCCCGGATGAAAGCGGATGGACAGATCCAATTAAGCGGCATTGATTCAGGGAACAGTCAGCGTGATGGTCATATAAAAGGAGCTGATTTCTTCGATGTTAGCACCTATCCTCAAGCCACCTTTCAAGCTGTTTCCTTTGAAGGTGTGAACAAGGAATGGACTGAAGGGCAGACAACGGAATTCAAAATGAACGGAACGATTACTTTAAAAGGAATCGAGAAAGAGGTTACGTTTGACGTAAAAGCGGCCTATGAAAATAATCAGGTATTATTGTCGGGTACAACGATGGTTACCTTTGAAGATTTTGGTTTGAAAAATCCGCACTCTGTTGTTCTTTCAGCCGAGAATGATATTCAGGTACGGTTGGAGCTGAAGCTCAGCAAGTAAGTATTTGAGCACATAAGGCTAACCCAACATTGGGTTACATTCCAGCGATGTTGACGCAGAATCCAATGTTTATGTACATAGTTACAAGCCTAAATCTGTTCCATTCTGCCTGTATGGCGGAAGGGGCAGATTTTTTATGTTAACAATGGGAAACGATCCGCGGCGAGCAAGGAATTACCAGACGATTGTTAAAATAACTGCTGTTTACTTGGGATAATACCGTGTCCCCGACCAACATAAAGCGCTTACAATGATAATGATTTACCACATCTATGGATTCAAGTTTAATCAAACACGATAAGGGGGAGATCAAGCGTGCACAAGAAATACATAAGCGGCTGTCTCGTATTATTAATGTTGTTCTGCGATCTGGGATTGATCGTTCGACCAGCTGCAGCAGCAGAGAAAACAAACATTGCACTGAACAAGGCGGTTACGGTCAGTAAGGAAGATCTAAAGTGGGGAGGCAATAAAGAGAACGCAGTGGATGGTAAGGGGGATACGAAGTGGAGTGCGGATAGCCCTTCTATAGTTGACCAGCCACACTGGTTGATGGTCGATCTGGGAGGTTCATACCAGTTATCTGGAGCTGAATTGACATGGAAGGATGCGGACAAGGTTGTAAAATTTCTTGTCGAAGTTTCTGCTGACGGTACGAGCTGGGCACCGGTAGCGGATCAAACGTCCAATGAAACGGCTCAGAGTTTAGCCAATCTCGATTTTCAGGCCGACGCAGTACAGTATGTAAAGGTCACAATTCCTTATTATGCGGGACCAGACTACTGGCCTGGCATTTCTGAGTTTCAAATCTGGGGAGAGGAAGAGGTACGTAATCCGGCAGATATCGTGGAATATGATGCAGTCCACGTATCTACGGTAAGTCGTACTGCACCTGTTCTGCCAGTGGAAGTCAAGGCACATTACATAGACGGGAAATCGGGCCTTGTCCCGGTTATTTGGAAGGAAATTGAGCCTTCACAATATGCATCGGCAGGCCAATTTACCGTTACAGGTGATGTATATGGGACGCAGGTGCAGCCGGAAGCTACCGTTACGGTAGAAGGATACCGCAGTGATTTTGTCAGAGGGGTGGATATTTCCACGTTAACAGCCATTGAGGATAATGGAGGTTATTATCTGGACAGTAATGGGGCAAAACGCGATCTGCTTGATATTCTCAAAGACCGCGGCGTGAACTATGTGCGGCTTCGTCTGTGGAATGATCCACAAAAATCCAATGGATATAATGACAAGGATGATGTAATTCGTCTGGCCCAGCGGGTAAAGGCGAAAGGTATGAAGATCCTGCTCGACTTCCATTATTCCGATGAATGGGCACATCCGGGTCAACAGCTTCGTCCCAAGACTTGGGAAAATCTCTCGTTCGAAGACCTGAAGACGGCGGTGTATGATTACACGCGTGAAGTGGTAGGCGAGATGAAGGATGCGGACGCGATGCCCGACATGGTACAGATCGGTAACGAAATCAACAGCGGTGTGTTAAACGGATTGAACAGTAAATTTGATTTTGATGATAACGTTGCCTTGCTTCAGAGCGGTGTAGATGGTGTTCGCGCGGTTCCTGGCGGAAAAGAGGTTCAGATTATGATCCATCTGGCTGAAGGGGGCAAGGCGGATACGTTTGACTGGTATTTCGGTGAATTGCAGAAACGTCATTTGGAGTATGATATTATCGGCCTTTCCTATTATCCATTCTGGCACGGAACCTTCGCAGATGTGCGCAAAACGATGAATGAAGTATCTGCGAAATATGGAAAGGAAGTCATTATTGCAGAGACGTCCTATCCTTTCTCGTATAAAAACGGGGACGCTCATGGCAATATTATTGGCAGTCCGGAAACGCTGAATGTGGGAGGTGCTACCTTCCCGGCAACCGTACAGGGACAATATGATGCGATTGCTGGCATTATGGACATGATCTCACAAGTTCCGGATCAGAAGGGAGCGGGTTTCTTCTATTGGGAGCCTGCATGGATTGCAGCCAATGTAGGCTGGATTGCTTCCGAGGGAGACGCATGGGAGAATCATGCCATGTTCCATTATGACGAATATCCGGCTAATGGCGGCTACTCTTATGAAGGTCGGGCACTGCCATCGCTGGATGTGTATAAACGTGGCCTGAACGTTCTGCCCGCAGATCGGAAAGAGTTGTCGGCAGCCATTACGCGTGCACAGGCGCTTGAATCCAGTGATTTTACACCTGAAAGCTGGATCACACTCGCTCCTGTCATTGAGGCAGCCGAGAATACGTACAAACTCGCTTATACATCTGATGGTGTGACACAACAGGATACGGATGCGGCGACGTTGGCGCTGAATACGGTTATGCAGCAGATGGATGTTATAGCTGCGAATCGGGACACACTTCATGAGATTATCGCCGAAGCCAAAACATATAAGCAAGCAGACTGGTCTGCTGCAACATGGGCTGTACTGACCAAGGCTCTAGGGCGTGCAGAACAGGTCATGGGCGATCCAAGAGCCACCCAGACTGAGGTAAATATGGCTGCAAAACAAGTGGAAGCCGCAATTCATGGTTTGTCCAATGTAGACAAAACCGAGCTAACACAGTTCATCGGTGAAATGCAACAATTGACTGAATCGTCATTTACCCAACGGAGCTGGGCAAACCTACAATCGGCATTGTTATCGGCAATAATGGTGAGAGACAAACAGAACGCCGTTCAGACCGAAGTACAAGGGGCGCTGACTACACTTCAAAAAGCGAATAACAACCTTGTTTTGCTGGAGGCATTAACGACAGGTAAAACAGCGACCGCATCAAGCAGCGCAGGTACAGGTGGCGGAGAAGCCAACTCGCCTGGGGGTGCAATCGACAGCAATCCCAATACTTCATGGGGAACTGATCAAAGTGTCGGCAGCTGGTGGCAAGTGGACCTGGGAGCAACTGCAGTGATCCGCAAGCTGGAAATGTCCATGTGGAGTGGTGGCATCAAATACAAGATCGAAGTATCCAACGACAACGAGAACTTTGTGAAAGTCGTGGATACAACAAGTGATGTGGTTGTATCCACCAGTCCAAGGCATATCCTGCCCGCAGGCACGGAGGCGCGTTATATTCGTCTTACCATAACAGCAGGTTCCGATTGGGTAGGCTTTATGGATTTTGAAGCGTACGGGGTGTTCCCTGCGGACAAATCTACGCTGGAGACTACTGTGAATTCTGCAAAGAATCTGCATCAAAGGGATTACACGGACGCCAGCTGGAATGGTTTTGCACAGGCATTGTCGTTTGCCCGCGTGCTTATCAATGATGCAGAAGCAAGTTCACAGGAAATCAGTGCTGCGGATAGCGCTTTGAAAGAGGCGGTTAGTCAGCTTGTAGGGCGAGAGGCGACCCCGGGTCTGCCATCGCAGCCTAGTCAACCTGATCAACCCTCAACACCGGGATCATCGCAGAATCCTGGGACTCCTCCTGTTACGCCGCCTGTTGAATCCGGTAATCCAGGAGAGGGGGATTCCATTCGTTTCAAAGGCAAAAACACTGGAAAAGGTAACTATGTGATTCAACCTGATATAAAGCAGTTGTCTCAAATGATTAAAGGAATGGAACCAGGGAGCAAGCAGCTAACCTTGCTTGCAGATGTTCCCAAGGATACAAAAGCTGTGACCTTCCAGCTCAATGCAAATCAACTTCAGGAATGGGCACGTACTCAGGCATTACAGTCGCTGGAACTGACCATGAAGCAGACATCTGTCCGCATCCCATTAAGTTTATTGAAGGATGCTCGTAGTGAAGAAGGAGCTGCATTTGATGTTACATTGGCCGAAGGCCCCGCCAATCATCTGTCAGAAGCACAAAAGGTAAGCAGCGGAAACCAGACCGTAGTCAGCCTTGATCTGCTGTTGAACGGGAAGCCGCTTCAGTGGGCGGACAGATCCATTGAAATTGCGATATCGAACGTAACAAATTCAAATGCCAAAGATGCAGTGACGGCAGTATACTCACTTCTGTCCAATGGTGAAATGAAACCGGTAACCTTTACTCAATATGATGAAGTGACTAAAAGTCTGGCGTTCAAGCCACTTCAATCAGGTCAATTCATGATTACGGAAGTGCAGGTGCCCTTGAATGACTTGCAATCCTATCCCTGGGCCTTAAAAGAGGTTCGGAATCTGTATGGCAAAGGAATCATTTCAGGCATGACAGATAGCGAGTTCAGTCCGCAAGGCGAACTGACCCGAGCACAATTTTTGCAAATGATCATGAAGGGAATTGGAGGATCACGCTTGCCGGAGGATATATCGGCTTCATATCCAATGGATGTGAAGAAGGAGCAATGGTATTCCGATTCCGTCCGTCTTGGTCTGGAGATGGGGATTGTGCAAGGCCGAGCAGATGGATCGTTCGCAGCAAATGAACGTATTACCCGCGAGGATATGGCGGTGATGTTAAACCGTGCAATCCGGGCAATGAAGAAGAACGCCGGTGCAACGGTTGATTCATCATCCAGCAGTAGCGGATTTAAGGACAACGCAGATATCGCTCAATATGCTAAGCAAGCTGTTGCAGCGATGCAGGATCTAGGATTGCTTAAAGGGATGGCTGATGGCACATTTGCGCCGAAATTGAATGCCAACCGTGCACAGGGAGCAGTTGCGGTAGCCAGAATGATGGAGCAGATCTATTCATTCTAAAAGTTTACAGATATAGGGATCGGGTCTTGCTGGCTCGATCTTTATGTTTGTTTATTCAACATAAATGGTAGACAGTAAGGGGCCAATTCTGCTATGATTCAAATGATAATGATTACCATTATCATATAAAGCATTGAATTATAGGGGGACGTCATGTTTAATTTTAAATCCAAATCAATTCTGTCCATTTGCACGTTATTCATTATACTTACGCTTGTTCTTGCGGGCTGCGGATCAGGACAGACGACTGAGAATCAGGAATCCACTGGAACGGATTCAGCTCAGAATGAATCAACGGATAGTGAAACACGTGATTATGAGACGGATAAAGGGAAGATCACCATTCCTGCACATCCGAAGCGCATCGTGACCGATTACTACGGAGGTGAAATCCTGTCTGTAGGAGGTAACCTGATTGGCGTGGAGCCAAGTGCTTTTGACAATCCGTTCATTAAGGACAAGCTAAAAGATACCGCAGACGTGGGTTATCCGGTTAACGTGGAAAAGACGCTGGAATTACAGCCTGACTTGATTGTTGTGATGTATGATGATAACTACGAGGAACTGTCCAAAATTGCGCCAACCGTACATATCCCATATGGCCCAGCGACAGATATCTACAAGACAGTTGAGCTGTTTGGTGATTTGATCGGTCAACCGGAGCAGGCGAAGGCGTTCATTGCCGAGTATGAGAAAAAGGCGACTGAGGGACGCGAGAAGCTGAAAGGCATCGTGGACGAAAATACAACCGTTGGTTTGTACGAGTTGACAGACAAAGGTGACCTATGGACGTTTGGTGATAATGCTGGCCGAGGTGGGCAAGCCGTCTATAACGCTTTGAAATTGAAAATGCCAAACAAAGTGAGCAATGATAATCAAACTGCTCAATTATCATTGGAAGTACTGCCTGAATATGCAGCGGATTATATGTTCATGACCGTGTACGATCCCGAGAAAAAGGGAGATGCATTGAAGGATTTCAAACAGTCCAACGTATGGAATGGTCTGGATGCGGTCAAGAATCACCGATTCTTCGAGAATGATTTTGACACATTCTATCGATATGATCCGATTGCGATTACAGCCCAGATTGATTTGTTTGTTGATCTGATCACGAAGAGTGCTGAACCAGGCAAATAAATAATGAGCAACAACATGGTTACGGTTAATGTTAAATTAACGTCTAACCCTTAGGAGTAGTCATTACTGACTATTTCCATAGAAAATGAACCTGTCTTGGGCTTCGGCCTGGGGCGGGTTTTTTGATGTGAAAAGTAAAAAAGAAATACGTTAATGTCATATTGACAATATCAAATTTGTTTGTTATCATTTCGATAATATCATAATGACATTATTAAGAAATGGGGAATGAGCCATGTTTGGATTCCGATTCGTGAAGTTTCAGCCCAGTGAATATGTAATGAAAGTGAAGAATGGTCAGGTGCAGCGTCAAGGTGTCGGTTTATCCTTCTATTATTATGAGCCGACAACGTCGGTCGTGGTTTTGCCCGTATCTTCGGTAGATGTGCCGTTCATGTTCGAAGAAATAACAGCCGATTATCAGACGGTTACCGTTCAGGGTCAGCTGAGCTATCGCATTGTCGATTATATGAAAATCACCCAAAGCTTGAATTACACGTACAATTTGCGTAAAAACAGATACATCTCCGATGACCCTGGCAAGCTGGATCAGCGTGTAATTACAACCGCCAAAGTGCTAACCAAAAAACACCTGGAACAAATGCCGCTGAAGGAAGCCATTCAATCCAGTGAACGGCTGGCAAGCAGCATGAAGCGGGAAGTGGTGCAGAGTGAAGAACTGGAGAAACTGGGCGTAGAGCTAATGAGTCTGTCCATCCTCGCCATACTGCCTAATAAAGAGACCATGCGTGCATTGGAAGCACAGGCGCGGGAAGAAATTTTGCGTCAGGCCGACGAGGCACTGTATGTACGTCGCAATGCTTCCATTGAACAGGAGCGCAGAGTGAAGGAGAACGAATTGAATACGGAAATTGCCGTTGAGACGAAGAAACAACAAATTCGGGAAACCCAATTGCATGCCGAACGCTCGGTGAAACAGAAGCAGAATGAGATGGAACAGGAGCAGCTCCAGTTCAATACAGCGATGGAGGAACGGAAGCGGCAGCTTATTGAATTGACGATCGCCAATCACAATGCCGAAGCTGATGCGAAAGCGTATGAAATTGCTGCTGTAATGAATTCATTACAGAATGTAGAGCCGAATGTGCTGCAAGCGATGGCCAACATGGGCATGAATTCAGATAAACTGATTGCCCTTGCGTTCCAGGAACTGGCCGAGAACGCCGGGAAGATTGGACAGTTGAACATCTCGCCCGATCTGCTGCAAGGACTGATGACTCCTCAGGCAAGAGAGCAAGGAGGTCGTGCACGATGAGACGGGGTAAGGCAAGCAAACCGATAGCGTCACACCCTGTTGCAGAAGAGCGAATGACCGAAAACAAGCTGATTCTGGTCAAACGCAGAACAAGGCTGGAAGAATTGGTAGTACGGTATAATACGGTCCAGCAAGCCCAATTCTATATTGAACGTCTGGGAGCAGACTTTAGTGATTATCTGGAGGAAGACAGACGTTATCATCATGCCGTGCAGCAGGCCCAGCAGCAGCTCAGCCCGTTGGGCCGGGTTCAGACGATTGATCGCGAGCATGTGCCCAACTTTATCTTTGGAGCACAGGACATTGTGGTGGTGATCGGACAGGATGGTCTTGTTGCCAATACACTCAAGTATGTAACCGAGCAGCCGCTCATTGGTGTGAATCCCGATCCGATGCGATGGGATGGCGTCCTGCTGCCATTTACCGTGGAGGATCTAAGCTTCATTATTCCCGATGTTATTCGTAAACGGCGCTCCCTGAAAGAGGTGACTCTGGCAAAAGTCGAGCTGAACGATGGGCAATATCTGTATGGCGTTAACGATCTGTTCATTGGCCGGAAGACGCATGTCTCCGCCCGTTATGAGGTTCGTTTGGGTTCCTCCGTAGAGCAGCAATCCTCCAGTGGTGTAATTGTATCTACCGGAATGGGGTCCACGGGGTGGTTTAAAAGTGTGTTAACAGGCGCCGCCGGAGTCGTGGGCTCAGAAGCATGGCAGCTCATCCATGGACAGAGTGCCTGGAAGCAAGGCGAAAACCATTTCAATGCTGACGCGAATATTCAGCGGGAAAGGCAGTCAGAAACGAATCGCCCTGCAGCCACTTCCGCCCAGGGAGACATGAATGATCTGAATCAATTCAGTTGGAATGCACCGTTTCTATACTTTACGGTACGTGAACCCTTTCCCAGCCGGACGACGGGGGCCAATCTGGTGTTTGGACAGATTCATCCAAAACAACCTTTACGGATCGTATCCCAGATGCCGGAGGATGGTGTTATTTTCAGCGACGGGGTAGAACAGGACTTCCTCGAATTTAATTCCGGGGTGGAAGCAACGATTGGCTTGGCGGAGAAACGTGGACGATTGGTGGTCTGACCCTTTATTTCCAAACCGTTTTTGACTAGAATGGTAAACTAGATGTGAAGCCATGTTTACAGAACGGAAAGAGGGTTGACAATGCAATCGATATTGCTGGTTGAAGATGATGCCAAACTCGCAGGGTTGCTGGAGGCATATCTGATCCGAAATGGTTTTCAGGTGCAGACTGTAACTGATTTCCGACATGTATTGGAGGAATTCGTGGAATTTGGACCGGATCTGGTGCTCATGGATGTGAATTTGCCCCAGTTCGATGGATATTATTGGTGCAGACAGATCCGTACACATTCCATCTGTCCCATTCTGTTTATTTCGGCTCGTGACAGCGGTATGGATCAGGTCATGGCGCTGGAGCACGGGGCGGACGATTATATTACAAAACCTTTTCAATATGAGGTTGTTCTGGCTAAAGTTCGCAGTCAGCTGCGCAGGGCATATGGGATGTATGCAGCTGTACAACAAGAATTGAAACTGAAGAATGGAGCCATGCTGTTATATCCCGAAAGATATGTGCTGGAGTACGATGGCCGATCCGTGGAGCTCACACAGAAGGAATCCGTTTTGGTCGAAGCGCTGATGGGCAAGGCAGGTCGGGTTGTTGGCCGGGAGCGGTTGCTTGAACTCATGTGGGAAGATCAGCATTTTATTGATGATAATACGTTGAATGTGTATATTACACGTGTTCGCCGCAAGTTGAAGGATCTGGGTGCTGAAGAGATGTTGGAAACCGTTCGGGGAGCGGGCTATCGCTTGCTGGATCTGGAATCATCTTCTCAGGAGGGCCGGGAATGAAGCTATTTCTGAGAGACCATCTCCCTTTATTCGGATTCTATGTACTGCAGATGGTCATGGTTCCTTGCGTATATTGGCTTTCCGGGGAAGAGCGGCCGTTGAAAATTGTTCTCTATGGCATGCTGCTGAGTTCTGTAGTATTGGTTGTGTATCTCGTCGTACGTTATGTTCAGATGCGTCATTATTATCAAGCGCTCCAGCAGCCGCATCTCCTGGTAGAGGAGCCATTTCAATCCCTAGGTACCACTCCTGTAGCGGAAGCGATCCAACAATGGATGCACGAACTGGAGCGTAATCGTCAGAACGAGATCGGCCAGTTGCATACCCGTAAGGAACAGCAGGTTGTATTCATGAACCGTTGGGTCCACCAGATGAAGACCCCGCTTTCCATTATTCAATTAACACTTGAAGATGTGGAGGATAAGACAGCTGCCAGTATTCAGGACGAACTAGATAAGCTGCGTAAAGGACTTGAGATGGTGCTGCATTCTTCCCGGCTGGAGCAGTTCGAAGGGGATTTCCGAGTCGAGCGTCTGTCATTATCCGAGATCGTTCGCAGCAGCATTGCGGAGAATCGGCGTTTGTTTATACGTAAGGGCATTACCCCGGCGATCCAGATGGAAGATGATTTTCACATATACAGTGATTCCAAATGGTTGCGGTTCATGTTTACCCAGATTTTGACCAATGCCGTCAATTACTCCGATAGCAAAGCAGGCAAAAAAGTTATCATTACCGCCTACATGAAAGAAGGACGAATTATATTGGATATTCAGGATCAGGGGATTGGCATATCGGCAGAAGATATTCATCGTGTGTTTAATCCATATTTCACTGGAGAACGGGGGAGGCAGTATCACGAATCTACCGGCATGGGACTGTATCTGGTCCGGGAGGTCAGTTCGCGTTTGGGTAACCAGATTGAGTTATTCTCCAAACCGGATGAAGGAACACGGGTCCGATTCAGCTGGATGAATCGAAAATAAAGGCACTTTGCCCATGGGCGGGGTGTCTTTTTCCATTTTCCATGGATGGACAGGGGATGACTAATGGAAGGGGAACATAACCTTAAACGCCGTGTAAGGAAAGTTTAAGGTAAATCGATAGCAGGGTTGTGGTAGGTCGTTTAGGATAAGGATATGTAAACAAAGATTGTTCAATAGGAGGGGAAACACCTGTGGAAATGTTACAAGTTTCAGCACTAAACAAAGTGTATCAGGGCAAAGTTCAGACACAAGCCCTTAGTGATATTCATCTGACTATTAAGCAAGGTGAATTTGTTGGGATTATGGGACCATCGGGCAGCGGGAAAACGACTCTGCTCAATATGGTGTCGACCATTGATGAGCCAAGTTCGGGCAAGGTGCTGATTAACGGCATGAATCCGTTTGAGATGAAAAAGAAACAACTGGCCATGTTCCGACGCCGGGAACTCGGGTTTGTATTTCAGGATTTCAATCTGCTCGACACCCTGACCGTTGCTGAAAATATAGTACTGCCATTGACGCTGGACAAGGTTAAGCTCAAAGAGATGGAGAGCAGACTTCATCGAATCACCGCTCAACTTGGAATCGATCATATTCTGGATAAACGCGTTTACGAAATCTCGGGCGGACAACGGCAGCGTACGGCCATAGCCAGAGCCATGATTAATATGCCATCGATTGTATTAGCCGACGAACCGACAGGTGCGCTGGATTCAACATCATCGCAAGCGGTAATGGAGTCGCTCGAACAGATCAATCAGCAGGAGAAAACGACCATTATGCTGGTCACCCATGATCCGCTCGCTGCAAGTTATTGTCATCGGATTGTGTTTATCAAGGATGGCAAGCTGGCCGCTGAAGTACACCGGGGAGATAATCGTCAGACATTCTTTCAACGTATTATTGATACCTTATCGTTCTGGGGAGGGAATTCGCATGAGCTTTCCTCAGTTCGCGTTTAACAACATTCGCCGGAATGGGCGAGCGTATATTGCTTTTTTTCTCAGTAGTGTATTCATGGTGATGATTTTCTTCGCTTACGCGATGTTTACCTATCATCCATATGTGAAAGAATTACCGATGGGTGCAACAACCGCTACAGGTATGCAGGTAGCTTCGGTTATCGTGTATGTATTTGCATTTTTCTTTGTTATGTATTCCATCAGTGCTTTTCTTAAGTCACGAAACAAGGAATTTGGCATTCTGACCATACTTGGTGCTGAACCTGGACAGATTCGGAAACTGGTCGTTATGGAAAACATGTTGATCGGCAGCCTGTCCATTATTGCCGGCATAGGCGGAGGCATGTTGTTGTCAAAGTTGTTTCTGATGTTAACCACTCGTTTTATCGGGATGGATGACCTGCCCTTTTATTTTCCGCTCAAAGCGATTCTGATTACGGTAGGCGCCTTTTTGCTGCTGTTTTTCTGTATTTCGCTCTTCACACTTTTTTTGATCGGGAACAAGCGGGCATTGGAGCTCTTGACAGGTACCAGTAAACCGAAAAAGGAGCCCAAAGCTTCATGGTTCTTCTCACTCTTGGGATTGGCATTTCTTACAGCGGGCTTCGTTGCACTGCGCAGTGAGCTGAATGGCGGGACCATATTGATTGCGGCAGTAACAGGTATTGCGGGAACCTATTTCTTTTACTCCCAACTCTCCGTTCTTGCCATTCGGCTCCTGAAGCGTAATCGCAAACGAGTTTGGCACGGAACGCGATTGTTGTGGATTTCGGAAATGAGTTACAAAATCAAAGACAACGCCAGAATGCTGTTTATGGTGACGGTTGTCATTGCCATTGCTTCCATGAGTGCAGTTGTGATTTTGTCTCTGGATCAGCAGAACCGGGAACAGTTTACAAATAATGATTTTCCAATCCAATACAATGTATACGAGCCATTGGATCGTCTGGATCTGACATCAATAGATTCGAGCCTTGAAGCCGCAGGCTTGGATTATCAGCAAGTTTACCTGGAATATTTCTGGGCCGATGCGGATCAGAGTGCTGTGTCAGTCATGCCGCTAAGTCATTACAATCGATTCAATGCAATCCAAGGAAAAAAGGAGTACCACTTGGATGCAGAATCAGTGATTTTCGTGGATTCCCGTAATGATAAGGATCCGGACCAGATTAAACGAAACAGGTTTCGGAATTATGCAAAAGGAGACACGTTGACGTTAATTCTGAACACAGGTCCAGTACAAGCAAAGGTTACGGCTACGGGCATAGAGCCCAGGTTCGCAAACCTGATCTATGCGACAGGCGTTGTCGTGGTTCCGGATGAAAAGTACGAAGCAATAACACATGAGGTCAAAGAAAATTATATATCGGGGAAATATTTGTATCAGATTCCGGCTTGGGGCCATGCTGTGCCTGATCGGCAATCTTCGGAAGCCATGGTTAGCGATCAATTGCTTTCGTCCGTGGATTCAATCCAAAACGATAACCCTTCAAATGATAAATACTCTGGATATCTGAGCACGCGATACGGAGATTTTGAGAGATACAGACAGGGGACAGCGCTCTTTACCTTTTTGGGCGTTTTCATTGGATTGATTTTTTCAATCTCTTCCGCCAGCTTTCTGTATTTCAGGCTGCACACGGACTTGGAGGCTGATGGGAAAATGGTACATTCCTTGTCCAAAATGGGTCTCAGTTTTCAGGAAATGAAAAGATCATCCACAATTCAGATCGCGGTACTCTTTTTCTTCCCAATCCTGATCTCAATTATTGAAACACTCGTTGTCGTTAAGCCGTTTCTGACTGAATTCGGTATTACCAATTACACCGTTCCGGTATTAACCGTATTTGGTGCATTTCTGCTTGCACAGACGTTTTATTTCTTCGTGATTCGTTCGAGATATATCTCTTCATTGCGCAAAATGATGGTTTAATCCGGAGTCTGGTTACGCTGGAAAGGGACCGATCATGAAACATAGCCTGGAATCCTTGATTTAGATCAAGGAGATCCGGGCGTTTGTGCGTTATGATGAATCCATCCCAAGGTTAATAGAAGGAGGAAAACAATCATGAGTATTAAATCATTGCAAGATGTTAAGGAGTTTAGCCCGGACCGTTTTACCAAACGGGTTTTATTTCAAGAGGGGGGTGGAGTTACCTTTGTACTTCATTTTCTGCCAGGGCAACAGCTTCCGACGCATAAACATCCAGGCACAGATGTTATTTTGCTAGTGGTCGAAGGTGCAGGCACACTTATTCTGGATGGAAAAGAACAAGGGGTGAAACAAGAGGATGTAATTCATTGCGGCGGGGAGACGGAGTTCGCATTCCATAATACGGGGGATCAGGAGGTTCGTTTGTTCGTTGTGTTAAATAAGGTGCCAGAAGCTTCGTACGCGAAGGACATCTAAGTAACAAAACAATAAAAAGCGTACTTGGGCCTGAGATCCTCAGAGCTTAAGTACGTTTTCTAGTAAGCAGCTTGGCATCCTGTTCCTCCATCCGAGTTACAGCCATTCCTGCTTAGAAATATCCGAGCATTTCCTTGGCTTCTTTCGACATCAGTTGTGGAGACCACTGTGGCTCCCATACCACTTGAACTTCAATATCGGTTTTATTTGTATTCTCCTGCAATACCCACTTCACCGCACCTACAATGGTGTCGTGCAGCGGACATCCGGGTGTCGTCAACGTCATTCGCACCTGTACACGTTCTGGCTCTTCCTTGACTTCATAGACCAAACCCAGATCAACGATATTAACACCCAGTTCCGGGTCATATACTTCCTTCAGGCATTCTAGCAAATGAGTTGTTTGTTCCATCCTTTTCACGCTCCATTCCATCTATTAACGTTTGAACACCAATGCAATATTGGCTATATAAGCGATTGAGATAAGCGACAACATCGTTCCTCCGACCATCATGACCTCTGCCAAATTAATTAAAATGCCACTGACAAGCAGCAAGCTTGCTGTGACCATGGCGAGCAGCCCCCACTTCACCTTTTTTTCGCTCAGCATTCCAGCCATCAGCGGTGTTCCAGGTCTGCCAGCCATCTTGCCATACTTATGGGTCCACCATAGAAAGGGTACGATTTTGGAGGCGTAACCCAGTATGGTGAGTGACACCCATCCCCCGAGATATACCCACCCGGAAAGAAGAACAACGCGCGGATGCAACAGCAGTTCCGTACCTTGGGCAGAATAGATCAGCAGGGCAACAGCATATGCGGCAAAGGCGCGACTTACATACACCGACCAGCGAATGCCTGGCCCCGGATTACTTTTATGCTGCTTTTCCTGGATTTGCTCCAGGTGGTACACATAGAAGAGAAGTGCTGCGGTTAGAAGCAAGAGCGCGAACCAGAGCAAGCCATCCTTCATACCTGTCAGAAATGCGACAACACCTGTAAGTACAGCCGCATTCCATAACATCAAGACGACCTTCTGCAACCGGTTCGAAAAATCGTGGGACAGGTAGAACATCGGCAGCATCTTGTAACTGAATCCGGTAATTAACATACCGAACCAGCCGAGTGTTCCCATCCAGATATGTGCCCCGAATAAACGTTCATGCAGACCACGCCACTCACCAAAAGCAAAATCAAGCCCCATCAACAACCCGGACAGTCCGGTTAACACCAGATATAGACAGGCGCAGGCAGCACTAATCGTCACGGGGTTCCATTGTGAAGCTCGGAAGAGGGTAACGGCCATGTTCCAGCCGAAGAACAATAGGCCACATAGTGCAAGTGCGGCAGAACCAGCAATCCAGCTGACCTCTGCCCGAATGAAGCCGTATAACATACCCGTAATTCCAATCGTGAACAAGAAGTAATGACAATAGCCGAGAAACAGACTATAGATATTGGACTGTAAAATGACATGTATCAGCTGATAAACGGCACCCATGGCCAGCATCGTTGCCCACCCGAGCACAAACAGATGAGCATGAAACCAGCCTTCAGGTCCTCGCAGTTCATCACCAAGCCAGCCTGTGAGCGAGAGCAGGGAGAATGCGTGATACATTACAAATCCAAAGATGCCCGTGATGATAAAAAGAAACGGCAGCCTGGACATGGCTTTCGCCTCCTTACCCTTTTTCAATTCTCACTTTGGCTGTCCCATCCGGCTGATCCTCCACCGTGTAGAGACAACCCAGATTATTGAGCTCTTCAATCAAAAATACGGGCACACGGTCATTGTGAATCAGCACGACTTCTCCTTGCTTGCAGCGCTCCAGTGCGGCAAGTGTTCGCATCATCGGCTGCGGCGGTTCCAATCCGCGGTTGTCCAGTACAACGGTTGGAATCTGAGGAGATTCGTTGTTTTCAATTGCGCCGGCTTGCTCCTTCGGATGCCCCTTGCAGGAATCTGATTCATCGTCTGAATCGGGTTCCGAATTAGCTTCTGATCCAGATAAAACCATTGCAGATAATGCCTTTGCACCGGTTTTATTTTTTTTGTGCACAAAAGTGGTTACCCAGTGATCTGATCCCATTCGTTCCGATGTGCTGGAGTACCCTTTCATTTTGAGAATACCGAGCAGGGGCTTCGGTTTAAATGGCGCATGCAGTACGAACACATCGGAAGGCTTGAGTCCTTTGACCGTATCCATAATTAGCTGAAACGGATCCAGCTTTTTATTCAGATGTGAACGTACATCCAGCTCAACAATATGAATGTCAGTTGGAGACATATGCGCCCACATCCGATCCTGTATCAGCTGCATCAGCCTGTTGAACCAACTTGAGAGATGATTCATACAGGGCGGCCATGCCACCGTACAGCGTATAGAAGAATGACTCTGGCGCATCGAGGGAGAAGGACAGATAGGCCTTGGGGTCCATTCCAAGCATACGCTCAAAAAGTCTTGCACTGTCATAGGCATAAAAACAGAAATGAGTATATTCGAACACAGGCATTTTCTCGTAAATAGTGATGATCTCTTGCGCATAGTCCACCTGCTCGCGCTGTGCCATTTGAATCATGGCTGCGGCATCTTCCAGCCGCAGGGTGATGCGAAGTTTGGTGTCATCCATAATCTCAACGTGCGCCATAGCGGCTCAGCTCCAATCTATAATTTGCTGATTTTAACCTGGAACGTTGTAGGCCCCTGTTCAATATACTCCCAGTTAAAACCTTCGGGATGTGTAGATTGGAACTGGAACCGGAGCGGTTTGGGATCGTGATCATTAATGAGAAGCATCGCTTCTTGGGGCTGCAGCTGATCAAACGTTTCGAAAATAACTTTATGTTTCAAATGCGGTGGATACTCCGTGGCATTAATGGTTGCTGCGTATGTGTTCATGTGTCATTCCTCCAAATAGGGATAGTGTGGTGTTGCAATTTGATTATAGAAAACGTGAAAAGGGGTCTGTGTGAGCCTGCTCACACATTTCTTTTTGCCATAATTTTGCCTTATTTCAATCCGTTCACGCTGGGGAAGGAAAATTCAGGGTATACCCTAATGTAAATGTAACCTTTGTTTCACTTCATGTGATTTTTTGCACAGTTAGAAGATCAAGTCATCCTTATATTTAGCGTCAAGATGACACTGGATGAGAGGATGGAGGGTTGCCTCCCTCAGCCGATGTTAGGACAGCACCCTAGAGTAAGGGAGGTACGTGTATGGAATCAAAGTTAATGGACCCGTTCGGAAGAGTACATGATTATCTGCGAATCTCGGTTACGGACCGTTGTAATCTCCGCTGTGTGTACTGCATGCCCGAAGAAGGAATGCAGTTTGAGCCGACTGAGCGCATTCTCTCCTATGAAGAAATTACGTCCATCGTCCAGGCACTTGCTCCACTGGGCATACGGAAATTACGTTTGACCGGGGGAGAGCCTCTGGTTCGGAAGGGGCTGGATCAATTGGTTGCGATGTTATCCGATATTCCAGGGATTGAAGACATCGCATTGACGACGAATGGCATATATTTGGCAGCTTATGCGGATCTGTTGAAAGCCGCGGGCCTTACCCGGGTGAACATTAGCCTGGACTCATTAAAGCCTGAACGATTCGCAAGTATTACACGAGGTGGTAAAGTGCAACGTGTGCTGGAAGGCATCAAGGCCAGCCAAAAAGCCGGATTTCATCCGATCAAACTGAATGTGGTGCTGATGAAAGGCGTAAACGACGATGAGGTGGCTGATTTTCTGCGTATGACCCGGGATGAACCCATTCATATTCGCTTTATAGAGTACATGCCCATAGGTGAAAGTGGGGAAGGCTGGAGATCAAGTTACATGCCACTCGAACATGTGCTTGAAACCTGTGGAGCATTATGGGACTACGAAAGCTGTGGTGAAGTTTATGGCAATGGTCCCGCAGATAGCTACCGCATTGTGGGAGCGGCTGGAACCTTTGGATTGATCCATCCGGTGAGCAGTCATTTCTGTGGAACCTGCAATCGGCTCAGGCTGACGGCAGACGGAAATATCAAGCCGTGTCTTTATTGGTCAGATGAGTTCAATGTTCGACCACTTGTAGGTAATGACAAGGCGGTGCAGGATTTATTTTACAAGGCGCTCGGAGCCAAACCCGAAACACATGACATGCTAAAAGCCTTAAACGGGCAACAGATCGACGGCACGCCAACACTGCGACATATGTCGCAAATCGGAGGATAGCAACAACAGATGTTCAAGATTCACACTCGCATCAACAGGTCATATTTGTGGGAGGACAACGATGAGCAGCAAAAGCATGCCTTGGATGGGCAAACTCAAATATTTTGCCAAACGTGAAAAAAGTGCGGAGGGCTGGAGCGAAATGTCTCCGGTTAACCGGGATTGGGAAGATGTCTATCGTCGCCGCTGGCAGCATGACAAAGTGGTACGTTCCACGCACGGAGTCAATTGCACAGGATCATGCAGCTGGCAGATTTATGTGAAGGATGGCATTGTGACCTGGGAAACGCAGGCGACGGATTACCCTTCAACCGGGCCGGATATGCCGGAATTTGAGCCGCGTGGATGTCCGCGTGGAGCGAGCTTTTCGTGGTATCTATACAGTCCGCTGCGTGTCAAACATCCTTATGTACGTGGTGCACTGCTGGATCTGTGGCGTGATGCACTTCAAACGCATGGTGATCCGGTTCAGGCTTGGTCCAGCATTGCGGATGATCCTGTCAAAGTAAAAAGATACAAATCCGTACGCGGCAAAGGGGGACTGATTCGTGCTTCCTGGGGAGAAGTTACCCAGATTATCGCAGCTTCTCTGATCCATACGATTAAAGAATACGGACCGGATCGAATTATTGGTTTCTCGCCGATTCCGGCCATGTCGATGGTCAGTTACGCAGCAGGATCACGGTTCTTATCCCTAATGGGATCACCTTTGCTCAGTTTCTACGACTGGTATGCCGATCTCCCTCCGGCCTCACCTCAGATCTGGGGGGATCAGACGGATGTACCGGAGAGCAGTGACTGGTACAACTCGGGATACATCCTCGTCTGGGGCTCCAATCTGCCAATGACCCGGACACCGGATGCCCACTTCCTGGCCGAAGCACGTTATCGGGGAACGAAAGTGGTGTCAATCAGTCCGGACTATGCGGAGTATGTGAAATTCGCGGATACGTGGATGTCGGTAAAACAAGGAACGGATGGCGCTCTGGCGATGGCGATGGGCCATGTGATCCTGAAAGAATTTTATATTGAGAAGCCTACGGACTATTTCATGCAATATGCCAAACAGTATACAGACTTTCCAAACCTGCTGATGGTGGAAGAAAAGGACGGCGTATACACAGCGGGCAGATTCCTTGTAGGGGAAGACCTTGGCGTCACAGGCAATAACATGGCATGGAAAACACTCGTATACGATGAAAACAGTGGGACTTATGCAATGCCCAAAGGAAGTTTGGGTTTCCGTTGGGGTGAAGAAGGCACATGGAATCTCAAAATGGAACAGGTGGAAAACGGTGAGCCGATTGATCCTAGACTATCGATGCTCGGGGTCCACCATGATCTTGTAACGATTCAACTGCCATACTTCGATGATGAGGGAAAACATATCATGCAGCGGCAGATTCCTGTACGTCAAATTCAGGTCGGAGACAAGTGGATTACGGTCACAACGGTATATGATCTGGTGCTTGCCAAGTACGGAATTGAACGTGAAATGACCCGTTCTGCCGATTCAGCAGAACTTGTAACTGGTGCAGAATCGTTGAGTGTACGTACGAATAACAGTCGAAATGACATGTTGCAAGGCCAGCATGACAAACCGTTTACTCCAGCATGGCAAGAGAAAATTACCGGAGTGGACCAAGAAACCGTTGTTCAGATCGCACGCGAGTTTGCACAGAATGCCATGGATACCAAAGGTCGTTCGATGATTATCATGGGAGCCGGCATTAACCACTGGTACAACTCCGATGTTATCTATCGCGCCATTATCAATCTGATTCTGATAACAGGCTGTCAGGGTGTGAACGGCGGCGGCTGGGCCCACTATGTCGGTCAGGAGAAGCTGCGTCCGGCTGAAGGTTGGCAGACAATTGCGTTTGCGCGTGACTGGACCGGGCCTGCACGTTTGCAGAACGGAACATCTTTCTTCTACTTTGCCACGGATCAGTGGAGGTACGAAGAGACTCAGGTAGGCGAGCTGACCTCAGCGCTTGAGGGTGAACCCCGGTTCCAGCACGTGGCTGATTATAATGTCATGGCTGCACGTATGGGCTGGCTTCCTTCCTATCCGCAATTCAATCGCAACTCGATTGATCTGCATCAGGATGCACTGCAAGCGGGAGCCACGACGAAGGATGAAATTGGTGCTTATGTGGCTTCCGAATTGCAGAACAAAAACCTGAAATTTTCGATCGAGCAACCGGATGATCCAGCAAACTTCCCGCGTGTACTGTTTGTCTGGAGAGCGAATCTGATCTCAAGTTCGGGCAAAGGGCATGAATATTTCCTCAAGCATCTGCTCGGTGCAACGAACGGACTCCTGAACGATGACGATCATGGACTCCGCCCTGAGCATGTGGAATGGGTGGATGAAGCACCGGAAGGCAAGCTTGATCTGATGGTTAACATGGATTTCCGTATGGCAGGTACAGCGATGTATTCCGATATTGTGCTGCCCGCAGCGACCTGGTATGAAAAAAGCGATCTGAGCAGTACGGATATGCACCCGTTTGTTCATCCATTCAACCCGGCTGTAGCCGCGCAGTGGGAATCCCGTTCGGACTGGGATACCTTCAAGGAAATTGCGCGAGTGTTCTCGGATATGGCTGCACAGCAGTTTGATGGGCCCCAGAAAGAGATCATTGCGACTCCGCTCCTGCATGATACACCGGATGAGCTTGCTCAGCCGTATGGAGAGATCAAAGACTGGAGCGCTGGGGAATGTGAAGCGATTCCTGGTAAAACGATGCCGCATATTCAGGTAGTGGAACGAGATTATGCTGCCGTGTATAACAAGATGATCAGCCTGGGACCTGTCGTGAAGGATAAACCGATGGGTACGAAGGGCATATCCTGGTCAGCCAGTGAAGAGTATGAGAAGCTCAAAGGCATTCTCGGTGTGAACCGCAAAGAAGGGGTTGGGCAAGGTTGTCCTGATCTGAGCACAGATCGTAATGTAGCGGAGGCCATCCTGACCTTGTCCTCAACAACGAATGGCAAGATGGCTGTGCGTGCATGGGAAGCGCTTGAACAGAAAACCGCCCTGCATCTGAAAGATTTGGCTGAAGAACGGTCAGAGGAATGTTTTACGTTTGACGAGATCACCTCCAAGCCCAAAACGGTCATTACCTCACCTGCATTCAGTGGATCTGAAAAAGGCGGACGTCGATATTCACCATTTACGACGAACGTGGAGCGTCTGATTCCATGGCGTACGTTGACGGGCAGACAGCAGTTCTACATCGATCATGCGATGCTCCGGGAATTCGGAGAGACACTCGCGACATTTAAACCTGTGCTGAAGCACACACCGTTCCATCCCAAGAGCAAACGTCCGATCGAAGGTGGCAAAGAAATTGTTCTGAACTACCTGACACCGCATAACAAGTGGTCAATCCACAGTATGTACTATGATGCACTGCCAATGCTGACCCTGTTCCGGGGTGGCCCGACCATTTGGATGAACCACGAAGACGCTGAAGAAGCCGGGCTCGTTGATAATGATTGGATTGAATGCTTCAACCGTAACGGAGTTGTGGTTGCCAGAGCTGTAGTAACGCACCGTATTCCTCGTGGCATGGCATTTATGTATCACGCCCAAGACCGTCATATTAACGTTCCGGGTACGAAAATATCACAGACACGTGGGGGTACACATAACAGTCCAACACGTATTCATGTGAAGCCAACCCACATGATCGGCGGTTATGCTCAGTTAAGTTATGGTTTCAACTATTATGGCCCGACAGGCAACCAGCGTGATCTGAACGTCATCATAAGAAAACTGCAGGAGGTGGATTGGCTTGAAGATTAAAGCCCAAGTCAGTATGGTCATGAATCTGGACAAATGTATAGGATGCCATACATGTAGTGTTACATGCAAAAACACCTGGACGAACCGTCCAGGTGCAGAATACATGTACTGGAACAATGTAGAGACCAAGCCAGGCGTGGGTTATCCGAAACAATGGGAGGACCAGGAACGTTATCGCGGTGGCTGGGAGATGAAGAACGGCAAGCTTGAGCTGAAATCAGGTACGCGTGCAAGACGTCTGCTCAACATTTTCCATAACCCGGACCAGCCAACCATTGATGATTATTACGAGCCATGGACCTACGAGTATGAGAAACTGACGAACAGTCCGGAGAAAAAACATCAGCCTGTAGCCAGACCCAAATCCCAGATTACCGGTGAATATATGAATTTGGAGTGGGGGCCGAACTGGGAGGATGATCTGGCAGGTGCTCATGTAACCGGGATGGAAGATCCCAACATGAAGGGTGTCGAGGAATCGATCAAAATGGATTTTGAACAGGTATTCATGATGTACCTGCCACGGATCTGTGAACACTGTCTTAACCCGGCCTGTGTATCTTCCTGTCCATCTGGAGCGATGTACAAACGGGAAGAAGACGGGATCGTGCTGGTCGACCAAAATGCATGCCGTGCATGGAGATTCTGTGTGTCGAGCTGCCCGTACAAAAAAGTCTACTTCAACTGGCAGACGAACAAAGCCGAGAAATGTACATTGTGTTTCCCACGGATTGAAGCAGGGTTGCCAACGATCTGTTCCGAAACCTGTGTGGGGCGTATCCGTTATATCGGTCTGATGCTCTATGATGCAGACCGTGTGGAAGCCGCAGCATCGGTTGAAAATGACCAGGACCTCTATGAATCCCAGATGGATATTTTCCTTGATCCGAATGACCCTGAGGTGGTTCGCGAAGCTCGCGAGGCAGGCATTCCGGAGGATTGGATTATTGCAGCACAGCAGTCGCCCATTTATAAAATGGTTATCGACTGGAAAATTGCGCTTCCGCTTCACCCTGAATACCGCACCATGCCCATGGTCTGGTACATTCCGCCGCTTAGCCCAATTACCAATCGTGTGGAGGGACAGGGGAGTTCCCTGGAGGCCAACGATATTTTCCCGGCGATTGATAATATGCGTATTCCGGTGGAATATCTGGCCAATCTGCTGACGGCTGGAGATGCGGGGCGAATCCGTGAAGTGCTGCGAAAAATGGCAGTTATGCGTATCCATATGCGTAACCAGCAGACTGGAAAGACCAGCGAATCGGCATTGCTGGACAGAGTGGGCATGGATGCACAGGAAGTGGAGGATATGTACCGGCTGCTTGCTATTGCAAAATACAATGACCGTTTTGTGATTCCGCCGGCTCACCGTGAGGAAGTGGAAGATCTCTTCAGCGAACAGGGCAGCTGCGGACTTGATTTTGCAGGTGGTCCAGGTTCTTGCGGGGTATTCTGATGGGAGAGGAGACAACGACAACGATGACGATGGATACGAATGAAGGAACAGGTCAGTCTCTGGTTTACGATACGGATACGAGAAGAATGGTCTGTAAACTGATCTCCTACCTGTTGCAATATCCCGATACAGAGTGGAGAGAAGGTCTGCAAGGGGTTAAGGAGGCGGTCCAATCCATTTCGGATACAACGCTGAATCAGATCCTGTTGACATTTGTAGATGAAGCATTGACCGTTAACTCGATTCAATGGCAGGACTCTTATGTTCGCACATTCGATTTTGATAAAAAGTCGAACCTCTATCTCACGTATGCCCTTCATGGAGATGAACGGGATCGTGGCCCTGCTTTGATTGAATTGAAACGCAGATATGAAGCGGCGGGATTTTATATGGAAGTAAGTGAATTACCGGATTATCTGCCGATGGTGCTTGAATTTGTAGCCGAGGCTCCAGAGGAAGCTGCTATGGGCGTGCTCTCCAGCTGTCACAAGGCTTTGGTTTCGATGACAGAGAGCATTACAGGACAGAGCAGCCCCTACGGACCATTGCTCAGCCTCATGTTACAGGTCATACCTGAGCCTGCTGCCCCTGACGTACCGGAGCAAGCGGAAGCCGGGAACCAACAGCCTGAAGATCTTAACCAGATTGCAGCACAGATGAGGAGGGGCAATCGGTGAGTACACTGGAATTGTTATTATGGGGAGCTCTCCCGTACATGGTCATTGTGTTCTGTGTTACAGCGACCATCTGGAGATATGTGACGAATCCCTTTAGTTGGACGTCCAAGTCCAGTGAGATGCTGGAGAAACGTATGCTGAGATGGGGAAGTCTGCTTTTCCACATCGGCATATTCGCTGTCATCTGTGGACATATCGCGGGTTTGCTTGTTCCGGTGGAGTTCTATCGCTGGATTGGGCTTAGTGACGAAGGTTATCACTTGATGGCTATCGCAGGAGGGCTGCCTGCAGGGATTATTGCTTTTGCAGGTGCAGTTATTCTGCTGGTACGCCGGTATGTTGCTCGCAGAGTGCGGGCAACGAGCAGCATCGGGGACTGGCTGGCACTTGCCATGTTGATCATTGTCATTGTAACCGGTATTCTGGCGACCTCTGCCAATGCAGTGAATCACACTGGTTTCGACTATCGGACAACAATTAATCCGTGGTTGCGCGGTCTAATCGTATTCCAGCCTGATCCGGTTCTGATGCAGACGGTACCGATGAACTTCAAAGTACACATCCTGCTTACATTTGCGCTGTACTGTGTATTTCCATTTACGCGTCTCGTTCACATGTTAAGCATGCCGCTGGGCTATCTGAAACGCAGTTATGTGCTGTATCGCAGAAGAGATGGAGCTGTGTATCCGGATCAGGAACAAAAAAAGGAAAGGGCGATGTAAATGCAACAAAAAGGTAAGGTTCAGCTGCCCTTGCAAACGGCAAGTCTGATTCTTGGTTTCATGGTATGGGTGATCCTGTCCTCCCTGATGCCATTTATAAAAGAGGATATTGCTCTCACATCATCCCAGCTTGCATGGGCGACAGCTATTCCTGTATTGATTGGATCGATTGCTCGTATTCCCATTGGCTATTGGACGAATCGATACGGAGCACGCAACATTTTCATGATCAGCTTTGTATTGCTGCTCGCGCCTGTATGGTGGGTTAGCCGTGCGACATCATTCAATGATCTGGTCATTGGTGGATTGTTCCTAGGTATTGGGGGAGCTGTCTTCTCGGTTGGTGTAACTTCACTACCCAAATATTATCCCAAGGAGCGCCATGGCTTCGTTAATGGAATTTACGGCATTGGTAATCTGGGGACGGCATTGTCGGCATTCGGAGCACCGCTGATCGCGGATCGTATGGGATGGTCCGCGACCGTTCTGCTGTATAGCATTCTGTTACTCGGAATGGCTGCGCTGAACTTTGCCTTGGGGGACAAAAAAGAAATCCGGGTGAATGCTCCTCTTATGCAGCAGTTGAAAGCTGTATCAAGTAATAACAAACTATGGCTGCTCTGTTTGTTTTATTTCCTGACCTTCGGTTCGTTCGTCGCCTTCACGGTATACTTACCGAACTTCCTGGTCACCAACTTTCAGATGGACAAAGTCGATGCGGGTATTCGTACCGCAGGATTCATTCTCGTGGCTACCATCATGCGGCCTGTTGGCGGCTGGCTGGGAGATCGATTTAATCCGTTCAAAATTTTAATGTTTGTATTTGGCGGGTTAACGATCGCTGCAATCGTGTTATCTTTTGCACCATCGTTCTATATCTATACGATTGGGTGTCTGACTGTGGCACTGTGTGCAGGTACAGGCAACGGTACCATTTTCAAACTAGTGCCGATGTATTTCGTTAAACAAGCAGGTATCGCAAACGGAATGATCTCGGCCATGGGGGGTCTGGGCGGATTCTTTCCGCCGTTGATGCTGACTTTGTTGTACAGCATGACAGGACATTATGCCATTGGTTTCATGGCTTTGTCCCAGATCGCGTTAGTCAGTCTGGTCCTTGTGATCTGGATGTTCTATCAGGAGAAGCTTCAGCTCTCTGCAAGCATACTGGAGAATACCATTGAAGCAATTCTGATCACAGATACGAACAGTGTAATTCGTTCCGTGAACCCGGCCTTTACGGCGGTCACCGGTTATACTGCTGAAGAGGCGGTTGGACAGAAGCCAAGTCTGCTGAAATCAGGCAAGCAGGATAAACGCTTCTATGACCAATTATGGCTGGAATTATGTGAAAAAGGATACTGGCAGGGTGAGATTTGGAACCGGAAGAAAAACGGAGAGATCTATAAGGAATGGCTGAGTATTACCGCGATCCGTAACGAAGCCGGCGAAATAAAATATTATGCAGGCATGTTCAGTGACATGGGCAAGCCGAATCTCTCGATAGCCAGATAACGATTTTTGGTGAATGTGCATACAGCAAGGGACCTTAACATCAAGTACAGAGGTTAAGGTCTTTTTGCACATACGTATTGGTGCAAGGCTTGGTGCGCAACTCTACAATGGCCCGCGTGCAGTACAGTAAAGGAGAGAATCGGGGGTGATGATCTGGGATCATGTATCTCTTTGTTGCTTCAACCCTTGCAAATCATGAATGATAATCCGGCTGCGGTCTACTTCGAGCAGATTATCCTTCGTCAGTTGATTTAGTAACCGATTCGCTGTTTCCCTTGTTGTTCCGATGGAATTGGCGAACTCCTGATGTGTCATGGGCAAGTTAATGATAATTTGGTCTCCATCCCTCCGTCCGTGCTGTTCTGCGAGCATTAAAAGGAAGGAAAGTACCCGATTGCGTACATCCTGACCCGAGAGGACCTGCAATTTATCTTGCAATTCTCGTATTTTGTCTCCCAGAACACGCATGATTTTGATGGCAATCGATGGTGTGCTCAGCATTAGTCGTTCGAAAAGTCTGACAGGGATGGCCAGTAGTTCGGTAGGGGTAATCGCCTCGGCGGTAGCCGGGTAGGGATGAGAGTTAAAAAAGCCGGTGTGTGGGAACATATCTCCTGTTTTGAGGAAAGAGACGATCTGTTCATGTCCGTTTTCATCGGTTTTATAAGCTTTTACAATGCCGGTACGAATAAAAAAGACAGCTTCTTTTTCGCTACCTTCACTGAAAATGACCGTTTTCTTGTGAATGCTTCGAGAAATGGCGATATCTTCAACCTGTTTCAATTCGTCTTGGCTAAGGTCTTGAAAGATGGGGAACTGTTGGAGAAATTCTGCTGCTGTATCTTTGTTTACCCGGTTCATGCGAATTCATCCTCTCTGTGTCATGTATCGTTCTGTATTTTGGCATCATTTAAATGAAGGAGGTTAATTGTGAAGTGAAAACCAATACCCATGCAATTGTGATTCCTCATGAACATGGCGGCTGGGCCATGGTTAGTGTACCTTTTCTGGTAGGTGTGGTTGCAAGTGGGCCGCAGTGGCTGCATGTGCCCTTATTTATAGCCTGGCTTGGACTATATCTAACCGCGTATCCCTTGCTGCAGTCACTAAAAAGAAATGCTAATCGCCAGCGTTTGTACAGATGGGCTGCCATCTACGGTTCAGTGGCTTTGATCTGTCTTATTCCACCGATTCTGGGTCAGTCCTCGCTGTTATTCTTCGGCCCGGTTTTGTGCGGATTGTTGATTGTAAACATCTGGCATGTAAAACACAAAGCAGAACGATCGCTTACCAATGATCTGTGTGCCATGCTGATGTTCTCTCTAGGGGGAGCGGCTGCTTATCTCATTGGGGGCGGGCAATGGGACTCCCGGATGGCCATCGTTGTTTTGTTTTCCTTTTTACATTTTACAGGAAGTACGTTCTTTGTGAAATCGGTCTTTCGGGAACGAACCAATAAGCGCTGGCTGATGTTAACTCGGTTGGTACATATCCTTCTACTTCTTATACCGATCGTTATCGGGTATCCATGGATGGCCTTGGCGTATATCTATTCCGCTACACGCGCCTTCTTATATTCAGGAAGAACAATGCGCCCTATGAAGGTCGGGATAATCGAAATTATTGGAGCGGTGCAGTTCCTGCTCTGGTCTATTCTATTGTAATCCACATCATTTCATCATAGCGTGATTTTTGAACATAACAGGTGATATAGATCACAACGCCACAGGATTGTTTTTGATGGATCAGCCGGGGTTAATGGAATGATAGAACATTATTAAACAAGAGAGGGGTCGGCCCGGATGTGGACTGCATTCATGTGGGGCGGCATCTCTGCCTCAGCGGTTGTCATAGGTGCACTGGCAGCGCTGTTCCTGAAGATACCCAGACGAATTATTGGCTGGATTATGGCGTTTGGGACAGGAACATTAATTGGTGCTGCTACCTTTGAACTTCTTGGAGATGCGCTGAATGATGGAGGGATGATACCTACAGCCATTGGTTTTACGGCAGGTGCCGTCGTGTATACCCTGTTCGATCTGCTCATTTCTGCAAAGGGAGGGGCGGGACGCAAGCGTTCGGGGAGGAAAGAAGGCACGAATCAAAGCGGGCTTGGAATCTTCGCCGGCACTGTAATGGATGCCATACCGGAATCCATTATGCTTGGCGCTAGCTTGCTGGCCGGTAACGGTGTCAGTGTGGTGCTGGTGGTATCTATCTTTGTCAGCAATATTCCCGAAGGGTTGTCCAGTACGGTCGGACTGCAGGGCAGCCAATATAGTCGAGCAAAAATCATGTTGATGTGGCTCAGTGTGCTGCTGATCTCCGCGTTTGCGGCACTGGGTGGATATCTGTTCCTGGAGCAGCTTCCCAAGGAGATGGGGGCGGCTATTGGTGCATTTGCAGGGGGCGGAATCATTGCCATGATCTGCTCAACCATGATGCCAGAGGCCTTCGAGGAGGGCGGACCTGTTGTGGGGTTAATTGCATCCATGGGGTTGCTTGTATCACTGTTGCTGGATATCTGAATGACCTGTTGAATGTAGACGACAAAAAGGCCAGCCAGAATATTCTGGCTAGCCTGATCCTACGAAAGAGTATCTGCGCAGAAAGGTTTCTGAAGCATGGATACTCTTTTGGTTTGTTAATATGTATACAGAAGATTAATGATTACTGGAACAGCTCCCACCGCAACCGCAGGCTTCTTTACCCATTTCCTTGGTCTCCGGCAGACGGTTTAACTCCACGGATTTCGTAAAATAGTTGCTGATCTGCTGATGCAATTGGCTGAACTCACGCTGTGCATAGATGAATCTACGAATGAGGGGATGATCATACAGCGCACGTTCTTCCTCTTCATACACCTGGATTTCGGATGCGAGCAATTCAATGTTTTGCCGTTCTTTTTCTTCGAGTGCCTGATGTTTCTCCATAAAACGCTCATACTGAGCAGTGGCCTGTTCATCTGCGGCAAACTGATCAATCATGTCCCGCATTTCCTTGTAGCCTTCATCCTGTAACAACAATGAGCATAACTCCTGCATTTTATGCATGATAATCTGTTTGTCCAATTTAACAACTGTATTCATATGGTATACCTCCCGAGGTTCTTTTCTTAACTTTATACTGTCAGGCTAAGGTTCACTGTGATGATACTCACATTGATTGTTAAATATATAACATGTGAGGGTGAGACAACTCTTTTCAGCACGAAATCATCTTTTGGAGCTGATCCAGCTGAAGAATAAGAATACAGTTTCCTGTAACCTGAAGCAGCCCCTGATTCTGCATGACAGCCAGTTTGCGGCTCAGTGTTTCGGGTGTGATTCCAAGCAGCAGGGCCATATCTTTCTTGAAAACAGGCAAACGGATCTTATGCCTTGCATGATTTCGGGTGTGGAAATACATAAGCAGCTTGGCTACCTTCTGCTCCGTGGTCATCGCACTCAGGGAACTGTTCCATTCATCTGTTTCACTGAGAAGGTCGGAAATGGCCAGCAGGAAATGATAAGCAAGCTTCGGATCTTGTTCGAGCAACGGGTCAAAATCATGTTTGCTGATCGAGCAGATGGCCGAGGGCTCCAGAACTTCGGCGTTCGCGGTATGTGGTTTCTGGTGTAACAACGAATCTTGTCCGAAGAAATCCCCGGGGAACAGAAAACGGATAATATGCTCCTTACCATTCTCATTGTATTTAGATAACTTCACACATCCCTGATGAACTACGTACAGCGTGTCCGAGTGTTCGCCCTCCTGGACGACATACTCTCCTCTATCATACTTGCGGGAGTGCAGGAGTGAGGTTAACAGGACAGATGCTTCTGGGCCAAGATGTTGAAACAGAGATACTTTGGAGAAACAGGCATCCATCGCTTCGTGCGCACAGATCATCGTTGATCACCTCGAATGATTCAGTATGGGTTATAATCGTTGCCATGTTTCAGTGCGACATCGCTGGCCCGCCGCCATGATCCAGGCCATCCTTGGTCACACGGAGCACAGCCGAAGCCCCTTTGGCAACATGGTTGAATTGATGGGTTACAATCGGATAATCGCCTTCCTCGGTCACGGTGAATTCAACGACGGCTCCTCCGCTTGCGGGCAGCATAACGGTCTGCATTCCATATTGAATATTTCGGGGATTTCCATCGATATACACACGGTCCATTATCGTACCCACCACATGGAAGGAGGAGACCTCATTGGGTCCGGCATTGCTCACATATATTCGAACGATATCCCCGACCTTGGCCAGCAAGGGCGACTCCTTCAGCCCATAATCATTGCCGTTAAACACGACATAATCCGGTTCCCCGTTCAAAAAGGCCTCGTAGTCATGCTCTTTGTACCATTCACTCTGCACGAGTGTATATTCACGATCAATCAGCTGATCGGAAGGATATCCGGCCTTGGGTTCGACAATAATCATGCCATACATCCCGTTGGCGATATGAGCAAGAACCGGTTTGGTGCCGCAATGATACATAAATACGCCGGGTGATGAGGTGTCATAAGTGAATGTACCTTTTTCGCCTGGCATAACGTCCACAAACTTACTGCTTGGTGAGGCATGTACGGCATGAAAATCCATGGAATGGTGCATACGGGTATCTTTATTTTTCAAGGTGAAAATGAGGGTATCTCCCTCCGTAACACGCAGGACCGGTCCAGGAGCCGTGCCGTTAAAAGTCCATGCATTGTAGATCACTCCTGCAGAGATTTCGATATCGGTGACCTGGGCGGTCATCTCAATGTACACCTTAGAACCTTCTCTGCGAATGATCGGATCAACGGGTGGATGACTAATTGACGCTGTGGACACTTCACTGTGCTGAACAGGATTGATCGATTCGGAAGAACTGCAATGAGAGAGCACGGCGGTGAGTAGGGTAAGCACTAAAGACAGTTTGGATAAATTCAACCCGGAGAACATGAGAACACAACCTTATCCAAGTGATATATTTCACAAAAAGAGAGCTGGAATGGCTTCTTTTAGATATAGGATACGATATGAAAGCGAGAGCAGGTGTGATGCGCAACACACTTGCTTTGTTGGAACGATGGCAACCTAGTGCATATTGGATGTTTGGAGTGCAACGCTTCTCTGGGAGATGTTGAAATTACAACAGCGTCAGCCATGGACTAGAGAATAATGTCCTGGGCTGACGCTGTTATATTAAACTAATATTGATTCACAGCCATTTCGTATAAAGATCTGCGAGGGATTGTATCTCATTATACAGCAGGCCGGCATGGTAACCGTCGCAAACGGCATGATGGAATTGAACAGATAGTGGAAGGAGTATCTTCTTGTCAGAATGAATATATTTCCCCATTGTAAAGATGGGTAGTAGATAGGTTCCTTCGTTATAGATGTTCAGATTGAAGCTGGTGAAATTGACCCACGGAATACTAGAAATGGGGAAGGTATTTGGTGGCTCATTTGGTTTTACAACAAACTGTTTAATATTTCCGTACTTATCCATATCATCAAGATATCGACTGTAGAAATCATTAAAATCTTCACTGTACAACGTCCACATACTTGAAAAAGTCTTATCATCATCATGGAAAATGGTAAAGCTAGGCGACATTTTGTCCCAGTAACCTAATCTGCCCTCGGAATCCAGACTGGTGCGATACTCCCTGTGACGGTTCACTACCGTTGTGATCATGTGGATTAGGGCTGGATAAAGTTTAATCCCCTTATTCTTAAGTTCTGCTTGCAACCGGGTAATGTCAATATTAGCCGTCATACTATAGGTGCATCTAACATGGTTTATATAATGTTCGTAATAGGGTTTTCTACTCCAGTTCTCTACGTCAATTCGATTAAAAATCATTAATGATAACCTCCTAAAAATGATATTGAATTCTTCATTTTAGGAGGTGTATTTCACTGATTTAACCATATCCTTATCACAATCCTAAGCATTTATTTTGATGACTAACACCACATCGAATCGGGTTCTTGTCTTTTGTTTCCCATTGAAATACTCATGACCAATTAATCTCTGACTTAGAGTATACACTATCATCCTACCCTAAGCATTAAGAAAAGCCGCAGTCTTCCTAGGTTTCTTGTGAAAAGCATAAGAGTTTCATATAATTTTTAGATAGTATAATGGGGAAGGTAAGGCTTGAGGGGGAAGATAATGAAATTACGTGCCAAGTTTATTATTTTTGCAGGGATTATAAGCGTTCTGCTCATTCCAGCCTATTTCATTTTACAGACGTATGGTGTATTTCAAAAAGAGAAGGTATTATCTGACTATGCTCTAGCTGTAGATGTTAACGGAAAATCCTATGATGCCTGGCCGCTTATTAACAGTTTTGCCGCCATGGATAAAGAAGGAGACCATCGTCAGTTATACTATAGGGTGGACATGAATCATATCCAGTAAAGACCGAGAGGCAATATGAAAATGCCAATGACTTTACCACCGTTTTAAATTTGTATGATAAAGACAAACAGAAGATCTATACCTACAATAATACGGGAAAAGGGGATGGGCAGCTGGTGCAATCCATTATTCATCAGGGGATGAGCCGTTCCACCAATGGGGGCAATGAAGCTGCTCGTGATCCTTATATCAACGTACGGCGTTATTCCATGATAAGTTAAACATGGATGTGAAGCTGGACGTCGATGAAGAGCATAAAATGGTAACTATTCGAATGAATAAAGCGGAGGCGAAATCATGAATTTGGTTGGTGTACATAAAGGACCTGCATATCTGGAGGGTTTGGTTCAGAAGATTTCGGATGGGCAGGCTCATGAAGTCGAGTGGAGAGGTAAGCTGCAAACGAGGGAGGGCCATGACCAGTTCCATATTTTTTATTATGGTGACTTAACCGAAGATGATCTGATAACCTGGCATGATTCGACACCGCTCATCGTATATGCGGAGCACACCGTAACCGGAGAACGTTACTTGCTGATCGATGCAGCCAAACACGGTTATGACGCCATGTTATGCGAGATCTATCCGGAGGAAGACCTGAACGACAGGCCGCTGCGGCCCTATTTGGACGTTGAAGGAGAAGATATATTTGAAGTACAGCTATCTGCTTATTACAACGTGCCGTGGGATGAAGAGTTTGGGGAAGATGTGGATGAAGACGGAAACTACGAATTGATTACGGGAGAGAGCATGGATTTTCAGCAAGTGAAACGTGACGGCTATGATGCCTTTGCCATTAGCATTGTAAACCGCAAGGGTGTAGTGACCGAAATTGTGCAGGAAGAACTGGCATAGCTGATTGATTTGCCGAAGGATTGAATGAATCATCACGTCCTGATATGGAGTGAACGATCTTTATGAACGGAATGAATTGAACGAACTGATCGAACAGATCGTAGGGAGATGTCGTGAAATGTATATTGTAACCCGTGCGTTTAAACCCGTACCCGCTGAGGAACTGGATCATTTTGAAGAACAGTACTCCATTTCGCTGCCTTCGTCTTATCGGAAATGGCTGGAACAATATGGGGAAGGAACTTACACAGGTTGGATGAATGTGCAGCGGCCGGATCAGGAAGTATTGAAACCTTTTGCTGAATACGATTTTTGGATGCACACGGAGGATACACCGGTTACTCAGGATCAGCTTCAGGAGTGTATCAGTCTCGGCAGTTCAGTAGATGGCGATTTCCTGGCGGTACATCCAGACGTTGAGGGGTTATTATGGCTTCCACGCCATGATGAGAATATCATTCTGTGGACATGTCCTGAAGCTGACTTTGCAGAGACGCTGAATCGGATCTATTGCGCCTATTACCATCAGGATAAACCGCTGACCCCAGCCTATTTTGAACCCTGGAATGAACTGCGAAACCACACATTTTACCACTTGGCTAACACCACGCGTGAAGGCTTCATGAAAGAACTGGCTGATTTGTGTAAAGCGAGATTCAAGTGGGATGCCGTGCTGGAAAATGAATATATGTGTAAGCTGTTTATGGTTTCCATGGGCGGATATGTACGTTTTAATTATGCGAACGGGCGAGAAATCGCACTCTTCTATGAAGAAATGGATGGAGGCGAAGGGGCGATGGATCACGAGATTAATCTATTTTTGCTGGCCCATCATTGTAATGCTCTGAATAGTGGCGGAGGAGAGGGATAATCATTAGCTGGATAAAGGAAGATATTGCGGAATTATGGCGCAACGAAGGCAAACGATATGCAAGGGATGTGAATGCCTTTGTGCGCAGAGGCATGGCGGGAGAGCAGCTGGATGAAACGGAACTTGCGGAGGATGCCAGAGCTCAGATCAGCACAGAAGTGTGGGAGATGGTGAAGCAAGCCAATCTTCAAGGAGATTTGGAACGGCTCCGGCTGGAATTGCCTGCTGCAACATGGCCATTGAATGAACATTTTCAATCCTACATGCAGGCTATACGCGTGGTTGGTTATCTGAATGAGAACACCTTTGTATTTTCGCCCGGGGCCTATACAGAGAAGGGCTGTGTGTACACGGCTGATGGACATGGATGGCTGTCTTTCTCGCAGTATACCTTCGCAGGCTGTTCACCGGATGGTACAGACTATGCACTTGCCGGACCTGAAACTATTCGGGTGATCAGACAACCTGATCGCCTTCTGGAAGGGCAAGAGCTCGCTGTGTATCGTTGGGAAGATATTCAATCCCGTATTCAGCAGGCTATGCCGCGCATCGAATCCCTTGCTGATTGTGAGCACCCCGAACGCACACTTGAAGGACTCATTCCATTCAATGAAGGCAAATCCGTTCTCATTTTCTCCAATTACGGAATTTACCTGGTAGAGGAAGATCAGGTCTCCCTGCTCCACCCGGATCTTGCAGAGATTGAAGAGTACGAGTTGGAAGATACGCAGATTGATATGGGTCATGCAGCAGTCTCACGTGACGGTCGCTGGATTGCCTATGGCAGCCAGGTGAGCAATCACATGCTCCTGGATCGTGAGCGGAGTAAGACGTATTCACTTTATCCCGAATCCAGCTACCCTCATCACGCCGTATTTACTGCGGACAGCATGAACGTATGGTTTAATGCATGTCACTTTTATAACGGTGCTACAATTCAGGTGAAGCTGGAAACGGTGGATGGTAATGAGCGTAACGAGGATTGGCCTGTAATGGATGAGAATGCCCGTGTCTATGCTGCAGTGGAAATAAATTCAGGGATGGTGCTGGGGGATGCATACGGATATTTATATTGTGTGAATGGTGACGGGCAGGAAGTATGGAGACACTTTGTAGGCAGCACCATCTATTCCCTTATCGTTTCCCCTGACCAATCCAAGCTTGCTGTGGGTACGTTTGGAGGCATGCTGCACATCCTTGATCTGCATTCCGGAAAGATGGATGAGTATGGCATTGGCACAGGAACCCTCCGTGAGTTGGAGCGTTATGTGTTATGGCGCGGAGAAGAACCTGTGCGCTGGTAATGTCCGACGTACAGAATGACGGATTAAACCGAAAAATTAGCATGAATATGTGCGGGAACCGGCAGAGCTGAGTGAAGAAGGAGATGAAGCTTCGTGACACATGAGAACACCGCAAGATGGAACGACTTGTTCGACACGCTGAATGAGCTCCTGAACGAAAAAATCCAAGATGACGAAATTCGGCAGTTATACGAGGAATACCAGCATCGGGAGGGAGCTTCTGAGCAATACCTAACCGCATTTGAAACGGAATATGGTGTCCGGCTGCCGGAAGATTTCCGGGCCTTCTATCAGCGTAAGGATGGAAGTGGTTATGCATTTCATATCTTGTATCCAGGGGATGCGGAAAAAGAAGAGTGTACCCCGTTTTATCTGATGTCACTGGAGGAAATACGTGAAACCAAACAATACTTTTGTGAAGTAGACGAGAAGCTGGATGAATACTATTCCGAGGAAGAGATTCGTAAGCTGGACCCGGAAATCAAACCGTATTTATTTCATAAAGAATGGATTCCTTTTGCAACGATGGCCGGGGGTTCCCTGTATTTGATGCTTGATTTTGATCCGGCAGAACAGGGGACTTACGGACAGATTATTATGTATGTGCATGATCCGGATTTTGTTTATTATGTGACAGAGACGTTTACGGAATTGCTGAAAGTGTCCACTCGAAATCTAAGGATCATGGATGAGATTGAGTATTGAGCTTTACGAAATAGGGGCATCATGAAGTGTTTAAAAGAATGTTGAACAAGGACAGGAGCTGCCAGCAGCAGCTCCTGCATTGCGCTTTTTACCAATGAAAGAAACGGTGACCGTGGAAATCTCCACCAGTTCCACCATGACCCCCGGGTCCTCCAGGCCCTCCGCCATGATGTCCGCCCGGATAGCCTCCTCCAGGGTAATGACCGTGTGGCCCGCCTGGGTAGCCGCCACCCGGATAACCGCCGTGCCACCAAGGACCACCGATTGGAAATGGTAGTGGAAACGGAACGATGGGCGGGTATGGATATGGATAAGGGTAAGGATAAGGTGGCGGTGGATAATAGGGGTAAGGATAGCCCGCTGATTGCGGGGATGATACAGAACCAGGTCCGTATGCCATGCTGCATGCCTCCAATGACTCGATTGATGATACCAGCCTATGCCGGGACGTACAGAGATGATACAAAGAATTCAACATAACCAAACAGGTGCTGAGGAGGAATGAGTGTTGACGGTAGCTTTCCATACGGATCCAAGAGGCTCTGCCTACGAACAATTCATTGACGAATTGATAGAGAAGACCGAGCGTTTTTTACTGGTTGACAGAGGACAATCAAATGAAGAGGTGCCTCCAGGGGTTTCAAAAGTATTGCGAAGACTCCAGCCTTATCTTATTGAAAGCTGTACGATGGAAGAAATGATGATGCAAAGTGGTGCCATGTATTCAGACGGAACATATTACATATATCGCTGTACACCGGATTCAGGGCAGATTCTCAAGGAAGAAGCAGCTCGTTTTCATGACTGGCTATATCCATCGTTGCCGGATGATCTTTGTTTTTTGAAGCCGGATGGAAGTGATTATTTCTTTAACGTTGCACATGAGAATATATATGGAATGCACATAACCCAAGAAGAGGCTAGCGAGCTGATGGATCGAATACCTGGCTTGTTTTTCAGGCTGGACAGGCATCGTGAGTTTGAACGTTATCTGGACGATGCGATCAGGCATCAAACCGATGTTCTCCAGATCAGTTCATATCATTTGACCGAAATTCCGGAACGGATTCGGGAATTAAAGCATGTGAAGAGAATTGAAATTTTTGAACAGGATGTATGTAAGCTTCCTCGGGCTTTATTTGAACTGACAACCTTGGAAGAACTGGAGATTATGACGGCGGATCTGGAGAGCATTCCGAAGGAGATTAGCCATTTAAAACAGTTACAACGACTTACGATTTATTGTGGAAGCTCCCACCATCCGGTTCCGGGATGGAAACCAAAACCTAAGTCAGAACTCAGTTTAGATTCCATTCCTGCGGAGATCGGTGAACTAACTGAATTGGTTAGTTTAAATATTGGGTATTCCGGGATACGTGAGCTGCCATCTGCGTTGGAAAAACTGAAGAATTTGCGTTATTTGAGAGTGACGAATAGCTTAATCGAAGAGAGTCCTGAAGTTGTTTCGCGGATGACTTGGTTGCAGCATGTGGACCTGACTCCTACATCAATGGGCATCGGTTGGAAAGATTTTTTGGCGGAAAATGAAAATGAATAGCGAAAAAAACTGCTCAGGATTTCTGTTGTCATGGTTTTGGTTTGAATGGACCTTCATCAGAAATGGGCTCACGCATAGATGCCCAGAGCATAAGCTGGCGTATAGGTTATCACCTAAACCGAGAGCGAAGGGCAGGCGTTTATTTTGGCAACTTCCTATATGGACTATACCTTACCCACCACCCAATTTACATTTGACTTGAACCAGAATCCTTTATTCAAAAAAGATGAACAAAACTATATTAACTACCTATCCATTAAACAATTAAATACGTTGGGGAATAATTCCCTTCTGGATATTTTCTTGAATACCGGCAATGTAGTTGAACCTCATATCCATCAGAATGCATCCGAGCTAGTGTATTGCATCAGTGGTTCAGCCGTGGTTTCCCTCATTAACCCGTTTACCAATGAATTGTTAAACTTTACGATTACCCCAGGCCAAGTAGCCAATGTCCCGCAAGGCTGGTGGCACTATGAGATGGCAACGGTAGATCAGACCCACCTGCTGGCTATCTTTGATGCCCCAATCCCTGAAGCCATATTTGGTTCAGATATTTTACGTCTGACACCTGCGAGTGTTCTTGCCCATACGTATTGTCTGGATGAGAACAAGGTGAAGGAAGCGCTCGCTCCCATTCAAAAAACAGTGATAGTGGGGCCACCGGCAGACTGTGTAACTCAAGTTTCCCCGACCACAAACATGCCGCACCCAAATAGCCAGCCTAACGCACAGCCATATGTAAATCGCCTTCCATATTGGGGAACATGGGTAGATCCTAGGATTATTCACGAACCAGGCTGCCCGTATTATACGGAACCTCCTGTGAACAAAAATACTCAAGGCTAAGTGGCAGCTTTAAGACTTCGGAGTGGGATCGGTCCGATCGATCCGGTATGTCGTCATGAGTGAGAATGTGCAACCACCGCAAAGAAGCAGATCGTTCATGGGAACGTTTCTGCTTCTTTTTTATTTGTTTTTGGATTTAGGATGTGTAGTTTCGTCCCAACCCAAGTTCGGTCAATAACTGACGATAAGCAATGGAGGTACGGTCTGCGGGAATATGTGCTTCTGCATGCAGATCCAGCGGCAAATCCTCCGGTTTCTGTGATTCCACCATCTCGCGATCTTCTTCAAATACCTGCAAGTTAAACTTGATTGTATCTTCGATCGGAGCATCCTTGTCAAAGTTGCGGGTAATGGGACAGAACAAACGCGTATAACGTGCAGAGATGGGGGAGGCACAATTTAGAATGTTCAGTTTGTCGTTTCCCGGGAAATGAACCGTAAGTGATGCGGCAAAGGGCGGAAATACCCGGAATTCGCGCAGCCATTGAAATCCTTCCGGCGCCACGTTATCCTGACCCTTGCCATAGTTGCTAACGGAACTCCAATACTCGGCAAGCAGTTCATTGCCTTCGCGTTTTACTTTGTACTGCGGTACCTCTGTATTATTTCGATCACCAAACGTCTCGGTATGCACATAGGCAAAATGGGATACATCCAGAAATCCTTCCATTTGTCGTCCGGCAGAACCTGCAATATCAAAGTTCGGAGGTAAGATATTAATATAATCCGGATCATCCCAACCAGGGAATGAAGGAATCTGCTCATCTGTTCCGGCGAGTGAAGTCCAGATCAGACCATAACGTTCGACTGCTGGATATACAATAAGTTTCAGTTTGGGAGAGATTTTGGAGCTGGGGTGAGCAGGAACGGCGGTACATTTACCCTCACAGTTATAACGGAAACCATGATAAGGACAAACGATTTCCCCATTTTCAACCCATCCTTTACTTAGAGGGGCCCCGCGGTGAAAACAAAGATCCTTGGCGACCACAACCTTGTCGTTGCTGCGATACAGAACCAATCGGACATCAAGCAATTGAGCTGCAAGCGGTTTATCTGTCACTTCGCTTGCCTGGGCGATCGGATACCAATATTGAGATAATACATGCCAGTCTTCAGCAGAGAATGTGCAGCCACGGGGCAGTTCGGATGTAAGTTGAGGATTGGAATTGGAAGTTATCATGGAAGTCACTCCTTGCTAGGATAATGAATCATTCATTTTTAAATGTCAGAAAAGTTTACTTTGTAGTCGTATGTTACTACTCTTTTGTTAGGTATATCAATATGTGTAATCATTTTTTGTTTGAAATGACAAACGAAAGAGCAGACACCTAACATGGAATACGGAATAATCGGTTTATACATAACTTTCTATGTGAGGAATTCAATGATCGGACTACGTTTCATTCATGCTATTTCCTTTTGACCTTGTGGAGCTCGTGCTGATTTCAATGGAACAGGATATTTTTTTGAAGAAAAGTGTCACAGATGTGGGCCTTGATTTGTCTTCAGGTTGTAGACCAAAATACGGAGGCGAATGAAATGAATTTAAGAGTGAATTATAGAGCGGCCAATCCGGGAGCTTTCAAAGCGATGATGGCCATGGAGCAGCATGTTTCGGGTCAGTTTGAAGATAAAGTGTTATATGAGCTGCTAAAAATACGTGTCTCACAAATCAATGGCTGCGCGTTTTGTCTCGATATGCATGCCAAGGATCTGATGAAGATAGGTGATTATGCAGATCACATTTTGCTGCTGAGTGTTTGGCGTGAGGTGCCTTTGTTTACAGAAAAAGAACGTGTTATGCTGGAGCTGGCTGAAGCCGTAACTCGTATTTCGGATCAAGGCGTGCCACAGGAATTGTTTGAAAAAGTGAAAGAACATTTCAGTGATGCCGAGCTGGTGGATCTGATTCTGGCGATTAACACCATTAATAACTGGAACCGGATTGCGATTACAACAGGGATGTACCCTGGTTGCTTTAACTAAATGAAACAATAACCATCTGCCAGAGGAGGCCATTTTCATGAAATCCAATTCATTCACCAATGAGCCAGAAGGGTCTTCTCTGGAGATTGGTGAACTGTACATTCGCTACAAGTCCTATGCCTTTTCCATAGCTTATCGCATGCTTGGAAGTGTTGTAGAGGCTGAGGATATAGTGCAGGATTGTTTTGCAGAGCTGCAGAGCAAGCCCCTTCATGATATCCGTAATCTCAAGGCCTACATTGCGAAACTGGTCGTAAACCGCAGTCTGAATCTGCTGAATTCTGCCCGCAATCAAAGGGAAAGTTACGTTGGGGAATGGCTTCCAGAGCCGATGAGTAACGGTGGATCAGCCAATATTCCGGAGGAAACCGTGCAGCAGAAGGAGATGATTTCCTACGCTTATCTGGTTATGCTGGAGCAGCTTTCTCCGATAGAACGTGCTGTTTTTGTCTTGCGTGAAGCATTCCAGTATGAGTATAACAAAATCGCGGATTGGTTAGGCAAATCGGAGAGCAATTGTCGTCAGATCTTTAGCCGAGCCAGACGCAAGCTGCCGGATCGCCTTCCAGCCATGGAACATCACCCTGCTAATTATGCTGCAAAAGAAGAATTACTCGCCCGCTTTACAACCGCTTTTCTGAGTTATGATGTTTCTGCCATGCTGGAACTGCTGGCTGAACAGCCTGTGTTTACCGCAGATGGCGGTGGGCGTGTGCATACGGTTATGCGAACGATGAGAGTTCACAAAGGTGTGCTCGCTCTAATGACTTCTCGTCGGGTGTTGACCCGATTGCGAGAACGAGAGTGGATGCCCACAGTTATCAATGGAGAGCTTCACCTTGCGTTATTGGAAAACGGCCAGTTGTCCGAAGTGCTGTGTCTGGAGTTGGATCCTCTTGGAGAGCGGATTGAGGGAATATATCTCGTTATGAATCCAGACAAACTTACATCGATATCGACATAGTACCGTTTGGGACGGAGATGGAATAAAAGGTAAGGAAATCAGCAAAAGCGACACTCCTGTAAAAAGGGGTGCCGCTTTTTTGGCTTATCGCTTGTCGTGATTTTAATCGCGGCCCATAAAATATCCCTGAACCGTTTTTCATGGTTTGTCTTCATTACTCATTGGCAAATTGTTTCTCCACTTGTTCTATAATTTCTTTGATTTCCGGGGTAAGTTCGTCATTGCTCTCATCAAGGAGATGCAAAATCTTCTCCACCGTGTCGAGAAGTACACTCTTAGTATTAGGTTCCCTCATAGCGACAGCCTTTTCGTATGCTCTTTTTACTTCTGGATCGATGGTACGGATTTCTTCTTCTGTGTACCAGTCATAGGCCGGAGAGTTATCACTTCCGTAAAAAAGGTAACTGACGTACAGTGAATTCTGGACTGCTGACGTACGATTGGAGCTTGGGAAGTTGTTCAGGAAAGCTTCCTTTTCCAATGTGCGATGGATGAGTTCATTCCAGGTTATGATCAAAGCCGCGTCTGAAGTCGTAGGCTGGTTGGATTCCGCAGCCATAATATCAATGTAAGCAACAATGTCAGGTTTCACGTAGGGCTGAAACTTTTTGTACATTTCATAATTGATGATGGGATAGTACAGACCTTCACTGGTTTCCACTTTGAACCCTAGATCAGATGCTTCCTGCAAAAGCTTGCGAACCGCCGGATCTTTGATCTCTTTGAGAAGGCGGCTGTATGTGAGCTGTTGTTCATAACCGATCTTGGAATGGGCTTCGGAAAGAACATGTTGAAACAGCTCTGTATACATTTTTTGATCCAAGTCAGCCAGTTTGACCTTCTGCAAATTTTCCAGTTGAAGGGTCATCAAGGTGGCCTGCCATGGTCCAACTTCATCGATATGATTCAATAGATATTTACGTGCCTGAACCAGGCTGGACGTGGAATGGATTGCATTTTTCCAGTACATCTGAAATTGGTGATATACCGCTTTGGAAGCTGGAACAGGCGCAGCCACAGCGATTTGGGGTGTTGTCCATGCTGCACCGATTGCCGTAATGCTTAGTGTGACGGCCAAAAAACCGAGTTTAATAGATGAATTCAAGCGCATTTAAGTACCTCCCTTGATACACAATAACTGGTCTCCAATTATACTTATATTCTTATGATCGCATTATGGCATTAGACGTGAGGTTCGCAGGTTGCACTGTATCGTTTTCACTTGATTAAATCAGTTACTGGTAATTTAATCAAGTGTATATTCATCGAAGAACAAGGATCCCCAAAAATTCATTATCTTGAACAAATGTCCGGAACAACATATATTGATCCAGTACGTTGATGGCCCCTTCCAGAATTTCATGCACATCATATATTTCATGTCCGCCATGGTTCATCTGAGGGGTGAGGCCAGGGTTGGTGTTCATTGCAGGCTGCATTCGGTTTTGAGGTTGTATTAAGTTTGCATTGAGTTTGGATTCATTGTGAATTTGATTCTCCTTTGGGAAATGGTATGATCCTTGTATGGTGTATAACAGTAAATTTATGTAATGGGTTATGGTTATGAGCAATCTTCGTGTCGAAAAGAACAAGGAAGAGATCATCCGATATTTTCGGAACTGAATGTATCTTATGGAAACAAGTGAGGTAAATTTCATTGAGAAAACTGAATTATATCAAAATATTTATTTTCCTTAGTGTGGTCACGATGGTGACCCTGGGTTTGTATTACGTGGCTGCGGATTGGCTGGATCAGCGGTATTTTCGCTTCCTCATCTGGAATCTGTTTTTGGGCTGGATTCCTTTTGTTTTCTCTTATATCGCCTATGGCTTCAGTCATGTGAAATGGAAAGGTGCAGCATGGCTTGCTGTTGCAAGCGGACTGTTATGGTTGCTGTTCTTTCCGAACTCTTCCTATATTGTAACGGACCTGATTCATCTGACGGCACGCAGTTCCCGCTATTACGGCGGTGGACATGGTGTGGATTACACGTACTGGTATGACTTGATCGTAGTTTTGATGTTCGTCTGGACAGGCTTGCTGCTCGGATTCCTGTCGATGTATCAGCTTCAGGAAGTGATCCATGATCACTTGGGACGATGGGCTTCATGGATCTTCGTGCTTGGAGGTTGTGCTCTTGGAAGTTACGGTGTCCTGCTGGGACGTGTATATCGGCTCAACAGTTGGGATGCATTAACCAATCGAGAGACGCTGATTGAACTAATGCATGAGAGTGTAAGTCGACCATCACTTGCCTTCTGTATGTTCTTTGGCGTATTTATTCTTACGGTCTACGCAACACTGTACTATGTAATGAATACGAGATCTCGACAATACAGGAAGACAGAGGCCGGAAGTTCAGAGGCTGATTTGCAAGGCTTGCGGTAATGGAGTGTTTAGCATTTGAACAATCATGTTCTTTCTAAACTGTGATATGTAAATATGAAAGTGGAAGGGGCTGTCCGAACGTCATGAATATGATGGGAAGCCCCTTTTTGATTTGTCAAACTCGGTTTCAAACTAGGGTTCTGGACAAGATTATGAATTATTTCAGTTTTGGAACTAAACTCAGAATGGTCTGGACAACCAGCTCGGGTTCATCATGAATGATCATATGACCGCTTTTTGTGGCAATGACAAGCTGGCTATCCTCTGATATGTTCAACATGTGGCGCTGTCCCGATTGCCAGATGGATTCCAGTTGCTCTCCTACTTCAGCTGGAATTCCTGCCTGGGCATAATTCTGAGGAAGTCCGCGTGCAATGATTCGTACAGGGATCGTTCCGAGCTTTTGCCCCCGGATGGCATCTTCTGTGGAATAGGCGAGAGCAGCTTCTTCTTCCCTGGCATGAAAAAAGGATGGTGTTGCGATGACATTAATAAATGCATCTCGATCCTGCTTGGCAACAAGCCCTTCAAGCATAAAGTTTGGAAACAGCCTGAAGCTTCCGGACAACTTCAGTAAGGATAATAAGGAAGCAGGCGGGTTACCTTGAAACTTGGCTTGTTCCAGCAGGTCTTTCGTATTCTTTTCATCCTCCTCAGGTCTCGCATCAATCAGGACAAGCCCCTGAATCTCACTTGGATAGGTCTGTGCAAACAACCTCGCATACATTCCACCCAGAGAATGACCAACCATAATATACGGTCCACGGATACCTTCTTTCTCCAGAGCGTCATGCAGCTCCTTAACGATGTTAGCACCTGTGCGTTCTGTTGGTGCGGACTCGCTCCACGCATATCCTGCGCGATCATAAGTTACCACGGTTGCATGTTTGGCCAGTTCAACTGGAATGTCTCTCCAGGACAGACTCGTCTCGCCACTGCCCGCCTCCATAATGATGGTTGGGGTACCGACACCCTGTTGATGAATATGAAGCTTGTAGGCACCGGTTTCAACTAATCTTCCGGGAGGGGGATATTTCGCGCGGCTGTGATTAGAGGCATACCATTCATAGAGGAACCCTGCACTGATAACTAATAACAGGGTTATGAACAGTGTAAGCATGAGTTTGAATACGGTCCCTTTTTTACGTTGCTTGCTTGGAATGTTTGTGTGCCTCATCGTTAATTCCTCTTTCTTCGTCTTTTTTAATACAATGTATTATAAAATTATTATAGCACGATGTATTATTAAAAGTGAAGCTTGGTGTATAATGAAACTATGCCAAAAATCGTAGATCATGAAAAACAAAGAATAATCGTTGCTGACGCGGCCATTCGTGTCATACGGAATAACGGACTGGATCATGCTACCGTAAGAAATATAGCAAAGGAAGCGGGTTTATCCGTAGGTTCCATGAGGCATTATTTTTCCACACAGGCGGAGCTCTTTGCCTTTTGCATGAACCTTTTCGCTGGAAGAGTTCAACAAAGAGTAGAGGCTTTACAGATGACTGATTCTGTATTGCCAAATATGAAACAGCTGTTATTACAATTTCTTCCTTTAGATGAAGACAGGAAAATGGAAATGGAGGTTTGGTTCTCTTTTTCGGCTAAAGTGCTGGTTTATCCCGAACTGCAAAAGTTAAGTGATCAGATGCATCAAGGCATGTTTCGGGCTGCCCAGTTTGTAATTCAGGAGTTGCAGAAACAGGGCATGCCACGTAAGGGGATGGATGCTGAGATCGAAACCGAAAGGTTGTATGCCTTGGTTGATGGACTTGCCATTCATATGTTGATGCAACCCGAAAGGCTAACCGTTCAAAAGGTGGAAAACGTGATTGAACAACATTTAAGCATGCTTTGTCAGGCATAATTTGAAGTAACTTAAAAGGGGACTTCCTTTATGAGATAAGGAAACCCCCTTTTTATTTGTGGAAATATGAAGGTATACAGGCTATGTTCAAGAATTAAATTATGAGGAACATAGCTATTACATAGAAAAGTCTGTAGGTGATTTCATTCCTCTTCCCATTGTCGATCTCATATATAACACCGTATCGTTACAGCCGGAGCATAGAAGTCAAATCAAAAGAAGTCAGGTGAATAATAGAATGATGAGCATAACAGATCTGACACGCAAAATAGAAGAAGTGATGGAGAAGGCTGATTTTTCAGGCGCAGTTTTGATAAAACAAAACGGGCATACGCTATTCAGTACGGCTCGCGGATATGCCAATCGAAGTGATGAACGGTTGAATCAGCCAGATACACGATTCGGCATTGCATCTGGGTGCAAGATCTTTACGGCAGTGAGTATAGGCCAACTGATTGAACAAGGTAAACTGTCGTATGATTCCAGGTTGGCAGATGTCTTGAGCATTAAGTTTCCTCTATGGGATCAAGAAGTTACAATCCATCAGCTGTTAACACATACTTCAGGCATCCCGGATTATTTTGATGAAGAAGTGATGGAGGATTTCGCTGAATTGTGGAAGGAGCGTCCCGTTTATTCGATGCGGCAATTGAATGATTTTCTACCGATGTTTCAGCATCAGCCCATGAAGTCGGCTCCGGGTGAGCGGTTTCACTATAATAATGCGGCATTTATCGTATTGGGCCTTATTGTTGAAGAGCACACGGGACGGTCGTTTACGGATTATGTGGAGGAGTTTATTTTCAAAAGGTGCGGCATGTCGAATTCGGGTTATTTCATGACAGATCGGCTTCCGCGTAATACTGCGATCGGATATATGGATCATGAAGACGGCTCATGGACAAGCAATATTTTTTCCATTCCTATCAAGGGTGGGGCTGATGGTGGAGCTTATATGACAGCACCGGATATGATTCGTTTCTGGAATGCGTTATTAAGTTATGAACTGTTGAGCGAAGAAACAACGGGAAGGTTAATCACGTCATATGTGAATGAGGATGGTGGTACCTATTATGGGCAGGGGATCTGGATTGATCGGAGAGGGGAGGACGTATTCAAATTGCATGTGATGGGTTTCGATCCTGGGGTATCGTTCATGTCTTCCGTATATCCGAATCATAACGTGCAAGTTGTTGTCCTCTGCAACAAAGAATCGGGTCCTTATCCAATAACCCTTGCTGTGGAAGAGGCATTGGTGAGATGATCTAATTCTCATAAAAGTATGAAGTCCAAGTTGATTTGATTATGGAATGATCTGAAAAAATGATTGAATAACCCCGTAGTTACCGGTGAAGTGCCCGGTAAGCTAAGGGGTTATTTGTGATATCCAAAAATCAGTCGAATCTGATTATAAGAGTTTCACCAGTTGAGGTGCAATTCGTTTTGGGAAAACATCCAGCGGAGGTTTTTCCTTCTTTCGCTTGTCATTGGTGAGCACTGTAACGAGCTCCAGAGCAGGTACAATATATACAAATTGACCGCCAAACCCACGGGCGTAGTAATAGCCTAGTGAAGGTTGGTTCTGCTCCGATGAAATGGAAGCATCAGATAAGGCAGTGGTTTCCTCTGAATAGACATCGACCCACCAATGCCAAGCATAGCTGCCATGATTGGGTGGAGTAACTTTGATCGCAGGTTGAGTAGAGCGGATCACAAGATCACTTGATATAAGCGACTGATCGTTCCACATGCCTTTCTGCAAAAACAATTGACCAAACTTGAGCAAGTCCCCGGGCAGCATTTTTAAGCCAAATCCTCCGGTATGTATACCCTGGGGGTCAACCTCCCATTCATACTGATGGATTCCCAACGGGCCAAATAGATAACGTTCCGCGAACTCAGCTACCGACATATCTGTACTCTGCATGAGGATGGCAGACAAGATCTGTGACACCCCCGAATTGTATTCCATATGAGTACCCGGCGAATGACTTAAATGTTGCTCCAATGCGAAATTCACCCAATGATCTGTACGCGTCATGCGAGGGAATGAATTTTGACCACCAAACTCGTCCCAGTTAAATCCGGCTGTCATGGTTAGTAACTGCTCCAATGTAATCTCCGCTTTGCGTGGGTCAGGATCGGACTTCAATTGTGGGAAAAAGGTGGAGATTGGCGTTGATGCATCTGGCAGCATCCCTTGATCCATCGCTATACAGATGAGTGCGGACAGCACACTCTTGGTACAGGAATTGATTTTGGCAATATGGGTCGCAGCCTCTTCGTTGCGGAAGTGCTCGTATATGGTCTCTCCACGTACGCTGACAAGACAGCTTCGCAGATCCAGCGGCGGGATGATGTGATGCATGATGGATGGTATAGTTGAAGGATTCATAGTGTCCTTTCTATGCGTGTAATGGTTGCAAATAGATGCTCATTATCTTAGCATACGAGCTAGACTGTACTCAACCGATGTAAATCTTTATGCGAATATCACATAAAGCTCTTTAAAAACACTGCAAATCAGTTATATGGATTGGAGATATATTTCGGGATGTACGTTGAGCAAGAAAAAAGTGCTAAGGTAAGAAGTGAATTTCTTTAAATATTAGGAGGTGAGCTCTTTGTTCAAAATTGGAAATCAAGGTGAATTTGAAACGTTGCCCGATCATGCTATGGCGATTTACATGGGAGACACTGCCGCGGTAGAGGAATTCATTAAACAGGGTATGGATCTCGAAAAAGAGATTTCGCTCAGTAAATACATAGCTTTGACGCCACTGGACCTTGTTCTTATTACCAATCAACAGGCAGTGGTCAAGCTTCTGGTGGAGCATGGAGTAAACCTGAATGTAAAGAATAATCCAGCGATCCTCAAAGCGGCCAGATATGGCGGGGAAGAAGCCATCCGATATTTGCATCAGAAGGGAGCAAAATTGGACGGATTAAACAAAGTCAAATCAAGTGCCTAGCTCGCAACGACAACCTGAAGATGGTTCGTTATTTGGTGGAACGCGGAGCGGATGTAACCATTCAAGAGGAGGATGGGGAGCGAGCGTATACCATTGCAATCAGTCAGAAGAACGCAGAAATGGCGGCATATTTGAAATCTCATGAGCCGTAAGACTTTCACAATCTGAGCAACAAATTGCATGCGCTCAAATCGTACAAGCTGCCTGATGCTTTGATTCATTTCCTAACGGAAGGTTCGCGCCGAATTGAACTTCAGGACAATCCGTCTGGCGTGGGGTACATCGAATTCTTCCATCTGACGGATACGGTAGAAATGAAGATGGGAAGACAGAAACTGCTTCGCATATCCTCTGATATTGATCAGTACTCTCATATGCTGATTGTCTGGAATCCGAGTAAAAAAATGATCGGCTATGCAGACATTGAACATCAGGAGCATGGAATGATCGCTACGTTCGAAGATTTTCTGGCGAAGCCTGAAGTACATTTGGAAAGTCTCCTGAATTAATCGGAGTGTTTCAGAATACCAAAGGCACAAATGGACTATCATTTTTGGATAGAGTCAACGTTGAATCGGTCCATTTTCACATATAAGGATGGTGTATATGACTAGCAGCCGAAATAAAACACTGGGTGAATTTTTAAAATCACGGAGGAGCCGCATTCGGCCAGAGCAAGTCGGAATTACGGGGACGTATGGAAGTCGCAGAACGCCAGGATTAAGACGTGAGGAAGTTGCTGTGCTTGCTGGTGTCAGTGCAACTTACTATACGTGGCTTGAGCAGGGGAGAGAGCTTAAAGCCTCTCGTGAGGTGATGGACAGTATAGCTGGTGCGCTCCGGTTAAGTGAGGAGGAGAAGGACCATCTATTTCGTTTATGGGATCCCAATACAGAGTATGAGTTTCCGGCTTCGTATTCACATCTCGAACCAGGGTGGCAGAGCATCATTGGTCAACTTGCATACCCTTCTTTTATTACGAATGAAAGGTCTGAAGTACTTGCATGGAATGAGGCAGCGAATGAAAAGCTCTTCGATTTTGCCTCGATGAACGTGAACGACCGTGTCATGATGCGTATGTTATTTCTGGATGCAACAGTCCGGGAACGTATGCATAATTGGGATGAATTTGCACGGCATTCGGTAGCCGTTTTTCGTACGTACTATGACAAGTATCCGGGTGAACCTGAATTTTCTAGAATCGTTCAGCAGTTGAAAGAAGACAGTACGGATTTTCGAAATATATGGAACTTACACCAAATTAAACAAAAAACAGTGAGCCGGATCTTTCTCGAAACAACGGATCGGATGGATGGGATAGCCCATGCCTATGATATCTTTTCTATGAGTAACCTTAACGAACAGTCAGGCATTCATTGCTGTGTGTACATACCGGTTGTAGTGTGAACATAACGATCAGGATGGTAATTCTAGTACTAGCATAAACAGACTGTGGTTGGGTTTCCAGTCGTGAAATAGAATGAATATATGTTCAATATTTTCAATTTTATTAACGAAAAGAGGGAACCACATGATCAAGACAAGAACGTTGGGAAGCGATAATTTGCAGGTATCCGGGCTTGGGCTGGGCGTGATGATGATGCCAGACAACGAAGAATCGGTGCACACCATCCAGGGGGCGCTTGATGCAGGAGTAACGTTGTTTGATACAGCGGATCTGTATGGTGAATATGAAAAGCAGCAGTTCGGAGGTAACGAAAAATTGCTTGGTCGTGCGCTTCAAGGGCGAAGATCCGATGCGATAGTAGCAACCAAGTTCGGTATAACACATACCCAAGGCCCCAAGGGAGATCCGGCGTATATCAAAAAATCAGTGGATGCCAGTCTGTATAACCTGGGCATGGATTATATAGATCTCTATTATCAGCATCGCCCTGATCCTCATACACCAATTGAGGAAACCGTGGGGACACTTGCTGATTTGGTACAGCAGGGGAAGATCCGTTATATCGGTTTGTCTGAAGCTTCGGCTGAGACCATTCGTCGCGCGAATGCTGTTCATCCCATCACAGCTCTCCAAACCGAATATTCCTTGTGGAGTCGTGAGCTTGAAGATGAGATATTGCCCGTGCTGGAAGAGTTGAATATTGGCCTTGTACCCTACAGTCCATTGGGACGCGGCTTCCTGACCGGCCAGATCCAATCGATAGACGATCTTACCGCTGATGATTATCGTCGTCATTACCCACGTTTCCAGGGTGAGAATTTCGAGAAAAATCTGGAGGTGGTGCATCTGATCCAGGACTTGGCCAAGCAAAAAGGATGTACGGCCTCTCAGCTCGCACTCGCTTGGTTACTTGGTAAGGGGGAACATATCGTTCCCATCCCGGGTACCCGTAGTTTGGAGAGAGTTCATGAGAATCTGGGTGCCTTGCAGGTCACGATTACCGATGATGAATTGGCAGAGATTGAACGGATATCTCCCAAGGGAGTTGCTGCGGGAGGAAGATATCCGGGGATTGCCTGATATTAACTTAATCGCTGTAAATAAATGCAACGGAAACGTTGTCCTCGGTGTTATCTCTGCCGCATAAGGCATACAGTACTACAATGAGATGTATGCCCATAAGGAGGAAACAGCGGTATGATTAATCCGATTCTGCAATCCCCGAATGTTCAACTGGCGGCCGATTCCACAGCGGTTGTATATTATCAGCGTGACTCGCGAAATTATGTTACCCAGTTGTTTGGGGAGCAGCTGCCTACGATCAAGAATGGATTTTTCAATGTATACATGAGCAAAGGCATTATTGTTCAGCCTCACTGGCACACCAATGTGACCGAAATGATTGTTCTGATCAGTGGTGAGATTACCACCTCCGTCTTCGATCCGTTCAAGCGCGAGCGGATCAGTTATCACTTGAAGCCTGGTCAGGTGTCGATTTTCCCTCAAGGATGGTTCCATTGGTTTGTAGCGGAGACAGACGATGTGCACCTGTTAACGATATTTGACCAACCGACACCAGACATTGTACTCGGGGCGGATTTCCTGGCTGCAACACCACCCGAAGTTGCACATCGGGCATACTGCATTGATGAGGAGGCGTACGCCAGGGCAGTCGCCTCCATCAAGAATGACGCCATTCTGGGACCACCAATTGGGTGTGTGGATTCCGTTTCAGATCAGGCAATCAAAGCCTCCAAATCATCCAAAGGCTCACAAGGATAACATCACATTCACTTTTCAAATGAACCCATTCAGGCCCGCAACCAGTATGATTCTCCGGTTGCGGGCCTAACTTAGTCCAATTAACACGTTCGAAATTCTCTGTTAAACTAAATATAACATTTCATTCTCACCGTATAGATCATACTCAAACAACGTGGAGGAATCAATGATGACAAGAACCGATCAGGAAAAGCTTGAAATCGCGCTGAGTTATGCCCCGGTATTGATGTTTGATCAAAATGAACCCTTTACCCGGATTTTGTAGGTGTTTCGGTATTGGATCGTTCCGGACCCTCCCCGTCATTCAGGAGAGAGATTCATTTTCCAGCCGAGGCAGTCCAATATGTGATTGAATATGCGATCTGGTGGGACTATGAGATTGGCCATTTGTATGAGATGGAGCATGTATGGATCTATGTGGGCCATGACGGTGAAGTGGTTGACTGTGAAGCCAGCTTTCATGGTAAAGTACTTCGTGGATTGCTGAAAGATCGGGTCAATCTGGCTGGGCGTCATGTGTGTCTATACTCGCAGCCAGGGAAACACGCCTTCTCACCGCTGCCTGTCGTATTTGAACTGTTGCCAGATTTGTACAGTGCAGCAGGCGCCAATGCGGGTTGTGATGGCTTGCTCGTGAACGAAATGTTCAAAGGTTATTTCGAGACCAATGAACAGATTGATGCCAGCGTGCGGAGTTTCCTGCAAACCAAGGCATTTGTCCCATCCATGAGGTTTGAGGAGTATTTGCTGGAGCCTGATATGTTTATAACCTGGGACGAGCTGTTTACTATAATCCCCGGGAGAATTGAGAAACGATTATGCGAACTCGAATTTAGGTGAATTAATAGTGCTTCATCATCCCTATTTGGGATGACGGAGCACTTATTTGTTTTGACCAACGAATCTTAATCCGCTTTGAAAATGAGATCCATAAACCGGTTGGCTGCCAGCGATATTGGCATATTCCGCTTCGTCATTATTCCCACATGGGAAGGAGGGAGGGGGACATCCAACTGGATTTCGAAGAGCGACCCTTCCTCCAGCTCTTTGGAAATAAATTCGCGGGTTACGTAAGAAATACCCAATCCACGTCTTGCAAACTCAATTAACAAATCTACGCTTCCGACCTCAATCTCAGGTTTGAGTGTATAACCATAGCTGTTGAACAGCTCGGTAATCGCCATCCGAACCCGGCTGTTTCTGGAGAAAAGAATCAGTTGGTGTTCCAGCAGCATCTCTAGTGTCATGACTTTATCCTTCAGTTGGGCATAACGTTCACCCGCGACGAAGCAGTCCTTGAGCTGGATACTTTCCCTAACTTCCAGTTGAGGATCAACAATGGGCATCCGTACAACACCTAGGTCAATTTTACCTTCTTTCAGGAACGTAATGACCTCCGGTGTTGTCCCATGACTGAGATGCAGCTTGATGTTAGGGTAGAGCACATGGAATTCTTCCAGGTAGGACAGCATGTAATGCTTGAACAGCGAATCACTGCCGCCAATTCTGAGTTCTCCGTTGTCCAAACTCTTCAGTGCGGCCATTTTCTCCTCCGCAAGCGAGATCAGAATCTGGGATTGTTCAATATAGGAATACAGACTGACGCCTTCCTGAGTTAGCGCAACTCCCTTGGAATTCCGATAAAACAACGTAAGGCCAAAGCTTTCCTCCAGCTGTTTGATGGCGTGGCTGACGCTTGGTTGAGTGATATATAACGCTTTGGCGGCTTGGGTCAAACTGCCCGTTTTGGCAGCCCAATAGAATACCTTATATAATTCATAATTTGTTGTCATAGATATCGTCTATAGCTCCTGTGAAATATATTAATTACTTGTATGGCTATGAAACGTATTATAGTGTAACTACAGCAAAGAAACCAGAGTTACTTGGAAGGAGAATAGTGAGATGGAACCAACGACCATAATTTTATTTGGTGCGACTGGCGATTTAGCCAAAAGAAAAATATATCCTGCCTTATATAATTTATACATTGAGCAGAAACTTCCGGAATCCTTCTCGCTGATTGGCTTGGGGCGCAGAGAGTGGTCTGATGAATTCTTTCAGGCACAAGTGGAAAAATCATTAAATGAATTTTCCAGACGCCCGGCTGATCCTGAAGTTGTGAAGTCATTTGTGCAGGCTTTCCGCTACAGTGTATTGAATATAGGCCATAAGGAAGATTATATAGAGCTGTTAAGTTTGGTTGAACAAAGAGAGGCTGAGCTTGGCATTCCGTCCAACCGCCTGTTCTACCTTTCGGTGGGTCCAGAATTCTTTGAACCCATTGCAGCGAACATTCAGGAAAGTGGACTTGGATCTGCTGAGGGCTGGAAACGTCTTGTGATCGAGAAGCCATTTGGACATGATCTGCAATCGGCTCGTGATCTGAATCGCAAATTAAGCGAGGCGTTCACAGAAGAAGAAATTTATCGAATTGACCATTATTTGGGCAAACCGATGGTACAGCGTCTTGAAACCTTGCATCAAAGCAATCCGATCATGAAGGCGTTGTGGAACAACCGTTACATCTCCAATGTGCAAATCACGGCAAATGAGACTGTTGGTGTGGAGGAACGGGCATCCTATTACGATCATGTGGGTGCCGTGAGAGACATGTTCCAGAATCATATGCTGCAGTTGCTGATGATGATGGCCATCCAGCTGCCGTACAACAGCACCTCGGAAAAGGTCGGCTTGAAGAAAAAGCACATTATGGAATCCATTGAGCCGTTGCAAAAACAGAACGTGGGTGCAAGTGTCATTCGCGGACAGTATGCTGAGGGAAACATCCAAGGCAAATCCGTTAGCGGTTATGCAGCTGAACCGGGTGTTGCCGAGAATACGATGAATGATACGTTCATCGCTGCAAAATTGCAGATTGATGACTTCTTCTGGCGTGGTGTACCTTTCTATATCCGCACAGGCAAACGAATGAAGGAGAAATCAACTCGTATCGTCATCGAATTCAAGGAACCATCCGGTCAGGCCAACGTGGTTAACGGTTCCAAACCGAATCTGCTTGTGATTGAAATGAGTCCTGACCAGAGCATGACGCTGCAGCTTAATGCGAGCGACCCACAAAACAAAGGCGAGTTCAAGCCGGTTCATATCGATCTCTCACCGGATCGTGAGGATCTGGCTGAGGCCTATGAGAACCTGATTCATGACGCATTGCATGGTGATCCAACGTTCTTTGCCCACTGGGATGAAGTAGAACTGTCCTGGGCCTGGGTACAACCGATTCTGGATGCATTCCAGGAGAATTTGCTCCCACTTCATCTGTACCCGGCGGGAAGTTATGGACCAGCAGAGTCGGATGCGATGCTCGCAGCCGAAGGGCACCACTGGTGGTTTGATCAACCTGCTGATCAACAGACTGAAGAAACAATTGAGGTACCCCTGGCTGTTAATGCCAATCTGTAACATCAAAAAACATATCCTTTGGAGGTAATTGAATATGAAATTTTTCATCGATACAGCAAACTTGGTAGACATCAAAAAAGCATATAAAATCGGAGTCCTGTCCGGTGTAACAACAAACCCGTCATTGGTAGCCAAAGAAGGCGTTAAATTCGAAGACCGCATTGAAGAAATTTTGCGTGAAGTACCTGAAGTTGAATCCGTATCTGCGGAAGTAACACCAGATGCGATTACAGCAGAAGAGATGATTGCTCAAGCAGACGAACTAATCAAAATCAATAACAACGACAAAAACATCACAATCAAGCTGCCAATGACACTTGCAGGACTGGAAGCTTGCCGTTACCTGACCAAAAAAGGTGTGAAAACCAACGTAACGTTGATCTTCACCGTGAACCAGGCGCTGCTTGCTGCTCGTGCCGGTGCAACATATGTATCCCCGTTCCTGGGACGTCTCGATGACATCTCCGAAGATGGTGTACAATTGGTTGCCAAAGTCGCTGAGTTGTTCCGTACACATAACCTGGATGCACAAATTATTGCCGCTTCCGTAAGACATCCGGACCACGTTACTCGTGTAGCGATGGCTGGAGCACATATTGCTACAGTTCCATTCTCCGTCATTGAACAAATCTCCAAACACCCGCTGACGGATCAAGGCATGGATAAATTCGCAGCAGACTGGAAAAAAACAGTTCAGTAATAATTAATTGTTGATCTCGGATTAACCTACTATATATAAAGAGCATGGGAGGACATAATGAGTAAACAACAGATCGGTGTCATTGGACTTGCAGTAATGGGTAAAAACCTTGCCCTTAATATTGAAAGCAAAGGATTCTCGGTATCGGTATTTAACCGTTCCCCGGAGAAAACAAACGATCTTCTGAAAGAAGCCGAAGGTAAAAACCTGACTGGTGCATTCACGATTGAAGAGTTCGTGGCTTCTCTGGAATCCCCGCGCAAAATCTTGATCATGGTCCAAGCAGGTAAAGCAACGGACGCTACCATTGAGCAGCTGCTGCCACACTTGGACGAAGGCGACATCATCATTGATGGAGGGAACGCCTACTTCCCTGATACCCAACGCCGCAGCAAAGAGCTGGAAGCGAAAGGCTTCCGTTTCATCGGTGCAGGTGTATCCGGCGGAGAAGAGGGCGCTTTGAAAGGTCCTGCAATCATGCCAGGTGGACAAGAGAGTGCGTATGCGCTGGTTGAACCGATTCTGACAGCTATTTCCGCTAAAGTAGGCGACGACGCTTGCAGCACATATATCGGACCAGACGGTGCCGGCC
>NZ_BCNM01000028.1 GCF_001514495.1 Paenibacillus pabuli NBRC 13638
GCGCGGCCTCGGCAGCGGCCGGGGCTTCGCCGGCCGCTGCGCCAAGCTGCGTCAGCAGGCTGCGACGTTCGTGCAGCTGCTGGCGCAGCCCAAAGCGCAGCTCCTGCAGCTCCGCGTGCAGGCTGCGCAGCAGTTCCAGGTCCGCCTCGCCTGCGGGCGGATCTTCTCCCGGCGGCGCAGCCGGGAGCGGGTGGTGTGCGGAGCCGCACACCGGGCACGGCTCGCCATCGCGCAGCTCGGCGCGCAAGGCGGAGGAGAGCCGATGCAGCTCCTGCTCTCGCATCGTTCCGCGCAGCTGCTCCTCCGCACTGGCCAGCAGGCTCTGTTCGCGACCAATATCCTGCTCACAGGCAAGCAAGGCCTCAAGACCCGCTGCCGCCTGTTCGATCAGATGCTGTCGCTGTTGACTCAGACGGCTCTCTTCCTCGGCCGTCGTCTTCAGCTTGTCGGCCCCCTGTGCAGCTGCTTGCTTGTAGGTCTCCATCTCCGCCTTATTCTGCCGCACTTGCTCCGCCGCAGTATCCAAACGGTGCTTTAATTCCAGTGCAGCCTGCAGCTGCCTGCGTTCTTCCGACTTCACTTCATTCGGCTTGAGGCTTTCCTGCAATTCTTCCCGACGCTTGCGTCCTCGCTGCTGCAGTTCTTTTTCCTTCTCCAGCTGCTGCCCGATAATGTGCTGTTCACTCTGTCCTTTATCCAAAAGCTGCTTGAGACGGATACGGTCTTCCCTCAGCCCGTCCCGTTCCCGCTGTACCTCTTTGGCCTGCTCCAACTGTTCCAGTCGAAGCAGCAGCTTGGGTTCTTCCTCAGACATCTGCACCCGGGCATTTTCGGCCTTCTCGGCCTCCAGAATAGCCCGTTTCTCATGTTCAACCGCTTGCTGGCGAGCCATCCCGGCTGCGTCCTGACGCAACTGTTGCTGTGCTGCCGCATCACGCATTGTCTGCAATGAAGGCAGAATCCCCTCTGCCGCCCCGGCCTGTTTCAAGCGTTGTTCACCGGCCTTGATCTGCGGCTCCAGTGCTTGCAGCTTGCGATGTTCCTCCATACGAGATTGACGTTCATGGCTTAACTCACGGACCTTGCCGAGCTGTTCGGCTTCCTTCATCGCTTCATCAAGCGCTTGGCGTGACACTTCCGACTGCTTCACTGCAGCTTGTAGAAGAAGCTCCGTCTCCGCCAATGTCTCTTTGCTGGCATTGCCAAGTCCCTGCTGCTCTGCTGCCAGTGACTGATGGACCATATCATTGTCCTTCACCCGCCGGCTGAGCTTGATCGCCAGCTGATCTCCATACTTCTCCAGGTGGAACAATCGTTGCAGCATCTGGCGTCGTTCACTGCCCTTCAGCGACAAAAACTCGGCGAATTTCCCTTGCGGAAGAACAACTGCCCGCGTAAAGTCATCCATTTTCAACCCAATGACATCTTCAACGCAGCGATTCACATCTGCCAGCTTGTCAGCCCGCACCTGTTCCTCTCCGTTGACGGTTTCTATGAATTTGCTGATGGTATTGCTCACCGAAACCTCATTATTTCGTTTGAAACGACGTTCAATCCGAAATCGTCTTGTTCCCTCTGCCGACACGAGTTCAAAGGTAAAAGCAACAGACAAGGAATCCTCGGCATGATTCATGATCCCCTGGGTACCGTTAACCGCACGTTCCACTTTTCCGTACATCGCCAGCGTAATCGCATCAAGCAAGGAAGATTTGCCGCTGCCTGTTGGACCAAATATGCCGAATAATCCGGTTTCTGTCAGTACGGTAAAATCAATCTCCTGGGTCTCCCGATAACTTTGCAGACCTGCAACTTTCAATAGAATCGGCTTCACGGTCCTTCGACCTCCTCACGCACACCCGGCTCATCCTCATCGACAAGTTCCAGGAACAGTTGTACCAGACTGTCCTCAGGCAATGCCCCACCTGTTTGACGCTGATAAAATTTGCGGAAGAGCTCATGTACCGGAAGCTCGGATCGCTGCTCCAAAAGCCCTGCGGCTGCCATCTCGGGATACACCGGGCGGATATGGATGATCCCGTCATGCGACTTGCGGAGCTGCTGGATTTCTTTTAGGGACATCGCCTCATCCAGCCACACTTCCATATCGATAAAAGCCTGGGGATCACGTCCTTCATCCAGCCAACGATAGATCTCAGCCAGACCGCCACGCGCCTTCCAACGAACAAGTGGACGTCCAGAGGTCAACAGCACTTCTTCCACATTTGCGCCCCCTCCAGGTACCAGATCCACCATTGTGACGGACTTGCTCTGCCCCGCTTCGGAGAAACTGTAGGCCAGCGGAGAACCACTATACCGAATCACGCCTTCTCCTTTCACCGCCTGCGCACGATGGAGATGTCCCAGCGCTGTATATTGCGCCCCTGTCGACAACGCAGACGGATCAACCGTATACGCGCCTCCTACCTGAATCGGACGCTCCGAATCACTTTCAACCCCACCCAGAACATAAATATGGCTCATTGCCAAATTCACTGTATCTGGGCGAAACGAAGCAGCCAGACGCTGCATCAACATCCCAACCCGCCGGCTGTAAGCTTGACGAAGCACATTTTCATCCCCGTCCGTTGTCAACAGTTCATTCAACCGCGCCTCCGAGGGATAGGGTAATGCGGCAATCTGCGCAGTCTCTCCAGTTCGGTTTGCATGGATGGTTACGACTTCTGAAGTAGGCATGCCTACAAGTGTAATTCCCTGTCTGTTCACAAGCGGGGTCACCGAAGCCACTCGCTCCGGCTGATCATGATTTCCGGCAATGACCACAAGTGGTCTCCCTTGTTCCGTAAGACGCGCAGCTGCTTCGTAAAACAGCTGTTCCGCCGATGCTGGCGGATTCACAGAGTCATAGACATCTCCGGCCATCAAGATGGCATCTGCTTGCTGCTCATCCGCCAGTCTGACAAGCTCATCCACAAAATCCTCCTGCTCTCGCAGCCGACTCCGTCCCTCCAGCGTTTTCCCGAGATGCCAGTCCCCTGTGTGCAAAATACGCATTGTCCGTTCAACCCCTCTCTCCTGTAAAATCCATGTTACAAATCTCATCCGACCTTTATATCATTGCATTTCATAGTTTCACAGCATGTCCGTTATCAAAAAAGTACAGCCATTTCCGGTCGACTTTCCGACCCAGAATATCTTCAATAGCACGGCCATACAGCTCTAGCTGAAAACGATAGTTTTCTATCAGTTTGTCCAATCCGCCACGATGCTCCAACACGCGATCTGTCTTGTAATCTAGCAAAACAAGCTCGCCATTCACCTCATACAGACAGTCGATAATTCCCTGTACCAGCACGGTCTCATTTGCCAGAGATGCTTGCATCTTACCGTCTTCTTCCAACGTCTGCATGCCCGTATTTGGTGAAAGTTCTTGGAGCCAATCTGCAGGAGAATGATGGGCGGGAAGTCCATATATAAACGGAATCTCCCGCTTCACCCAATCCGCGTGCAGCAATTCTGTCCCAGGTTCTGTATTGAAAAATTCCGCCAGTTGTTCAGTCTCAATCATGTCTGCCTGATATGGAAGCAAGATTTGAAGCTCCACTAACCGCTGGATGGTCTCTTCCACGATTTGTGAATCAACGGGTGAGCCATCCATAGGAAGATGCTGCATCAACGTATGATACACCGTTCCCCGCTCAGCTCCGGTCAATTGTTTTTCCTCCATAAATTGAGGACGATGCAAATGCAATTTAAAAGACGAGGCCTCTTCCAGAACTGGCTCATACATCGTAGATGTCTCAGATTGTTCCTGCATTTCATCCATAACTTGAACGGACGAATGATCCTGCATGGCGAGCAATGTTTTCAGCTCGGTAACCGATGTACTGGCAGCCACTTGGGTTGCTGCGTGATGAGCATATGTCCACGATAACCGTCTGTCTACCTCGTGTTTGACTTCACGTATTAGCTGTGCACCTTCTTGCGCACCTGATGTGAGCCCCTGTTCTTCAATCTGACTGTCTCTCAAGGTTGCATCTTGTTCATTCTCGATCATCTCTATTTCAACTGAGGAAGGTAACAGGTCCACAGGCTGAACTGCTTTTAGGGCAGCAACACGAAGTCTCCGTACTTCGGTTATGCCTTCTTCCTCATCAAACGCCTGATCCACGAACAGGTCTCGGGATACGTGATCTGCAGCGATGACCGATATACTCCAGCGTGATTCATCATCCACAAGGCAGCCAGCAAAAGAATCACTGCCTCCTGCAAGTTCACGTAGCAGAGCCGCGTCCGGATGTCTCATCAGAGATGGACCGATCCAGTCCAAATAACTACGTCCTGCTGCAAGCAGGTAGTCGGGCAATACCCGTTCCGGACTGTCCTTAATCTGAGACCAGGCCACAGCCTTTTTAACTACATCTTTCACCGTACCGACCAAAATCATTTTCTCTTTCGGACGGGTCAGAGCCACATAAAGCACCCGCATCTCTTCGGCAAGCAGCTCAAACTGGGCACGACGGCGAATTGCCAGATTCGCCAAGGTTGGATAGGCAACGCGATTCTCACGATCCACAAACCTCGGGCCAAACCCCAGCTCCTTATGCATCAGAAACGGCGAGTTCAGATCCTGCTGATTGAACATCTTGGATATGCCGCCGACAAAAACGATAGGGAATTCCAAACCCTTACTCCGGTGAATCGTCATGATGCGTACCGCGTTATCCTGCTCTCCCGAACCACCCGCTACAGTCCCGAGATCCCCCCCGTTCTCACGCAGTCTGGACACATAGGTCAGGAAGCGAAACAAGCCACGATTGGCCGTTGCCTCCTCATATTGTCGCGCGCGATCATACAGGGCCTTCAGGTTACTTTGACGCTGCATACCTCCTGGAAGGCCGCCAACCCAATCCAGATAACCTGTTTCCCGGTACATGCGCCAAATCAGTTCGCTCAGGCTGCCCTGTCTGGCTTCAAGCCGCCACTGTTCCAACTGACGCATAAAGCGAACTAACTTTTGTTTCAGCACTGTGCCGGTACCGTTCTCTCTATCCGCATCGTCACCTATACTTCCACCCATATTTGCAATTATACTAGCATCAATAACCCCATCTGCATCTGTATGTGCATGTCCAGAGGATTCATGTATGCGTTCGATAATGTCTGCCTCAACGGATACTGCCGACTCCCGCAGCCCCTGTTCCATTTCTGACCAGACTTCCGGCCATTGCAGCTGGGTTGCAGATGAATCGGGATTTGATGTGTGCCCGGCATGCTGCCTGTAGCCGTTCAACACGTCAGGGAGGCCTCCTGCGGCCGATACAACAGCATCATAGAAAGATTGTCTCTTGTCCCCAAGACGAATCTGAGCCATCTCCTCTTCATCCAGTCCTACCATCGGCGAACGAAGTACGGAAGCAAGCGGAATATCCTGCCTTGGATTATCCACAATTTGCAGCAGGGACAACATCACTTCCACTTCCGTCGCCTGAAAATACCCTTTGCTCTGCTCCCCTCCAGCAGGAATACCCTGTTGTTTGAACTCCTCGATCATGAGGGGGGCCCACATCAGGGCAGAACGCAGCAAAATAACAATGTCTCCGTAACGCGCAGGTCGCATGGATTGAAGGGCTTTATCATAAACATGAAGGGCTGGTTTATCTGTATCTCCGACCATTTCACGAATACGGCGAGCCATAGCCCGAGCCTCCAGCTGGGCGGTTTCGAGCTCGGCACTCTCCAACTCAGCAGAAGGCAGAGCATCCCCGTTCTCGTCCGTGCTTTCCGTCAGATCAGGTCCTCCGCCTTGGCGGTCAATCAGCATGAGTTCAGGTGTGTACGCCTCATCTTCAAGCGTCTCTGCCGGGAAAGAAGCCCCATAAGCGAGCTGTGCTCGTTCATCATAGGCAATTTCGGCTACTCCTTCGTTCATGAGCTGCTTGAACAACATATTGACTGAATGAACGACTTCTGCGCGACTGCGGAAGTTACGTGCAAGATCAATACGTCTTCCTGCCCGCAAAGAACCGCTCTCTCCGTCTCCCTCCATATCCGAATTCGGTGCGTATTGACGATACTTGTTCAAAAACAGACCGGGTTCAGCCAGACGAAAACGATAAATACTCTGTTTCACATCACCAACCATGAAGCGATTACCCGGATCTTCTCTGGAGATCAGCCTCACGATATCTTCCTGTACCGTATTGGTATCCTGGTATTCATCCAGCAGCACTTCATCGAACCGTGCCCGGTATTCCATGGCTGCATCTGAAGGCATGGACAGTTCTGGCGTAGAATCTTCATGACGCAAAATATGAAGACAGTAATGCTCCAGATCACTGAAATCGACCTGACCGCGCTCCTGTTTCGCTTGTCGATATCGTTCTCCAAATGAACTGACCAGCTTGGACAGCTCCTGCATTAGTGGTGCCGCTTGCTCCAGCTCTTGCCAGAAAGAAAAAGCACTTCTTCCAAACAATGACCCTTTCAGGTCCGTAACCGCTTTTTTGGCAGCTTCACGCAGTTCTTTCACCTGTTCTTGCAGCCCCGGGTCCGTCTGGTCCTTTTTGCAAGGCTTCAGCTTGCCAAAAGCTGCTGGCTGAAACACTTCAGGCAATCGTTCCCACGGCATCACCTCAACAGCAGAAAGAAGCTCTTCGACCATTGCCAAATCTTCTTTTAATGTATCGGCATAAGGTTTGGGGCCTTCCGGGTGCATTGATATGCTAATCCCTTGTCGCAACAAACCTGCTGCACCACTTAGGGCAAGAGCGGCATCGCGCAAAATACTCTGAACCCATGCAGAATGACCAAGCGCCTCGACACTTTCCACCTGAAAAGCAGCTGCCATCTCAGCCAGCCAGTGATCTGGCCAGGAATGACTGCGTGAGAAATCATACAAACGCTGCACAAGTCGATGCATGGCATCATCGTTTCGTTCCCCACTGAACCAATCCACCAATTCGCGAAATGTACTGCCCTCATCTTCTTCGCTGTACTTCTCTTCAAACAGTTCCTCCAACAATTCCTGACGCATCATTTCCGCTTCATTCTCATTTAAAATCCGGAAAGCCGGATTCAGCGGAATTTGCTGATAGTAACGGCGAATGACTTCCATACAGAATGAATGCAGTGTAGTAATAGACGCCCGTCCAAGGAGAGACAGTTGTTTGCGCAGATGTTCTTCCGCAGGCTGTTCTTCAAGCGCACGTTCCAGTGCTTCCCTAATCCGCTGCTTCATTTCGGCAGCGGCCGCTTTGGTAAACGTAGCGACGAGCAGCCGATCCACGCTGAATCCCCGAGAAGGGTCTGCAATCTTGCGAATAATCCGTTCAACCAATACGGCTGTCTTTCCTGATCCGGCCGCAGCTGCAACCAGGATGTCTTCCCCGCTCTGCGAAATGGCACTCCATTGGTCATCACTCCAGAAGCTTCCCTCCGGTTTTGGCATATTCGTCATGAGGTTTCCCCTCCTTTGTGGTGAGACAGCATGTCCCAGATTTGCTGTTTGCCCGGTTTGGACAGCAGATTATATTCGTTACCTTCGATAGTTTCATCAAATTGACAGACAGATTTATACGGACAAAACGTACATGCAACCTCCTGCTGGATACGATAAGGTTCAATCGCTACATCCCCATCCGTAATCCGGGTACCAATCTCGCGGATATTGCTGCGAACGGAAGCAAGCAACGTATCCCATTGCTCCGGCGTAGCTACAGCAGCACTGCTGTAAAAGCTGCCATCTGCCTTAAGAGCAACCGGAATAATGGCTGAATAGCCCTTGTCCAGGGTATTATCCATTTGAGCAATCGCATCCCGGTCCGCCAGCAACAAGCCTTTCATTTTGAACCGTTTCAGCAGTTCTTGTCCTGCCTGCTCCGATGTCATGCCGTTCGCGGATTGCAGCAGCGGGTTATGCACATGGAAATACAATGTACCTCCAGGCATAGCCGATTCTCCAAGCCACTCCTCGGCGGCGCTAAGCAGCACCTCCAGGTACGTGAGCATCTGTAATGAAAGGCCATAATACACCTCATGCAGTTTGAGATCGGTCTGGCTGGATTTGTAATCAATGACTCGCAGCAGCAGACCGTTCTCTCCTTCAGCTACATCCACACGGTCAATCCGACCCACGATCTCCATCACGCAGCCATTTTCCAATTCGAAACGCAGCGGTGGCAGGGGTTTGTCCGGTCCAAAATCAAGCTCAAGCCCAATCGGTTCAAAACTTCCCCGTCTGGACTGCTCACCCAGAATAACCGATGCCCGACTGACAATGTCCTTCAACTTGCGGAAAATGTAGCCGTACCGCTTCGTGCTGAGCAGGATTTCGCCTTGCAACTGTGGTGCAATCTGTTCCACGGTGTGCTCCGCTTCCTTCCGGCATTCCTCCGGAGACAGACTGCCCCAACTGCGATTCTCCTCTCGCAAACGTATCGCAAGCTGACTCAAGGCTGCATGGAACAATTGTCCGATGTCCGGAGCCTGTAAACGGTATAGTTGTCGCTCTTTCAGCCGCAGTCCATGGGATGCAAAATGGGAGAATGGACACGCCACAAAACGTTCCATTCGCGAGACACTGGTCCGTACCTCTGTTCCATATAATCTGCGGCTGGTAGCGGTACGCAAGGGCAGCGCCCGATTGCGATAAAAGATCGATCCAAGCAACTGCTCCAGCTGAGGTCTGCTCGTGTCCCGAGAGACATGCCAGTTATATACCGCCCACCACATTTCAGGAATAACTTCTCCACGACGCCATCTGCGCAATTGTCCAATCAAATATGAGAGGCTTTGACCAGAATGAATAATGTAAGACCAGTGTGACTCCTCTGAACCCGCAACAGGAGGCTGGGCCAGTAGTGGCTGCTCGTTTAATCCAAACATCTTGCGTATATGCCGAACAATTTCTGAAGGAAGAAGTGCCTTTCCTTCATCATCTGCGACAGGATAGCTCAGCCATAACTGCTTGCTCGCTGCTGTCAGGGCCGTATAGATCAGAAAACGCTCATCCAGCATTTGTCTTGTTGCTCCCGGTCCAAGCCCTAAACCTCTTTCCGTCAACAACTGTCGTTCCTGCTCGGTTAATACGCCATCCTCCTGAGGCACAGCGGGCAGCTCACCATCTACCGCACCCAGAATAAATACATACTTGATATCCTGAAGCCGTGTCCGATCCATCGAACCAACCAACACCTGATCAAGCGCTGGAGGAACAAGGCCCAATTTCAGTTCGGTCAATCCGGTCTCCATCAACCCGGCAAACAGATCGATATCCAGTCGTTCGGCCCCCATCATATCGACCATCTGGTCCAACAGATCCAGGACAGCACCCCACATTTGGCGATGCTCTCTCGAACGTTCCGGGTCCCCCTGTGCCTTGGCTTCTGCAGACATGTGATCCAGCTTCCAGGGAATCTCGGCATCCTCCAACAGCCTGTAAAGTGCCGTGCATTGGTCTTTGGCTGTCTTTGCCTTAAGCATTCGTTTCTCAAAAGCACCCATTGGATCAACAATCGCCGCACGGCATTTTTCCATCAAGGAAAGCATTTGTTCCCGTCCCCGGCCGTTAGCCTCCTGACCGTTGTCTTCCAAGGAGAGGCTGGGTACATACTTCCATGGCTTACCATCCGTCCAGCGATATCCGTGAATCCCGCAAGCCAATATATAATTTTCGAGCTGATCCATATCTTCACGGGAAATGGAGCCGTCACGCGGAAGCAGCAGATCCGTTTTGACACACCGAAATACATCTTCGTAACGCCAGCGGCGGCGAACCATATCCAATGCCGAACGAATAAATTCAGATAATGGATGATGAAGTTCATTTCTTCTCCGATCCAGAAAGACGGGCACATCATAATCCCTGAATAGGGGTTCAGCTATGTCGGCGTATGTATCCAGCTGACGAACGAGCACCGCCATGTCCCGGTAACGTGCACCTTCATCTTGCGCCAGACGACGCATCTCACGCAGTGCCCCTTCCAATTCGGCCCTGCGGTTCTCAGCTGCGTAAATCCGGATACCCGCATCACGCCCCTCACTCTTCCACCGAACCCGGCGATCGAAGCCAGCTTCCAAGTGAGCGAGTCCAGGACTACCTTCAAATCTTGGCAAAACTTCAGGTTGAAGCACAGTTGTCTCATGAACGACACCCAGATCTTCTGCCATGCCTTTGAGGCGCGTGTATGCGCTCGCTGTGGGGTGGAACAGCTCCAGTTCCCCAGGAAGTGTGCCGTGATCATAGGCACGATCCAAAGTCAGTGTAATCGTCACCGAAGAAGTTTGCAGCATCAGTCTTCCAATAACGCTCATTTCCTGCGGAGTAAATCCTTGAAATCCATCTATCCAGATCTGAGCATCTTGCAGCAACGCACTTTCCGATAACCGCTCGTTCAATTCCGTCAACGTATCCTCATCATCAATATATAGTTCAGTCAGTTCCTTTTCATAATCACGGTATATTAATAGCAAGTCATGCAGCTTGTCCCCCAGAATCGGTGCAGACGAGGATGAAGTGTTCCATTCGGAAAGCCCTTCCTCCAGTGAATTGGGATTAAGTTCATAACGTTTAAACTCACTGTATAGATTATTTAAGTCTCCTATAAATCCCAGCTGACTGCCTGAAGCTCCAAACAGCTTCAATTCTTCCTTACGACGCTGGAGCACTTTATAGAGCAGCATTTTTTTTCCTTCATCCCCAATGGGAATACGTGCAGAGCCACCTGCCTCCTGCATTACCCGGTAGGCCAATCGGCGGAAACCAAGCACTTCAGCACGCATGGTTCCTTTAATAGCCCCTGAAGACACCAATGACTGCTCGGTTCGAAACGTACTTTGTTCCGGGACCAGCAGAATAAGTGGTTGGCCTTGCGGTTCCTTTTGAAGCAAGGATGTGATTTCCCGGGTAATCAGCGCACTCTTGCCGCTGCCTGCCCGGCCAATAATAAAGCGTACAGACATGTTTAATCCTCCAAATCATCACGAACAAGATTTTAATTCCCAGTATAACATATCTGGTTTAGTTCGGAACATACGTTTGCCACTATCCGGTAATTTCGTAGATCGGCAACAGCACAGCAAAGAGCCCACAGCTAATCCAAACTGTGGGCCTTTTGCAGAAATGTATGTTCGATTTCTTCGATCAACCGTTGAAATCGCGCGATTAATTCTTTTTGCTGCGCACTTCAAAAATCGCGAATTTCAAATAATGACCTTCGTCTACGCCCAGAATTTGCGGATGATCTTTGCCCGCTGCTTTCCAGTCAATCAGACGCAATACTTTGCCGGCATCCTCGGCTGCATCCGCAATTGTTTCCAGGAAGAGGTCCGGACGCATGTGGTATGAACAGCTTGCTGTTACCAGATACCCACCCTCGTTCACCAGTTTCATTCCTTGCAGGTTGATGTCTTTATATCCACGGCACGCACCTTTGACTGCTGATTTCGTTTTGGCAAATGCAGGTGGATCAAGGATGACCACATCGAACGTTTTGCCACCGGCTGCAAGCGCTTTGGAAGTATCCACTTTCTGTTCTCCGGCACGCGCACGTGCATTACGCTCATCCAGACCTTTGACCTGCTCACGCAAGTATTGGAATGCATCCGCAACGACAAATTCGACCCGGTCAGTGAAACCGTTCAGTTCTACGTTGGTTCGTGCACTTTCAATGGCATGCTCTGAGATATCAAGGCATGTTACTTTTTTGGCACCATATTTACAGGCGTTCAATGTGAAGCTGCCTGTGTGGGAGAAACATTCCAGCACCGTTGCCCCGTCCCAATAAGGGAACGTCACTACCTTGCCACTTTTATTGACAGGAAGCCATTGTTCCGAGCCATCCTGCTCAGTCTGTTGGAGCGTAATGCCACTCTTGTAGCCCCAGCCTTTCATGAGCGGTTCGATGGCCGCACGATTCTCGCGCTGGTCGAAGAAGTACCCTGTTTTCTGGCCTTCCACGATATCGACCTTAATGAGCAATCCATTCTCCGTTACCGTGACATGACGCGGGCAATCCCCATACAACGGTCCCTTCGTCTGTTCCAAACCTTCCAGTTCACGAATGGGCACATCACTGCGTTCATAGATGCCCTCCGGCTGCATGACTTCAACAAGAGCTTGTACGATCGCTTCACGGCAGCGGTCCATGCCCAGTGTGAGCAGCTGTACAACAAGAACACTTCCAAAGCGGTCAACAATCAGACCTGGCAGAAAATCAGCTTCCCCATAAACGAGACGGTATGCCTCCCCATCCCGGATAAAACGCTCCCGGTGGCGCAAGCAATCACGGAAACGTGCTGCAAAAAAAGCAGTGTCCATCTGTTCAAATTCCAAAGGCTGGTAGGCTACAACCCTAACCGTAATTTGAGATGCAGGGTTATAATAACCCGTCGCTAAATAGCGACCTTGATGATTTAATACGTTGACCAGATCTCCCGGCTCGGGATTTCCCTCAACGGAGGCGATTTCATTGTTGTAAATCCATGGATGTGCATGTTCAAGCCGCTTTTTGCGGCTACGTTCCAGTGTAACGGATGGCAAGATTGGTTCACTTCCTTTAATTTATTGTTCAAAAGATAGGCTTGGTGCAAAGGGGACCGCTTCGGGGCTGGATTGGACTTTCGATCGCTGTTATCCCCAGATTTTTCTGATTCCCTTTCTCAAAAGGGAAAATCCGGGGATAAAGGCGCACGCTTCGCTTCTCCAGTTCCAATTCCATCCCCTCCGCTGCGTTTGCAGAATCTCCGTATCTTTCGAATAGGGCCGCGGTAATTGAGGCGACCGCTTCGAGGATGATTGTACTTTCGATCGCTGTATCCCGAGAATTTCTGATTCCCTTTCTCAACAGGGAAAATCCGAGGATAAAGGCGAGCGCTTCGCTTCACCAGTTCCAATTCCATCCCCTCCGCTGCGTTTGCAGAATCTCCGTATCTTTCGAATAGGGGCGCGGTAAGTTGGGTGACCGTTAAGATAACTTATCGGTCTTTCAAATGCTGTAAACTCCAGAATTCCTTTAGCCTGTCATGGTTGTCCCTACTTACTCATAGGATGAGATAAGGACATGCACGGAAGGAATGATGATTTAATGTTCAGAGACGTTGTGTTGCCCTTATTATACGGGCTTCTAATCTTTTTTGGCGGGATGAAGCTGATGGAAACCGCCTTGCAGCGGATGGCAGGGCCCATGCTTGCTGGATGGCTGAACCGGGCTACCTCTGCTCCCTGGAAAGGCATGGCTTTCAGTGCAGGTGCCACAGCCTTGCTGCAAAGCAGCACTGCTGTCACGGTACTCACCATTGGGCTGGCTAATGCCCGATTGATTACGTACGGACGCACACTTGGCATTATTCTCGGCACAAACATCGGGACATGCCTGACAACAGAACTGGTCGGACTGCAGATCGGGCGTGCTTCCCTGCCTCTGCTTGCCCTGTCCCTGACGGGATGGGCCGTCTTTGTTGTGCTTGGCGAACGCAATCAGGCAGCTCCTGAGCGTATGCGGCGGACGCTGTTCAACATGCAATACAGTTTCCTTGCAGCTGCCGGATTTGCTCTCGTCATGACAGGCATTCAAGTGATGCAGTCCATAGCCGTACCACTGCGAAGCATGGGCGTATTTCAATGGTTCCTGGACCGCTCAGCCGACAGTTTGTGGTGGGGCTTCCTGGCAGGCGCATGTCTGACAGCGCTCATTCATAGCAGCGCAGCTGTCATCAGCATGGCGATTACGCTTGCAGCCACAGGGGTATTACCTGTGGAGATCGGCATCGCCATTGTGATCGGGTCCAACGTGGGGACCTGTATCACTGCCGTGATTGCTGCTGCTGGCGGAGCATCCGCAGGCAAATTTGTTGCAGCCTCCCATGTCGTATTAAACATCGCGGGGGCACTGCTGTTTATGCCGCTGATCGGCCAGCTGCATGCAGCTTCAGCCTGGCTGTCAGCGGATAACGGGGCACAGATTGCGCATGCCCAGACCCTTTTTAACGTCATCAGTTCCCTGCTTGCCCTGCCGTTCTGTTACTTGCCAATCTGGCACAAAAAACCACCGGTCTCCGCCCCAGTGGCGAAGTCACCCGTGGCCTGATGTGTTGAACCCTCTCGACAAGCTGCAGCAATACATGCCACATCTAAGAAAATCAGTCTGTTATTTCCTTACACGTTAAAGCCCAATTTATTCAGTGCCTCACGTAAAATGTCATCGTTATTATCGTAACCGCTTTGCTGCTGTCTGGACCACGCTTCTTCGGGGGCATACCAATCCACACCTTTGATTTCTTCAATCTGAGGCTGGAGATCGCCGCTTTCCGCTTCAACGAGATAATAATGAACTTCCTTGTCCACCGGACCAAACTCTGCATGCTGATACGTATAGGCGATGATATCAACCGGCTCTACAATCCGGCCCACCATACCCGTCTCTTCCAGGATCTCGCGCAGAGCCGTCTGTTCCACAGTTTCTCCATCTTCCATCTTGCCCTTGGCAAGAGTCGTTTTGCCGTAACGATCTACAATCAATTGAATTTGGAGCTTTCCGTCTTCCCCAGTACGGTACACAACGCCACCTGCCGAAATTTCTTTTTTGTTCATGTTGCTCTCCCCCAATAACGGAATAGTCTTCATCTTTTACGGAAAAAGAAGGACCTCATCTCCCGGGTATACACTCCCCAAGGAAATGAAATCCTTGTTTCTGACGCCTCGATTACATCGCTGCAGATTTCAGGTTTTCTTCCAACACCCGAACCAGCGTTGCCTGGCTCTCATTCACGCTCGCCTCGGTCACTTTGACGCGGCACACTTTACCGACCATATCCATGGAACCATCGAAGACCAGTTGAATGTAGTTATCACTGTACCCATGCAGTTTCCCACTACCCTCACGGCCCTTGGCTTCACCTTCAGGAATGACATCCAATACTTGCCCCACAAACTGCTTGGCGTATGCCAGCTGCATTTGCTCGGAGAGATCAATCAGTTCATGCACACGTGCATTTTTGACTTCCTCATCCACCTGATCCTCCATTCGGGCTGCCGGTGTTCCTGTCCGTTTGGAATACGGGAAGACATGCATTTCGGAAAAACCGATCTTCTTCATCAGATCATAGCCGTTACGGAACATCTCGTCCGTCTCTCCCGGGAATCCTACAATAACGTCCGTCGTAATGGCTACATCCGGCATCGCTTCCCGAATGCGAAGCATTTTATTGTAAAACTCTTCAGTCGTATATTTGCGGCGCATACGTTTCAGCACCGTGTCATCACCCGCTTGCAGCGGAATATGGAAGTGCCGAACAAGCTTATCGGAACGTTTGATGACATCCAGCATCCGGTCATCAATCTGGCTCGCTTCAATCGAGCTGATCCGAATACGCTCCAGACCTTCCACTTTGTCCAAGTCCCATAACAGATCCGTCAGATCGTAGTTCTCCATGTCATCTCCGTATCCACCCGTATGAATACCTGTCAGGACAATCTCCTTGTAACCGGCATGTACGAGCTGATGCGCCTGTTGAATGATACTGTTCGCTTCCCGGCTACGGGAGAGTCCACGCGACCATGGAATAATGCAGAATGTACAGAAGTTATTACAACCATCCTGAATTTTCAGGAATGCGCGGGTACGATCAGCAAAATCCGGTACGTCCATTTCTTCAAATACCCGTGTTTTCATAATGTTGCGCACCGCGTTAACAGGCTGACGGGATTCCTGAATTTCTTTGACATATGGCAAAATTTTGTCCCGATCCTGTGTCCCGATGACAAGGTCCACTCCAGGAATGTCCAGAATCTCTGCCGGAGAAGTCTGCGCGTAGCAGCCGGTTACAGCTACAATCGCATCCGGGTTGCGCCGAATGGCACGACGGATAATTTGGCGGCTCTTTTTATCGCCGGTATTGGTTACTGTACAAGTATTAATCAAGTATACATCTGCTGTCTGTTCGTCGAAGTCTACCTGTTCATATCCTTCGTTTTTGAACAATTGCCAAATCGCCTCTGTATCATAAAAGTTAACTTTGCAGCCCAAGGTGTAAAACGCCACGGATGGCATAATTACATTCCCCCCATTTCTCCGGATTCATATAATACACAGGTGAGCGCCGCCATTCCAGCTGTCTCTGCCCGCAGAATGCGTTTCCCCAGTCCAACAGAAACCGCGCCCGCCTGATCGGCTTCAAACGTCTCCTTTTCGGAGAATCCACCTTCAGGTCCAACAACGATCAACACTTCTGCACTTTCATCAGGTGCAAGCTGCTCAACAAACGGCTTCAATGCATCTCTCAATTGCTTGCCGTTTTCCTTTTCATAACAATAACATACCAAACTGTAGGCCTCAAAAGAAGATAGCAGCCCTTTCCAGGAAAGTGGCTGCTCGACGGATGGAATGCGGTTCCGATGACTCTGCTCAGCGGCTTCCTTGGCGATTTTCCGCCACCGATCCAATCGTTTGCCCTCTTTCTTGGCGTCATACTGTACAATTGTACGTTCCGAAAGGAAGGGAACAAAGGATACGGCCCCAATTTCCGTACATCTCTGGATCACCGTCTCCATCTTGTCACCCTTCGGCAAACTCTGGGCCACTGTTACACGGATACGTGCTTCATGGTCCATTTCAAGCGGCTCCACAATGGTTGCTGTTACTTGCTGAGCTTCGATGCTCTCAATCTCTACCAAAGCTTCCTTGGAGTTTCCGTCACTGACAATCAGTTTATCTCCAGGTTTACCACGCATGACCTTGCCAATATGGCGCGCATCATCCCCCGTGATGACCACGGAATGTTCATTAAACTGTTCTGCAGATACAAAATAACGCTGCATAAGTCTGTCCACCCATTCTATCCTGTTATGACTGAAATTCACCCCGCCTGACGGCAGGCGTGAATCCAATCGCCACAGATGATCATACAACTTTTATGTCCTTCTGACCAGTATTTCAGTCCCATACACTGTACGTTTCTAACGATATAAACCGATGATTAGCCTTGCCAGATCCACATACATATTCTGGGCAAATTGATATAAAGGTTGAATCGTTGCATTTTGCAATGGAGGAATAACAAGGATCAAAAGGAAAATAAATATGGACCATTGCTCTACCCCTTGCAGCTTGCGGCTGATTGAAGGCGGCAGGATATCCTCCAGAATTCGATACCCGTCCAATGGAGGTAACGGAATCAGGTTAAAGAGAAACAGGAAAAAGTTCGTTAGGTTAAATATGGAGAAAAACATGGTGATTGCTGTAAGCAAACGCTCATTTTCAATGCCACCCAGTGCTCCCGAACCAACCAATGAAGCATAGATAATGGTACCGATAATAGCCAGCAGCAAGTTGCTTACAGGCCCAGCAACGGATACAATGACACCCATAAGTCTTGGTTTGTCAAAATTGGCCCGATTGACCGGAACCGGACGGGCCCAGCCGAAACCGGCAATGACGAGCAGCAGTACACCAAACAAGTCAAAGTGCACGGCCGGATTCAGTGTAACCCGACCAAGAAGTTTGGCTGTCGGATCACCAAATTTGTTGGCAAAATACGCATGAGAGAATTCATGCACGGTAAAGGCAATCAGGATAGTCAGCAGGAAAAAGGGAAGCTGATCCAGTGGGTAACGAAAGAATGATTCCAGATTCATCGGTTACCTCTTTCTGGCTACAAACGCGACCCAGTCCTCATCGCGGTGTACCGAACTGATTTCGAAGCCGGATGCAACCAGTGCATCATGCACCACCTGCTCTTTATTTTTCCAGATACCAGAAGTAATATAAACGCCGCCAGACTCAAGCGCATGATAGACATCATCCACAAACAGCATAATAACCTCGGCCAGAATGTTCGCAACGATCACTTTCACCGGAAGTTTCACGCCCAGCGCAGGGTCCTGGCTGCCCAGAACAGAGAGCAAATCGCTTTCTTTAACCGTAATTTGCTGATTCATTCCATTCAATTCCACGTTCTCCTTGGCACTGGTTACTGCAACCGGGTCGAGGTCCAGCGCGAGCACGTGTTTTGCCCCGAGATGGACAGCTCCAATGGCCAAAATTCCGGAGCCTGTACCTACGTCAATGACTTCCTCGCCACCCTGAATAACCGATTCCAGTGTACGCAGGCAAAGTGAAGTGGTGGGATGTGTCCCCGTACCAAATGCCATGCCTGGATCGAGCTCAATAATTTTCTCATCCGGACCTTGCGGGTTATACTCTTCCCATGTCGGTTTAATGGTCAGACGTTCCGAGACACGCACCGGCTTGAAGTATTGTTTCCAGGCATTCGCCCAGTCATTTTCATCCACTGTACGCGTCTCAAAACGGATTTCACCCGCATTAATATCGAATTCTGAAAGCTGCTCAATCCGAGGACTAACCTCAGATTGCAGGGCCTCCATGTCTGTACCTTCAGAAAAATATCCTTTGATCACTGCAAAACCTTCAGGAATATCATTCAAAGGAAACTCGTACAACTCGCCATACGTCGTATCCCGTTTTTTATTTAAAGTACCGGACTCTTCGATGGAGACCCCTCCAGCACCCGCTTCATGTAAAAAATTTGAAATCATCTCCACAGCTTCTTCTGTGGTATGTATTGTTAGTTCATGCCATAACATACTTCATTTTTCCTCCTCATTTTTCAAACATCCCAACTATTGTACTACACAAGCAAGCAGGTGTACAAAACCGCGGCAGTAAAAGAAACAACAAAAACAGGATACTCGCAGTAGGACTGCTTGAATATCCTGTCTTCAACCGATTTACACCCTTTAAATTGTGTTCAGCAAAAGCGTCCACCATTCTGAGTAATCATCTCTGCAGCTTGCGGGAGAGAGTCGCTGGACACGGAAACAGTCAACAAGATCTCTTGCCTCGGCCTGCCTGCAGAGCCATCTTCCGCATCATCATATACTTGGCCACCCGACAAGATTTCAGTCTTATCGCTAATGAGTGATAGTACGTTCAGCTCACCACTGAATCCTCCGACGATAGCTGTAGAAGAACTATAGCTGGCATCAGGATTTTCGAGATTCGAGCGAGCTGCTTCATTTTGAACGCTTTCGACGCTTAGCTGGTTCGGGTGCAGTAATTCCAAAGCTCTCCGTGCAGATTCGGCATCGGACCAGCTTGTAAACACGGCCTCAATGATCACTGCGGAGCGATCTTCAGTCATGAAGCTCCCGTCCCTGACGACGATCAGCTGCTTCACTGTGGCGCAGAGCCTCTATATCTTCATGGTCCGCAGCTTCGGCGCTGAATTCCACATCCTCATTTTTGGCGGACTGCATTCGTTTCATCTTTTCTGTTTTCGTCAAAATCTTGCCTGGACGTTCATGTTCTGCCATCGTTATGCTCCTCCTTCAAATTGTATAAGTCCAACTAAGCGTATTTACACTGGCACTCCGATGACAGAACAACCTTCCGATCGCTGTTATCCCCAGATTTTTTTGATTCCCTCCCTTAAAAGGGAAAATCCAGGGATAGCGTATGCTTCCGAAGTAGCTTTCTTGCGAAAGCTTTCAGGCGAACGCTTCGCTTCTCCAGTTTTTTTCTGTCCTCTCCGTTATCGTGTAAATGTTTTAGTTGAAACTTACATGAATTTTAAAACTAAATCATACCGCCGGCTTGTTCGATAATGGATAGGGCGCGATGATGTACTGCCTCGTCTACGACGACGGTCAGTAATACATCTCGGCCTGTCGGACCCTCTTGCCCGCCGTCACTCATACCGCTCGCAGAGGGATCTGCTGCAGCCATGATTCCGGCACTGGCATTCGTGCCTAGAGCGCTAGGCACCCAGGAAGAAAAACTGCCGGAAACCCCCGATGTATAGGACGCTCCACTCGGCCCTACACCTGCATAACGACTGAATCGATTGATTGACAGGTCTTCCACACGTAATGCCTCCAGTTTTTTGGCTGCCCCTTCCGCTTGCTCCGGGCTATGGAAATAAGCCAAAATATTTTTTTCGGTCATCCGGTTCACCTGCTTCCCTAGTTTTCGGCACATCAGCAACCACTGAATGCTCATGTCTGGTATCTTTCCGCAACCGTGCCCTTATTATGCAAAAAAGGACACCGAGCGGAAAAACCGCTGTGGTGTCCTTTTACATTCATGATAAGACTCAGTCTCCACGGAAAGCCCGTTTCACTCGGTCAAAGAAGGATTGCTCATGTTCATGCGTTTGTTCTCCATCAAGTGCAGCAATTTGACGAAGCAAATCTTTCTGCTCGTCATTCAGCTTGCTTGGTGTAACTACAACCACTTTTACATGCTGATCGCCTTGCCCCATACCACGCAGACGCGGTACACCCTTGCCTTTAAGACGGAAGTACGTTCCCGTTTGTGTACCGGCAGGTACTTTCAACTTCACTTTCTCGGACAGCGTTGGAATTTCAATCTCATCTCCCAATGCGGCTTGAGCAAAAGTGAGCGGGATTTCACAATAGATATCATCGCCTTCACGCTCGAAGAAATCATGTGATTTCACACGGATGACTATATACAGATCTCCTGCTGGTCCCCCGCGCAAACCACCTTCACCTTCACCAGTCATGCGCAGTTGAGCTCCGTCATCTACACCCGCTGGAATGCGAACATGAATTTTGCGTTGTTTGCGTACTTTACCGCTGCCGCTGCATGTTGTACATTTTTCCTTGATAATTTGTCCAGAACCGTTACAGTTCGAACAAGCACGACGGTTGACCATACGGCCAAACGGAGTATTTTGAACCACTTCCTGTTGACCGCTACCATGGCAGACGGAACAGGTTTCCGGTTTGGTTCCCGGTTTCGCACCAGAGCCATGACAAGTATCACAGCCTTCAGTGCGCGGAATGGTAATGTCGGTTTCCTTGCCAAATACCGCTTCCTTGAATTCAATCGTCATGGTGTATTGCAGATCGTTCCCCCGTTGCGGAGCATTTGGATCACGTCGTCCACCGCCACCGCCAAAGAACATATCGAAGATGTCGCCAAAGCCGCCGCCGCCAAAATCGCCACCGCCGCCGAAGCCGCCCTGGTTTGGATCAATATGACCGTATTGGTCATACTGTGCCCGCTTCTGACCGTCACTGACCACATCATAAGCTTCTTTAACTTCCTTAAACTTGGCTTCCGCGTCAGCAGCCTTGTTTACGTCAGGGTGATACTGACGGGCAAGCTTGCGGTATGCCTTTTTGATTTCCTCGTCGCTGGCATTTTTGCTGACGCCGAGTACCTCATAATAATCACGTTTTTCAGCCACTCTTCCACCCCCATATCATTCACCTTATCGCACATCGTGACAAAAGGAAAGCCAAAGCACGGGAGCCCCGGCTATGACTTTCCCCTCGATCCGAACGTCACCGATGATTAATCCACAAAGAATCGTGAATTAGTTTTGTTTTTTATCTTCATCCACAACTTCGTAATCAGCGTCTACGACGTTGTCACGTTTAGCGGAACCTTGTTGCTCTTCAGCACCTTGAGCTGCTTGCTCTTGAGCTTGTGCTTGCTCATACAGTTTAACGGACAGCTGTTGAACGATCTCTGTCAGTTCATCTGTAGCGGCTTTGATGTCTTCCAGGTTGTCGGAAGCCAGCACGCCTTGCAGTTTTTCTTTTGCAGCATTCGCTTTTTCGACTTCACCAGCGTCTGCTTTTTCGCCAAGATCTTTGATCGTTTTGTCAACAGAGTAGATCAGTTGATCTGCGCTGTTTTTCGCTTCAACGAGTTCTTTGCGTTTTTTATCTTCTTCAGCATGCAGCTCAGCATCTTTCATCATTTGCTCAACTTCAGCATCGCTCAAACCGCTGGAAGAAGTGATGGTGATTTTTTGAGTTTTGTTCGTACCTTTGTCTGTTGCAGATACATTAACGATACCGTTGGCATCAATATCGAAGCTAACTTCGATTTGTGGAACGCCACGTGGAGCTGGAGGAATATCTCCCAGCATGAAGCGACCGAGGGATTTGTTACCCGCTGCCATCTCGCGCTCCCCTTGCAGAACGTGAATCTCAACGCTAGGCTGGTTGTCTGCATAGGTGGAGAATACTTGGGATTTGCTTGTAGGGATCGTTGTGTTCCGCTCGATCATCTTAGTGAATACGCCGCCTGCAGTTTCAATACCCAGGGACAATGGAGTTACGTCGAGCAATACAACGTCTTTCACGTCACCTGTCAGTACGCCCGCTTGTACAGCCGCACCCAAAGCTACCACTTCATCCGGGTTAACGCCTTTGTGAGGTTCTTTACCTGTCAGTTTTTTGATTGCTTCCTGTACTGCAGGAATACGTGTGGAACCACCAACCAATACGATTTTGTCGATATCGTTAGCTGTCATTCCAGCGTCACTCAGTGCACGGCGAGTTGGTTCAAGCGTACGCTCAACCAGACCAGCAGAGATTTCTTCGAATTTCGCGCGGCTCAGGTTCAGCTCCAAATGTTGAGGAACGCCATCAGCCACAGTAATGAACGGCAGGGAAATCGTAGTAGTCAATACGCCGGAAAGTTCTTTTTTCGCTTTTTCGGCAGCATCTTTCAAACGTTGAACCGCTGCTTTATCTTTACTCAAGTCAATGCCTTGATCTTTTTTGAACTCACTTACGAGATAATCAATGATCACTTGGTCAAAGTCATCGCCACCCAGTTGGTTATCACCACTAGTTGCTTTAACTTCGAAGAAACCGTCACCCAGTTCAAGGATGGATACGTCGAATGTACCGCCACCCAAGTCATATACGAGAATCGTTTGGTCTTCGGATTTCTCCATACCGTATGCCAAAGCTGCTGCTGTTGGCTCGTTGACAATACGCAGAACTTCCAGACCTGCGATTTTACCTGCATCCTTCGTAGCTTGACGCTGGCTGTCATTGAAGTAAGCCGGTACCGTGATAACCGCTTGAGTTACCGTTTGGCCCAGATAAGCCTCAGCATCGGATTTCAGTTTTTGCAGGATGATTGCAGAGATCTCTTGTGGGGAGTAGTCTTTGCTGTCAATTGTTTCTTTGTGGGATGTACCCATATGACGTTTAATCGAGATGATCGTACGATCAGGATTCGTGATCGCTTGACGTTTGGCAGTTTCACCAACCACGCGTTCTCCGTCTTTTTTGAAACCGACTACGGACGGTGTAGTACGTGCGCCTTCCGGATTTGGAATGACGACAGCCTCGCCGCCTTCCATAACCGCTACGCATGAGTTTGTTGTTCCTAAGTCAATACCGATTACTTTGCTCATTCGAAAATATCCTCCCTCGACAATTTAAATGGATCCAATTGATCCTTATTTTATTTTTCACTAGTCATGCTCTATGTGTGTGCAAACCTTTATATTAAGCTTCGCTGGCTTCGTATAATCATGTAGTACACCCATTACATTCTGCAACCAGAAATTATGAGCTCACTTTGACCATAGCCGGACGAAGCACTTTATCCTTCAGCATATAGCCTTTTTGGACTTCCTCAACAACGGTACCTTCTTCATACTCGTCGCTTTCCACTTGCATGATCGCTTGGTGGAATTCAGGATTAAACGGTTGTCCTACCGTATCCATCGCAGTCAGGCCTTCATTATTCAGCACCGTTTCCAGCTGACGGAAGATCATTTGTATGCCTTTGGAAAAAGATTCAACTTCCGTACCTTCAGGTACAGTAGCCATGGCACGCTCGAAGTTATCAATAACGGGTACCAGTTCGTTGACCAGCTTCATCGAAGCGTATTTCGCCAGTTCTTCTTTTTCCTTCTGCGTACGACGACGGAAATTGTCAAAATCAGCTTGCGCACGGACAAAACGCTGTTGTTGTTCCTCGGCTTCTGTCTTCAAACGTGCGATCTCATCTTGCTCCTGATCTGCCATCTCTTCTGCCTGGGCTTCTGCAGCTCCGGCTTCATTGACAGGTTCCTGCTCCGCTGCTGTAGTCGTTTGCTGCTCCTGTTCTTCTGCTGCGAATGATTGCTCCTCTTTCAAGATGTTCACCTCCTTATAAGAATGAAATGCTCTTGGATTCATTCCCGTATCCTTATTTAAAGCGATGCGTTAGCATGGCCGTCAAATCACGGGATAATGTATTTAAAATATGAATGACACGTGCGTAATCCATTCGCGTAGGTCCCAAAATTCCGATGGAGCCCAAAGCTTCTCCATCCAATGAATAGGATGCCGTTATCAGGCTGCAATTGGCGAAGGCTTCATGATCATTCTCGGTACCAATTCGCACCTGAATACCAGATCCACCCTGCACGGGCATCATCAATTTCATGAGTGTTGGTGTCTCATCCAACAGATCCAGAATATCTTTTACTTTTTCGATATCCTTAAATTCTGGTTGGGTTAACATATTGGTTGCACCACTGAGGAACAGACGATTGTCATGTTCATTGTCAAAGGCACTGTTCAGCACCTGCATGACTTCCTCATAACGTGTAATATGACGTTCCATCTCTTGTCCAAGCTCCGTATAGAGACGAGACTTCAATTTGTAAATCGGCACGCCAACCAGCTTGCTGTTCAACAGACGGACCACATTCTCCATCTCGGCTACCGAGATTTCCGGCGGGATCTGCACGGTCTTGTTCTCCACCTGTCCCGTATTCGTTACAATGATTGCAACGGCTTCACTTTCGTTAAGCGGAAGCAACTGAAAATGACGAAGAGACGTATGAAAAACTTCCGGTCCAAGCAGGATCGAAGTATAATTCGTCATATGTGATAAAATAACTGAGGCATGCTGAATCACTTGTTCCATCACGTTCAGCTTTTCCGCGAAGAAAGACTTTAAGTCATCCAGTTCTTGCGGTTCCACCTGATTCCAGGGAACCAGATGATCGACATAATACCGATAGCCTTTATGTGAAGGAATGCGACCAGCTGATGTATGCGGCTGTTCCAGAAAACCCATGTCTTCAAGATCTGCCATTTCATTACGGATCGTAGCCGGACTATATCCAACATCTCCCCTTTTGGAAATGCTCCGGGACCCTACGGGCTCAGCTGAACGGATATAGTCATCCACTATAGCGTTCAGAATCATTCGTTGACGCTCAGTTAACATGGTGAGTATTCCCTCCTTCTGACTGTACTGTCCCATGTCGTTAGCACTCCGGTTAGATGAGTGCTAAGCGGTAATACAAAAATACCAAACTGACGTGATCGTTGTCAAGTGAGTTTGATGAGTACGCTCATCTATTTATAGTATAGACCAATGTATGCAAGTCCTAACAACTTTGCTCATATCTAATGAATTAAAAGAACCGCATATGATTGAGTGTATTGCTCGATCCATGCGGTTCATTATTTATTAGGCTGAAACGTTCAACTCTTTCAATACGGCAATCTCATCACAGCAATTCTGTTTGCTGCAATGAACGCAGTCCGTCCATACTTTTTCCGGGAAAATCTCCTTTTCCACAACAGCGAAGCCATTTTTCAAGAAAAAAGAGACCTCATATGTCAACGCCATGACCTTGGGAATCTGTTGTTTCTCCGCTTCCTCTACCAATCGGTCCAGCAGCAGTGAGCCAATGCCCATGCCTTTGTGACCTTCCGAGATGCCAAGGGATCTGACTTCCACCAAATCATTCCCCAGACGGCAAAGTGATCCACAACCTACAACTTCACCGTTCACTTCAGCTACAACAAAGTGCTCCAGCTGCCGCTGCAGTACTTCCCGTGAACGCGGAAGCATGATTCCACGCTCTGCATAGCCCTTAATCATTTCAAATAATGGTTCAACATCTTCCGGTACGGCTTTTCTGCATATGGCCGACATCCAGCTCTCCTCCTAATAAGAAGCTTTCCAGAGGAAAGCCAACTTCGTAGTTGTATAAATTACACGCTCTGTAAAATCAATATGAATAAATATACAACAGAGCGTATATAATTTCAAGCTACGAATTCAGCGATATCGACCCGATAAACTCGGCAAAAACGTCATTTCCGAATAGGATGCCCTGCTCACTAAGCCGGAAGCCATCTGGCGTCTTCTCAAGCAGTCCTGCATTCAACATTTTGCTTAAAGGCTTCGCAAACACTTCCTCCATAGACTCCCCGAACTGTTCGCTGAACCGCGATGATGAAGCGCCTTCCAGCATTCTCAGTCCAACCATCAGGTAATCTTCCATCGCCTCGGCACGGCTGATCTCAAAATGATCAAGACGCGGCAGCCCTGCTTTGGAGGCTTCAACATACGGGTTTATACCTTTAATATTCATATGACGTTCACGGCCCACATATCCATGTGCACCTGCACCCAGACCGTAATAGTCCTCATTCCGCCAATACGTAATATTGTGACGACTCTCAAAGCCAGGTTTGGCAAAGTTACTGATCTCGTATTGTCCGTAACCCGCTTCTTTCATACGCTTCATTAACAGAAGATACATTTGCAGCTCGTCATCTTCATGAGGAAGCGGCAATTGATTTTTCTGATATAGCGTATGGAAAAGGGTATTCTCTTCCACCTTGAGACTGTATATGGAGTAATGCGGCAGATCCAGTTCCAGCGCTTTGTCGATACTCTCGTTCAGCATCTCAACCGTCTGGTTTGGCAAACCAAACATGAGGTCAATGGACAAGTTATGCAATCCAGCTGCTCTAGCGTTCTCCAGACTACGGTATACATCATCTGTATTATGAATCCGGCCAATGCCTGTAAGCAGATCATTTTGAAATGCCTGTACCCCGAAGCTGACGCGGTTAACCCCGCCTTCCTTCATGACGGCAAGCTTCTCCGCATCGGTCGTGCCCGGGTTTGCTTCCATCGAGAATTCGATATCATCCGCCCAGTTTGGGAAATAGGTCTTAACTGATTTCAGGAATACGGCCATTTCATCCGGCTTCAATGCAGTCGGCGTGCCGCCGCCCACAAATATGGTTTTGATTTCTCCCGGCGGATTCGCTTGGACCGTATGTTCCATCTCCCGTTCCAGCGCTTCAAGGTATTGCATTACAGGCTGGTCCTTCAATACATAGGAGTTAAAATCGCAGTAGAAACATTTATTTGTGCAAAAGGGAATGTGAAGATACACCGCTTGGGGTGCACCTGTTTTCCGGCTGTGTGCTGCCAATGTCATGGCAAGTCCCCCTCTATTTGAAAAAAGGAAAGCCATCCGGCTTCCCTTTCAGCTTGGTTTATTGGTTATTCTGTGATGTAACTACGTTTGCAAGCAAACGTCCTACAATTCAATTTTGATACACACACTCAGTGTTGTACCCAAGACAAAATATCGTTTATCCTTTCATACACAAATTATTGTTGTACCAAAAGGATTCACATGACGTTTGCAAGCAAACGTCCTAATCATCAATTTTCAGCACCGCCATGAACGCTTCCTGCGGCACCTCTACGTTACCGACCTGCTTCATCCGCTTCTTACCTTCCTTCTGCTTCTCAAGCAGTTTCCGTTTCCGCGAGATGTCACCGCCATAACACTTGGCAAGTACGTTTTTACGCATCGCTTTTACCGTTTCACGAGCTACAACCTTGGTTCCTACAGATGCCTGGATCGGCACCTCAAACATTTGCCGTGGAATCAGCTCGCGCAGCTTCTCACAGATAATGCGTCCACGGTTATACGCACGGTCACGGTGAACGATGAAGGACAGGGCATCGACCTGCTCCCCATTAAGCAAGATGTCCATTTTTGCCAGATTGGACTGACGATAACCGGACAGTTCATAGTCAAACGATGCATATCCTTTGGTGCTTGATTTCAACTGGTCAAAGAAGTCATATACAATCTCGGACAACGGAATCTCATACGTAATGGTAACCCGAGTTGTGTCCAAATATTCCATATTCACATATTCACCACGTTTGTTCTGACAAAGCTCCATAATGGTACCCACATAATCATTCGGTACGATGATCGAAGCCTTCACATACGGTTCCTCAACAAAATCAATTCTTCCCACTTCAGGATAGTTGGATGGGTTATCGATTTGCATCACTTCACCGTTGGTCAGCGTTACGTGGTAGATTACACTTGGTGCGGTCGTGATCAACGGAATGTTGAACTCACGTTCAATCCGCTCCTGAATAACATCCATGTGAAGCAGTCCAAGGAATCCACAACGGAATCCAAAACCGAGTGCACTGGAAGTCTCCGGCTCAAAGCTGAGCGACGCATCGTTCAACTGTAATTTCTCCAGCGCTTCACGCAGGTCAACATAATCCGATGTTTCAATCGGATAGAGACCGCAGTAAACCATTGGATTGATTTTACGGTAACCCGGTAAAGGTTCCGCTGTTGGATTTTTGGCGTCTGTTACCGTATCCCCGACTTGGGTATCCCCCACATGCCGGATTCCTGCAACGACAAAACCAACATCACCCACGTTCAGCTCGTCCACAATCGTCATCCGAGGTTTAAACGCGCCTACCTCGATAACTTCGAATGATTTTCCTGTTGCCATCATTTTGATTTTGGAACCGGACTTGATTTTACCGTCAATGACACGAATATACACGATAACACCTTTGTATGGGTCATAGTGCGAGTCAAAAATCAGTGCTTTCAAGGGCTGGTCAGGGTCCCCTTGTGGCGCAGGCACACTTTGCACCACTTGTTCCAGAATCTCTTTGATCCCGATGCCTGCTTTGGCTGAAGCCAGTACCGCATTGCTCGTGTCCAATCCAATGACATCTTCCACTTCCTGCTTTACCCGATCCGGGTCAGCACTTGGAAGGTCAATTTTGTTAATGACCGGTAAAATTTCGAGATCATTATCTAATGCCAGATACACGTTAGCCAGCGTCTGGGCTTCAATACCCTGGGCCGCATCCACCACCAATAAAGCACCTTCACATGCAGCAAGGCTGCGGGACACTTCATATGTGAAGTCTACGTGTCCAGGCGTATCAATCAGATTCAAAAGATACTCTTCGCCGTCATCGGCTTTGTAAGTCAGCGCTACCGCCTGCAGCTTGATCGTAATTCCACGCTCGCGTTCAAGCTCCATTTGGTCTAATACTTGTTCTTGCATTTCCCGTGTAGTAAGCGCACCTGTGTACTCCAAGATCCGGTCCGCAAGTGTTGATTTGCCGTGATCTATATGTGCAATAATTGAAAAGTTACGAATTTTACGTTGTCTTGCCCGAATGTCAGTCATTCCTTACCCCCAGAAACAGCCTAGTGTCAATCACTTCATTATAACAGTTGATGCAGGGTGCATCAATCCCGCGTTGCCTCAACTTTATCATAACCGTTACAATAGCCAACTCCAAGGGTTTAGTTTGCCTGTATTCCAGGGCGTTTTATTCAGCTACACCGCTAAATAAGGAGACGACCCACTTCATTCCGTTATGGGACAGATTTTGAAGGAGCCCCGCGGTTTTATCAGCGAGCACGTCGACAGGGGCCTTGTTCTGTTCTGCACCGAGTACCTGGCTCGGAGTGAGAACGGGCACAACAGGCACTTCCTTAACCTCCTGTTGGACGGGCTTGATTGGCACAGATTCGGCTGTTGGTGACACAGGCTCTGTTTTTACAACGGCCGGGTTGCCTCCCGAATCATTACCCATATGAAAGTTGCTGCCAGCCAGCTGCATTCCGAACAGAACACCCAGCAGCATTAGTACGCAGATGGAAAATAATCTTTTACCGAATCTGGACACCATCTTCGCCTCCTGTCTATATTTCTAGTTCTTACATATTGAAATGGCTTAGCCGCCTTTTGATGTTTTAACTGCGCTCGCTTTGTCCACTTTCTGTTCCTCCCAGTACACTTGTGCAATCATGTCGGCTAGTACTTTGGAGGTTCGTTCCAATTCAGCAGCCGTATTGTCGATACCACCAATTTCGATCAAAATGCTATTGGGTGAGAGCGTCTGATTGTATTCACCATTGTTGGCTCCGCCGCCGTCCTTACCCCAGACGCCCCGGGATACCCCCGGATACTTCGCTTCAAGCTTTTTATGAATTTTCGCCGCAAAGGCTTCATTTTGCTGCCAATTTGGATTCTCATGTCCAATAATGAAATATACTTTGGCATAACCCAAATTATTAATGGTTGTTGTTGTTTTGCTATGACGTTGTGAATCACGGTGTATATCAATGAGGTATGTGAGATCGTCATTTTGAGCCAGCGCAGCTTTCACGGTCTGACGGGAGTATTTATAGGAATAGTTCCAGTTATAATCCTTAACTTTGGTTGGATAATCTTCTTTGGCATGTTCCACTCCGATTCCCAGCTTTTCGAGACTGTCAGACAAGTAGGTTCCCACTTGAAAAACGTTTCCTGTGGATTTACCAGAGGACGGATTGTCACTCTTCGTGCCAAGAAGCGGATTATACCCTTCACGCGGATGGGAATGGTAGACAAGAACTGCCTTTTTCCCTGTCGTCGGTGTGCTTGGATCATCTTTCCCGCCACTCTTTGGTGGCGGATCTTCCTTCACTTCGCCATCATCGGACCCTTTCGGATCGGATGGCTCGCTGTGGTCTTGACCTGGTGGAACATGCTGTTCACCGCCCGACTTCCCTCCACCTGTAGATGCAGTATCCGTGAGTCCCGGACCCGGCTGGTAGTCTTCCGGTGCTTCCGATTTTTCATTTCCCGAGCCAGGTCGCAGCAAGACGGGCTGATTCGAACCCATACCCGGCATTTCTCTAGCGATCAAGCTTTTCGGGTCCTGCGGATTCACATTCGTCAGCAACTGGAATACAAATGAAGTCAGGTTCTCACCGGAAAACGCAGAGGTCTGTTCCTTCTGTGTAAGGTGCGGCATTTCCATGCCGAGCATGTCCACAAAAAAACGGCTTGATACGGCACCCGCAAATCCTTTCATGGAAGAAACCGGTGAGTTATTCAAACGTTTCTCTGCCATTCCCCCTAGACCGAGTACTACAAAAAACAAGGCAGATATGATCATAAGCAACAACAACGTACGGCCCATGGCCAGCACGTGCAGACATCTTTTTTTCCATTTACCAATATTCCAGGCCAATATTTTGTTCATGCCTCTGTCTCCTTCCCTGCTGGACAACGCTTATACTTCAACTCTATGAGCCTGCCAGATTTGATAGAACAGGAAAAAGAAGATTGCACCAAAAAAAAGAAAGTCCGATAGATTCGAACCTTCTTTGCAAGAGTTTCAGACATTTAACATTCGATATCAACCGTAATCAATGGGTGTAGGCAGCTACATTCTCAGCATTAACCGCATCATGGAGCGCAGCATTAAGTCCTGTTGCAATAATGTTGGCAATATCCTCGACAAATTCATCGATTTCCTTGGGGGTAACGATCAGATCATGTCCCAGGGGCTCGAGCACCTCTTTTACCAAACTGAGCCGGTCATTCTCACTAATGTCGTCCAGCATGCCCATAATCTGTTTCGTCTGATCCGTCTCCTGCTGAAAATGGGTACGCATCATTTCGATAACGTTATTCACGATGGTCGATGCATAACATACGGTAGGCACCCCAATCGCAATGCAGGGTACACCCAATATCTCTTGCGTTAACCCGCGTCGCTTGTTACCAATGCCTGAGCCAGGATGGATACCAATGTCCGCCACCTGAATCGTTGTGTTGACACGCTCCAGTGAACGTGAAGCCAAGGCATCAATGGCTATGATGGCATCCGGCTTGGTTCGATCCACGATCGCTTGCACGATGTCACTGGACTCAATGCCTGTTGTACCCAGCACCCCGGGGGCAATTGCACTGACTTCCCGATAGCCAGGGGCAACCTGATCCGGCACTAATTCAAAATACTGACGGGTAACCATCAGATTTTCTACCACCAACGGACCGAGAGAATCTGGTGTTACGTTCAGGTTGCCCAGTCCCACAATCAAAATCTTGGACGTCTTGTTAACGCCCGCCTTGGCCAAAAAGCCTTCCATTTCCCGCGTAAATTCTGCGGCAACCCGCTCCTGAAGCCCGGTATCGCCGTTACGAAGTGCCGGGACCTCCAATGTGACATAATGCCCCTTCACACGCCCAATTGCTGTGGCGGCGGCATCATCAAGCACATCAATACGCGTAATGGTAATCCCGTCTTTCTGATCCACATCTTCCCGCAGCCCGGGAATCGTCTGCTGCTGTTTACCCTGAGCCATTTCCTTGGAGTCAATTGCCAAATCGGTACGAACTGTATAGTTTTGCAAATCCAGTGTCATCTGTCCCTGCCTCCCTTAACGCATTTGAGCATATTGTGTGGGAAAATGATGTGCTTTATGCAGTACTGTCGAACTTCATAGGAAAATTGGTTGCAATTTGCATGCTAGCGTGCTAGAATATTTTAAGTTGTGAAACGTTTGTATTCATGCAAATGCCTTACAGGAGGTGAATGTAATGCCAAACATCAAATCCGCTGTTAAACGCGTAAAAACGAGCGACAAGCGCCGCGCACTCAACGCTTCCCAGAAATCCGCACTCCGTACAGCTGTTAAAGCTGCTGATGCTGCTCTGGTAAGTAACGAAGTTGATACTGCAAAAGCTGCGATTCAAGCTGCTTCCAAAAAGCTGGACAAGGCTGTAACTAAAGGTCTGGTTCATAAAAATGCTGCAGCCCGCAAAAAGTCTCGCTTGGCGAAAAAACTGAACGCTCTTTCCGCACAAGCGTAAGAAGCGTTACTTATACGATCTAATGGAAAAATCCTGAACAGCACGAGCTTTCAGGATTTTTTAGTATCTGATTCTATAAGCACTCGAACAAAGCGGCTTCTAATTCGAAGATCCACCATCAACGAATTAGAGGCCGCTTTGTTGTATTATTAGGCTTCTTCACAAGCTAATTTTTATGCTCCAAGTCTTAACAAGAACAGCTCAAGTCCCAGCACTTTATCCACTGCGCCCGTCTTCATCTGATAGTCCAGCTCACTGAGATGGCTCAGAATCAGCCTCAACCGTTCGGCCTGAAATTTCCGGGCCTGTTCACCAGCAATTTTGACAGCATAGGGATGCAAACCAAGCTGGCTGGCAATTTGCTGTTGGGAGTAGCTCTGCTGCCCCAATTCTTTCACCTGGATCATGATCCGGAACTGACGGGCGATCAACGCTGCAATTTTGATCGGTTCTTCACGCTGCTTCAGCAACTCATAAAAGAGACCCAAAGCCTTCTCCAAGCGTAAATTAGCCAGCTCCTCCACCAGCGCAAACACATTCTGCTCGGTGCTTCGCGCCACCAATGACTCAATATCCGCGCGTTTAATTGTACCTCCGTTGCCCGCGAACAAACACAATTTGTCCACTTCCGCAGATAACGTCTGCAGGCCTGTCCCTGCGTAACTTACCAGTGTATCAGCTGCTCCAGACTCAAATGATACATCCCGCTGCTTGGCCAGTTTCAAAATCCAATGAATCAGCTCCTCACCACTTAACGGAGCGAACGCCAGGACAACAGCTTGTTTCTTGGCTGCCTTCACAAGTTTTTTACGCTCATCCAGCTTATCCCCTTGAGCCAGAAAAACAATAATACTATAATCTGCCGGATTGTCCATATATGTTAGCAGCCGGTCAATCTGGTGATCAATCTTGGAATCCTTGCCGGCTGTGAACAGATTGGCATCGCGAACGATAATGAGTTTACGCGGGACAAGAAAAGGAACCGTCTCCGCTTCTTCAATAACCACTTCCACAGCTGTTTCAGACAGATCATACGGAATGATCGCAAATTCACGGTGCTCTTCTTCAATCACCTGTTGTTTTAGCATATCCGTAAATTGCTGTATCTGGTATTTCTCCGTTCCGTACAGCACATATACCGGAGCTGTTTCCCCATTACGTATTGCCTTTGTTGCACTTTTTACATCCATCACGGTGCCCCCTTATCCCTCTTATCCTACCAGAAAACGTGACAGACAACAAAGGGACCTTACATCCGATTAACGGATGAAGGCCCCTGTCCTACATCTATATAAACGCGGACACCAACGATTCTAGAAAAGGCTGGTGCGCGGTCATACGACGTCAGTTGTTCCAACTGAGATAGGACGTTTTTGGTTAATTCCATTATATTCTGTCACTCCTGGAGTGTTCGGCAAATCTAAAGGGCAAACATCTGATTTACAGCCTATTTACCTGAAGTTCCACTTGAAGGAGTAGACACATTAAACGATTTCTTTGTAGTTGTCCCATCTTGATCTGTCTCATAACTGAATACGGTACTATCATTGGACCAGCTGGCCGATTTCAGTGTACCCTCCACACTGCGCTGCTCAACCAGATTAAGAACATCCGAGTCAGCCGCAGGTTTGGAGTAGATGCTGATTTGATCTCCGATCAGCATGACCAGGTAGGCTCCATCCGGTGATTTCCATTCTTTGGGTGCCGTGGTGGTCGCTGCACCCTGATCTGTGGCGGCAAATCCTTTTCCGCCAGACGCATCCATTTCCGTTTCCGAATCAGGTGTCGTGTTTGCACTCTCTGTCGGATCTTCTACCTTCAGATCAGGCATATCCTGAGAAGTGAATAATTGTGAGTCGTTTGTTTCCGGCTCTGATGGTTTACGATCTTCAGAGACTGCCGGTGGTACGGTCGGAGTAGTAGAATCCTGGTTTTTTTCCTGCCCGGCATTCTTCGAGCTATCCCCAGCATCGGAACTTGAAGGGGGTTCTTTTGTTTCACTACCCTTGTTCGTGTTCGGTTCTGTTCCGACAGCTGGCTGCTTAGGAGTAATGTCCTGCTTTCCTTCAGGCTCATTTACCTGGTCCGTGCCATCTGCTTCTGGAGCAGCATCCTCAGCTCGCTTATCTTCGGTCAACGGCTGTTCTGAACGGTCAGCCCCCATACTGTCATCGCTCTCTGAGGAAGAATATCCTTCATTGTTGATCTCTCTGCTCATTGGGTTTTGATCCGTGTTCCCACTTTCTTGGGTACTTCCTGTGCTCATCATCATTTCGGCATTTTCTATCTTCTCTGGCTGATACCCGAAGATTGCAACGCCCAGAACAACAGCTGCTGCCGCTGCACCCACGGACATTCGACCTGCCATAGAGTTGAGCCATTTTTGCTTCGTTTTCCGCTCACTTGATCGCTGTAAGTTTTCAAATGCAGCAGGGACAGGACTCATTTCCTGTAATGTACTGCTTTGTTCCCTCTTTGCTTCGTCAATTGCATCCAGTTGCGGCATAATGGCATCAACCAGACTGAATCTCGGGGTTACCTGCGGCAAATCTTCCAGTTCTCTGGAGAGAGCTCTGAGCAAACTAAAATTTTCAGCGCACTCCGGACACTTCGCTACATGCTGTAGCATCTGCTCGGTTTCCGCCTCGCCCAGATCATGATCCAGATACCGGTGCATCCATTCCACCACCTCTTCGCATTTCATCCTGTCACACCACCTTTCTGATAATCCTGTAGTAGATTCTGTAATTGCTGTCTGGCTCTGAATAAATAAGATTTAACCGTATTCAACGGAAGATCAAGGCAATCCGCAATTTCGTTATAAGATAAGTCCTGCAAATATCGTAGAACAATAACGGTGCGATGATGCTCAGGCAGCTTGTTGATCGCATCCTGAATATCCTTTGCCACATACGTGGACATGACTTCGAATTCAACATCCTGATTATCCTGAAAAACCATGTCATGCTCGTCAATGGAAACGGAGGGCTTGGTTCTTCTGAATTTGTCAATACAGATATTCGTGACGATGCGCTGGACCCATGTCTTAAACTGGGCCTTTTCCTCATATGAATTAATCTTGGTGTAAATTCGGATCAATGCTTCCTGAGCAGCATCCAAAGCGTCCTGTTCATTATTGAGAATGTAATATGCGGTCCGATAAACATGCTGTTCAATGTCCCGCAATAGGGTAATTAGAGCGTCGCGATCGCCCGATTGAGCGGCTCTGATGAGTTCCGGCTCTACCACAAAGGATCCCCCTCTCCCTGCAACCTTACAGACGTGATCATCAATAAAATTGTTGCAAAGTTAAGTATTTTTTTTATATTGCCATAACAAAATAACGGCTTATGTATTGGGGCCGCTGAAATCTTCTCTTAGAATAACAGAAATTGCATAACGAGTCACCAAGCCCGCTCAAAAGTCATTCCATTACTTACACGACTCAATTTATTTACAATGGCATACATTATAGCTAGCAACACTTATCGCGTTGAAATTAAGAAAAATTCAAATTTTGTTCAAATTTAAGCTCATTTTAATGTAATTTTCATGAAAATAGTTTATTGTAAATTTACATTCATAACACGAGGTGATGAGCATGCCAGCTCTTGCAAAAATTCAAGCGTTAAAAGAACAAATGCCCAAAGAATATCAAAGCATATCCCATTTTGTGGAACATGCACTTCAATCTATTGATACCCTGGTTGAGGAACATCGAAAATATACCGCTGCACAAGCATTATACGGCGATAAAATCGTTGGATCGGAAGAACGCTTGTACCGGGAAACTGTATTGGACGTGAGAGCACAGCTCTTGTTGACACTGGAGAAAACCGTAGAGGATCTGCTGCACAAAGGCGACAAACATTGGAGTAAACATTTTAAAGACGGCGTTGAATAATTCGCTGTTATAATTTCATTCCAATTAGCCCGCTTCCCGATATCTCCCCGAGGAGTATTTCTGGAAGCGGGCTTTTGGTTTCATTCTGCGTGGGCCAAGAACGACCGAATGGAACCACTTATGATTTATTTCTGAGCTAGGATAATATAGATGGACTGGTTAGCAATTTTGATCGACGGGTAGAGTTTATTAACAATGGTAAAGCCAGCATCCATGATTTCAACTTCCATATCTTTAGAAGAAACTCTCGGACCCTTAGAAGCTTCCGTCTTCTCAAGCTCAATGCATAAGAACAAGCCCTTATCTTTTAAAATTCTGTTAATTTCTTTTAAGGCAATGGAAAGTGGTTGAACTTCGTGTAAAGCAATTGAAGCAATAGCTGTATCAATAAACTGGTTATCTAACGGAATATCTTTGAAGTTTCCTACGACCGATTTGATGTTTGCTATGCCTCTGTTCTTGGCTAGCGTTTCCATGTAATCCAGAACATCTTTGTCACAATCCAAAGCATATACGGTTTGAACTCGTTCAGCGATGGAAAGTGAAATGTAACCGGTACCCGCTCCCAGATCCAATACTTTGTCGTTTTTGTTGACAGGTAAGAACTCCATTAATTGATCAGCTGGAAACCTCTCCGTATTATCTAAGGTGCTAATTTTCTTTTGTAATTTTGGATTCATATCATTTTCCTCCTCTATTAAAGATATAACAACTCTTTAATAACTATATTATATTTTCATCTCCCTGTAAATAGTAATCCTTACAATTAACCTGATGTGCTCAATTCCAGGCATCGTAGTTTTAACACATCCGGTAATGAAGGGGCAATCACCACCAGCTGCTCCAAAAAAATGCCGCTCAATGGCGGCATTTTAAAGTTCTATCTTTTCTCAGCATCACTTCCAAGCTACATAAGTTCTCTTTCTTTGCTACCCCAACCCTAATTAGAGCGTCTCAACCAATTTCTGAATCTTGGAGTGGGAAATTAAATATACAGGACCCATTATTTCTGTTTTGCCGCCCTTTACACGTATAGCGCTCTCCTGTTCTGCCGCGTAAACATCAATCTCTTCAGACAAAGGGAACAGGTAGCCTTGAACCAGCGCATCGTAGTCGAGCCTGGCATGAGATTCGTAGGCAAACTGATCAAAGCCTATACCATCATAAATAGTAGTTTTTTCAACCTTATGGCCAGCGTTTTTCGAGGATAACCATTTTGCAGCCATGTTTAACGCACCAGCGCTGGCACCCATTATAACGGCATTGCAGTTCTTAATAACATCAGATAATTCATATTCCGCCAAAAAATCGTTCTGCAAAACAGGATCTCCACCGCATAAAAAAATGACAGAAGCGTTTCGAATTAATCGCTGGGCATCTTCCTTCTGCATGCGGTAGTCAATGAAATGATATTCATCAAAAATAATGTTAGCCTGATTAAACCATGTCCTTTCAAAAACATCATCCATGTTAACTTGCTTATCTTTATAACCAGACGGTTGAGCGCTAATCATAACAAGCGATTTTCTGTCTGTTATATCCTCATGCAACAATTTGACCAGCTTCTCTGGAAAAAAATCATTAAACCAACTGAGATAGTAGCGGGTTTTCAAACTTCATTACCTCCATATGTACTATTTACATTCATCCATACTTAACCACAAAACATATTGTACACGCTAGAAAGATGAACGGTTCTTCAGCCATTTCGTTTACACACCCTTGTACACTTTTCCTAAATCCAACACTATATTACCATAACATGGAACTGGAGTATGAGAAATATGTTTCCACGTTAACCTGCCAGATAGCTTAGATTGCATTCTTAAAAGATTAACTCACAATCTCTATGCTCCCATACATCAAATAAGTTACCATCCAGATCCTCAAAAACAAAAAATTTCCCGTAAATGCCTTCATTGCTAATTCGTGTAACAGTAACTCCCTCTGATGCTAGTCTCATGTGTAATGATACAATATCATCTGTAAAAAAAGTTACAACCCACCTTGACCGTCCGTTTACTTCAAAAACAGCTCTGGTGTCATTATCAGATTCAATTAAATCAATTATTGGGCGGTTATCCCTGAATAAACTTATATAATTCCCTCTATCGTTTCTGATGTTAAAACCAAAGTGACTAACAAACCATTCTCCAGATTTTTTTACATTTTTAACTGGAATTACATTATATGCGATTCCTAAGATCCTCCCATTTTCCATACCGCTTAGCCCCTTTCATAAACTTTATCTCCCATTATTTCATGTTGGCTATCGAATTATCCTGCCCGTTTAGTTGAATCACTTAGTTTTTAGTTCCCAATTGTATATCTACAAATGGTACATATTTGTCTGGTACAACTTCTTTATATACGCGTACAAAATGGACATTAAAGCTTGGATAAGGACATAATTCGTTCAATGCTAATACTCTCATTTCGTCAATTTCAGTCTCGTTCAAACCCCAACAGGTTTGCCCTAAGGTCAGATGAGGATGATACTTGTCCATTTCAAAGTATTGATCTAAATGTTCTTGAGATGGAGAAATCGCATTTACCAATCTTCTATGCAAATCAATTACATTCCTCGTTTCAACACTAAGAAATGTGATGGCGCTTCCAAACGACTCAGGTTCAGATAATGATAATGGAAAGCTTTGGATTTTCGAGCATGTTTGTCTTACACTTTCTAACCAATGTAGATCTTCTGTAAGACCACCCTGCGCTTTTACAGTGATGTGAGGCTCCACTACATCATTAAGACAGTTACTGGACCAACGATCACGAAATGCCACTATTTTTTTCTGATAACCATCTGGAGGGATAATTCCGATAAAATACTGCATTTTACAGTACACATCCTTTAATAATTTTTAGTTATATGTCTAATTGGTAAACAGTGTACGTTCCTGTCCTTTACTCGGGACAAGAACAAGGGACTAAGTTTGCCCCTCGACCCTTTTTGGACTTTAGCTTTATTTATATCACACGAATTCAACTAACTTCCTATCTATTTCGGCGATTTGCCCAATCTCCGATGTACCGTCCCAAAGGATAATTGAAGAAGCCTCATCGTTTTCAACAAAACCATCAAGTTGGTACAGTTCAGACATAAACAGAGCCCCATATTCTGTCCGTTCAGGTCCATGAAAACTTGGCTGAAGTCTAAACTTCATTAGACCTTTGAACTCGGCCGTGTCAATTATTTGATTGGTTTCCTCAAACAATTCTCTAATTACACATTGTTGAGCATTCTCTCCAGTTTCAATAATGCCTCCTGGCAGTTCCCATTGCTTTCTCCACTTATTATGCATGAAAAGATATTTTCCTTGGCACTTCACCACAATAAGAGCATGTGTTAATGGAGCATCCCATACAGGAGTGGTAATGACCTTATCATACTCGATATGAATAAACTCCAAAAAAATATTACCTCTTGAGTCTGTCATGATTGCCATTTTCACGCCTCCATTTCTTTTGTAACAAAAAAATAAAAAACGCGCCAGACTCTAAGTCCTGCGCGTTGCATATTGCAGGATGGGAAGCGCGAATAGCGTTAACCCATCCCCATTTTTAAGGAATGGATTAACGCTTTTCATGATGGTGAGTTTGTATTAATGTCAAAATAATAAACATCGTCTATTCTCCTAATCATCAGCATATGGGAATAATACCCATTATACTGCTTTGGAGTCAAGTGAAAATTCTTCTCATGTGCACGAATCCCCTTGATTGACAAGGATTTGTGCCGTTTTTATATCAATTGCTGTGGAGGTCATCCCTGATTAATTTATAACGCACATCGATCTTCCCATCTTTGATCTTCATCTGAACCTCACCCATTTGGTCTGTTCGGTAAATGTCTGTCTCTGCAGCCTCCAGCCTTTCAGGCACGCCCGGATTGGGATGGCCATATGTATTATTAACGCCAGCGGATATTACGGCGGTTTTGGCATTCCAGTACTGTAACCATGCTTCTGTGGACGAGGTTTTGCTGCCGTGGTGGGCAACCTTTAACACATCAATGGAGACAGGCATATTATTGTCCTTCTGATTGTCCCCCGAATGGAGTGTAAATATCTTCTGAACAGAATCATCTGCTAATGCAGCGTCGTCTGCATCATACGGTCCGAACGAGGCTGCGAGCGATCCATCCTGAATCATATAGAGCAGATCCTGCTCGGCAGCAGCATCCATATCACCCGTAAACAACAGTGAGGCTCCCGCCATCTCCAGCAAAAAGACAACCGAATCATGATTCTGATGTTCTGAGACGGGCAATCTCTCTCCCGTGTCTACCGCTTTCCCCAAATCCGGATATATAAAATGCAGTCTGGTTTCTCCATCCGGCACGTAGGACATCCCCTGCTCAATTGCATATAACGGAATCTTCTTCTCGATAACGGTATCCAGTAATTTCTCGAAATTGGCTGTACCGCTGGTTGTCCCGTTGAACATGAATCGTTCCACCGGAATCTGTTCCAGCACCGCCTGTAATCCTCCGGCATGATCCTGATCCGCATGGGTTACGATTACGGCATCCAGCCGATGAATGCCCCGCTTTTTCAATAAGGGAACTACCACCTTGGCCCCTACTTCGTATGGATCACGCCGTGTCTTCCACGACTGTTCAGGCTTTCCAAACTGGACCGTACCTCCACCATCGACCAAAATATGTTTGCCTCCCGGTGTTGTAATTAGTGTACTGTCTCCTTGTCCGATATCCAGAAATTGTACCACTCCCGTTCCGGCAGGCTGCGGTGTCTGGTATGCCCACCATAATCCGGCCACCAAGCTGAGAGCCAGCAGGGCACACATCCATTTGTGGAGCACGCCCATCCGTTCACCGGCATAAAATCCGGCCCCACGCGCTGCAAAAGCACTGGTATATTCCGGCCAGGCAATGGCAGCACTCAGCATCGTCATCGAGCCTTGCCCCGCTTCATGTGCACCTGTTTTTCTATCATGGGATGATATAGCAGACCGTGCAGACCATCCCAGAGCCCCTTGAGGCACCCCCCCAACAGATTGACGAACCAGCGGAGCTGTGTCCTCTTCTATCCCCTGAATACTGGGCCGATCCCCTCGGCCGCGATGAAGGATGCGCAAAAGCACGTAGAGAACGGCATAATATGCTGCAATCCACAGTAGCGATGGGGTAGCCCAGATCAGTACAAAACCAGGCAAACTATTCATCCACTCCACACTTACAAAGGTCAATTTGTTCAGCATAATAGCAATCCACGCCAAAGGTTTGGCCAAAGGCACCCATAGAAACGATAAAATCAAAGCAACCGTTCCAAGAGGAAGGACAATGGCACTGATCAAAGATACAAGCAGAAAATTGGCTACAAAGGAAAGCAGTGAGAACTGATTGAAATACAGAATGGTTACCGGAAAAGAAATGAGTTGTGCCGTCACCGTTACGGAGGCTGCTGCTGCCAGTGACTTGGGCCAGCTACGAAATAGCTGATGGATCAGTGGCATATAAATCATCAGTCCCGCTGTTACAAGGAAAGATAGCTGGAAGCTGACACTTAACAAAAAATAGGGATTCCACCACATCATCAACAACGCTGCTGCACTGATCATCTGCAATCCGTCCCTGGCTAATCCACGCCGTGCCATGTACAAACCAATCATGGACATGATTCCCGCACGAATGACCGATGGCGAACCGCCGGACAACAGGACATAGGCAGGTATAAGCAGCAGCACAATGGTGAGTGATGTCTCCCGGGTTAACCTGAGCCAGGATAAAAGGAGCAGCAGCGATGCCACATATACCGCGACATGTGTACCTGAGATCGCCAAGATATGAGTTAGGCCCAGCTGTGAAAATTGACCATAGGTATCTGGATCGATGTCACTTGCCATGCCGATAATCAGGCCTTTCATATAACCCCCATGTGGCTCAGGAAATATCTGATCAACCGCCGCGCCAAGTTTATGCCTGATGATGTCATTCCACCTCAGAATATTGAGCTTCTCCCAGCCTACGGGTGAGATGGTTGTTACCGAGCTGGCACCCTTCACTTTAAACAACCAGTGGATGTGGAGAGTTCTTAAGTAAATTCGATAATCAAAACCACCAAAGTTTCGTGCTTCGCCGGGGAGTGCAAGTGAACCTGTCAGCTTCACTGAATCTCCTCGTTTCCAGCCTGCTGCTACTTGCTGTTCTTCTTCCTCCATCAAGCGAACCTGGACCATCAGACGTTCTTGCAAAGTAAGCCTGGACCGATCTTTCGAAGCTGACTCCGATACTGTATCAGTAAGTGGCGGCACAGAAGTGATCTGCATCTCAAAGTCTGCCCGGTCCCCGTCTATGCGTACATCCGACATAAGCTTGCCTTCAAATGTAGCTGCCAAACCGTCCAATTCCTCCGCAGGTGTATGTGTAATCTCGGGCAGGCCACTCCGATTCCTTGCATCATTCCATTCCCAGTGCATGGCACCGCCAAGGAGTGCCCCAATCAGCAACAAGATGGACCAGCCTCGTATATCGATCATTCGTAGCAACAACGGCAGACATATGAAGGTGCCGATCATTCCCACGATCAGGGACCACCCTGATAACGCACATGCTATCCCGCTGCCGCATAACCAGCAGACTGTAAATACCAGCAAAGGTCTGCCTTTCATTCTCTCAGCCTCCTTCGTGTCATCTGTAAGAACGCAGAAAAACCCCCGGCAGCTGATACAGCAACCGGAGGTTCTTCCCCGCGAATTTGAATACGTTGTTGGTTCTAGTCACTTACCGTCATCATCGTCTCACGCGGAGGCTGGTAATGTTCCAGCCTGCGAAATGTGATACCTTTTTGCTTCATCATGTTGGTCACCTTGCCTGTATCCTTGGGATATGGGCGATGAAAGACAATTTCTGTAATGCCACTATTGGCGAGCATATTGGAGCAGGTCCAGCAAGGTTCATCCGTTACATATACAGAAGAGCCCTCGCGGTCAATCCGGTCCGTGAATAAAAGCAGATTTTGCTCTGCGTGAATGGTTCGAATGCAGCGCTGCTTTTTGACCATTTCCTCCTGCCCGTCGGTTACCACGAGTTCATACTCTTCCGAGATCATGCATCCTGCTTCAGAGCAATCAGGAACCCCCATGGGTGCACCGTTGTAAGCCGTTCCAAGCAGCTTTTTTCCCTGAACTAGCACGGCGCCAACATGACGGCGTGAACAGCGGGAACGGGTGGAGACCATATAGGCGATGTCCATAAAATACGTATCCCAGTCTTTGCGTACGTCCGCAGTACTCATGTCCGTTTCCCTCCCGTCCGATACAAGCTGAACCCATGCAAATGTACATCTGATACTCTGCTTACAGAAAACCTTCCGATTGCTGTTATCCCCTAATTATGCTCTTTTTTCCTTGGTGGAGATTCGGGGATAAAGGCGAAGGGTATGCAGCCGTAGCAGCTTTCTTTCTGAAAGCTTCTAGCTCCGCTTCTTTCAGGTCCTTCTGTCCTCTTCGTTCTTATGTCATTTCAAGTTCAACTTCTATCATCGTATTTGTTATTATCTGATCTGCACATATGGAGCCATTTTCTCCAGCATCTTCATACCGATTCCTTTCACTTTGGTCAGATCGCTGACTTTGGCAAAAGGTCCATGTGAATTACGATAGTCAATAATGGCTTGTGCCTTTTTCTCGCCAATTCCCGGAAGTTCCATGAGCTTGGCAGCAGGCGCTGTATTAACATCAATTTTACCATTGTCGGTTGTCGCTTCACTGCTCTCCGAAGGTTGATTATTAACTGGAGGAACAACCAATGCATTCGATTTCTCTTCAGTCCGCGTAGTAGAGTCATTCGCTTGGTTACTTGCAGCGGTCTCATCAGCCATTTTCCCCATTACGGCATCAACCTGATTTTGCTCTGTGGAAGTCGCATTTGTTATTGGCTGCTGCTGATTTGTATCAGCTTTGCCGTTCTTCTGTTCCTGAACCGAAGTAGCCGACTGTACAGCAGAGGTTTCCTGCTCTATCGTCGGCTTCTCGGCGCCGAGCTGCATGGGTTCCCAGCCTGAAGGTGGCTGTTCCCTTATGCCCGACCATAATATCAGTATACTTCCAACCACCGCAGCAGCAATGGTCAGCCCCTTATTCCATCTCATCCTTCCACACCTCTCCCTAATTCAAAATAATCTATTCTGAACACGGGCGGTGCTTCCGAACCGTTGGACTTGCCTTATAAACCAAGCAGTACTTTTTTCATGTCATGTCACGCAGGTCATGACGCATACACTAGAGGGAAAGAACTGCGCCATTACCGTAAAGCATGAAAGGAGGCCTGAACAATGAAGGTTGGATTTATCGGAACCGGCAGCATGGGCAGCCTGCTGATCTATGCCTTGATTCAATCCGGTGCACTCGAGCCCCGGCAGATCACCGCAAGTAATCGAACACCTTCCAAAGTACGGCAGCTCTCCCTCCGTTACCCTGGTCTGCATGAATCACAGAGCAACCGGGAAACCGTCATCCGAAGCAATATCATCTTCCTGTGCGTGAAGCCACTTGAATTCAAACATGTTATCGACGACATCCTGCCTGTCGTAAATCCCAATCATATGATCGTCTCGATCACCAGTCCCGTGCAGCTGCGACATCTGGAATCTTCACTTCCTTGCAAAGTCTCCAAAGTTATTCCCAGCGTTACGCACCAGGTCGGCAGCGGAGCATCCCTGTGTATACACGGCGAACGAATGACTACCCAAGACCGCGCTGTACTGGAAGGGCTGCTCAGTCATATCGGCAGACCCTTTCAAGTGGATGAAGCCTGTACCCGAATCACATCCGACTTCTCCAGCTGCGGACCTGCATTCATATCGTTCTTTCTGGAGCAATGGATTGAAAGTGCCGTCAAACTTACAGGTATCAAACGAGCCGACGCCTGCGCTCTTGCCGGCGAAATGCTTCTGGGAACAGGCAAGCTGCTCACCGAAGGCGGATACACTCCGCAAGAGCTTCAGGCTCGCGTGGCTGTACCTGGCGGCATCACCGCACAGGCACTTGCCCTGCTGAAGGTTAGTCTGAATGGTGTTTTTGACAGCCTGATCCATACGACACATGACAAATATGATGAAGATTTGTTGAAGCTGGATGAACTATTCAAAGCCGGTGAGATTAACCGGCAACAATATTAACGAGTTTGCCTGGAACGGCAATGACCTTGCGAATGGTCTTGCCTTCCAGTGCCTGTTTCACAGGTGCCAATTCCATCGTAAAGTCCTGCATACCCTGTGCATCCAGATCCTTCGCGATCGTAGCACGGGTTACAATTTTGCCATTCACCTGAACGACAATTTCAACTTCCGCATCCACTGTCATGGATTCATCATACTGAGGCCAAGCTACATAAGAGATTCCACCCTCATGACCGAGACGGCTCCACAGCTCCTCCGCCATATGTGGTGCCAGCGGTGACAACAGCTGTACAAAATTCTCCATGGCTTCACGCGGCAGCGTATCTGCTTTGTACGCATCATTGATGAAAATCATCAGCTGACTGATGGCTGTGTTGAAACGCAAATGTTCCAGATCATCCGTAACCTTTTTAATCGTTTTGTGTGCAGTCCGCTTGAACTCATCCGTACCACCATCTGCGGTAATCTTGTCATTGATCGCACCTGTATCTTCATTAATGAACAGACGCCATACACGTGACAGGAAGCGGTGCATGCCTTCAACCCCGTTTGCGTTCCACGGTTTTGTCGCTTCGAGCGGCCCCATGAACATTTCATACAGACGTAATGTATCTGCACCAAATTCATTGACAATCTCATCCGGGTTAATGACATTACCACGGGATTTACTCATTTTTTCATTATTGGTTCCCAGGATCATTCCTTGGTTCACCAGTTTGTGGAAAGGCTCTTTGGTATGCACCACACCCAGATCATACAGCACTTTATGCCAGAAACGAGCGTACAGCAAGTGAAGCACCGCATGCTCCGCTCCCCCAATATACAGATCAACTGGCAGCCACTGCTGCTGTTTCTCTTGAGAGATCAGTTCCTTGTCATTGTGCGGATCGATAAAGCGCAGGTAATACCAACAGCTGCCAGCCCATTGTGGCATCGTGTTTGTCTCACGACGTGCTTTCATACCCGTTTCCGGATCTATCGTATTCACCCACTCCGTCACATTCGCCAGTGGCGACTCTCCAGTACCCGAAGGTTTGATCTGATCAATATCAGGCAGAAGCAAAGGAAGTTGATCCTCTGGCACCGTCTTCATCGTCCCATCTTCCAGATGCAGAATCGGGATGGGCTCACCCCAATAACGTTGACGGCTGAACAACCAATCGCGCAGACGGTAAGTCGTTTTGCCTTGTCCCTTGCCATTCTCTTCCAACCAGGCAATCATCTTCGCAATCGCTTCTTCGTTGTTCAATCCGTTCAGGAAATCAGAGTTCACATGCGGTCCGTCTCCGGAATACGCTTCTTGTGTCACGTCGCCACCCTGTACCACCTCGATGATGTCCAGACCAAATTGTTTCGCAAACTCCCAGTCACGAGCGTCATGTCCCGGAACGGCCATAATTGCCCCTGTGCCATATCCAGCCAGTACATAATCGGCAATCCAGATCGGAACCTTCGCTCCGTTTACCGGATTGATTGCATAAGTTCCTGTAAATACACCCGTTTTATCTTTAGCCAAATCGGTGCGTTCCAGATCGCTCTTGCGAGAAGCCTGTTCCTGATATGACTTGACTGCATCACGCTGATCTGCCGTTGTAATGACTTCCACCAGCTCATGCTCAGGTGCCAATACAGCATAACTTGCACCGAACAACGTATCTGCACGTGTCGTAAACACCTTGATGACTTCTTCATGACCCTCAATGGCAAAAGTAACTTCCGCCCCGGTTGATTTGCCGATCCAGTTGCGCTGCATATCCTTAATGCTTTCCGACCAGTCCAGCTCTTCCAGGTCTTCCAGCAGACGCTCTGCATATTCCGTAATTCTCAATACCCATTGGCGCATCGGTTTACGAACAACCGGATGTCCACCGCGCTCACTCTTGCCGTCAATAACCTCTTCGTTCGCCAGTACCGTACCCAGAGCTTCGCACCAGTTAACAGGTACTTCATCTACATAAGCCAGGCCTTTATTGTACAGCTGGATGAAGATCCACTGCGTCCATTTGTAGTAGTCAGGGTCTGTCGTGCTGATCTCCCGATCCCAGTCATACGAGAATCCGAGGGATTTGATCTGACGACGGAAATTGTCAATGTTGCGGAACGTAATCTCCCGTGGATGTTCGCCTGTATCCAGGGCGTGCTGCTCGGCAGGCAAGCCAAAGGCATCCCAACCCATCGGATGCAAAACATTGTATCCTCTCATACGTTTGAAGCGTGATATGATATCCGTTGCCGTGTATCCTTCCGGGTGACCTACGTGCAGACCGGAACCGGATGGATATGGAAACATATCCAAAGCATAAAACTTCGGTTTAGCCGGGTCCTCACCCGTTTTAAACGTTTTATTTTCATCCCAGTATTGCTGCCAGCTCTTCTCCATGACTTGTGGCTGATAGCCGTGTTTTGGCTGTTGGTTCTCACTCATCTATTGTTCCTCCTCTGGTTATTCGCTTTTATTGCAACAAAAAAACCTCAGCATCCCGTAGCGTTTGCAGCGCTAGGGACGAGAGGTTGAATTCCCGTGGTACCACCCTAGTTAGCGAATGATCGTGCTTCGTCATCCACTCCCTTTGGACCTGTAACGGCGGTTAACCGATGCGGATTTCCATTCCTGAACCCGAGTGTTGCTCCGGTCGGTCGCAGAATGGTGTAATCACCGCATTTCTCCAAGGCGAGTTCGTGAAATACTGTCAACCGACTTGCACCAACCGCCGGCTCTCTGTCATGTACAGGACTCACTACTGATCCTTATCATCGAAATATGTATACAATATCGGGACCATTATATAAAAAAACAGCGTTAAAGTCAATATTCCACCGTCTTTTGCTTATAAATGCTGCTTTTCAACAGCATACACCTCAGGATAACCGGAATCGCTTGATTCCTTCTTCTAGGTTATCCATCGTCCACTGAATATGTTCCTTGTTATCGTATTGACGATAAGAACACTCGATTCTCAGCGCCAGATCAAAGTACAGATCATATAAGCTTCTTCTTTTTCGTTCGCGATCTGTTGTAACTGCTCGTCCATAACCTTTGAGAAATCCCGGTGTATTATTAAAATGACTGAAGTAATGCTCCATCAGAGGATCTGCCCAAAGCGAGCGTTCAAAGTCGATAATCGCCGTAATTTTCCCTGCATCCACAAATACATTGCCATCCCACAAATCCCAGTGCACCAGTACAGGCTCATTGACATCATCCAGTACTTCCGATTTCTCCTGAATCAAACGCTCCAGTTCCTCATAACCCATGGAAAATTCCACACCCGCTTCTTTGCCATCTGCGAGCATGTCATCCATCAGGCTTAGAAAAGCTTCTTTCCATGTGGCATACTTCGGTTTCTTTACGGAAAAGTAACCAAACTTCTCCCCTTTAATCTCATTCATTCGGCGATTGTATGCACCCAGCTGCTGCTCAATGGATTGCTGTTCTTCCACACTATATTGATCCTTGACTTTGTTATAAGGCGTTCCAGGCATATATTCCATAATGAAATATTCGGCCGGCACCAGGCTCAGGGAAGAATCGTAGGCCAACACCCGGGGAACCGGTATATCCTGAAGCTCTCCCGCGAGTCGAAGGGCCTCGACCTCAGCAACCATGACATGCTGCTCACAGCGCATCAGCTTGATCCCATCCGATGGAGCAATTTTGAGCACAACCCGCTGTCCGTCATTCAGTGTAATAAAGTAAGCGTGGTTTGCCCAGCCGTCAATCATCTCTTTGTATTCCTGGATACCTGTGATAAAATGCTGCTGCACAATTTCATCCAACTGCTCGGAAGTCAGCCTTGTTTTATATGTACTTTCCATTTTGCACCCCACCCGGATTTTTAATTTCGGATTAATTTTAGTTTTCTAAGGAACCTGGGAAGTCTTATTTGAACCCCGGACCTTCTTCTATAATCGTAAGGAACTCCAGACGTCTTATTTCCTAAAACCAGCTGAAAGAATGCGATAAAGTTTCCTGGATTCCAACCTAACGTGTCTCTGGTTTCTTAGCTTTCCGGAGGCGCTGCAACCCCCTCAATAAGACGGCTCAGGTTCGTTAACGTTTTCCACTCCACCATTATGGCTTCCCTCAACCCAACTAGCAATAGCTTTTTTTACACATATAGTAACGTCTTTATACATGCAAAAAACATACCGTAAATGTAAAAGAACTGCCCTTATGCATCATAAGGACAGTTCTGTGCCATCATCCTATTTCACGGCTACATAGAATAGACGCTGTGCGTCTTCTCCCGCCTCATTCCATTCAAAATCAGCATATACACGGACATCTCGGAAACCAGCCTTTGTCAGCTCCAGCTTCATCCAGTCCGGATCATATGCACGCTGAACATGAACCTCTTCAAACCGTTGATACATATCCTTGCCGTTCTCGGCTGCACGTGAAAATATACTTAGATGATGCTCGATCTCACACCGATCATGATCCATATCACAGGTCCAGATATACGATACGGAGCGTTCATCCAGTACAAAAGGCTGCTCCTCTTCGTATCGAATAAGGGTATTCGGATGATGCACATCGAACAGGAACGTGCCCTCCGGCTTCAGCATCTCGTATGTACGCTGGAAAGTACGAACGACGTCCTCTTTTTCAAGCAGGTAATTGACACAATCACAGAACGATATAACCGAGTCCACGGGCTCCGGTACCCTCCAGTCCCGCATGTCCTGCTGCACCCAGCGAACACTGCCTTCCCGATACAAGCGGTGTCCTTGAGGCGTAGCCTCCATTTTGCTGCGCGCGACAGACAGCATGTCTGCTGACAGGTCAATACCTGTAACTTCAAAGCCGGAGTTCACCAGCGGGATCGTAATTGAGCCCGTTCCGCAGCCGAGTTCAGCCACACTTTTCGGCATGCCATGCCGTTCCCAAGCCGTTCTCGCAAACCTTATCCAGTCCGGATAAGGCATATCCTCCATTAATTCATCGTACACATAGGCAAATTTCCGGTAAGACATGTCAGGCACCGCACTTTCAATTTTCATTTTCCAATCCCATCTGAACAAAAGAAAAAGCAGGGGCGTCCGGAGTTCACCCAGCCTTGCCCTGCCTTTACTTGTGGATTCAAGTACATTCTTGATCCATGATACCTGCTGCTTACTTGTCTTCGCTCTGATTCTGCGGTGCAGACTCTGTCAGATAGGTCCAGCTTTCCTTCTGCGTTACCAGACCATCCTTCATCAGCTTGCCCAAAGCACGCTTGAAAGCGGATTTGCTGATACCAAAGCGCTGCTTGATGATATCCGGCGGGGTCGCATCCGAATAAGGCATACCACCTGTAGGACGTTCTTTCATGAAAGCAAGCAGCTTGTCTGCATCTTCATTGCGACCCACCTCTTTGAGAGGAGACATGGCCAGATTGACACGACCATCTTCACGTACCAGGGTCACCCGGCATTTCACTTTTTCACCAAGGCGCAGCAGGCGGCTCCGTTCCGAGGAATGGATCATGCCAATGGCACCAAAACCAAGCACTCCGCCTTCCACGAGTACAAAAGTACCCATCTGTAACGGCTTGTACACCGTAGCTTCAACCCATTCATTCAACCAAGAGGTTGGCGCATGGAAGGACAGTGGCGCAAGCTCACGTTCGCCAGCCAATTTCGCCCGCAGGCGTCCTTGCTTGTCATGCTCCATAATAACAAAAACTTCATCGCCCACATGGGGACGCAACTCTTCCAATTCAGGCAATTCACGAATCGGGAGCAGCAATTGTCGCCCAAGCCCCATCTCGAGGAAACATCCAAGGCGTGGATGAATATCCGCCACAACCAGTCGTCCCATTTCGCCGAGGGTGAGATACGGTTTTTTCATGGTTGCCGCCAAACGGTCTTCTGTGTCAAAGAACAGAAATACCTCCAGCGTTTCTCCAATTTTAATGTCCCGTGTGAGCTCCGTATAGTGAAGCAGTACATCTTCCGATCCTGTCGTCAAAAAGTAGCCAAATGGAGACACTTCACGTGAAACCTGCAAGTTGACGACTGTTCCAGCGATCAAACTCATACCGTTTCCACCACTTTGGCGTCAGACCACAGGCGCTCAATGTTATAATATTCCCGCTCGTCGCGGTGGAAGATATGAACAACAACATCTCCCATATCCATCAATACCCAACGTGCGGAATCCATGCCCTCAATGCCTTTGATATTCACACCGGATGCATGAGCCTGTTTGCGAATTTCTGTCGCAATCGCCTGTACCTGTGTATCGGAATTCCCGTGACAGATAACAAAATAGTCTGCTACCAGCGAGATACCCACCAGATCCAGTGCCACAATGTTGGATGCCTTTTTATCGTCAGCGGCAGCAACCGCCATATTCATAAGTTCCTTCGATGATACTGTCATGAACCAACCTCCATAATCTATAAATGTGCAATCAAGTCATTTCGCGACAACATGGTCAAAGGATAAATGACACGGCGCTGCGAGATCAGCAAGCTAATCGTCGAGTCAAAACCGGCAATTAAACCTTCTTCCAGACTATGCCCAGCCTGTTCGCGAATATGATCTACTCCCGGGAAGTCTCTTCCCGGTTCAATATAATCCGCCAGACATACCACTTTATCCAGCAGGCTCATACCCACCCGACCCGAAGTATGCCAGCGAATGGCATTAATAATCTCGGCATCATCAATGCCGTAATCACGCTGTGCAACAAAGGCTCCCACTTCGGAATGCCAGAGCTGCTTGTCATGCTGCAAAAGTTCTTCGTTCAATCCATTGTCACGAATGACCGCTTCCATCTCGGCTACAGGCCAATACTTGGCCACATCATGCAATATGGCTGCCAGATCTGCTTTTACAGGATCAGCACCATATTGGTTAGCCAGCTTAACGGCCGACTCCATGACACCCATGGTGTGCTTCCAGCGTTTCTCCGGCATTTGGCCGGAGACAGCCCGGATCAGTTCCTCACGGCTTAGTTCCATATAAACCGCTCCTTACAATGTATTGATGAACCGCATCGGGAATCATGAAGCGCACGGAATGCCCTTTGGCAAGACGTCTGCGTACTGCTGTGGATGATATATCCACTAGGGGCATCTCAGCCAGCAGCACCCGATCCTGTAACGCATCCGGAAGGTCGTCCAGATGTAACTGGAATCCCGGCCGTCCCACACCGATAAAGGTTAAGCCTTCGGCGAGTTCTTCGATCTGCTCCCATTTTGGAAGATAGTTCACCATATCTGCCCCGACAATAAAATAAAACTCATGTTCGGGATAGCGGCGCCACAGCTCCTTCATCGTATCGATGGTATAAGACACACCACCCAGCTCCATCTCAATGGCAAGCACCTCATATTGCTGCACTTCCTTCACCGCAGCTTCCGTCATATCGAGACGCTGTTGTCCCGATGCTCCGGCTCCGTGTTTGTGAGGTGGAACATGGGACGGCATGAACCAGATCGCATCCAGCCCATGCGAATCCCTTGCTGCTTCCGCTGCCAGCAGGTGCCCCATGTGGATCGGATCAAACGTACCACCCATGATGCCGATCTTCACCCGAGTCACTCTCCCTTACCTAGGTAGTTCGATTTGTTTGTTGTCACGCGATTCTTTGTACAGAATGATGGTACTTCCGATGATTTGCACCAGCTCGCTGCCTGTCTCACGGGCAACCTCTTCAGCAATCTCGTTTTTGTCATCCAGACAGTTGTTCAGCACTTGTACCTTCATCAATTCACGCTTCTCGATTGCATCTTCGATATGACGGAACAGATGCTCATTGGTGCCCCCTTTACCAATCTGAAACACAGGGGTCAGATGATGTGCTTGTGAACGCAAAAAGCGCTTTTGTTTACCGTTTAACATGAATACTCCATACTCCTTATGGTGAGCAAACCTCAGCAACAGTACAATGACTGTCGGGGCCTGACCGTTCAATTATATTTTTACAATATCAAAAACTGTCTAACACAGCTCGTCGCATCGTCTCCACGGGAGCCGGGATGCCGAGCCAGTGTTCAAATGCTACCGCACCCTGGTATATAAACATACCAAGACCACCATGCACAGTACATCCACGCTCCCTTGACTCTCGAAGCAGGCGTGTTTCCAGCGGATTGTAGATAAGGTCGCTTACTGCTGCACCTGCTCGAATGAGTGCAGGGTCAACAAGCACGTCATCTACATGCGGATGCATACCTGCGGCTGTTGTGTTAATCACAATATCGGCCGCAGCCAGTATCACAGCAGCCTCTGCCATTCCACTACCTGTGATGTCACCCAGTCCATGAGCGCGGAGATCGGAAGCAAGGGCAACGGCTCTATCAGCTGTACGGTTAAGAATACTGATTCGTTCAGGCTTTTCCAAAGCGAGCGCATAGATCACACCTCTTGCTGCACCTCCTGCCCCAAGAACAGCGATACGCTTGCCAGCGAGTTCCGGAACTGCTTCTTCCTTCAAGGAACGCACATAGCCGATACCATCCGTATTATACCCTGTCAGCTTGCCTTCTTCATTGACAATGGTGTTCACCGCGCCAATCAGACGTGCACTTTCATCAATCACATCAAGATACGGCATAACCTGTTCTTTGTGTGGAATGGTTACATTCACACCACGGTACCCCAGCGCCACGATACCACGGATGGCTGATTCCAGCTGCTCGGGACGAACATGCAATGGCATATACATTCCGTTTACTCCTGCAGCCTGTAGAGCCGCATTATGCATGGCAGGCGACTTGGAGTGAGCAATGGGATCGCCCATGACACCCAGCAGGACAGGCAGCGAGGGATTGGCATTCTTTTGTTCTGACATATATCCGCCTCCGATCTGATGAAAATGCTCCTGAAATTACATTAGATCAAGGATGGACGGATCAGTACACGAATACCTTTTGGAGCATGTACCGCAACAAGCGCCCCATTCTCACCGTTAACCTTAATCCAGCCCAGACCGGAAATAAATACATCCGACTGGCTGCCACGTTTGATCCGGAATTCATGTCTGGTCCATTCTGGCATATCTGCTGCATCTTCACGCGTTGGTGGAGACAGTAGTTCCCCCAGATGGTCACGATACAATTCGTCTGCACGTTCCAGCTTCGTCCGGTGAATATCAAGTGCAGTGCTGATAAAACAAGTGAAGGACTGGCGATCCCCCTCAACAAAGTCAAAACGAGCCATGCCGCCAAAGAACAGCGTCTGACCAGAATTCAATTGATAAACGGCAGGTTTAAGCGGTTTTTCTGGCATGATGGCAGCCAGATCCTTCCGGGATACAATTTCGCTGAAACGCCAAGGGTATACAATTCCCGGCGTATCAATAATAGCTTTTCCATCATCCAGCGGAATATTAACCATATCCAGCGTCGTTCCTGGATAACGAGAGGTCGTAAGTTCCTGCTCGAGATCGCTGTAATCACGGATCAGACGGTTAATCAGTGTGGATTTGCCCACATTGGTGCCACCAACCACATATACGTCACGATCTCCGCGATACGTCCCGACTAGCTCAAGCAGTCGGTCGAAGCCCTGATTTTGCTTTGCACTGCACAGAACAACATCTACGGTACGCAAACCTTGTTCTTTGGCTTGCTTCTGCACCCAGTTACGAACCTTGTTCCAGTTGGTTACTTTGGGGAGCAAGTCCGTCTTGTTCACGGCAAGCAGTACCGGATTGTTGCCTACAAAGCGCTGCAAACCGGAGATGATGCTGCCATCAAAGTCAAACAAATCAACGATATGGATGACAAGTGCATCCTTATCCCCGATTTTGCTCAGCAGCGCCAGGAATTCATCCTGATCCACTGTAACGGATGATGACTCATTGTAATTTTTGATACGGAAACAACGCTGGCAAATGACGGGTTCACGATCCAGCGCTTTCTCGGGGATGAAGCCTGGTAATTCCGGGTTTTCCGTTTGCAGATGCACGCCGCATCCGCTGCACCTTACGGCAATATTGCCGTTATGCGGTTCTGTCATTTCTTATTTTCCTCCTCAAGCCATAAGCCTTTCTTGCGCAAACTCGTTAGAGCAATCCGTTCCACGCGCCGATTGAAGCGGGTCATGAAGCCTTCATCTCCAATGGAGATCGGCAGCACCAGAACCGTATAGAGTCCCAGTCGATTACCTCCAAAGACATCTGTAAGCATCTGATCGCCTACCACAATCGTTTTTTCTGGAGTTAACTCCATCATTTTCATTGCTCTACGAAACGGAACATTCGATGGTTTGCGTGCACTATGCACAAACTGGATATCCAGTGGCGTCGCAAACAGGGATACACGATTCAAATTGTTATTGGACACAATCATCAGCTGGAAACCAGCCTCTTTCACACGTGCGAACCACTCGATCAGTTCGGGCGTAGCATCAGGGGCTTTGGCTCCAACAAGTGTATTGTCCAGATCAGTTATAATTCCACGGTAGCCTTGAGCGTATAGCTCTTCCAGATCAATGTCAAAAACTGTGTCTACACGCAGCTTGGGCATTAACATTTCAAACAAAGAAGTCACCTCAGTTTCATACGACACACTATATCACAAATCCGTCTTTCCTGAAAATGCATACAGCCCTGATGGGATGGGGAAAAAGGAAAAACGGGACAGGCGACATCTATGCCCGTTCCGCTTTGAGTTCCTTACGCAGCTTCGAAGCTGTCTGATAGACGGCTTTCCAGTCATCTGCTGTTACAGACGCTGGGCTATAACGTGTCTGTTCGAACTTCGCGAGAAGTTCCTGAAACGTCGCTGCTGCAGCCGGTTTTGCCTGGCTCCATCGGGTTACTGATTCACGAAGTGTTTCGTCCCCGCTCCGGGTTAGCCCTCTACGTCTCGCATAACGAATCCAGCGATCGGTCTCCGCCACTACCTTTTGTTCAGGAGTAAGCGGACCTCCTGTCCGCAGACGAAGCAGGAAGAATCGAAGCGAAAAACGATTACGCCAGAACATGTATGCAACCCACAATACGATGATGGCTCCCGCAGCCCAGATCACAAAAGCCGGGATGCCGGATGCAGCCTGCTCAGGTGCAGGAGTCTGCTCTTCTTCTTGTACCGGTTCCTCTTCAGGTTGTTCTTCTGGCTCATCTACAGGCTGTACGTCCGGTTGTTCCGTAAGCAGCGGCATGTCAAAGCCCGGAGTTGCTTCCACCGGAATCCAGCCATACTCGCCAAAATAGACTTCAGCCCAGGAATGTGCATCTGCATTCGTAACCGTGTAGGTTGTCTCGATCTCGGCTCGTGGTTGCCGTGGAGCCTGCATATCCGAATTCAGCGACAGCTGTCCAGGCGCATAGCCTTTTACCCAGCGGGCAGGAATGCCTTCGGAGCGGGCCATCATAACCAGTGCTGTCGAGAAGTAATCACAATACCCTTCACGAATGTCAAATAAAAATCCTTCAACAAAATCACTGCTTACTTTTCGGGATAAATCCGGATTGTTCGTGTAATCAAAATTTTGTTGTAAGTAGTTTTGCAGTAATGCCACTTTTTCATACGGCGTATTTGCGGAAGCCGTAATTTCGGTGGCCAGGTCCGTCACCCGATCAGGGAATCGGGATGGAAGCTGCAGGTACATATCATCTGCCGGATTGCTTGAATACAGATCATCAAAAGATTTTGTCCGGAGTTCGTCCTCCACAATGACTGGCGCTTCGGATACGATCGTATACGTCTTTGGATACTGCGGCTGCTGGCGGTCTGTTACGACATGCAGCTCTGCCTGCTCCGGATTCCATAACATCCGGTCCGAATTAGCCTCTCCATTGACTGAAGTTACTTCAGAAATGGAGTAGGCTCCGAAAAGGATTGGATACACATTGTCATTCAACATCGTTACTTTTTGAGTAACCTGCTTGGTAGTCACGCTGCCGGATTCGTCGTTCTCCAGAGCCTGCCCTGCCTCAACATCCTCTGTCGCACCCCGTCCCCGATCATCCCAACCCGTTCCTGTATACTCGGCACGCGTCTCACCACGCCAGTAGCTGCGTTCATTGGTAGTTACGGACATGACGGGGGTATAGTCAAAGTTAAATCCTCCGCCCAGCTTATTGTCTTCCCTGCTGTATCCCGACTCGGTCGCCGTAGGAATGTCCAATGTCCCGTTCCCCGTCTGACTGGTTGAACTTCCGGTATAGTTACGCCACGCCGTATAGGGGTCAGTCAAGGTTGGAGGTACTTCCGGCATATTCACACTGGCTACGATAATCAAAGAGAATATGATGGCAATGTTGGCCAGTATTTTATAAGGATATCGGATAATTCGCTTCCACCCTTGTGGATATTGCAGTTGAAAATTACGGAAATGCTGACATACCAGCCAGCCCATTCCCGCAAACATAACCCAGGCGATCTCCATCCAGAGTGGAATCTGGGTAAAGGAGTCAAGAATCCCCATTGATACAATGTTAATGCCCAGAAACACCAGTATTCGGCGCGTTGTAGTCACCAGACGAAGGGCAGCTTCAAGCATCACCCATGCACATAGGGAGAACCAGATGTACGGCGTCAGATGCAGGATAAATTGCTCTGTACGCTCCATTAATGTACCGTAAGGAACGTAAACCGTGTAATCAATTAATGTCTTGTGCAGCAGATACACAATGACAACTGCCTTAATTATGGTTCGAATCATCATTTTGAAGGGAAGTATAATTTCCAATACACTGACCGCTGCAAGCGTCCATAACACCAATGAAGTTGTCTCGGTATACCAGGTTTCCTGTGTAAATGAAATCCACTGCATGCCAATCAGGAAAATCCAGAGCAACGAAGCTGCATGATACCAGGATCTTTTTCCTGCTGCCAGCTCTTTGCCTTTAGTACTCATACACTACCTCCCCCCATAACCGTTGGAAGCTCCTGCAAATGGGAAACCGTGAAGGAACGAGTTCCTCTTCCGCGCAGCATGGCGTTCCATTCAGCACTCCGGCGGGATTCACTCGTGTCCGTCAGAATATGGCAGGGGGTCATCCCCCGCGTATCTGCCCATCGCAGCAGTTCCAACACCTTTTCATCCTTCTGGGGAGAAATCACAACAAAATAAGCGCCTTGAGGCAGCTGACGCGTCATTTTCTCCACACCTGGCAGCAGCCGATTATCCTGACCGTTATATTGGATATCCACCAGATGATGCATCATCTTTTGCCGTTCCAGCAGGCTTTCGCTCGGTGCAAAAAATGCTGTGATCTCCGACAGTGTCAGCAGTCCCATACCCATCCGTTCTCTGGAGCCATACTCCAGCAGGGAAGCAGCCGTGGATACCGCCAGTTCAAAGGCCTCACCATGTTCGTAGCTGCCTGCAAGCGCATCAAGCACCAGAATCGTTTTCGGTACAGATTCATGTTCGAACTCCTTGGACTTCCACGTTCCCGTCTTCGCAGTAGCGTTCCAGTGAATGCGGGAAAGACGATCTCCGTACACGTAATCACGCACGCCATTGATCTGGGTCGTTTCCCTTCGCGAGCGGGTTAGGGCCGTCTGCGGACCGGATAGCCGTGATTTGCGGTCATACAGCTGCCAGTATGGAATAAATACCGTTCGCGGCAGCACCCGAAACTCTCCTTTGGCCTTGAATGTCCCCCGATGCTCGATCAGTCCAAAGATGTCTTCGCTGGCACATTCAGTCTCTGAAAAGACATACTTTCCCCGCTCCAGCGGTGGGGTTTGAAATGATAAATCGCCGTACCCTCGCATGTTCGGGATCAGGCTTTCTTTGAAAGACCAGGATTCCCCATTATGCCGATGCAATATCTCGCGCACTACGATATAAGGAAGTGGCAGAAAGCCCGGAATATTAAGACTTAATTGCACTTGTACCTGGTCACCTGCATGCAGCAATTCTTCATGATCCTGACCGGAAGAGAGCTTGCGCATGCCCTGGACACGCTTTACTCCGCTAAACCCGGCAATCGCCAGATAAAGACAAAGCAGGGTCACCATGGACAGCAGCATCAGGGAGGTCTTCCCGCCCTGGAACAAAACATAAGCCAAACAGCACATCCACACCGCCGCGATGCTCCATACGCGGGGGTGGCGCATTCCCCTTCGGACTGTACTCAAAAGCGGCTTCATCAATTATTGCCCCATGGAGACGGGCACACGAACCTGCTGAAGAACGGAGTTCAGTACGGCTTCGGAGCTCATGCTGTCCAGTCTCGATTCGGGACGCAGCACGATCCGATGGGAGATAACGTAAGGCGCCATCGTTTTCACGTCATCCGGAAGCACGTAATCACGTTTCTGCAAAAAGGCAAAAGCCTTCACGGCCATCATGAATGAAATGGCTGCTCGCGGGCTGGCGCCCAGCAATACGGATGGGTGGGAGCGAGTTTTGCGAACCACATCAAGCAGATAATCCATCACCGGATCGCCGATGAATACTTCCTTGATTTCCTGCTGAATGGCTGATATCTGATCCATATGGGTTACGGATTCAAGCCGGTCAACAGGCTGACCCAACTGATGCTGTTTCAGCAGCGTTTTCTCGATATCCTTGTCGGGATAACCCAGACTTATTTTCAACATAAACCGGTCGAGTTGCGCTTCCGGCAATGTATACGTACCTTCAAAATCGATTGGATTCTGGGTTGCACAGAGCATAAATGGATGGGGCAGATCATACGTGTCGCCATCTACGGTTACACTGCGCTCCTCCATGACTTCCAGCAATGCGGACTGCGTTTTCGTCGTTGCCCGGTTAATCTCGTCTGCCAGCAAAATGTTGGTCATGACCGGACCCGGACGGAAGTAAAATCGCTCATCACGCGGGTGAAACACGGATACCCCCGTAATATCACTTGGCAAAATATCAGGATTACATTGAATACGGCGGTACTCCCCCCGCATGGACTTGGATAACGCTTTAATTAATTGCGTCTTGCCTGTTCCAGGTACGTCTTCAATTAGAACGTGTCCGCCTGCAAGCAAAGCTGTGAGCAAAAGTTGAATTTCAAAGGATTTCCCCATTATGCATGATTCTAGATTAGAACGAACAGCTGAAATGATTTGGATCGACTCTTTGCGCACAGGCATGTGGTCTAACCTCCTAAAAAAGCATACAGATTTCCTTTTATTGTACATGATCCACGGTCGCGAGTACACTCGAAGGAACTCACAATTTGTTTCCAGCCGTCAGATTCACCGCAGTTCTCGCATGAATACGACAAAAAGAGGCCCGGATAGAAGTTATCCGAAGCCTCTGCTGACTACTATATAATGGCTGCCCCTGCCGTGCTTGATTATCCTTTGGGTCGAACGACCAATGCCGCGAGAAACGAAAAAATAATCGCTGACGAAATCCCGGCGGCAGTCAGATCAAATATTCCGGTAATGACCCCGATCCAGCCCTCTTTCTCCAGTTCCGTCAATGCTCCGTGCACGAGGGAGTTACCAAAACTGGTAATGGGGATGGAAGCTCCTGCCCCTGCAAACTTGACGAGTGGATCATACAACCCAAATGCATCCGCAACCGCACCACTCACAACAAGTGTACTCATGGTGTGCGCAGGTGTCAGTTTAACCCAATCCATCAGCAGCTGTCCTACGACACATATCAACCCGCCAACAATAAATGCCCATAAAAACTGCATTCCTTTATCCCTCCTTTTCTATGGCTACAGCATGAGCAATACAAGGAATGCTCTCACCCTGCTGGTATGAAAGCGGAGATAACAACGCACCAGTAGCAACAACGAGCACTTTCTTGAGTTCTCCCTTTTGCATCCGATTCAGGATGTGACCGTAAGTCACGCTCGCCGAACAACCGCAGCCGCTTCCTCCAGCCACCACCTGAGGCTGTTTCTCCAGATCATAGATCATCAGACCACAGTCATTGAACACGGTCTGTTCCATCGGTATGCCCTCTTTGTGCAAAAGCTCCTTAACGATTGGCAATCCAACCGAGGCAAGGTCTCCCGTAACGATGAGATCGTAATATCCGGGTTCAAGTCCTGTATCACGAAAATGGGAAACAATGGTGTCCGCCGCCGCTGGAGCCATGGCAGCCCCCATGTTAAACGGGTCCTTGATGCCCAAATCCATGACTCTGCCAATGGTTGCACGGGTCACGACAGGACCATCACCCGTACGGGATACTACACTGCACCCGGAACCAGTTACCGTATACTGGGCATAAGGCGGTTTCTGAGAGCCATATTCGGTAGGGTAGCGGAACTGCTTCTCGACTGTACAGTTATGACTGACCGTACCTGCAAGTACATAGTCTCCGCCACCAGAATCCACAATAAGGGAAGCCAGGGCCAGTGTCTCCATGGAAGTGGAACAGGCACCAAAGACGCCGAGATAAGGAACGCCCAGTTTACGAGCCGAAAATGAACTGCTGATAATCTGGTTCATCAGATCCCCGCCGACAAAGAACTGAAGCTCTTCCTTGGTAATATTCGCATTGACTAATGCCATTTGAGTCGCCTGTTCGAGCAGCTTCCGCTCTGCCTTTTCCCAGGTTTTCTCCCCAATCTCCAGGTTATCGTATACATAGTCGAAATCGGATGCCAAGGGACCTTGTCCTTCATCCGGACCGACTACAGTTGCTCTGCCGATAATGCGTGGGCGATTCTCAAACTGCCAGGATTGACGGCCAATTCGTTTCATAGATGCCCACCTCCGAATCCAAGACAGGCATAGACGATACCCACAATAAACGCGGCTACCACACCAAAAACGATAACTGATCCGGCAAGTTTAAACATGTTGGCCCCCACACCCAGCACCAATCCCTCAGCACGATGCTCCAACGCGGCCGAACACATCGAGTTGGCAAATCCTGTAACCGGTACCGCTGTTCCTGCCCCGGCCCATTGGGCAATTTTATCGTATACACCAAGACAGGTCAGGATAACCGAAATGAGGATCATAACCGCAACGGTTGGACTGGCTGCTTCCTTGGATGTCATATCGAACCCGGCTTTGAACGCCTCCTGGATAGCCTGTCCAATGATGCAAATGAATCCTCCCACAAAGAAAGCCTTAATGCAGTTTGCCAGGATCGGACGGGCAGGTTCATGTTTTTTGGCGACTTTTTTATATTCCTGTTCATTGATGGACAGGGATGAAGATTTTTTTCCATTACCTGACTTCTCTTGAGCTGGCAAGATGAAGAACCTCCCTTGAAATCAAAATGAGTCAACAGCTAATGAACACTTGTACTGTGTGTAACCCTATATTCATTGTTTGTTAATGTTGGGAAGGTTATGTATCCGGCGAATGACAGCATTTGTTTCCAGCAGATGAAGCAGCCGAATTCAGATGAGTAACCCAGCCGGTTCAGAACTCTGATTCATTTATAAATAAAGCAGAACAATGACGAGCAAAATAAAAAGAACGATACATAGGATGGTTTCATTTCCTTCATCGGGCGGATTCATTTGTTGTCCCAACTCCCTCCTGTTGTCAAGCAAGTGATAAGAATGCAGGGTGCAAACATTTCCTCACTATATGCATATTCAATACAACTGCTTTGGGACAATGAATTGTGCGGATTTTTGGGGATAGCGAATGATTACAATGAGGAACCGTTCATGCCTGAGATACGTGACATAACCATGGACAATTACTGGCGCAAGGTTCATACTATAGTGTGACCAGTGGTTAATAAAGCGTTCTTCACTTCCGAAGAACAATCGTCCGGCAGCCGTTCTGCTGAGACCGATCTACATACAAGCAGAGGAGTTGTCGACACATGAATCAAAAAACGATGGACATGTTTCGCACGTTAACGGAATTCCCTTCCGTTTCCGGGTTTGAACGCGAGCTTCGCGGATGGATGAAGGAGCAAATGTCTGCTTATACGGATGAATTTGTCCAGGACCGCTTGGGCAGCCTTTTTGGAGTACTCCGGGGCGAGCAGTCCGGTCCCAAAGTTATGGTGGCGGGTCACTTCGATGAAGTTGGCTTCATGACTACGGGCATTACCGAAACAGGCATGATCAAATTCCGTCCACTTGGTGGATGGTGGAGTCAGGCTGTCCTGTCCCAGCGCCTTCAGATCATCACTCCGGAACGCCGGATTACCGGGGTTGTCGGTTCAACACCTACGCATCTGCTGGATGAATCCCAGCGGAATAAACCGGTTGACCTCAACCATATGTACTTGGATATTGGAGCGGACAATCGTGCAGAAGCTGAATCCTGGGGCATTCATCCAGGGATGCAAATCGTGCCCATCTGTGAGTTCACACCGATGGCCAATCCAAAGAAAATTATGGCGAAGGCCTGGGATAACCGTTACGGGGTAGGACTTGCACTCGAGTTGGTTGAAGCATTACATCAGGAAAAATTGCCAAATACGCTCTACTGTGGTGCAACGGTTCAAGAGGAATTAGGACTCCGCGGTGCGCGCACTGCTGCCAATCTAATTCAGCCGGATATCTTCTTTGCACTGGATTGCAGTGCGGCGAATGATATGACAGGAGACAAGCAGTCTTTCGGACATATCGGCCAGGGCGCTTTGCTGCGAATCTTTGACCCGAGCATGTTCACCCATCGCGGCATCGTAGAATATGTTCAAGATACCGCTTCCTCCAATCAGATTAAAATGCAATATTTCATCTCTCCCGGCGGTACGGATGCCGGAGCGGTTCATATGAGTGGTATTGGTGTACCTTCAACAGTAATTGGGATCTGTGCCCGTTACATTCATACCTCTTCTTCCATCATTCACACGGATGACTATGATGCAGCCAAAGAACTGCTCGTGAAACTGGTGAAGGGTCTGGATCAGACCACGCTAAATACGATTATTGATCATGCGTAAAGGTGGATTTTAAGCAGGAGCAATGAGCTGAACGCACTTTTCAACTCATGGATTCACCTTCATTCTCATTGTCCGAATTGTAGGACTTCATAAATGAAAAGAGCAACTGCAAAACGCCAGTCCATCGTTATGGACTGGCGTTTTTTAATTACAGAAATAACGGTGAGAACGCAAACCAGGCCAAAATGAGAGTAAGCACAATGCAGACATTTTCCACAACAGCCCCATGTTTGGTTCCCGTACTCATCAGATTGGCCCGTATACGCCACTTGAGCGGTGGCAGAGGACGAATCCCGCGATTCGTTAATGAATCCGCCAATAGATGCATAGCGTACGCTGTACCACCAGCTACCCAAATCTCTGTTCCCTGATGGTTCGTGGTACTGTAGAGCAGTCCAGCCCATACGGCGGTTCCATAAAGGGTATGTGTTAATCCCCTGTGGGTTAGTGTCGTACACAGCATTAACAGACTGCCCGCGATCAGATTCCACGGTGCAAATGCATGACCATAGATTACGAGCCCCAATCCAATGGCAAACATCAGTACTTTGCGCAGCGAACGGGACGGCAGAAAAGATACCATCGCAATCAATATCGCGAGCAGCAGATTCCAGGGTTTGGCCTGAACGTAGAAATACACGAAGACAGCTGTAGGCAGCAGGATTGTCTGCAACAGCCTGATCAGGCTGTTCGGCAATGCCTTCGATACAAGCAGCGAATTCGGCTCATCGATGTCCGGCAGCAGCGAACCGATCAGAGCAACCGTAATTGCCGGTGCAGTCACTGGTATGCCGGCGAGTTGAAGAACAGACAGCGAAACGCCTGTGCCGATAATCAGGTGGGATCTTCCCATCATGGTGCAAAAACTTCCTTTCGAAGAAATAGGGAACATAAACAGCCCACTTCCGATATTACAATGAAACGAAAACAAGAACAATAGTTCGCATTTCTCATTTCGTTATTTTTTTCATCATCTCTCCATTCATACTTCAATGCACTGGGGTCAAAAAAAGAAAAAAAGATTCCGTGACCGGTATCACACTTTTTATTTTGTGATACCTCTATCGTATTTAGTGAAATTAATCACATTTTATATGAGCATTGCACGGTATGATTCAAATATAAACCACTAAAAATGATGGTAATGTAAGTGTCCATTCAAGGAGGCATATACACATGAACGGAAATAGAGAAAAATTAGTTATTATTGGTAACGGTATGGCTGGCATCAGTACAGTTGAACAAATTTTAAAATTGAGCTCACGGTTCGACATTAGGGTCTTTGGAACGGAGCCCTATCCCAATTACAACCGAATTATGCTGTCCTATGTGCTGGAAGGCAGTAAAACAATTGATGATATTGTTCTCAATGATCTGCATTGGTATGAGGATTATGGGATTACCCTCCATACGAGTACAACCGTAACACGAATTGATTCCGAGACCCATGAAGTCGTTACTGCGGAAGGCGAACGCTTTGCTTACGACAAAATCATCATCGCAACAGGCTCCAGCTCCTTCATTCTTCCTGTACCCGGTCATGACAAACAAGGTGTTGTTGGGTTCAGGGATATAGCTGATTGCAACCTCATGCTGGAAGCAGCCAAACAATACAAAAAGGCGGCTGTCATTGGGGGCGGGCTTCTCGGCCTTGAGGCTGCCAAAGGATTGGTACAACTCGGCATGGAAGTCACAGTCGTACATCTGATGGAGGATTTGATGGAACGCCAGCTTGATCCGCAGGCGTCTGCAATGTTAAAAGCCGAACTTGAACGTCAGGGCATCCGGTTCAAGATGGGTGCACAAACCGCAGAGCTGCTCGGTGGCGAACGGGTAGAAGGGATTCGTTTTGCAGACGATTCCGTGCTGAACACTGATTTTGTTGTTATGGCTGTAGGCATTAAGCCCAATACGGCTGTAGCTCGTGAAAGCGGCATCGAAGTTAACCGGGGCATTGTGGTGAATGACTATATGCAAACATCAATGGATAAAGTGTATTCCGTCGGGGAATGTACGGAACATCGCGGCGTATGTTACGGCCTCGTTGCCCCACTATTCGAACAGGGCATGATTCTGGCCAAACATATATGCGGCGTGGAAACTGCTCCATATGAAGGTTCTGTTGTATCCACCAAATTGAAAATATCGGGTGTGGATGTCTTCTCAACCGGTGAATTTATCGACACTCCTGAACATACGGTCATTTCGCATAAAGACGACTGGAAACGCACGTACAAAAAAATTCTGCTTCGGGATAACATCATGGTTGGCGCTGTGCTCTTTGGTGACATTACAGATTCTGCAGAATTACAGAAATTGATCAAACAACAGACCGAAATGACAGATGAACTGTATGCTTCATTGATGGGTACAGGCTGTGGCGGACATAAAAAAACGGCCTCCGTTGAAACGATGGCGGAAGACGAAATTGTCTGTGGATGTAACGGGGTAACCAAAGGAACCCTTGTCGATGCCATTACAAATCAGGGATTAACGAGCGTAGACGAAATTAAAGCCTGTACGGGTGCAACCCGCTCCTGTGGCGGTTGTAAACCGGTTGTTGAACAAATTTTGCAATATGTGCTTGGAGACAGCTTCACCACAGGGGCCAAACAGGGAATCTGCGGCTGCACCTCCCTCAGCCGGGATGAGATTGTAGCGGAGATTAGACAAAAAGGATTGCAAACGACCAAAGAGGTTATGCATGTGCTCGGATGGAACCAGCCCGAAGGATGTTCCAAATGCCGCCCGGCTATTAACTATTATCTTGGCATGATTGCACCGGATACCCATGTGGATGAAAAGGAATCCCGTTTTGTCAACGAACGCATGAACGCCAATATTCAGAAAGACGGTACGTATACCGTTGTACCGCGTATGTACGGCGGGGTCACAACTCCGGAAGACTTGAAACGCATTGCTGACATTTCGGTCAAATACGATGTAAAAGCTGTCAAAGTGACAGGGGGGCAGCGTCTGGACCTGATTGGAGTCAAAAAAGAAGATCTGCCCAAGGTCTGGGCTGAGTTGGATATGCCCTCAGGTTATGCATACGCCAAATCGCTGCGCACGGTCAAAACATGCGTCGGCTCACAATTTTGCCGCTTCGGTACGCAGGATTCCATGGCGATGGGCGCTCTGCTGGAGCGCAAGTTCGAACGGCTGGATCTGCCGGCCAAATTCAAATATGCTGTGAACGGTTGCCCGCGCAACTGTGCGGAGTCGTGTACGAAAGATATCGGTATCGTGGGCAACGACGGCGGCTGGGAAATCTTTATTGGCGGTAATGGTGGCATCAAGGCCAGACTGGCGGACTCCCTGTGCAAGGTGAAGACCGATGAAGAATTAGTTGAGCTTTGCGGAGCGATCATGCAGCATTATCGGGAGACAGCCAATTACCTGGAGCGGACTTCCGAATGGGTGGAACGTCTGGGTCTGGAGCAGATTCGTTCGGTTGTTGTTGATGATGTCAAAGAACGCAAAGCGCTTATGGAACGAATCGAATTCGCGCTTGGGCAAGTGGAAGACCCTTGGAAAAAAGCACTGCGTAACGAGGAAGGCCAGAACAAACTATTCCATGGTATAGAAGTGTCAGCTCGACCATAGTCCGCACTCTCGGCCACTATGATATATCTTTATTGATTCTGTAGCTATTTTGAAAATGAAGGAGATGTTCATATGACAACACAGCAATCTGCCATCTACTATCCTGCCGGAGAGATCGAAGAATTCCTGCCGCGGATTGGCAGAGTGGTTGAGATTAAAGACCACGAACTGGCTGTATTTCGCACTTCGGACGGCAGCATCTTTGCCGCAGAAAATCGTAATCCTCACCCCAAAGGTGGGCCGCTGGCGGAAGGTATCGTCTCTGGACATTACCTATACGATCCACTATATGATTGGAAAATCGATCTGAACACAGGTCTTGTGCAGGCCCCCGATCAGGGCCAAGTGCAGATGTATCCCGTGAAAATCGAGAACGGGCAGGTCTGGATCGCTATATAGCTGCTTATACATTTTCACTGGCAACGATAGATGTACCCTAATGGAGGAAGTCGTGATGTATACAACAAATGTTGAAGGCATTATTGAAGCTGCGGTTAAAAAACGGGATCAAATGAACGCAAGCCTGCCGCGTTACATGGTAGCGGCACTGATGGCTGGCGCTTATGTAGGCCTCGGTATCATTCTGATATTTAGCATCGGTGCTCCACTTCTGGCGGCTAAGTCACCGCTACAGATGATGTTGATGGGGATGTCCTTTGGACTCGCCCTCACACTGGTTATCTTTGCGGGATCAGAACTGTTCACAGGTAATAACATGTTTTTCACCATGAGCACGCTGGCGGGCCGGACGACCGTTCGAGATACGCTCAAAAACTGGGGACTTGTCTTCCTCGGCAATCTGATTGGTGCTGTTCTGCTCAGTCTGCTCATTGTAGGCAGCGGTCTCTTCAAGACGGCGACACCGGAGCATCTGCTGTTTGCCGTTTCTGCCAAAAAGATGGCCGCGCCCGTTAGCGAATTGTTCTTCCGTGGCATTCTCTGTAACTGGCTGGTCTGTCTGGCGATCTGGATGGCAGCCCGCTCGAAAGAGGATATTGCCAAGCTCGTCCTCATCTGGTGGTGTCTGTACGCCTTTATCGCGAGCGGCTATGAACACAGTGTCGCCAATATGACCTTGTTATCCTTGTCCTGGCTGTTGCCAAACCACCCGGATTCGATTACTCTGACAGGCTGGATGCATAATATGATTCCGGTCACGCTTGGTAATATTATCGGTGGTGCTCTATTTGTCGGGGTGGCCTACTGGTTTGTTTCACCTGTGAGAAAAAAAGGCTGAATTGCCAATGATGTAATTCACTTTCGTTAAGAACTTTATTGCAGAAGTTCAGGAGTATACAACAGTTTAGTCTCCGAGCCATCTGCATTATATCTGTACACCACCATTCTTCCTTCGACTTATCTATAGAAGGACATGGTGGTTTTTTCTGTCCAGCCAATTTTACCTTTCATGTATACATCGTTAATCCACGGTTAATATAACTGGAGTATAGTCGGTTCATACCACCAAACAAACTAACAAAGGATGATCGCTGTTGGGAATTCACACGTACTTTAGGTCGCTGAATGATCTTGAACGCATTATTCGCACCCCTGGAAAATTCAAGTTTGAGGAGCACTGCGTCTCCGCCCACTCCTGGAAAGTGGTGCAATACGCCAAAAGCCTGGCCGACATTGAGGAAATGAACGGGGTTACCATTGATTGGAAGAAGCTCTACGAAATCACCAGCAGTCATGATTATGGCGAAATATTCATCGGCGATATCAAGACACCCGTCAAACATCATTCACTTGAGCTGCGCTCCATGCTGCAACAGGTGGAAGAAGGCATGGTTGAACATTTTATCAATGAAAATATCCCCGAAGAATTCAAGGACATTTTCCGCAGACAACTGCGTGAAGGCAAAGACAACTCCGTCGAAGGACTTATTCTGGAAGTAGCTGACAAAATGGATCAGGTCTACGAAGCCTTTGCTGAATTACAGCGAGGTAATACGGAGAAGGAATTTATCGTCATGTACCGTTATGCGCTCATCAAAATTAAAAATATTGACCTCCACTGTGTACATTATTTCCTTGAGCACATCCTCCCTGACATGATCGAAGAAGGCATTCGCTCCCCGTTTGATATCCGCAAAATAACCGAAGAGGCATTGTCCCAATAATCAGCCCAAGCCATCTTGGTCCTCATGATCCAGGGACAGGGCTTTTTTTCGTTGTTGTGACTGCTGACGATATTCACTTGGATACAGGCCTGTTTTGTTTTTGAAAATACGACTGAAATAATGAGAATCGCTGTACCCGACCGCTTTGCCTACAATTTTGATATCCATATCCTCGCGAGTCACGAGCATGCGCTTCGCTTCATTGATTCGAAGTCCCGTCATGTATTTGAGCGGGGTTTCACCCGTCACTTTTTTGAAACACTTTCCCAGATAGTCCACACTGAAGTGCATCTGTCCAGCCATATCCTGTAACGTGATTTCATGCATATAGTTCTGTTTCAGATACCGTTTGACAGCCTCTGCAATATCCTCCGGCTTCACCTGTTCGTCCAGCACTGCACGGACATGAGCCAGCGAATCTTCTGCACTGCCGAGCCTTAATTCCATCGCGTCCAGCAGCGTCCGAAGCTGTTCCTTTGTAAGTGGTTTGAGCAGATAATCCTCTACGTTATACCGGATTGCCTGACGAGCATATTCAAATTCGTGGTGACCGCTCAGGATCACAATCTTGACATGGGGATAGGCAAAATACAGATGCTTCGCCAGTTCCAGTCCATTCATGACCGGCATCTGAATATCGGTAACGACCAGATCAGGTACCATGTGCTCCATCAGCTGTAATGCTTCCTCTCCATTCCTCGCTTCACCAACCACCTCGAAACGTGTACTGAGTTCACTGAATTTACGTGATACATTGCGGCGTATCAATGCCTCGTCCTCGACAATAATGGTTCTATATGTCATCGTCATGGATTAAACGGTGCTCCTTTCGAATGGAACCTCCAATGGTAATGCTCACTCCACCAGAAAGCTTGTTTACAATATGAATACGAGCTGCGGGGCCATACCATAACTTCAGTCTGATCCAAATGTTCCGGAGGCCCATCCCACCCATCTCCAGCTCAGGCATGCGCTCCCATTCCTGTGATTTCTCCATGTATTGCTGTATGGCGGTAAGCGCCTCGGGTTCCATACCAGGTCCGTTATCTTCTACTGTTATTTGCCATGTCTTTGCTATCGTATCCAGTTCTCCAATGATGAGCAACCTCCAGGGTGGGGTATCTCCGAGACCATATTTCATGACATTTTCCAATAGTGGCTGAATCAGCAGCATCGGGACCTGAATGTCTTTCATTGCGTCAGGGATATGAAATTCGTAGATCAGATCATCTTCAAACCGGATTTTCATACACTCCAAATATCGTTCGCAATACTCGATTTCTTTGGATAACAGGACACCGTTTTTGTTCGGGGCCGAGATATAACGCAGCATGGAAGCAATATGACCACAGAACGCAACAATCTGTTCATTCATGCCCTCTTCCGCCATAATACTGATGTTCGTAATGTTGTTATACAGAAAGTGAGGATTCATCTGGGACTGCAAGGCCAGCAATCTGGCATCCGTCTCCTGCGATTTGATGGCCAGCATATCCTGGAAAGACTGTACAAGCTGTTGATTCAGTTGGATAAATGTATCATTCAGTTCGTCCATCTCGCGAATGGAACCCGAACGATCCAGCTTGAACAACTGACCCGAGTCCTCACCGGTGGTTAGATCGTGCACACCCGTTTTCTGAATAATACGCTGCAAACGATGGAGCGGCAAAGTAACACGCTTCGAGATCAGGTAGGAGAGGAGCAGAATAAGCATCAATGTACCCAGGGTAGCCCCCATAAACAGAAGAGCCATACGATTCAGATTCGCAAAAAGGGACTGCTTAGACTGCATAACAACAACGGTCCATCCTGTCTCCTGTGAGGTGGTGTATGTCATCATCTGCTTCGAATTCCCATACGGATCAGCTATCTCCTGCATCGTTCCTGATGCATTTTCATCATTTTGAATTCTCTCTACAACGGAGGCACTGTTTGCTGTCAACTCTCGTTCATCAGAAGCAAAAGGATATAATAGCGTATCTTGTTCGTCCATCACATAAATGCGGAGATCATTGTTACCAGCCTGTACTTCATTCACATGCTGGAACAAGGTACCTGCATCCTGCAGAATCTCAACCACGCCCTGACTGACGTAATTCCCGTCTTTGTATACGCGCGTAAGGGCGATATACGGATTCCCGGACTTCCCCTGCCCTGTAGGCATAGGCAGACTTCCCCCATCCAACAGCTGGATGACCCGCCAGCCGCTCCTCTTCCACGTTTCCTCGTACCATGGTCGTTGCGTGAGGTCTACCGCCATTTGACCATTAAAAGCCCCTGCCCCCAGCATTTTTCCATTCACATCATAGATATTTGCCTGTTTTGCTGTGTTGGAGCTGCTAATAATCGCCAGAATGACATCAATCAGTGTCGTTGTATCCTTGTAAAATGCCGGATCACTCCCCAGTGTCTGTTCATTGTCCTCCGCTGGAGACAAATAATGACTGAAATGTTCTTTCACCAGATTGGAATACACAATGTTCATGGAGAAATTGTTCATTTTGACAACCTCTTGATCCAGATTGCCTACAATCGATACCCCCAGTTGCTTCTGCTGCTCTTCACTACGATTACGGATATCGCTTGCGAGAAAAACATACAGGAGGCCTGCCACAATGAGCGAAAAGATAATAAACACCGCAGAGTAATAGGCAAACAGACTTTGCTGAAGCGTTCTAAAGCGGTAACGAACCATCGTACACCTCATCCTCTTGACTTAAGTCTATTGCGTCATTCGAAAATGTCCACTCAACAGAACGCTTTTGTCTATTGAGCACATTCGTCGTTCACAGTAAAGTTATCCACATAAGAATACGCTTACATTAAGTGTTTCGGCAAGAGTCAATTATTCTTTCTATTCTGGGAGGTTCAATCATGAGAAAACGATTTCTATTTTCCTTCGCTAGTGTGCTGCTGCTCTCCACCTTGCTGCTTGCCGGGTGCAGCTCCGGTAAAAGTGCAGACGGGAGTGGCAAGGTAACCCTCACCTTTGGAACAAGCCAGTCGGGCATTCCGCGTACAGGGATCATGCAGACGATGGCCAAGGAGTATGAGCAGGAAACCGGCGTCAAAATTGACTTTCAGGTGGTACCCGACGCCCAGTGGCGTGATTTGATCAAGGTGAAGCTCGCCTCCGGTGAAGCTCCCGATATTTTCAATGTTGACGTGGACCCGCTTAGTATGCCGGCCAACGTAAGGCCGGAAGAAAACGCAATTGATCTGACCCAGGAAGAATTTACGGGTCGCATGTCCGAAGAGATTTTGCCAACAGTCAGTCATAAGGACAAGGTATATGGCGTTTCTTTTGCACCAACGAAAATCTGGTATGTGTACTATAACAAACGTATCTTTGAAGAGCTTGGCATTGAGCCGCCCACTTCATATGCTGAATTCAAGGCGATCAGCCAGAAAATCAAGGACAAGGATATCATCCCTTTCTATCAGGCACCTGCCAGCGGTTGGTATCAGGTTCTGCCTTTGTTCGAAACCGGACCTAACTATGAGCAGTCTGCGCCGGGAACGTACGAGAAGCTGAACAACAATGAGATGAAAGTCGAAGATTTGACGCAGCTCAGAACGGTCATTGAGCAGTTGAAAGAATTTGCGGACCTTGGCTATTTCGGCAAGGATTTCCTATCCAATACGGTTGAAGCCGGAATCGAGGCCTTCGGTCAGGAGAAAGCGGCTATGCTGCTGCGAGTTCCAGGTACAGAAAAGGAAGTTTCCGAGGCTTATCCGGCGATGGCGGACAACATGGGATTCTTCGTGATGCCGTGGGGAGATAATCAGACCATCGGTGTGAACCCCGGTGGTTCAGCAGCCATGTTTGGCAACAAAAACAGCAAACATCCCGAGGAAGTACTGAAATTCTTCCGCTGGATTACGGAGCATGATCATCTGCAGCGTGTCTTTGATGAAGGTGAAGGCAACCTGACGATCTGCTGGCCGGAAATCGAACCGAAGCTGACGCAGGATTATATCGATTATGAGAAGAGTCATGAAAAGGGTACGGTGATGCAGGCAGCCGTGAAGTACATTGATCCGCAATGGATGGATATCGGCAAGGATCTTTCCGGCATGTTCGCCGGAGCAATGACCCCCGAGCAAATATTGCAGAATATTGATAAACGCCGGGCTGAACAAGCCAAAGTGCTGAAGGATGAAGCGTGGCAATAACAGCGTATATGCCAGGTAACATGATCAAATAAGGCTGACCAGCGCTACATGCAGTGGGCATCGCCCGCGCAATGGATGCTGGCAGGAAGGACAGGTGTTACGGATTATGAATGCGAACAAGATTTACCCCTGGTATTTCTCATCCGGAGCGATTGTACTGTATCTGCTGTTCATCGTCGCTCCCGCCCTGCTGGGCATCTATTATTCCTTCACCGACTGGAACAGCTACAGCTCCGAGAAGAACTTTGTCGGCCTGGAACATTTCCGCACGATTCTGGCGGGTGATCCAACCTATATACTTTTTATTAAAAATACAGTCCTTTTCACCCTGATCACCTCCATCGCCAAGACGGTTCTGGGCCTCTTCCTTGCCCTGCTGCTGGTCAGCGGTGTGAAGGCTGCCAATCTGCACCGAATGATCATATTTTCACCCCAAGTCCTTTCGTTCCTGATCGTCGGCCTGGTCTTCAAAAGTCTGCTCGACCCCAACAACGGCTTCGTCAATGTGACGCTGCGTTCGCTCGGTCTGGACGTGCTGACCCAGAACTGGCTGGGCTCACTGACCTGGGCCATGCCATCCATCATGGCGGTGGATACGTGGAAAGGCATGGGGTACATCATGGTGCTGTTCATTGCTGGACTGCTCGCCATTCCCCGTGATTATTATGAAGCGGCATCCATTGATGGTGCCGGCTTCGGGCAGAAGCTGTTTCGGATCACCATTCCGATGCTGATGCCTACGATTACGATCGCCACAGTGCTTAATATCACGTATGGGCTGAGAGTTTTCGATGCCGTATACGTACTGACTAACGGTGGACCCGGCAACGCGACAGATGTGATTAACACAGCGGTATATTCCTCTTTTGCCAAAGGCTATTGGGGGCTCGGCAGTGCATTATCCACAATTCTGTTTGTCATCATGGCGATCATCTCCTTCTTCATCATCCGCTTGATGAACCGAAAGGTGGAATTCTAGATGCGAGTGAAAAAACGGCTGGTTGCCATCGGCTTGAACGTACTTGCCTGGCTGCTTAGCCTGGTGGTACTGATTCCTTTTGTCGTCATTGTCCTGAATTCATTCAAATCCGATGCGGAAGCCAAAGTACTGAAACTGACCCTGCCGGAGAAGTTTATTTTTGAAAATTATAAAATTGTCTATGAGCAGGGACACTTGGGTGGTTCCTTTTTCAACAGTCTGCTGCATTCAACTGCCTCTTCCCTGCTGCTGGTGTTTGTTGTGGCGTTCTCGGCCTTTACATTGTCACGTAATTATTCGAAGTTAAACAAGTTCCTGTACTTCTTTCTCATTCTGGGCATTACCCTGCCACTCAATTACATCCCTTTAATGGAAGTGATGAAATCCCTGAGCATGATTAATTCGCATGTGGGCATGATTCTGCTGTACACAGCGATGGGCATTCCGATCTCGCTATTCATCACGTATGCGTTTGTATCCAATATTCCGAAAGAACTGGATGAGGCAGCCATTATGGACGGATGCAACGGGATCAAACTGTTTCTGAGAATCATCGTGCCTTTATTAACCTCCGTGCTGGTTACGGTATTTGTTCTTAATTTCCTGAGTGTCTGGAATGAGTTTACCGCCCCGCTCTACATGCTCAATACTGTCGAGATGTGGCCGATGACGCTGGCCGTATATAACTTCTTCGGACAGTTCAGTGCTCAGTGGAATCTGGTAAGTGCAGATATCGTGCTGACTTCCCTGCCCGTGTTGATTGTATTCCTGATTGGGCAGAAATATATTGTTGGCGGTTTAACTTCCGGTGCGGTTAAAGGATAAGCTCACTTGAAAGACCATATCCCCAGACGTTTTTAATAAAAAAAGGCTGACTTCACAGCCAAAAAGCCCTCGTATGCAAAGCAGGTGTCTGGTTCTTCATACAGAACCGTTCACCTGCTTCGGACGAGGGCTTTCCCTGTTGAAATCCTTAGCTATCACACATTCATTCTGAATTAATCATGCGCCAACCCGGCAGAATCCGGCGGAGCGATATCAGTGTCTTGCTCCAACGACTTGATCATTTTCAAACGGGATGTGATAAGCGCAATCAAAATAACGAACAGACCCGCAATGATGAACAGCAGGGCAATGCCTCTTCCCGGCCCTGTTCCAATGATCTGACCCACGGAAGATGCCAGCGCTCCACCCTCCATCATCAGCGGATTAAACACTTGGTCGGCCAGAAATCCAGCCAAACTGTAGGCTATCACGAACCCGAGCTGTGACAGAATACCAATGATGCCCCATACCCTGCCCTGCTTCTCGTTGGCGATATTGTTACGTACCAGCACATCTGCGCTCATATTGACAAACGGCAGCGATGACAGGAACAGAAAACCTGCGAAAATAATAAAATAAATGTTGGTGGACACCCCCAGAAGCGAGAAAGACAGGCCGCACAAAATCAGACCCATGACCAGCACACTTGCGTATTTCTTCGTCATCGTAAATATGCCGATGCACAAGCTGCTGATCAGCATGCCGATCGCGCTAACGGACTGAAACGTCCCTAACGTTTTGGCATCTGTAAAGGACAGCAGCATCGGGCCAATAAGGGTCTCCAGAAATCCCAGATAGAAGGTGACCAGTGAAATAATCACGACCAGCAGCAGTACGCCCTTGTTGGTTACAACTTCTCTCCAGCCCTCCTGAATATCCGTCATCCAGTTTTTGTCTTCTTGATCCTCTCGCTCTACCTTCATGCTCTTCCGAATAACCAGCACAGCCAGAATGGCGACCAGGAAGGTCAGAATATTAATGACCAGAATGACTTCAATGGTTGTGATACCTAGCAGAATACCCGCAATGATGGGTGAAAACAGAAATTTGGAGGATTCAGCCAGTTGCACAAGACCGCTTCCTTTGGAGAATTGATCTTTATCCAGCAAGTCCGTGGCAGAAGCCTTGTATGCCGGGCTTTGAAGCGCGGAAAACACGGAACTAAAAGCCACTCCCACATAGATATGCCATAACTGGATATCACCCGTGAGCATAATCGACAGAATGAAAATCAAACCGGCTGCCGACCCGAGGTCGCCGATGATCATCATGGTTCGACGGTCGAACCGATCAGCCAGCACACCTCCAATTGGGCGAAGCAGGATGTTCGGCAGAAACGTGAACAAGGTAATCATCGCAACACTTGTTGCCGTATTTGTTTTTTCAAAGGCATACACCCCCAGAGAGAAGGCCGTAAGTCCAATCCCAATCATGGAAATCAGCTGACCGAACCATACAACCAGAAATTTCCGAAATGATTTTTGAACGGTATGTTCCATGGAGAGTACTCCTTTCTTCGCTAAGCTTGATGTGGAAAATAAAGACGGGTGACGTAGGCAAAGCTTCCTTTTTCTGCTCCCAGAACACGTTCCATAATATGCGTGAATGCTTCCACCTTTTTTTGGAGTTCTTCCTCCTCCCATTGAAAGATGCCTCGATCCAGCAAAAACTGGGACGATACGAGCAGAAATTCGATGGATTCCTTGGGGTTAGGCGTATGAAACACCCCTTCCTGAATGCCCTGCTCCACCACTTCAGCCAAGATGGGACTTAATCGAATCACCGTCTCCACAAGACTCTTTTGGTGCATCTCCACATTATGGACACTGTGTAATTGCTCGATGAGATCATGCTTTCTGTCGTCAGGCTGACTCTGTGCCATCATGATTCTGAAAATTTTGTCATGGGCATTCAGTTTGGGATCGGATACCACGCGCTTGGCTGATGCCTCCCCGCTTAGAATAAAACGCATGACGATGGCGTTCATAACCTCTTCTTTGGACTGAAAATAATAATAAAATGTGCCCTTGGCAATGCTGCACGCCTGGAGAATATCCATCACTGTCGCTTTGGTATATCCTTTGGTCACGAATAGAATCTCGGCTGCATCCAAAATCTCGTTTCTGCGTTCTTCCGGGTTTTTCATCAATCTCATATCCTGGCCTCCGATACGCCGACCGACTGTCGGTCTATTGTAGTCATGAAGTTTTTTTTTAGAACCCCATTTCAGTCAACCATTGCGCCAGATGGCTTTCCCTTGCTTTCAGATCCTGACGTTCTCTTGCATATTTTCCGATATTTTTGTCTGCAACCAGTTTGCCGTCCATCATAAACAGTACACGTTCCGATCTGGCAGCGACTTTCACATCATGGGTCACCAGCAGAATGGTTGTACCCGTTGCATTAATATCGCCCAGAATATCCATGATCTCATACGTTGATTTGGAATTCAGCGCCCCCGTCGGTTCATCTCCAAATAGAATATCTGGATTATTAATAAGCGCACGGCAGATGGCAATCCGCTGCAGCTGTCCTCCAGAGGCTTGGGTGATGTTATGCTGGGCCAGCTCGTCAATCCCCATTTTTTTCATCAGTGACATTGCCCGTGTATTGATCGTTTCTCTGCTGCTGTTCTTGGCGAGATACGCGGACAGTACGATATTGTCCAACAGATTCAGATTTTTGAGCAGATGAATATTTTGAAAAATGAACCCCATCTTGGTCAGACGCAGACTTGCCAGGTCTCTCTCCTGAAATGCAGATATTTTTTTGCCATTAAAATAGACGCTGCCCGCACTAATCTGATCCATGCCGCTGATGTTGTACAGTAAAGTGGACTTGCCTGAGCCGGACGGGCCCATGACGGAAACAAACTCTCCCTTTTTTAATTGAAGGTTGATATCTTTCAGGATGCTATGTTCTTCATTCTCGCCGATCGCTACGGATTTATTCACTTCTTTGGCTTCAAGTATCGTTGTCATTGTTAATCCTCCCTATTCCACAATCATTTTGGATATGCTCGTTTCCTTGATTGATTGTATGCTGATCCATGCCGTCAGTACGATCGTGCCTGCAAGCAGCAATGGACACAAAATATATGCCTGCAGCGGGTTAACAACAAAAACAATATTCGAAGCACCAAACGTCGACATGATGCCACTGACCAGCAACGGACCCAACGTATTGGATAATATCGTTCCAGCAACAACCCCAACAATTAATATGACAAGTGACATCACGACATACTTTAACTTGATCTTGGACAAGGCAAAGCCGAGACTTCTTAACACAGCAATGTCATTGTTATCCTTGGCTACTAACATCTGAAGGAACAGGGATGTAATTAAAATGGAGATGAAGACACCGACGACCAAGGCCAGCATCGTAACCAATTTCAATTGCTGAATCGTTCCTCCAAGCGTCTGATCCAGATAACCTTGAAGATCCGTTACTTTGGCTGGAGAGAAAGACGTCTCATACTCAGCAATTTTGGCAGCCATTTCCCCGCGATCTTTCAAATCGAGACTGACCACGTACCACAAAACGCTATCCTTGTTGTAGGGCAACAACGCCTTCGCCGTTTTCCCACCATTCGTAACGTCCTGATATATGCCGCTGACTGTCATTACCTGGTCCTTGCCATTAACCAGTAAGGTAAGCTGCTCACCTGTCTTCAGGCCCAACTCGCTGCTATTTGCATCGGATAGCGCAATTTCATTCCCGGTTGTTGGTGCATTGCCGCTAACATAGGACAATGGGAAAATACTGAAATCCCCGGTTTCCACACTCAGGTTGTCGTAACTTCCTTCCGCATTCCGAACCTTGAACTGGCTTGTTACCAATGGGGAATACGTTTTGATGTCATTATCCTTTTGAATCTGGGCAACCAGATTGGCATAACGCTGCTCTACATCGTCTGTATGCCTCAAGTCAATGCGAATATCGCTTTGTCCAACACCCATATAGGAAATAAAGCTCGGCGCCTGCAAAGTGTTCAGGAAGTTGACCGGCACAATCATGATAAATGAACTGACTACAAAGACGAATAATAACAAGCGGAACATCTTTATTCGCTGAATGACTTCCTTCAGACCAAGAAAGACAGGTACGGAAGACCAGCGATTGCGGGACAAACTAAGCCGATTTCGAATGAGCTTTGTGTCTCCCAGGCTTCCGGTACGGAGAGCATCCACCGCGGAGATGGAACGAAAACGCCGCAGCACCGTCCGGCAGAACAGAACCACCATTGCGAAGATCAATCCGGCTGCCACTAAAGGAATGGCAAAATGCAGCAAGGTTGCAGGTGCTTTTCCCATGTACAACATGATATTTGAAACGAACAGTCTGTTCACGCCAAGGGATGCAATGTAACCCAGCACGGAAGCTAATCCGGCCATAAAAACATACTTCATCAGATACAGTCTCTTGATATCCTTCTCTGCGATCCCAATCGCTTTCATGACACTAATCTCACGATAGTCCTCTTCGATGGTTGCAAGCATTGTGAATCGGATGCAGAGCATCGCGATCAGAATCAGCACAAGACTGACCAGAATAATGACGGCTGCAATAACTCCGTCGGTCATGGCATTCAATACCTGGAACAGCCCGTAGGTTACGACTGGCCCGGCGTTGGGAAGCCCGGCATTTTGGTAAGCCTGGGTGAAATCTCCCGTCCGCCCGGGATCAGTCATTCGGAACTCAATGAGATACTCCATCTCCCCGATGCTCTGCTTCAGTTCCTGCAAATTTCCTGAACTTACAATAAAACGTTTGGAGTGCACAACCGACGGATTCATCTGAGCATCACGGACAAAATCAACAATCGTATAGGAACGATCAAACTGTCCATTACCTACCCGGACCTGATCACCCACGTTCAATTTGTTCTGCTGCATGTAATATACCGGTACTGCGATCTCGCCATCATTAACCTGTATAATCTCACTGTTCAGATTCAACAAGTAGTCAAAACCCTGATTCTGTGTAACAAAATCAATATCCATGACACTGTTCTTTTCGGACTCTGCTCCGAGAAACAGGTTAGAACCGTCAATGTTGACCATCTCCACAATCTGATGCTGATCAACCATGGCATTTCCCTCGGCCCATGTGTTCACTTTGGCCTGGTCGAGTTCTCCGGCATGCATTTGTACAAAGTGCGGTGTTTTGGATTCAGAGAACAGATATTGGATGGAACTCGTCAGTTCCATAATCATTCGTGACCCCGAAGATACCAGCAAGGCGGCCAGCAGTACAAAAATAAACAACGCAGCCGTAATCCCTTTCTTTCTCGTTATATCGTTTCTCAGCATTCGTAGCAGCATAAACGAACATGGCTCCTCTCATCTACAAGTCGTTCCTATTCATCTGGAGTCAAATCATTCTGGACAAATATTATTTCAAATTACATGTTTATAACCAAATGTTATGAGAAGTTGATTTGTTCGAAAATTTTAAAGAATAGGTATCCCCCCCCTGCTTTTCGTTTTGGAATGATTTTCTCAATATGTACATAGGTGTAGATAATCAGATTATATATGGACTAAAATATTTGTCAATTAACATATTTTTTTCTATTTTTTTCTGATTGCTATCATCATCTATAATTACGAAATATTCCTGATGTTAAATATCATTTTATATAAGACAGTTT
>NZ_BCNM01000029.1 GCF_001514495.1 Paenibacillus pabuli NBRC 13638
ATATCATTTTGTCATGCATGAAGAAGAAATAGAGCCGATTGTGAGTAAGCTGCCAATTACGGAAGTTTCGTGGATGGATGCTATTGCTTTCTGTAATGGGTTATCGAGAAAGCTTGGCAGGATGGAATGTTACACAGTTACAAACGAAAGTGAGAACACAATATATAACAAAATAGCGAATGGATTTCGATTACTGTCAGACGCTGAATGGCAGTATGCGTGCAAAGCAGGATCAAGGGGATATCGGTATGCAAGAATTGATCAAATTGCATGGTATCAAGGAAATTCCAATGGATCTGCTCATAAAGTAGGACAGTTGCTTCCTAATCCATGGGGACTTTATGACTTGATCGGTAACGTCTGGGAATGGTGCTGGGATCTATATGATGCTGAACGATATGGGAACTATAGAGTTTTCAGGGGAGGCAGTTGGGCTGAAGTGGAGAACAATTGTGGTTCTACGAGTAGAAGGAAAAGCATGCCCAATTTCAAAATAGATGATCTTGGTTTTAGAATAGCACTTACAAATCCTTGAGAAAACGACACATCGAGTATGCTCAAGTCGTTGAGCTGACGGTAGGTGTTCAACTATGGGGAACTATAGCTTACTGATGACCCGAAGGCAGCCGACGACTAAGATCGGCTGCCTTCGCTGCGCTAACGGGGGCAGGGTAATTTAATATCTTTGTCTTCATAATGCTTATCCACTTTAACAAAGATGAGAAAACAGTTTAATGAGTAAATATTGTCAATGCAAGTCGCTAGCCCGTTAGGCAATCCTGCACACATGAGACTTATGAAAAGTAAATTTGAGGTGGGAGATAGTACCATCAGGACATTAGATTATTCACGTTAATTTTTGTTTTAATCTTTTACGACTACTTATGCTAGGATATTGAACTAACGGAAAACGTTAGTTCAATAAACCAAGGAAGCAGCTGACCATCGTGATCGGACGCTTTTGTTCAACTAACGGGTAGGATAGTTTTAAAAACATGTACAATAATTTTGATTCAAGGTTCTTGACTATGACGTTAGGTCATAGTGCATAATTCTCTCTAAGAATACATAACTAGGAGTGAGAGAGATGAATATAAAATCACTGCGTTCAGATCATATTTATCAAAAAGTTGCCCAAGCTTCGCCCGAGGAAAAGGTTGAATTATTCAGAAACGAAATGATGGCTCCCTTTATGAAACAATGGAAAATTCAACAAATCCCTTTTAGAGCTGAAGAAGCGAATGATTTTGACGTTATTACGTTTAATAGTATGATGCATCGATCCCCTGATCAGATTACCCAGCAGATTTCACCTGAGATAGAGTTGATTTCTTCAGATTCTTTTTGGTTAGAGTGTGAGCACGCTGTAAGGAAAAGCCTCCGTTTATTTATAGAACATGAAATAAGTCTCCCCGTATCTGATTATTTGTTTACCATTCAACTAGGGAATCCGGAAAACCGTGCCTTAACAATAAATGAAGGATATAGCGGCTTTGGGGGAATTCCCGGGTTTATCTGGGGTACACTCTTGCCAAATGAGTACACGGTTCCTCGAATGAAGGTTGCGCTGGCGCACGAATGCAACCATAATGTGCGATATCAATTTATTCAGTGGGATCACACCATTAATTTGGGCGAGCTCATTGTAAGTGAAGGGTTAGCTGAAAACTTTGCTACGTTCATGTTTGGAGAAGAATTGCTCGGCCCTTGGGTAACGAAAACAAATGCAGAAACACTTAACAGGTGCATTAAGCCTGTGCTCCGGAAGCAATTGCAATTAACGGGGTTTGATCAAATTGCCCCTTATCTTTACGGTGACGAGATCGCAGAACTTCAGAGCTTTAAACCGGTCAATATGCCTTATAGCGCCGGCTACGCTTGCGGATATTATTTAATTCAGTATTATTTAAGAAAAACAGGAAGAACGATCTTTGAGGCAACGATAACGCCTGCTGCTCAAATACTAGACGAAGTAAAAGGGTTTTGGGATGAAGAAACCATTATTAGCGGTTAAAGATATTATTCAGATAACAGGCATTACAGCTCGTACCTTGCATTATTACGATAGAATCGATTTATTTAAACCGACACATCTGACGGAAAAAGGGTATCGTCAATATGATCGAAGCAGTTTGGAAAAACTTCAAACCATTTTATTATTAAAGGAATTGGAATTTTCATTGAAAGATATTGCGGATATTTTAAAGCTGAACAAGCAAGAACAGAAACAAATATTAAAGAAGCAGAGACAAACTTTATTATCGAGAAAACAAAGACTGGAAAACATCATGACTGTTCTCGATGAATTCGTTTCGGGGAATGATATTAGTAATTTGAACATTTTAAACCGTTCTTCCATTTTGCCATTGAAAGAACAGTACGCCAATGAGGCAAGATTCATTTATGGCGAAACAGAGGCGTACAAAGTATATAGTGAAACGATGGGAAATTTATCAGTAGATGAAAAAGAGAAACATTTTTCCGACATTGAAGAAATATATAAACAAATTGCGTGTTGTATCCATCAGGATCCTTCCTCCGATGAAGTGCAGCGATTAATCGAAGAGTGGAAAGAAAATCTAATGCAATTCATGACATGCGATGCAGAGTTACTGGCTTGCATTGCCCATACCTACAAATTTGATGCACGGTTCAAAAGCTACTTTAATCAATATGGTCATGGGGATTTAGCAGATTTTCTTTACAGCTCAATTATGCTAAATATCAATCGGGAATCATCTCAATGAATGGTTAATGCTCGATAGTCACTCCCTATGGTAGGTTGGACCATGACGATCGTCTATGTGGCATGGTCAGCTGCCTTTATTCAACTAAAGGGCAGGGTAGCGTAATAAATGAATATATCTATAATCGACCTTTTTTCGATTTTTCTTATCAACTATTATGTTTATATAATAACTTAAAGGAGGGTGGTTTTACGTTAGTGGAAAATCCAAACATCATACTCATTACAGGAATAATGGCCAGTGGAAAATCTACCGTAGCACAATTACTGTCCGAACAATTTGATAAATCGGTGCATTTACGAGGTGATATTTTTCGAAGAATGATTGTAAATAACCGCAAAGAGGTTCGTCCAGATTCAGAAAGTGACGAGTTTGATCAGTTGAGGTTGCGATACCAGCTCGCCGCCCAATCAGCGGAGATGTATTATAAGGCGGGATATACAGTCGTTGTTCAAGATGTTGTCATCGGACCATTACTTACTGATTTCATCTCGTTTATTAAGAGCCGGCCATTTTACTTAGTCGTGCTTTGTCCAAACTCTACAGTGGTTGCAACGAGAGAGGCTACGCGGGCAAAGAAGGGTTATGGGATTTGGAGCGTAGATGAGTTGGATCGCGTATTGCGAAATGAAACTCCACGCTCGGGTCTTTGGTTGGATTCATCTGATTTGTCCCCTAAAGAGACGGTTAAAGAAATAATCATGCGACTACAAAACGAGGCGTTGATAACATAAACGATGACGCTAACGGGAAACGATAGCGATATGAAACAAAAAGCAGCCGACCAACGTGATCGGTTGCTTTTATTTCAAACTAAAAGGTTAGCCCGCCGATTCACTCCCGGCGGGCTTTATTATTGTACAGATATTCGGCACAACAAACTCAACGGAACTCAGATATACGATAGGTCAATGACCGGGAACCATCCGTGAGATAACCGGAAGTGCTTTGGCACGGTGAAGTACATGCAAATCTTGTTGTGTTTTGATGATTCTCACTTATATCCCCCTCGAATGAAAAGACCTGTAATAACCTTAAGACAACAGATGGGCGTGTTGTTGTGGCAAGAAACTAGAGCGAACTGCCATCCTTCCCGCAACAGCTCGCCATTCGTCTGGACCATTCATGACCGGCTATGCTCTGAGATTCCTTAGCATTCGCGTAGGAGATGCGCGTTGCAAGGGGCATGACCAAATTGGTAGTGAGTCTTAAAATAACTGGGCAGACAATAATGAACAACATCGCCGGTAAAACCAATCAATATGCCCAGTTCATCTATCGCCTGGCTGCAACGTTTGTCGTGTCAAGGGAAGATGAGTTGCACGGGAATGACGGCGTTCTTAGGAGAATAAATATCTTCCATTTGTTCACGTAACAGCTTTACGGCTGTTCGTGCCATTTCCTGTTCATCCTGCTGCACATAAGCTACGCCTGAAAGATGTGGATTATCGAAAGATAGCAAATCGATATTTGAGTGACCGTTCAGACGACTGATAGCGGCCGATGTAAGGCGTGCGGTTTCTTCAGTCAAGGAGAAGACTGCCGAGATTCCACTGTGGTCCTGCAAGAAGTCGCTTACATAGTCCAATGCTTGCTCGCCGCGTAGAATGTCGAGAGGGATGTGACACCACAAGCTCTTGTCAATCGATATGCCTTGATCTGTGTACGCCTGCTCGAAGCCGAGCGTGCGATCCTCGACGGCTGTATTGGCATTCTCAGGTGAGATGAGCGCAATCTGCTGATGACTCTTGGATAGCAAATGGGAGACCGCCATGTACGCACCGCCGTAATTGTCGGATGTAATGGTGTACGTCTCAATGTTGCGCAGATAGCGGTCGATGAACACGCACGGGAATTTATCGAGCGACAGACGCAGTAATGATTCGTTGTACTTCTCATCTTCTGTCGGAAAAACGATCAGCCCCTTCACACCGAGCTCCGTTAGTGTACGAATGGCATTGGATTCGATAGAGGAGGACTCGCGCGTGATGCTTAGTACCATGCTGAGGCCGGCTTCTTGCAGGAATTGTTCCGTGTAGTCAACGAGGTTCTGAATGACACGGGTTCTCATCGTCGGAATGATGAAGCCGATGAGTGGCATGGACGACGCGCTGCGGGATGGCAGAGAATTGATGCTAAAAACATCAAGACTAGAGGAGACGAATGAGCCTTTGCCTTGTACGCGTATAATTAATCCTTCGTCAGCTAGTAGGGTTAGGGCGTTCCTGACGGTTATTTTACTTACTCTGAATTCATCCATTAGTTCTTGCTCAGAAGGAATGCGGTCCGTTGGCCGAAGCTGCCCTGATTTAATTTTCTGTATGATATCTTCTCGAATTTGTTTGTAGAGCGCCAGTTTTTTCAAAAAGGTGCATCTCCCCATCAATTTTATGATTTTATAATCAATTGGTTATATAAAGCATATTTCATATATATTATAATACGGCATGTAAAGCGCTTACAATATGGAATCTGAGAAATTGTTGCGAAGGGGTCTTTTCTTTGAACGGTTAGAATTATGTTAAGGATGGTGGTGCCAAGGTAGATTGAACCCGCTTAAATTAACAGAACTAACTAGTCAGCCGACTTTTCAAATGCATAACAAAAAAAGAGAGGATGACGAACAAATGAAAAAACGCAGTACTATAATCTCCATCGTTACAGTCCTTATTATGTCACTTGTTTTTACAGCATGTGGTAATCCTTCTGATTCAAAAACCGAAACACAGCAATTAGGCGCTGATGCCGGTGAGAATGCAACAGAATTGTCATTTTGGACATTCGTAGATTTGCACGGCAAGCATTTAGATAAAATGCTGGGGTTATGGAACCAACAGAACCCAGACAAACAGATTAAGTTAAATGTAACGGTTATGCCTTACGATGATATGCACAACAAGCTCTTATTGGCAGTTACAAGCGGAAAAGGTGCGCCTGATATCGCGGATATCGAGCTTGGTCAATTCCCTAAATTCTTGGAAGGTGACAACGTTCCACTGGAATCTTTGAATGATGTATTTGCACCATACAAAGACGTTGTTGTTCCTTCACGTGTCGAGATTTACTCCAAAGCCGACCAGGTTTATGGCTTTGATTATCACGTAGGTGCTACGCTTGCTTTCTACAACACTGAAATTCTCGAACAAGCAGGTGTTGACTACAAGACAATCAAAACTTGGGAAGATTACAAACAAGCAGGCATAAAAGTTTATGAAAAGACTGGCAAGTACTTAGGTACTGCTGATACATCAGCTACGTGGCAAGCATCGCTGCTGCTAGCTCAGCAAAACGCTGATTTTACAGATGAAAATGGTAATCCAAAAATTAACTCGCCTGAAATGATTAAAGCGTATGAAATGTTAGTCGATCTGCAGAAGAACAATGTTATTCATACGATCCCTGGCGGACAACCCGACACAGAAGAAGCAAAAGGCGAATACAACAAAGGCAACTACGCAAGTGCATTGATGCCTGAGTGGTACATGTCCCGCTTTGTAAACGAAATGAAGGACCTTAAAGGTAAGTATGCAATTGCTCCATTGCCTGTATTTGAAGAAGGTAATCCTCGTTCCGTTGGCTTAGGCGGTACTGGCACAGTTGTTACTAAGAATGGTAAGGACGTTCAATTGGCCAAAGAATTTGTAGCCTTTGCCAAGCTTTCGAAAGAAGCTACTACTGAAATCTGGAATACACTTGGATTTGACCCAATCAACATGGAAGTATGGAAAGATGATGCAGTAACGAAAAACCCTGATAATGAATACGTCCAATACTTTAAAACAAATGCATTTGATACTTTGAATGAAATCAAGGACGAAATTAGAGCGATCAAGTCCGTTAAAGCTTCACCGACCATTGGCAATATATTCAATACGGTTACCTTGAATGCGATCTTTGAAGATGGCCAAGACGTGAAGGAAGCGCTGGATGAAGCACAAGAAGCAATTGAACAAGAATTGAAATAAATATAATAAGTAAATGATTTGATTAAACCTGTCGGCAGGTATAGTAGTCGGCAGGTTTAACCATAGTCAAGGGAGATTGAGAATATGATAAAGAAATTTGTATACTCTCAAAAAGTTGCGCCTTATGTTTTTGTATTGCCATTTATACTTATATTTTTGATATTCTGGTTTTTCCCGCTTGTAAATTCATTCGTAATGAGCTTTCAAGATAGGATGTTGGGACAGGATCCTAAATGGATTGGTGAAGCGAATTATTCGAAATTATTTACAGATAAAGTGTTTTTGACGTCGATTAAAAATAGCGTTGTGTACATGTTAGGAACCTTAGTGCTGTTAATTCCTTTTCCAATGTTATTCGCCGTTATGATAAACAGTAAGTTAATGATGGGAAGAGAGTTTTTTAAATCTTCGTTCTTTCTCCCTGCATTGACATCTGTCGCAGTTGCGGGTACCATTTTCCGCCTTACATTCGGTGAAATGGAAGGTTCATTAATGAACAGTTTCCTAGGTCTATTTGGTGTAGAGCCTATTAAATTCTTGAAAGACGGAGAATGGAGCATGGCAGCACTGTTAATCCTCGCATGTTGGAGATGGACAGGTGTTAATATGCTTTACTATCTATCCGGTTTGAAAAGCATTGACAATGAATATTATGAGGCTGCTTCAATTGACGGGGCATCTGCTTGGCAGAAGTTTAGAACAATCACAATGCCATTATTGAAGCCGACCACGGTGTATGTTACGACAATTAGTGTTTATGCAGGTTTAGCAATGTTTACCGAGAGCCTGATGATGTTTAACGGTAACAATTCACCCAAAAATATTGGCTTAACCATTGTTGGATATCTGTATAGACAAGGGATTGAGAAGAATAAGCTGGGTTACGCAGCTGCAGTTGGTATCGTTCTGTTAGTCATTGCTATGGTTATCAATTTAACGCAGTTGAAATTTAGTGGAATGTTCAAAAAGGAGGAGGATTAAAGTGGGCAAAAGTCAGACGAGGAGTGACTTCATTTCGAGAATAGTAATTATTTGTTTATTCATTATACTATTCGTTATCATTATGATTCCATTCTATGCAGTGGCCCTATCTTCCTTTAAACCAGGTGAATCATTAGTTAGATATGGTCTTAACCTAAGTTTGGATTTTAATATCATGAGTTTTGACAATTTCATCTATCTGTTTACTGGAGAACATGATTACTTTCTATGGTTTTGGAACAGTATGACTTTAACCATCGTTCAAGTGATTTTAACACTTTTTGTAAGCGCATTTGTTGCATATGGTTTTGCAGCATATGATTTTAAAGGGAAGAACTTCCTCTTTATATGTGTTTTGCTCATTATGATGGTGCCTTTCGAAATACTGCTGGTTCCTTTGTACAGCCTAATTAATGATTTGAAAATGGTGAATAGCTATTCGGCAATCATTCTGCCGGGTATAGCCAATGCCGCGACAATATTTTTCTTCAGGCAATATCTAAGAAGCATACCCAAAGAGATTATTCAATCTGGACGGGTTGATGGCGCAAACGAGTATGCGATTTATTTCAGACTAATTATGCCGATTATGAAGCCATCCTTTGCGGCAATGGCCATTCTGAATGGTATGAATAGCTGGAATAATCTGTTGTGGCCTTTCATGGTGCTCGGAGATCAGAGTAAATTTACACTTCCAATCGGTTTGAAAACGTTGTTAACTCCTTATGGCAATAACTATGACCTATTGATCGTGGGTTCCTTCTTCTCCATCATTCCAATTTTCATACTGTTTATTGCTTTCCAGAAATATTTCATAGACGGTATGACTGCAGGTGCTGTTAAAGGGTAGTATATATTATGATGAAACAGGTGATAAGATGGAATTCCAACAAAGAGTGTTACACGACATTCAACCATGGATTGAGCAGAAAGCTGATCCTTTTATTTACCGACATTTGGACGGTTATTATTACTTCATAGCATCGGTTCCAGAGTATGATCGGATTGAAATCCGTAGAGCCCAGAACCTTGAGGGGCTTGTTACATCAACTCCGGTAGTGATATGGAGAAAGCGCGAGACTGGTATCCTTAGTGCCAATATTTGGGCACCTGAACTGCATTTTATTGATGACAAATGGTACGTGTATTTCGCTGCCGCACGCACAACGGAAACGATTGAAGGCTTGTTCGACCATCGGATGTACGTGCTAGAGAATGAAAATGCCAATCCACTCGAAGGCAGTTGGACGGAAAGAGGGCAGGTTCGTACCGCGTGGGAAAGCTTCGCCCTCGATGCCACTACCTTTGAGCATAATGGCAGCCGTTATTACGTATGGGCACAAAAGGATCCGAAAATCGAAGGTAACTCTAATCTGTATATATCTAAAATGAGCAATCCGTGGACGCTGACTGGGCCGCAAACGATGATTTCGATGCCGGAATATGACTGGGAGATCATTGGTTATAAAGTGAACGAAGGCGCGGCATTTCTTCGCAAGGGTGATCGCGTATTCCTCTCTTACTCGGCTAGCGCCACTGATTTCAATTATTGCATGGGCCTGCTTGAAGCCGATGCGGATGCTGATTTGCTCGATGCCGCTTCATGGCGCAAGTCGCAAGCAGCGGTTTTCTCGACAGATGAGAGCATCTCGATGTATGGTCCCGGTCATAATTCCTTCACGGTGTCAGAGGGCGACGAAAAGACGCTATTTGTGTTTCACGCAAGAACGTACAAGAATATTATAGGAGATCCGCTGTACGATCCGAATCGCCATACATTTGTGACAGAGCTTTTGTGGACGGCTGACGGCAGACCCGATTTCCGCGGCTCTGTTGCAGCACTTGCACGTTCTTTACAGTGAACGAGTGTCCCAACAAGGTTGGTTGATGGATTTGAGTTCGTTTATCCAACTTGCCAAAGAGAGACAGTAAGAACATCGAAGGCACCCTACTGGGTGCCTTCGATTTCGCACTACAGATAATACGCCGAACCGTACCACAAGAGTGGTAAGTTGCCTTAAAACTTGCCGCTCCAGTTATCCCGGAAAATCATATCATAAATAAGTGAGTTCTTGAAAAATATATAAGAGGAGGCCGCTCATTTGAAAGCACTCGTATTTAATAAATTCCGGGGACCGGAAGTACTAGAATATCTTGAAATTTCGGATCCGGTTATCGGGTGACGAAACATGAGTAAGGATGAAAGCAATCGGACTGAATTTTGCAGGTATTTATAGAAGGAAAGGGAACTATCATCTTACTGGGAATTCCCCGTTTAGGTTATGAAGGGGCAGGAGTCGTTGAAAAAACGGATGTTGATGGATACGTCAAAGACTTTGACTGGTGGCGATCTTTGGAATTTCCTTACTTCGAGAAAGAATCACGATAAGCCACACACAACACACACATCTGTCTGGGGACAAGAACATACTCCCATTAAAGTCGCTATTATAGGGGCTTTTTATTTTATCGGTACAAGTTCTTGTCCTTAGCTTGGGACAAGAACTTGTACCGATTGCCGGAATGGACAAGAACATAGTCCGATTGCCGATTAGATGAATATCTAAGTGTGAGTAGTGAGTCTCTTGTGAGCGACTAACAGGCTAAAGGATGGATTATGATCAAGAGACCAACATCAATTCTGGGGAGAGTTTCCCCTGGAACTGTATTCCCATTTGAAATGGATAAAATAAACTCGTCAATAAGCACTTTAGCAAATAAAAGGGTAGGATACAGAATGCAATTTTGGATAAAGGGAGGGGAAACATATGCAGATAGATTACTTTGTGCTGATTGTCATTGTTAGGGACAAGAACTTGTTCCTAATACCGATTAGTCATATATCTAATTTGATATTTTGCCCGTTAATCCATTAAGCTAACGGGCAGGTTAGTTGAATAAATGTTAGATCAGTTAATTACTACTATTAAAATCATAAAAGTAATAATATAAATATGAGTTGCATAGTTCAAACAATATATTGAGACTATGTTAATTTCAGAGCAAATCACCAAGTTATCCGCTTTTTCAGCCCGAATTTGCGATGGATATTCTTTAGAGCCCCTCACTATTCAACTCTATTGTGTAGCATGTTCTACAAATGCTATTAAACGACAGTTATAGTTCCGTATACATATACATGCTACAATTGAATTGATATGTTCCAGGTTTCAAATCGAGATCATGTTTGATCACTACATCTGATAGTTCTGTTTTTTCATCAAGCTATGACTAACACGAAACCTAAGGTTTTGCCCAAAAGGGCAATCAAACATTACCCACGATGTAGTGAATGGATTATAGTACTATAATTAGATTGCAGGCAACTTTTCTGCAATCAAATGAAGTGGAAATCTATATTTAACTCAGTCAGCAGTTATATGACTAAAATTTTGAAGAAATATAACTATTCGATGCTTAAATACGGCGAGGATGTAGTATTAGAACTATCAGGGTACACATTAGCTGGAGGTTGGACGGGCGGTTTTACGTCGAAATGTCTGCTAACAGGAAACGATAGCTCAATAAAATCAAGGAGTCAGCTGTCGAGGGACAAGAAGATAGTTTCATCTTCAGTCGCTAAAATAGCGGCTTTTTTTATTTCGAGAACTCGTTCTTTACTTAGTTTTTATAGTGAGCATTATTATGAAGTAAATTGATAATTTCAAATTAATATTCGGAACAAACTTCCCTTTTGCAATGGAACGACAGTGTACTCGCACATTACCCTCGGCAGGAACCAAATGAAAGTAACATCAGGACCACTCCTTGTAGCCTTTGTGGACGTAACGGTCGCAAACTTTTACCTCTGCTATCAACATATATAGAAATCACTCATTTCTGAATCGATATTGTCTCGGCGAGATGCCAACAAACTTCTTGAACTGACGCATGAAATGAGTGTCATTCTCGTAGCCGCATGAGTTAGCAATCTGAGTTATTGACATCTCACTATGATCCAAAAGGTACTTCGCGCGTTCAAGCCTTCCGTTAATAATATCTATCATCACAGAACAACCAAATAACTGCTTATATATATGTTGGAAATAGGATTTACTTAGATTTAGTCGTGCAGCCAATTCCGTCACAGAAACGTTCTGATGGGGAAAGCGGTAGAGATCATTACGTAGTTCCGTAAATCGCATATAATAACGATTCAGTTGGTGAGGAGCAGTTCGTTCACGTAAATCGGTTAATTTCATAAAAAAAGACCGAAGGTCGCAATCCATAATTCGCTCACGTAACGGTCCGTCAAGCCGATAGATGTTCTGTAATTCCATGATGCACCTAGAAATAAGCAACGGATCAGATGCTTCCACGGGCGTATCCAAAGGGAAATTCAATTCCGCAAGAAATTCCGGTAAATCATCTCCATTACAATGAAACCAGTCATTTATGAAAGGGCTTTCGATTTCGCGATAAGAATGGGGGGTCCGGGGTTGAAAAAAGATAAAAGTATTCTTTTCAATGATCATCGTGTCATTCTGTAGCTTCACCTCTGCGTTGCTATTAAAAAATACAAAAGTGTAGTTACCGGAGCCATACGGACGATTCCTTATGATTCCTTCATGGTGAATAGTATGGAACCCGCATGAGAACAACTGCAGCATACTTTAACACTCCTCAGCACAATAGGTCAGTTTTTGATCATTATAGTTTATTGTAGCAGAGGTTACAACCGACTATAATTCTTTTAGACAACTGTCAGGTTAAGGGGGTAGCACGATGACGGGCGATAGGAAGTATTGGGTGGAAACCTTGGTTCGAATTGCATATCCTGTTCTTCATTCTTTATCGGAACGTCGGTTGGTTAATGATATGCCTGTTGAAGCAGGGGAGGGGGATCGGGCTAATTACACATACTTGGAAGCATTGGGGCGTACGCTTGCGGGAATTGCACCTTGGCTTGAGCATGGACCGCGTTGTGGAGACGAGGGAGAGATTCGAGCTAGAATCGCAGGTATGGCCAGGCTGGCCATCGAGGCTGCTACGGACCCTAATTCGCCTGACTTTATGAATTTCACGAAAGGCGGACAACCCTTGGTTGACGCAGCCTTTCTCGCTAACGGAGTTCTCCGTGCTCCAAACGAGCTATATGAATTGCTGGATGAGAAAGTGAAGGCTAATTTAGTTATAGCTTTGAAGGCAACGCGTATTATCCGTCCCGTATTCAGTAATTGGCTATTGTTTAGCGCCATGATTGAAGCCGCTCTGTATCGGATGGGAGCAGAGGATTGGGATCGTATGCGCGTCGATTATGCGCTAAGGCAACACGAGCAATGGTATAAAGGGGACGGGGTATACGGAGACGGTCCCGCATTTCATTGGGATTATTACAACAGTTTTGTCATTCAACCCATGATGATTGATATTTTGGATGTGATAGGAGATCAATTTGGCGATTGGAGTACACTTCGGAATAAAGTGATGAAAAGAGCAGTACGTTATGCAGCTGTTTTGGAACGGATGATATCACCTGAAGGAACGTTCCCACCAATTGGACGATCACTTGCCTATCGTTTCGGTGCATTTCAGCATCTGTCTTTAATGGCTCTAAGGGATGAGCTCCCTGATGAACTGCTACCGACTCAAGTACGCTGCGCGCTTACTGCCGTGATCAGGAGGCAAATCGAGATGCCGGGTACGTTCGATGATTCCGGTTGGCTTCGCATTGGTTTTGCTGGCAGTCAGCCTGATATCGGAGAAGGATATATTTCGACAGGTAGCTTGTACTTATGCACGACGGTATTTCTCGCCTTGGGCCTGCCATCGGACGCTGAATTCTGGCAAGGAGAGGCAGAATGGACGTCACTAATGATATGGTCAGGTAGAAACCTCAAGTTGGATAAAGCAATGTCGAACGACATATAGGAGTTCACCTAAAAGGAAGGAGCAATTATGAATGACGGTCAAAACGGAATGGGTGCAAGAAGCTTGGGATCAGACGAAGGCAAAAGTAAAGCGTATTCATCATCGAATCGGAGATGGATTCCCGCATGCAAGTATAAATGGAGAGTATCAGCTTGAGCCAGCATCTTGGTGGACCTCTGGTTTTTGGCCAGGATTGATGTGGCTTGTTTATCGAGATACGCAAGATAATGAATTAAAGGAATCATCAGAATCATGCGAAAGCCAGTTGGATATATTGCTGACCGATTCAAACAAGATTGATCACGATATCGGTTTTATGTGGACCTTAACAAGTGGAGCAAGATACAAGATTCTCGGAGCAGAGGATTCTAAACGAAGGGCGCTGCTTGCTGCAAACCTACTTGCTGCGCGCTTTAATGCCCAGGGAAACTTCATTCGTGCGTGGAATGGGGAAGAACTTGCAGGTTGGGCCATTATCGACTGTATGATGAATCTGCCGTTACTTTATTGGGCATCCAGTATAACCGGAGATCCACGATATAAGCACATCGCAATCAAGCATGCTGATACGGTGTTGAAGCATTTTTATCGGACTGACGGGTCGGTTGCTCATATCGTGGTTTTTGACCCCGATACCGGCGAAAAGCTTGGAGTGAAGGGAGGACAAGGATTCGCACCGGAATCTGCGTGGTCTCGTGGGACGGCATGGGCGATTTATGGAATGAGCCTAAGTTACCAGTACACAGGTGACCCCAAATATTTGAATGCAGCCAAACAAACAGCTCATTTCTTTATGGCCAATTTACCGGAAGACCATGTTCCTTACTGGGATTTCCGTTCGTCAGAAGGAATTCCTGCGATTCGTGATTCCTCGGCTGGAGCTTGCGCTGCTTGTGGACTTTTGCTCCTAGCGGAACAGGTTGACGGACTGGAGGCAAGAATCTATCGCGAACGCGGAAAGCAAATTCTGCATTCATTGTATACGAATTATGGAGCCTGGGATTCGGAGACAGAGGAAGGACTCATTTTACATGGGACGAGTCATTTCCCTGAAAAGCATAATGTTAATGTTCCATTGATTTACGGTGATTATTACTTTGCAGAAGGTATTTCGTTGTTAATGGGACATCAAGAACGGTTCTGGTAGTGTTAATATGTTCTGCATGATGATGTAATAAATAATCTAATGAAGCTTGCGGTGCATCAAGCAAAGCCTGAGCATGAGCTGAAAATCCCCTTCACGTAAACAGGGCGGCAAGAGATCACGTAGTTGTGAACTCTTCCTGTAACAGGGGGGATTTTTCGTTATGGTGTAGAGAAACCCTCGATCAGATACTAGAGATTCAGTGAAGGAGAAAAAGTTTGTTGCGATGTCTTACTGCGTAAATGCTTCTTATAAGGTTCCAGCTGGGGATCGGACACTCCTTCAATTCTCCATTCTCCATTTCTCGTATGAAGGGCTGTATTCAAAAGGGTCCGTGACCAGATTGGAGAGCGCATTAAAACGTTCGCTGAAACTGGCAAGTAACAGAAAATGACCAGAAGTATGATCACCGACTTTCTGAAAAGACCTCCTCTATAAATATTAAGGAGGTCTTTGTGGCTCTCTAGTGGAGATCACGATTCTTTCGGTTCCTCTTCTTGTGAGCAGAATAGGCTTAATTAGTTAAAAAAGTATTCACATTAAACTCGGTAGTAAGATTTTTTGCGCTTGCAAGAAAAGTCAATGCATGGAAATTCGCAGGAGGGTCAGCTTATTTCCGGACTTTTTCTTCTTGGTTTTCGTTAGCGCACACAAGTTATGATACGCCTTTACTTCGTTAAAGAGATTGCCGCAAAAAGCGTCGATTGCCGGAAACCGTCTCAGCCCCTATGCTGACATTAACCGCTCCGAGCATGCAGGAACACGGATGATTGGGGAACGGTAAACCAGCAGATGGAGGTGTGGGGATATGTCTTCCCAAATGGACACAGCCGCCAAAAGAAAAATAGAAAGCGTATACAAAAAGAACCTGGCTGCGGAGCGAAGACGAAATATCTGGAACGGCGTCAAGCGCGATCGCTTTTTGTATCTGCTTGCGCTACCGGGCATCGTGTTCTTTATCTTATTTAAGTATGTGCCAATGTGGGGAATTGTGATCTCGTTTCAAGATTATTCGCCTTATCAGGGCATGTGGGCGAGTCCGTGGGTCGGTTTCAAACATTACATCCGTTTCTTTTCGAATCCCGACTTTCTGATCTTGTTCCGAAACACGATGGCGATCAATTTGCTGTCGCTGATCTTTTTCTTCCCACTGCCAATTTTGTTATCGGTCATGATGAACGAGTTGCGCGGCAACAAGTTCCGTAAAACGATCCAGTCGATCGTCTATCTGCCGCATTTTCTGTCTTGGGTCATTATCGTGGGCATTACATTTCTTCTTCTGTCTACCGGCGAAGGCATTATCAATCAGCTTCTGGTGGCGGCCGGTCTAAACAAGATCGACTTTTTGACCAATCCCAATTACTTTTGGGGTCTGCTGACGGTCCAGTCGATCTGGAAAGATGCAGGCTGGGGTACGGTATTGTTCCTTGCCGCAATGGCTGGGATCGATCCGCAGTTGAATGAAGCAGCGAAGATCGACGGAGCGGGACGCTTCCGGCAGATATGGCATATTACACTGCCGGGCATCCGTTCGGTCGTAATCATCCTACTTATTCTGCGGATTGGACATATTATGGACGTCGGTTTCGAACAGGTTTTCCTGATGATGAACGGCGCCGTATCCGAAGTTGCAGATGTATTCGATACTTATGTGTACCGGCTAGGTATCAAGCAAGGCCAACTCAGTTTCAGTACTGCCGTCGGCGTGTTCAAATCGGTTGTAGGTCTGATCCTGGTTATCGGAGCGAACAAGCTAGCCAAGAAATTCGGCGAAGAAGGTGTTTATTAAAAAAGGTTCATAGGAAGTTCCAACCAGTGTGAAGAAACGAAAGGAGGCGCGAGTTTTTATGCTCCAGTCCAAAAGCGATCATCTATTCAATGCGACCAATCTATTTTTTCTGACTGTGATTGGTCTGGTCACGCTGTTTCCTTTGTATTACGTGCTGGTCGTGTCGTTCAGCGACCCGGCAGAATTCATTCGCAACAAAGCGACGCTTTTCCCGAAAAAGTGGAGTCTTGATTCTTACCGGTATTTGTTGTCCACCGATTCTTTTATCCGTGCCATGGGCAACAGTGCATTTCTGGCTACCGTCGGCACGGTGTTCAGTTTATTTGTGACATCCTGTCTCTCTTATGCCCTGTCGCGAAGACGGCTGCAAGGGCGGCGGGTGATGATGCTGTTGATTCTGCTGACGACGCTGTTCAATCCTGGTATTATTCCGCCCTACCTGTTAATACGCGATCTCAATTTGATCAACAGTATCTGGTCGCTGATTCTGCCGGTGCTGACCAGCGGGTGGTATGTATTATTGATGAAAGGTTTCTTTGATAGTATCCCGCCCAGCTTGGAAGAAGCGGCCCGTATCGACGGCTGTAACGATATCGGCGTGTGGTGGCGTATCATTCTGCCGCTGTCGCTGCCATCGCTGGCCGCATTCGGCCTGTTTTACGCCGTAGCCTACTGGAACACCTTCTTCACGGCGCTGCTCTACATCAACGATTTCAATAAGCAGCCTCTTCAAGTCCTCCTGCAAAACATGCTGATAGACTCGTCGACGGCGTCGGGAGGAACGGCAGCGGCCGAGATGACCGCCGAGCAGCAGATTCCGTCGGAAACGTTGAAAATGGCTGCCGTTGTAATCGCAACCATTCCGATTCTGATGGTCTATCCATTTTTGCAAAAGCATTTCGCAAAAGGCGCGATGGTCGGTTCGGTGAAAGAGTGAACGCAAGTACAGGCAGCAAGTATAGACAGAATGGGTTATCTATCCGAAGAAAAGGAGAGATTCAGAATGCGAAAGAAAATGGGAGCAAAATTGGGATTGGTGTCCATTATGGTACTGTCCCTGGTTACAGCGGCCTGCAGCAGTCAAAATGCAGCATCCGGCGTGCCGGAAGATGGAAAGCCGATGCCGGTCAGTATCATGTCGATGTATTTTACGCCTGAACCGCCCGGAGCGGACAATGTAATCGTTCAAGAGATCGAGAAGAAAACGAATACCGATCTCAATATCACGTGGGTATCGCCGAACAGCTATGGCGACAAGGTGAACGTTACGCTGGCGTCGGGCGATATTCCCGATCTGATGCTGGTCGACGAGCCCTTCTCGGCCCAGGTACGTACCATGGTGCAGCAGGGAGCATTCTGGGATCTGACGCCTTATATTCAAGACTACGCCAACCTGGCGAACTTTCCGGCAGAGTCTTGGATCAACACCAAGCAGGCAGACGGCAATAACTACGGGATCCCCCGGGTGCGGCCGGTCGAAGGAGGAGCCTTCCTGTTCTTGCGTAAAGACTGGCTCGACAATCTGAATATGGAAGTTCCGGAGACTACAGATGAATTGTATGAAGTGCTAAAAGCATTTACGAAAGACGATCCGGATGGAAACGGTCAAGACGATACGATCGGATTAACAGGATTGGTCAATCAAAACAACATGGGCAGCTATTGGGCAATCGTCAGCGCGTTTACGCAGACTACCGGAGATTGGAAAGAGGTCGACGGCAAGCTGGTCAACGTTAACCTGATGCCGGAAATGCGCGACGCTCTGGAATGGTTGAGCAAGGCTTATGCAGAAGGGTTGATTTCGGAAGATCTCGCCGTTCTGAAAGAGAGCCAGACCAAGGACCAGCTGAATGCGGGCCGTGCGGGCGCCGCCGTCAACACCGTCGAAGCAGCGTGGGAGCCGATGGAAGCAAATCTGAAGAGCAATCCGGACGCAGACTTCCTGCCGCTTGTCTCGATGAACGGCTACGTCAACAAGGACGGCGGATTCTTCGGTATGTTCATGATTCCCAAAACGGTATCGGAAGAAAAAATGAAAAAACTGCTTGAGCTGATGGACTACGGCGCATCGGAAGAAGGCGGGACATTGGCCGGTTATGGTCTTAAAGATGTGCATTATACGGAAGAAAACGGAATCAAGATGACGACCGAAAAGGCCAAAACGGATATTGTTGCCCAGCAGGCACTCGGCCAGATCTTTATGCCGTATGACAAGTATCTGCGCGCATATCGAGCAGGTATGCCGATGGACATTTATGAACGCAATATGAAAATTATCGATGAGCGTGAAGCGATCAGTATTCCTGACAAAGCGATTGGATTGTATTCGGAAACGAATATTTCAGTGGGACCTGAGCTGGCGAAGAATATTCAGGATATGAAAACCAAAATTATACTCGGCAAGCAGTCGCTGTCGGACTGGGACAATTATGTCGAGAAATTGAAAAACGATTCGGATCTGCAAAAAATTACGGATGAGCTAAATCAGGCTTATACCGACCGTCAAGCGGCGCAGTAAGCGGCTGGCAGAGTCATTCCGAAAAAGCAGGATGTAAACAAGAGAGCCTCCGGAAACGGGAGTTCTCTTGTATTTGTTTCCTTTTTTTTCATAAAATTATACAGACTGTTGATAGCGTTAGAAAAAAAGGGGGAACAAGAGTGACTGACATTCGAAGTTGGCGAAATTTTCGGTTGCTGAGTCGAAGCCGGGAAGTAAAAGGACGCTTTTATCGTTACAGCCTGATTCTGGCACTGTGTATGTCGAGCATCCCGACAGCGGTTATCGGTTTCTCGTGTTATGTGCTCGGTACCGAGCATATCGAACGTGAGGTGATGAGCAGCAACCGGGCACTCGTTAAACGATCGGCAGAAAGTATGGACGAACTGTTCGTGCAGGTTGAACAGTCTGCGGCCCGTTGGGCGCTAGATCCAAGACTTGATGGCGATATGAGAAAAGCAAATCTTCGTATGGAATACCAGAGAACCCAGGAGCTGTATCGCTTTCTGGGACTGATGAAAGCGTCGTATCCGGAGCTGAAAGATGCAAAGCTGCTGCTTGCTCGCAACGAGCCGCTTTTGCTATCGGATACGGACGGGTTAAGGAAGATTTCGTTTACAGAGGATAGTAAGCGGTTTCAAAACATTGTCGATGCCCCGTCTGCTTTGTATTGGCTGGATGATTTTCGCTGGACGGCTTCTGAGAACGGAGAGGTCGTATTGGTCCGGAAGCTGCCCGGTTACGGAGATCCTTATGGAGCTCTTTTATTGAACCTGGACAGAAATCAGATTGAAGAACGGATGCGCCGGGCATCTTTCGATGATAAAGGTGCTTCGTTTCTATATACAAGTTCCGGACCCCCCTTAATCCGCATGTTGGATGTGCCGTCGGACGATCCGATGCGAACCTCGACTTTCGAATCCGCGCTGCGTGAAAAGCTTCGAACTCAGGTCTCGGACACACCGGATTCATATCTGTTCAAATGGCAAGGCAAAACCTACTCCGTCTCCCATAGCCAACTGCAGCGTCCGGGGGTCGAATGGACTTATGTGACGGTTTCGCCTTTAGAAGCGCTAACTCGCCCTGTCGTGCTTCTCTCACGTTCGCTGTTGGCGGTCAGTTTGGCCGGTATGCTATTGGCGCTGCTAGTCGCCTGGTTGGCTTCACACCGGCTGCACCGGCCGATCGGTCGATTGGTAGAGATCCTCGGCAACCAGTTTTCTCCGGCGCTAGCCCACTCTTCGGCGGACGGGGCTGCGGGGACAGCAGAAACGTCTGAACAAGAAAGAGGCCTAAACCGACTGCTGCGAAAAATTCACTTAAGCCAGCAGCCTAAAAATGGATCTGACGGTACCGGAATCGAGAAGGCAGGGCATCCATACGACGAACTGGACTACATTGAGACGAGTTGGCGCGGTCTGGCTGACGCCAAAAGAGAAGCCGAAGCTCGGCTTGAACACACTTATCCTGAACTGAGATCCGCCTTTTTGATGCAGTTGATGCAGGGGCATTATCAGACGTTGAGCGAGCGGGAACTGCTATCGCGAATGGAAAGATTCGGGTGGTCGATCCATCCCGACGAGCGGCTGTCGGTTTTCTTGATGCAGGTCGGCGTGCTGTCGCCGCCGGAATCGAAGTTTCGTGAAGAAGACGAATTGCTGATGACGTTCGCCGCCGCCAATGTAGCCCGTGAATTTGTGGAACAGCGCATGATGCGTGCAATCGTAGTGAATTTTCAGGATTCGACCGCCGCCGTGCTGATTCCTTACTCCATAGATGAAAACGGCATTACGGCCGAAATGAATCGAGAATATATGCAGGGTTTGCAAAGTTCAGCCGAAAAGACCCAAGGTGATGCTGCCAATGAAGAAAGCGATGGACAGCCGCTGAACGCGTTGTGGAAAACACTGGCGGAAGAGTTGGCGGGTACGGTACGCTCTGTGCTGCGGCTGCAAACCCTGGTGTGCACAGGCAGCGCTGCAAAAATTCTGGAAGTGCCAGAGCTGCTTCATTCCCTGCGAGGTGCGTTGCGTCATATTCCGCACGACGAAGATTGTCGGGTTCTGCATCTCGACGAATGGATGCCGAATCTGGGTGAGCAGAGCGCTTATCCGTTCGAGCTCGAACGTGGGCTGCTCCGCTGCGTCAAGCTTGGCCAAATCGAGGAAGCGGGCGAGCTGATGAATGAATTTATCGATGAGCTGGCGCGCCGAGCCACCTCGAAGCCAGAATTGCGAAATCTGACTTTTCATCTGCTCGGCAGTCTGCTGCACACGATGATGGAGAACGGCGCTCAATCCGAGCACGTCGACCATATGGGACTGTATGAACGTCTTGCCACTATACGCCAGCCCCAAGCGATGGCCGCCTTTGTGCGTACACAGGTATTGGAACCTTACGGCCGCGAAATCGTCGGTGCCGAGCGGCTTTATACCGAACGTCTCGCGGAACGAGTCAAGGAGGAGATCGAACGTGATTATACGGCAGATTTCTCGCTGGAGAGCTGTGCGGAACGTTTTGGCGTTAGTTCTTATACGCTTAGTCGCTCATTCAAGCAGGCGTATGGCAAAAAATTCGTTGATTATGTGATGGAGCTTCGTCTTGAACGGGGCATGGAGCTGCTGTGCACGACCGATCTCAAAGTGAACGAGATTGCCGAATCAGTTGGATATCATCCCTCGTATTTTATCCGGCTGTTCCGCAAGCAGAAAGGCATGACGCCCGGGCAGTACCGAATGAGGAAAAACGGATAAAAAAGCGCGTGATCCAAACTTTTTGCGTGTCTGTCGTTCACCGGACATGATGGCTCGGACCTCTCGGTATGAGCTGGATACCCGTTGTTATTCGTGCCGGCTACACGGAATCGGGGTGTCCGGTTAGGCTGATGCTGTCCGGAACGGTGATGTCGGATTCGCTGCTGATTGAGATTGCCCATCGCTATGAGCGGGTTGTCTACGTGAAATACAAAAAGAAGCTATTTCTGATAAAGGAAATAGCTCTTTTTGGTATGTTTTCATTATCTTCCTCCGTCCGGATCGGAGAGAGCAGCGGCGTGCCGGTCGCCTGGGCTTCAGCTGTTCTGTGAAAATATGTTGTTAGACCGTAAAAATAAAGTTTTAGACTGGCAGCCGGCATTAGCCAACGGGCATGATAACGGAACCATTAGATGGACTTATTGTTCTCATATGATAAAATATATCCCAGAAATATCTTCGTGGGTTAATGAAAAGCGCTGATGAACTAATAAGAGACCAGCACAAAAAAGTGGTAGTTTTATGGATATGCAATAGTCGCCGAATGGAACTTGGTACTAAAAGGAGGCAGGACACATGCTAGAAGAACAGGAAATATTCGAGGGCGAAGGATATAACAGGTCGTACGCAATTGCTACGGGTATGCCGATTTTGAATCTTAGGGGTAGCATTCCGCGTGAAGGTAACGGCCAACTACCGTTTCCGTGGGTGACAACGGGCATCAGGATTGATAAAGAACAGATGTTGGAAACCGTTATGAAGCAAAAGACACTCGAGTATTTGTTTAATATGCAATTCAGTAAGGAGGAGATGACCGACCGAAATTTGGTTGTAGGCTGTTATGAATACAGGAATCCGAATGACAAGGAACAAATATTGCTATATGCCCTGGTTTCGTTGAAGGAATTTCTCGCGAGATACGGCGATGAACGGGCATCGGAGATTCTGATGCGAGTTGGCTGCACGTACGAGAAGATTATGGAGGAATGCGATGAAGCCATTGAAGAACACTTTGCAGTGTTGCGCCGGTCACTTCATTTAAAGAATTTGAGGGACAAATATGATGTCGTTTACGAGTGGAGTGAAGAGGAAGGGGTAAAGACGTACATAATCAGATACACCAAATCGAGTTATACGAAGATTAAAGCTAAATCATTCGAAGAGTTGACCAAACTCTATGATGAGCAACGGAAGAAGGATGCAAAGAAGACGTTCGCGATTCTGGAACCGTTAGAAGCATTTATGCAAGCCTAAGAAAACCGCCCCTTTACGGGGCGGTTATTCAACATTTCATCGAAAGAAGATTCGAGGAATATCCAGCGATAGAGAGGATTCTCGACAGTCGCATCGGAAATTGCTGACCCGTACGCCAGATATGGTCGAATGGGGACTGATAGAAGACGTTTTTTGATGATGAAGGAGCCCTTTGTAAAGACATTGCTCGTTTTTGGAGCTGAAGGTTGGAGAATTCATAATAACACCTTGGTAGAGAGATTAACCCAAGTCCAAATTGAAGCGCCTTTATTTCAGATGTTACGTTCAATTGATCCTGCAACGGATGGATACAGCAATACATTAGGTAGAGGATTTATATCTCCATCTTTGTATGTAGAAAACGTATCTGTAATCTATTAAAGAGGTGAGATCATGAAGGTAATGAAATCCGATAAACTCGACCTTTTCAATTGGATAGACCAGGGGGCAGAGCATCAGTGGTTTTCCGCTTCTCCGAGTATTACGGGCCGGGAGCATCAAGAGCTGCCTCCTTTACACGAAAGAAAGTCCATCTTGATCGAGCTAAAAGAGGACACATATCTGCCGGCCAAGCTGCTTTATAAGGTGTGGGATGTTTTAATTGATCCTTATATTGCAAAAAGAATTACCATTCAAAATGCCTACAAAGCTTTGCATCAGGCTCTTAAAGAGGATGAGACAGGCTGGTTAACTCCCCTTCCAGCTCACCCAATGGATCGACAATTTTCGACCAATATGGAGAAAATACTTCGTATAGCTAATGATACGGTGAGCTGTTTACTGGAGATTCGCGAGCAGACAACCGAAATACAAGTCCCCTGGATTCTATCATTAAATGTCTCTTACTTGGATAAGGTAAGTTTGATATTTTTGCAACGACTTATTTATCGGACGAAAAAACTTCCGATTGCTATAGATACGTATTACTTCTACCAAGAACACATCTCATCTAAAGATCTAGATGCAAATCAACTCATTCATATTCGTGTACGGGATTTTTATAAATCATTAGGTGTAGACCACTTAAATCAAACGGACAAGACCAGATTAAGCAATGAACGGTTCCAACTATTAAAAACACCTTTAGAAAAAGCAGTTGTTTGGTGTGACGGCTACTCAGTATTGGCACACGCAAACCAATTGCTTACTAAGGTATGCAAGGATGAAGAAGAGGCAGAGCTTTTATTTCTTGTTATGCGTGCGTACCTATTCGAGAGACAGCTCTCTGCAGCAGAATCAACACTGCAAAAAATCATTCAAACCAATAAATACTCCAGCAGTATTCGTGCAAGAGCATCGATCTACTATGCATTGTTATTAGCGAATCATATTAAACGTCCTGAAGAAGCAATTCACGTTGTAGATCAAGGGATGACGTTTCTGAGTGGAATGAATGATGAATCGGCGGTCAGAGAGATGGCTTGGTTACATAATGTAAAAGCTTTAACATATTACAGGCTTCAACAACTGCCCCAGGCAGCGAAATCCTTACAACAAGTTAAGGTATACATTAAGCAACTAGGGAAGGAGGATACGGTTCTGCTTTCATCTGCATATGCTCAGAACTCAAGCTACCTTTATGAAGCCATTGGAAAAATGGATGCAGCAATACAGACACAGCAGATATTTATCCAGAAAAACGCAGGCCAGGACGACAGTTTTTTAGTTGCACATTGGTTCCGTATTGGATTTCTAGCTGGAAAAAAAGGTGAACTTCATATGGCGCTAAGTTGGTTAGACAAAGCGTACGAAGCTTTTAACCAGATATCTGACCCTTATATGCAAGAATGGATTGCCAGAAGTACAGCATATATATTACTTCAATCAAAGGAGATGGATCGAGCAGCATTATGGCTACAAAGAAGTACAGATCTATGCAAAAAAATTCATCTCTTGCCTGAGTTGATAAGTGTATCTACAGCTTTATATGCAGTCCACCAAATGATTGGTGTATCAGAAGAGCCATCGGAATCACCAATCAGACGAGATGAGAGTTTATCTCCTTCTGAATTGAGGATTAGAAAAGAACAATTAGAACATATCGAAAGAGGGGAGATTGAAGTTTACCAAATCATCCCGAAACCGAATTCAAGATTTTTTTATCCTTTTCATCATTTTTGGTTTTAAGGGAGGAACGTCATTTGTCAGAAATCATACCTTTACGTAAAAATAGAAGTTTTAATTTTTGGGTATCCGCCCAAATTGTTTCGCCAATTGCTGAAAGTTTCTCAACTATTTTAATTACATGGACCATTTGGAAAGAGTCCAATTCAACTACACTCCTGGCTTTAACCTTAATTCTTACGACAATCCCGCAAATTATTTTTGGAATGGTTGCTGGAGTCGCAACGGATCGGTTTAACCGCAAGAAAATTGTGATGTTTTGTAATGCAATAAGAGCAGTCCTCATGGTTGTGATGGGACTCTTAGCCTTTTCTAGTCTCTTAAATGAAATCATTTTTATGCTGGCTTCGTTCATATTGGGTTTCTTGCGTTTATTTGCAATGACCGCTTACAGAGCAGCCATGCCAGGTATCGTTCATAAAGAGCAATTAATGAAAGCCAACTCTATCACCAACAGTGTAAGAATGGGCTTTTGGCTGATTGGACCGTTATTTGCTGGATTCTCATTAACCTTACTTAGTACCGGTCAAATTATGATTATGAACGCGATCCTATTTATTATTTCTGTTTTTTTACTTATGCCTGTGCAGATTAAGCAAGTGAAGGTCGAGCATAAAAACAAAAATCTCTTTAAAGAGCTAGGTGTCGGATTAAAACTGGTTTCTCAGGATCGACTTATCTTCTCCATTTTTATCACGTTTGCTGCGTTTACATGTTTCGGTAGAGGGATTGCCCATCTAGGTAATCTGATGGTTTCGAACGAAATTGGATTGGACTCGTCAGGTTTTGGTGTGCTTTCGAGTGCTGATGGATTTGGATACCTCGTTGCAGGAATTATTCTGGCTCGTCTTGCGATTAAAAACAAATATCGTACAATGATGCTCGCTTGGCTAGGCGGCGGAGTCGCATTTCTTTTCATGCCGTTTAGCGATTCCATATGGCTTCCTCTGATTCTTTTGTTCATGGTGGGGTTAACTCAACCCTTCGTCGATGTACCCTTAGTTACTTTAGTACAACAAAGGGTGGCAGATGAACATTTAGGTAAGGTTTTTGGATTTCATACGGTAACCATCTGGATTGGAGAATTCATGGCCTATGCGTTATTTGGATATTTGTTTGGGGCTTTTACCCCTACTATGGTCTATGCAACTTCCGGTTTCATCGTAGGACTTCTGGCGATCGGAATGTTGATCTTTGCTCGACTCAGGCTGAAATACACGCAAGACAACATTCAACAACCAGAGAGCATGGCGAAGAACATCAGTAATTAGGAGGTGTAGCAATGATGCTGGAGATGACAACGGATCATATACGGAAACCATTAGACCAAGGCGAATGGCGTTTCTTTCCGCATGTTATTCTTCGTAGTGCAGGGTTCCCTTTACACTGGTTACAACAACTTTCTTTTTCAAACACATCCGAGTTGATTTATGAAAAGAAAAAACATGAAGCAAAGTGTAAAGAAGCACTTCAGGATTTTAAAGTCGCACTAAGGAGTATGCCTGAATTAACGAATCGACAAAGGAAGAGACTCCATCGCCAACTGGATCTTTATACATGGCCAGAAGGTGAGGGAAGTCGCGAATTACGAAGCAAAATAGAGAATCATCGGCTCATAGAAGCACAGAAAAGATTCAATACATTAAAAGAAATATCTGAACAAATAAAGACGGTATTTGCAGATGAGTTAATGAGAAACAGGCGCCGTTTGCAGCAAGTCTTTATTGAAAATGTAAATCTTCAAGAAGCGACCTATCTTTCATCTCCAAATGCATACGAAACGGGATTACATTTGTTCATAACAAATGAGCTGGATTCATCCGCACACATAAGCAACGAAAAAAGGAAAAGATGGCAGCGAAATATTTACAGAGGTTCACTTCCAAGAATGAAACAGCCAGTTTCTATGGCCCTGCTAACTACGGCGTGTTTACATTTCAGCCTGGCCAACTGGAGATCTGTATTAACGGTAAAATAAAGCGTCAATTATTTCTTGCTTACTGGGCAGTACAAAGCCTAGCCAACAAAATTGCACATGATTCACATGTACAGCCTTATCTTAAACCCAAACTCAGCCCATTCCTTATAAGAGAACATACTCAGCTCAGACAAGCAGCAAATAACAAATTGATCCGGCTTCCGGATATATATCATCAAATTATTGAAGATAGTAATGGGTTAAAGAACGTTATTGAAATCGCACATGCTCTGAATTTACCCATAACCGAATGTCTATCACGAATTTTGAAATTAAAAGAAAAACGCGTACTTGTACTGGAAGTTGATTTTCCAACTTCGGTATTTGAAACGTTTCACGAGCTAAAAGAGTGGATCAGTCGGCTACCAAAGGACTGTGCGTCAAAGGCAACCTGGCAAGAAATTGCTGATGAATGGTCTACCCTTTTAAAGGAATGGAATCAAAGCAGCAGCTTTGAACAACGCCGCAAGCTGTTAAAGTCACTTGAAACATCCTTCGAAAAACATATTGGATTATCTTCTAGGAAAGATCAGGGAAAGCATTATAGCGACAGAATGATCGTATATGAAGAGGCACACGGAGAGTAGAAAGAAAAAGGTGGATACATCCTTTATGTTCGACATGGAGATGCAACGGTTGGGGTAGAGGCTTCCTATCGGCTCTTTGTGTTGTGATATTGTCCTGAATATGGAAGCTCAAAAGAATCGCATAGCCGCTTTTGGATCTGAAGATCAGATGGACACCGCGATTTGGCACACAATGGGTGTGCCAGGCACGTCCCTGTACGATGAAATGAAAAGCGGGGAACGTCAGTACAAGATCATGCATTTCCGAAAGCAGACGGGCTTTGCTCCTTTTCATCTGATACACGCACAGTCACATGTTACCTGCACTGTCTTTGAATCAATTCTCGAATCAATAAATGTCAAGTAGATTATCTAAACAAAATTTTTTGAGACCGTTAATATCAAAATAATTAACGGTTTTTTGTAGGTTTTTTTTGTCATTGTATGTCGCGGGACAAGAACTTGGTTCCTTTGCCGAAAAGGACAAGAACATTGTGTCATTTCGGATTAGGTAGTTATCTAAATAGTATCATGATGGAACTCCTGTGGCGAGATAAAAGCCACATTAACATAAGACTTCGCTTTAATAACGATTTTTTTGTATCACAAACTAGTTTTTTTCGACCAAGGGTAAACTTAGTACCATTTCTGAAAAGGTTAAGAAAGAATATGTTACCAATGTCGATTTAATATTTATCTGTTTCATTAAGCTCACGGGCAGGATAGTTCAATCGCTTCTCAGGTATTTTATAGTTTGAATAATTCTATGAACTTGGTGAATATAACGTTATCTGAAAGATTCGCAAATCTTATAATGTTATCAGCGCAAGTTGTTCAGGCTTATTTGTGGCTTAGGCATTCTCCAAACACAACGAGACCATGTGATTAATACCAGATATGCGGGCCTGCCTGGGAGATGGTAAATGAATGGGATAAAGAGATACCTATAGATAAATATCGTGAAATTTTGGTGTACCGTTGCCTAAAGTTTGGGAAGCTTTGTTACATAGGGAGGATTTTAATCGAAGGACCTAGCTAATGGCCAGGGTTTTCTTATGCGATAATTCCAAAAATGATTATTTTGTCCAAGCTAAAATCTATCAACTTCATACAATATAGTATCTTACAAGAAAAGGAGATGAAAGAAGCATGGTAAATCAAATCGAAAGTTACTTTGGTGTTACGGTTACGCCCGTTACAGATGGGGTGCAAATTCCTGTCCCATTAACTCCGGCAGGAGTAGGACTTGCGGAAGTCAGAGTGGATGTTCCAGCCACATACCCTAAAGTTGTAGAGTTGAAAGCAACCATTGGATTAAGAGGAGATTCAGGTTTAGGAAGTGTATTATTCCGAATTTTCCGCGATGGTCAAGTCATTTACTATGCACGACTTGGTGTTGAATCTGCCTTTGAGAAATACTATCTTCCGACAATTCAAGCAATTGATGTTAACCCACCAGCAGGATCTCATGGCTATACCTTATCTATTGAGTCATTGACACCAGGATTAACAGCTGTTGTAATAGGCCCTATCACATTGAGTGCTTTAGTTATTAACGCACTCTAACAAAGAAGCCTCCGGCCCCTCAAAGGTTTGGAGGCTTTCTTTTGACCTAAAAGTTGCCTACTTGACTGGTGGAGCGCAGCGTTTACCGTCTTCGAGAATTTTCAATGAATCTGCTGGAATAGTGCGGGAGACTCCAGATGCGAAAAGCTGGAGGAGCAGGTCATCAAGGCAATGGAACAATATTCTTGTTGTCGACGACAAAAGAAGGATGTCGAGGGACAAGAACTTGTACCGATTACCGTAATGGACAAGAACATCGTCCGATTGCCGATTAGATGTGTACTTAAGTAAAAAGTACATAAGCCCTCATTAGTACCAAATAATTTTATATAAGAACATTCACATTAAAATATATTACTTATGTAACATTTCTCAAAGAAAGACTCTTAAATTATAGTCTTTCCTTTTTGTCTCAAACTCTCAATAAAAACAGGTAGTTATCTGGATAAACTTAATTGAGCGAGCAAATGAAATAATAATTGCTTCTCGAACCTGTATGCGATATATTGCATATAAGAATAATTGTAATGAGGATGAAAACAATGCCAATACCTAAAGATTTTTTCTTACCAGTCCGTATGTCCGCAAAAGAAAGAGCCTTTTCTCAGATTCAGCGATGGATTATTGATGGAACACTGCAACCAGGTGAAAAGCTTATTGATGCGGAAATGGCTGAATCGCTTGGAGTCAGCCGGACACCGATTCGGGAGGCATTTCAGTTACTCGAAGTTCAAGGCCTCGTGTCTATGCATCCAGGAAAAGAAACAAAAGTAACGAATATTGAGAAAAACGATATTTTTAAGATGTATTCAACCATGGCTGCTCTTCAGGCTTTGGCTGCTGAAATTACCGCCAAAATTATTGTTCCAGAACAGATTGAGAAACTAAGATCACTAAATTTGGAATTTGCAAGTTCCATTAAGAATGGCCAAGTTTATCAGGCCATGGAGGTGGATGAGCTATTTCATAATTATATTGTAGAGCTCTCAGATAATCCTTATGTGACGACATTTAATACATCTCTTCAGATTCACATTCGGCGATTTAAATATGTGTTTTTAAAACAACCTATTACGGCTACACTTGCTTCAGTCGAAGAACATGATTTGATCATTAAAGCTTTTGAAGGCAAGAATAGCGACGATGCTCAGGTACTAATGAAACAAAATTTTATTCGTCCGATGCAGGAACTGAACGAAATACTTTGAAGTGAGGGGTAAAAGAACATGGGAAATAAAAAAGATCTTCGTATTCGAAGCAAGGTGATCAGTGAAGGTGTTAACCGGGTACCGAACAGAGCAATGCTACGTGCAGTTGGTTTTCAGGATGATGATTTTAAAAAGCCAATGATTGGAATAGCGAGTACTTGGAGTGAGGTAACACCGTGCAATATGCACATCAATGATTTAGCGATTCAAGCTAAGATGGGAGCACGTAATCATGGCGGTGCTCCATTAATTTTTAATACAATTACCGTTTCTGATGGGATCTCGATGGGGCATGGAGGGATGTTGTTCTCACTACCAAGTAGGGAAGCTATAGCTGATTCGATTGAAATTGTGACCGGAGCCGAGCGTTTTGACGGCATTGTTGCAATCGGTGGTTGTGACAAGAATACACCTGCTTGTTTGATGGCTATTGGACGGATGAACATTCCTTCCGTTTATGTATATGGAGGAACCATTCAACCTGGTAATCTCGACGGTAAAAAAGTGGATATCGTTTCAGCTTTTGAAGCAGTTGGTCAATATCAAGATGGAAAAATGACAGATGAACAGCTGCATAAGGTAGAATGCAGTGTTTGCCCAGGCCCAGGGTCTTGCGGGGGGATGTATACCGCTAATACGATGGCGGCAGCTGCAGAAGCAATGGGTATGTGTTTACCTGGTTCTTCTTCGACATCAGCTATCTCAGCGGATAAAGCATTGGAATGCGAAGCAGCCGGTAAGCAGGTCATCTCACTTCTTGAACAGGAAATCTACCCAAGAGACATTATGACGAAGAAAGCATTTGAGAATGCGATCACCGTTGTTATGGCTCTAGGGGGATCAACCAACGCATTTCTCCATCTGCTAGCTATTGCGCACTCCGTAGAAGTGGATTTAACCTTGGATGATTTTGAACGAATTCGCTTGCGTGTTCCTCATTTGGCAGATCTGAAGCCAAGTGGTCAGTATGTCATGCAGGATTTGAATGATATTGGTGGTGTTTCCGGGGTAATGAAGCTATTGCTCGCTGAGGGATTACTTCATGGGGATTGCCTCACCGTAACTGGTAAAACGTTGGCGGAGAATTTAGCGGAAGCTGCTCCACTTCAGAATGATCAAGAGATTATACGTCCACTCAATAATCCGCTTAAACCAAATGGACCACTGGTTGTGCTTCGAGGAAACCTAGCTCCTGAAGGCGCTGTTGCCAAAATGTCAGGCATGAAGATACAACAGTTTTCCGGACCGACAAAGGTGTACGATAGCGAAGATGAAGCGACAGAAGCGATCATGAATGATGAAATTCAAGAAGGGGACGTATTGGTCATACGCTATTGTGGACCGAAGGGTGGACCAGGTATGCCTGAGATGCTTTCCGTTACAGCACTCATTGTAGGAAAAGGTCTCGGTGGGAAAGTTGCTCTCATAACAGATGGTAGGTTCTCGGGTGGCTCGCATGGATTTGTAGTCGGCCATGTATCCCCTGAGGCACAAGTAGGTGGACCGATCTCTTTGCTCCAAAATGGAGATATTATCACCATCGATAGCGACATTCAGGAAATTAAGGTTGAAGTGCCAGAAGAAGAGTTGGCCGCTCGAGCGCAAGCTTGGGTACAACCGCCACTGAAAGTGAAATCCGGTGTACTTGCCAAATATGCTAAATTAGTTTCCTCCGCTTCCAAAGGGGCAGTAACAGATTTGATGGAATAGACAATTAAACATTGATGCTACATATAAAATGGGAGGGGAGAAGCTACTACAACGAATGCATGAAGCGCGCTAAACAAAAAAAAACGCCAGCTTTAGAGATCAAGAATGTCGCAAGAAAAAGATGAAGAATTTAGTTTCATCATTTGAAAATGAAGTGCACCCCCTAGAATAGACATTGGAAAAACCCCTGGGTTTAGCCGATGAAATTCTAGGGGGTGTATTTTTGCTTGTACCGTTTCTCGACTTTCATTAATTGGGGGTTCGCTACGAATAGCAGGCAGGCTCCGGCTAGTGCAGGAATGTTTGGATGGTCTAAATCTCGAGGATGCGAACGTCTTGGAGATAGCCTGTGGCAGTGGCGGAAGTGTAAGAGAACTTTGTCGAAGCTACGGTCTGAAAAGCGTCGTTGCTTAGATCTAACCGAAGCCAATATCACATTTTGCCAATTAAATAACCGTTTCCCCAATGCTTATTTTTGTATTGGAGACGCTGAGAAGCTTCCTATCGGTTCGTCGTGTTGTGATATTGTCCTGAACATGGAAGCATCTGATCTGTATCCCTCGATTAAGTCATTCTATCACGAGGTTTTCCGAGTGCTAAAGCCTGGTGGAATTTTCGTTTATGCCGACGATTTACCAACCTGGAAGTTTGACGAAGGTGAACGATATTGGCATGAACTGGGCTTCGCGCTGCTTATGTCACGCGATATCACGGGTGAAGTTTTGCTTTCAAGTGGTTCAAAAGAATCGCATAGCCGCTTTTGGATCTGAAGATCAGATGGACACTGCGATTTGGCACACAATGGGTGTACCAGGCACTTCCCTGTAGGATGAAATGAAAAGGGGGGAACGCCAGTACAAGATCATGCATTTCCGAAAGCAGGCTCATCACAATGTGTAACGTAACGATCGTCGATTATTCCGTCTATCTACCAGAGTCACGTATCCGTGTGAAGGGAGCGATTCAGCAGGTGAAGGCTGACGGCGTTGATTTCCAAACTAGCAAATGAATGTGCAGATCGCGGCGGTTATGTTTGAGCGGCTTAAAGTATTAGACTGGAGTCGTTGATTTAAGGCGTTTTTTTTGAATTGAAGAATCGTCAGCTTTTGAAAAATAAGTTTTAGGCTAATCCATTAAAAAAGAAGCGAACAGAACAAGACTTGAAAAATACAGTCTTAGACTGCCGCTGTTGTCGTTAAACTAACTTTTTCCGTTAGCTAAATAACAAGACCTCGTTTTGAGGTCATCTATCTTCTGAAAAAACATATTCTTTTTTAGCTTCTTGTACCTTTTGGGTACTGAGTATAAAACTAACGATTGCTGCGCCGCTACAAACATAAGGGAGCAGTGAATATCCCCAATTAGATATGACATAACCTCCAATCATTGAACCAATCGTGATACCTATATATAAAGCTGTATTATTCCATGCCATTGCAATTCCTCGTTCTTTTGAATATTCCATTGCTAATCTTGCTTGATATGATGTGAATCCTCCTGCATAACCAACAAAAGCCCATACAAACAGAAAGAAATAAACCCAATCGCCAGATGAGAAGAATATCCCTAAACAAATGAGTATAAGAGTCAAGAAAATTAGTGTAGTCTTTGAAATTTTTCTTTCTCCAAACTTATCTGTTAATTGTCCACTTGTAAGGCTTCCTACAACCGCTCCGATACCATAAAAAGTAACAGCTAATGCGATTTCTGATGACGAGAATCTATTTTCGGAGTAAAGAGCTGCTCCCAAATAAACATAAAGAGTGTACATCGAAATTGCCCAAATGGTAGTAACACTTACAGAACCTAATATTCGAAGAAGATTTCCTTGTAGTAGATTTATGGTTGAATCACTTCTTGGAATAGAAACCCATCTTTTGAAATTCACTACTGCCAATATTGCTCCTATGGCAGCCATTACAACAAATACTGAACGCCAACCTAGAAAATGCTCCAATAACGTACCGAACGGCGCTCCTGCCCAAAGACCCGTTAAGTGTCCTGAAACAACAATTGAAAGCCATGTTCCCCTCCGATTTGGTGGTGCAATATCACTAATAATTGCATAAATCAAAGGGGTAATTGAAGCGACGGACAAACCAGCTAAAATACGGCTTATAATTAACCATAAAAAAGAAGGAGTAAAAGCGGTTAGTGTATTAGAAATAGCAAACAGCAATAAACCAAACGTAATAAATAATCTCCGTCCCTTTTTATCTGAAAACCAACCAAAAAAAGGAGCTGAAAAAGCATATGTAACTGCAAAAACTGTTACCATCCATCCAGTGGTCGATGTACTAACCTGATATGCTTCCGAAATGAACGGTAATAACGGAGACACCACAAATAAGTCAGTACCCATAAGAAACAAAGTTATCCAACCAACAATTAAACTTATCTTCCCTTGTAACTCCATTAAATCCCCCCCCATTGAAATGTATATTCACAAAGGGGCATAAAAAGAGTTAGTTGGAAACATTAATGATGAAACATATCACTACAAAAAAAAGGCTGCCGAACGCAGCCCATCTTATCGAACAATCGAATCCCTTCGTTTAATAATCAAGAACTTACGCTATTGTCGTAGCATACTCTCTTATCTGCCCTTCACGAAAAGCCATTCTTCATCGATTACACTGTAATACACAGAGTCTCGCACATATCCATCATACATGATGCGATGCCGACGAAGCACTCCTTCCTTAACAGCACCTAATCTTTCAATTGCCTGTTGAGACCTAAGATTACGACCATCTGTTTTTATTTGTACACGAATTGTTCCTAGTGTTTCAAAGCAATGATTCAAAACAAGATACTTACACTCAGTATTTATACTTGTTCGCCAAACTGTCGGAGACAGCCATGTCCAACCAATTTCCAAACTCCTATTAGGTATGGATATATCAAGAAAACGAGTGCTTCCCACAACTTTTCCTGAATCATTATCATAGATAACGAAAGGAAATTCAGTTCCTTGTACTTTTGCTTGAAGCGCCCCATCCACAAGACATTTCATATCTTCAATTGAATTCATTTTCATTGGCATATACGCCCATATATCTGGATAGTTTCCCGCATCAAATAATTCCTGTACGTGATCAACTTCCATAGGAAGTATCTTAACCCTTTTTCCTATCAGTTCTACTGGTGTTATCTCCACGATAATTCTCTACTTTTTATGAATATTAAATAGTCATTTCGTCTCTTTTATGCCTTCTCCTTACGGGTGGGATACGTATCACCAGAACACTTCAGTAAAATCTTTAAAAAATACTATGGTGTCAGCCCCAGCGAACTAAAGAAGTAGAAACACTGCCATTTATTCAACGATATTTCTAGTATCTTTAATTAGATGGTACAAAGGGTCTTAGTCCTTGCTAGCATGCGATGTACGTCGACATCTTTGCAGCAATATTAAGGAATATCAATACCAAAGCTTTGTGTCATATTGCTAATAAATTCATCTTCGTTCAGTATTTCTTTCTCGCATTCACTATATAATGCACCTATGGAGTCTACCTCTGCCGCTACTAACTTTGAATAAGCGCCACGAACGCTTCCTCATTAATTCCAGTCTCGTTAAATGGGGTAAGAGGAAAAGCAGATAATCCTTGAAATAATGCCAATTTCAAATTCTGGAACAACTCAATGAAACTTAGCGACTTGAGGTTAGAGAGGGTAAAGGGATGAAGGCCAATAGCGGATTACATTTCCGACAAGTTGGAAAATGACGGGCTATACAACAGCTTTGCCAAATAAGGCCTGATTTGAAGAGGCTAGCAACTCTAACAGGGAACAAGTTCTTGTACCGAGTGGAAGACAAGAACATAGTCCGATTACCGATTAGGCATAAAACTAAACGGTTCTTTTCCTCGTTAATTCATTAAGCTAACGGGCAGGTTAGTTGAATAAGAACGTCGAAACACATATTTATACAGAAAATTCCAACCAAGCGAAATTGAGTTACTGGATGTAGAGTAGAAGGAACGAACAAGCAAACGACCGGAATGATTCGAGAGTTCACTAAAAAATGATAGGAGCGGATGTAGGTGGGGATAGCTGGCTGGGCGAATAAAATTTCCGAAATCACATTACTTGTGGAAGATCTGCAGCGGTCGAAGACGTTTTACCAAGAGTCGTTTCAACTATTAATCCAATACGAAGACGAAAACTGTGCAGTATTTGATTACGGAAATACATGCATAAACCTCTTAAATCAATCAAATGCCCGAGAATTGATTGATCCGGCTCAGTTGGGTCGTGTCGAGGATGGTGCAAGGTTCCTGTTTACAACCCAAGTGCCCGACGTTGACCGGGTATGCAACGAGTTGGAAATGCGGGGCGTTACATTGTTAAATGGGCCGATAACGCGTCCTTGGGGGCGGCGGACTGCTTGTTTTGCCGATCCTGACGGGTATATTTGGGAGATAGCGCAGGTGCTTTAACGACTATGATGTGATGGGGTGAAAACCGTATGTTAAAAAATGATTCCGTGGCTATTATCGAGCAATATAAGCGAAATCTGGCTGGATATACGATAGACCAGTTGCAGTATAAATTCCAGGAAGACGTTTGGTCGATTGGACAAATGTATATTCACGTGATCGATGTGGCAGAAGAGTACATCGATCATATCCACAATTGTACGATGGCGACACAAGAAAAACATGGAGGCAAGACTGAAGACGGAACGAAGGCGTTTATCGAAAAAGTGTGGCCCGATGTCCGTGTGAAACTTGAGGAACCAGTCAACAGGACCCGTAACCCCAATAGTAAGGAAGAGATCATAGCCGGTCTGGAGCAGGTGTTAAAAAAAATGAGATATTGGGAGGAACACGTTCGCGGAACGAATCAGGCTTGCAAGGTGCGTCATGGCTGGTTTGGCTGGCTTAACGCGCGTGAATGGTTTGAGATGATTGGCATGCACAGCAGGCATCATTTGCGCCAAAAGGCAAGACTGGACGAGAAGCTTGTGGAGGCAGGCTTTTGTAATAATTCACTAAATTAACGGGAAACGATAGCTTAATGATGACCCCGAAGGCAGCCGACGACTAAGATCGGCTGCCTTCGCTGCGCTAACGGGGGCAGGGTAATTTAATAGGATACTAGTCTTTTACGGTAAGATTATAGAACAAGAAAAGATAGTTAAAGTCTTCGTTTTTAGAATGAACAGTATGAAATTATAGGAGAGTCCTAAAATGAAAAAGAAAATGAACTATTTAATCTTAATTTTAACGATCATCTTTATGGTTGGTTGTACCAACGTAGAAGATACATTAAACCGTATTCAACTCCTCATTTTGGGGAAAATAAAATATCCCAACTATGAGGTGTTTGCATTTGATAAAGTTAATTATGACATTCGTTTTAACGCTTGGGTTAACTTCGCTAATCGAAACTCCAGTTTCGGGCAAAGAAACTCCACAAGTAACAGATACAACTCAATGTTCGTTAATTCAGCAGGCATTGATAATCGAATTGCATCCTCAAATAATGAGCACTCTTCGTCAAAAGTACCACGACAACTTTTTGTTCGCGAACGCCCATGTTTTGCCGATCCAAGGTTCGGATATTCAGGAGCTTAAGTTTATTTTAGAAATGACGGTAATGAAAGGAGAGCAACCAGAAACAATTCAAATGACTTTTCGACGAGATGGTCTTAATGGCTATAGGGTAGATGATATTAATGTTATTACTACTTAGAAACAAGATTAAGCTAACGGGAAACGATAGCTCAATAAAACAAAGAAAGCAGCCGATCATTGTGATTGGCTGCTTTTATTCAACTAACGGGCAGAATAATTGAAAAACTATGGCATATTTGTTACTATCTAAATTAGAGATGTAAAGAAAGGGGAATCTAAATTACACATGTGGAATACCTTGAAATGATTATTTAAGTGGATAAAGACAGTTGCGATCCTTGATTCTTAAGGATACGTTAATTTGTCTATCTAAAATCATTCAAGGGATATATGGTGTGGACAATTAAATTCCCATTGCCAAGCAGATACCTTTGTATATCTGCTTTTATCTATGGGTAAAAATACATCTCAATTGACATAATCATAGCGTCCCTAAATTGGGGGGATTTTAATGAAAAGTCAGTACGAAAACGAAGAAATGCTAACTGGAGGGAATGTCTCAAACGTGTATCGTTCAGGAGATTCTGTTCGACGTGAATTAAAGTCAGCCAGTACCAATATTCATAAGCTATTAAAGCATTTGGAAAATAAAGGTTTCGGTTATGCACCCAGATTTTTAGGTATTGATGAAAAAGGCAGAGAGATACTATCATTTATTGAAGGAGAAGCTGGAAATTATCCTTTAAAAGAATACATGTGGTCTAATGATGCTTTAAAAGAAATAGCGAAGATGCTCCGACACTACCATGATGCTGTGAGTGACTTTCCTTTATCAGATGAATGGAAACCAATAGATAATACTCCAAATCGTATAGAGGTCATATGTCACAATGACTTTGCCATCTACAATATTATTTTTAATCATGAGAAACCAGTAGGTATTATTGATTTTGATGTTGCTGCTCCTGGTCCAAGACTTTGGGACATAGCTTATACACTTTACACTTGCGTTCCTTTAAGCAGGTGTTATCTTGCCGCAACAGGTGAAGTAGTTCATTATAATCCATTACATGATGCCGACCGTATTAAACAAAGAGTTAAATTGTTTTTTGAATCCTACAGTTTTAAGGGAATTGAAGAAGATTATTTGGAGATGGTATTGCTACGATTAGAAGGACTATGTAAATACATGATAAGAAAAGCCAGTGAAGGTGACGTTGCTTTTCAAAAAATGATAGATGAAGGGCACCTTAAACATTATCAAAATGATATTCAATTCATTCGCAAACATGGAAAAGAGTGGATTTGAACGTGAAACTATAGCTTACTGATGACCCGAAGGCGGCCGACGACTAAGATCGGCTGCCTTCGCTGCGCTAACGGGGGCAGGGTAATTCAATAGGATATTAGTCTTTTATGGTAAGATTATAGAGCAAGAAAAGATAGTTAAAGTCGTCGTTTTTTTAGTTTAGAAAGCTTGAGCTAAGCTAACGTTCTTATTATTGTAGAATGACATAAAGTCGCCAACCAAGAAACTCCTTATAAAACAAGACTAGACCTTAATTTAGCTTGAACAGATATTACAAATTAGAATTAGTACATAAAGGAGATTACACATGAAGAAGTTGGTTATCAGTATATTCTTAATGATGACGTTATCAGTAGTGGGCTGCAACTCTCAGGAAATAGTTCCTAATGAATTGGTTTCACATAATAAAGAAGAGGAACAAACGAAAGAGAATATTCAGGTGGGTTTATCCATTACCGAAGAATATGATTCAAAAAAAGGACTTATATTCTATGGGGCTATTAATTTACCTTCAAACATGAAATTATTTTTAGAAAGTTCAAACTCAAATGGATTTACTACTCAAAACACAGTTATTATTCAGAACGGAATGTTTAGCAGCGATTGGTATAACGAAAAACCCGGTGATTATGATGTATTAGTCACTTCACCATCTCCTATAGATCAAGCCAGAGATGTTAGAAACATTATTGGTGAAAAGGGGAATCAGCTAGTAGGCGATTATGTTTTACAAGATAGCAAGGCCGATTTTTAGGATCCTTGATAATAAGACCAGACTGGCTCCATATATATCCTTTAACAATTATCTGTACAAAAGATTTTATTCAAAGAAGCGTCTAACTTTAATTAATCAAAAGTTTAACCAATACACAGACGAATTTATGGACATTCTAACGGGAAAGCAAATAAGCGAAGGGACAAGAACATAATCCCATCGAAGCCGCTAATTTAGGGGCTTTTTTATTTTATCGGTACAAGTTCATGTCACGAGCCGAGGACAAGAACATGTTACCTTTGACGATTAGAGCCAATACCTCCCGAAGGAAAATGGAAAGGACTTGTATTATTCTTTTTAATGAATGGACCAAAGAGAACGAGTGAGAGGATAGCCGATCAACATGATCGGCTATCCTCTCATTTATATTTTAAAGTTTATTAATCACAATTGATATCTTATAATTAACATATTTGTTCAAAATTGTCAAAAATTGATCTAACACTTCATTAGACTGGAATCTACATTCCAAGAGGTAACAACCATCACCACTAATTTTGTAGTTGTTTAACACAAATTTTTCTTGTTCTTTTATAAAGGAAAGATACGGCTGATGGGATGTGCTTTTTGTATAGATTGTAATCCAGGCATGTACCCAACAACCGAGTTCATTCTGATTCACTTGAATTGTATACCTTTCAATAACTCCTCTATCCTCTAGTTTTGCCACTCTAGCTGCTGCTGCTGGACCAGTCAAGTGAACCTTTCTCCCTAATTCCTTCATCGTAATTCGGCTGTTTATTGAAAGTTCATCTATGATTAGTTTATCCGTAGAATCTAACATCTATCTGTATCCTTTCCAAAATGAAGTTCATTGTTTGGAAGACTTAAGTGTCTCTGATTTATGATTACTCTTAATATAAACTAACTTCAAATTAAAGAAAAGATTTTGAATCGTAACATTGCTTGAATTTAGTTTGCCCACATTAATTTAAATTATCTTCAATTACATTGTTTCTTGTCTGTTTTTATCCAGCAAATATGACTTTCTTTCATAAATGAAGTAAACCAGTCAAAACGCTTTATTTAATCGGTGTATATGGACAGTGCGATTGGTATAAAATCAACCTTGTAAAACAAAAACAAAGGGGAATCCAATATATAATGAAGATTCAACAAATTCGAAATGCCACAATCACTGTACAATATGCAGGGAAGAAATTTCTAGTCGATCCAATGCTCGCGGACAAGGGTGCGTACTCTCCATTTCCTGCAGGGTTCAGAGAAGACGTAAGGAATCCTATAATTGATTTGCCAATGTCGGTTGACGATATTATCAAGGACGTTGATGCAGTCATTTTAACTCACTTGCATCAGGATCATTATGATGATGTAGCAAAAAAAGTGCTTCCCAAGAGTATTAAAATTTTCGTTCAAGATGAAAAGGATGCAAAACAAGTTATAAATGATGGTTTTCAACACGTGGAAGTAATCACTAAAAATACAGTTTTTGAAGGAATCCAGTTAATTAAAACACAAGGTGAACACGGAAGAGGAGAAGAATTACTAAAGGCTATGGGAGAGGTTTGTGGTATTGTCTTCAATCATCCGAACGAAAAGACACTATATGTAGCTGGAGATACAGTTTGGTATGATGGTATCCAAAATGAAATTAATGCACACACTCCTGACGTTATTGTTGTAAACGCTGGAAACAATGTTTTGCAAAGTATGGGCTCGCTTATTATGGGTAAAGAAGATGTTTATGAGGTACTGAAGGCAGCTCCTAAGTCTAAAATTATAGCTGTTCACATGGAAGCTGTTAACCACTGGACTTTATCTAGAGAAGAACTTAAACGCTATGCTGATGAAAAGGGTTTTTCTTCAAGCTTATTAATTCCTGAAGATGGCGAATCGTACACTTTTTAATAATGAATATGATGTATAAGTCACTATCAAGATTTTAACAAGTAATGAGACCCTTAAGGGTCTCATTTTATATATGATTATTCAAACAATTGCTTAGACCCGCAATACAGATTGATACATCAAGAGGTTATTATCTAACTGAGACAGGAGAACGGCTATGAACCGATCGAATCCTAAATTGTGGACGAAAAACTTTATTGCTCTATCGTCAGTCAACTTTACTATGACATTAATTTTCTTCTTATTAAATGCAACAATCATCCTATATGCAATTAATGAATTCAATGCTTCTACCAGCCAAGCTGGGATCATTGCAGGTATTTTTATTATAGGTTCATTATTAGGACGATTATATATAGGACGGCTTATACAAACCAAAAAGATTTTGATGACCTGGTTGCTTTTCTTTATTCTCACAACTTTACTTTATTTTACCCATTTAAATATTGGCTTTTTAATATTAAGTCGATTTCTGAACGGTATCACAGTAGGGGTAGTAACTACTGTCGTTAGTACAAGTGCAGTACTTAGTCTTCCTTCTTCACGAAAAGGTGAAGGAATCAGTTATTTTGCAATTAGTACTGCTCTCGCTACAGGGATTGGCCCTTTAATTGGTTTGAAAATGAGTCAAAACGCAAACTTTGATATGATTTTTTCTTTTTCTCTTTTGCTTGGGATTATTAATTTAATAATTGCAGTTTTAATAAAGTTTCCTACAAGCAAATTAACTGAGATAAAAAAAGAACAGAGACTGAAAATCTCTGCCTTTATTGAGCCTAAAGTGATACCAATAGCAACTTTAATGTTCATTATGGCTTTTTCTTTCTCTGGTATAGTTTCCTATTTGAATGTTTATGCTTCAGAAATCGGATTATTAGACACAGCAAGTTTCTTCTTTATGGTTTATACAGTGTTTGTATTGATATCAAGACCTTTTACAGGACGAATAATGGACAAGAAAGGTGCAAACATTATCATCTTTCCAGCTCTTCTTATATTCGGAGCAGGAATGCTTCTTTTAAGCTCAGTTACTACCGGTGTTTCACTCTTAATAGCTGGTGCATTAGTTGCTTTGGGATTTGGGAATATTTCATCAATATCTCAATCTATAGCAATCAGTTTAGCTGAACCCCATAGAGTTGGTTTAGCAACTGCGACTTTTTTTATATTTTATGATCTTGGAAACGGTTTTGGACCATCTATTATCGGGTTATTGATTCCAGTTACAGGCTATAAAGGTCTGTATGTAGTACTAGGATTAATTATACTAGCGTCAGTTCTTTTCTATCACCATTTGTATGGAAAGAATGAACGTAACAACAAAAAACAACTGATTAACTAAATAACAATATTTAACCGGTCTATTGGCTCTGGCCAATGGATGAGACAATTCGCGGGTTCATTAAACTGGGGACGCAAGGAGCGTAAAGAACGAATCCTCAGTCCATATCTAACGTTTTATTGCCTGAAGAACGGGTTGTTCCTCAGCTACCCGTTTCAACTGAGGGACGGACAATTACAACGTTTATCTATCGCGACGGCCATCCTGCTAGAGCAAAAACTATTCATAGCGGACGAGCTAACATCTGCACTGGACTGGATAAGCGGAGTAGGAATCTTAAACCTATTAACCCGGTTAAGGGCATAAAACGAAGAGTGGAGGAAGGAGTCTATTCAGATCTCCTCAGTTTAAAAAGTATCTATTTGAGCCAATGCAGTTCATTTAGTGTATTTCGTTCACTATACAAATTTATAAACTTACAACTTTAAAGCAAAAGCGCGAAATTACTTTATCTTCTTCATGTAACAATTGATTGAGAAAGTATACATTCAACATATACTATTACCTTCTCTGAAATTTTGTACAAATCTAGACTTTTGAGGTGAAATCATGAAAAAATTTGATATATCTGTTTTATCAGTTGCTCCATTAAGACAAGGCGAAACAATGAAAGAAGGGATTGATTCCGCAGTATCTTTAGCTAAAGCTGTAGATAAAATGGGTTATAAACGGATTTGGTTCGCAGAACACCATAATCACGATGCTTACGCAAGTGCAGCCGTCGTCTCAATTGTACAACATATATTATCAAACACTGAGAATATTCGTGTAGGTTCAGGTGGAATTATGTTACCTAATCACTCACCTCTAGTTGTAGCTGAGCAGTTCGGAACACTTGAAACGCTATATCCGGATCGAGTAGATTTAGCATTAGGGCGAGCACCTGGCACGGATCAAAAAACTGCTGAAGTGATTCGACGGTCAAACCATAATGGTGTATTTTTCTTCGAACGAGAAGTAAAAGAGATCTTGCAATATGTAGGAAACGAGAGCGTTCAAGGGGAGATTCGTGCTTATCCAGGTATGGGAACGAATGTACCAATTTTTGTGTTAGGCTCTTCAACAGGTTCAGCTAAAATCGCGGCTAGCCTTGGTTTACCTTATGCATTCGGTGCTCAATTTTCACCTCATGAGATGACCGAAGGGCTCGCTATTTATCGAGAAAACTTCCAACCGTCCGCTTATTTGCAGGAACCTTATGTGATGGCTTGTATAAATGTGATTGCAGCTGATTCAATGGAAGAGGCAACACTGATTTCTGCGAGTCATTTGCAAGTATATATCGATATTTATACAAATAATTTAAGTCAGCTTATTCCGCCGACTGAAAACTTCCTTCAATCTTTATCTCAAGCTGAATTGGAAATTCTCTATCATCGACTAGGGTATACACTCTTGGGGAATGCAGACACACTTCGTCGTGATTTAATTGAATTTCAGCAGACATATCAGGTAGATGAACTCATTGTGATATCTAATATTTACGAATCCAAAAAGGAAATTCATTCTTATGAAATTTTAAAACGCGTTGTGGATGAGTTATTTGATCAGAAGCTACATGAAGAAAGTTAATTCAGTCATCTGTAAAATAACAATGATTCCAGAAAGAAGCAGGATTAATTAAGGCCTGCTTCTTTCTGGAATCATCATGTATCTTAATATCTAATTCACTGAAAGCTGTTTAAGTGTTTAAACTGAAGGTTACTGTATAAATTAACTGATAACGCTTTAATCCCTAATATATTACTGTGTTAATTCCACCGAGCCCAGAAAACTTTCTTCATTCTTAGCGGATTTTCAGTTTCATTCACCGTTTTTCTTAAATAGTCAGTTCCCCAGTTCTGCAATTCGATCAAAATGGGTACTAGACTCTCACCCAACTCTGTCAACATATTTTCGACTTTTGGTGGGGCCTCGGGATACTCTCTGCGGCTGATTAAATTGTCTTCTTCAAGCTCGCGCAACTGGCGGGTCAATGTTCGGTGAGTAATATTCGGTAGTGCTCTTTGAAGCTCATTTAATGAAGAGATCTTTATCCGATGTAAGTGCTAGAATAATTACATAAAAAAATAGTAACGCTGATTCTTTCAAACTCACTAAAGCCTCTAACGAAGTTTGTGAGGGCATTCTATTTATATATAACACTAGGGGAGTATAGAAATACAATTTAGAAAGTAAATAAAAGCTCATGTTTATTTAGGATTTATTAAGTCGGCACAATAGCATGTATAAAAAATCAAAAAACTCTGTATTAACCGTTGAGCGGTGGGAGCAGAGTTTCGCATTTATTTAATGTTTCTTTACTTCTCCCAACTTTGTAGAATCTGGAGTGCGGCTCCAGTAACCACGCCTTCCTCTTTAAGAATACCCGGGGTAAAATCGGGTTGTATTTAGGATAATGGAGGAGCATCAAGCCGATCAAATTTTCATTCCCGTCGAAAACATTAAAGTCAAAGAGTTTCTTGGTCTTCTGGATACCATTTCTCCAGTGTTTGTGGAACTATCACAAAAGATCGTAACGTATGCGGAGAAAGAGCTTTCGGTTACCCTTAACGCAAGTGTTTATTTTATGCTGATGGACCATTTGAGTTTTGCGGTGGAAAGGCACAAGAAAAACATCAATATAACCAATCGGGTATACTGGGAAATCAAAACGTATTATCCCAAAGAATACAAAGTGGGCGTGTTTGCTCTTCAACTAATGAATCAAACTCTGCAAACGGATCTGCCTGTTGAAGAAGCCGCGAATATTGCATTTCATTTAATTAATGCTCAAGGGGAGCATAATGATTCGCCAGATGGGATGAAATTCGCCAAGATGATCGGAAGCATTGTTAACCTGGCTAAGTATACATTTAATATTGAGATGGACGATGATAATGTTCATTACAGTCGGTTTATCACCCATATCAAATTTTTTGTGGAACGATTTTATTCAGGTCATATGTTGAATGATGAGAGCAACGTTCTATTCGAGCATATCGCTAGCTTGCATCCTGAGGCCATGTCAGGTGCATTTAAGATCCGAGAGTATATTGAGCAAGTTTACGGAAAAGCTGTGCCAAACGAAGAGTTGGCATACCTCGCAGTACATCTGTATAGGTTAATTAACTACAATCAGCTCGGGTGACTGAATTTTCAACTTCTGTGTGACCACTAAATCGTACTGCCGATTTAGTGGTTTTTCGTATGTCTTTCTGGGAGAACCCAAAAACTTCATCGGATCCCAAATGGCTTTCAGAAATGTGGCAATCCACTGCGAACCGGCAAAAGCAAGGCTACCTGTACTCACACCTTCTAGATAGAAACGACCAAGTGAGAGAAAAAGTCCAATTAAACTCCAGATCATTTCATATAAAAATGTGGGGTGATAATATTGTGATAGTCATGTTGATTGTCGTTCAACTAAAGTATAATTCAGAGGGATTAGCTCTTTGGTAGTGGTATCAATCATGTTTTGTATAATAGTGAAAGCATTCTCTGCTTGCTGATCAACTGGATAATGAATTGTCGTCAAATCCAGTAAATGAGCGACCTCGGTGTTATCAAAGCCTATTATTCCCACATCTCCTGGAACTGAAAATCCTAATCTCCGAATTACGGTAATGAAACCGGCGGCCACTTCATCATTTGCGCAGAAAACAGCATCTGGTCTGTTTATCTGTGAAATCCACCATCTTGCAAGTTCTTCTCCATCACGAACAAGGGTCTTTCCTTGAAAAACGGGAAACTTTTCTGCGGGTATACCATATTTTAGGACAAAATCAGAATGCGCACGCATGCGTTCCTTCGTATTCAAACCATTAGGCATCGGATAAATACTGAGTATTTTTCTGTATCCCTTAGAATATAGGTGCTCAAGCCCTGTACAGTATGCCTCGTATTGATCCATAAATACAGAGGGGATATTACTATTTTCAAGCCGCTGCCATGTGACGATTGGGCCATATTTGGTATAGGATTCGATAACATTCCATTCATTGCTTCGGAGCACGCATACTATTGCGTCCAGTTGTTTCCGTTTCAGCATTTCGAGTGCCACCAGTTCTTTCTCTGCCTGGCCATTCGTAATGAATAGAGTAATGTTGAATCCGTGTTTCTCGGCAGACTGGGTGAAGGCCTGCATGAATCTGATAAGAAGCGGATTGAATGCGACTGCAACAATTCCAATCAAACAGGTAGCGCCCTTTTTTAGAGATATTGCATTGCCGTTAGGTACATAATCCAGTTGTTCTATGAGTTCAATTACTTTCTTTCTGGTTGATTCGCTTACGTGCGGATGTCCATTAATAACGCGTGAAATGGTTGCTGTAGATACGCCTGCCAAACGAGCGATTTCTTGAATATTTGCCATTGGAATCCACCTCATTGTTGTATTTTTGCCATCTCAATGAGCTTATAAAATAAATCGTGTAATGGATGCTTGACATGTAATGCATTACACAATTTACGATACAACTATGATTCAGAAAACACTTACATCAGGAGGAAAAGATATGAAAAAAGGATTAAAGATTGTAACAATCGGCGGTGGTTCCAGCTATACACCGGAACTCATGGAAGGTTTTATCAAACGCCATCATGAACTTCCTGTCAAAGAATTATGGCTTGTGGACATCGAGGCGGGGAAGGAAAAACTCGAGGTCGTTGGTGCCATGGCTAAACGAATGGTAAAAGCCGCAGGAATCGACTGTGAAGTTCATTTATCGTTAGATCGCCGGGAAGCATTAAAGGATGCTGACTTTGTAACTACACAACTTAGAGTAGGGCAGATGGATGCACGTATCAAGGACGAAACCATTCCCAATAAATATGGAATGATTGGACAAGAAACAAATGGGGCAGGAGGCATGTTAAAAGCTTTTCGAACCATTCCGGTCATTTTAGATATTGTCAATGAAATGAAAGAACTCTGTCCGGATGCATGGCTCATTAACTTCACCAATCCTGCAGGCATGGTGACGGAAGCGGTTCTCCGTTACGGAAAGTGGGACAAAGTGATCGGACTATGCAATGTTCCCATTATGTCCGCCAAAATTGAATCAGCCGTATTGGAAAAACCGGAAGAAGAATTGTTCTTCAAATTTGCGGGCATTAACCATCTGCACTGGCACAAGATTTACGATAAGTCAGGACAAGATCTTACTCTTGAAGCAATCGATAAAATGTACGGACCGGAAGCCAAAGCGGATAAAATGGTTGAGAATATCAAAAATATGCGATTTTTGCACGAACAGGTTCTCCAATTGGAAATGCTTCCTTGCCCGTACCACCGTTATTACTATATGACGGATGCCATGATCCAGGAAGAGCTGGAAGAAGTAAAGACAGTAGGTAGCCGTGGTCAAGTCGTTAAACAGTTGGAAGAAAGCCTTTTTGAACTTTACAGGAATCCGACGCTGGATTACAAACCGAAAGAGCTGGAAAAAAGAGGTGGTGCGCATTATAGTGATGCTGCATGTGAGATCATCAATTCCATTTATAACGATAAAGGGACTCGAATGGTTGTAAGCACTCGGAACAACGGGGCAATCAGTGATCTGCCGACTGAGAGTGCGATTGAAATTACAAGCATGATTACTTCTCACGGTGCAGAACCTGTTCATTTCGGCTCATTCCCTTCCGCACAACGAGGATTGTTGCAAGTAATGAAAGCAATGGAAGAACTCACTATAGAAGCAGCAGTGACAGGCGATTATGCTACGGCATTACAAGCATTCACCATGAATCCGCTTGTTCAAAGTGGCGACACAGCAAAGGCCTTGCTCGATGAGTTGCTTGAAGCCCACCGAACTTATTTGCCACAGTTTCATCAATAAAGTAAGAATGGTTAACAGGAGCACAAATATTCATCAGCACTAGTCACCTGATCACATAGAATATCCCTGAATTCCACGGGCTGGATTAATTCGTACCGAATTCAGGGATATTCTGATTAATTGCGTACATAAAAAAGTAAACCTAATCGTATACGTTTGCTCTTATTGCAATAGCATGTCGAATAACAGAGTCACATCTTGGGACGAGCTTACAGATATTATTTTTGTTTCTGAAGATCCAGCTTTCTTTTTTACAACTTCCACCATTTCGTTCACGGTCACTACCACATCCGCTTTTTGTATAGCTTGAAAGAGCTCCTCGTCTGGTGATGAAATATCAATCGATTGAATGTCTGCCGATGAACGACGCTGGATTTCCTCCAGATAAAACAGGCAGGCCATAGTTTTGCATTCAATGAAAAGGTAACGCTTCTTCTTCTCGTGTTTGGCTCCAAATAATTGTGTATATGCAAATCCTGACAACATGACATTTTCTATATTGAAACCTTGTTCAAATGCGTCTTTTACAGTCTTCTCCACGAATGAAAAATAAGGATTTTGCTGCTTGAATTCCTTAATCCGGTCTTCATTAGCTATTCGAGTTCCTCGCCCTTTTTGCATGACCAGTAGTCCTTCTTCTTTTAGCTGTGAATATATCCACTGTATCGTATTTCTATTTATAGAGAGCTGCTCCGCTAATTCATTCGTTGAAGGCAAAGCATCATCTGCTTTCAGAAATTCTTTACTGATCAACCATTTAATTTGCTCTTTAACTTGCACATTAATTGGCAGTGGTGATTGGGGATCAGTTTTAAAAGGCAAACGAAAATGTTCCATATAATCATCCAACTTTCTGGGTTAACTAGTATTCTAGATAAGCATAATATTAAAACAATCGTTCACAAAAATCAATGTAGGGCGTAACACAATAGGAATAATGGTTTTATATGAGAACGGATCATCTTGACAAATAAAAATCATTCAAATAATATTAACCTAGTTAACTAACTAACTATGTAACCAAACATTAAAAAGTGATTATTCTACTAAGGAGTGATTTTGTTGAACTGGAAAGAGATATCGACACTGGACCAATGGAAAGAAGTATTAGAACAGTCGGCTCAACGCGGAAAGATAATACTTAAGCATAGCACTACATGCCCAGTGAGTGCGAATGCACTAGCGGAATGCGAACAGTACATCAAAGAGAGGCACACTGACGACATTGATTTTTATCTTGTTAAGGTCTTTGAATCGCGACATGTGTCTAATCAAATTACTCAGGATCTTGATGTTAAACATGAATCTCCTCAAATTATATATGTTAAGAGTAAAGAGAAATTCTGGACTGCTTCTCATTGGTCGATCACAAAAGAACACATAGCCGCTGTTTTAAACTAATAACACAACTTTATAAATCTATAATGAAGGATGGTATACAATGGATTATTCACAATTTGCCAAACAGTTAGATATCACTCGCGGAAAATTATATAACGTACTGGAATCGGTAACCGAAACCAGCGCTGACAAACAACCGGCCGGATTCAGTAATACTATACGTTGGAATGTTGGACACATTCTTACAGTAGCTGAAATGTTCATTTTCAACAATCGCCAAATTTCTGCCCTGCCTAAGGAGTATAACAACTTGTTCGCTCCCGGCACCAAACCGTCTGACTGGACAGGTGAACCCATTCCGTTGTCGACATTGCTTGCGAAGTTGCAGGATCAGGCTGTACGCATTAAACAACACGTCGAGATTCATTCTGATGAAACCTTGCCGGAACCATTGAAATTGGGACCTGTTCTCCAATTGAATAACATGGGGGAAGTATGCAACTTAGCCCTTTATCACGAAGCGATGCATACGGGATTCATTCATGCCTTAAAACGCATCGTCTAAGAGCGACTGACTGGAGATGAATATTTCATCAATATTCTAACAAAAGGAGCGGATCAACATGGCCGATATGAAATCTAATTTGAATACTGTATGGTATAAAGACACTAAAGGTAGCGGTAGACTGAGGGCGGATTATCTTAAAACGAATATAGCGATTCCCGAATCTTCGGGAGGGAGTGGGGAAGGAGCCAATCCTAAAGAATTATTGGTGTCCTCTGCCACGACTTGTTACATCATGACACTCGTGTATATGTTGGAACAGAAACAACTGTCAGTTACTGGAATAGTGATGAACACAGAGGCTGTAAATTCCAAAGAAGAAGGATTTCGAATTGTCCATCTTCCTCAGGTTATTTTGTCCGCAAATTCCACTGAAGAGCAGCTTCAGTCTGTGCGCAAAATCATGATTAGCGCGGAGCAGGTGTGTGAAGTAGGAAATCTGCTCAAAAAAGCAGGCGTTCAGATTGAAGTTGAAGGCAAAGTAGAGATTGAAACCGATGCAGATGTGGTAAGCCAATACGTTGAGGAAAAGCAACTGGACTGGGATTGACGTTCATTCATAATGCAGGTTCGTTAGTGGGGATACAGATATGAAAGAAATGATGGAATTAGCTTCGCTGGATATGGTGGAACGGTTTGTTAGTGAACATGAATTAAGTTTTTTATATGTATCTCAAACGAATTGCAGTGTTTGTCATGCATTGCTCCCTAAGATCAGAACACTATTAGAAGAATATCCTTTGATTCAATTGGGGCATATCGACATTCACAATGTAGAGAGCATAGCAGAGAAATATATGATTTTCACAGCTCCGATCATGTTGCTTATCATAGAACAGAAGGAATATGTCAGAGCGGATCGATTTGTTCGCTTTAACGAATTGAAGCATAAACTTGATCAGATATATGAACTGTACACCCAGTCCATGTAAACCCAATGAATCTGAACTCTTAAGATCAACAGCGGGCAAAAGTCATACTTAATCAAGCTGGCACCCATCCAAATTGGAGCCAGCTTGATTCATTTCCCTTTGATTACTTGTGCCGACTGTGCACTCGAATAGGAGATACGCCTTGGAGTCTATTACAATTGGTCCTTTCATATTAGCTGGAAATGTTGATCGGTAGTGCTTCCGTAATTGCAGGTTATTTTGTCTTAAAATGGCGTTTGCGTGTAATGCGAAATAAAAACAGCAGTGAAATCCATGAATTGAAACGCTTTTGGTAAGAAGGATCTCTGGCCTTGTCACGTAGCTTGGGAGAAAGTTCAAGCAAGTTTCAGGTCTTGCAATTTTGTGGAGGAAGGGAAAGTACGATGACATTGATTTATATCTTATTGGGGCTGACGGGTATATGGGGACTGACTCAACTATGGCCTCTGCGTTCCCTTGCTTATATTAATATCGAGGACTTGGACCTCACTCAAGAAGGTTGGGGAAAGGTGAAAATCCTGGATGTCAGAGACGCGAGCGAGTATTGGACTGGTCATATTCCGGGCACAATAAATATCTCGGTTGGCAGACTGCCTGTATTGTGGAGCAAACATATTGAGCCGCATGATGAAGTATTCATCTTTTCCCGCAGTTGGATTCAGCGAAAAAAAGCTGCCAGAATTCTGGCACGTCGGGGCTTTCGGCAGTTGTATGCTGTTAGAGGTTGTTTTCTTTCAACTAATAAGGGAAACGTGGCATCTCCGTGTCCATGTATGCAATGAAGCGTTTCATTAATGCCTGTGCAACAGATTTAAGGCAAAAACAAGCAGTTGAACAAATTAAAATGGTTATTGCTAAATCTTTCGGCCGCGGCTATAATGAGAATGCGAGTTAAGGATAGTGATTGTTTAATTACAAGCTAGACCTGCTTGCACATCGTGAATTTGCGCTATATTTAGCGTTTATTTCGAGATGTGCGGGTGGGTCTTTTTATTTGTATTAAGGGGGAAATGAGATGATTATTCTTAAGATCCTTAACAATAATGTGGCGGTTACACAAGATAAATTGGGCCAGGAAGTCATTGTGATGGGCAAAGGAATTGCTTACCAAAAGAGAATAGGCGATGCTCTTGACGAGCAAAGCATTGATAAAATTTACTCCCTTTCTACCAAGGAGGCATTTATCAAATTCCAGGAACTTCTGACGGAAATCCCTTTAGATTACTTCGATGTTGCGGATAGAATCATAAATTTCGCAAAAATGACGTTAGGCAAAAAACTGAATGATAGTGTATATATATCGCTCAGCGACCATATTTTCTCAACCGTAAGCCGTTTTAGAGACGGAATCTCCCTCAAAAATGCTTTACTTTGGGATATTAAACGGTTTTACGCGGATGAGTATAAAGTTGGTTTGAAGGCGCTTCAATTCATCAAGGAGTCTTTTGATATTCAGTTTCCGGAAGATGAGGCTGGTTTCCTTGCTTTGCACATCGTTAATGCGGAGGATCGCCAAGAAAGTCAGGATATCTACAGAGTGACCAAAATCATTCAGGAAATTAGCGACATTGTCAGGTATTATTTTCAGATTGAATTCGATGAGCAATCCGTAGCATTCTATCGATTTATTACGCATCTGAAATTTTTTGCTCAAAGATTAATCAGTGGCAAGATGCATGAGAATGAAAGCGATCAGGATCTTCTGGATGTGATAAAAGGAAAACATCAGAATGCGTATCGTTGTGTGGGGAAAATCGAAATCTACATCAAAAACAACTACAATTACAGCCTTACGAGTGAAGAAAAGCTGTATTTGACGGTCCACATTCAACGTGTGGTGTATAAGACAAAATCATAACGTAACCATGAAAGGAGGTGAGGGTTTAAAAGCAAGCCAGGATGGTGACATTAAGTTGGCCAAACCCTTCACTATGCTGTTTCAGCTAGAATATGGAGGAGAACATAATGGGAAAATATCAACAGTTAGCGGAAGAGATTGTGAGTCAAGTAGGGGGATCAGATAACATTGGTGACCTCACTCATTGCGTTACAAGGTTAAGATTTCATCTGAAGGACGATTCCATACCCGATGATGAAGTTATGAAAAAGCTGGACGGGATAGTAACAGTCTTACGTTCAGGTGGGCAATATCAAGTCGTTATTGGAAATCATGTTTCTGAAGTTTATTCAGAGGTCAGCTCACTAATTAAACTGAATCCAGACAATACGAGTTCTTCAACCGAAAAAGTTGTTAAAAAGAAAAAGCCACTGGACGCTTTCATTGATGTAATATCAAGCCTGTTTCAACCTATTCTCGGCATTCTGTTAGCTGCGGGGATGCTGAAAGGCTTCAATACATTGTTCAGCACACTAAATCTTTATACAACGGATAGCGGGGCATATATGATCATTAATGCCATGGGGGATGCTTTGTTTATGTTCCTCCCTGTATTTTTGGGATATACATCTGCTAACAAGTTTAAAGTACAACCTTTTATCGGCATACTCATTGGATTAGCTATGTGTTATCCAGCTATTCAGTTGGATGCCTTGGCAGGATCCAGAGAGCCACTTTACACGCTATTCAGCGGATCTGCCTTCAGTTCTCCAGTTTATCTGGATGTGTTCGGCGTTCCATTGATCAGTATGAACTACACATCCACTGTTCTGCCAATCATCATCGTTGTTTACTTTGCATCTAAAGTTCAACGTACGCTGGATAAGATTGTTCCGAGTGCGATTAAATTTTTCATGGTCCCGATGGTGACGGTGCTGATTTCCTTATCCTTGGGCTTCTTATTGATTGGACCTGTTGCGAGTTATGCGTCTGAATTAATTGCTCAAGGCATACTGGTGGTACGAGACGCAAGTCCATTATTTGCAGGATTCCTTTTGGGGCTCTCATGGCAAGTACTTGTCGTGTTCGGACTGCATTGGGGACTCATCCCTTTATATATTAACAACATTACGAGCATGGGATATGACACTATCATGGCCTCCGTCTTTGCAACTTCATTTGCGCAGTTGGCCATTGTGCTTGCAATTATCGTGAAAACCAAGGATAAAAAGCTTAAGGCTCTAGGCTTCCCTTCGGCCATTTCTGCATTGTTTGGCATCACTGAACCGGTCGTTTACGGTATTATCCTTCCGCGCAAGAAGCTGTTTATTATGAGCTGTATCGTTTCGGGCGTTGCCGGCGGATTTTATGGACTGTACAACCTTAGAGAGTTTACTTTTGGTGGATTTGGTGTATTTGAGTTTTTGACGATGTTCGACGCTAATGAACCAGGCACGTCTAATATTATGATTGCCATTATTGGTGTAGTGTTTGCCATGATTGTCTCATTTGCATTAACACTCGTCATGTTCAAGGATGATAAGACGGAAGCTGACTCTGCTACATTGTCTGTAGATCCACCTAAATCAGTGTCTAAGATTGGAAAAAAACATACGATGCTCAGTCCGATGAACGGGGAGATCATTCCGATTAAAGACGTTCAGGATGAGGCTTTCTCCCAAGAACTATTAGGTCGAGGGATTGGAATTCGTCCTTCTACAGGCGAACTGTTTGCCCCCTTTGCCGGAAAAATCGTTACGCTCTTTCCGACTAAACATGCCGTTGGAATAATTTCGGATGAAGGAATGGAAGTATTGATTCACATCGGTTTTAACACCGTTCGATTGAAAGGAAAGCATTTTGAAAGTTTCGTGCAAGAAGGGGACATTGTGCATCAAGGGCAGAAACTGGTCGAATTTAACATTGCCGAGATCGAGAAAGAAGGATATTCCTTAGTAACGCCAATGATTGTTACAAACACGGAGAATTATCTGGAAATCGTCGAGACCAAAGAAAATAAAGTGAACGCAGGCGATGTGCTGCTGACAGGCTTGTTGTAAGAGAATAACTATATAATTTATAAATAGAAGGAGACGATAAATTTGGGATTTAAAGATGGGTTCTTATGGGGAGGAGCAACCTCGGCTAACCAATCAGAGGGAGCTTATAATGCGGACGGCAGAGGGCTAGCAAACGTTGATTTGAGCCCGACTGGCGACGTGCGAGAAAGTGTTCTTATGGGGAAAACTAAAATGTTTGACTTTGACGAAAATTATTACTATCCTGCCAAAGAAGCAATCGATATGTATCACCATTTTAAAGAAGATATTGCCTTGTTTGCCGAAATGGGTTTCAAGGTATATCGCTTGTCTATTGCTTGGAGCCGTATTTTTCCCAAGGGGGATGAGACAGAGCCTAATGAGGCTGGGCTTCAATTCTACGAAGACTTGTTCAAAGAGTGCCAAAAGTATAATATTGAACCCCTCGTCACCATTACTCACTTTGATGTTCCAATGCATTTGGTCAAGGAGTACGGTTCATGGCGGAACAGAAAAATGGTTCATTTCTATGAAAGACTGTGTACGGTGATATTTAATCGTTACAAAGGGTTGGTTAAATATTGGATTACTTTTAATGAAATTAACATGGTCCTAGAAGCGCCATTTTTAGCAGCGGGTCTGTTCATTGAAGAACATGAAGATGCGGAAGCTGTAAAGTTCACAGCCAGTCACCATGAACTGGTAGCCAGTGCGTTGGCCACCAAAATTGCCCATGAAGTTGATCCGGAAAATATGGTAGGTTGTATGCTTGCTGCCAATGCTCCGTATCCTAGAACATGCCACCCACAGGATATATGGAAAGCAAAGCAGGTTGAGAACCAAAGCTACTTCTTCATTGACGTTCAGGTGAGAGGTGAGTATCCTGCGTATACACTCAAAGATCTTGAGCGCAAAAATATAGTTCTTCCATTCGAAAAAGGGGATCAGGAATTACTAAAACAGCACACCGTTGATTTTATCGGATTCTCGTACTATTCTTCCAGTGTGGTTAGCGCTGATCCTACACAAACGGATACGATTGGAGGCAATTTGTTCCCCAGCTTGCCTAACCCCTACTTGAAAGCTAGTGACTGGGGCTGGCAAATTGATCCACTCGGTTTGCGGATTACGATGAACAACATTTATGATCGATATCAAAAACCTTTATTCATCGTAGAAAATGGTCTCGGTGCTGCAGATATAGCAGATAAGGACGGATATGTTGAAGATGACTATCGAATTGCTTATCTAAGCGAGCATATTCAAGCCATGAGAGATGCTGTCGACTACGATGGCGTTGATTTGCTTGGGTATACTGTCTGGGGACCGATTGATATTGTGAGTGCAAGTACCGGCGAAATGAAAAAAAGATATGGATTCATTTATGTTGACCGGGACGACGACGGTCAAGGAACATTAAAACGCTCCAAGAAAAAATCATTCGAATGGTACAAGAAGGTTATTGAGTCAAATGGTCAGAATCTGGATGTCTAATTCATAATAAGGTCAACATAAACAAAGGTCACTCCCACTTTGCTTGACAGAGTGGAAGTGACCTTATGTTTTCTACTTTTATTATTTTACAATAAAATAATTTTGCAACTGGTTTCGAAGTTTTTCACCTTTAACTTTAATCTGAACTATTGTGTTCTGTAATATCGTGTTAATTTCTTATTGCGATGTGAAATCTTCTGTCGATTTCACATCGCAATACATGCCATTAAGTGCGCCGACAAAGGCATAATGGACCTGTTCAGCTGGTACGACCTTATTTTGATAGGATAGCTCTCTCGTTGCACATGCATCTTCAATAAGTGTTGTTTCATAGCCGAGATCCACTGCAGCTCTAACTGTTGCATCAATACACATATGTGTCATCATCCCTACAACCACTACTTTGGTTATTTCTTTCTCTTTAAGTTTGCTTTGTAATTCGGTATTCAAAAAGCTGTTAGGAAAATGTTTATTAATAATACTTTCATTTTCTAATGGTAGAACAGCCTCATGTATTTTCACACCTTCCGAATCTGGAAGAAAGAAACCAATCGCTGGGTCACTTGCGATATGCTGAACATGGAAAATATTATCCTTGTGGTTTTTTCTGAACCAATCAAGCACTTTTGCAGCATTAGAAGCTGCTTTTTCAGGATTGCTTAATTCCATCTTCCCATTAGGGAAATAGTCATTTTGAATATCTACAATAATTAGAGCTGTTCTCATTATTCTCCACCTCGTATAGAATATTTTTGTTACACTATGATCATAAAACGAATTTTAATTTTATTCGATAAGTTAACGAAACACTTTTATCCCAAAAAAATTCATGGTGAAAGGAATTTATTATGGAACTTGATAATATTGATTTTCAGATCCTTCGGTTACTATCTGAAAATGCACGTATCCAATGGAAAGAATTAGGTGAACAGATTCATATGACTGGGCAAGCGGTAGGGAATCGTATAAAAAAACTTGAGGAAAGTGGTGTGATAAAAGGTTATTCTGCAATAGTTGATGAAATGAAAATGGGACTTACCTTTACAGCTTTTGTCATTTTCTATATGAAAACAGCTAACCATCATTCGTTTATAAGATTAATGGACGATCGAAGAGAGGTATTAGAGGTTCACCGCGTATCGGGAGAAGCCTGTTATCATTTAAAAATTAAAACTAGCTCTCAAGAGCAATTGAATCGTTTTCTGGACGATATTCTTGAGTATGGGAATTATACGTTACATCTATCTATCCAAGAAATAAAAAAACAGAATTCTATAACTACTACATGACTAAACGTATTTAATTTTCTATAAGTAATAACATAAAAGGTATAATTCTTCGTCCAACGTGTTTTATACCTTTTCTCAGAATAAAGCGCTGCGTGATGAATGTGAATTTAAGAGAGCACGTTGACATCGAAACCGTTATATCGTAATATTACGTTATAATGATTTAGGAGGGATACTTTTGACCACACCTGCTTTTGATATCAATAATTTAAAACAGTTCGACGAGCCTGCTAATCTGCTGAAAGCTTTATCTCACCCGATTCGTTTATGTATTGTGCGTGGACTGATGCAAAAAAAGAAATGTAATGTTTCATATATGCAGGAATGTCTTGATCTACCCCAATCAACCGTATCTCAGCATTTGCAGAAACTTCGCAGTGCCGGCATTGTCGCTACTGAGCGGAATGGTCTTGAAGTGAATTATGTGATTGCTGATCAACGGATTGAACAGATTATAACGATTTTATTTGGAAAGGAAGACTGTGAATCATGAGCAAAAAAATACTGATTGTTGGCGGTGTAGCTGGGGATGCATCTGCGGCTGCACGGCTGCGCCGTCTGGATGAACATGCCGAGATTATTATCTTTGAGAAGGGACCTTACATATCATTTGCCAATTGTGGATTACCCTATTATATTGGGGGTTCGATTGATGATCGAGAGCGTCTTTTGGTACAAACACCTAAAGGTATGGCAGATCGCTTTCGTATCGATGTGCGTACAAGGAGTGAGGTCATTACTATAGATCCGCACAAGCGTACAGTTACGATACAAAGCCAAGAGCGTGGTCAATATGAAGAAAGTTATGATGAGTTAATTTTATCACCAGGTGCAAAACCAATCGTTCCCGATTTGCCGGGCAAGGACAATCCACTTATTTACACCGTACGTAGCATTCCTGATATCGATCGTATCAAAGAACAAATAAATTCATCTAACAACCAATCATCAATTGTTATTGGTGGTGGATTTATTGGAGTTGAAATGGCAGAAAACTTAAAGGAAGGCGGATTGGATGTAACGTTAATAGAGGGTAATGGACAGCTACTCACGCCGTTTGATGCTGAACTGGCAGCAGCTTTGGCCCAGGAAATGGAGCAGAATGGTGTAAACTTGCTGTTCTCCCAGCGTGTTCAGGGATTTCATTCCCTTGAGCAGGGCATTGGAGTAGAGCTTGCTGATGGTCATGTTCTGACAGCTGACCTGGTTATTCTTGCGATAGGGGTAACCCCGGATACATCTTTTCTGAAAAGCAGCGGCGTTTCCCTGGGCAGACGAGGACATATTATTGTAAATGAAGCGCTGGAAAGCAGTGTGCCGCATATCTATGCTGTCGGTGACGCCATCGAAGTAACTGAGACCATTCATGGTACGAAGACAGCTATTCCACTTGCCGGACCTGCCAATAAACAGGGAAGAATTGTTGCTGATCGAATTGCCGGACTTAGTTCCACATACAAAGGAACACAAGGTACGTCCATTATCAAAGTATTTGGAATGACAGGAGCAACTACGGGGAGCAATGAAAAAACACTAAAGCGTCTTGGTGTTGATTATAGAACCGTAATCGTGCATCCTGCCTCTCATGCATCGTATTATCCAGGTTCCAGCGCGATTACTCTTAAGTTGCTTTTCACACCGGAAGGTAAGATTCTAGGTGCACAAGCAGTCGGTTATGACGGAGTGGATAAACGGATTGATGATATTGCTGTAGCCATACATTTTGGCGGTCATATCCGAGATTTAACCGAGCTTGAACTGAGTTACGCCCCACCTTATTCTTCTGCAAAAGATCCAGTGAATATGGCTGGCTACGCAGCAGAGAATATTACAGCTGGACGTGTTCAAACGTTCACCTATGATCAGCTGTCTGAGCGCAAGCCAGACCAGTCTATACTACTGGATGTTCGCAGTGCTCTGGAGCATCGTAATGGGAATATTCCGGGTTCAATAAATATTTCAGTGGATGAGCTTCGTCAGCGGTTAGATGAACTAGACTCATCCAAAGATATCTGGGTATACTGTCAGGTTGGTTTACGTGGATATACGGCTTCGCAAATCCTGCGTCAGCATGGATTTAGCGTGAAAAACTTGAGTGGAGGCTATAAAACATATCGCCAAGCCCAGTTTAAGCCGGCTCCATTTTCTCCTGCAAAACCAGATCATCATGAGCCTGGGCTAGGCGTGAAGGAATCAGGGCCAATTCCCACTGCTTCGACTGAGCCACAGCGTATCGATAATGAGTTGAATGTATGCGGTTTAAGTTGTCCGGGTCCGCTGATACAAGTGAAGCAGAAAATGGATCAACTATCGAATGGAGAGACCTTGCGGGTTAAAGCTTCCGATCCAGGATTCTATGAAGATGTGAAAGCATGGGCAACCATGTCTGGGTCCGCACTCTTACATCTGGAACGAATCAAAGGCGGAATTATTGAGGCTGTCATTGCCAAGAATTCAGTAAAACCCATTTCCGATTCGCCTAGCCACCATGATCCCGCTAGCACGATGGTTGTCTTTAGCGGCGATCTAGATAAAGCCATTGCCTCTCTTATTATTGCAAATGGAGCTGCAGCAAGTGGACGTAAAGTAACGATGTTTTTCACATTTTGGGGATTGAATGTTATTCGGAAGCATCAGACGCAGCCTGTATCCAAAACCATGATTGGCCGGATGTTTGATATGATGCTGCCACGTGGAAGCAAAAAGCTTGGCATGTCCAAAATGAATATGCTTGGTGTTGGTCCAAAAATTATCCGTGGCCTGATGAAAAATAATAACGTTCCGTCTTTAGAAGAGTTGATAGAGTCCGTCATTGCACAAGGGGCTGAGTTGGTAGCCTGCCAAATGTCCATGGATTTAATGGGCATTCAGCGTGAAGAATTAATAGATCAAGTTACAATTGGTGGGGTCGGTTACTATCTGGGAGAAGCATCCCAAGCTAATCATAACCTGTTTATTTAAGTCAATTCCTACTTTCAAAGAACACCAAATGACATTGTCTTAGAGAAGTTAGAGGGTAAGCGTAGAGACATGCTTTCCTTAATCGCATTATCTGTATTACCTGAAAAAAGGCCGAAAAGTGGTTTCTGTCATGCACAGAGAGCTGCTTTTCGGCCTTTTCGGCCTTTTTGGCCAATAAGAACAAATACACAAGAGAAGAGCGATATATCGCGTACAGTTTTGTAGCAGATCCTACTTTATTCTTTCATTTATGTATCTAGGACTTGTTGTAAACCGGTTATCAGGTATGTTCATGATTTGTTTACATTTGAACGATATTACATGTTTCTGATAGCCCTACAGAGCCATTCAGTTAATGGACAGATGCAGTTATGATTTTCAGTAAACCTGTGACATCAAGTTCTGTGGTTCATGCAATGGAGGGGAAGCAAGTGGCCAATATACACAAAAAAATTTTATTGATAGACCATGAAACTAGAATTCGAGTGCTGATGAGAAGGTATTTGGAAAAAGAGGGTTTCATTGTGGACGAAGCCTCCAGTGGAGGCCAAGCCATTCAGAAATGTTATTTAAACAATGGAAATTACGATCTGATGTTGCTTGATTTATCGTTGCCCGATATGAATGGGATTGAGATCTGCAAATATATGAAGCACAACTATCATGAGATTCCGATCATCATGTTGTCTGAGTATTCCGAAGAAAAGGATCGAATCGAAGGTTTCAAGGCAGGAGCCGACGATTATGTTTCCAAACCGTTCAGCCCTAGAGAAGTTGTCCTGCGTATTCAAAGTATTGTGGCTCGCACACAAGGAATCAGCTTGCATGATTTTAAAAGCACATCAAGCAACGAGGTCCTTATCGACGAGATTCTGATCCAACCTTCTGCTCGGCGTGTTTTGGTTCAAGATAATGAAGTACATCTGACGCCAAAAGAATACGATTTACTCTATTTTCTCGCTACACATCAGGAAAGAGCGTTTTCCCGAGAAGAATTGCTTATCCAAGTATGGAAGTCATCTCACAAAGAAATTTATGATCAACGTACTATCGATACTCACATCAAACGATTGCGCGAAAAGCTTTTTGCCCAATATTCAAAAGGAAATGAGTTCATTCAGACTTTATGGGGATACGGATATAGGTTCCGGAGTCCGGAGTGATCGCCATCTTAAATTGGATTACAGATTGTGAGGAGTAACCTATGTCTTATAAACAAATCAAATGGATGATTCTGTTCATTCCAACTTTCACTGTTGCCATCTGGGAATATGTCAGACATCAATTCCTTTTACCCTATATCTCAATGGACTTAGGCAATTGGTTAACGCCGGTTCTAGTGTATGTCGTCAGTATCACACTATTAACCCAACTATTTCGCATTTTAGAAAAAATACAGAAGGAATTGGAAACGGAACGCTCCGAAAAAGCTGCGCTTGAAGCACGCGAACAACTTGCACGAGAGCTTCACGATGGGATTGCTCAATCCCTTTTTTTGCTGTCAGTCAAGGCCGAAAAGTTAGAAAAGGGAAGTAACGAGAAACAGCAGGAACAGAACATTTTGTCCATCCGCAAAACGATTCATGAAGTGAACCGTTATGTAAGGCAAGCGATCACCAATCTTCGTCTCGATCGGGATGTAAGTCAATCCTCCACGCCAATATCATCAACACTTGTGGAACAAGTTCATGTCATGGCCAAGGACGTACGTACGCAAATCAATATTCATTGGGAATTAAAAGATCACCAGCTAGATGAAAAAGAAAAGGTTGAACTGCTAGCCTGTATTCGAGAAGCGCTCATCAACATGAACAAGTATGCTTCTGCCACAGCAGGATCAATTACAGCGATAGGAATGAGCCATAGTTGGAAGGTTACAGTTAAGGATAACGGAAAAGGGTTCGATGGCGATCCGTTTGCCAAAAAAGGAAAATTCGGTCTACGTATTATGAAAGAACGCTGCAATGAGATGGGATGGATCATGAACATGTATCGAGAGGACAGAGAGACGATCGTTGAGATTCACAAGGGGGCTCTAACATGACATTAACCACCACAACAAGAGTCTTGGTTGTTGATGATCATGCACATGCAAGGGAAGCTATCCGTGAGATTTTGGAAATGGATAACCACTTTAACGTTATCGGTATCGTCTCTAACGGTCAAGAAGCAATCGACTTCATGGAAAAGTGGCTTCCAGACCTTATTTTAATGGATATTCAAATGCCAGTCTTGGATGGACTGGAGGCAACTCGCAGAATCAAGCTTACGTTTCCTTATGTGAAAATTGTCATGATAACTGTGTCGGACGATATGCTTCATTTGCTGGAAGCTCTAAAACGCGGAGCCCAAGGTTATCTGCTTAAAAATCTGGAGCCCTCGACATGGCTAGAGTACTTACATTCAATTATTAACGAGGAAGCTCCATTGTCAAGGGACGTGGCTTATCAAATTCTGAAGGAAGTCAATGTGATAGAACACAAGGAGCCCATTGTTAAACTTACAACCAGGGAACTGGAGATTTTATATGGAGTGGCAGCTGGATGGACGAATAAAGAGATTGCAGGTAAATGTGATATCTCGGAATACACGGTTAAGAATCATCTGAAAAACATTTTACAAAAGTTACAGTTACAAAATCGGGTTCAACTTACACGTTACGCATTGGAACAGGGGCTTGTATCGGAGTCCAAAAGACATCCAGAATAAAACGATGAGAATTTCATGTAAGGCTAACGTTCAAATAAGGAGAGCCAAAATTTATGGACAATATTGATAGAACTCCCAACTCACAGCAATCAGCAAATGTAAACGATGCAGGGAATCGCCAAACGACGCTTCAGATTACTGGTATGACCTGTGCAGCATGCTCAACCAGGATCGAGAAAGCACTAACCCGATTGAAGGGTGTTAGACAGGCGAATGTAAATTTAACTACCGAGGAAGCAACGGTAGCATATGACCCCGCTTTAGTAGATATTCAGTCCCTTCGCAATAAAATAGATACCTTAGGCTTCGGAACAGCTTCGACTTTCGTTGACCTAAACATTTCAGGTATGACTTGTGCAGCATGCTCAGCACGCATCGAAAAAGGCCTAAGTCGTCTCCCGGGGGTGACGCGTGTGAATGTAAACTTGGCGCTGGAGTCAGGGCGTGTAGAATTTGTAGCTGGAACACTGAAAGGTTCCGACCTCATTTATAAAATCAGGCAACTGGGTTTTGAAGCACGTATAAAAGCTACAGAGGCAGAAGCTCTATCCATGAGGGAACAGGAGATTCAACGTAAAAAATGGAAGTGGATCTTGTCAGCCGTGCTTTCTTTCCCCTTATTATGGGCCATGGTGTCACATTTCTCGTTCACATCTTGGATATGGGTACCTGATGTATTTATGAATCCACTGTTCCAATGGCTGCTTGCAACGCCCATACAGTTCTATTTAGGATCTCAATTTTATAAAGGTGCATATAAAGCTTTGAAAAATCGAAGTGCCAATATGGATGTGCTCGTCGCACTTGGGACAAGTTCGGCTTACTTGTATAGTTTATATTTAACATCGCTAACTAGTACCGGTGGTACATCTGGTCATAACCATGGAGGAAGCGTCCCGGTGACGGAGGTTGTAAACACGGCCACTCAAGGACCTGTTAATTTGTATTTCGAAACCAGCGCCGTGTTGATTACATTGATATTGCTCGGTAAGTGGCTGGAGGCTCTGGCTAAAGGAAGATCTGCGCAATCTATTAAAAGCTTGATGCAACTGGCTCCGAGAAGTGCTCGGGTTCTCCGAAACGGTGAGGAGACAGAACTTCTTCCCGAATATGTACTCGCTAATGATCTGGTCATCGTGAAGCCTGGCGAAAAGATTCCTGTGGATGGGATTGTTGAGGAGGGGGCTTCCTCCGTAGACGAGTCGATGTTAACCGGAGAAAGTCTGCCTATCGACAAGAAGTTTGGCGATCGTGTAACCGGTGCGACCTTGAACAAAAACGGACGTCTTGTTATTCGCGCAACTCAGGTCGGTGCTGATAGTACGTTATCCCGGATCATTCATATTGTGGAACAGGCACAAGGATCGAAAGCTCCGATCCAACGCGTAGCTGATTCAATTTCAGGGATTTTCGTACCTGTAGTCGTAGGCATAGCTATTGTAACCTTTATATTGTCATTGATCTTCGAAAACTCAGAAGGATTCAGCACTGCTCTAGAGAGAGCGATTGCAGTTTTGGTGATTGCCTGCCCATGCGCACTGGGCTTAGCTACACCGACATCCATAATGGCTGGTTCGGGGCGTGCTGCCGAATATGGTATTTTGTTCAAAGGTGGGGAGCATCTAGAGACTGCGCAACACATTCAGACGGTTATTCTCGATAAAACGGGCACTGTCACTCACGGAAAACCAGTTATGACCGATGTAATGTCTGCACCGGCTTGGTCAACCGACGAACTGTTGCAGCGGATTGGGATTGCTGAGTCGAGCTCTGAACATCCTCTCGCCCAAGCTATTATTGAGGGGATCAGAGAGAAAGGTATAAAAATCATGTTCACACCAGAACAGTTTGAGAATATTCCGGGATCTGGCGTACGTGCACGTGGTTACAACCAAGATATTCTCGTTGGAACACGCCGACTACTAGCCGATGCTATGGTGCAGGTTCCTACAGAAGCATTGGCCGTTATGTCTGAATTGGAGGGTCAAGGAAAAACGGTAATGCTCGTGGCAGTAGATAATGTATGGGCTGGAATGGTCGCTGTTGCGGATACGGTAAAGGAAACATCTTCACAGGCGGTTAGCCGGCTTCACGCGATGGGAATCGAAGTGGTGTTAATGACTGGTGACAACGTACACACTGCTCGTGCTGTTGCAAGTCAAGTTGGAATCTCCACAGTCATCGCAGGCATTCAACCGGAGGAAAAAGCTGCTGAAGTAGAGAGATTAAAGCAAAAGGGCCAGATTGTAGCCATGGTAGGTGATGGGATTAACGATGCGCCCGCTTTAGCCGTGTCTAATATCGGCATGGCCATCGGAACAGGCACTGACGTTGCCTTAGAGGCTGCGGATGTTACACTCATGCGCGGAGATCTCAACAGTGTTGCAGATGCTATTGAATTAAGTAAAAGAACGATGCGAAATATTAAACAGAATCTTTTTTGGGCGCTCGCATACAACGTAGTAGGTATTCCTATTGCTGCCATTGGTCTTCTGGCTCCTTGGCTGGCTGGTGCAGCGATGGCATTCAGTAGTGTTTCAGTTGTACTTAATTCATTACGTCTTCAAAAAATGAAACTTTAATTACGTTAATATCCCGGTGAATTATTCCGTTTTGTAGCTTCAAAGACTGAGTCAGAGATAACGTGAAAACTACTTTAGTGAATAGATTTTTTGATTAACAAGAATATAGTACATTTAAAGTCGCAAATTATGCGACTTTTTTGTTGAATAAGAGAACTAACTTGATCCTTATTAAGGCGCTTATAATCGGATTTTACAAGAACACTTTCATCAATCAATCAGAATGCCTGAAACACTTTACTACATCTATGTAAAAATGGACTAAAAGCTTATAGACTATATCTTATGATGAAATAATAACTAAGAGAAAAATTTCAACTTTTATATCTTACGTTATCTAATCATTTGAAGTTTATGAATTTAATCGTAAGAGGAGTATTCAGATGAAAAAGTCACTAAAAGATCAAAAAATGGTAATGGTGATTTTACTAAGTAATATTTTCACAGCCTTTCTCGGGATTGGATTAATTGTTCCCGTTATGCCTTCTTTCAAAGACATGTTGGATTTATCCGGAAGTACAATGGGCTATCTGGTTGCAGTCTATGCCTTATCCCAGTTAATTATTTCGCCTTTTGCTGGTAGATGGGTTGATCGCTTTGGAAGAAAAAAAATGATCGTTATCGGTTTACTGGTATTCAGTTTATCAGAATTGATTTTCGGTCTAGGAACACACGTTTCAATACTTTATTTGTCCAGGGTACTGGGAGGAATAAGTGCTGCGTTTATTATGCCAGCTGTAACAGCATACGTTGCTGATATTACGACTACAGAGGATAGACCTAAGGCGATGGGATACGTCTCCGCTGCGATCAGCACCGGATTTATTATTGGGCCAGGTGTGGGTGGGTTTATTGCAGATTATGGTATTAGGATGCCGTTTTTCTTCGCCGCTGCTATGGCACTCTTAGCCGCTATTTCCTCTTCAATGATATTAAAAGAGCCTCTCTCAGTTGAAGAGATGAAACAATTATCTTCAAATACAAAGGGATCTAGCTTCATTAAGGATTTAAGAAAATCAATTCAACCAACCTACTTCATAGCGTTTATTATGGTCTTTGTCCTTGCTTTCGGATTATCTGCCTACGAAACAGTATTCAGCTTGTTTTCTGATGAGAAATTTGGCTTCACTCCCAAGGATATCGCAAGCATTATCACCATAAGTTCTATTGTAGCGGTAATTATTCAAATTTTATTGTTTGGGAAATTAGTAAATAAATTAGGCGAAAAAATGGTGATCCAGCTCTGCCTAATCATGGGTTCGGTTTTAGCATTCATATCTACTGTTGTAACTAGCTTCATATCCGTTTTAATTGTAACTTGTTTTATTTTTTTAGCGTTTGATTTGTTACGACCTGCCCTGACTACCTTCTTATCTAAAACTGCTGGTAAACAGCAAGGTTTTGTGGCAGGTATGAACTCCACTTACACTAGCTTGGGGAATTTTTTTGGTCCAGCATTGGGTGGTATTCTATTTGATATTAATATTCACTACCCTTATCTTTTTGCAGGAATAGTTCTGATCATTGGTTTAGGGCTTACCGTATTATGGAAAGGAAAATCAAATCAAGCCTCACTCCGATAAGAAGTGTTTTTAAGGGTGGAAACGCCAAGTGGAAGGGCCGTGGGGTATAGCCTTGAGACAACATAAAGTAGGGTGGCTGATAAAATAATCTCTCAGGGAATGTACTATAGCACATTCCCCGAGAGATTAAAGTATTATTGCAACGAATTCTAGAGCGATGTTACTGGATCTATTCTTAAGAACCAAAAATTGTTTTTACATGCGGTTGTTGCAACCAATCCTTCAGCGAGGTCAGTTGGAGATCAGGGACAACCACGCGATCTTTCACGTCATAATAGTTCAGGGAATCAATATTGGCTCCGATCCAACGATAGAAGCCTGCAACACCAGCTGCTTGTTTTGCCCCCATCACTGGAGAGAGAGCTGCTTCAAAATCATCATAGTTCAGGGAATGGAAGGTTACATCTTGTCCCAATGCTTGTGTAAAACGCTCCCCCAGTTCTGCACCGGTGAGTGCCTCCGGACCTGGAGCCAGCAGCACTTGTCCTGCCAGATCAGGATGATTTAACGCATAATAATGATATTGCGCTGCGTCTTCGGAGCTGATCCATGGGATCGGTTTATCTGCTGGTACAGGGTAGAAGAGCATTCCATTATTGATCAGACCCGGAATCAAGAAGTTTTCCATATAGAGTGTGGGTTTTACCAAAATAGTTGGAATACCGCTTTGTTGTACGTACTCGATCAATTCTCGTTTAACATCCAACGTTTTGGTGTCGGTTGGCTGTTCTGGTAAAAATCCATTCGAATTCACAACGATCAATTTAACGTGTGCTTGTCGCGCAGCTTCAACGGCATTCGTAATTTGTTGCTTCATTAATGCTGTGTCATACTCGATTGGCATATTCAAGAAGACTTTATCCACACCGTTGTTAACTTCATTCAACGTTTCTGGTACAGACAGATCGCCAACAAATGCATTTATGCCTTGTTCTTTCAAGGCCGTTACGTTCTTCTCATGACGTGTAATTGTGCGAACCGCTACTCCTTTGGAAATTAACAATCTTGCTACCGCTCCACCTTGTACCCCTGACGCTCCATAGACTAATATCGTTTCCATATATACAACAGCTCCTTATAGTTACATTCATTTGTTCAGTAATGAACTAAATGTTGTATTTATAATAACTAACTCACAAACTTTATGTAAGTACGCACATTCGGGATATCAGGTATCTCCCGTGATACTTTTGGAGGTAAACTTATGGAGATCGAACCACTAGAAAATTGTAGCCCTTGTCCGGTCGAATTTGCAGTTAATGCGATCGGCGGGAAGTGGAAAATTCTGATTTTGTACCATTTATTGAATAAAGATATTATACGATTTAACGAACTGCAAAAATTGCTCTCCACCATAACGCATCGCACACTGACACGTCAATTGCGTGATCTTGAGGAAAGTGGGCTAGTGCACCGAGTAGCTTATGCTGAAATGCCACCTCGTGTTGAATACTCACTTACGGATAAAGGACATAGTCTCACCCCAATTTTATTACAATTGCAAAACTGGGGTCTACAGCATATGTAAGCACCTTGAACACAAGCAAATACCATTAAATCGCTGTAAAAGCGGCTTTTCCTATTATAAGGAGTCGGTATTATTCATACTCATATCTGAGTTAAACTGATATCTAAAAGATGCCCCCAATGATTGAATACATCATTGGGGGCATCTTTTATTCAAATCATGTATAAAGAGAGCTTTTTTACTGGTATAAGAACCAGGTTCACAAATTGTTTACAATTATACCATTTTGTCTCCCTCGAATAGCTCAGCTGAGCCATTCATCTATTATAAATCTAAGAATAAGCTTATTTAAATGTAGAATCTTATTTTCCAGTTCATGTGCTTTTTAAAAATACTTTGAGAAAGAAGGCTTCCTCGTAGATGAAGCGGCTAGTAGCAGACAAGCCATTCATAGTTAAAGTGTGAACCAGGGATAATACGGCTTTATGAAAAAAGATCTAAAAAGGGGACAAAACTGATGAAGGATCGATTTAAATTTACAGTCTTTATTTTAATCATGCTGGTAATCCTTGATACTCTCTACTCATACTCAGCGAATTTATTAATTTCTTTAAAACATTAACTATACCCATTAAATGCTAATATACATTAATTTTGGTCTATGTATAAACACATGCCATACACGAGCATTATATACATCGACAAATAAATCCAAGGAGATGAACGAATGCCTGGGCCAATTACACACCTTATTGTACAGCAAAAACTAGCGACATATCTACACGAAATGCGACGCCCTGATCTGGCAAAGATGCTAAGAGATCAACCTTGCAGTCCGTACACTGGATTTGGCAGTATTGGACCTGACTTTTTATTCTTTTCAATGAAGGAGTATGGACCCGATTTCGCAAACCTAATAAACACCTATTTCGAAATTTACGAAACCCTCCAACCTTTTATCGATTTTTATGAGAAACATGTAAAACCCATGGAAGAAAAAATCGACGAGGGCATTAATTGGATAGATGAAAAGTTGTTTCATGGTTTATTACAGCAACTTCGAGACGTAGTTAGTACCATTATTTCAGGGGCACTGCATAAATTGGCTTCCGTTTTAACGGACAAAGTGGATCTCTTTTACGCGGTATATCCTAAAGTTCAGAAAGGTGCTCCTGAAAACGATTGGTATTGGTTTGATACACTACACTATAGAAAATCAGGCACATTTTGCTCAAACATGTGGAAATTAGCCAAGGACGATGAAGATTTGAAGCGTTATTGCCTTGGCTATGCTAGCCACATTGGTACTGATATAGTTGGACACCCTTTTGTTAACACTATTGTTGGTGGGCCATATCGCACTCATTGGCATCGACATAAGCTGGTGGAAAATTGGATTGATGCGTATATGCTAAATGATGATGCCAAAATGCAGAGACAAACTTTCCGAGATTGCAATTTGTCGTCAGGTGAAGAACGATTTTCTTTCAACTCCATTTCAGGCAGTTACTTATATAAATCATGTCAGTTTGAAGATGACAAGCTGCCTAAAAAATTGGGAGAGATGTTTATATCTTCACTGAACATCACCTTTAAAGATATTCCACATCCTCCAATGTTATCGCTGGAGGACCTCGATTCTACTTATCGATTATGGTTAAGTTGGTTTAAAAAAGCAACTGAATCAGGCTTGGCGGTAAAGCCTAAACCGGTAGACCCACCTGGAGGAGCTTCCAAGGAACTTTGGGTTGATTTTATTAAAGGGTTGCCCAGATTCCCGAAAGATTTGTCCGGCAGAGGTGGCCGAAGGATCAGTATACGTGACTTTTTTCGGTCAATGCAAAGTTTCTTGGAATATCTAAAGGATGTTGCCCTATACGTTGTAGATTGGACGATCAGTCATATTGGAGATATCGTCACACTAGGGTATTGGGAAGGGATTCAACTCCTAAAGTACTTGTTATATCAAATTCACAAGGTAATGTATGATTTCTACGATAACTGTAGGTTTTCGCTAGTCGTCGCCGGATACTTATTCCCCGAGAGCGAAGATTTGACCAAACATCCATGGGGTTTGTGTTTTGTAAATACTTCTTTTGCTCATTTGACAGGAGGCGGAGTAGCCGATTTCTCAAAATATCCACTCAAACAGGAGCATCACGGGTTTTCCACCCCCGAAGATCATTTGATATACCCACAAACATTCGCTGAGGAACCTTTCGCGGAACCGGCACCGAGACCATTCTATGGTAAGTTCCCAACATATTTTGTTTACGAGGCCCAAAAGTCTTGGAGTGACCAGATAGAACGTTTATATGATTGCACAATTCCATATGGAGAAAACGATTCAACCCATTCCATCGATCACTTAACATGGGAAAACGGACAACTAGGTAATGCGTTACAATGCTCAGCGGACTTGATTGTCTCACGAATGGAGGATCTCCCAAACTTCAATTTAGATGGAGATCGCGGCTATGGCTGGAAAACATGGAGTACTAACGTTTCAGGGCCTCTAGACGACATAAATCCCCTTGATGTCAATTATAATAATTGAGGAGGTGACTTAGTGAAAAATCATTATGAATGCGAATGTTGCCCCGATGAAGACATTTTTGAAGGACAGACATACCTCTATATCCGTACCCATCCAGATGACAATGGGATCGAACCACGTCCTTCAGACATGTTGTGTGCTGTCAGCCCAGATATAATTATAATTAAGCCTGACGGAACCAGAGGAGACGAAGGAGTCGCAGGTGAACGAAACCATATCGAAGTAATTGTCACTAATGGTGGCGGAATTCCTGCTAATGATGCATTTGTCGAGGTGTTCTATGGTGGACCAACAACAGGATTCGTAGCTACGCTTGCTCAAATGATAGGGAGCCAATATGTTACGGTACAAGGCTACAGCACCTCTTCGATCCGTATTCCTTGGGTTCCGACTGAAACTGGACATCTATGTTTAACTGCTCGCGTAAGTTTGGTATCACCGCCGGACATGTACCGATATCCTGACCAATTTGATATTCCTCGGGATCGCCACCTTGCCCAACGTAACATACACATTATTGAACTCAAACAGGAAAGTAGTTTTACATTCGACTTCGATCTCGTTAATCCAACTATTGAGAATAATGGAGAGTTGCTACTGGAAGTACAATTCATCAACGTCAGTGACAAAGAAGATATTATCAATAGGGCATTAGGATCTCATTTCGCCCATTTTTCAGATCGGCTTTTTGGAAATATTAACTTGACTGTCAATGGACAAGAGCCACATCGAAGAGATTCTGGAGTTTATAGTGTGTATGTACCCAAGGATAAGCCGCAAAAAGCACGAATATTTGTTGAAAAGAGCATTGATACAAATGAGAAATGCGACAAGTTGCATCTACTGGAAGTAAGGCTTTTGGAATATAACAGAAGGGTAATCGGGGGCATGTGGATCGTGATTAACGAGTAAGTTGAAAGAAACATTTCGAGATACAATAACATGGTAACATTGAAGTCGCTATTATAGCGCTTTCGTATTGTTAGGTCAGCCAGAAATTTTCTGGTTGGCCTATTTTTATGATGGTGGTAGCCGGGAGAACGAGGGCGGCTTAGGGACAAAGAACCCATACAAAAAACTATTCTCCCACTACCTTCCAACGACCATGTTTGAGCTGGTTGAGGCTATGCCCTCGTATCACAAGCGAAGCTATGGGTTTGGAAACCAGGTGGAAATGCCGGTAAATCGAATTAGGGAGGTTTTTATGCAACCCGTTGTTGGAATGGATGTGGTGGCGAACGGATGTAGTGTTATTCATGCCTTCAAAAAGCGTAACGAACCATATGGAAGGATGGAGACCCTCCAGCATGGTGAAGAAGGTTTCGAGCGGCTAGGGGAAGTGCTTAGCATACTGAAAGAGGCAAGTGGTGTGGAGCCTGTCGTTGTCTTCAAGACAACCGGACATTACCATCGAGGTTTGGCCGGATATCTGAAACGTAGTGGGAAGAGTCCTACAGTGAGCTTCAGCACTTGACCAGGCAGCATGAGTTTGTGACCGCTATGTACGTGCAGGCGAAGCTAAACAGCAGAGCATTGCTTGAGCAGGTGTTTCCTGATTTCATCGGAGTCTTTTGCAACTTGTATGCGACAACGTCCCTAAAAGTGCTGCAAAGATGCTTGGAGAATAATACCGAGAATGTGGAAGATCTGATTCAGGAATGTGTGGGTAGATCTCATTCGAAGCGATGGATTGCAGAGAAAACGGAACGATTGAGGGAACTTATGGGAGGCTGGAACAGACAAAGTAGAAGCCAAACCCAAACCGTAGCACTGGCCAGCATGGTCGTATTGCTGCTGGAGTTTGTTTGATGTCGAGGGACAAGAACATGGTCCCATTGAAGTCGCTATTTTAGCGGCTTTTTTAATTTATCGGTACAAGTTCTTGTCCCGAGACAAGGACAAGAACATGTTCCTATTGCCGATTAGGCGTGTATCTAATCGTCATCTTGCCCTTCAATTCATTAAACTAACGGGCAGATTTGCTGAATAGATCTGCTGAGTAGTGGAGTATCTGGCCTCTCACGGTTGGTTGCGGACAAGAAAGATAAAAAATCGTAAGGTAAAGGAGTAATCCGGCAGATACGATTGCGATTAAAAACTACCCATGACGCACATGCGTCATGGGTAGTTTTTAATCATTTTCATATGTTCAGGAGGGGGTCGTGGTGAAATAGCGATGTCCTAATCACTTCGTTGGACAGACAGAGTGGAAAGACAGAGTTTTGTGTAAAAATGGCCACCGCCCGGGAACGGCCATTCTTCGTATACATTTCCGAACCGACTTACTTGACCGGCCCCATCCAGGTTGAAATCGTCTTCTGCTGGTGCGGCAACGGCGGTTTCAACTTCCCGTTATCAATCAAATGCTTCAAAATATAAGCGACTAGCCTGCCTCCGCCGGTGTTGCCTCTCACCATGTAAGCAAGCTGCGGCTCCAAATGATTCGGCTGATTTAGCAGGAACAGGCTGAGCATTTTGTCGTAGAGCTTGCCGACAGCAGGCGCATACAGAGCGGACAAATCCGGCATTGCCTTGTTCAACCGATCCAACGTCTGCGGAGAGTCGATCCAAACCGCATTGAACTTGTACCCCTCCTCCGTCTTGCGGATGTACCCCTTCTCCAGCAGGAACGAATATTGCTCGGCGTTCTCTTCGTTGTCGGGCAGTTCCCCTTGTTGGAACGCATGACAAATCTCGACATTCCGGTATTCCAGGAAACGCCAATCCATCTCGCGGTCGCTCCAGTAAGTATTGAATTGCCACCGTCCGGAACGTACACTCCGCTATCCTCGACTTGCCGGCGAACTTCCATTAACGCGTCAAAATGAACATCGGCCACTTCGGCGGCGCAATCTTGCCAAAATTGATGGCCGGCTACAGCCAACTCGAAGAGGTCCCAGACGATGGTATTGCTTTGATATTTGCCGGGAGAGGTTTGGATGAGAAAATTGTAATCGGCCAGGTGCCGGACTTCGCCTTCCAGCAAAGACGGCGGCATTCCGAGCTCCTCCGCGATTTGATGTACGGTACGCGCCTTGTGATAAGCCGCGTAAACGATATTTTGCGCCAAGGCGCGTCCAAGAAAATCGTTGGTTTCGCCTAGTCTGCCGGCCGAACCGGAATGGCCCATTTCCCCCATGCTGACCGGATTGACACTTAAAGTTCCTGTTGCACGCATACGTTTCATCCCTTTCCGTAACTTCTTTTTAGCCTCGCTCAAATGCCACTTCACCGTGTTGACAGGAATGTTCAGAGCAATCGCGATATCGCCGATTTTAAGCTCGTCGTAGTAATGCATGACCACGATCCGGCGATGGATGTCGGACAGAAACGCGACTTCTCGGCGGAGCTCGCGGTAAGCTTCGGTTACCAGCAGCCGGTCAAGCGGCTCCCGGGAAGGGGCAGCAGACAGTTCGGACATGCCGTTGATTTCGAACGCTTGGGGAGCGTGCGCACGCTTTTTCAACCAATTCACCCAAGTGTATCGGGCAACCGTCCAGACGTAAGCGTCAAGGCTTCTAATGTCCCGCACCCCAGAGAAGGATTTCAACAACTGCAGCATAATCTCCTGAGCCAGATCCTCCGCCTCGGCCCGCTGCTTGACCCGGTTTAAGGCAAAACCGAAGATCGGTTTGACATAGCTCCGAATCGCTTCCGCCGCTTCTTTTCCGTTTTTACCAATTGAATCCATATTTTGCCTCCATAGTTGCATCTGTAATTCCTGACAATTATATAGTGTGCCAGGCGAAATAAAGGTTGGGATTATTTTAAAAAAAATTTGGACGTCCTACCAGATCACTCATACATGTATAATTACAAACATCATGAGTAGGTCATTTAAAGAGACGTTATGAACTTTTTGTTAAACAAGATGAAGATTACTTTAGATGAAAAGGTCTCACTTTCAGTATATAAAGATACTTCTTTTCCGTTCAACTATGGGAGGATACAAACTAGGAGCACGAGCCGAAGTTCTTCTTCGGGTACTTGGGGTACTCCTTCGTTCCGTAGTTAACCAGGAGTTGTCTCGATTAATTATTCAAATGCATAATAGAGGTTCATTAAACTAACGGGAAACGTTAGCCCAATAAGGCGGCATCGTTTCATACGGTTCTTTAGCAAATGGACCGTCAGATATGACTACTCTTTCTGTCAAGGCGCTTACGCTGGGGTAACAATCCTGACCTGGCAGGAAGATGCGATGGCAGAAGAGCGTATGCAAGACATGAAAGCAGCTATTGAGGTAGGGACCAATTCGAAAACGATGTTATCAAGCTACACGGAATTTGATTTATCGGAAATTCACCTTGCAGTGAAAGTTGTTAGTGCGCCTGAAAAAAAAGGCAACATCGTTTTGAAATTTTAATTGCTACTCCTGCTGCGCTGATAACACCAATTTAATGACTTTGTTACAAGAGGAGTTCCGATTCAAAGTTAGTGGCCAACGTAAGTGAATTGATTATGTATCACGAGAACCATGCCAGGAGTAGACCTGGTTTTGAGGCACATGATCCTTTTCTTTCACAAGAATCGTGAAGTCAAACGGAACACGACTGGGTGTTTGTGTTGAGATTTCCAAGTTTTTATAATATGTAACACTTCAAATAATAAACAATTCAAAACAAGCCAAACTATAATGGAGAAGCCGAATTTATTTTTATAATGTTAAATGCATCATTAATGTCTAATTGTCTAATTGAAATGGTACAATGTTCTTGTTTTATCCGTTTGCTCTCCAGCAAGCGGATATTTAATTTTACAATCAGGAAGACATATAATAGATCTCATTAGCTAGTAGTTAATTGTGTCATATATAACTGAACCACTTGCGCTGACACAGCCTCGATATCACTGTCTATTTCGTCCAATACGTAGGATTCAAGTACACCCATGGTTGCCATCCCCAAAAACTTCAAAAAAATACGCTTATCGATGATCGGAAGTGTTTCATCATTCAACTTTTTATCAATCTCTCCCATAGTAAAGGACAACAGCTTTTTGCGAAAGGCTGAAGCACTGTCACTTTGAAATAAAGCAGCAAAGAATGATTTGTGAAGCTCAAAGTAAGAAAACCACATAAGTGAACCTTCAGTTATGCCGATATCCTTTTTTTGATCACATATTTCTTGCAGTTGTGCGATATGGTCGTCCACCATTTGATCCAACAGATCGTATTTATCAAGATAATGTAGATAAAATGTTTTTCGACCTACATTGGCTATCTCTGTCAGATGTTTAACTGTGATGTTATCAAACCCTTCCTGAATGATCATTTGCAAAAAAGTTGATTGAATTGCTTGTCTGGACTTTATGATTCTGCGGTCTATTTTATCCATAGCGTCGTCCTCCTGTACATTTCTACACATTGTATGTGGTGTGTGTATTAACACACATGTGAAGTGATGTGGTTATTGAATCTAATGCTTGATTATTTTAACCTAAATATACATAAGGCGAATAATACGCACAAGTGTCATAAATAGAAAAGGTGGTTTTATAGATGATAGTAATCCAAAAGAACGTTAAATTCCTAGCGCAGGGTCTGGCTTTAGCTGCAATTCTCCGAATACCTGAGCACGCTGAAGAAAAGAAAGGTAATCCGGCTATTGTCTGTGTTCATCCGGGTAGTAGCTGCAAAGAGCAAACAGCAGGCATCTATGCAGAGAAACTTGCCGAGTTGGGCTATGTGACGATTGTATTTGATTCATCGTATCAGGGAGAAAGTGAAGGCGAGCCTCGTCATGCCGAATACCCGTCCGCTCGTGTGGAAGATATTCGCTCTGCTGTGGATTACCTGACTACTCTGGAATATGTCGATGAGCATCGGATTGGTGTACTGGGGGTATGTGCTGGAGGAGGATATGCAGTACATGCTGCAATGACGGAACGACGCATCCAGGCAGTGGCTGCAGTTTCCGTTGCGAACATAGGTCGCGGATATCGTGAAAACGATCCAATTGGAATGTTGGAGCAGGTTGCTCAGCAACGTACGGCTGAGGCACGCGGGGCAGAACCTCTGACTAACCCATGGATTCCTGGAAGCCACGAAGAAAGAGAAGCAGCAGGGATGAATGAACTTGATATTAAACAAGCAGTGGATTACTACCGCACATCCAGAGGTCAGCATCCGAACTCACCTAACCGTTTGAAATTTACAAGTGTAGATTCCATTATTGCCTTTGACGCGTTTCATCTGGCAGACTCATTGTTAACCCAACCTTTGCAGATCATTGTCGGTAGTATACAGGGAGCGTTTGGTTCTTACCATGATGGTCATGATTTGTATCAACGTGCAGCCTCGGAACATAAAGATCTGTTTATTGTAGAAGGAGCCAGTCATTATGACTTGTACGATAAGACTGAGCCAGTGAAGAAAGCTGTTGACAGATTGGACGCTTTCTATAAAAAGTATCTTTAATGCGCTTTACGGACAACCCTCAGACAATAGACTATGATTTCTTAGCGCATGAATGTAAGAGACTATACTGATCTCTCTAAGAGGCACTCCGTCATCATTCATGGGAATAAATTTGTCTAAGAAAAGAAAATCCAATTCAATACCAAGATAAAATACAAGTTACAGGCGACCTGAGCTCCGAACAATTCGGAATTTGAGCCGCCTGAAACTTGTTTGCTTTAATGTGCATTTATTGACTTAGCGAGAGTATCTTCATAATCAAGCTCAATCTTCATGACGTCTGCCATTGTTTGTACAAACGGTTTCTTCTGGGGCTGGACTTAGAGACGTTTTGTACATTAACATAGATGGAGTGAGTCAATGATCGGTACAATAATGTACCGTTTTTTTGTGTCCAGGGAGACTGTTTTTAAAATGGTACCTGAGAGGTGATGAATTTCCGGAATTTCATTCTCTGAGAGATGAGCTTCTGGTTAACATCGGGGGGGGGGGGGGGGGGG
>NZ_BCNM01000030.1 GCF_001514495.1 Paenibacillus pabuli NBRC 13638
AGGATTACGCCACTCAGATCCGTGTGCTGACAGAGTCTATCCAGCGTTTCATGAACCAAAGCAAGGTCATTTCGTTCGGAAAGATGCCAAGCCACAATCTCGTTATTATACAAATCCTGAATGACAGACAGGTACACAAACTGTTCTCCAGCGCGAATATAGGTGATGTCTGTAACCAGTTTAGTTCGTGGTGAACTCGCTTGAAACTGGCGCTCAAGTCGATTTGGATTCACTACAGAAGCTTGTTTCCCAAAGAATCGACGCTTCTTTCGAATAACAGAACAGATCCCTAATTGTTTCATTAAACGATACACCTTTTTGTGGTTAACTCTCAGGCCTTCTCTCCGTAAAGCCACCGTCATTCGAAGGTAACCAAAGTAGGGATGAACACGATGAATGGCAAGCAGATGCGATTCCAATTCATGTTCTTTTTGTCTACGTTCACTTGTCGCCTGTCTACTTTTTCTCCACTTATAATAGCCCGAACGGGAAACCGCAGCTAACTTCAAGAGCCAAGCCAGATCATGGCGTGCTCGCAGGTCCTCTATGATTTGAAATCTGGCAGCTTTACTCGTCACTCCTTGTGTAGATTTGGATACTGCTTTTTTAAGTATTCAATCTCCGCCCGCAAGTATGCCATCTCTTCTTCCATACTGGAAAACTTTGTTCTAAGGCGTCCTCGTTTAGATGCAGCAGGTTCTAGACTTATTCCCTGTTTCGTTTTCGCTGCCCATACTTGTACCTGAGATTTATTTTGAATATCCAAATGTTTCGCCACTTCACGTATACTCATATGTTCCTCGTTGACAAGCCGTACCGCCTCCAATTTCAATTCCAAGGAGTACCGCCGGAAAGTTTGTCCTTTTTTAGCCATGAAAAAATCCCCTTCGTTTGGCAAGATTAAGTCCATCTTAACAGATGTCTTTTTTCTCTTGTCTACTAAAAGGGGATAATACCAATTTAGCGGCTTTTTGTATATGGGTACAAGTTCTTGTCCCGAGCCAGCCGAGAACAAGAACTTATACCCATAACATATTAGATGAATATCTAAACAGTTGCGTGAAGGATATCAATCCAAAATGTTTAAAAAGCCTTATTTAATTATTCTAACTCTAACAATCGCTTAAGATGACGATCGATAAGAAGTGAATCCGTTTCGTTTGCTCCGATTCCAAAACAGTGTCCCCATTTGGATTCTATCGGTTGAAAAATAGCATTCGGCATATGTTGAACGTCATACGCGCTATCCTCTGGAGTGAAAAACAAATCACTTGATCCCGGCATAACGAGTGCAGGAGAGGAAATTTTACCTAATGCCTGTTCGAAGTTGCAGCGGTCCATGGGATTATCGCTAATGTCTCCATTTATGCCTGTACGTAACATAGCAATCAAGTCATTCGCGTCAAAAGACAAAAACACTTGATCCCAGTATTCTTCCACATAATCTTTTAATGTGTTGTATCCCTCGGATCGATACAATTTCTCCAAGTAATATGAATTGGAAAATCCCCAAGGGGCATAAACTCTTCCCATCGCTGCGAGACCTTCAACAGGTTGATGCTTGTAAAATCCTCTATTCCATTTTGAATCGGTTTGTAATGCTGTAATCATGCCCTGGAATACCAGTTGTGCGAGGGGCCTGGTTTTCGCCGTTCCGCCAAAGGGTGCAATACGTTCGACCATTTCAGGGTAACTCGTTCCCCATTGAAAAACTTGCATAGCTCCCAAAGACCACCCTACGACAAGCTTGATTTTACGGATACCGAATTTTTGAGTCAGTAGTTGATGTTGCAAACGCACATTGTCATACATCGAGATGAGAGGGAAATTGGACTTATCAAAAGGTGCGGGTGTATTACTGGGAGAGGACGATAATCCGTTACCCAGCATATTTGGCACAATGATAAAATACCGATTGGGATCTAGTGCCTTGTCCTCTCCAATTAACCATTCATTATCTGTATGAAGACCAGCAAACCAAGTTGGATAAACAATAACATTGTCCTTAGCGGCATTTAAGGTACCATAGGTCTTGTATGCCATAAATGCTTGCGGGAGTTGCTGACCCGATTGAAGCCTTATATCTCCAAGAGGATATGTTTCATAATCGTTCATTGATGTATGCTCCTTCAAAATAAAATTAGTACTAACTTGTTTTCACTCTACAATACGCATATCATCAAATCAACGAAACGTTTTTGAATATAACATTCAATTTTTTTGAACGGAGAGGTGCTTGATATATGGAAATACGACAACTAAAAACCTTTTGCACTCTTGCTTCTACCTGCAGCTTTAGTCGAACTGCTGAACTATCGAGCTATGTACCGTCTACCATAACGATGCAAATCAAATCTCTGGAGGATGAGCTGGGCGTGAAATTGCTGGATCGATTAGGCAAAAAGGTCGTGTTAACGGATGCAGGACAACAATTCTTACCTTATGCTACGAAAATCTTGAACGATGTAGAGGAAGCGAAGTATGTATCCAGCCAACATGGGGAAAACAAAGGAACGGTTGTGATCGGGGCAGATGAAGTTCTTTGCGCATACCTTCTACCTTCCCTGTTCAAACGTTTCCGGGAGGACTATCCTGGGGTGCGCCTATTGTTCCGTCCCTTGTCCGGCCAAGAGCTTAAATCTAGTCTGAGAGAAGGGCATGTGGATGTCATTTTTGTATTGGATGAATTTGCTGGAGGCAAAGACTTTCATTCAGAGCTTTTGAAAAAGGAGTCCTTTCATATGGTCGTTTCCCCAGATCATCTGTTGGCAGCTCGATCCTCATTGGTCATTGATGACTTTCACAGACAGCATTTTTTGTTGACCGAAAAGAACTGTTCTTATCGCACTCCATTTCATCAGTCCTTATTGAAAAAAGGCGCCGATGCTTTGACAGAACTGGAGTTTCACAGTGTAGAAGCCATTAAACAATGCGTTGTCGCTGGCCTCGGGATTGCCGTGTTGCCTGAGATGGCTTTAAAGGAAGACTTGAGAGCGGGCCGGCTCGTTGCTTTACCTTGGGATTTATCGGATGTATCCTTTTCAGCACAAATGCTCTGGCATCGTGAGAAATGGATTTCTCCATCTATGGCTGCTTTCATCGAGATCGCAAAGAGTGAGTTAATAGTAATTTAAGGTGAGGGTCATATGTATCTAAAAGAGTTTGAATTAGATTTACCATATATTTAAAAACAAGAACATGTTGTTCTGTCATGGGTTGTTATTTGCAAGCCAATGTTTTATATTGACATTACAGCAGGTCAAAAAAAAGAGGTGAATAGATAAGATGACTCCACGCACCAAGGAACAAAACGAAGAGATCCGGCTGCGGCGTCTGGCACAAATCCGCAGAGCCGCTGCCGATGTGTTTTTGAACAAGGGGCCTTTACTGGAAATCCGCGATGTAGCCACACAGGCGGGTCTCGGCTATGGTACGGTATACCATTATTACAGCAATAAGGGCGATTTGCTGCACGATTTGCTGTGGGACGCGTTGGAGCGGGCCTCGGGTTGGTTGGAGCTACTGCGTGCTTTGGCTTCGGAAAAGGCTCCTACGGACGGGCATTTCGGTTCAACGTTGAATTCCGGGAATTCGACTGACACGGATTCCCGAAGCAGAAGCCATGAAAAGGCTGATGGCGCAGATCTTGGCCCCACTGCCACCGCAGTCCGGCTACTGCAGCTGTGGGCGGAGGATCACGCCCTATACCTACTGTATAAGCTGGCCATGGAGGGCTTTACTTCGCTGCCTGAAGCTCGCTCGACCGCACTCTCGGCCGCCTTTCATCGGGAGGTGATCGTGCCGTTTGCCACGCTGCTGGAAGCCGGGTCTGCGGTGGACGGGGCGGCAACTTCCAACGGAAACGCGGCAGAGTTGCTGTATCGACTGCAGCGCGCGGAAATGCTGCTGGCTGCCTTGGTCGGCTGCGCCTCGCTTTCGCTTCGCCGTGGAAAGCTCCATGAGGAAGCCCGGGATATTGTTCTATTTTTAAAATTATAAATGGATAGGGAGTGAACAAATCAAAGATGATCATTTTAAAATCACCTAGGGAAATCGAAGAGATGAAGCCGGCGAGCCAAATCGTTGCGGACTGTTACCGTGAGGTGACCAAACTGATCAAGCCTGGGATCACCACACAGGAGATCAATGACTTTGTTGCCAGACACATTACCAAGCTGGGCGGCAAGCAGTTTACGAAAGGCTATAAAGGTTTCCCGGCTGAAACCTGCATTTCGGTCAATGATGTGGTGGCCCACGGCATTCCGTCGAACCGGGCAATTATGGACGGTGACTTGGTGAAGATCGACATCGTCGTGGAATATGGCGGCTGGTTTGGCGATTCGTGCATGAGTTATGCGGTGGGCAATGTTCGGCCGGAAGCGCAAAAATTAATGAAGGTGGCAAAAGAATGCTTGGATCTGGGGATCGCCCAGGCGCTGCCCGGTGGCCGGCTCGGCGACATAACATCGGCGATTCAACAGCATGCGGAAGCGAACGGGTTCTCGGTCGTGCGTGATCTGCTGGCGCATGGGATCGGGCGGAGCCTGCACGAGGAGCCGAACTACGAGCATATCGGCGTAGCCGGTAAAGGCATTCGGTTAAAGGAAGGCATGGTGTTCACGATTGAACCGATGATCAATGAAGGTACGTTCCGCATCATGATTGACGATGATCAATGGACGGCGAGAACAGCTGATGGTAAATGGTCGGCGCAATATGAGCATACGATCGCAATCACGCAGGACGGACCGCTGATTTTAACAGCCCAGTAGAGAAAAGAGACGAACGAAGTCCGTAATTCGAGATGACGATAAAGGAGGGGGGAGATACAATGCATTATGACGTAATTGTCATTGGAGCTGGTTCGATGGGGATGGCGGCAGGCTATTTTTTATCCAAAAGCGGGAAAAACACGTTATTAGTAGATTCCTTTGACCCGCCCCATAACAAAGGGAGTCACCACGGAGAGACGAGAATTATTCGGCACGCGTATGGAGAAGGAGAAAATTATGTTCCGTTGGCGCTCAAGGCTCAAGAATTATGGAATGACTTAGAGAAAATGACGGGAAAACAATTATTCCTCCCAACCGGAGTTCTAAACGTGGGTTACGAGAAAACGGATTTTATCCAAAATATGATCTCAAGTTCAAAAACCTATTCATTGCCCCTTGAGATTTTAGATTCAATGGAAGTGAATAAGCGTTGGCCGGGAATCACATTACCGAACAATTACATTGGGTGCTTCGAACCAACATCAGGAGTTCTGAAATGTGAAGAATGCATTGAGGCCTATCGAGAACTTGCAGTACGAAACGGCGCTACCATCATAACCAATAGTAAAGTAAAAGAAATAAAGGTTCATGATAAAAGAGTTACCATCAAGACCGATGATCATACGTATAGTGCTGATGCGTTAGTGGTTTCAGCAGGAGCCTGGTCAGGAAGTCTTCTTTCCATGTTGGATCTAAATCTTCCTCTAAATCCAGTAAGAAAAACATTTGCCTGGTTTGATGACAATAAAGATTTATATAACCACAACAAATTTCCAGCCTTTTCATTTGAGACTTCTGAAGGGATTTATTATGGTTTTCCTAGCATCGATGGTTCCGGATTAAAGGTAGGCCGACATGATGGAGGAAATACAATCAATCCAGATGAGCCGATCTTGGGATTTGATGAACTGGAGCAAGACACGATCGATTTAAAACAATTTTTACATCGCTATATGCCTTCTACACAACAATTGAAGTACGGTAAAACCTGTATGTATACACTGACTCCTGATGAAGATTTCATTATCGACACACACCCTAACTATTCAAACGTTGCCATTGCATCAGGTTTCTCAGGACATGGCTTTAAATTCAGCAGTGTAGTTGGGCAAATTTTAAGTGAGTTAATAATATCTGGGAAAACGGAACATAACATTTCTCCTTTTTCACTCCATCGGTTTTAATAAAAGATGCTCAAGAAACTTCTCAACGCATGTTGAGGAGTTTTTGTGGTGACATTTGTTATGAATCAAATATCAATAGAGAGGTCTTGGAACTTGCCACTTGTGATCGCATGAACACAAAAGTGTAGACAACAAAAGGGATATACATTATGTTAATACTTAATGAAAGTGTTATCAAAAGTGGGTGGAGGTGAAAATAATGGAACCTATCATTAACAATACCATGCGTGTCAAAAGAATGAACCAGGAATTGGTACGAGAAGCGCTGAGAAATATGAGGCAGGGAACCAAATCCATGGTAGCAGAGGCAACAGGTTTAAGTCTAGCCACATGTCGTAATATACTCTATGAACTCCTTAGCACGGGTGAACTCATTGAGTTGGATTTGGAGGAATCAAATGGAGGCAGACCTGCGCAAATGTACATGTATAACGTGAACTTTGCGAATATCGCCTGCATCATGGTCAAGGCTGGAGTAACAGTTCATTCCCTAACGTTCAGTGTCGTGAATCTGGCTGGGGAATCAATAGAAGAAGGCTATCAGGAAGTCGAACATATGAATGAGGAATTGATTTATGAGTTAACTGACAGACTTATACTGAAATATCCTCGTATTCGGGCATTGGGAATTGGTGTTCCAGGTGCAGTTCATCAAGGCGTGATTAATTCCTGTGATATTCCGAATCTAATTCATGTCAATTTAGTCGCTCCCATTCAAGAAAAGCATAAGGTTGAGGTTATTCTGGATAATGACATGAACCTAACCGTCTATGGACTTTATCAGAGACGGGGATACCATGAGAGGAAGTCCCTTATCGTTACGACATTTATTGAAGGTTCTTTACCGGGGGCAGGGATCATGATTGATGGACACATTCACAGGGGGAATTCTCATTTTGCCGGAGAGGTCGCCTTTCTCCCTTTTGGGTTGTCTCATGCTGAGCAGTATAGGCAGCTCCATAATCGAAACACGTTCCATTCTTTAGCTGCCCGTGCAGTTTCGAGTTTGATTGCTGTGATGAACCCGGAAACGATTGCCTTGACAGGTGATTTAATGAAACCTGGAGATGTTGAGCTGATCCGTAATGAATGTCTGAAGTATATTCCAGAGTTACATATGCCCCATTTAATATTACTGGATAATCCAGATGAGGATTACATGTGTGGATTAATTAAAATGACACTGGAAAGTCTTTCTTATTCGCTGCAGCTAGTAGAGAAGAGGAGATGACGCTTTCCTTTGACCGTTTAACACAAACCATTTCGAAAGGATAAAAACAACTATGAAAACAGAAAAGCAAAAAATGATGGATGGAGAATTGTATAAGGCTTGGGACCCAGAACTTACACGTGATCGGGCATATGCCAGACAAATGACACGAATGTATAATCAGACCACTGAAACGGATGATGAACAGAGAGTAGACATACTTAGAAAATTGCTCGGATCTACCGGAGAACACTTAGGAATGGAACCTAATATTCGATTCGACTACGGTTATAACATTCATGTGGGCGAACACTTTTATACTAACTTTGATTGCACAATACTGGATGTATGTGAAGTTCGAATCGGTAATAATTGTATGTTCGGCCCAGGTGTTCATATATACACTGCTACACATCCTCTTGATGCAACGGAAAGAAATAAAGGACCCGAATATGGAAAGCCAGTAAACATCGGTAATAATGTATGGATCGGTGGCCGAGCTATTATCAATCCAGGTGTTACAATTGGTAATAATGTTGTCATTGCCTCTGGAGCAGTTGTAACTAAGGACGTTCCAGACAACATGGTAGTTGGTGGCAACCCGGCGAGAGTAATTAAACAAATCGAAGAAACTCATACGGTTTAAAGCGTTAAGCACGAAACCATCCGAAAGATCCTTTTGAAAAGAATATCCATAAATTTTCTGATCATACTAAAGTTAACTATTGTTGAATGGATGTGTTAGCTTGGATGATCGGTTGATCATTTTAATGAGGAGCATTGCAGCTTTTTTACTTCTGCTCGTTATTGCAAGAATTTTAGGAAAGCAGACTTTATCCAATATGAATTTTCATGAGTTCGTAACAGCTGTAATTATGGGGGCAATAGCGGCAAATTTAGCTTTTAATGAAAAAATGGAAGTGACACATCTTATTATATCGCTTGTTGTTTTTACTGGGACGTCTTACCTTTTATCAAAGCTCAATATTAAAAGTAGAAAGTTGCGTTTGTTGGCGGAAGGTTCTCCTACAGTTCTGATCGAAGGAGGAAAAATTCTCGAAAAAAATCTGACAAAGAACAAATTGACATTAGATTCTCTTAATCAGGTCCTAAGGCAAAAAGGCGTTTTTAATATTAACGAGGTGGAGTATGCATTACTTGAGGTAAGTGGACAAGTTTCGGTGTTGAAAAAAAAGAACTATAGAAATGTTACATTTCAGGATATCCATAAAGGTGGAAGTGGAAAAGAACAAATGCCGATAGAATTGATCATGGACGGAGTACTTTTAAATGAAAATCTAACGTTGAATAATGTTTCAGAGGAACTTTTGTTAAAACAACTTAAGTCGAATCAGAAACAAATAAGAGACGTCTTCTATGCAGTTAAGGGAAGTGATGGCAGGCTATATATTGATTATTATAATGACAAATTAAAACATCCTATTGATGTAGAATAATTTAGCGTTAGTAATTCGATTCAATGAGACATTAAAAATGTATATGATTTGCCGGCGTGCAGTCATTGGAGCAGTTTAAAACTGCTCCTTTTTATCTAGTCAGGACTATTCTTTTATTCATAAAATTCCGAAATTCCAGATTTCATCTTGATATGTTGTAAATTAATAAATTATTATACTTATCTGCGTGTTTTTGTTCATCGATAATAATTCCCCAGAGGGTATCTTTGTATATGCCATGTGGAAGTCCAAACCAAATACTTCTGTACTTCTCTACCGCGGCTAATTCACCTTGAAAAGCTTTTTGTAATCCCATACGATAAGATTCAACTGGCTCAGTTTTTTCAATATTCGATTCCATAATTTGTTGTCCTGTGAGATCCGTATACATTTGTCGAAACATTTTGTTGTGCTCACGTTCATCGTTTCTAATTCCTTCAATAATTTTGGCTTGATTCGCATTTGGGGCAAGCTTGATTAGAGAGTCGTAAAACAGTTCATCGTTCCGTTCTCCTTGAACCGCCTCCTTCATCATTTCGATGGCTTCGATTGTAGAAATGGCCCAAATAGGCGTGAAGGGGGATCTGAAGCAATAGGGACAAGCTAAATACATATATACAAACCTCCAAGTTAAATCTTAGGCCAATATATGCGCACGTGCCTATAAGCGTTACTTATACTTCTTACTGAACCTTTTTCTCCACGGGAGCGAATTAAGGATTGTAACACGTTCAGGAGGGGCCCTTATGAATGATAAAGAGTTAATTCCGTGGCTTGAAAAAGCGGTGCAGGGCGACGAGTCGGCTTTTCAGCTTGTCTATCAGGTGACACACCAAGACGTCTATCGTACAGTTGCTTTTCTCGTCTACAACAAACAGGAAATTGAGGATATTGTGAATGAGGTTTACATGCGCATGTGGCGGTCATTTCACAACTACGACCCGAATCGGCCGTTTCGGTTATGGTTGCATGGGATCACTGTCCGTCTTGTCCAGGATTGGAAACGAAAGACCTGGCGGCGAATGCGCCTCTTTGAACGAAATCGCCAAATGACTTGTGAACCACAGTTTGACTGGACGGACAAAGCTGTCCTGCAGTCCGAAATGCAGCATGAGCTGTTCAGCCTCGTACGCCAGTTGTCTTATAAACTGCGTGTTGTCATCATCCTGCGCTATTTTCACGACTATACGCTGGAAGAAATTGCGGACATGCTGCAGATTCCCGTTGGCACAGTGAAATCCAGACATCATCTGGCGCGGAAGGAACTTCGTAAACGATTCGAATTGACGGGAGGAGACGCGTATGTCCATTGACAAGGAGTTGCGTGAAGAGCTCCGTCAGGTGGCGGATTCGATGCACTGCCCACCCGAGTTGTATGGACGCGTCCAACAGTCCTATCAACATTATGTGAATGATAAGAGAGGTAGATTATCTATGAAAAAACGCATGATCGCAGGTATTGCCGCAGTAGCAATCCTGATTCCGTCTGCCGCATTCGCTGCGTCCTATCTGGCTGATGATATTTTTGGTTCTTCTACGACCATTGAACAGCACGGTGGGACCCAGGAAGATTATCAAGAGATTGAAGGTATGCTTCAAGCAGCCAAAGGCAAGCTCACAGAAGACGAATTCAAGGAGTATATGGAACTAACCAAGCAGGTGGTGCAGCTAAAGCTTAAGATCACTGATGAAAAAGGAGTCAAACATGAGGAGAAGCTGACTCAAGAAGAACAACAGCAGTTTGAGCAGCTCGCCTCCAAGCTGGCACCGTACTTTGAGAAAATTAACAGCAATTAAAAGGAAGCCTATATTCACCTTTACTTTACCAGTTTTTAAACTGGTATTTTTTTTGTCTGGATAAGATTTTTGCTATCCATAACATCGTGCTCTTTGTGCTATGCTTAATTCAAATACTTGAGATACAGGAGACTAAGCATGCCTAAAATATTGATTGTGGACGATGAAGCAGATCTCCGCAAGCTTCTGACCGATTATTTTGAAATTAACGGATATTTCGTCATGACGGCCAAGGACAGCCGGGAAGCCCTAAGGAAAGTCGAACAGCAGCCTGATCTCATTTTGCTGGATATCAACATGCCTGAACAGAACGGTCTTCAATTGTGCGAGAACATCCGGGAGTTTGTCACGTGCCCGATCTTATTTTTAACAGCTCGAATCGAAGATGCCGATAAAATTGCCGGATTTCGAGCCGGAGGCGATGACTATATCCTGAAACCTTTCAGCATTCTCGAACTGGGGGCCAGGGTTGAAGCGCATATGCGCAGGGAACAGCGAATCCAAAGCAAATCCTCGGTGAAGTTTAGCGACGATTTGGTTATTGACTATACGGCACGGGAGCTCTACTACCGGGAAAGGCGAATTCCTCTGGCTAAAAAAGAGTTCGACATTATCGAATTGCTGTCCATGCATCCCGGCATGGTGTTTGAAAAAGAACGCATGTACGAAACGATTTGGGGCATGGACAATCAAGGCGACAGCAGCGTGATCGCGGAGCATATCCGTCGTATTCGCTCCAAATTAAAGGAATACAGCTGTGATAATCGAATCGAGACCGTTTGGGGAGTCGGCTACAAATGGCCAAGCTCATGAATAGGCTGCTGCTCAAGCGGTTTACCTTACTGCAATCTTTTATTCTGCTTTGCGTGGTCACGCTCATGGTCGTGCTGGGCGTCATAACTTTGGAATTTGCCTGGGCGGAGAGTCTGCGGCTGCGTTTCGGAGAGACGGATTGGGTACTGCCTTCCCTTGTTACGGCGGTGCTGCTAACTGTGGCCGCGGGCATTGTCATCATGGCCATTCTATTTTACAGATGGAAACTAAAACGTCCGCTGGAGCTATTAAAACAAGCATCCGAGAACATTTCGGCCAATAATCTGGATTTCCACATTTCCTATGACGGCCGGGACGAGATGGGCGAGCTGATCATGGCATTTGAGAACATGCGCTCACAATTGGAGAACAACCTAAAGACGCTCTGGCGTTCGGTTGAGGAGCGCAAGCAGATCAATGCTATTTTTGCCCATGACCTGAGAACACCATTGTCAGTGCTGAAAGGAAACGCCGAGCTTCTCGCCACTTATCTGCCCCAGAAGAAGTTGTCGGAAGAAAAGGTGCTCGACCTGATCCATACCATGAACCTTCACATTCGGCGTCTGGAGAGCTATGCGGAGGCCATGAACTCCATTCAGAGGCTGGAGGATGTCCCGTTGAATCGCCAGTCGATGGACACGATCTCTTTGACGGCTTTGCTGAATGGCAGTGCCCAACAACTCGCAAGGCAGTTCGGTATACGCTTCGTTTCTTCCTTGGAATATGACAATGCCTCCATCCGTGTAGATCCCTATCTCGTCATGCAGATTTTCGAGAATATGGCAGCTAATGGGGTGAGATACGCAGCCAGTCAAGTGAATGTTCACTATGTCATTCAGGAGGGTACCATGAAGATTACCGTCTCAGACGACGGTCCGGGTTTCTCGCCCGAAGCCCTAAATAAAGCTATACTCCCTTTTTACCGCGGCGAGGTGTGGGATGCGACCGAACATCGCGGGTTGGGACTTTACGTTTGCAAAGTATTTTGCGAAAAACATGAAGGCAATCTCCAGATCGCAAACGGAACTCACGGCGGCGGAAGTGTGACGGCAACTATTGGAACCCGAGTTGATAAATAGTTGAAAATGATCGGATAACATTTCCTTATCTTGAATTCAAGGAGTGTTATCATGTTAAAACGGAACAAAAGAATGTATATCACCATCAGCTGCTTATTATTGTTATGTAGCGTGTGGGCCAACCCCGTGTTCGCCAATGAAGTCCGAGACAGGACAGAAATCCTGCAAGACATCGATGAATATATGAATCGGTGTATGCAGGCCAATCACATCCAGGCTGCTTCACTGGCAATTGCCAAAAACGATGAAGTCTTTTACGCAAAAGGCTACGGGACATACGCGGATGAGCAGACGGTCACGGGCGGCACCCTTTTTCCCATTGCTTCGTTGAGCAAGTCCTTTACTGCATTGGCTGTTCTGCAGCTGGTGGACAAGGGGCGGATCACCCTGGATACTGCTTACGCATCCTATTTTCCTGAGCTTTCTCCACAGGATCCCCGTGTTCTTGAGATCACGGTCCGTCATTTATTGAATCAAACCAGCGGCCTCAATGACAAAGTTAATCCCGATATGACGAGGACTCCGCAATTCCAAAGCTTGGATGAGGTCAACCCATTATTAAGCAAGGTTCAACTTGCCCATACCCCTGGAACTGCCTACAGCTATCATAATCCCAATTACGTGCTGCTGGCGAACCTCGTGGAAAATGTCAGTGGAGAACGCTTTTCGGATTACCTGAAAAAACATATATTTGTACCGCTGGGAATGAACCATACCTTCAGTGTCAGTACAACACAGCAAATGGATGAGAACCAAACGATACCGCAAGGACATTACTTGAGTTTGGGACGTGCCATAGGACAATCCGAACCACTTTGGTTCGTAGACGGCCCTGCCGGCATCGTTTCAACCGCAGAGGATATGTCGCGATGGATGCTTGCCCAACTTCATGGCCAACTCGTTTCCCCCGCGCTGATGAAACAATACCATGCAGCAGGAGCTATCGGTCCGTACGGCATGGGCTGGCTTGCCAACCAAAATGAGTCCAGCGGCCGAACGATCTCCCACAGCGGCATTTTCTGGACCTACAAATCTGAAGAAGTGGTTTATTTGAACGAGCAGATGGGCATTGCATTGATGTTTAATTCGGGTATAAACGCTTTTGTGAATTACGCATCATTTATTGATGGAATTACAGATATCATGAGAGGGGAGAAACCAGAAAACTCTTTTCTAAACGGCCGCAATCTGGAAACCTTCATGATTATGCTGATCCTCGCTACGCTTGCATGGGGCATGGTCGCCTATATCCGCATCCCTCGGAGGAATAAACGTCCAAAGATCAGAACATTAATTCGGATAACCTTCGGAAGGCTGATCCCGATTCTATTTTTATTGTCGCTGTCCCCGCTGGTAACGTTCGTCGGCGGTGGACGCGTGCTGCCAGCGTTCGGGATCTGGACTACCCTGTCCTCAATCGTCATATGGCTTATGGTATGGTCACTCGTGAATTTCGTGCATTTGGCTTGCTATTATTATGTCTACATTCAGAATACAAAAAAACATTTGTAAAGTAATCCAATGCAGATTGACCCGCACAAAATCTTTAGAAATGAATATCCATTCTTTAAAGTTTGCTATAGTTAGTCGGTCCACATCCATATAAAATGGAAACACCAACCATGTAAGCGCTATACAAGTAGGTTATGGCAAGTGGATTCAGCGGTTCTCCGGCGGATCACTTGCCTCAACTCTTACATGGTTGGAATCATTCATGGAGGTGTATGATGAAAAGGAAGTCTTGGTACACATTGGTGGTCACAGGTATTGTTTCTTTGTTCTTTTCGGTAAGCGCTTTCGCAGGGTATGTATTCTGGGAACCGTTAAGTTACTTCAACGCAAGTACCTGGCAAAAGGCAGATGGTTACTCTAACGGAGGAATGTTCAACTGTACCTGGAGGGCCAACAATGTGAATTTCACAAGTGATGGCAAACTCAAGCTGGGCTTGACCAGTTCTGCTTTTAACAAATTTGATTGCGGGGAGTACCGCTCCACCAATAATTACGGGTATGGGTTGTACGAAGTCAGCATGAAACCGGCCAAGAACACAGGCATTGTTTCCTCCTTTTTTACGTACACCGGGCCTGCGCATGGCACACAATGGGATGAGATAGATATTGAATTTTTAGGAAAAGACACGACCAAAGTCCAGTTTAATTATTATACCAACGGGGTTGGTAATCATGAGAAGATCATCAATCTCGGATTTGATGCATCGCAAGGGTTTCACACCTATGCTTTCGACTGGCAGGCAGGGCATATCAAGTGGTACGTTGATGGCGTATTGAAGCATACTGCAACCAGCAATATTCCGAAGACACCTGGTAAAATCATGATGAATGTATGGAATGGAACCGGGGTAGATAGCTGGTTAGGTCCGTACAACGGAGCGAATCCCTTGTATGCAGAATACGATTGGGTTAAATATACGAGCAATTAATACGCAGCCCGGCTGCTTTTGGTGTGTTACAGCGCATAGTTGCATTTATTTAATATAGGTATTCAATTTCCAATATCCTAAATTAGTGCAATAAATGTTGCAAAATTAGTATGGGCATAAATATCGTTCCTTCATTATTATTAATCTGTAAGCAACATTACATAGAATGGGGGAATTGAGTTGGACACAAGTAAAAAGAGACGAATAGGCAGCCTGGTATTGGTAGGTGTATTGTCCCTGTCAGCGCTCCTGAGTGGATGCAGCAGCAATGGAGGGAGTAAAGAAGCGGAACCGACCACTCCAGCGAAAGCTTTAGAGCTTAAAGAAGGGAAGTATGACCCCCCGGTGACAATTAGCTACTTGCGGCCTTGGGGACCAGACGTTAAATTCAAACCAGGCGAGGACCAGGATAACAACGTTCATACCAAATGGGCCAAGGAAAAGCTCGGAATCGAGCTGAAAAATCAGTGGATATCTCCATCCACCAACAATGCCTTCGAGACAAAGCTGCGTCTGTCTCTTGCATCCAATGCAGAGATGCCTGATATTATCTCGTATCGTGGTGAATTCAACCTGGTGCGTGAATTGATTGAATCCGGAAAGTTTGTGGATGCAGGCGAGTTATTTGATACGTATGCGAGCGATACATGGAAGAGTGCCGTGAATGAAGATCCTTCGGTATGGTATCCATATATGCAGGATGGCAAACGAATTGGTATTCCTATTCTGGATTATGCCTATAACGGTGACCCTGTAATGTGGATTCGTGAGGATTGGCTGAAGAAATTTAATCTGAAAGCACCTCAAACATTGGATGAGCTTGAAGTAATCATGGAAACGTTTACGAATCAGGACCCGGATGGAAACGGGAAAAAGGATACGTATGGACTGACCATCGGCTTCAAGAACTGGCTGAACACATGGATGTCTGAAGCTGGATGGGTCTTTGGTGCATATGGCACGATGCCAAACCAATGGAATCTGACGAAAGAAGGAACGTTGGAATATGGCTCTGTGACACCAGGAGCGAAACAGGCGCTGGAAAGACTGCAAAGCTGGATGGGCAAAGGCTACATCCCGGAGGAAGCAGGCGTATATGATGAGACCAAGGCTGCCGAAGAATTCACTGCCGGTAAGGCAGGAATTGTGGTTGGCCCTCACTGGATGCCGTCTTGGCCGCTGGAGGACGTGAAGAAAAACAACCCGAACGCGGAATACAAGGCTTATCCGATCCCTTCCGGTCCTGACGGTAAGGCAGGCAGACACGGTACCTCGAATGGAAATGGCGTGGTGCTCATCAACAAGGACATGAAGAATCCGGAAGTCTTTTTCACTTATCAGAACGAACTGTTCGATCATTTTGCCAACCCCCAAGAGGGTGGTGAGTTCGAATTTGGATTTGCCGAAGGATACGATTGGGTCATAGTAGACGGAAAACCTTCAACCGATGCAAGTCTTACAGACGGTATTGCTCCCGAGAAATACACGTTGACCTTTGACGGAGCGCGGATTCCAAGTCTGAGCATGACTACGCTGGCAAAGCTCGCAAGTGGTGAAGCTCCAGCGACGCCTTTCGAGAGAAAAATCAAATCTGGCGTACCGATACCGATGCTTGATGCAGCCAAGATTGTTCTGGATCAAAAGGATATCGTTTTCAATCAGATGTTTACAGGTGCACCTACAATGACCATGCAAATGAACAATGATATTTTAACGAAGATGGAAAAGGATACGTTCTCCCAAATCATCTATGGTAAAACCTCTGTAGATGCGTTCGATTCATTTGTAGAAAAATGGAAATCCTCTGGCGGGGACCAAATCACCAAAGAAGTAAATGAATGGTATCAATCCGTGAAAAACGGAAAATAACCAACGGTGGGCTGTTGAAACGATGTATTGCGGCTCCAACTACAAAAAGGCATTGCAGGAGAAAGTCTCCTGCAATGTCTTTATTTGAACCATTACATTTATACAGGCAGAGTTTCCCGGTATTCTTGTGGAGTAACATCATAGAATTTCTTGAATACACGGATGAAATAGGCAGTATTGTTGTAACCGACCAGCTCGGCGATCTCAAAAACTTTGGTTGTGGATGTACGTAAATAATATGCTGCTTTTTCCATTCTTAATCGATAGACATAGGCAGTAAGTGCTTCTCCGGTCTCCGCTTTATACACCTTGGACAAGTATACCGGATGCAGATGCACATGGTCGGCAATTGCAGGCAGAGATACGTCTGATGCCAAATGCAGATCCACAAAACTTTTAACGCTGCGAACAATGGTGCTGTGGTTGTCCTTCAGCTCTTGATCAGCGTCATCGCGTATGTAATGGAGCGTACGGGTGGACCATTCCTGCAGCTGCTGTGTGGTAGAGTAGTTGGGCGCCTGGAAGTAGCGATAGGCTTCCATCGGCAGTACAGAAGAGATCTGCTTGCCGTTTTTATGAATGATGTAAGCAAACGCACCAGCCAATGCATAATACACCTCAATCGTTGACTCAGCGATATCATGCTGCTCGCCTGAATGCAGGAGTTCCTCAAAAATAATTTCGATTTTTTGCTCAACATCCTCAAAACGTCCTGCTTCCAACAGGCTTATTAATGTTGGCGGCTTGTATAGGGATCTGATGGCAGGAAGAGGATGGATATCAGTTTCATCTGAAGCTGTCACAAACAGACCCTGAGTCTGTCCCATCCGTTTCCGCATAGACATAACCACGCGTTCATAAATCTCTTCTATTTCATAGGGGAATTTCCCCCAGTTGGACACGGAAATGGAGATTGCACCCTTCAAATACGATTGCACATTCGTTTGAATCTGGGCGGCATAATGCTCAAGCAACGTTTGAGGCTTCTCGTCCTTCTTAAGGCTCATCTTGCTTGCAGGCTTCATCGTGACCAGGACAACAATGTAATCATGAACATCCCGCGTGTGCCAAATATGAAAATGACCCTGCATAACTTCGCTAATAATATTGCAAATGGCATATTCCATCAAAGCAAGATCGCTTTGTGCCATCTCGGATAAATGCTCCTCCATGCGAATGACCAGCATGCCCAGATCCTCCCCGACGGAATAGGGCAGCTCCAGCAGATCTAGCTTCTCTGCAAGCGTCTTCTGATCATAGATTTTGCCTGTCAGCAGCTCATGCAGCATGGTGGATCTCAGCAATGGCAGATTATCCTGAAAGACATGCAGGGCCCTTTGATAAGAAGCAGCATTTTCCCATTTTTCCTTGATTCGGTTGACGACACGCTGCACCGATTCGATGAGATCTTCATCGCTAACGGGCTTCAGCAAATAATCAAAACTTTCCTGAGCAATCGCCTGCTTCGCATATTCAAAGTCAGCGTAACCAGATAACAGAATAGTTTGCACATGCGGCCACCTTTCGTGGATCGCTGTAATAAGTGCAATACCTGACATCTCGGGCATGCGTATATCTGTAATTACAATGTCAATGTCGTGATTTTCCATGATTTCGAGCGCCACCGCTCCGGATAATGCTTCATGGACGGAGCCGATCCCGCAGCTTTCCCACGGAATCGTTTCGGCTAGCGTCTCTACAACTGAACGTTCATCATCCACAAGCAATAATTGCAGCAAGGTAGTTCACCTACTTATCTGTATTCTCGTGCCATATGATATTGACTTTAACGCCACCTAATGAAGAGTGATCATAGACCAGTCCTGCTGCCTCACCATACATAAAGGACAATCGCTGATGGACATTCCATGTGCCGCAGCCCATATCCTCGTCGAGCGGTTTAAGCAGATCCGATTTCAGTTGATCCAACTGTTCGTCAGACATGCCAAGTCCACTGTCTTCCACGGTAATGGTATACTCATCGTCCTTGCAGTCGGCATAGATCCTGATCTCGCCATCCTCGGACCGGGGCTCAAGACCATGAATTATAGCGTTTTCAATGATGGGCTGAAGGGTCAATCTGGGCACTGTTTTATCTAAAATAGCATGGGGTACGTCAATTGTAAAATGCATTCGCTCCAGTCTGAGAGACTGAATCTCCAGATAATTTTTGACCATGGTCAATTCTTCACGAATGGTTGCGAGATCTTTTTCAGACCTGGTTATGTACCGATAATATTCCCCCAGATTGAGTGCCATGGCAACTACAGCTTTTTCATTTTTCATTCTCGCCATATTTTTAATATAAAACAGGCAGTTATACAAGAAATGCGGATTGATCTGGGATTGTAGCTGTTTCAGTGTAGCTTCTCTACTTCTTAATTTCTCCTCGTATACATTTTCAATCAGCTCTTGAATTCGCTGCGCCATGATGTTAAAACGGGCAAACAGGAGGCTGAATTCATTGCGGGCCGTGTAATTCAGACGAACGGAAAAGTCCCCGGTGGATAAGCGATTTGTTCCTCTCACAAGTTGGAGAAGAGGGAGCTGCACACTCCGATAGAGTGTATACAGAACTAGAACGCTCATCACAATCAGAACAGCAATGGACGCATAGAAGAGATTTCGACTGCTTGTAATCGGTCCCAGGATTTGCTGCATCGGCACATAATCCACATAATACCAGCCGAGGCTTTTGGATTGAATGTACGAGACATAATACTCTGTTTGATTCAGTGTGGTGGTGAACCCTCCATTAGCCAGCAACTTCGTATTTTTCAGTGAGGACTGGATATCTTTCAGGGTATTCATTCCGGAGCTGTTGCTGATTAAGCCATAATCCGGATGAAACATGAACGGATCACCTTTGTTATTTAGTTTGTTTTGATTGAGCAGAGATACCAAATGGTGAACCGGAAAACTGATTTTAGTAATTAATTTCGCTTTTGCAGGCTTGTTCATTGCTGTCGTCGGATCCGTCGTGTGCCAGATAAAATGATTGTCGGCATAGGTCCAGGATTGAGACAACGGTGCTGTAAATTCATTATCCCTGTAAGGAATGTAAGCATAATAATCGGTTGATATCACTTTTTTCATTCGGGGGAAGTACAGGGTAATGGTCGAATGCCATTTGCTTGCTGCGTTATACAGATTCATCTTCTCCAGAATGGCGCTCCCCACTTTGACACGTTCATAAGGAATATCTTTATAGTCCGGGCGCTGATATTCCTGAATGCTGGAATCCTGCCCGATCGACATTCCGTAGAGAGACAACTGGTAAATATTGGATTCTACAGAATCAGCAAATGTGGACAGATGATTCATGGTGTTATTCTGGATTTCATGTTCAATCACTCGCACACTTTCTCTGTTCGAGTAGGTGTAGAGGAACAGCACCAGAATAAGCAGCATCACAAATAACAACGTAATTTTGGTAAATACATTCAAACGGCTGAGCAAAGTGAAACCTCCTCAATCTCATTAAAATAGTGATATCGTTGTTGCAATATTAGGATATAGATTGCAAATTTCGATTGCTATAATTTTAATATACAAGTTCACGATGACTTGTAAAATACAAATTTATAGACATGGGGGATGTAGGGGTGAAGGAACATACTTTAGAGACGACGCACAAGCGGCGTCCTGCCAGGGTGAAGCAGCGCTGGAACATGCAAAGGAACTGGACCTTGCATATGATGCTCATTCCGGCTGTATTGCTGGCACTGGTGTTTCAGTACATACCGATGGGTGGCATTGTGATCGCTTTTCAGGATTTCAAGCCATACCTTGGATTTACAGAGTCTAAATGGGTAGGATGGGATAATTTTAAATATTTGTTTTTATATCCTGATGTAGGTCAAGTGATCTGGAATACACTGGTCATTGCTTTTTTCAAAATTGTTGCAGGGCTTCTCGCCCCGTTCCTGTTTGCCATTTTATTAAATGAAGTACGTCTGGTCGCTTTTAAAAGAGTGAGTCAAACGCTTGTATATCTGCCGCATTTTCTATCTTGGGTTATCCTCGGCGGAATTTTGCTCGACATTCTGTCTCCTCAAGGGGGCATGGTCAACCAGCTGGTCGTTGCATTTGGAGGGGAACCTATCTTCTTCCTAGGGGATGGAACGTGGTTCCGGATCACACTCATTATCAGTGACGTCTGGAAGGAGTTTGGTTTCGGAACCATTGTGTTCTTGGCTTCACTATCTGGGATCAATCCTGCGCTTTACGAAGCGGCCGAAGTGGATGGAGCCAATCGGTTCAAGCAGACACTGCATATTACGATTCCGGCCTTGATGCCAATTACGATTGTACTTATGACCCTTTCCATCGGCAATATTCTGAATGCCGGCTTTGATCAGGTGTTCAACCTGTATAATCCACTCGTTTATGACAAAGGAGACATCATTGATACCTTTGTATATCGACTGGGGATTCTAAACGGGAAAATGAGCTTTGCCACAGCAGTAGGATTGTTTAAATCGGTTGTCGCTACGATTTTGATTGTCGTATCGTATAGAATGGCTTACAAACTGGCCAATTATCGAGTTTTTTAGAGAGGAGAAAAGGGCTTGTATTATAAAACTAGAGGATATCGAATATTCAGTATAGCTAACTACACGTTTCTTGGCATTTTATCATTGCTCTGCATTTTGCCTATCATTCATATACTAGCCGTTTCATTCAGCAGTATGGCGCCAGCGTCCTCCAATCTGGTCAGCTTCTGGCCCATTGGCTTTACAACCGACGCTTATGTGAAAACGTTCGGAAATTCAAACTTTATTAACTCCCTTCTCGTATCTGTCAAGCGGACTGTAATTGCTACCGTCGTTGGTATGGTCATCATGCTGATCACCGCTTTTCCATTGTCAAAAGAAGATATCAGTTTCAAAGGGCGTTCATTGTACACCTGGTTCTTTGTATTTACCATATTGTTCAGCGGTGGATTGATTCCGAGTTATATTCTGATCCAGAAGCTGGGTTTAATGAATACGATCTGGGCGCTTATTCTGCCGGGAGCCCTGTCGGTATGGAACGTCATACTCATGATGAATTTCTTCCGGGGATTGCCCAAAGAGCTTGAAGAAGCCGCCTATTTGGATGGAGCAGGCCATATCAAAACATTGATTCTGGTTTACGTTCCATTATCACTTCCAGCAATCGCTACGCTTTCCTTGTTTACCATGGTATTTCAATGGAATTCCTGGTTCGACGGCATGATCTATATGTCTGATATTAAAAATTACCCACTTGCTTCCCTGCTCCAGACGATCATTGTTCAGCAGGATCTAAGCAAAATCAATGTGGACCCTTCCATGTTGGAGAATATCTCGCAGCGAACGGTACGCGCAGCACAGATTTTTATCGGTGCACTTCCGATCCTGCTTGTCTATCCATTTCTGCAGCGCTTTTTTGTCAAAGGAATCGTTATTGGGGCAGTTAAAGAGTAGAACAGCAAGACACTATCAACAGAGCTGAGGGAGGATGTAAGATGAGAAGAGGACTAGCTAGTATGGTTGCTGGGTGTTTAGTGGCTTCACTGGTTTTGCCAGCATTCGCTGGCGCAGAACGTTTACAGGGAGAAGAGGAAAAGGGGAACTTGCAGGCGAAAAGCCTGCAAGCCTCTGTTCCGTATGAAGACCTGACGGGACACTGGTCACAGTCTGCTGTCCTGCGGATGCAAGAATTGGCTTTACTTCAAGGCTACACAGACGGTACGTTTAAGCCAAATCAGGTAATTAGCCGGGCTGAATTTGTTTCGATTCTGGATCGGGTTTTTGGCTTCTCCGGTGGACCGTCCAATTCATTTGCAGACATGGTAACAGGAGCGTGGTACTATGACGCGTTAATCCGTGCAAACGCTTCCGGGATTATACAGGGAACAGATTCTGAACATCTGTCTCCTGATGAGCCGATAACCCGACAGGATGCAGCGGTCATGGTGGATCGTGCATTCCAGCTTTCAACGGGTACCGAAAAGGAAAGCGAACTGTTGAAGTTTCATGATGCAGGCAGTGTTTCCAGTTACGCAAAGAAAGCGCTTACTTATTTGGCGAGTGAACATATTGTAAAAGGATATCAAGGACAATTGAATCCCAAATCCCCAATCACACGAGCCGAGACGGCTGGCTTATTGTCTGCCATGATTGCGGACGTCAAAAGCTCCCCGGGTACACATGAATCTCGGGTCGAGGGCAACTTGATTGTGCGAACGTCCAATATGACGTTGAAAAACACAATCGTGAACGGAAACTTGCTGCTTGCTGAGGGAATTGGGGAGGGTTCCGTTGTGCTTCAAGGGGTGACGGTTACCGGGTCTGTCATCGTTAAAGGGGGAGGCAGTCATTCGATTGAGATCAGCAACTCCAAGCTGAACCGAATCGTTATTGACAAACGCGGAGAACCCGTCAGAATCGCCGTTGCGGAAGGAAGCAGCATACAGGAGATGACCGTAAAACAGAAAGCGATCATAGAACTATCAGCAAATAGCTTGATCGATACCCTGACCGTTCTTCAGCAAGCGCATCAGACCCGAATCGACACGAAGGGCAAGATTAAAAATCTAAGTGTGGATGCGAATGATGTAGTGATCAATGGGGAGAAAGTAAAATCAGGATGGCGTGCATCCCTGACGGGTGAAACGGAACAACCCGCTTCGTCTCAGCCTGGCAATTCAACGAATGCCGGAAATACCCCAACGCAATCTGCGCCAGGTGGGCAAACGCCTACGACACCATCGACGCCAAGCAATCCGTCAGATGAAAAGCCGATTCCTGCAACAACGATACCCCATGACCAATGGGATCTTGTCTGGAATGATGAATTCAATGGGGCGGAAATTGATTCTTCCAAATGGACGGTGCAGGATACGGGACTGGTCTATAACAATGAGTTGCAATATTACAGCCCGGATAATACACGCATTGTAAAGGATCAGAATCGAAGCGTGCTGCAAATTGAAGCTAAACGCGATCAGAAAGACGGGAAAGATTACACCTCCGGTAAAATGATTTCCATGGGAAAAGGCGACTGGACATACGGTAAGGTGGTTGTTCGTGCGAAGCTTCCTGTAGAAAAGGGCATGTGGCCAGCCATATGGATGATGCCGACAGATGAAGCGCATTATGGAGGATGGCCTGCGTCTGGAGAAATTGACATTATGGAGTTAATCGGTGGGAAAGAGAGCAGCAATAAGGTATATAGCACATTGCATTATGACGCTGTGAAACCGGATGGTTCTCATGGACACAATCAGGGCAGTATGACGCTTCCGGAAGGAGAATCCTTCGCTGACGATTATCATGATTTCCAGGTAGAATGGCTTCCGGGCATGATTCGTTTCTATGTGGATGGCAAGCTGCATCATGAAGTGACCAACTGGCAGACAAAGGCTGCGGGTCAGCCGGAATATTATACGTTTCCTGCACCATTTGATCGTCCATTTTATCTGATTCTGAATTTGGCAGTTGGAGGAGACTGGCCGGGATCCCCGGAAAGCAATTTTACGTCAGAAACGATGAATGTTGATTTTGTACGCGTCTACTCATACAAAAATTTAAGTCAATGGCCTGATGTAACCACAAATCCAATTGAGCCAGAATCACTGCGTAAACCACAAGCCGATGGAAATCAGATCTATAATGATCAGTTTACGGAAGGTTCTGCTTCCAACGGTGTTCCTCTTCAATGGCAGTTCATTACAAACGCCGGAGGAGCCGGTGAGGTCACCGTTGTTGAGGATGAGCAGAAAGGGAAAGCGGCGAAGGTAAGCATTGCGCAAGCCGGAACTGAGAATTATTCGGTTCAGCTCACACAGATGCCGATTTACGTCAAGAAAAACAAAAAATACAAGATACAGTTTGACGCCAAAGCATCGGCTGACCGTACGATCCGTTCCAAAGTGACCCAATTTGAAAAAAGCTGGACGAATTATTCCGGTGAACATTCCTTTGACCTGACGACAGATTGGAAATCGTACGAATATACATTCAACATGCGGGATGGCTCCGATAATAATACCAGATTCGAGTTTAATTTAGGAATGAATGACAAAACCGTTCTGCTTGCCAATGCTCGACTGATTGAGATCGGTGAAGCCGATCCGTTGATTGCAGAGCGTAAAGCACTGCCTGATGGCAATTTCATCTTCAATGGAACGTTTGATCAAGGCAAGGAACGTTTGGGATTCTGGTCCAGCAGCATTCAGGAAAGTGCTGCAGCCAAAATCAGTGTAAATAACTTCTCGAAATTCCCGATTATGGAGCGTCAATTGGTTGTTGATGTGACACAAACGAGTGGTGAGCCTGAGCAGGTTATGGTAACCCAGCCGGATATGAAGCTTGAAGCGAATACAACATACGGTTTCTCCTTTGATGCTAAGGCTGACACCCCACGGAGCATGAACTTGGATCTGATCAGCGCTGATGGACATTCTGTTCAGGTTCATCAGGGCCAGAATCTTCAGCTTGGACAGGAGATGAAGACGTATACCGGAGAAATCATGATTGGCGAGGGATTGTCCACCGTGAATGCCGAGCTTAGGCTTTTGTTCGGAAGCTCCCAAGGCACAGTTTATGTAGACAATGTTCGTCTGATGAAACGCGGCAAACCTGTATCGGTCAATGGCTACGCCCACGTGCCTGCAACCGAAGCCTGGAACATGCAAGGCTTGCAGTTGGAGAACTCCGATGAAGGAGGCAAACATGTCAGTTACATGGATAAAGGAGACCTGCTGCAATACAAGATCGATGTAGCTAATGATGGCGTTTACGCCCTGTCTGCCCGAATGGCCAGTGGAAAAAGCGATTCGAGCGTTCGTTTCAGCATCAAAGACGAACAAGGCACAATGGTTGCACAATCGGATCTCAATCTCGGGGATACAGGTGGTTGGCAGACCTACAAAACAGTATACTTCCCGGCAGTTTCCTTGGCGGCAGAAAAGCCATATTATATTGATTTTGAAGGAGAAAATTATAATACTCGCTGGGTGGATATTTCACAGAATAAAGTTCAAAATGGAGAACTTGCAGCAGACGGTAATCATTGGGATCTGATCCCGAATGTTCTGACAGCAACATATGCAGAGAATGCCGGCATGACGATTGAATTGCCGGACACCAACACGAATTGGTGGGATGCCTTGCTGCAACAAAGCCAAATCGGTCTTGAGGCAGGCAAAACGTATCGGCTTACATTTGAAGCATCGGCATCCAGTCCCAAAAAAATGCAAGCCGTTGTGTCGCAAAGCTCAGGAGAGTTCAAAAAGTATATGGATCAGGAAGTAGAGCTAACGGATAGCAAACAGCAGTATGCTTTTACATTTACCATGGAGGATACCCCGGATGCCGGAGCGGTGCTTGCATTTGGCTTGGGTTCTCCGGTATCCACTGGCCCGCATACAGTGTCCGTCCAAAATGTGTTGTTATTTGAGGTCAATCCGACTGCAGACCAAGGAGGACAGCCCGCTCATGTGAATCTGATTCCGAATGGGGATTTCTCCAAAGGAAGTGAAGGTTGGTTTACGTATGCAGACGGGGACTCCAAAAACCTGGAGATGAACGTCAGCAATCAGCAGCTTCAGGCGAAAATCGGGGACGCAGGACAAAATCCATGGGACCGTCAAGTCATCAACGAAGGTTTTGGCATTCAGCAAGGCTTCAAATACAAGCTGACATTTAAGGCCAAATCCGATAAGGCGCGAAAATTAAGCCTGGGCATCGGATGGGTTGACGCAGCAGCGAATTATGAATGGCATGGTTTCTATGGCCAAAGGGTGGATCTGACCAACGAAGAACAAGCGTTTACCTTCACATTTGAGGCAGCAGAAGAAAGCTATCCAAATACGCGAATTTCATTTGACATGGGCAACATTTCAGGTGCAGAGGATGGGGATACAACCATCACATTGTCTGACGTAAGCTTGATCAATATGGGTCCTGTTCAATAGCTGAAAACTAATTTTGAGTCACACCTATTATTTATTTGACAACGATTACATGATTCGTTACAATACAGGTAAATACGGAGTGTCACTGATTCGATCAGGCACCACCTCAGTCTCCATTTCACAAGTGTATACTTGTGTTTGAAGACTATGGTGGTGCTTTTCTCATATAGGGGGTGAAGGCAGCATGAAATTCAAAAAATCACTGAACAACAACATCGCCCTGGCAGAAGATGACGAAGGTTGCGAAGTCATTGTCATAGGTACTGGCATTGGTTTCAAAAAGGCGAAAGGGCAACCCCTTGATCGCGATCAAATCCAGAAAATGTTCAGAATTGGAGCCAATGACAAATACCAGCGGATCGAGCATTTTTTCAACGAGATTCCTCTGCAAGTCATTGATATAACCGATCAGATTATAGAAATGGGTCAAGAGATGATTGGGAAAAAGCTTAACGATTCAATGCTGTTGACCCTTGCGGATCATATACATTTTGCACTGGAACGCCATAAAAGCGGTATGGATGTGCAGAATCCCCTTCATTGGGACATTCGGCATCTGTATCCTATGGAATATCGTGTAGGCGAACAAGCCGTTAACCGGATAAACGAAGCTTTTCACGTGACGATGTCCCATAGCGAAGCAAGTTCCATTGCACTGCACTTCGTGAATTCGCAGATCGATTCAGGCAGCATGAACCAAACGATCAAAATTACTAAAATGATCAATGACAGCCTGGAGATTATGTCCCATCATTTCGGCATCGCACTGGATCAGGAGTCTGTGAACTTTTCCAGGTTCATCACTCATTTGCGCTACTTCATCGTCCGCCAAATGAACCGGGAGGTACTTTCGTTCAAAGATCAGCATTTCTTGTATGACGTGCTGTCGGAAAGGTACCCTTCAAGCTTCCAATGTGCGCAAAAAATAAAGGAGTTTATGGAACGGCAGCATGAGTTCACGATTACGCCTGATGAGATGGTTTACCTAATGATTCACATCGAGAGAGTGACGTCGCATTCCGATGCGGGCTGAACATCACGTTTGAATAAATGGAATATGGAGTGTTACTGATTCGATCAGGCACCACCAAATGTTACCGACTCTGCCCATGCAGCGGACCGGTTTAGCATTTGGTTTTTTTTTCGCCAAAAACAGAGGAGGAATCAGCATGAACCACAGGGAGTTGTCCACGGAAATCATCGAATTAACAGGAGGAGAAGAAAACATCATCCAGGCCTGGCACTGCATCACCAGACTCCGCTTCAATGTTAAGGATGAGAAGAAGGTTCAACTGGAGCAGATTAAAAAACTGAATGGTGTCCTGGGTGCTCAGTTTCAGAACGATCAATTCCAGGTCGTCATCGGAAATAACGTCGCTGCGGTATATGAGGAATTGGAGGGTCAACTGAAGCAGGGCACCTCTACGGAGCATGATAAACAGGCTCCACGTTCCAGAGGCATCAACGCTGTTTTGGATACCATTTCGGGCATATTCACACCGATTCTGCCAGCTATTGTAGGCACGGGTATGCTCAAAGGAATTCTGGCACTGCTGGTGACCTTGGGACTATTGCACGAAACCAGTGGCGAATATCAGATCTTGTCCTCCATCGGCAATGCTGCTTTTTATTTCCTGCCTTTCCTGTTAGCCGTATCATCCGCTCGCAAATTCAAGGTGAATGAGTATATTGCTCTGACGTTGGCAGGTACATTGATGTATCCGACCATTCTGGATGCTTTCAATGCCAATCACCTTGAACCGATTCGTTTCCTTTCGCTCCCGGTGTCGATCGTGAATTACACGCAGTCCGTCATTCCGATTATCCTGGGTGTGTGGTTGCTTAGCTGCGTGTATCGCTGGGTAGACAAGGTTATTCCAGGCCCGGTTAAAGTTATTTTCACATCGATGATCGTTCTGGTCATTACGGTTCCGGTTCTGTTGATTGCCATTGGCCCGTTAGGCACGTATATCGGTACTTACTTGGAAATGGGTACATCCTGGCTCTTTGCCCATTCCGGTCCTTTGACGGGAATTATCCTTGGCGGCTTGATGCCATTAATCGTCATGACGGGGATGCACTATGCATTTTTCCCAGGCACACTGCAAAATTTGAGCAAACTCGGTTATGACGTGCTTTTGTTACCCATCAACCTCGTCACAAACATGAGTCAGGCTGGTGCGGTAATGGCTGTGTTTCTCAAAACGAAAAATCCGAACATGAAGTCGATTGCACTGTCGAGTGGAATTTCCGCTTTACTGGGCATTACGGAACCTGCATTGTACGGAGTTACGCTAAAGTTGAAAAAACCGTTCTACGCATCGCTCGTTGGCGGAGCTGCAGGTGGTGGATTTATAACAGCAGTTGGCCTGAAATGTTTTGGCTTTGCTGTTCCCGGATTGCTGTCACTGCCGTTATACATCGACCCGAAGGGTGGAATGTCCAACTTCTGGTATGCGTTGATTGGAGTCGCCATCAGTTTCATCGTTTCGTTCATCTTGACTTTGATGCTGAAATGGGATGATTCGGAGCCACAGCCCTTGGCTGCGTCAGACTCCCCACCAATGGAATTGAAGCCTGAAGCATTGCCGAAGGAGAACGAAATGCCACTCACCGTTCGCTCCATTGAAGAGAAGAAAGGTGAGGTACAGAGTCCGCTTACCGGGGAACTTGTTCCACTTGCAGAGCTTCCAGACAAAACATTTGCAGATGAGTTGACAGGCAAAGGAATTGCGATCAGACCGACAGAAGGCAAAGTGACTGCACCTTTTGACGGAACAGTCACGATGGTAGCCAAAAGCAAACATGCGATTATGCTTCAATCCACGGATGGGATTGATATACTCATTCACGTTGGACTAAACACGGTCTCGCTCAAAGGCAAGTTCTTTGAGGTCAAAGTAGAAGCAGGACAAGAAGTCCGCTTGGGCGACCCGCTTGTTGAATTCGACCTGGAGAGCATCAAAGCTGCGGGACTAGACATCGTTTCTCCCATTATTGTGACGAATACGCCGGATTATCTGGATGTTGTGCCAGTGCATGTGAAGGGGGTGATTTCAATGAATGAATTGCTTCTTGTCACTGTTCGCTAAATGTTTTTTCACATTTATCATATGAAGTCATCTTAAATTCAAACTCAAACTATTATACAAAAGGAGCACAACCATCATGACAAAACAAGAAACTAAACAAGTATTTCCAGCAGGCTTTTTGTGGGGAGGCGCTACAGCAGCCAACCAGTTGGAGGGAGCTTTTGATGCTGACGGGAAAGGGCTGTCCACTTCGGACATGGCTCCATTCGTACCCAAGGAACTTCGCAATGGCAAGGATTTTACCTTTGATGTCAATTCTGTTGAGCTTGAAGAGTTCCTGGGAGGAAACACGGATGTGTATTTCCCGAAACGCAACGGGGTAGATTTCTATCATCGTTATAAAGAAGACATTGCCATGTTCGCCGAGATGGGATTCAAAGTATTACGGATCTCTATGGCATGGACACGTATTTTCCCTACAGGGGAAGAAGAGGTTCCCAATGAAGCGGGCCTGGCGTTCTATGACAATGTGCTGGATGAGCTTTTGAAGCATAACATCGAACCGCTCGTGACCATCTCCCATTACGAAATGCCTGTACATCTAACTCAGAAATACAATGGTTGGGAAGACCGCAGACTCATTGACCTGTATCTGAAATTCGCCAACACCCTGTTTGACCGTTACAAAGACAAAGTGAAATACTGGATTACATTTAATGAAATGAATATGATCCTTACCAGCCTGTATACAGGTGGCGGTATCCTTGAGGATAAAATCAAAGGCAGCAAAGAGCAGGTTGCCTATCAAGCAACTCATCACCAGTTTGTAGCGAGTGCATTGGCTGTAAAAAGCGGTAAAGAGAAGATGCCAAACGCCCAAATCGGCTGCATGATTTGCCGTCTGGAAACGTACGCTGCATCAAGCAAACCGGAAGATGTTCTGCAAACACTGAAGGAAGATCAGATGAATCTGTTCTATCCAGAGGTTCAGGCACGGGGCGAATACCCATCTTACATGAATCGATATTTTGAGGAGAACGGGATCGAGCTGGTGAAGGAACCGGAGGATGATGCAATTATCAAAAACAACACGGTCGATTTCATTGCATTCAGCTATTATATGACCTATATCGGAAAATACGATCCGAATGACAACAGCAATTCAGGCATGCTGGTTAGTCAAGTGAAAAACCCTCACCTGGAAGTGACAGAATGGGGTTGGCCAATCGATCCAATCGGTCTTCGTGTTGCACTGAACCGTTTGTACGACCGTTATCGGATGCCTTTATTTATCGTTGAGAACGGACTTGGTGCTACCGACAAACTGGAGGAAGACGGCTCCATTCATGACACATACCGGATTGACTATCTGCGTCGCCACATCGAGCAAATGAGAGAAGCGGTAGCGGATGGTGTAGATTTGATGGGCTTCACAAGCTGGGGACCAATCGACATTATTAGCTGCTCCACATCTGAAATGGGTAAACGTTATGGCTTTATTTATGTAGATCAAGACAATGCCGGGAACGGTACGCTGCAAAGATACCGCAAAGACTCGTTTGACTGGTATAAACAAGTTATTGAGAGTAATGGCCAAATCTTATAACAAGCATAAAACATCTGTGCAAGACAGCCGATCCATGGATCGGCTGTTTTTGGTTTGAGATTATTATTCTTACTAATAAACGAATGAATAATTAATATCATATCTGTATAGTTCGTAATTAACTGTGAACAGATGGGTTGATTCGTTGACAATCCGTGTTGTATTTATTAAAATACGAAATGGACATCAGGTTGAAACAGATATGAGTATCCTTATTTTTGGTTTAAAAGCTTTAGCTGTTAAATCCTAACGACGAATATAGGAGCGATAATATCACATCCTATATTAGATTAGGATTTTTTTGTTTTTACCTTTGGAGAATAATTTGAAAGTTGGAGGCTGGCTTTACCATGGACAATTGGTTCAAACTAAAAGAACGAGGCACGAGCGTTTCAACAGAAATCATCGCAGGGATCACGACATTCTTCACGATGGTATACATCGTTATCGTCAACCCGGGAATACTCAGCAGCACGGGAATGGATTTTAACGGAGTATTCATTGCTACGGTGCTGGCAAGTATTGTGGCGACTCTGATTATGGGGATATGGTCCAATTATCCGATCGTCTTGGCACCGGGTATGGGACTGAATGCATTCTTTGCCTATAGTGTAGTGGCCGGATATGGCGTATCTTGGCAGGTTGCACTAGGGGCAGTATTTATAGCAGGGCTTTTGTTTATTATTTTATCGCTGACTTCATTTCGTTACATGCTGCTTGATGCCATTCCTGCAAGCTTAAAACATGCCATAACCGCAGGGATTGGACTCTTTATTACGACGGTAGGCCTGCAAAACTCCGGGATTATTGCGGATTCAGAATCGAACTTGATAACCCTTGGGAACTTGGCAGAGCCGATGACATACCTGACCATTATCGGATTGATTATTACGGTGGCGCTAATGGCCTATAATGTAAAAGGTTATCTGTTCATCGGAATGGTGATTACAGCGATACTTGCCTGGATCATGGGACTATTTCAAATGCCGGAATCGATTGTATCCATGCCGCAGGGCATTACGACAACGGCTTTCCAACTGGATCTGACAGGCGTATTCTCCAATGGTTTGTATACGATCATATTCACTTTCCTGCTGATTACGCTGTTTGATACGACCGGAACGATGCTCGGAGTTGCTGAACAAGCAGGATTGCTGAAGGACGGTAAATTTCCGCGCTCGCGTGGCGCACTATTGGCGGATGCCGTAGGGACGACCACTGGCGCGTTGCTGGGAACGAGCCCAACCTCGGCTTATATCGAATCCAGTACCGGGGTGGCTGCAGGAGGAAGAACCGGCCTGACGGCAGTAACGGTTAGTGTACTGCTTGCTCTTACTTTGTTCTTCACACCGATCGTGAGTGTGATATCAGGCATCCCAGCGATCACTTCCCCGGCACTAATCATTGTGGGATACTTTATGATTAACGTCATCAGCAAAATCAATTGGAAGGATCTCGAAGAAGCATTTCCTGCCTTCCTGATTATCATACTTACTCCGTTAACGCACAGCATTGCGACAGGTATCGGCGTAGGGTTTATTTTCTATCCGGTACTCAAGCTTCTCCGCGGAAAGGGCAAGGATGTTCACCCGATATTCTACATTTTTGCGGTATTGTTCTTCATTCAGCTTGTATTCCTGGACCACTAGGAAACGGTCTAACTAAAAAGGAGAGCTGCTTGTATACAGGCAGCTCTCCTTTTTTGTATCAGATTTAATTATTTCAAATACTGCCTGCGAAATTGCAACGGAGAAATACCGAATTCCCGTTTGAAGCAGGATGAGAAATAGGGGGAGTAACGAAAACCCACTTCCTCGGCCACCCGGTCAATGGACCAATCGGTGGTGACCAGGAGACGTTTGGCACGCTCCAGCCGATACTGTTGCAGATAATCCGACGGCGTGCAGCCGTACCTCACTTTCATGCACCGAACAATATAATTCGGATGAAAATGCAAGGCAGTCGCAATCGCATCATTGGTGATTTTCTCCCGATAGTTGGCCTGAAGGTATGCAGCAGTCCGTTCGGCTAGTCTGGAAGCCACAGAATCCGTTCGCCCAAAACTTCCTTCTTCGAGCATGCCAAGCAATTCGCCAAGCAACTGCTGCTCCTGCCAAAAGGAAAGGGCTGGCGGCTGGGCCAACAGCTGCTCCACCATGCCAAACACCGTCCGTGAGTCAGGCAAATGCATGTACTTCGGCAATCGCAGTGTGTAAGGGTTGATGAATGGCCTGGTTGAATAGGGTGATGGATTGTTCTTTGTTTGCTCAGCTGGAAAAGAATCCCGTCTGGGTGCATGCTCAAAGTGTACCCAGTAAAAAACGGTATCCTGCTCGCAGGGCTGGACAGGATAATGTTCCGCATCAGGCAGCAACAGCAACATGTCCCCTTCGGTTAGCGTCCAATGCGTCTCATTCTCGCCAATATGCATCTCGCCACGAACCAGGATCAGCAAATCATACGCCCCGATATTGCTGCGGTGGGGATGTTGATCCCCGATCTTGTATTCCGTCCGGCCCGATCCCAGATAATAGGGCAGCGGGGGGATCCGAAGCTCAATCATGGTGTCTTCACCCAGAACATTCACGCCCCTTCGCCTGTGTTATATTTTATAGAAATTGGTTCATTCCATCCCTATTAAGTCCTTAGTACCAAGCATATAATTGAGTTCGTAAAGAGTCAATTTATATAGGAGGTACGTTGATGCAAACAACACAGGTTCACATCCGGGACAAATTTTGGGAAGACTATTCCGAGCTGGTTCGCCAAACGGTCATTCCCTATCAATGGGAAGCGCTGAATGACCGCATCGCAGGGGCAGAACCGAGTTATGCCATTCGCAATTTCCGGATCGCTGCTGGTCTGGAACAGGGCGAATTCGGGGGCTGGGTGTTTCAAGACAGCGATTTATATAAATGGTTGGAAGCGGTTGCTTATTCACTGCGGAGCCACCCGGATCCCGAATTGGAGAGGATCGCTGACGAAGCGATCGATCTGATTGGTCTGGCTCAGCTTGATAATGGGTACATAAACACCTATTTCACGATCAAGGAGCCGGGCAAAGAGTGGACCAACCTGTATGAGGCCCACGAACTATACTGTGCCGGGCATCTGATTGAAGCCGCGGTGGCTTACGCCGAAGCGACGGGCAAACGTAAGGTGCTGGACATTGCATGCCGCTTTGCCGACTTGATCGATACTCTTTTCGGTACTGGGGAGAACCAGAAGCGGGCATATTGCGGGCACCAGGAGATTGAACTGGCACTCGTCAAGCTGTATCATGCAACCGGGGAGGAACGTTACCTGAATCTGAGCCAATATTTCATTGATGAGCGGGGCAGCAACCCGAGTTATTTCACCCAGGAATGGGAACGGCGCGGCAGAACGGGCATCTGGTCGCAAGGTTCACCCAATCTGGAGATGTATCAATCGCATCTTCCGGTGCGTGAGCAAACGGCTGCGGTCGGACACTCCGTACGTGCCGTATACATGTATACGGCAATGGCCGATCTCGCCCGCTTGACGAATGATGACAGCTTGAGGGCTGCGTGTGAACGGCTGTGGGCCAATACGACCCGCAAACAGATGTACATTACGGGCGGCGTCGGTGCAACGCATCTGGGCGAGGCGTTCACTTTTGACTATGATTTGCCCAATGACGCAGTGTACGCGGAGACTTGTGCATCCATCGGACTCATCTTCTGGGCACGCCGGATGCTTCGCTTGGAAGCGAAAAGCGAATATGCGGATGTGATGGAACGTGCGCTGTACAACAACGTGCTTGGCAGCATGTCCAAGGACGGCAAGCATTTTTTCTACGTCAATCCGCTTGAAGTATGGCCGGAGGCGAGCAAACGCAATCCGGACAAGCATCATGTGAAACCGATCCGCCAGAAGTGGTTTGGCTGTTCCTGCTGCCCGCCGAACGTGGCCCGTTTGCTCAGCTCGCTGAACGATTATATCTATGATGTGTCTGCGAAAGGGAACGCAGTTCACGTTCATTTGTACATTGGCAGCACGGTGCAGTTTACGTCGGCCGAAGGCCGGGAAGTCACGCTTAGTCAGCGTTCCGAACTCCCATGGAACGGCAAAGTTGACTTCAACGTCTCGCTTGCTGCAGGAAACGCCGATGGTGTTACCTTTACACTCGCGCTGCGCGTTCCCAACTGGTTCCAGAGTCGGCAGCCTGTTCTGCGAGTAAATGGTGAATTGCAGAAGTATACGGTAAATAACGGTTATGCTAACATCAACCGACTCTGGTCGGAAGGAGATGCACTGGAGTGGCTGCTGCCACTGGAAGCCCAGTTCATTGAAGCCCATCCGCAAATCCGGGCCGACGCTGGCAAAGCGGCCATTCAGCGCGGACCGCTCGTTTATTGCGTGGAAGAGGCGGATAACCGAGCACCACTTGCCTCGTTATCCATTGCCGAGACAGCCAACTTGACGGAGCGGGAAGCCCCGCATCTGCTCGGCGGGTGCGTTGTGATTGATGGTGACGGATTGGCCGCCGACGGATCCGCATGGCCGGAGGATCAGCCGTACCAGCCGATCCGCAAGTCTCGTAATCCCGTACGCTTTACGGCCATCCCTTATTATTTATGGGGTAACCGCGAACCGGGTGAAATGAGCGTCTGGCTGCGCAACTGATGCGGGAGTCATCGAAGCGAACCCAACGTTTCAAGGCCCTGTATGGCAACTGAACATAACGCGTGGTTTCGAGACTGGCAGATCAGAAGGTCCCTCGTGTATTACCGGGGGCCTTCCGCCATGTCAGCATGTTGAAACCCGGAAGCGGAGATGAATGCATGAACACAGACCATGTAGGAAAGTCCCGTATCGAACGAATCACGCTGAAAAATCGAATTCTTCTTTTATTTGCGGTCGTAGCCCTCATTCCTTTCCTCTTATCCTGCTACCTGTCCTACCGTACGATCAATTCCATTCTGACCACCAAACTGCAATCCGGCATCCAAAGCAATCTGAAACAGGTGACGTTGTCCCTGGAAAACACGCTGAGCAACCTGAACCATGCCTCCCAGCAACTCGCCTTCGAAGGAAGCATCGGCAAACAGCTGGAACAGCTCATGATTGCGGATCAACCCTATGACCGCAGTTATTTGACCGACCAGATCAAATACCAGCTAAACCTGATTGCATTTACCAATCCCAATATCGGGTTGTCCATGTACTATTTTCGCGAAGACGATACGTATCTCTTTGAAACGATGGGGGTAAAGGATTCATTCGATCCGGAGGAACTGCCAATCATGGCCAGTTATTACGGGATTACTTATTTCGGACCCCATATCAGCAACGACAGATTTAACGATCAATACGTTCTTTCCGCGCTGCGAAAGGTGGATTTGCCTGAACGTGAGGACGCTTATGTGTACATTGAATCCGGATTTAAACTAACGCAAAGCATCCTTGACCTTGACGATGTCAGCAAAAACACGGCTCATCTCATTTTAGATAACTATGGGCGAGTCTCTTACAGCGAGTTAGGGGATATGTTTCACGAAAACACGACTTTTCTTGATTCTGGAGATTCTGAGGTTGGCGTAGCAACTTCGGGAATCACCTCAGATTATTATTGGTACAGGCAATACAGCAACCAGGGATGGAGTGTGGTGTCGCTTGTTTCCAAAGCGGATTACGACCAGGAGAAAAACCGGTGGATGATGCAGATGTTTCTGTTAACTGTGTTGTTTGCCGCAGTCAGCTTGGCTATCGGTTGGTTGTTGTGGAAAATGGTATATCGGCCATTGTCCCAATTTCATCGGGAGATGAAGCAGATGCTTGACAGCAACTTCGACGTGGTGGATGCAAACTCCCGCATACCAGAGTTTGAAATGCTACTGACGCAGTTCGGGCGGATGAAGTCTCACATTGCAAGATTATATTCCGAGGTTGAGCTAAAAGAGAAGCGCAGGGCGGATCTGGAAATCGAAAAGCTCCTGTACCAAATCAACCCGCATTTCCTGATGAATACACTGGATACCGCACACTGGCTAGCTGTCATGAATGGACAGGAGGAGATTGACCGGCTCGTGACTTCGTTGAACAAGCTGCTGTATTACAACTTGCGCAAGGGAGGTCAGAGCTCTACCATACGCGAAGAGATTGAATCACTCAGGCAGTATCTTACCCTGCAGCAAATCCGGTACAATTTTCAATTCGATGTTCGCATACACATCGATGACGAACTGCTTAACGTATCGGTACCGAGGTTCATTCTGCAGCCACTGGTTGAAAACTCCCTGTACCATGGGCTGGACGACAAGGGGAGGATTGAAGTGGAAGTAAGAAGGCACAACAGCCGGCTTGAAATCTCGATCAGGGACAATGGCAGAGGCATCTCCGAAGAAAAGATCAAAGCGCTGCTGGAACAAGAACAGGCAGAACGTCATCGGGTTGGAATGGGGATTGGCATGAATTATGTAAAGCGTATGCTGGAATCTTATTATGAAGGTCATGCCAGCCTGAACGTATCAAGCGAACCGGGGAAAGGAACCCGGATTGTCATTCAACTGCCGATTCAATGCAAAGGGGAGGAATCATCATGATCAACGTACTAATCGTCGATGACGATCAACTTGTACGCAAAGGGCTCATGCTCGCGATGCCGTGGGATGCATTTGAAATGAAGGTCATTGGCGAAGCGGGGAATGGGGAGAGAGCGCTTGAATTTTTATCAGAGAACCGCGTGGATTTATTGATTACAGATCTGGCCATGCCTGTCATGTCAGGAATTGAGTTAATCCGTATCGCACGTAAGCAATACCCGGCATTGCCGATTGCTGTCCTCACGCTGCATCAGGATTTCGAATATATTCAGGAAGCGCTGCGTTTGGGCGCCATTGACTACATTGCCAAAGTACAGCTGGAGAAAGAACGGTTCGAAGAAGTGCTTGGGCGCATCCATGACCGTATTCAGACCGACAGGCGAAAACGTTTAAATGACGATACCGCATCAGAATCCGATAAGGACGCGTTGTTTTATGGAGGGTCTGACACAGCTACACAATTACTGAACGAATCGAACTGCGAATGTGAGCAGACCAGATCGACATCTGTTGAAACGGGAGATGGGAGCCTAAAGGACAAGTTACATTCGTTTCGCTGGGTTCATGATGAGCGATATTTGAATGAACTGTTGCAAGAATTGAAGACCATGAGATTGCCCGTGCCCCGATTGATGCAGTTGCTTTACGGCTTTACGGTAGACTGGAACCGAACATTCAAAAACATCGTCCAAACGGAAATGACCATGCCCGTTCATTTTGCGTCATGGCAAGAGGTGGTGGAATGGATGGTCAACTTTCGTGCAAAAGCACTTGTATTATCGGGCGGCCAGTACCTTCGCAAGGAGGTGAGCAGCAGCATTTTAACTGCCGTCAAAATTATTCATGACGAGTTGCAGAAACCGTTATTCGCCAGCGATGTCTCGAAGCGGGTCAATCTCAGCCGCAGTTATTTCAATCAATGCTTCAAGGAAATGGTCGGTTATTCTTTTAATGAATATCTTCGCAAGATCCGGATCGACAAGGCACGGGACTATTTGACCCAAACGGCCAAACCGATTGTCTGGATTGCGGAGCATACGGGTTATGCGGACGAAAAGTACTTCAGCCGGATGTTCCGGGAACAGGTGGGCATGCTGCCAAGCGAGTACCGTAATGCACCAAGATGAGGGTAGACGGATGGAGCTCAGGGGGGATGAATGGATTGTAAGCGTTATCAAAATCGGACGTTTCACCGCCTGTTTCTCGTTCGCCCCTCTATCCATAAACGTTTTCCGGCCGTGTTATATTGTTGGTGCTGGACGCTAATGACATTCCATTAAAGGGGGAGCATCCATTTGAGCAAAAAAATGGTCATGGTGGCGATGATGCTGTTACTCACATTCACGAGTGCCTGCAGCAGTGCAGGCAACAAGGAAAACGGAACGGCGGAAAACAATACCACGCATGGCGTTGCTGAAGAAGGGCCGGCCGATCCGTTCGGTAAGTATGAACAGGCGATTACCCTGACGTATGGCAAAGAGGTCGATCCAACGGACAAAAGTTTGCCTGCCGGAGATACGCCGGAGAATAACCAGTATTCTCGTTATGTGAAGGACAATCTGAACATCGATACCAAGGTAACCTGGCAGGCGGCCACCGGAACGAACTATGAGCAGAAAGTAAACCTGGCAATTTCAAGTAACGATTTGCCCGATGCGCTTGTGGTCAAGGATACCCAATTGCGGGCGATGGTGAAGGCTGGCCAGCTGGAGGACCTTACCGATGCATTTAATCGATATGCTTCTCCGGCCATGAAGAGTTATATGGAAAAAACGAACGGTGTATCGGCCGAGGCGGTAACATTTGACGGGAAAATGTATGCTATTCCTAGTATACAAGTACACTCCGACGGTGTTCACCAAATGTGGATACGCAAGGACTGGCTCGACAAGCTGGGACTTGAGCCGCCAAAAACAATGGAGGAGCTGGAGAACGTTGCAAAAGCATTCGTGGAACAGGACCCGGATGGCAACGGCCAGAACGATACGATCGGTATTGCCGGGCAACAGAACGGCGGCCGGTTATACGCCAATTTTTTGGAATCGACGAATAACACGTACGGACTTGATCCGATCTTTGGAGCGTACAAAGCTTATCCTGGTTACTGGTTAAAAGACGATTCGGGCAACCCGGTCTACGGTTCCATTCTGCCTGAAACAAAAGAGGCGCTCGGCAAACTGCGCGACATGTATGCTAATGGGCTAATTGACAAGGAACTTGGCATTCGCAAAAGTGCGTCTGAGCCTGTAGTCAACGGAAACGCAGGCATCTTCTTCGCTCCATGGTGGATGGGATACGGACCTTTGCCGGATGCGATCAAAAACGATCCTGAAGCCAACTGGCAAGCATACTTATTGCCGCTGGATGCCGATGGGCAATTTAACGCGCATATGGGAGCTCCTTCTACCGTATTTGTTGTCGTTCGTAAAGGATATGAGCATCCCGAAGCCGTCATCAAAATGCTAAATTTACTCATTCGGGACGAGTCGAAATTCGATATCTCCGTGCCTGTGGGACACTATCCGCTGCGTGTTCCGATGTCCTACATGGATGAGAGCGAATATTCGGCAAAAGCGTTGCAGGAAGTGCTCGCCGGCTCGAAAAAACCTGAAGACTTTACCGATCCGGGCTACAAACTGCTTGCGGCAGATATCCAAAATGTCAAAAAGGTGAAGAAAGAGCCGTATGACAATATGGACATCCAGTATTGGGACCCTCAGGCAGACCTTGGCGTATGGAGCCGCATCTATTCATTGTTGGTAGGATCATCGTCCTTGCAACAGGACTACAACAAGGTATATAGCCTTCTCTATTCCCAGACTCGCACGATGGAAAGCCGCTGGTCGAATCTGAAGAAGCTGGAGGATGAAACCTTCCTGAAGATCATAATGGGAGCCGCACCTCTGGATACGTTCGATACGTTCGTTAGCGACTGGAAAAAGCAAGGAGGAGACAAAATTACCGAGGAAGTCAAGGAGTATGTCAAGTAGGCAGCCGTCCAGAGCGCCGGGTACATCCGGCGCTTCTTCTTGAGAAGATCAGGATGGGAGATTGCGAGGGAGGAACACCGGATGCGAAACCGAAGTTTCATCAAACATTATTACATCATGTTGTTACCCGGAATGGTGTGGCTGCTGTTCATCAGCATCATTCCCATGTTCGGGATCGCCATCGCCTTTCAGGACTTCAACCCGGGCCAAGGTATCTGGAAATCAACCTGGATCGGGCTCGAAAACTTCGAATATATGTTCAGCCTGAACGATACCAAAACCATTTTCTTTAATACGGTCTACATTGCTGTCATGAAAATTGCGGGCAATCTGATCGTGCCGTTGGTCTTTGCAATTATGCTCAATGAATTGCGTCTCATGGTGGTAAAGCGTTGGGTTCAAACGATCGTATACCTTCCGCACTTTTTGTCTTGGGTTATTCTGTCCGGTATATTGCTCGATGTGTTTTCGTATACGGGTCCCGTCAATGGACTACTCAACTTGCTGGGGATTGAACCGGTGTTGTTCTTTGCCCGTGCAGACCTGTTCCCGTTTATTGTTGTAGGTAGTGATGTATGGAAGGAGTTCGGTTTCAACACGATCATCTATCTTGCTGCGCTGACGGGCATCAGCCCATCCCTGTACGAAGCCGCTTCGATTGACGGGGCAACCCGTTTGCGCAGAATCTGGCACGTGACTTTACCTGGCTTGCGAACCACGATTGTTCTCTTGGCAGTGTTAAGTTTGGGAAATGTGCTCAACGCAGGCTTTGATCAAATTTTCAATCTGTACAATCCGCTTCTGTACTCGACGGGCGATATTATCGATACCTGGGTATACCGCGAAGGTTTGCTGAACATGCAGTACGGACTCGCAACCGCGGTTGGTTTGCTGAAATCGGTGGTCAGTTTCGTGCTTATCATCGTCTCGTACCTGCTTGCTTCGAAGTTCGCCAATTACCGCATATTCTGACAATGAGAAGGAGTCGAGCGAGATGATAAGAGAAACGACGCTGCGATCCAGAGTTATCGATGTCACACTGCTGGTTGTGCTGCTCCTGATCGCGTTCCTGTGCATTTTGCCTCTCTGGTATACGCTGGCCGTGTCTTTAAGTGAAAAATCGGCTGCCGCTGCGGGAAAAGTATGGTTATGGCCCGTTGGCTTCAACTTCAATTCATACCAGCAAATTATCGGCGACCGTTCCTTTTTCAATTCCTTCTGGATTTCCATTCAGCGGGTTGCGCTTGGTGCAACAATCACGTTTATCGTGACGACAATGATGGCTTATCCGCTCTCCAGGAGCCCGCGTGAATTTCGCATGCGCAACGTGTTTATGTGGATTCTCGTGTTCACGCTGCTGTTCAACGGCGGCTTGATTCCCTGGTACATGACCGTGAAGGCCATTGGGCTGTACGATACCATTTGGGCGCTTGTTCTTGGAGGGGGAGTGCCGGTATTTAACGTCATTCTGATCGTGAACTATTTCCGCAATCTTCCCAAGGAGCTCGACGAGGCTGCGCTCGTGGACGGGGCCGGGCCGTGGCGAATGTTGATCACCATTTATGTGCCGCTGGCCGTGCCCGTACTGGCCACGGTAACGTTGTTCACCATCGTTTACCATTGGAATGAGTTCTTTCATGGTCTCGTGCTGACTTCAGGCCAGGATCATTATCCGCTGCAAACGTTAATCCAGCAATTTGTCGTGGTCATCGACGCGTCCAACATGACGGAAGACCAGTATAAGCGGATGAATGAGTTATCCAATCAAACACTGAATGCCGCAAAAATTTTCATCGCCATGCTTCCCGTACTGATTGTATATCCGTTCCTGCAACGCTTTTTCATCCACGGCATTACGCTCGGTTCGGTGAAGGAGTAGTTGTTTGGTTCATGATGCAATACAGGGGTTGTTGCAAGGTTCCCTGGTCGGCGCATTTCTGTCAAATTGAAAGCCTCCAAGAAGATGGACCGACTCGTTCCATTTTCTTGCAGGCTTTTTGGGCTTTTATTTTTGACCAAACGGAGGAAAGCTACAGATCTGTTCAGGAAATTAATGGGGCTACTGATCGAAGAAGGAGAAAGCAGAAAATCTGTTCACTTGATCACAGATGATGTGTTTTATTCTATCAGTTCGTTAGATGCAAATAACCTTGATTAATTAATCGAAATTTTCAATCAAAATCCGAACCCAGCCAAAAAAAATTCAAGCAAATTGCTGAGCAACCGTAAGGCTTAGTCCATATGCTATGCAAAAAAGTAAACATAACTCGTCAACTTCAACGTGCTATATTCGTTACAGGTTGATATATCAACCTCGGTTTGTACTCACCCACTATCGATATAAAAAGGAGATTTAATACTATGCAAGATAGACCCGTCGCTCTGGTCACCGGAGCAAACAAAGGTATCGGCTTTCAAGATTCTCAGCCTATGTGGAAGAGGGGAACAACCGCTGGCCGGCTGTGCACCGCCTTGATGCCGAACATCTATACTGCCTGGCGTTAGAAAATGCCCGTCTGGTTCACGATTAGATAGGGTTGCAGATGAAGGTCTGCCATTTCGGGATATCGCGCGTGTTATTGGCAAGCATCTGAACGTATCTGTAGTCCGTATTTCACGTGAAGAGGCAGACGATCATTTCGGTTTTCTCAGCACACTTGCAGCACTCGATATCCCGAGGTCAAGCACTGCAACTCAAGAACTTCTGGGATGGCGCCTGTGCAACCTGCACTGATCCCCGACCTCGAGCAGTCTCACTACTTCAATAACTGAATTTCCAATCTTTTATTGAAAAAAACGCCGATGACCTTAACCAGGTAACCGGCGTTTTCATTTTAGCGTTTCGGCATTTTGCTCTCATCCATGTACAGCAGGTTCCAGCGGTGACCGTCCAGGTCGGCAAATCCGGCTCCGTACATCCAGCCGTCCGTTTCACTCGGCTTGCCAAAGATTTTTCCTCCGGCAAACTCGACTTTCTGAATAAAGGCATCAACTTCTTCTCTGCTTTCAGCGCCAATGGAAAATATGACTTCTGCGCTATGGGAGGTATCTGCGATTTTTGAACCTGTAAATTTCTCAAACGCCGCATCCGGGAACAGCAGAATCGTTGTTTTGCCTATGGAAAGCTGGGCTCTCTCGTTTCCAACGCTTACTGCATGAAATCCAATCTCATTGAAAAAGGCAGTTGACCGCTCAACATCTTTGACAGGCAGGTTTATCCAGATTTCTTGTGACATGGCTGTTGCCTCCTGGAATATATTTTCGACTACTTTTACTATACTCTAATTCTCGCATCAGAAGCGAATCTTTTAATAGAAACTGCAGCTTCCAACGTATTGGAATGAGACTTGAACAAAACCTTTGACACTTGTTTATGGAAACATCTATTATAACTTTAGTATTTTTTATTTCATTACTATAGTAAATGCCATTAGGAAGTAGGTAGACATTACATATGATTCCATTAGTATATGACCAGATTAACCATTGGGGAAGAGACGATGAATTTTTCTTAGCACTGCTAAAGAAATTAAATGTAGAATTTATAGCGGACCTGGGCTGTGGAACAGGGAGATGGACTACTCATCTTGCTCAAAAGGGTTACATCATTACAGCTATAGATCCTAATGAAGAAGCGATTGATATGGCAAAAAGCAAAGATCATCCAGGCAATGTGAATTGGATTGTAGGTGATAGTACAGATTTGCAATTCAATACGTATGACGCGGTGATCATGACAGCCAATGTTGCTCAGGTATTTCTTACAGATGATAGTTGGGAGCAAGTAATTTCAGATGTTATTCAATCCCTAAAAGTTGGAGGTCACTTTATCTTTGATACAAGAAACCCTTTGGCAAAAGTGTGGAAAGAGTGGGAGAAGGACAAGACTCCTGACTTAGCAAAAGACAGACTTAGTGGAGATTCTCTAGAAATTTATACCGAATATGAGGGGTTTGAGGGAGATATATACACGTTCTATGAAATTATAAAAAATACAACGATAGACAAAGTCCTGATTCATGAAAAAATGCAGCTAAGGTTTCGAACTCAAGAAGAATATGCTGAGTCGTTAAAACAAATTGGATTTACACAAATTGAAACGTATGGTGATTGGGAATTTAAACAGGCGCATTCTGAAAACAAATCGTTTATTTTTCATTGTGTGAAATAGAGTAGGAACTGAACGTTCCAATACATACGACACAAAGTCGCTAGCATAGCGGCTTTTTTTATTTAGGGGAGGGACCTGCTTCCATAACCCAAACGAAGAAGGTCAATTGTGAGAAATCATATGTGGATCTTACTATAATGGTATAATGATTGAATCACTACGATTGATCGTAACCAATAGGAGGAAGAGTCCAATGGATAAACAACAGATTCTTATCCGAAATAACGTGAAAGTAACGGGCTCTGGTTCCGTTGCTCTTATATTTGCCCATGGATTTGGCTGTGATCAAAACATGTGGCGCTTGATTGTACCGAATTTTGAAGAGAAATACAAGGTTGTACTGTTTGATTTTGTCGGTTCGGGAAATTCCGATATTCAATCTTATGATCCTAGTCGTTATCATGATCTATACGGTTATGCTCAGGATGTCTTGGACATTTGTTCTGCACTTGAATTGAAGAATGCCATTCTAGTGGGGCACTCCGTCGGTGCAACCATCGGTATGCTGGCATCCATTCAAAGACCGGATTATTTTGATCGGTTAGTTCTAATCGGACCTTCTGCACGCTATTTAAACGATTGGCCTGATTACATCGGCGGATTTGAACGGGAAGATCTGGTTGCTTTATTGGACATGATGGATCAGAACTTTCAAGGCTGGGCGAGTTATCTGGCTCCTGTCATTATGGGGAATACAGACCGGCCGGAATTATCCGAAGAGCTGAAGCAGAACTTTTGCGCAACAGACCCTAAGGTGGCCCGACGTTTTGCAGAAGCTACTTTTCTATCTGATTACCGTAAGGAACTCAGCAAGGTGGTAGTACCCTCGTTGATTCTGCAATGCTCCGAAGATGTGATTGCGCCACTGGAAGCTGGAGCCTATGTCCATGAGCAGATGAAGGGGAGTGAGTTCCGGCTGATGGATGCAACCGGTCATTGTCCACACCTGAGTCATCCAGATGAGACCATTCGCCTCATTAGCGAATATTTTGCCTCAACCAATTCAATACAGGAAAGCGAGCTACACACATAATATGGATGAATGGTTGGATTACGCCTCATGCGGTTATTTATCGATAGATCAAAATCGGAGAATACAAATCGTTAACGATACCTTTTGTCGCTTGCTTGCATATGAGAAACTAGGAATCATCGGTACCAGCTTTGAATCCCTGCTAACTCGGCCGAGCCAGGTTTTCTTTCAGATTTATTTTTTGCCGCTGATTAATCTTAACCATCAGGTTAATGAGATGTGCTTAATGATGAAAACCGGTAGTGGTGGAACATTAGATGTGCTTTTAAATGCTGTGGTCCGAGGGCAAGGAGACGAACTAACTTATGATTGTGTCCTCATTCCCGTCCTGCGTAGGAAAGATTACGAGCAGCAGACTGAACAAGCTGATAATGCTTATCGGAAAGCGAAAGAACAACTACAACGGATTGAGCAGGAGCTCAAAACGAAGGAAGAACTTGAATCTCTTTCTCCTCCCAAGGTCTAACTTATCACTTCATTATTGAGCATATAATGTCACGGGACATAACATGTACCATCAAAGTCGCTATAAAAGCGGCTTTTTTGTGTTGAGGAATCATTCCCATTAGGGCGTACAATACCGTTTTTAGTGGGAAATGCTCCAATTATTATGTTTACTGTCCAAGCAGACTAGTTACCTATGAATATATTATATTATCTTCGTGATAAGGAGGTAACACTATGACAACGTTTTTGGATGCGAGAACATCGCAAAATGCAAGTTTGGCCAACTCGATCGCGATCCCCATCCTTCTAATTAACACACCGCAAGTGTTTGGTCAGATTGGTTTGCTAACAGCAGGTGCAGGGACTAACCCTAGAGTTCAATTAAAAGGAACCGTTTCTGTACAATTACCGCTGGCCCTTGTTGGGGTCACCATAACGATTGTACGCGGTACGCTGGCAACAGATCCTGTGATCTATTCGGCAACATCCACATTTAGTTTGAGCGTGCTTGCACCTCAAGTTATTACGTTTTCAGCAGATGATTTTAATCCACCAATTACTCCTCAATTGACGTACACTGCTTTTATCAGTTCTAACTTGCTTGGTACAATCCGTGTAGGACCTGAGAACTTCGACGGATTTGTCGTATCGGACTAATAAAAAGGATCTGAAATTACAGATATAAGATATATACACCTTTACTTTACCAGTTGTTAAACTGGTATTTTTTTGTCTATTAACGTTTAGTTCGCCGACGACGAATACTCCCCAAGGAAACCATTGACACTTAACTAAAACAAAATCATGGAGGATTCGTTATAGTGAGGATCAAGTACAACGAGAAGCTTTGTTGAGAATTTTAAATGTAGTGAACGTGGAGAGAAAATGAACATAAATCAATGCTCAACTAACGGGAGACGTTACCCTAATAAAATCAAGAAGGCAGTCGATTAATGTGATCGACTGCCTTCTTGATTTTATGTCTAGTTTATCGAAAACGATGAGCATTAACTTGAAATAATCAATTCATTCTATAGGGAGATCAAATCTGATTAATCCAGTTGCTGTAAACCATTGAACCACACCGATTTTATTGACAAGGTATCTGAAATTTGAGTGGTTGGATCACCCTCTACAAGAATAAAATCAGCGCGTGCACCTTCGGTGATACGACCGCGGTCGTGAAGACCAAAGCAACGGGCCGGTTTGGAAGTAGCTGACTGAAGAGCTTCGATCGGCGTGAACCCGGCCTTCACCAGCAGCTGCATCTCATGGTGGACACTGGCCCCATGAGCAAGGCCGCCAAGGTTCGGAACGGGAACCGGAGCGACATCCGTTCCTACCAGAATATCAACACCGGCACGGTGAAGATCCATCACATTCTGAAAGCTGTTCTCCATATTACCTTGCGGGAACGTATTGAAGCTTGAATTCAAAATATCGATCCAGTCTGGACTTAATTTGGAATGAACACGCGGATCATTCGCTAATTCCGATGCCGGATTTCCGATAATCGATGAATTCAACACCAAGCACGGTATAACAAAAGCGCCTGAACCCGCTATGGACTTCACTAAGTCGGATGTGTACTCGGGTCTGTCGATAAACAAATGGCCCAAACCGTCGACTCCAAAATCGATAGCTTCTTGCGATGAAAGAGCCGTCAAGACGTGGGCAATGACCAGCTTATCCAACTTGTGGGCTTCTTTCACGGCTGTCTTTAGAATCTCGTCGCTAAGTACAGGCAGGCCAGGTGCCCCCATGACCGTTCCTTCTTCAATCATGACCTTGATATAGTCGGCTCCATTCTCCACTTGGGTATGCACATGCTTAATCGCCTCTTCAACTGTTGTGACTTGCGGTATTTCTTCGTGATCGTGAGCGTATGCGGCCAACATTGCTTCCCGATCTTCCTCGGATAACTTCTCTAGTTCCTTTAATATGAATTCCGGTATTTCATCTCCATCTGGCAGTAACTCATCTGGGTGTCCACCCGGAGCGCTGATCGCTGTGCCAGCAGAACGGACGTCAGCCACGTCATTTACATTTTTCAACTGAATCTCGCGACCTCTTTGAGTGAAGTCGCCGTTCATTTCGAGTTCGGTTGTAACGCCGAATTTTAAGGCATCCCGTAATCCCCCAATTGAGGTGTGGACATGGGCATCAATCAGACCAGGCATTAGAGTCGCATTTTCTCCGTTAATAATCGTTGCTTCGGCCGGAAGTTCTCCGCCGACTGAAATAATGGATTCCCCTTTAATGACAACATGTCTGTGCGCAATGATTTGATCTCCGTCAAAGATACGTACATTTGTAATCGCCGTCACTGGTTCTAACGCTGAATTTTGAACTGATTTCTCCATTTCAATTCCCCCTAAGTGTTTTCAGTATAACAATTCGGAGTATAACTGTTAGTTATCTAACTGTCAATAAGCTAATAGTTGTTTGACAAGCCTAAAGGATCACTGTATAGTACATTTACTTACAATTAGGTATCTAACAATTGGAGGGAGGGGGATTATTATGCAATCCGAAAAGGATACACCATATCTGGATCTGTTTCAGGTTATTGGTCTGAAGTTAAAGAAAAGAGCGGACGAGAGTATAAAAGAGCTGGGGTTAACCGCTCAACAAGGAAAAGTAATCGACTATATCTATGAAAATCAAAATAATCAAATCATTCAAATGGACCTTGCAGACCGATTTCATTTAAGTCGTGCTAGCATTACAAGCATGCTTCAAGGTTTAGAGCAAAATGGGTTCATCGAGCGCAAAATTCCGGCCAACAATGAACGGCAAAAAAATATATATGTGCTGCCAAAAGCGATTGAATTGATTCAAGACTTTCAAGACTCATTCCAAAAAGTGGAGGAAGAAATCGTTCAAGTCCTTACTGAAGACGAAAAGCAAGTCTTAAAGAAATTGTTGATCAAAATCAATGAACGCCTATGAATAAGACGATACCCTATGAAATTATGGAGCCATCTCCAAACTAGGTTCCTAGAAGCTCCCCCTGACAATCAGTGCCAACTTATTAGCTTGCGTTAAAATAGATGATTTGACTTACAGTTAACTCTATGTTTTATACTTCGAATAGGCTTGTAGAGTCAGAACTAAAATGTAAATGCTCAGGCTAAGTTTATGGGAATAATACTTTATTGAAATTAAGTTCAAAAGGAGGGAAAAGTCTGGATTTCACCTATCGCTCAAGGTACACACTTTTAGTAGAAATCGAATATGTCTTTGGGTACTGAAATTATAGTGGCAATGTGTATATTGACTGGTGTCTACGTTCAAATAAACTAAATTATGTAATGAATTGGAGATTTAATCAACAATGATAAAGAGCAATAATTGGAATGTATTTGGCCTGGCGTTGTTGCTGGGTTTATTTTCAACATTAGGTCCATTTACGATTGATATGTATTTACCGGCTTTTCCTGAGATTGCAGAAAATTTCAATACAAACGCGTCGCTTGTTCAGTTTAGTCTTACTGCTTGTTTATTAGGGCTAGGTATGGGGCAACTCGTTATGGGTCCTTTGAGTGATGCTCACGGTAGACGTAAACCGTTGTTAATCTCCATGGCTGCCTATATTATTTGTTCCTTGGCGTGCGCTTTTGCTCCTAATATCGGACTATTGATTTTGTTTCGTTTCACTCAAGGATTTGCGGCTTCAGCAGGAATTGTCATTTCTCGTGCGATAGCTAGGGACCTTTATAGTGGACATGAACTCACTAAATTTTTCTCTTTGCTGTTGCTTGTAGGGAATTTGGGGCCTTTGGCAGCACCGATCGCTGGAAGCGGCATTCTTTCATTCACGACATGGATTGGTGTGTTTATCTCACTCTCATTTTTGGGCGTTTTCTTATTAATAATGACAAAATGGGGTTTGAAGGAGTCAAACCCGCCTGAACGACGTATGGCTCCCAACTTCAAACAACAGTTAGGGAACTACAGAACGCTTCTACGTGACCGCAAGTTTGTTGGCTATATGCTGGCACAGGGAATCATGACGGCTGGGGTCTTTGCATATGTAGCAGGAACACCATTTATTTACCAAAATATATATGGAGTCACACCGACTGTATTTGCTATATTGTTTGCTTCGAACGGGATCAGCTTGATCATCGGTTCCCAAATTGTGGGTCGGTTAGCACAACGTATACCTGAGCAGACTCTTCTATTATCTGGACTGTGGCTTGCTTTAGCGGCAAGTGTTGCAGCTTTGGTGGTAACCTTAGTTCATGGCCCGTTGTTCGCTTTGGTTATTCCGTTGTTCTTCTTTGTTTGCTCCATAGGTATTACGTCTACTGCAGCATTTCCGCTTGCGATGGAGAGCCAAGCCAAGATGGCTGGAAGTGCAGCAGCGCTACTTGGAGTTGTTCCTTTTCTTTTAGGCGCCCTGGTTGCTCCTCTGGTGGGTATCGCAGGTGAAGACACTGCCGTCCCGCTTGGACTCACTTTATTAATGACCAGTCTCGTTGCGATTCTGACATACTTCCTCCTAGTTAAGAACATCTCGCGTCGGACACCTCAACATGCTCAGTCTGATCCTAACTTTTAACTCAGAAAGGGTTGATGATAGGATCATTAGACCACATAAGCGGAAAAATTCTCACTTAACTGGTCATTCAGTTGGTGAGAATTTTTCTAGTCATAGTTAGTACCAAGTACTATAATTAAGTCTTGTAAATTAAGATATAAATATTAATTAATGAATCACAAAATAGTTTCAGTGATCTTAACCTTTGCAAATTTAAGTAACATATTCACTCAACCCATAATCTTCAGCGAGGGAGTTTTTATTTATGAAATTCAATGAATTTTTTGTTGGACAGACCTTTAAAACGAAGTCCTTAGAAATGAGTAAAGAGGACATTATGAGATTTGCATCCGAGTTTGACCCGCAATATATGCATTTGGATGAAGATAAAGCAAAAAAGGGACGCTTTAATGGGATCATTGCTTCCGGGGTTCAAACCTTAGCCGTTACATTTAAACTATGGATTGAAACTGGTAGCTATGGCGATGATGTGATTGCTGGAACCGCATTCAATAATATTAAATTTATTAAACCAGTATATCCAGGAGACATACTGTATACCCATGTTGAAGTTATTGAAGTAAAAGAGAAGAGAAATGACACAGGACTCGTTACTGTGAGGTTTTCGACTTTCAATCACAACGAGGAAGTGGTTTTTACAGGGGACTTATCAGCTTTGGTTCAGAAGTAGACCTTTAGGAGGAAACATTGTTTGTAATATCATCGCCCTTTGGATATTTCGCAGAAGTGTACTCCGGATGTTACAGTATGAATGAAAAGGGATGTACTACCGTCAGAAGCATGAATAGCAAACTTGCTATTTGTTAACCGGAGCTTAGGTGCTCCGGTTTTTTGTAGTCAACAAGTTTTATGGCTGCACTATCAAAGTGAGAGTGCTCCTCATCCGCTTTATTCTAAGGATGTTCAGTCAGACTGGACAAAGGAACGGTTATTTCCTGTTCCGAGTTTCCGATCAGATAGATCCGAGCTGTTTCATCCTCATTGACATGCTGGATAAAGATAGGGGTATCGTTGTAAGTTACATTTTTCATAATGGCCGATTCAGAAATTTCAATTGCTCTTTGTTTGTTCATGAGAATTCTCCTTATTCTGAAAGCTCATTCAATTGATCAATATGACTGTGGGCGGCCTTTTTTATTTCTTGGTCGAGTTTCGATTGTCCCTGAATTTCTGCGGCAGTCTCCATCTGATTATTCAGCTGATGCTCGATCTGTCCAATTCCATGCGCTTCTTGTTGCTGTTTGCTCTTAGCCAAAACGATCCCTCCAAATAGTGATCAGATCTTTAAAATCCCTACATCACTACATTGCACCAAACAGTAAGTGCTTATGCAAAATTTATCTCGTAAATCTGATTTAATAAACATTGTGTTCCCCACTACAATTCCACTGACATGCACAGAAAGCAAGAGCCGAATGGAGAATAGGTCACATCGGTAAACCATTTCGATTGGATGCCGTAAATTTCATCTCATACTCTATCAAGATCAGTTCAAGTGTCCGTTGCGTCTTGCTTAGTTACTCATACATTATAGAGTCGGCAGAATTGGATGAAGACAGTAAGTTCGTTGAGACAGGTATGCGAGTTTAGAGATTCAACGAGGAGGCGAAATTATGACAAGAAAAATCGTGATCGAGATTAATTTCAACAACTATGGTTTTGACCCGCAGCGTTTGACGAGAGAATGGCTGGAGCGAAGAATGGACATTTTTCGCAGGTTTACGCTGAATTGTCTCAAGGCGCAGACGAATCAGGATTTCCTGACCGTAGTGAAGCTCTCGAAGGAATCAGGAGAGTTAATGCAGGAAATTTTGGCAGAGCAGGAACCGTTGCCGGCCAATATCCGTTTCGGAACGCATATCGAGAGCGTTGGCGCCATACTCGCCTTTGCGGAAGGACATGAAGACATTTACATTGCCAGACTGGATTCGGATGACCTGTACCATAGGACGTTTGTTCAGCAGCTATATAACGTGCAACCAAAGCCAGAGACGATGGCGCTAATCAACCAGAATGGGTATTTGTGGGACAGCGTCAATAATGAGATGGCACCGACGTTTCATCGTTCACCGCAATTCTATGTGTATCTGTATAAAACGGAGCAATATGCCTCAGGATACCGCGTCAAGTTACCGGGGAGAGGCACCCATGGAAATGTCATTGATCTGCCACATGAGTTGCTGCCTCCACGCAATTATATCAATATTGTTCATTCCAGTAACACCTCGGTCAAAAAGGTTCCACCTAAAGACCGGCTGAGTGGAGACGAGATTGAACAAGTATTAAGAGAATTCATGATCTGACCAGAGGCGTTCTTGATAGATTCAGGGCAAAACGAAGAGGTACAGGTTCCTACGTAGATCATCCCTGAACGTCAAAGGAGGGCTAAGAGAATGTCTAAGGAAAAAAAGCTTATTGTAGAAATGCTCTTTAATAACTGGGGATCGACAGCGGATCGACTGACCAAGCGCTGGATAGAATACAGAATAGATCTATTCATGAAGTATGCATTGAAGAGCCTGGTCCTTCAATCTTCTCAGGAGTTTACCTGCTACGTACTGTATGACCCGAAGTCTGAGAAGCTTATACACGGGACACTAAAAAGGTATCCTCCCCTGCCTTCCAATATCTGTTTTGTTACATCTAAAGATTACCAATCTCGTGTGATCCAAGATATGGAAGAGTTCGAGTATTTGTACCGCGTCTATCTGTCCAGTGATGATATGTATCACAAAGATTTTATAAAAAAGCTGCATGCCTATAAACCCCAAAGAGACACGGTATCCCTGGTACCGCAATACGGTTACATCTACGACTCGGTACAAAAGCGACTGGGTAAATTTTTTTTCTGGCTTCCCAGCTACGGTGTAACGCTTGTCAATGTGAATGAGTATTTGAAAGGACAAGCGCCTCGTTATACCTGGCGCGATGCATTTAAGGTTCCCCGAGAATTCATTAATATCAAGGAACCAATCTGGATCAATCATATTCATGGACAGAACACAGGAACAACATTTGACAATGTACTGACCTGGAAAATAGCACATATTCATGATGCTTGTACGTTGGAGCCGTGGAATAACAGTAAGCAACCTAGAGCTGTTTTCGGTCCTGAAATCACAAATCCAAATGAGATCGAACAGATACTGAATAACTTTTTCTAACTGTGCGTTTCGATTCCAAGGAATATCACAATAAGTGGCCGGTCATTCCGACCGGCTTTATGTTTTTGGTCGCGGGACAAGAACTTATACCTATTGCCGTAAGGGGTAGGAAACTGGGCTTCATGTTGATATCTTCGAAATGAAGTGTCTATAATAAGCGGTATGAAGGGAGGCGCAGACAATTCGCTATTTATACGAGTTTATCCAGCATCAGGATGATCTGCCTATGAAACTCTTCGTGAATTCTGTGAAACATATTGATTTTCATTGGCATAAAGAAGTTGAAATTGTTTATGTTCTTCATGGCTCGATCATCATGTATCTGGACCAGAAGCAATATACACTCCATGAAGATGATGTCATCGTCGTAAACAGCATGTCAGTACACAAGATTGAGCGTACCAATCAAGATAACGTGTTGTTAACATTGCAGTTCGGTCCGGAGTTGCTGAACAGTAATGCATTTATCTCCTGCAACTCTGCCCTGAACGTTGATCAAGACGCTTCCCGGCTACATAGTATTAAACAAAATCTTGCTCAAATGGTATGGGAAATAAACAAAAAGTCGCCGGGTTACCAAAGTTTCACAATGGGCAGATTACAGATGTTATGCGGTTGCCTCCAGAGATATTTTTTAGGTGGAACAAATACGCCGATGGGGGAAGGAAGCAAAGATTACGACTATAAAAGGCTGAATAGAGTCCTCACATACATTGATAGTCACTACAATGAGAAGATCACGCTGCAGGAAATGGCTCAGTCCGAGCATTTGAGTTTGCATTATTTTTCCCACTTCTTTACCGATAAAATCGGTATATCCTTCCAAAAGTATTTGACGCTCATTCGTTTGGAGAAAGCCCAGACCCAGCTGGCAGGGAACGAAAAGAAAATCTCGGAAATCGCACTGGATTGCGGATTTGCCAACGTTAAACTGTTTAACAAATACTTCAAAGAAAAGTACGGTTGCACGCCTGGTTCCTATCGGGAAGCATCGCATGCAGCCGTACCCCATCAGTTGAACGTGAACCGCAAGCCCAAAACGTATGAGGAATCTTCAAGCGGAGATTATTACGAAATGGAAACGCTGAATGCAATTGGATCGCTGTATCGATATCTGGACGCAAAAATGGACACGGGTCAGGACAAGGTCCATCTATCGACTACTCTTGGGGCAGACCAAACCCGCATTGAGGTTCAAGCAGACCAGACATCTTTTGTTTATGAAAAGCACTGGAATACCACCATGACGGCAGGAAGAGCTGTAGAAGGATTGCGTGAAGATTGGCGGAAGCAATTGTCCGCATTGAAAGGAAAAATCCCTTTTCAACATATCCGATTTCATGGGATATTCAATGACGAGATGATGGTTTACAGCGAGAAAGAAGATGGCACCCCCGTCTATAATTGGTCTTATGTGGACAAGTTATATGATTTCATTCTAGATCAGGGAGTTCGGCCATTTGTGGAACTGAGCTTTATGCCGAGCCAACTGGCGAGGTCCAAAGAAACGATATTTTGGTGGAAAGGGAACATTAGCCCACCGTCAGATCGAGCCAAGTGGCAAGCGCTAGTTCGCGAATTTGTTCGCCATTGTTTGAACCGTTATGGGGCGGAAGAATTGAAAAAGTGGTATTTCGAAGTGTGGAACGAGCCTGACCTGGCAGGTGTCTGTTGGGCAGGAAGCAAGGAAGAATACTTCGCTTTTTATGAATCCACCGTTCATGCCATCAAATCGGTATTGCACGAACTGAAGGTGGGAGGCCCCGCCATGGGTTATGGATCTCTCTGGAACGACACTTGGGCTGAGGAGTTTCTGGCTTATTGCAGAAAGCGGGAAGTGGCCATCGACTTCTTTTCGTTCCATATCTATTCGGAATATCCCAAGCTTAAAGCTGAAGATGATCGTTTGACCCAAATCATGCCGCCTTCGTTTTATAAGGAAAGCATTGACCGGCTGCGGCAAAAAATGAATGCGTCATTGTACGGTCATGTTGAACTTCATGTTACCGAGTGGAACTTTTCGCTATATGACCGAAACTTGCTGCACGATACCATGTTCATGGCTCCGTTTGTCATCTACCAAACCATGAACACGCTAGGTGACGTGAAAGCGATGGCTTTCTGGTCCTTTACCGACGTATTTGAAGAAAGCATCGTTCCCGCTTCTCCGTTTTATGGAGGCTTTGGCTTGATTAATCGTGATGGGCTAAAAAAACCTAGCTATTATGCGTTTGAACTCATGCAAAAGCTCGGTGATGAACTGCTAATTAAGGGAGAAGGTTATGTTGGAACCCGAAAAAGCGACGGAAGCATGCAATTTCTGTTCTATCACTACGTTCACGTAGATCAGCTGTTTACGAGTGGAGATTGGTCGGAATTATCCTGTTCAACCCGCTATGACGTATTTGAGGAAAAAGGTGACAAAACATTCGAACTCAAGCTAAACAAGCTCGCAGGACCCTATAAATGCACCAGTTATCAACTGGATCGGGAGCATGGATCGGTATTTGACGAGTGGACCCGCATGGGATCGCCCTATTCCTTAACGGAAGAAGAGATCTTTTATTTAAACGGGAGAAGCGGTCCCGTCATACGGACAGAGATAGTTAGAAAGGAATGTTGGAGCAAAGAAATTATGCTCCCGCCTCATGGTGTGATGTTACTCATGTTCGATAGGCAATATTAAATGAAAATACAACCTCAAGACATCTTTTCCGAAATGGAGGGATGTTTTTTGTTGTTTATTTACTTGCACAGGTAGATAAGCTAGAACGGAAGACATGAAGTGGGCAAAAAACGAACCATAATGCGGCAAGTTTCAACAAGAAAGCGTTAACACTTTTCTATATACTTTGGTTGTGGCAGCTAAGAGAAAGACAGGGGGAGTTTGGATGAAGCGTTTCATGAAATGGATGACAGATTCGTTCGCGCCCAAATTGGAGGCGTTTACGAACAATATTTGGGTTTCTTCAATTCAAGAAGCCATCATGGTCGCCATTCCGATGATTTTTATCGGTTCGATTATTACATTGATTTCGATTTTGCAGGATTTCATTCCGGGAATGCCGGATCTGACACCCATCACCACATTCAGTTTTGGTTTATTGGGTTTGTTTATTGCTTTTCTGACGCCTTATGTGGTCATGGAAAAAAAGGATCGCCACAAAATCAAGTTGTTAGCGGGAATGACTGGGGTATCCCTGTTCGTTATGCTTCTTCATCCAACGATGAACGAAGATGGAACCATTCAATTCATTCTTGAACGGTTCGGACCTTCGGGAATGATCACAGCGCTCCTGGTGGGTGTGTTTGTTGCTCTTGTCATGAATATTTGCAACAAATTCTCGTTCTTTAAAAAGGGGTCTTCACTACCCGAATTCATTATGGACTGGTTTGATTTTCTCGTTCCAATCGCTTTGGCATTAACTACAGGATGGGTTCTGGTATATCAGCTTCAGTTTGATATTTTTGCGATGATCGTGAACGTTTTTGAGCCAATCAATGCCATGGGGCAAAGTCTGACAGGTTTTATATTATTCAATTTTATTGGTGTAGTGCTGTATTCCTTTGGCGTAAGCCCATGGGTTATGACACCGATCTGGTACGCGATATGGATACCTGCAATTGAAGAAAATGCTGCTCTTGTCGCAGCCGGGCAAGATCCGGTCAATATCAACACCTTCGAAACCTTTTTCTCCGGCTGGCTTGGTATTGGAGGGATGGGAGCGACCTTGCCGTTAGTTGTCTGGTTCCTGCTGGCCCGATCGAAAAAGCTGAAGTCCGTCGGTAAAGCGACCATCATCCCGTCCTTGTTCAATATTAATGAGCCTGTCGTGTACGGAGCACCGATTGCTTTCAATCCGCTGCTCATGGTGCCGATGTGGATCAACGGGCTCATCACGCCGATTATTGTGTATTTGGCGCTTGATATGGGTTTGGTGCGAATTCCGAGCCAGATCTTCCAATTGTGGTATACGCCGATCGGACTGTCCACCTACATCATGTCTGGGTTCAACGGCCTTATTTTGCTGGCGGTGGTCCTCCTGATTGTATTTGCTGTCTGGTTCCCGTTTTTCAAACTGTATGATGCACAAGAACTGAAGAAAGAAAAGGAACAAAATTGATATAAAAAGGATGGAGTATCATGAATAAGTCGATCAATGAATTGTTGTCGGCACTTACGCTTGCCGAAAAAGCCTCGCTCTGTGCGGGTTTGAATATGTGGATGACAAAAGGGATTGAGCGGTTAGACATTCCGCCCGTTCATATGTATGACGGAACAAACGGTATCCGTAAAACGAACAGCGATGAAGAAATGGGCATTACGACGGAAAATGTACCCGCAACCTGTTACCCTACGGGTTCAGCCATCGGTTCCTCCTGGAACACGGAATTGTTGCATGAGGTCGGGGTAGCGCTCGGCCGTGAATCGAAGGCCATGGGCGTGGAGTTGCTGCTCGGACCGGGAGTCAACATGAAAAGGACTCCGCTTGGCGGTAGGAATTTTGAATATTATTCGGAAGATCCGTGCTTGACGGGCGAACTTGGAGCAGCGTTCATTAACGGTATCCAAAGCGAAGGAGTGGGCGCTTCTCTTAAGCACTTCGCAGGCAACAACCAGGAGTTCGAGAAAATGGTGACCAGTTCGGAAATCGATGAGCGGACGCTTCGCGAAATTTACCTGAGTGCCTTTGAACGGATTGTCAAGAAATCCGATCCATGGACGATCATGTGTTCTTATAACTTGCTGAATGGAACGTATACCAGCGAGAACGAACATTTGCTAAATGACATTTTGAGAGAAGAGTGGGGTTACGAAGGCGTAGTTCTGTCCGACTGGACGGCTGTCAATGACCGAATACGTGGACTGAAAGCCGGGCTTGATCTTGAAATGCCGGGTCCTGCCCATTACAATGCCAAAGCGATCGTGGAAGCGGTGCAGAACGGGACTCTTTCCGAAGAACAGCTGAATCGAAGTGTGAGCCGTATTTTGAAGCTGGTAGAGCGGGTTACCGGTAACAAAGACACGGATTCATCTGATGTTCCGGAGTATCATGCACTTGCACGTAAAGCGGCGGCCGAAAGTATGGTGCTCCTGAAAAATGAGAATGCGATTCTCCCGCTGCAGCAGGAATCGATTTCGTCGATTGCCGTTATTGGACGGTTTGCCAAGAAGCCTAGAATTCAGGGGGCGGGAAGTGCGAAGGTAACTCCTACAAGAGTCGATATCCCGTGGGATGAGATAAAGGACCTGCTTGGAGACACAATTTCCATGGGTTATGCAGAAGGGTACCCGGAGGATGACTCCATGAATGAGGAGTTAATCAAGGAAAGCGTGTCATTGGCCATGAATTCCGATGTGGCTGTGCTGTTTGTCGGCCAACCGGAATATGCCGAATCAGAGATGCATGATTTGAAAGATATTAACCTTCCGGAGCATCAAGTGAAATTGATTCAGGCGGTAGCCGCCGTGCAGCCCAAGTGCATTGTGGTGACAAGCAGCGGGTCAGCATTAGCCATGCGTCCATGGGTCCAGCATGTACCTGGAGTTATTCATTCCTGGTTGTCGGGACAAGGCATGGGTAAAGTGATCGCGGATATACTGTTCGGACACACGAATCCGTCGGGTAAACTGTCCGAGACCTTCCCCGTGAAGCTGTCGGACAACCCTTCGCATATGCGGATTCGGGGGGAGAACGGCAAGCTATATTATCGCGAAGGTCTTTTCGTAGGGTACCGATATTATGACCGCAAAGAACTGGCACCACAATTTCCGTTTGGACACGGATTGTCATACACATCGTTTTCCTATACGGACCTCGAAGTGGTCCAGGTGGATAAAGGCGTTACAGTGTCCTTTCAATTGAAAAACACGGGCAAGCGTAAGGGAAAAGAAGCCGTTCAATTGTACGTGCACGATGAAGAGTGCAAATGGACCCGCCCAGAGAAGGAGTTGAAGGCATTCGCCAAAATCGAACTTGAGCCGGGCGAAAACCGAAAGATCGTCTTTGAACTGGAAGAAAGAGATTTTTCATATTACAACACCAAGTACAACCGCTGGGTAGCAGAGACTGGATTTTTTCAAATTTCATTGGGCAGCTCGTCTAAAGACATACGAATCACCGAACGTTTACATTGTGACTTTGGAAAGGAAGAAATCACGTTCCACAAATTTAGCCTTCTTAGCGAATGGTTGAGCGATCCCACGGCAAAAGCCGTATTAGAGCATTGCCTGAATGACATGAATGAGCACGTCACGGATAAGGTATATCTTAGCGAGGAATTCGTCGGATTTTGGGAAGACTTCCCCATGATCAAAGTATTCCAGATGTTCGGTCAAAATTGGATGAACGAACGTTCGCCGGATGACGTAATCCAAGAACTTATCGCACGGGTTGACCGGGCACGAAAATAGTAGTAATAGTTATCTTTATAGGAACCCAGTTCTGTCCCAAATGGGGGCAAGAACTGGGTTCTTTTGTCGAAAAAACAAGAACTTTTTGTTCATAATTGATGGTAGACGAGGATGGTTTAGGTTGAGAGGTAAAATTAACAACCCATTTACATAAAGATGATACATAACGAATATTTAAGCTTTAACATTTAAGATGACAAACAAGGGAATGAGGACTGACCATGAAGAATTATCCGATCATAGCCTCCATCACGGTTGAAGAACAAATTTCACAAGCTATAGCAAGCGATGTGAAACGAGTGATTCTGATGACAGGGAACATTACCAATCTTGGTTCGATCATAGACAGTCTGCATCAAAGCGGCAAACAGGTATATGTGCATACCGAGATGGTATCGGGGATTGGACGAGATGCCTCCGCCATTCAATATCTTTCTGATGTGTTTAAAGTGGACGGTATCGTAACGACGAAGAGCAACGCGGTTTCTGCCGCGAAGCAAGCGGGCATATTAAGCATTCAACGCATTTTCGCCATTGATACGGCAGCAATAACGACTGCGGTTCGTATGATTATGAGCTACAAGCCTGATGAGGTTGAACTGATGCCGGGGCTTATGCCTCGAGTCATTCAAGAATTGAAAGAACGCATCTCGCAGCCTTTGATTGTTGGAGGCCTTATCCGGCACGAGGAAGAAATACAACAAGCATTAAAGAGCGGGGCAGATTTTGTTTCGGTAGGGCACGAGAAATTCTGGACTTAATTTCATACATTTATCCTTGGGTGGAGACGACGAGAAAACCCGGTGGTAAGTAAATCAATACAACCTTGATGTTGAAGGAGGGTGATTTGCTGCTGGGTTTTTTGTGTTGTCCAAAATATCTACGGGAGGTAATTGAGCATGACCATTCAAGCAGTTGCTCATCGCGGCTATCCAAAGAAATATCCTGAAAATACGTTGTCTTCCTTTTTAAAAGCGGTGGAACTTGGGTTTACACATCTTGAACTGGATGTACATCTCAGCAAGGATGGAATTCCGGTTGTCATTCATGATCATACGATTGACCGTATGACAAATGGAACGGGAAGGGTAGCCGATTATACAGCTTCGGAGCTGCAATCTCTAAACATAAAACAAGATGAGCATATTCCAACCCTTGATGAAGTACTACGTGCTTTAAAGGGGAAGATTGAACTCAACATTGAGCTTAAGCAGATGGGTAACTGTTACCCTCAGCTGGAGGAGAAGGTACTTGAAGTTATCAAAGAATTCAACCTGCTGAATCAGGTAGTCATTACGTCATTTGATTTTGATGCCTTGGAGAAGATAAGGCAGTTATCCAGCGATGTACGGATCGGTCTCATCACTTTTGGCTGTTCGAAGGCTATTCTTGACTGGTCATTAGAGATGGGGGCGACATTCTTGTCCATGCATTACGCCTTCGTGACCGAGCATTACATTCATCGATGTCAAGAACTGGGAATTCAACTGATGGCTTGGACAGTCAATGAGACTTCCATCATGAAGAAATTTCAGGAATATCCGTCCGTATGGGTCTGTACAGACGAGCTCGAATACTTCATGGAAGCGCTAGAGTTGTCCAACTCAGTTTGAGTGGGCAGGGTTAAGGTCATGGAGGATTTGTATGCTTACGATGCATATTGCTTCGATTTAGACGGGACGATTTATGTCGGCCAGATGAGGCTCCCTGGCGTAAATGACTTCATTAGTGGCTTGCGATCACGAGGCAAGCGTCTGTTGTTTCTTACGAATACTCCCATTCATACCAGGGAGGATTGCTACAAGAGACTGCTGAGTCTGGGTGTTTCATGCCAGCTCGATGAAATTCTGACCGCAGGGTACGTGTCAGGAATGTATTTTGCAGAGCATGCCCCAGACGCCGAGGTGCTGGTTATTGGTGAGGAGGCTTTACGGAGAGAACTTCAGGCAATCGGAATAGCCATTACCGAAGATCCGTATCGATCAACGCATGTGTTAGTCGGCATGGATCGGCAGTTTCATTACGATAAGCTTCATCTAGCGGCAAAAGCAGTTCGTCTTGGGGCGGTTCTGCTCGCAACGAATCCGGACAGTTGCTGCCCCGTACAAGGGGATATCATTCCGGATACCGGGTCCATCCTAAGTTCCATTGAGGCAGCCAGCCAGCAGAAAGCGTCAGTCGTGCTTGGCAAGCCTTCCAGATATTATGCAGAGAAGGCGCTCCAGCTTTTGGATGTGAATAGCAGCAGATGCCTTATGATCGGCGATCGGCTGGAAACGGATATTTTATTTGGACAGCAGAATGGAATGAAGACGGCACTGGTGCTTACAGGTATCTCCTTGAGAGAGGATATCCAAAAAACAGGTATTGTTCCGGATTATATATGGCCTTCCTTCAACGAATGCATCATGGAACAGCAGGACCATTCGAAGCATTCAACTGTGTTGCAGGTGGAGAAAGCTTAGCAGCAAGGTTGCAAAATAAAGATGGAGGTGGAGTTCATGCGTTTGGCGTTACTTGGTGATTATCACTATTCAAGCATGAGTTATGGGACCGAAGAAATGAAGGCTGCGAGAGTTCGGGTATATGAGCATATGCTCAAGACCTTTTTAGAGGAAGAGGCGGACTTTCATATCTCGATTGGCGATTTAACGCATGAAGGAACGGCTCAGGAATTCCGATCGATTTTCTCCATCCTTTCCAGAAGTGAACGGAACTTCATTCATGTGCTGGGCAATCACGATACGTATTCGATACCCAAGCATGAAATTTCCACGCTAACAGGTCAGGATCGCTATCGAGCGATTGACACGCCTCATGCCAAGCTGGTTTTTCTGGATACTACCCAAGAAATGAACCGGGAAGATTGGGGAGGGGAGCTGGACGGAGAGCAAGTGGCATGGCTCAAAGAGCAGCTTGCCGATTCGCATAAGAAGCAAGTGCTTCTCTTCGGGCATCATCCGGTATTTGATACAACTGCACGGTCAACGCTCGATAAGCTGTATGTTCGTCCGCAGGATGAACTGAAGAGCATATTCAATAGTCGGCCAGAAGGAGGCATCTATTTTTGCGGGCATAATCACATAAACTCCATCGTTAAGCAAGGAAAATGGCATTACGTACAGACCGCAGCTTGTCTGGATGTGCCTGCATACCGTGTTATTGAAGTTCGTGAGGGCGAAGTAGCGATAACTCACCATCCTATACAGGGTGCTAGCCTCGCCGATGATATTCAAAGTTTTTGTTGTGATATGCCGGGCTTTGGACCTGTCGCTGGTGCGTTAGGTGAAGAAAGCGACCTTATTCTATCCATTCAATTAGCATCTGCCGCTCAGTAATGTAAAGAGAAGGAGGGAATGTCATGGCACAAATTGTGTTGAAGCAGATTGAAAAAAGCTTCAAGCAGGATAAAGTCATCGAGGGTCTGGATCTGACCATTGAGGATGGCTCCTTTACGGTATTGGTCGGCCCGTCTGGCTGTGGAAAATCAACAACACTCCGTATGATCGCAGGACTTGAGAAAGAAACGGGCGGTGAAATTTGGATCGGAGACCAGTGTGTCAATGGGGTAGAACCGGGCAAGCGTAATGTGGCCATGGTATTTCAAAACTATGCATTGTATCCAATGATGACTGTCAGGGAGAACATTGAATTCGGCTTAGTGAATCGCAAGGTGCCTCGGTCTGAGCGAGAGCGTCTTGTTAAGGAGATCACGGAGGTGGTCGGCCTTGCCGAATATTTGAACAAGAAGCCGCAGGCTCTGTCCGGAGGTCAACGTCAGCGGGTTGCCTTGGCTCGGGCTATGGTTAAGAATCCTGCGGTATTCCTGATGGACGAGCCTTTGTCGAATCTGGATGCCAAGCTGCGCCATCAAATGCGTACGGAGTTAATTCAGCTTCACAAACGGCTAGGCGCAACCTTTGTCTTTGTTACGCATGATCAGGTTGAGGCCATGTCGATGGGAGATCGTATCGTCATCATGAATAAAGGGCGGATTCAACAAGCAGATCGTCCAATGAAAATCTACGATGATCCGGATAATGTCTTCACAGCCCAATTTATCGGTACACCGCCGATGAATGTGATTGATCGCGAACGTATCCTGCCTTATTTAAATGTTCAGCTTCATGATGACATTGAGCAGATTGGCTTTCGACCAGAGAAAGCAACGATGACACTTGAGAACAGAACGCAGACGGGGCATGTTCAATTCACAGCCCATATCATGACACGCGAGACACTAGGGGCAGAAATCATCTATCAACTGGATTCCGCGCTTGGACCAGTGGCCGTGAAGAGCTTTTTGAAGCCGTTGGAGTCCGCCTCCGAGGTAAACGTCACGGTCTCTATGCAGGATCTGTACTATTTTGATCGGAACGGAGTCCGTGCTCGTCAGCATGAGCGGTCTGAAGCTAGAGAGCTCATTGTCCTGGGAGGGAAATATTCATGACCGTTTGGTCCAAATTCCGTCCCTATGTCATGGTGGCTCCCTCTATCGTGATATTCTCTATTTTCTTCATTTATCCGATCTTCTATATGATCTTTTTGAGTTTTTACAATTGGGATTTCATTAATCCGGTCAAGGAGTTCGTGGGCTTCAACAATTTTGTCGAGTTATTTAAGGATAGTGCTTTTCTTCAGGTCCTGAGCAATTCCTTGAACTATACGCTTCTTTCCGTATCCTTATCCATTGTGATTTCGCTTCTGCTTGCGATTTGGCTTAATCGGGAAGGGGCATGGTTCGGGTTTGTTCAAGGTGCACTATTTAGTCCACATATTGTTTCGCTTGTATCTGTATCCCTGGTGTGGATGTGGCTGATGGATCCCAAATTCGGTTTGCTTAACGGTTTGCTGGATATGGTTGGTTTGCCCAAGCTGGAGTGGCTGAGTAGTCCCGACAGTTCATTACTGTCGCTTGTGCTAGTTTCGGTTTGGAAAGGCGTGGGCTACAACGCTCTCATCTTCATCGCTGGTCTCCAAAGCATTCCGAAGGATGTGTATGAAGCCTCAGCTCTGGATGAGGCCAATTGGTGGCGGAAATTCTACAAAATTACGCTGCCCATGCTTTCGCCGACCCTGTTTTTCTTGATTATCATTAATTTGATCAGTTCATTCCAGGTGTTTGAGACCATTGCCATCATGACCAATGGGGGTCCGGTCAATTCAACCAACACGCTCGTCTTTTACATCTACGAGTACGGATTCCGCTATTTCAAGATCGGTTACGCTTCGGCTGCAGGAGTTATACTGCTCGTTGTCGTTGGTGTGCTTACGCTAATCTACTTCAAGCTGCTCAGCCGCAAGGTTCACTACCAATAGAAAGGAGAAGGGATATATCATGGCAAGAAAGTCATTGCTTCGTATCCTGAATATTACTGCCACGATCGTACTGGTTGCGATTTTTGCTATCCCTTTTCTATGGATGATTTCAACATCACTGAAGTCTTACCCGGAGACCGTCATCTTTCCACCCAAATGGTTTCCCTCCAAGGTGATGTGGAGCAACTTCCAAGCGGCGTGGGAATCAGGGCCTTTTTTTAAATACCTAATGAATAGCGTTGTTGTATCGGTCAGTATACTCCTTCTTCAATTCACAACCATTATATTGGCTGCCTATGCGTTTGCAAGGTACTCCTTCAAAGGAGACAAGCTGTTATTCGGGATAACGATGGTGACCTTGATGATTCCTGGTCAGCTTATTTTCCTGCCCGTGTATTTGTTGCTCAGCAAGTGGGGACTCATTAACAATTTGCTGGCACTCATTTTGCCTTTCTCTTCCAGTGCCTTTGGCATATTCATGCTGAGGCAGTCATTCAAGCAAGTACAGGAAGAGCTTATTGAAGCGGCACGGCTTGACCAAACGCCGGAATGGAAGATCATTCTCAAGATTATGGTGCCCATGGCACGGCCAACGTTGGTGACCTTTGCATTGTTCAGCTTCATCGCGCACTGGAATGATTATTTCTGGCCGCTCGTGATGACGACCTCCGATGCAACAAGAACGCTTCCGATTGGGATCTCTAAGCTGCGCGAGGTCGACGGAGGAGCCGCCTGGCACATTTTGATGGCTGGAAACATGATTCTGGTCGTTCCGATTCTGATTGTTTTCTTATTTGGACAACGGCAAATTATTAAAGCATTTGTCTATTCGGGTGTAAAGTAATCCAATTCATAGGAGGGTTTATCCATGAAAAAATTTGGTTCTATTTTGTTGGCAGCAACACTTGCACTTAGTTTAACGGGTTGTGGTGATTCCAATTCCGCGGGTTCAGCCGATAATGCTGCTGCTTCTGGTAGTTCGAATGGTGCGGCCAATAAACCGGTAGAGATTACATATTGGTACTCATGGGGGGACAAGATCGCCGAGAACAATGAGAACTTGGTTAAAATGTTTAATGAATCCCAGGATGAAGTCATTGTAAAGGCGGAATACCAGGGATCGTATGCAGATCAGCATTCTAAGGCACAGGCTGCTTTTGCAGCGGGCAATGCACCCGAAGTTTGGCAAAATGAAATTGCTTCGGTTGGTGTGTTTGCCGAATCCGGCATGACGCAGGAGTTGACTTCATTTGTTGAGAAGGATCAACTTGATATGGATGATTTCATTCCAGGACTAATGGGGAATTCCTACGTGAATGACAAGCTGTATGCTCTTCCTTATTTACGAAGTACACCCATCCTGTATTTGAATCGTACGATGCTGAAAGAAGCGGGACTTGATCCGGCTGGCCCGAAGAATTGGGCGGAATTTGAAGATTATGCACGCAAGCTAACGATTAAGGATCAGCGCTATGGTATCTCGATGCCTGTTGATATTTGGTTCTATGAGGCTTTTGTTAGACAGAGCGGAGGAACGATGATTAGCGAGGATGGGAAAAGTGCGGCATTCAATAATGAAACCGGAATTGAACCGGTGAAGCTGTGGCTTAAGATGAAGGATGAAGGCATCATGAGCATAGGTACGACCGACGATGCGGGTACACAAGCCAAGACGGATTTCCACAATCAGCGTTCTGCGATGATATTCTCCTCAACTGCGGACTTGACCAATAATATGAAGGTTGCAGAAGAGCAGGGTTTTGAACTTGGGACGACATTTATGCCTGCGAATGATACGTATGGAGTGCCAACAGGTGGTGCCAACCTGGTGATGACTTCCGGCTTGTCTCCAGAAAAGCAGGAGGCTGCGTGGAAGTTCATTAAATGGATGACCGCCAAAGAGCAAACGATTTATGCAAGCTCCTTCACGGGATATTTGCCTAGCCGAATTAGTGCAGTGGAAAGCGATGATATGAAGAAGCTCTATGAGGAAAAGCCGCTGTTTAAGGTGGCGGTAGACCAACTGGAATATGCGGGTCCACGCCCAATGCAGAAGGTGTATCCAGAGATTGGTGAGATGATCAAAGATGAGATTCTTCGTGCGGTTGTTGATTCATCCATTACGGCAGAGGCAGCTATAGCTGAAGCGGCGAAGAAGGCCGATGCTCTCCTGAATAAGTAAAGGTATGATTAATTAACCAAAGGAGCTAGGCGGCATATGTCGCTTAGCTCCTTGGTTTTGGTGGTGTACTAAATATTGATAAAGGGAACCTCCTCGTAGCAGGCTTCATTGGCATTCTGGGCGTGAGTCGAGAACGCCAGATCATCAATGAGCGCTCTGCAGCCGGAGGAGTCACGAAGAACGGCAGGAAACGGTTATTTTTGGGAGACGGAATCTGTAAATTCAGTCTTTAGTATGAGGTGAACGATGAAGATGTCCGTATAATTAGGAATTGAAAGGAGACGTCATATCATTACTTAGGATGGGCATCTTTATGACAAATTGGAGGTTGAAAAGATTGAATAGGCATGAAAAGAGCACCAAAGCACCAAGCCTGTTTCGCAATCGGTTCCTGCAGACGATTTTATTATCAAGTGTGCTCCTGCAGATCGGCATCTGGGTACGTAATTTCGCTATTCTCCTGTATGTTGCGGAGAGAACAAACAATGATCCATACGCCATTTCACTAATAAGTGTGGCTGAATTCGCGCCAATTTTTGTCTTTTCGTTCATCGGAGGCACATTTGCCGACCGCTGGCGGCCGAAGCGAACGATGATCTGGTGCGATTTATTATCTGCGGTATCGGTATTCGTAGTACTTCTGACCATACATTACGGTTCGTGGCACTCCGTCTACCTTGTCGCATTTATCTCGGCTATTCTTTCGCAGTTTTCCCAACCTTCAAGCATGCGATTGTTTAAATATCATGTCCCGGAAGAACAGCTGCAGCAAGGGATGGCTCTATTCCAATCGCTGATGGCCATCTTTATGGTGCTTGGTCCTATGCTTGGAACCTTCGTTTATAGCACGTTTGGCCTTGAAATATCGATCGCTGTCATGGGCGTGGTTTTTCTGCTCTCCGCACTCGTTCTTATTCGACTCCCAGAGGATAATATGCAAGCTCAAACCGTCGCTGTAAAAGGGCAGTTCCGTAAAGAATTCATTGAAGGCTTCCGCTATGTTTGGCAAAGCCAAGTTCTGCGGATGCTCGGACTTGCGTTTATCCTCGCGGGACTCGCTGTTGGCGTAGCCCAAGCGCTCAACCTGTTTATCGTAACGGAGCGGCTGGGCAGGAGTGAGGAGTTCCTGCAATATCTGCTGATGGTAAATGGTGCAGCTATGCTGATTGGTGGCGGAATCGTAGCGGTCTTCGCCAAGCGGGTTCCGCCGCAGATTCTTCTCGCGATAGGTATGATCGCAGGCGCAGTCTGCACAGCCATTGTAGGGTATTCGACAAGCGTTCCGCTCACCCTAACCGTTCAATTTCTGAATGGACTTGTTTTCCCTTGCATTCATATTGGGATCAGTACAATGATTCTGAAATGGTCAGAAGCCTCGATTGTCGGCCGGGTGAATGGGGTTTTGAATCCGATGTTCGTTGGCATGATGGTCGTTTCCATGTCTTTCGCTGGAGCGTTAAAGGATGCCTTTTCGCTGGGTACAATCTATGGGGGTGCAGGATTATTATTTCTCCTTGGTGCACTGGTCATGGTTCCGATCATGAACCAAAAAGCGCCGGATAACGCACATATTGCACAAAAGATATAATTTTTGCGGTAACTATAACATTTAAATGAAGGAAGAGCTGGCCGAGAAAAAGGGACGGTTATTCTTCATTCCCTGGTGGTTAACCTCTAGTGTAAAGCTGAACAAGCAGTTCCGGATTGGAATAATACACAACACGTATCGATATGTCGAAGGACAAGAGCAATCTTGCATTAGAAGTCGCCTACATGGCGGCTTTTTCGTATTATCAGGTTAGCCAGTACTTAGTGGCTGGCCCTTTTGTGGTTGTTTTACGATGTGGGGCCGAATCAGGCAATGCGGAAAGCTGCGGAGAAAATTTTAGGAAGTAATTCGAACTTGCAGAATACTCCAGATTTTTTCAGCGGGTTGCAGCTGCATTTCGTGACAGACTTCTAAAGAGACATCTATTTGACATGGAACTTGAGAGCTTGTATCTGAAGAAGTTCCTCTTCAATATTCACTGACAACTGCTCTAGGCAGTTAGGGCTTACCGTGTTTTGCAGGTAGTATTCGACTTGTGCAGATGGTTGCAATATCTGGAAGACGGGCTTTCAGGTTATGGCAGTTCGGCTCACATCCGAATGCGATTGTCACATTAACGGACAAGGAGTTCGCACCTTTTTATGGTAACCATATCGAGGATACGATAGTGAGGCAAAGGTGGTCTAGTGAGGATCACTTTTAACGAAGTGGAAGCACGTTATGTTCGTATGTACGGAACCGTCCGGGCAACGATATATGGGTATTCACTTTGGGAATTTGAGGTATACGGACCGGATTATTATTCAAGTTAATAATGGAGTGACTGAATATGAATATAAATGATGATACTAGAATCATAAGTTAGTCAATTCCGTTTCCACTCCCATTGAACTGGTCAGATCATGTTTATGGCGGAAGGGATTGGTTAATGTAACTTTGAACATATCATTCCACGCAGACAGGAGGTAACAGGATGTATAAGGATCTTCAAGGACAGACAGTTGTCATTACAGGAGCTGCTACCGGCCTGGGAGAGGCGATGGCACTACGTTTTGGTAAGGAAAAAGCCAATGTTGTGATCAATTACTACAGTAGTAATCAGAACATACAGCCCCTCATAGAAGAAATCAAATCGTACGGCGGGCAGGCCATTGGCGTACAGGGAGATGTTTCCAAAGAAGAGGACGTAAAGAAGCTGGTGCAGGCGGCGCATGAACATTTTGGTTCCCTGGATGTTATGATCAACAATGCCGGTATTGAGAACGAGGTTCCGTCAGAGGAGCTGAGTTTGAAAGACTGGAAACGGGTCATTGATGTGAATCTAACCGGAGCGTTCCTCGGTTCAAAGGAGGCCGTGAATTACATGCTGGAGCATGATATTAAAGGCCGAATCATCAATATTTCCAGTGTACATGAAGTTATCCCATGGCCGCATTTCCTTCATTATGCTGCGAGCAAGGGCGGGGTCAAGATGATGACTGAGACGCTAGCTCTGGAGTTTGCGCCAAAGGGAATTCGTGTGAACAGCATCGCACCGGGTGCAATCAACACACCTATAAATGCAGTGAAATTTGACAATCCAAAACTGCGAGCATCGGTTGAGGATCTGGTGCCGCTCGGTTACATCGGAAAGCCGGAAGAAATTGCAGCGGCTGCCGTATGGCTCTCTTCTTCGGAATCCAGCTATGTCACAGGTATTACGCTGTTCGTTGACGGAGGCATGACCAAATATCCTTCCTTTCAGGGTGGTCGTGGATAACCGGCTGACCCAAAAATCATACAGTAGAAAACAGATGACTCTCGGCCAGGCTTGTCTGATACTGGCAGAGAGTTACTCATACTAACTCAATAACCCCCAACGGAAAGCATAGGCAACGACCTGTGTCCGATTTTTTGCACGCAGCTTGGTCATCAAGCTGCTTACATAATCTCTCACGGTAGACTCCCTTTCTGCCAAAACAATGGCCATTGTTTTGGCAGTGTTTTCTTTCTCTTTCCTGGATAAAAACAAACCAATCCTCTTGCCCACCTGTTCAAGAATATCGAGCTCATCATTCGTGCAGTCAAATGGGTCTCCTTTTTGGTCAAAAGTGATCCCAGCCATACAATTGTTGCTCATGTGCAACCGGTATAAATATAATGGAAGACAACTGAAATAACTGGATATGCTCGTCCCTTAGATATACCAGTACCAGACTTTTTCCCCTTCTTGTCGAGAAGGGGATTTCTTTTGTCGATCCACAACGAAGTATTCATCTGTATTATTGGATTGAACTAACGGTTGGGATAGTTTAAGCTTATTCACACTGGTTTATCATAGATCGTATTTAAACACATTATTAAGCCGATTCTTTCCTTATGGAGGAATCGACTTTTCTTTATCAGAAAAACACGATGACAATCTAATTAAATTGAAACAGGGTGGGGAAATGGATAAAGGATTTACATTAGCCAGTCAGCTATTAACGCTGCTTGATACGGAACAAAGATGGTTTACTTTGGCCGAAGTTGAAAAAAGTTTGGGTATCTCCGATAAAACCATACGTAAAATGGTTGAGGAAATTAGCAAGCAATTACCCCCTACGGTGACCATAGAAGTTTCTAGAGGAAAGGGAATCGTCCTCCGGCGTGATGGGCGAAGTGAGACGATGAGTGAAGTCATTTCTTCGATGTTCAGACAAACCATCTTTTATCGACTGATGAATGTATTGTTCACGAATGTGGATCGACTGTCCGTGGAGGAGCTAGCCGGAGTTATGTTTATGAGTACCTCCTCGTTGAAGAAACTGATTGTACAATTAAATAATAATGACCTAAAAGCGTATAAGTTACGCATTACGTATTCAACCCCGACAATCAAAGGGAACGAAATGAATATTCGATATTTCTATTGGAAGTTATATTGTGATGCGTATGAGTTCACAGGATGGCCTTTTGCGAATGTCGAATTTGCATATATCAATCAGTTAATCACCAATACAGAGAATGAGAAAAATATTGTGTATTTTATCAATTCCAAAAGGAGATTGTCCTTTTTGTTGGCCATTGTTGTGGAAAGAGTCGCTAAAGGGAAATGCGTAAAAATCGACGAAAGTGGTTACCCCTGGGAAAAGGGGATGTTTTATATGCCCGTAAAGACCCTTGCAAAGAGTCTTGAAGAAAAGCTTTCCATTGAATTTCCCAATAGTGAGATCTGCTTTATGCAATCCCAGGTTAGTCTCAGCCAATATCATTATTATGAAGGATCAGAAATAACGCCGATGAAAGAAGTCGAATTTCATAAAGACAAAGAAGAATATCAAATGGGTAATCTGCTTCTAAAACTACTGGCCAACGTATATCCCAACTTGGAGATGGAAGAACGATTTGTATTGGAGATATACGCATTCTTTGACAAGTTATTAATCGATAATGCAATTCCCGAATGGATGATGATTTCAAAAAGTAATTTAACAGCATACGTCCAAAAGGAATGCCAGCAGCTTTATCAAGAACTGCAAACCTGCATGCAAACGTGGAGTAAAGCTTATCCAGCCGTTTTGTACAATAATTTTCATTTAACCAAGCTAACCTTAATTGTTCGTTCCAGTTTACGTTATAAAAGGAAAAGGGCCTTCTTGGTAATTGGGGAAGAATTTTCAATTCGTCATTACATAGCGGATTTGATCAAGAAGGAAATCGGGGATCAGCTGATCATCAATACTTCCATAATGAAAGGGCTCTCCGACGAAATGATGCAGCAATATCAGATTGATTTTGTCATTAGTAATATCCCGGTAACATTGCAGTCCGTGCCTGTTGTTATTATCTCTACGATCCCGTCTAAAAGAGATCTAGACAATATTCGTAAAGAATTACTTTTATAATTTGATCAATTATTTCCCTTACCCTCCGTAAGATTTTGGTCTAGTTTGTTAAGCTGAAAAATCTTATGCTCAATGTACTTTCCGAACTGATTTTCTGAAGGCAAGCGGAAGAGATTTCGGTAAGACGGTTCAACATTGAGAGTAGGAGGCAGAAATATGAGTAGGCATTTAGGCGCAAAAAAAGGAGACATAGCGGACATCGTTTTGCTTCCGGGAGATCCTTTGCGTGCAAAATTTGTAGCAGAACACTTTTTAGATGAGGCCCATTGTTATAACGAAGTAAGAGGCATGTATGGCTACACCGGATTATATAAGGGGATACCGGTATCAGTTCAGGGGACAGGGATGGGAAATCCATCGATGAGCATCTATGCAACAGAATTGATCGTCGATTATGAAGTGAAGAAATTGATTCGTATTGGTACATGTGGCGCGATGCAGAAAGAAATTAATATCCGCGATATTGTAATAGCTCAATCCGTATCTTCAGATAGTAATATGACGGATAAGATCTTCCATGGCTGTAATTATGCACCTACGGCAGATTTTTCATTGTTAATGAAAGCATATCAACACGCACAAGCTAAACAAGTAAGTGTCTTTGTTGGCAACATCTATAACTCCGATGAATTCTACCGTGAGAGCTTAGATCGACTTCACAAGTTTATGGATTTTGGTGTATTAGGGGTAGAAATGGAAAGCACAGCCCTATATACATTAGCTGCTAAATACGGTGTGAAAGCTCTATCCATTTTGACAGTAGGCAGTCAACTGTTAACACAGGAGCACTTAACTCATCAAGAAAGTGAACAATCATTTTATGAAATGGTCGAAATCGCTCTTAACACAGCCATTGAGAGCTAATCTATCAATAAGAGTACAGGTGCAAGAAAAGAGAGTGAGTAAGAAATGAAGGGAATACTGTCTGGATTGCAGTGGATGATGTTTATGATCGCAGGTGCTATTGCTGCGCCAATTGCTATCGCAGATTTATATAACCTAACGCCTATGGAGACTTCTGGACTAATCCAGAGCACACTGATTACTTTAGGAATAGCTGGATTTTTACAAGGCGTCATCGGCCATAAATTTCCTATTCATGAAGGTCCAGCAGGGTTATGGTGGAGCATTTTCACCATTTACGCAAGTTTAGTAGGGGTATTGTATTCTTCGAATATTGCTTCCTTGCAAGCTTTAAGTGGGGGAATGATCTGTAGTGGAGTTTTATTCATCCTCATTTCAGCTTTTAAGCTAATGGATAAAATCGCTCGTCTATTTACGCCAACGGTCACTTTTATATATTTGCTCTTATTGATCTTTCAATTAAGCGGTTCTTTTATGAAAGGTATGATGGGGATCACGTCAAGCCACACCTTGTTAGATGTTAAAGTGTTCTTGCTGAGTGTGATTGTGATTTGCATTACCTTTGGGTTAGGGAACAGTCGCTTTGTTTTGCTGCGCCAATTTTCAGTAATAATCAGTATATTGATAGGCTGCTTATTGTTTATCATATGCGACAAGATGCCGGTGATTTCACCAGCCGATACACTATTTAAGCTGCCGAAAATATTTCCTTTTGGAAGTCCGAGATTTGATAGCGGGACAGTCACGACTGCCTTTCTAATAACACTATTATTAATAACCAATGCGCTTGCATCCATTCGTTTGATGGAGACCGTTATGAAACAAAAGAAAGTGGATCATAACCGTTATTTGCGTGCTGGATTTACTTCTGGCATTACCCATTTTATTGGAGGCAGTTTCGGAGCGATTGGTTCAGTGCCTATTTCGGGAGCGGCGGGATATGTTGAACAAACAGGGATGAGGGAACGGAAATCGTTCTTAATTGGATGCATCTTAGTCATCTCTGTATCCTTATTTCCGCCAATAATGAACGTAATATCCGGTATCCCAGCGCCTATAGGCTATGCCGTTACATTCGTCATCTTTGTGAAGATGGTTGGATTATCGCTGAAGGAATTGAAGAAGGTTCTGCATGAAGAACGAACATTTGTTGTTAGCGGAGTTTCTCTTTTAGTTGGTGTGGGTTTAATGTTTATTCCTACATCCGCTACGAGCCATTTATCTCCGATTGTAATAGCCATTTTGAATAATGGGTTAATTTGCGGAAGTCTATTGGCGATTATTTTGGAACAAGCATTAATGTGGAAAGATGCAAATCGATATGAGGATTCCAAAAAAATGTATCGATAATTTGGAGGGTTAAACATGCATTATCTAATTTCAGTTGTTGGTCTGGTTATTGTTCTATTATTGGCTTGGCTTGCGAGTAATAATAAGCGGAAAATTAAATATCGTCCCATCATAATAATGATTGTGATTCAGTTAGGTTTGGGATTAATTATACTAAAAACGAGTATAGGCGAATTCTTAATTAAAGGGTTTGCCGATAGTTTTTCGAAATTACTTGGATATGCCAACGAAGGAACGAACTTTGTTTTTGGTGGGATTGCCAATGAAGGAGCTCATACCTTTTTCCTGTTTGTGTTGATGCCAATTGTTTTTATGTCAGCATTAATAGGGATTCTGCAACATTACAAAATATTGCCGTTCATTATCAAGTATATTGGTCTGGTGCTAAGTAAAGTAAATGGCATGGGGAAATTGGAATCTTATAATGCGGTTGCAGCCGCAATTGTAGGACAGAATGAAGTATTTATTTCTGTAAAAAATCAACTTGGATTATTACCAAAACATCGCTTGTATACATTATGTGCATCTGCAATGTCGACGGTATCGATGTCCATTGTTGGATCATATATGACGATGCTGGAACCTAAGTATGTAGTAGCTGCTTTAATATTAAACCTATTTGGCGGCTTTATCATTACTTCCATCATTAACCCGTATGAAGTTACAGCTGAAGAAGATATCGTTGAAGTTCAGGAAGAGGGCAAACAAACGTTTTTTGAAATGCTGGGCGAATATATTATGGATGGCTTTAAAGTAGCCATTGTAGTTGGGGTAATGTTAGTTGGTTTTGTTGGAATCATTGCTTTAATTAACGGGGTCTTCAGTGGCATATTTGGTATCTCGTTTCAAGGAATTCTAGGGTATGTCTTTGCACCAATTGCCTTTATGATCGGAGTGCCATGGCATGAAGCGGTTCATGCGGGGAGCATCATGGCAACGAAGCTGGTTGCGAATGAATTTGTTGCGATGCTTGACTTTGTTAAGATTCAAGACGGTTTAAGTGGTCGTACTACAGCCATTGTTTCCGTTTTTCTAATCTCATTTGCTAACTTTGGGTCCATTGGTACTATCGTAGGTGCAGTAAAAGGGCTGAATGAAAAACAGGGGAATATTGTTGCTCGTTTTGGATTGAAGCTGTTATATGGGGCCACACTTGTAAGCGTTTTATCGGCTATAATTATCGGAATTATTTTTTAGTTAAATCATTTTTCTTTTGAATACAAGTGAACTCGAAATAAGACTGTTCCAAAAGGACGGTTGATAAGAGGACACAAAAATGATCACAACTTAAAAGCCGCGTAACTGGTCATAACCCTGTCAAGTAGACAGTGAAAAAAAGACGATTTTAAGCTGCGGCCGTTTCCCGGTATTCCACCGGGGAAAGGTCGTTTAGTCTTTTCTGGAATCGGTTCTGGTTATAGAACAGAATATATTCGCTCACTTGCTGCTCAACCTCCGCTTGGTTTGCTGCCTCATTCAAGTATATTTTCTCGGTCTTTAAATGAGAGAAGAACGACTCGATACAGGCATTGTCCAGGCAATTCCCGCGCCTGGAGTGACTTCCTAGCATACCGAGTTGTTTCAGTTTACGGTTGAATGGCTTCGAGGTGTATTGAAATCCTTGATCCGAGTGT
>NZ_BCNM01000031.1 GCF_001514495.1 Paenibacillus pabuli NBRC 13638
AAACTGTCATACAAAAAAGCAGGCTAGAGAGATTTTTTCTCAGGCCTGCTTTTTTGTATTCACATAGTTTAAAATGCCTAACCTATAGATTAAATCTATAATTTTTTCCTATTCACGTTCACGCAGCGGCAACCATTTCAGCACGTCCTGAATCTTCTTGTCCCAATAGCCCCATTCATGTTCACCGGGTTCTTCCTCATAAGTCAATTGGAGATCGGACTCGGCGCAGGCCTGACGGAAGGATTGATTATCTTCATATAAGAAATCTTCCGTACCACAGCACTGGTAGAGCAAGGGCTGCGGCCCTTGGTTCGCTTGACTCTCTTTCAGCAAATGAATCAGATCATTCTCAGTGCCGGCAACCTGTGGTCCGAAAATCCGTTGCAGCTCGGCCTGCTGCAGCGCTGATGATGCGTTTCTGCCCATATGCGCTGTCATATCAAGTGCTCCCGATAAACTTGCCGCCGCAGCATATTGCTCTGGTTTGCGAAGAGCAAGCTTGAACGCACCATACCCGCCCATCGACAATCCGGCAACAAAGTTATCTTCGCGTTTGTGTGACAACGGGAAGAAAGAACGTGCGAGTGCTGGCAGCTCCTCGCTGATGAACTTCCAGTATTGCCCGCCATCAGCCATATCCGTGTAGAAACTGCGGTGGACCTGTGGCATTACCACGGCAATACCGAGATTGGCTACGTAACGTTCAATGGATGTGCGGCGCAGCCAGATGGAATCATCATCTGACAGACCATGCAGTAAATACAGAGTAGGGTGTAAGCCCTGACCCGTGACGTTTTCCATACCAATCTGATTGTGGGTTTGTTGTGGCAAGATAACATGCATGCTGGTGCTTAGACCAAGTGTATCCGAGTAGAAGTTACATTGAATTAGTGCCATGTGGTAAAGAAACCCCTTTCATAGATGAATGAATGAATGAAAAATGATTGAACTAACGAAAAGTTCTGATCGAGATGATTAGGATAAATATGACTTCTGAATAATGCCAAAAAGTCTATATCAAACAGGTTATACATAAAACTGTTCCAATGCAATAACAAGATCAACTGTAGGCATAAAAAGGCCCGCTCTCGGATTTGCTGACTTCTTGACGCAACCTCAGCAGAAAACAGAGCAGTGACGAAAAGAGAAAAGAAATTTAGATATGGCACTTACATTCAACCGCTTTACAACGTAACAATGTTATGTTACACTCATTTCAATAAAAAGGGGGACCATATATGACGGATGATTTGATCTCCAAAAAAGAATTGCTGGACCTGACGGGTATCTCTTACGGTCAGTTATATCGCTGGAAACGGAAAAATCTTATTCCGGAGGAATGGTTTATAAGGAAGTCATCCTATACCGGACAGGAGACCTTTTTTCCAAAACAGCAGATATTATTGCGAATCGACAAGATTCTCAATATGAAGGACGGATTGTCTCTGGATGAGCTTGCAGATGTGTTTTCGCCTACGTTGGGTGAGGTGGAAATGTCTGCTCAACAGCTGGTAGATCGAAACATTGTTTCGCAGATATCGCTTGATCTGTTGAAAGAATCGGATCAGGAGCGGCCGTTGTATGCTTTGGAACAGATCATGATGCTGTACGTCCTTGATAAGCTGTTAATGAGCGGAGATATTACCCGGCAGGAGGGCGCGCTGCTGATCGATGTGATGTCCGAGCATTATTATCGTTTTACAGGCAGACCTAGCGAACTGGTGCTTACTCGCAAGATGGGGGTTCCATCATTCATGCTGGTTACGGCAGGAACGGAGTTTTATTTTGATAATGGTGTAAAGGTAGTTCTAAGGCAGCCTATGGGCACGTTTATGGAAGAATTAAAACTCAAATTGGGGTAGGGAGAGGATCTTATATGGAGGAACGGAATTTGCGAAATGATCTGAACGTAGCGGGCTTGAGCCAAACGGCAGGCGGGGAATTTCACCGGGTATCCATTGATGGCATGGCTAAAGTGAACGGTAATCTCGATTGTACCAGCGTTAATGTGAATGGGACCTTGAAGATGCATGGAGCTTTGAGCGCAGAAAGTGCAACGATCAATGGTATGTGCACCCTGAACGGACCTTTGACCAGTTCTCGTGTTCGTGTGGATGGCTTGACTACCATTAACGGAGATCTCCGCAGCCCTGAGCTTGAAGTAAACGGAAAGTGTACCGTACGAGGACGAGTGGATGGAGAACGGATTGATATTGGCGGCGTGATCGATATTGAAGGCGATGTGCAATGCGAGTCCCTGAACGTACAGGGCAACATTAAAATCAGTGGCTTCCTGAATGCGGGGACGGTTGAGATCAGGCTGCATACCTCCTCTTCGGCTAAAGAGATCGGAGGAGAGCGCATTGATATTCGTCGCAAGGAACAGACTGGCTTTTGGAAAAGTATTGGCCTGGGCGGTACCCCATCCTTCATGACATCTTTGATTGAGGGCGATGAAATTGTGTTGGAAGATACCGAGGCTGAGCTTGTTCGGGGCAGCAAGATTCATATCGGTCGTGGCTGTAACATCAGGATGATTGAATATTCGGGTGAATTAGTGGTTGATCCAGATGCCAAGGTGGGCAGCAGTCAGCGGATTTAAATTTTGATATGGAGAGAAAAGGACGTGATTAACTTGAATAACAACCCTGCGGGTTCAGTGAATACGAAAAGCGATATCAGCATCGTGGGTGATGGCAGCTCTGCTGGCGGTGTTTACGGTAAGGTCAAGGTTGTGGGGGATTCCTCATTTAACGACAACATCATATGTGATCAATTCAAATGTACCGGTACGTCAGTCATATACGGATCACTTGAATCAACAGATATTAAGATCACAGGAACCCTTTCCCTGAAAGAGCGAGCTGCCAGCAACGAAGGAATGGACGGAATTCATCCCTCTAGCCTGCACGCAAAAGGGGATCAGATGAAAGTGGTAGGGGAGCTTCATGTGTCAGGGGATTGTCAGGCGGAAAAGTTCAAGTTGAACGGTCGGCTTACGATAACGGGTATGCTCAGCGCTGAACAAATGACACTTAAGATCATGGGACCATCTGAGGTCAGGGAAATGGGCGGTTCTGTCATCTCTGTGAAGAGTGGCCGCGGGAAACTGCTGGATGGCTTGTTCACGGGTAACAAATCTGTTCTCAAGACCAACCTGATCGAAGGGGATGAGATTGAAATAGAGAACACAGTGGCCGAGGTGGTCCGTGGTGATCGAATAAAAATTGGCCCAGGCTGCCATATTGGAACCGTGGAATACCGCTCTTCTCTGCAAATTCATCCGCTATCGGAAGTTTTGGTGCAAAGCAATCGGTCCTTGGACTGATTATCCGCCGCAACTTTTCGGATATACTAATGCAGTCATATGAATAGAGCGTGAATGGAGAGATAGAGTACAATGGTTGCACGTAAAAACAATATTGGATTGGTGCTGGCAGGGTTACTGCTGAGCATACTGATGGCTTCGATGGACAATACCATCGTGGCAACGGCAATGGGGGATATTGTCGGGAAGCTGGGCGGACTCGACAAGTTCGTCTGGGTGACCTCCGCGTATATGGTAGCTGAGATGGCCGGTATGCCGATCTTTGGTAAATTATCCGATATGTACGGACGGAAGAAGTTTTTTGTATTTGGTATTATTGTGTTTATGCTTGGATCAGCATTATGCGGAACGGCAACTTCGATTGTTGAACTGACGATGTACAGAGCTATTCAGGGTATTGGTGCAGGTGCATTGGTGCCGATTGCCTTTACGATCATGTTTGATGTGGTCGCACCTGAATCCCGGGGCAAATTGGGCGGTTTGTTTGGAGCCGTGTTCGGCTTGTCCAGCGTATTCGGTCCGCTGCTGGGTGCTTATATTACGCAGTATGCGACGTGGGAATGGGTATTTTATATCAATCTGCCACTTGGCCTGATTGCATTTGTGTTTATTGCTTTTTTCTACAAGGAATCTCATCAGCATCAATCTCAACAGATCGACTGGTTGGGTGCAGTAACGCTGATCGGTGCTGTGGTTTGTCTGATCTTCGGTCTGGAGCTAGGTGGCAAAACATACGCCTGGGGATCGTGGCAGATTATCGGATTGTTTGCCGGATTTGTAGTACTGGCACTGCTTTTCCTGTTTGCAGAAACGAGAGCCAAGGAACCGATTATCTCCTTCGGCATGTTCCGCAACCGGGTGTACTGGTCCAGTAATGTTATTGGCATGTTCAGTGGTGCGGCGTTTATTACGGCATCTGTGTACATTCCAATCTTTATTCAGGGTGTGCTCGGCGGCAAAGCAACCAATTCAGGCCTCGTCCTGCTGCCCATGATGCTGGGGTCAGTCGTGACCGCCTCTATGGGCGGGGTACTGATGACCAAAATCAAGTATCGTAACATTATGATTCCTACATTGGCCCTGCTGGTCATTGGTCTCGGGTTGCTAACCACACTGGATGAGGGCTCTTCCCTCTGGACGATACGTATCTACATGGTGATGGTAGGTCTTGGTGTCGGGGCGTCGTTCTCCGTGCTTAGCAATGCAGCCATGAACGCGTTTGAACCGCAAAGACGCGGTGCTGCGAGTTCTACGCTTAACTTTTTGCGGTCACTCGGCATGACGATGGGGATTACAATCTTTGGGATTGTGCAGAGCCAGGTATTTACACGTAAGATGAACGATGCCCTCGCCGGATCAGCGGCGGAAGCGGGCAGCGCTGGTGCTCCAGCAGGCGGTGTACCTCAGGGTGTGGATCTGAGCGATCCGCATGCGCTGCTGTCACCAGAGCTTAGAAAGGCGATTCCGCCTCAGGTGCTGGATGCTATTACGCATGCGTTGTCTTCCTCGATCGTGCAGCTCTTTGCATGGGCTGCGATTCCGGCTGCGCTCGCTTTAATTGCTGCGTTCTTCATGGGCAAGGAGAAGATGGTCATCGGTGAGGAAAAGGGAGAATATACAGGCGGACATTAAAAAAATTAGACTGATCGTTGACGACAATAAGAATCTATAACAATAAACCAAAGACACCTCTCTCAGGTCCCAGTATGGGAAACAGGAGATGTGTCTTTTTTTATTTGGCCACGTAATTCCATCTAAAGTGCAATCCAATAGAAGGAAGGACTAGCTTTAAGGTTGCTTCGTGTCGCTTATGCCATCTTCCACCACAGATGGCTCCTGTGGATTTGGCAGGTTGATCTGACCGGAAGAACGGGCAATCAGGCGATTCTGCGCTTTGTACGTGTCACGCGTTATGGTTTTGGATTCGACAATGTTGCCGTCGACCTTCTTGGTGCGCACCGTTTCAACGATATAACAGGGCTGACCGTTCTGGAGCACTTGCTGAACCCCATCGGGCAATGCGTTGCTTGCAACATATTTCACGGGGGCGCTTAACGTTTCAATCGTGTGAGATTCGAGCTCATAGGTGACGTTCTCCGGAAATGTGCCGAAGAATTTTACGGTTAGCAGATTGTTTTTCACTTCGGCCTGAATTAGCAGGGACTTGCCAGTATTGTTTTTGAATCGAAAATTAATCGAACCTGAGGCAAATGTGGCATCCAGCCCCTTTGGCAGATATTTGACGGGCAGAGAGTGATTGCGACGCTCGACAATATCCAGCCCGGTCAACAAGGCCGCATTGTAGACGGTGCTGGATACCTGGCAGATGCCGCCTCCAATACCAGGGGTTAACCGTCCATTCACGATGACGGGTGCTTCGCGGAAGCCATAGTCTTCCTCCGCCTTGCGGATGATCTTCTCATAATCAAATGTACCATTTGGCGGCAAAACCATGTCGTTAACGGCTTGCGCTGCTGCGCTGACGTTATGTATCCGGCCTTCACTGCTGCTGCCAAGGCTGGTGGAGAACTGGATGATCTTCCGCTCAATCCCCTCCTTGCGCAGCGAATCGAGCGTTATCTCAGGCTGCAGCGTATACAATGGCAGCTGAATTAGCAGCGGCTTCGGCTCCGCCTCATGCTCCAGTGCAGCGAAATCCCGGTGCAGCGTGGCCTGCATCAGGCTCGCAAGTTCATCCCAGGCGATCCGGCGGACGCCCTTTTCCGGGATGTATTGGACCTTGTCGCTTGCGGTAATGCGGCGGACAGCGTCCGCAGGCGAACCGAAGGTTTCCTTTTCCCAGGCAGCATGAAGCTGTTCTTGTAGTGGTTTTGAATGATACGTCAGCTTCAGGGGCCACTCCTGAGTGAAATGATATCGAGCGTAAGCGCGCTCCCACAGATTGCCTTCGTCCAGTTGCTGTACGGCTGCACGGAAGTCATCAGCACTGTAATTGGCACCCGTCTGGGCAGCGGTGAACGTCATCGTTTTGGCGGCTGGATCGTCCACCTTAATCGTGACAGGCCACTCCTTCAGTTGGTTCAGTCGCTCATCCAGTGCTTGCTGCACCTGCTTGCGATTCATACCCTCTACTGACCATTCACCAACACGTACACCTTTTGGCAGAGCAGGCTGGTTCACGTACATATACAGCAATCCGTAGGAAGCGGAACCGATCAAGAGGATAGAGAATAACAAAATGACCGTCAAATGTATTTTTTTCATATCCGTACGCTCCTTTGTACTTCTGTTGTTCCGCAATTCGTAACACTTTCCATATATATGTTCCAATGGTGGAAAACTTTCGGGTACTCAATAGGTAACAAATTTGTTACAATAAAATTCATATGAATCCATGCTTCACCATCGAAAAAGGGGCGAAATGGATTTTCCCTGATGAAATTCAGGTCTTTTTAAAGGAAATGCCGGGATTGTGTCGAAATGATAATGGCTAACTATGCAACGGGAAGTGATGATGTGATAGAAATGCAGGACGTGTGGAAGACCTACGCCAATGGGACCCACGCATTACAAGGGGTGTCGGTGAAGATCGACCGCAATGAATTTGTCTATATCGTCGGTCCGTCCGGCGCAGGCAAATCGACATTTATGAAATTGATGTACCGGGAAGAAGTTCCGACCAAAGGACAAATATCCATTAACGGATTTAATATCGGAAAGTTAAAGCCGCGTAAGATTCCTTATGTCCGTCGTAATATCGGCGTTGTGTTCCAGGATTTTCGTTTGCTGCCACGCATGACAGCGTTTGAGAACGTGGCATTCGCCATGGAAGTTATTGAAGCACCGAAGCGTCACATCAAGAAACGAGTGATGGAAGTGCTTGATCTGGTTGGACTGCGCAGCAAGGCGAACCGTGAACCTTCACAGTTGTCGGGTGGGGAACAGCAGCGTATTGCCATCGCACGTGCCATCGTGAACAATCCGTCTGTCATTATTGCGGACGAGCCTACGGGGAACCTGGATCCGGAGACGTCATGGGGCATTATGCAGCTGCTGGACGAGATTAATTTCCGGGGAACCACGATTGTAATGGCGACTCACAACAAAGATATCGTCAATACGATGCGTAAACGGGTAATCGCGATTGAACGGGGACAGATTGTCCGGGATCAGATGAGAGGGGAATACGGTTATGAATTTTAGTACTCTCTTGCGCCATTTGCGGGAGGGATTCAAAAACGTATTCCGCAACGGCTGGATGTCCGTGGCCTCCATCATGTCGATTATTGTGTCATTACTCATTCTGGGTGTGTTCATGCTCTTGGTGCTTAATGTGAATTCCATGGCCAACCAGGTGGACAGTCAGGTCGAGATCAGTACGTTTCTTGAGCTGAATGTGGATGAGAATCTTCGTAACACGCTCGAGCAGGAAATCAGCGCCATGCCTGAAGTCAGTGAAATTCGTTTTGTCTCCAAAGAGGAAGGGCTCAAGGAGTTCCGAGAACGTCTTGGAGAAAGTGCAGACAATGTGCTGAGCGGTTTTGATGTGGATAACAATCCACTGCCGGAGACCATTGAAGTAGAGGTCATTGAACCGGAAACCGTCACTTTTGTGGCGCAAAAAATCGAAGCATTGAACGATAAACACCCGGAGAAGCCGATCATGAAAGTGAATTACGGCAAGGAAACGGTGGAAGTGTTGTTCAAATTTACGAAGCTTGTCCGGAATATCGGATTTATTTTTGTTGGGGGACTGGGTCTGATGTCCATGTTCCTGATCTCGAATACGATTCGCGTAACGATTCTGGCCCGGCGCCGGGAGATCGGCATCATGAAGCTGGTTGGAGCAACCAATACTTTCATTCGCTGGCCTTTCTTTATTGAAGGGGCACTGATTGGACTGATCGGTTCGGCAATTACGGTAGCTGTACTGTTCTTCGGATACAGCCGTCTGATGGCTACGATTGGTCAGGATGTATTTATGCAGATGCTTAATTTGATTCCACTCGGTGATATTTGGCTGCTGTTTGGAACACTGTTGATTGGACTTGGTGTGCTGGTTGGTATTTTGGGAAGTACATTGTCGATCCGCAAGTCTCTTAACGTTTAATCGAAAAAGAATGGCAAAACAGGTTCACAGATGAACGCTGTTTGACGATATGTAGTAAAGACGGAGTCTTAAGTGTAAAGAAAGCAAAGAACATGCTGTTCACCACCTGTGCAGGTTGCTTTCTTGTGAATTCATAGGATGGGGGATCACATTTTGAAAAAAACAGCTTCGCTGCTGGCTTTAACGTTATTGGCCAGTTTGACGCTTCAACCTTCTGACGGATATGCCAAGAGTAGCATTAGCGACATTGATCAGCAGATTCAGCAACTGGAGAGCAAGGCGGCTTCGGCCAAAAAAGAGCAGCAAAAGGCTGCCAGCAACAAGAAGGAAGCGCAGCATTACAAAAACAAGACCAATGCTTACCTGAAAGTTGTCATGGAGCAGATCAATGTGGTAAGTGATGAACTGGCGAACGTATCGTTGCAGATCGAAAATACGGAAGAGGATCTTCGGACAACAAAAAAAGATCTGCAAGCCGCTGAAGAACGTATCGTTGCAAGAGAGAAATTGCTTGAATCACGTGTACGTCTCATGTATACAGACGGCGCCGTTTCGTATCTCGATGTGTTGTTAACTTCAACAAGCTTCTCCGATTTTCTGACTCGTGCAGATTCACTGAAAACGATCGTGGATCAGGACCAGCATCTGCTGGATGAGCATAAAAAGGACAAGCAGCTCGTAGTGGACAAAAAGGCAGAGCTGGATGTGCAATATGCGGAAGCCAAGAGTCTGTACGCGCAGAAGAAACAGCGCAAGTCCCAGTTGAATGAGAAGGAACAGGAAAAGCAAGTGCTTCTTGCCTCCTATGATGCTAAAATTGAAGAGTCGGAAGAGCTGACGCAAGAACAGGAAGACGTACTGATGCAGATTGCAAGCAAGCGTTCGGCACTTCTGCAAGAGAAAAATAAATTGCGTGAACAGCAAGCGGCAGCGGCTGCCAAAGCAAAAGCAGCAGCGGCAGCCCGTGCGGCGGCAGCTGCCAAGGCGCCAACCAAAGTTAGCTCTAATAGCAACACTAGTACTACGTACTCCAGTGGTAACGGTATCTTTGGGATGCCTGTATCGGGTGCGCGTGTATCTTCCGGGTTCGGACCTCGTATTCACCCGATTACGGGTGAAGTGGGTAAAATGCATGCGGGTGTAGACTTTGCGGTTGCTCAAGGAACGTCGGTTCATGCGGCTTCTGGCGGGATCGTGATTATGGCTGAATGGTACAGCGGCTATGGTTACACGGTCATTGTTGACCACGGAGGCGGCTTATGGACATTATACGGTCATTTACGTGAAGGTGGATTTAAGGTCAGTAAGGGAGACACGGTAAGCCGTGGCGATATTATTGCTGAATCAGGTAGTACAGGCAACTCTACTGGGCCGCATTTGCATTTTGAAGTACGTGATAACGGAACAGCGGTGAATCCATTCAACTATTTGTAGTTTTTAGGCAACCGTTGGAATGGAACGAACATATTCCGTACAAGCTAGGCATATACTAAGCTGGCATGTTCAGGAAATGATTGACGGAACAATTGAATTTGACACGCTTCAATACTAAAGGCGGTGACAAACGGATGATGAAGAAAAGATCGGCCCTGCTGCTTGTCATTGTAGCCCTTCTTGGAGGCAGCCTGCTTACGCTTGCGCTGATGAGCTCCCCTGGTCTGGCACAGACGACACCTGGTGAAGGACTGCTCGCCAGTGTGACTGGCAGTTCGCAGCAGAAGAACGATTTGAAGAAGATTGAAACCGCGATGGATTTGATCTCAAGCAACTATTATAAAGACGTGGATCGTACCAAACTGATTGATGGTGCGATCAACGGCATGATGGAATCTCTTGGTGATCCGTACTCCAACTATATGGGGCAGGAAACAGCGGCCCAGTTTGAGGAATCGATTGAAGGTTCATTTACCGGAATCGGTGCAGAGGTATCCTCGCAGGACGGGAATGTTGTGGTCGTATCCCCAATCAAAGGATCGCCTGCCGAAAAAGCGGGTATTCGCGCGAAAGACATGATCATGTCGGTGAATGGTGAATCCCTGCAAGGTTTGGAACTGAACAAAGCCGTCAACAAAATCAGAGGTCCAAAAGGCAGTGAAGCGAAGGTACAGGTTAAACGTGCCGGATCTTCCGAGCTGATTGAATTTGTCATTGTGCGTGATGACATTGATCTAGAGACGGTGTATGCCCACATGGAGGATAACGGTGTTGGTGTAATTACAATCACACAATTCTCGCTGAACACAGGTGATCGCTTTAAGGAAGAACTGGCGAAGCTGGAGAAGCAGAACATGAAGGGTCTGATCATTGATGTTCGTAATGACCCGGGTGGTGTGCTGCAAGTCGTTATTGATATTGCCGAGCAATTTGTTCCGAAAGGCAAAGTTATTGTTCAAGTCGAAGACAAGAACGGTAAAAAGGAACAAAGCAAATCAAACGGATCAGGTAAATCCTATCCAATTACGGTATTGATGAACAAAGGAAGCGCGAGTGCGTCCGAGATTTTGGCCGGTGCATTGCAGCAGTCCGCTGGCGCAACGCTGGTTGGAGAAAACTCCTTTGGTAAAGGAACCGTACAAACGAGTTATGACAAGCAGATGGGTGATGGCAGCCTGCTCAAAATCACCATTGCCAAATGGCTGACTCCGAATGGTGACTGGATTCATGAAAAAGGAATCAAACCGGATATTGCGGTGGACCAGCCGGATTACTTCTCGGTGGCACCCATCAACAAAGAAAAATTACCTTTGAAATATGACAGCAATAGCACGGATGTGAAAAGTGCGCAGACGATGCTGAGAGGACTTGACTTCAAGCCGGATCGTGTGGACGGATACTACGACCAGAAGACAGAAGAAGCGGTCAAAGCATTCCAGAAACAAAAAGGCATTCAGGCAACGGGCCAGATTGATGAGAAAACCGCTGAATCACTGGAAGCGGCTCTCATTGAACGTATTGCCAATCCTCAATATGATGCACAGCTGAAGCGCGCGATCGAAAATGTCTCAAAGGATATTTCGTCCGCAGTGTCGAAGCCATAAAGAAGGCTGATTTTCAGCCTTCTTTTTTTCTGAACCGGCTGAAGGAGAGGGGTGACCGTCCACATGGAATGGGCTTGGCCATGGTTGACTACATTAGGGGAAGCATTGTTGCAGTTGTTGATTCAGCCGTTTTATTATATTGCGGTAATCTTGATCGCACTCGTTTATCATCGTCAATTATTACAGGAACGCAAATTGTTCCACGTTCGTCTGCAAAGCTCGATCACTCAGACCATTCGTGCAGTGCTTGGAGGTATAGTGATCGGAGTAATAGTCTCCATCGTGTCTCTGTTCCTCGGGGCACATCTCACACTGAGCAGTCTGATCTGTATATGGGCAGCTACGCTATTTCTGGCATTATTCCGTATTCGCTACTTATGCTTCGCTTATGCAGCAGGTTTGCTTGGTGTGTTGCAATTTGGTTTACATGTGGCATCGGGCTGGCAACCGGCAGGATGGATGGGGAATGTCACTGAAGCATTGCGTGCGCTGGATATGCCTGCACTTCTTGTGCTCGCAGCGGTATTACATATCGGTGAAGGATTCATGGTACGGATGCAAGGGGAATCCATGGCATCGCCGTTACTCTTCGAAGGCAAACGCGGCAAGCTGGTTGGAGGGTATCAACTGCAACATTTCTGGCCGATTCCTTTACTGATCCTTGTTCCTGTTACAGGTGGAGCTGAGTTGCCATGGTCCCCTCTGTTGAACGGAGGTAGTGGCTATATCCTGGTTGCACTGCCGATTTTGCTGGGATTCGGAGAAGTTACCCAGAGTATGCTCCCTGGACAGAAAGTGAAGATTTCAGCGAAACGGCTGTTGCTATATGGGACAGCTTTACTCATACTCAGTCTCCTGGCTGCATGGTGGTCCCCGCTCATGGTTGTCGCAGCCCTGGCTGCTTTTATTGGGCATGAGTTCCTTGTGTGGTACAGCGGCTTCGAGGAACAAAACCGCAGTCCGTTGTTTGTTCATCCTGAACACGGTCTGAAGGTGCTGGGCGTCATTCCCGATAGTCCTGCAGAAGAACTGGGGATTGAAGCAGGGGAAACCTTGTATAAGGTGAATGGTGTCTTGGTGCATTCCCCTGAGCAATTACATCGCGCTTTGCGTATGAATCCAGCCTTTTGCAAACTGGAGGTGCGCAATCATCAGGGAGAGAGCAAGTTCATGCAACGGGCGATCTATGAAGGCGAGCATCATCAGCTTGGCGTCCTCATGGCCCCGGACAATCATGAAGCTTGGGCGCTCCGTTTGCGTCCATTAACGCTGTTTCATATCGTAAGTCTCAAATTGTTCGGACGGCGTAACGATAAACGCAACGACGATGCTCCGCTGGCACTGCCTCCTGCAACATCAGGAGAGCAAAAGTCTATAGAGATGTAATAAAAGAAGGGTATTTCCACAACCTGTACAGGTGAGGAAATACCCTTCTTTCTATTTGTTTTTTAGCATAAAGATGGCAATCTGTGTCCGATCACGCAGACTGAGTTTGCCTAGAATATCGGTGACATAGTTTTTGACCGTACCTTCACTGAGGTACAGTTTGGCGGCAATTTCCTTGTTGGATAACCCTTCGGATATGGCTACCGCAACAGCCAGTTCCATCCGGGTCAGTCCGTAAGAGTCAATGGGTTCTTGTGTCTGGGGCGCTGCAGTAGGACGGAGCAAACTCGCGAGCTTACGAGCAACATCAGGATGAATCAACATATCCCCGTTATGTACGGTCTTGATGCCTTGAATGATCCGGTCCGGGGGCACATTTTTGAGCAAATAACCGCTGGCTCCGTTCTGTAAAGCCTGAATAATGTACTCGTCATCGTCAAATGTGGTAAGCATCAAGACACGCACGTCAGGAAACCTTGACTTAATGATTCGTGTTCCTTTGACTCCATCACAGCCAGGCATACGAATATCCATAAGTACAACATCAGCAGGGTCCCCTGTCTCCAGCAGCTCAAGTGCTTCATGCCCGTTTGAGGCTGTACCCGTGACCCGGATGCCGGGATCAAGTCCGAGCAGTACTTTGAGACTTTCACGGATAAAGGAATCATCGTCCGCGAGAAGCAGCCGAATGGGCGGTGAGGGGAGAGCACCATTCATTGAATCGATACTTTCTTGTTCAGACATAAAGCAAGTCACTTCCTTTTTCAGAGGATATCCGTTTGTTTCGTGATTGGCAGCCGTGTAATCACTGTATAGGGATAAGCAGATTGAATTTCCAGGGTGCCTCCTACGGATTGTGTACGCATACGCATTCCTTCGTGTCCCATGCCAAGCCTTGCAGACTCTGCTTTGGCACTCCGGCTAGGGCGTCGTTCCTGGTGGTGTTTGTTCGTTGGCTCTTGATTAGAATCGTCGATCCGGCCGTCATTCGTGACGGTCATGCACACTTCACGCCCACTAAAGGACAGCTGCACTGATATTGTTGTTGCGTTCCCGTGTTTCAGTGCGTTTGTCAGAGATTCCTTTGCGTTTTTGTACAGGACAATTTGGATGCTTGGATAGAGGGTCTGGGAAGGTCCCTGAACGTCATAACGGGTCTTTACACCTGTTTCCCTGCCCACCTCCTCGAGAAGACGATCCAGTGCATAGGCATCGGAACCGTAGGCGTCTGGCCGCAACTTGTGGAGTGTTGTGCGCATATCGTCCATACTAGCCGCTAATTGATCCCGAATCTGTCTCACCATTTCCGTCCCCTGTTCCAGATGGGTGGGAAGAGTCAGCAGAGCAGCCTCAGACATCATCTTGGTGCGAATCAGGCGGTGTCCGATATCATCATGAAGCTGCCTTGAGATACGGGTGCGCTCCTCCGCCTGGGCGACGCCTTCAAGTTGCTTCGTGAATTGCAGCAGTTGTGCACGCGCTTCCTGCAGCTCATAATGTTTGCTGCGAATCTCGTCATACACCTGTTCCAACTTCCCTCGGCTGTTTGCTGTCTTGGCCCCCTGCCAGGAGAGTACGGCAACAATGAGGAAGAACAGGCTGCCGACAATGCTTCCAGTTGCTTCTTCAACGTAAGGGGTGGCTGAAATCAGCGGAGATACATTAAACCATGAAGACAGTTCCGATGGGGCTGCATAGTGCCAATGTAATGCGAGGTTACTAACAAAGAGCTGGCCCCCCAACATTAGCCAGCGAAGTTTCCCTTCGAGTTTATACATATACACATAGAGCACGGATAGGGAGAGAAACAACATGAATGGTCCATATAAAACGATCAGCCAGCAGTTCCAGAGCATCTCCACCAGAAACAACAGCAAACGTAAAGTGTTTGAACGAGCGAAGTCTTTGCATACGGCAAGTCCAATAGCAATGATGATGTACAGGGTATACATATCTTCCAGCTTCATGGGAAGCGTCAAAATGTACAACACAGACGGAATGATAATTAAACTGTATTGCAATAACCGCATCGGCATAGGTCAGTAACATCCTTTTCAAAAGAGGAGTGGAAAAATCACCCGTTAATGTAACATGAATTATATCATAAGCCGCTTCCTGATCAGGAGATGACTTAAGTCACCTTCGTTTCATGACCTTTCGTACCTTCGCAAGAGCAGACAATCCGTTACAATACAGATATGAAATCCAGCGAAGATCACTGGAGTGAAGAGGAGCGAGGAATGATGGTTATGCTTGAAGTCGAAAATATAGTAAAACGATACGGTAGCAAGATTTCGGTGGATCATTTAAATCTGAATGTGGGCAAAGGAGAAATTTTCGGGCTGCTTGGTCCCAATGGGGCAGGCAAAAGTACGACCATCAGCATGATTGCCGGGCTCCTGAACTTCGATCAGGGGGAAATCCGTCTGGCCGGCATATCCGTTAAGGAAAGACCGCTTGAAGTGAAGCGAAAGATCGGACTGGTACCGCAGGATCTGGCTTTATACGAAACGATGAGTGCAGCAGATAACGTCACTTTTTTTGCCCGGTTATACGGACTACGGGGGAAGCTGCTGAAGGAAAGGGTAGAGGAATCGCTGGAGTTTGTAGGTTTGCAGGACAGAGCGAAGGATGCCCCCTCTACCTTCTCCGGCGGGATGAAACGCAGGCTGAATATTGCATGTGCCATTACGCACCGCCCGGATCTGATCATTATGGATGAACCGACGGTCGGTATTGATCCGCAATCGCGGAATCATATTCTGGAATCCGTGCGCACACTTAATCATATGGGTTCAACCATTATCTATACCAGTCATTATATGGAGGAAGTTGCTGCGATCAGTCACCGAGTAGCGATTATGGATAAGGGTCATATTATTGCCTGCGGCACTGAAGCTGAACTGAGAGAACGGGTGGCCTCCGAGGAAAAAATCATGCTCACGACTTTGGGCATCGGCCCCGATGTTGTGGAAGAGTTAAAACTTCACCCCCGTGTGCGGGCGGTAGAAGTGTCGGGGGACACGCTGACGATTACGCTGCCTGCCGCACAGCAGGATCTCCAAGATATGCTTTTCATTTGCAGCAAACATGAAGTTTCCATTCAGTCACTCAACGTCGAAGAGCCGGATCTGGAGACGCTGTTCCTCAATCTGACCGGACGTACGCTTCGGGACTAGGGGGGGATATCTGATGAAAATATGGACGATTTGTATCTTTGAGCTAAGGCGCATACTGAAAATTCGGTCGGTTCTGCTGAACCTGTTCATTTTGCCCTTGCTGCTGATCTTTATATTGGGTACTGCCCTTTCCAGTACGATGGATAATGGCAAGGGAACGACCCCGGGCCCCGTGAGAGTAGGTATTCTGCAGGACAAATCTGCGTCCGGTTGGGTCAGTAAAGCCCTGAATGCGTTTGTGACATCGCCGGCGATAACGAGCATGATGAATGTAGAATCCATGTCTTCAGAAGAAGAGGCTGTACATGCTCTGCGCCGTGGTGAACTGGATTTTGCGGTCATCGTCCCAGCAAATCTGGAGGAGCAGGTCAGGAAAGGGGAAGAGGCGAGACTGCAATGGATACTGGGGAAAGATGGCACGCTTAATGTCGTGGGTCAGACGTTGTTTGCCCGATTCACGGACGAACTGAACAGACAAGTTGCTGCGGCAAAGGTGTTAGGGCCGGAAGCGATGACTGTAATGGCTGCGCAATCGCAAACCCATGCCTCGGACACATCCTTTATAACGGTCAGCAGTCCTGGAAAAGCGGGGGACTCCTATAGTGCTTCACAATATTATGCGGCTTCCATGCTCGCCATGTTCATGCTTTACTCAGGCATGACAACCAGTAATAGCCTTTTTGGGGAGAGAGACAAAAAAACGTTAATGCGCCTACAGGCAGCACCAATTGGCAATGGAGTCATCTTTGCAGGGAAAATTGCAGGCAACAGCCTCCTTGCTTTCATGCAGGCCATCCTCATCGTACTGATGTCACATTGGTTATACGGTGTGAACTGGGGTACACATCCTTGGTTAATTGTTCTGATCTGTGTGCTGATTACGCTGGCTTCGATGACTCTCGGCGTGATTGTGGCCCTGGTCTGCAAAAATGCCGCATCGGCAAGTGCCGCTCTGCAGGGCGTTATCATTGCCATGACGTTTATCAGCGGCGGATTTACGCCGATTGCCATTGATTTTGTACAACGCATAAGTGAATTTACGGTAAACCACTGGGCTCTGCAAAGTTTTTTGCGGATGATGCTGAATGCCCCTGTAAGTGAGATCATGAACAGCATCATGATGTTGGGGACGGTATGTGGGATACTGGTAGCCGCAGCAGCACTGATCTATAGAAAGGCGGGTTACCGCTATGAATAGTCTGAATATTGCCTGGTTGATGATCCGGCGTACCATATTGCGTAAACGTGGCTTTATTGCATTTTTTCTCCTTCCCTGTCTTGTCGTCAGCGGAGCGGTTGCGTTGTTTGGGAGTGAGCAAGGCACACGGGCTGTCATCCTTTATGTAAACGAGGATCAGGGTGCAGCGGGCGCATGGATCTTGGATGAGCTCGGCCAAAAGGAGGAATACCTGCTCAAGCCAATGAACCATGTTGCCGAACTTAAGGATGCCATTGCACAGCAAAAGGGGACTTCCGGGATGATCATCCCGGCGAATTATACAGATGATCTGCTGCAAAATAAACAGGCTGAGGTAGAGCTGGTCGAACTTCGTGCCAGTGAAAGCTCCTATACCCTCAGGGCTGCGGTGGAAGGTTTGGCGTCTGGACTGAATCAGTCTGCTTCGGCAGTGCTGGCGGCAGCAGATGCGGTATCTGGTGAGACTCCTGATCTTTCACAGAAACAGGCAACATTCGAACAGTTGTTAGTGGAATTAGGCAAACATCAAATCGCGGGCGAAGCAACCGAACTCCAGATGTATCCGAAACCGGGCCTGAACAATGTGACTGGATTTACGCTTATGTTCATGATGGGACTGCTGACGAGTGCAGTTGCTGTTATTATGGAAGATCGCAGGCAGCGTACGATGGCAAGGGTTTACACGGCCCCAGTCCGCGCCTATGAAATCGCGCTTGGTAATTTCCTGGGCAGCTTTGCGATTGGCATGATCCAGATTGTTCTGGTCCTGGGGATCAGCAGCTGGGTGCTTCATTATGATGCGGGGATTCCATTTGGCATTCATTTCCTCATTCTGGCTGCGTTTATGCTGGTTTCCATGGGGATTGCAAGCACAGTTGCCGGATTGATCCGGGAATCCAAAAATGCAAACATGTTGAATTCGCTGATTATTACACCGACATGCATGATTGGCGGCTGCTTCTGGCCGCTGTCGATTATGCCGGATTACATGCAAAAACTCGCCAATTTTGTGCCGCAGAAATGGGCGATTCAGGCGGTGGAAACAGTCTCCGCTGGCGGTACGTTGTCGGATATTACAATACCGCTGTTGATCCTGGGGGGCATGGCTGCCATTTTGCTGACCGTAGGCTCGGCAATTCTTCGTCCCAGCCAGCCGGGTGTGGATGCATAACTTACAGGAGTAACGCTTAATAAATGAGCCGGATGCACAATTGTGCATCCGGCTTTTTGAGCTGCCATAAGGCATGGAGCGTGCCGATTTCTGTTTCGTGTAATTGCTGGGGAAGAATCAGTGAAGTTATACCTATGTCCTGGTGCTACTCATATGTGATAAATTGATCGTTAGAACTATAGAAAGACTAAGATTCCAAAGATTGGCCTAACATGCCATCACATAACAACAAGGCATGTGGATTTATTCTATGCATGATTAGATTGTAATTAGAAAGAAGGTATACGTTAATGACAATTATTGGTATTGATTTAGGGACAACGAACAGCCTTGTATCTTGCTGGATGAATGGAGAATCGGTTATTATTCCGAATGCCCTGGGTAATCGTTTGACGCCTTCAGTTGTCAGCGTGGATGACAATGGAGAGGTACTGGTAGGAGAAGTGGCCAAGGAGCGAATGATCACGCATCCTGAGCGTACAGCATCCGTTTTCAAAAGATACATGGGTACTGGAAGAACCTTTAGTTTGGGTACATATCGATTTTTACCGGAGGAACTTTCGGCGTTTATTTTGAAATCACTCAAAGCGGATGCAGAAGCTTTTCTGGGAGAAGTAGTGACAGAAGCTGTCATCAGCGTGCCAGCATATTTCAATGATGCTCAACGAAAGGCAACTCAGCGTGCAGGTGAGCTTGCCGGCATTAAGGTGGAACGCCTTCTTAGTGAACCGACTGCGGCAGCCATTGCTTATGGTTTGCATCAACAGCAATCTGAAACCAAGTTTTTGGTATTTGATCTGGGTGGAGGTACATTTGATGTATCCGTCTTGGAGCTGTTTGATCAGATTATGGAAGTAAAATCGGTTGCTGGGGATAACTTTCTGGGTGGTGAAGATTTCACACGTCTGCTCGCGGATTTGTTTGCGTTGGAGCATCAGATTCAGCAAGATACCTTGTCAGCCAAAGAGCAGTCGGCATTATGGAAGCAGGCAGAGTTGTGTAAGCGGGCATTAAGCGATGGACGTGAGGGTGCAATGTCCCTGACTTTTGAAAAAGGGTTGAAAGAGTTTGCTATAGATCGTTCCAGTTTCGATCAGGCGGCGAAGCCATTGCTGGCACGTCTGCAAAAACCGGTTGAACGGGCACTGCGTGATGCTTCAGTTAAACTAAGTGAATTGGATGCAGTAATCCTCGTGGGAGGAGCTACTCGCATGCCACTTATTTATTCATTTACTGGCAAGCTGTTTGGTAGATTGCCTGCCAATCACTTGCATCCCGATGAAGCTGTTGCGCTAGGTGTCGGCATTCAGGCGGCAATGAAATCGCGCCATGAAGATTTACAGGAAGTCATCCTGACGGATGTATGTCCATATACATTGGGGACTTCGGTTTCCGTATCACTCGGAAATGGACGATACGAATCCGGGATGTTTTCCCCAATTATCGAACGAAATACAGTGATTCCGGTCAGTAGAGTGGAACGTTACTACACGATAGACGATAATCAGACCTCTCTTACTGCGGACATTTACCAAGGTGAGAGCCGCGTGGCCAAAAACAACGTGAAGCTTGGGGATCTGGCCATCTCAATACCTCCAGCTCCTGGAGGAGAGCAAGCTGTGGATATCCGGTTCACGTATGACATTAACGGCATCCTTGAAGTGGAAGTCACAGCGGTTGGAACGGGAGAGAAGAAGGTAGCGATCATTCAGGCGAAGGAAACTGAGTTGTCCAAGGAGGAGATTATCGAACGTTTCAAAGCGTTGGAGGCGATCAAGATTCATCCCCGGGAACGGATGGAGAATCGCTTGCTTTTGGCTCGGGGAGAACGAATGTATGAAGAATCGCTGTCTGAGCATCGGGAAATCATCGCCAAGGCCATGCTTGGATATGAAGAGACGCTTAAACGTCAGGATGACAAGGAAATCAAGAAAGAAGCTGAGAAGTTGAAGGAAGTGCTGGATCAAATCGAAAAAGTTTGGGGGTGATTCGTGAATGGACTTCTGGACGCGATTAGAACTCGAGCCGACGCAGGATATGAGGGTTATCAAACGAGCTTATGCCAAGCAGCTTCGGATGACTCATCCGGAAGATGATCCGGACGGTTTTCAGTTACTTCGATCCGCTTATGAACAAGCACTCAAGGCTGCTAAAGAGCTTGAGAAAGAGGGCTTTTTGTTAAATGATCGAGATCAGATTGAACTGAGACCCGTGCATAGGCAGGAAATAAGACATGATGAGGATAGACAAACTGAACAACTAAATAACTTGGATCGGGAGACTTTGATCGAAGTTGATGCCAAGCATGATATTGAAAATCAGGAATCGTTGCAGGAGAATGAGGCAGATGTTAAACCAGTGTATCCTTCCATAGAACAAGAGCACTGGGTGCCTCCATCTTGGATGGAGGTTTCTTCTCATGAAGTTCCCACAGTTCCAAGTGGAGCCGTTTTTCCACTGGGTGGGACGAGCTGGGTGCCTCCGTCTTGGATTGAAGTCTCTGCTCCTGCAGAAGATCTAAGTGCTACTGTTTTACCGCTGACTAGGGTGAATTGGGTATCTCCATCGTGGATGGAGGCATTATCGCTTGAAGGTTCCAGAGACCTGAGCGATTCAGTGTTGCTGCTGGCTCAGGCACGAGATATTCTGGAGGATATTTTTAGGCGCCCAGAAATCACTGTTTGGGAAGAATGGACACAGAGAGAGGAGCTATGGCGGCTCGATGTGAAATATCACACCGGAACTGAATTGCTGCAGATTCTGGTGGAATATCCTTATGTGCCGAAAGCAATCTGGCGCATATTAAATGAATTCTTCGGATGGACGGAGCGTCAGGATGAATTAAGAGCGTTGTTATCGGATGAAATTGCTGATCGTCCTACTCTAGAGCTGGAACGTGCTTGGGAATTGCGTTACGACACGTTTGATCCTGAACAAGAAGTGGATTATGAAACGTTCATACGGTACCGGGATACTGTATTTCAAAGGATGTTACAGGGGGAGTGGGGACAAGTCAGTCCCCATATTGACGCTGCGATGGAGTTATACGCAGACGATCCCGATATGCTTCTGTTGGCAGGCAAATTTCGTCTGTGGAATCGAGAGGAAATGGCTGCAGAGATGTTGTTTGAACGACTGATTGAACTGGTTCCTGAATCTATAGACGGATTGCTTCACCGTGCAAGATTGTTGGAAAATGCGGGACATCTTGAGCAGTCCGTCAATTTGTACAATAAGATTCTGGAGCTTCATCCCAATCATCTGGATGCCTTAAATGGACTTGCGAGATATCATCAACATCACGGAGATGACGCCAAGGCAATCTATCTATTGCAACGGATTGTCTCCATTCATCCGTTTGATTTTGAAGCACAGATTGCATTGATAGAATTAAATCTGGCTTTAGTTGAGGCTCAGAAGAAAACGGCAGAGGATGAGAAGGATTGGAGTGCTCGCAAAGAGCTTCAACGTCTGGTTGCCCTAAGTTATGTCGAAATGGATGAAGATGAACAGCTTCTTCGATATATGGCCGAAATTCACATGGCGGATAAGCTCGATGAAGGTTTATATGTATTGTGGGCGCAGGCATGCATTCGGATGGAGAAAAATGAGGAAGCGCTGGAGATCCTAAAAAATGCGGAAATGGCAGCAATCGAAGCGGCAGGCGATATTTTTGCAATCCTTTTTGAACGCGGTCAGTTGCATCTCGAAATGGGAAACAGCCCAGAGGCAATACTTGATCTGGATAAATCGACCCAGTTGAATCCTTCCCATGCAGGGGCATGGCACTCTCTTGCGATTGCACATCATCGCCAGGAACAAAACATGAAATGTATTTATTTTTCAGATAAGGCCATTGAACTTGATCCTCACGTATATGCATACCGATCATTAAGGGCATTTTGTTACTATAATAACGAAAGATATAAAGAAGCGTTGGTTGACTATAAGCATCTTACACTTGATGATTCGGATCACACGATGGACTGGTTTCGCAAGGGCTTCTCACATCTGAAAAGGCAGCAATATGCTGAAGCGCTCCAATCACTTAAAGTATCACAAACATTTGGGTGCTCTACAAACACACCCTATTATTTGGCGGTTGCTCATGGAATGTTGGGGGAGGGCGTTCAGGCGCTGGAGGAAGTTAGAACATTTCGTAGGGAAAATCCTGAAGATCCGGACGGTCCTCTGCTTGAAGGGGATATTTTGCGTGAGCAAGGAAGGGTTAGCGAGGCACTGAATGTGTACAGGAATGGCCTGGACGAAAACCCCGGCACATATGAACTGATCAGAATGGTAATTGTTTGCGTCATGGAGTCCGATGTTCAAGAACGAGATGATATATTGAATCGGCTGGCTGAAGAGATGTCTAACTTCGATTCGATTCAGCTGTGGGGAATACTCTTCATAACACGCTATCATGTGGAAAGTCATTCTTGGGAGCGAGCCCTTTCTTGGGTTGAGGTTTATATAGACGGAGAACCATCAGAGAATATTGATCCTCATATTTGGTTGTACGCGGGGATTGCTGCTTACCGTATGGGGAATTTGAATCAGGCGCTACTTGATCTCGACAAAGCGTATCGTGGAGGGCTTGAAGGTGATGTATGCAGTTACCTGAGCATGGTCTATTACGATATCGGAAATATGGATCGTGCGCGTATTTATGCCGAAAAAGCAGTTCGTGAACAGCCGGAGCATCCAGACTACGTTCTGAGATGGGAAGCTATCGTTGCCCATGCAGAACAGCGAGGACTTCCATTTTGGAGAAGATTGAGAAAATCAAAACCGGCGTATGAACTGTGGCCATCCAGGTTACCGCTTCAACATCTGATGCCTGATGACGTCCTGAGTTTACATTTTGTATAAGGAGGCACTGCGTTGAGAGGACAACATGCGACAGAATCCTCGTCTATACATCGTGTTACGGACAAAGAACTTTGGTTTCGTGGCATGGCTGCTATACTTAACGAAATCATCGATCTGGATATTAACAATGATTATGAGTATAGGGCAGATGAAGAACAACGAGAAGAATTTTGCACCACATTAGAGGAAAACTGGGAAATTCATGACAGGAAGAGTTTGATGTCTTCACTGGATTGGATTCGGAACGAAGGATATCGTATATCATTTGATGAGAAGCGGACTTTCTTGAGTGCAATGTCTGAAAAGGATCAGGGGAATTATATGAACTCACTGGATCCAGATACAGGGAAATATCACGAATATCTGGTGGTTAAAACATATATGCACAAATTACCAGCCGAAGGAGTTGCAGCGTGGGACTGGGGATGTTATGCGAACCTGTGTCGACAAAGCGCCCATGTGGGTTATATAACTGAAACCGAATCAGAACAGCTGGTTTTACAGGCGGCATTAGACGCACAATACGCGTATACGTCCTGGAAGGCCTACACGGTGGCTTTTATGGCAGGGAGGCTATACTGGCTTGAAAAAACCGATGAATCGGTTGTAAAGCGGCAAATGAATTATCTACAGAATCTGTTTGTTCATCCAAACAGCATCTATAAAAAGATAGATTGGAATCTTTCGTTACAATAGCCTTCTGTTATGAAATTGATATTCATACGTTGGAAAAAGAAAAGCACGATCTTGCTCAGGTTCTGAGACAGATCGTGCTTCTTTTATAAAAATATGAAGTGATGAACTAATCCTGGATTGGAAATTAGAGTTATTATGGCTGGAGTTGCCGCAACACGGTAATTTCTACACGGCGGTTCTTTTGCCGTCCAGCCGCCGTGGTATTGTCACTGGTTGGGCGGGTATCCGCGTATCCGGCATACTGGAATCCGTCAGGGTCGAGCTTTTCTTTATCCAGGAAAAATCGTAATACAGACAAAGCACGTTCACCAGAAAGTTCCCAATTGTCTTTATAGGTGGAGTTCGCTCCAACAGGAACGTTGTCCGTATGCCCTTCAATGCTGACAACGGTGTTGAGATCCCGGAACAGGCTTGCCAGTTTGGTTAGTGTGGGTGCAGCGTCGCCTTTGAGGGCCGCTTGTCCCTGATCAAACAGGAAGCGGTCACTCAGCGTAATGGAGATGCCCTGAGGCTTGTCCGCGACAAAAATCTGATTTTCCAGTTTATTATCCTCAATATATTGGGTAATCACGTTGAACAGATTTTGCAACTCCTGTTCCTGTGACCTGAATTGTTCTTCCCGCTCCGTCAGGGGCTGATCATGCTCTTCCGGAGTATCCGTCTCGGAATCTGAGGTAGAGCCTTCGCCTTCCCCGGGGCTCTCCCCTTGAATCTGAGAAGGCGGATTCTTGGTAATCGCTTGCCCTGCTGTACCAGCAATCCCTTCACCTTGGTCAAGCAGGGAGTTGGATTGGTTAAACGTATTTTGCAACGATTGAGTCACAACGTCATATTTACCTGAATCGAGATGGCTCATGGCATACATGATGACGAAGAAAATCAGCAGCAGGGTAATGAGATCAGCATAGGTAATCATCCAACGATCCCGATGATCGGCAGGTTCACGTTTATTACGCCGCTTACTGCGCCGACTCATCCAATCCCTCCTTCACTACAGGACGTGTTGTGGTTTGACGATGAGTAAGTGTGAAGGATTCCAGCCGTTTGCGTACGAGTTGAGGGTTCTCCCCGTTCTGAATGGCAAGCACACCTTCGAGCAGCATTTCCATCGTCTGAATTTCGTCTGCTCCACGGGATTTGATTTTGGAAGCTATGGGCAAAAAGATCAGATTGGCACTGGCTACCCCGTATAGGGTTGCGGTAAAGGCAACAGCAATCGCTGGCCCAAGTCCGGTAGGATCGGTCAGGCTGCCAAGGACCTGAATAAGGCCCATTACAGTACCAATGATACCCATCGTTGGCGCATAGCCACCTGCTGATTCGAAGATTTTGGCATAACCTTCATGTTTTTGTTCAACGGAATCAATCTCCATCTCCATGATCTGGCGAACAACATCCTGATCCGTGCCATCGACAACCATTTGAATACCGTCCTGTAAAAAGGGATGCGGGTGGTCCATCACTTTGCGTTCCAGCGCAAGTACACCCGAGCGTCTAGCAATGGAAGACATGTCCACCAGTTCTTCAACCCATTGGCTTGATTCGTTGTTGTTGCGTCCAAAGGCCATTCTCAGAGCTGCTGGAATCGTACGCAGTCGATATGCAGGGAAGCTGGCAACCACTGCTGCAATCGTTCCGCCAAATACAATTAAAGCAGCCGTTTTCTGTAACAAACCTGATAATTGGCCCCCTTCCCATAAAAAACCGCTAATGACTGCGGCAATCCCGGCAATAATGCCGATAAGTGTCGCAATATCCATAAATTAACCCACTCCTATCTTCACTTCGCGTTTGCATCACTTGCACAGACAAGGTATAATTAAACGGGAACAAATATTCTTATTAATATAAGTTTTCCCATATGTAAATTCGGGGAACTTCGACAATATATAGTGACTATTATTTTAGACGATAGGGTGAGATACGGCAATGAGCGATATTATAATGAGCGACAAAACGTTCGAAATCGAGTCAGAGTTTTCTCCCCAAGGGGATCAGCCTGTTGCCATTGAGGAATTGGTGAAGGGTGTTCAGGAGGGAAAGAGATATCAGACGCTGCTGGGTGCAACCGGTACGGGTAAGACGTTCACCATTGCACAGACGATTGCGAAGCTGCAACGTCCCACGTTGATTATTGCCCACAATAAGACGCTGGCAGCCCAGCTTGCAAGTGAGTTCAAAGATTTTTTTCCGAATAATATGGTTGAGTATTTCGTCAGTTATTACGATTATTTTCAGCCGGAAGCCTATATCCCTTCCTCCGATACGTATATCGAGAAGGATTCGAGTATCAATGAAGAGATTGACAAACTTCGCCATGCGGCTACGAGTTCCCTGTTTGAACGCAGGGATGTAATCATAGTAGCGAGTGTGTCCTGCATTTACGGTTTGGGTTCACCTCATGCGTATTCCAGCATGCTTTTGTCCCTGCGGGTAGGGATGGAGAAACCGCGCAATCAGATTTTGTCTCGTCTGGTGGAGATTCAGTACCAACGGAATGATATTAACTTTGTGCGGGGCACGTTCCGCGTACGCGGCGATGTCATTGAGATTTTCCCGGCGTCGAAAGGCGAGCATGCGATTCGGGTGGAATTGTTCGGAGATGAGATTGAGAAAATTACGGAAATTGACGTGTTAACCGGAGAACTGGTTGGCGAACGTGAACATATTGCGATCTTCCCGGCGTCTCACTTCGTAACCCAAGAAGAGACGATGCGCGTGGCGCTGGTGAACATTGAGCGTGAACTGGAAGAGCGTCTTGAAGTGTTGCGTGAACAAGGGAAGTTGCTGGAGGCGCAGCGACTGGAGCAGCGTACACGGTATGATATCGAGATGATGAAGGAAGTCGGTTTCTGTTCAGGGATTGAGAACTATTCCGGACCACTGACATTCCGCGAACGCGGCGATACCCCTTACACCCTGATGGATTACTTCCCCGATGATATGTTAATTGTGGTCGATGAGTCTCATGTGACGTTGCCACAGATCCGTGCGATGTATAATGGTGACCAGGCCAGGAAGACAGTGTTGGTTGAACACGGATTCCGTCTGCCATCTGCACTGGATAACCGTCCGCTCAAATTCGAAGAGTTTGAGGAAAAGATGAACCAGATCATCTATGTATCCGCGACACCAGGTCCTTACGAGATAGAACATACGGATACCATGGTGCAACAGATCATTCGTCCTACCGGTCTGCTTGATCCAATTATTGAACTGCGTCCAACGAAGGGGCAGATCGATGACCTGATCGGTGAGATTAACGACCGGATTGCCAAGGATGAACGTGTCTTGATCACCACATTAACGAAGAAGATGTCCGAGGATCTGACAGATTATCTGAAGGAGATCGGCATCAAGGTGCGATACTTGCACTCCGAAATCAAGACGTTGGAACGTATGGCAATACTGCGTGATCTTAGGTTGGGTACATTCCATGTGTTGATCGGAATCAACTTGCTCAGGGAAGGTCTGGATCTTCCCGAGGTTTCACTGGTAGCCATTTTGGATGCTGACAAGGAAGGGTTCCTGCGCTCCGAACGATCGCTGATCCAAACGATTGGCCGGGCAGCACGGAACAGCGAAGGTCGAGTTATCCTGTATGGGGACAAAGTGACCGATTCGATGGATAAAGCGATGAAAGAGACAGAACGTCGTCGGGCCATCCAGATTGCATACAACGAAGAGCATGGCATCACACCACAGACGATTCGCAAAAAAGTACGTGATGTGATTGAGGCTACCAAAGTGGCCGAATCCAAAAAAGACTATCTTACAGGCGCTGCCGAGAAAATGTCGAAGAAGGAGCGTCAGTCGCTTATTCAGCGCCTAGAGGCGGAGATGAAAGACGCAGCCAAAAACCTGCAGTTTGAGCGTGCTGCTGAGCTTCGTGATGCATTGCTGGAGTTGCGTGCAGAATAGCCGTGACGGGCAGGGTTTATAAGATCAGATAGAGCATCGGTCTGATGCGGTTGAAGGATAAATGTGCAACAAGAGAACGGCCACCTGGCCGTTCTCTTGTTGAGTAAGGAAATCAGTTGTATCTACCGATAATTAGACATGTTGAAAATGTGAAATCAGGTCTATACTGATAGAAAACTTGAAATTGGTTAAAAGGTTTATAGGAAAGTATTTGGTAGTCGTGTACTTGGGAGCCGAGCCAAAGGCAATGGCGACCTTTCGCGAGCAAGGCGAAGCCGTGAGCGTCCTGGTGTTGAGGGGGAGCCGAGCTAAGGCAATGGCGACCCTCCGCGAACAAGGCGAAGCCGTGAGCGTCCCGGTGTTGAGGGGGAGCCGAGCCAAAGGCAATGGCGACCTTTCGCGAGCGAGGTGAAGCCGTGAGCGTCCCGGTGTTGAGGGGGAGCCGAGCCAAAGGCAATGGCGACCCTCCGCGAGCAAGGCGAAGCCGTGAGCGTCCCTCACGTGGTAGAGCAGCCGTCCAAGAGATCGGCAAGCGGCCGGAATCTTGGACGAGGCTGCGGGCACACGACCACCTTCACATAGCAAGACCCGACCCCTCACCATGCACCGCTTGTTTCGGGTGTCCAGAGGGCTGCGCCCTATGGGGCCCTCCCTTGGAAGGGAGGGTTTGGGTGGGATCGAAACGCCTTTAACAAAAGGTGGGAATTACAACACTGAAAGGATGAATTCTATTGGCGAGCGAGAACATTGTCATCAAAGGCGCGCGAGCGCATAACCTGAAGAACATCGATATTACCATCCCGCGTGACCGTTTTGTCGTACTGACCGGTCTGAGTGGCTCAGGCAAGTCCTCGCTGGCTTTTGACACGATATATGCCGAAGGACAGCGACGTTATGTGGAATCACTGTCGGCTTATGCACGACAGTTTCTGGGGCAGATGGAGAAACCGGACGTCGATTCCATTGAAGGCTTGTCCCCGGCTATTTCCATAGATCAGAAAACGACAAGTCGTAACCCGCGTTCAACCGTCGGAACCGTTACGGAGATCTATGACTATCTGCGTCTTTTATTTGCGCGTGTTGGACATCCTCATTGCCCGGATCATGGCGTGGAGATTACATCCCAGACTGTAGAGCAGATGGTAGACCGCATCATGCAATATCCTGAGCGGACCCGGCTGCAGATTTTGGCACCGATTGTCTCAGGCCGTAAAGGGGAACACAAAAGTGTGTTTTCCGATATCGCAAAGCAAGGGTTTGTCCGTGTACGGGTAAACGGGGAATTACGTGATTTATCTGAAGATATCCAATTGGAAAAGAACAAAAAACATACGATTGAAGTCGTCGTTGACCGGATCGTCATCAAGGAAGATGTGCAATCACGGTTGGCGGACTCGATTGAGACAGCACTTAATCTGTCTGGCGGACAGTTATTGGTAGATATTATGGGTGAGGAAGAGCTGCGCTTCAGTTCCAACTTTGCCTGTCCGGTATGCGGATTTAGTATTGATGAGTTGGCGCCGCGGATGTTTTCATTTAACAGTCCGTTTGGAGCTTGCCCAGAATGTGATGGTTTAGGTGTCAAAATGATTGTTGACCCGGATCTGTTGGTGCCGGATCGCAGTAAAACGATTGAAGACGGCGCTTTTGATGCCTGGACAGGTGGAACGTCAACCTATTATCCACAGTTCCTCAAGTCGGTATGTGAGCACTTTAACATTCCACAAAACGTCCCTGTAGAAGACCTCCCTGCTGAACAGATGAACAAGCTGTTGCTCGGTACAGGTACGGAGAAAATCCGTTTCCGGTATGAGAATGATTTTGGTCAACGGAAAGAGGCTCTGGTTACCTTTGAAGGGATAGTCAATAATCTGGAGCGTCGTTACCGTGAGACAGCATCCGAAGGTATTCGTGAGTTCATTGAAGGTTATATGAGTGCGAAACCATGTGGTACATGTAAAGGACATCGACTGAAACGTGAGAGCCTTGCTGTTACCATTAACGATCACAACATGGCGTATGTGACAAGCTTGTCCATTGGAGAAGCTGGCCGTTTCTTCGATTCACTGCAATTGAGTGAGAAGGAACAGACCATTGCCAAACTTATTTTAAAAGAAATCAACAGCCGCCTCGGATTCCTGGTAAACGTAGGTCTGGATTACCTGACTCTGAGTCGTGCTGCCGGAACGTTGTCCGGTGGTGAAGCCCAGCGGATCAGGTTGGCAACACAAATCGGTTCCAGTCTGATGGGTGTATTGTACATTCTGGACGAGCCAAGCATCGGTTTGCATCAACGCGATAATGATCGTCTGATCTCTACCCTTGCTCATATGCGAGACATCGGTAATACCCTGATTGTGGTGGAACATGATGAAGATACAATGCTGGCTGCCGACTATATCATCGATATTGGTCCGGGTGCAGGCATCCACGGGGGTACCGTGATGTCGCAGGGTACGCCGCAAGAGATCATGAATGATGAGAACTCGTTAACAGGTCAATATCTGAGTGGACGCAAGTTTATTCCGGTACGTACCGAACGCCGCAGTGTTGGAGACCGCTGGCTGGAAGTACGCGGTGCGAAGGAAAATAACCTGAAAAACCTGAATGTGAAAATTCCGGTAGGTGTATTTACCGCAGTAACGGGTGTATCCGGCTCGGGTAAATCGACGCTAATTAATGAGATTTTGTATAAAACGCTGGCTCGTGATTTGAACCGCGCACGGGTACGCCCTGGTCAGCACAAAGAGATTCGGGGTCTGGAACATATCGATAAAGTCATCGACATCGACCAGTCGCCTATCGGACGGACACCGCGTTCCAACCCGGCTACCTATACAGGCGTCTTTGATGACATCCGGGATCTGTTTGCACAGACCAATGAGGCCAAAGTGCGTGGATACAAAAAAGGCCGGTTCAGTTTCAATATTAAAGGTGGCCGTTGTGAAGCCTGTCGCGGGGACGGCATTATCAAGATCGAAATGCACTTCCTGCCGGATGTCTATGTGCCTTGCGAGGTTTGCAAAGGCAAACGGTACAATCGTGAAACACTTGAGGTTAAATACAAAAACAAAAATATTGCAGATGTGCTTGAAATGACGGTAGAGGATGCTACGCAATTCTTCGAGAACATTCCAAAAATTCATCGTAAAATGCAAACCTTGCTCGACGTTGGCTTGGGCTACATTAACTTGGGACAGCCTGCAACAACATTGTCCGGCGGTGAAGCACAACGGGTAAAACTCGCTTCCGAGCTGTATCGTCGCAGTACGGGCAAAACAATATACATTCTGGATGAGCCTACTACGGGTCTGCATGTTGATGATATTGATCGTCTGCTGAACGTACTGCATCGTCTGGTGGATTCTGGCGAGTCCGTATTGGTGATTGAGCATAACTTGGACGTTATCAAAACAGCCGATTATATCGTGGATCTGGGACCAGAAGGCGGTAGCGGTGGCGGAACCATCGTTGCAACCGGCACGCCAGAGGATATCATTAAAGTGGAAGCTTCCTATACAGGTAAGTACTTGAAGCCCGTATTGGAACGGGATACGGAGCGAAGCAAGACGTTGCAATTGACAGAGTAGTGGAGTAATTGCTGACAGAGATGAGTATGAAAGTGGATATGATCTGTCCTGGCATACTCATCAGCGATTCTCTTTCTCCCACCAATATTTCACCCGTATCATCTGTTGATGATTATCGTAGAGTCTGAAAATAGGTTTCACATGTTTTACCCTTCTTTTCATAGAGTAGACGGCATCGATGTATGATCTGATGTCCTCTGCTTCCGAGGAGAAGGGTTTTACTATTTGGATAACATGAAAGTGTTTACATATGCTACGGAGCAAGCATGGCAAGATGTGCATCCGAACTGGATTTTTTTCATTTTTCTGGATGATAGGGCTTGCATTACAAGCGGGGTACAGATAACATAGAGGAAGATATTAGGGTATGCGTTAGCATTTCAGCAGGTTGCATTATTGGATTTTATGCGAAATGCTTGTTCAACTATGGTGAGGAGGTCTGTCTATCCATGCTGTTTGCAGAAGCTGCCACGGCGAGTACTTCGAATTTTAACGCGTTTGATATTTTTGTCATCCTGTTTACGATTCTGATTTTCATCGGAGTGGTACGTCTGATTCGCGCACCGAAGAAAAACTTGTTTGCCATCGGATTTGCAGTGGTCAGTCTTTTGGTATTTTTGTTGACGGATTATGCTATGATCACCGGCTGGTTTGGTTCGTAGGGACACCGCTGTATGAACTCAAAAAAAACAGCAAGTTGAAGAACAGACAAACACTTTCCTGGGGCGTTGCGGAGGGTGTTTTTTTGTGTTTTGCAGTGCGAAAGAGAAAATACGATTACTTCTATTAAAAATAGGGCTTAAAGCAATTGTACAGGAATAATATGTATGATAAATTGGGGGATACCGGTATTGCAGATGATAGAGTGAATAGAATAGATTCAGTATTGGATCATTTGGCTAGGTCGCATAACGGAGGATATATAGAGAGGGTTAGGTGAGGGAATGGGAGAGTTGGGGAAAAAGGCCGTAGCTATGTTGATGGCTGCTGTGCTCTCGGTTAGTGTTGCCGCAACGGCTGGAGCAGCGGAGTCTGCCAAGGGAATGAAAGCCAAAGTAGTAGATGGACAAGTCTATGTCCGTTCAACAGATTTGGTCAAAGCACTTGGCGGAAGCGGGCAGTATGATGCCAAATCCGAAACGTATCAGTATAAGGGTAGTGAGGCCATACCGAAAGTGATCGAAAACGTATCTCCGTCCGTTGTAGGCATCATCGGCAAATCTGTCGAATCACCGGATGGGGCCACATCAGACCGCTATAACCTGGCTCATGGCACCGGTGTAATTATCCGCTCGAATGGCTGGATTGTGACGAATGCCCATGTGATTGATGGATTAACCAATCCGCTGGTCGTGACAACCGATGGCAATACATACAAAATTACTAAAACATACAGTGACCCACTAAGCGATCTTGCCCTGATCAAAATTAATGCCAAATCTCTTCAAACAGCAACCTTTGCCAAAGCTTCACAGACAACCGTTGGAGAAACCGTCATCGCTATTGGTACACCAATCTCCTTCTCTTTGCGTAACTCGGCAACGGTAGGGGTAATTAGTGGACTGAATCGTGGGGTGGAGGCCACCTATCGGTTGATTCAAACCGATACGGCCATTAATCCGGGCAACAGCGGAGGACCGCTGGTCAACCTGAAAGGTGAAGTCGTTGGCATTAATTCCATGAAATTTTCAGCAGTGGGTATCGAGAGCATGGGATTTTCTATTCCGGTAGATACCGTTCAATATATTATCAATCAGTTCTTTAAATACGGGAAAATCAAGCGCGCAAGCCTTGGTCTGCAACTGGAAGAGAGTTGGTCTGCCATTGTGGGACTGCCTACAGATGATCCATTGACGATCACAGGTGTGTTGTCGGCTGAAGCGAAGAAAGCCAAAATGAAAGAAGGCGATCTGTTATACAGTGTGGCAGGCACACGCGTATCCTCTGCCGTCGACATCAATGAGCTGCTCAAGAAGTATTTGCCTGGACAAAAGGTGAAGTTGTTGATGCAATCGGACGGTGATATTATTACCCGCACCGTGGTACTCGCTGATCGCGCGGACATTCAGGACGATGAAGATGAGCAGTTTCCTATAGATGAAGATCAATAAAGCCCGGCACGTAATCCGGAATCAGAGAGGACGAATGAACGGAATGAAGAAGTCATTTTTACGTGTGCTGAGTACAGGTGTGTTGACCGGGATGCTGACGATCGGTGCAGCATTGCCCGCCTGGGCATCGGATTATACGACAAGTGAACTGCGGATCAAAGCCGGGAGCACCAATGCATACATCAATGGCAGCAAGCAGGCAATCGCCAAACCATATCAGGTCAAAGGGGTTACCATGGTGCCTGTCGGTGTGTTCAAAAAGGCATTCGGCAGTGAAATCCGGCTGGAGAAGAACAATGTAGTTAAAATCAAGGAAGGCCCGCATACCGTCACGTTGACCATTGGCAGCTCGATTGCCTGGGTGGATGGAGTCAAAAAAGAGATGGGCGCTGCCCCCAACATGGCGAATGGGGTTCTTATGGTGCCGCTTCGTCCAATTGCTGCGGGTATTGGCGCGACGCTTGCCCCCAATAGTGCAGGTGAGATGGTTATTCGTCTACTGCAAGCGGATGATTCGGTGGATGAAGACGAGGGCGGTATTGATCTGGATGCAGGCAAAACACGAATTGGTAACAGCTACTACGGCTGGTCCATTAATTATCCGTCGGACCTGATGGTTCTGCAAACGGGTGAGCAGGAGCGCATGATGACTTTTGGTACGGCGGACAGCAGTTATTATCTTGAGGTGTATGTAAGCGATCAGGATGTGGCGCTGGATGCAGATGATTTGCTGCAGCAGTTGGTTCAAGAAGCGAAACAGTCGGGAGATACGGTGCTGGATCGGGAATCGATTGCCAGAGGTAAAACACCCTATGCACGAATCGTTGTTAAAGATGTTGACGGCTTGTTATGGGAAATGCGCCAGTATATCCGTGATGGTCGCCAATATGATGTATACCTTGCAGATTATGACGCCATGAATTACAAAGATCTAAGCAAGCGTGCAGCGCTGCTTAATTCCTTCCAGCCTACATATGCGGAGTCCGATCGTACCATCAAGGATCTCTCCACAGTAGATGAGGGGATGCGTTCTGCATGGAATGATGATTATGGCATTGAACTGAATATACCTGCGGGCTGGTCGATGGACAATACTCAGATGGTATACGAAGCCAAAGATGGAGCCTATCTCCAACTTCGTGTTACATCTGCTCCAACGGGGGCGACGGTAAAAGACTGGAGCGGCCAATTGGACAAGTGGATGCGAGAGACATTTACACCAGACAGTTATGAACCGATTGGTTCCTACACGATGGATATATCGGGTGAGACAGCCGAGGTTAATGAATTCCGTTATAACTTTGGCGATGGATGGCAGACAGAGTTCGATGTTCTTTTACAAAAGAACGGCTATCGCTATTATGCTGAATATACGTTCCCTGAGGATCAGGCCCAGGATCGAGAGTGGTTTAAAAAGATCATGAAGAGTGTTGAGATTGATTTTGATACGGTATCCGACAACTTCGGGCAGCTGGATGAAGACCCGTATTTGACAGATAAGACGAAAACCTTGACGCGAACATCCAAACGTTATCATTACAGTGTGGACATCCCTCGCTATTGGACGCCGTACAATGACCGCTTTGAGTACTCTCCTGTAGTCTATACCTTTACCGGTGGAGAGTTCTCCATTGCAGCGAGCGATGACAAATCGATCGAGATGACCGTCAGTCAACTGAGAGAGGCGTATGCCGAAGCGACCAAGACTCGTAAAAACTTCAAACTGCTTGGCAGTGAGGAGCTGACATTTGCTGGCGTACCCGCCGTTTCCTTCACGTATCATGAGGTGGATAATGGTGTGCCGTATAGCGGACGTCAAATTGTGTTCGAACAGAACGGTATAACGTATACCATAACGAGTGGGCTGAATGATGCCAACAAGACGGAAGTACAGGCAGCAGCGTTGGAAAAGGCGTTGAACTCATTTACGTTTATTAAATAAAAGAAATGAATGCCGGAGGGTCAAGAGACCTTCCGGTTATTCGGTTTCTATACATTTCAGTTCCACTGGAACGAAGAGTGCAGAACCGAGGAAATGAAAATGATAAACGGTTTTTTCAGGAAAGCGTAGAAGAGTCGGTACAGAAGTGGTACAATATATTAGTTCAGGAGTTATGACTGCTGATCTGATAAATAAAGATGACTGTAGGCTTGGGAATCAGGCAATACAGACATAATGTATAGATATAGCGATACAGTGACCATGCAGGAGTACGGGATAGTACAGGCTCAGCGTATAAGGATACAGGGATGAAATCCGGCTATAGCCGGCTATGGGGAGGATCTACATGAAAACAGCAACAATACGAAGAGAAGACGTCGAGCTTCTGGCACCCGCAGGTGACTGGGATTGTATGCGTTCGGCGGTAGCCAACGGCGCGGATGCGATTTTCTTCGGAGTCGAAAAATTTAATGCACGGGCACGTGCGAACAATTTCCGTATGGACGAGCTGCCGGAGATTATGGCGTTTTTGCACAGTTATGGCGTAAAAGGTTTCTTGACCTTTAATATATTGATTTTTGAAAATGAATTGACGGATGCCAAAGAACTGATCGACGCTTGTGTCGATGCGGGTGTGGATGCTGTGATTGTACAGGATTTGGGTCTGGTCAAATTGATCCGCGAGATCTCGCCGGACTTCCCGATTCACGGTTCAACCCAAATGACGATTACGTCACCGGAAGCGGTGGAGTTTACAAAGCCGTTTGATATGGAACGTGTCGTACTTGGGCGGGAGAACAACCTGAAGCAGATTCAGAAGATCGGAGAACAGGCGAAGCTGCCAATGGAAGTATTTGTACACGGTGCGCTGTGCGTATCATACTCCGGGCAATGCCTGACTTCTGAAATGTGGGGTGGACGTTCCGCCAACCGTGGGGAATGTGCACAGGCTTGCCGACTGCCGTATGACCTGATGGTAGATGGGGTGCACAAGCCGATGGGCGATGTGGCATACCTGCTGTCTCCCAAGGACTTGGCTGCGATTGACTTGATGCCGGAACTGATCGAAGCGGGCGTAACATCCTTCAAAATTGAAGGACGTCTCAAAACGCCGGAATACGTGGCCAACGTAGTTAGTAAATACCGTAAAGCGATCGACCGTTATTTTGATGGTGATAATACGCCACCGAGTAAGGAAGAAGTACGTGAATTGCAGCAGAGTTTCTCCCGTGGATTCACACACGGTTTCCTGGACGGAACGAACAATAAACAACTGGTTGACGGTACGTTCCCGAAAAGCCGTGGTGTCTATCTGGGTCGTGTAGACCAAGTATTACGTGATGGTGTCGTGCTGAAGCTCGATGCACCAGTGAAACGTGGAGACGGGATTGTATTCGATGCCGGAGATCCGACGAAGAAAGAAGAAGGCGGACGTGTCTACGATGTACGCCGCAAAGGCGTGAAGCTTGAAGGCGAAGCGGAAGAAGGCTGGATCGTGGACGTCGTACCTGGCCGCAGTGACGTGGACCTGCGCCGCGTGAACGTGGGCGACAAAGTATGGAAAACGAATGACCCTGCGCTGGACAAACGTCTTCGTCAGAGCTTTGAAACCGAGAAGCCATATCGTATCTTCCCGGTAAACGTGAAAGTCATCGGCAGCCCAGGGCAGCCGCTTAGCACTTGGTGGACGGACGTACAGAAGGGCACGACCGTCCGTGTGAATTCCGAGATGGAACTGGACATCGCCCAGAAGCGTCCAATGACGCACGAACTGCTCGAAGAGCAATTCGGACGTCTGGGCGGCACCGTGTTCCAGCTTGAAGAATTGGACGTCAACCTGCACGGTGACGTCATCATCCCGATGCGCGAGCTGAATAACATTCGCCGTCAGGCGGTGGAACAGCTCGCGGGCGAGCGCCCTAAACCGCCCGTATATGTGAAACGGGCGGTGGAAGTTTACGGTGATGCGGTTAAACCGGCATCACCCGTCGCTCGCGGTCATGCGGAGCTGACCGCGCTTTGCCGCAGCCTGCCACAAGTGGAGGCAGCGCTGGAAGCGGGTGTCGGCATGATCTATGCCGACTTCGAGTTTATCAAGCAGTTCCCGGCAGCCGTGGAAGCTGTGCATGCAGCAGGTCGCAAGATTGCCCTGGCAACGCCGCGTATTCATATGCCTGGCGAGAACGGATACCATAACAACATCTTGCGTCTCCAGCCAGACGCTGTGCTGGTACGTAATACAGGTGCGTTGTACTTCTACCTGCGCCACCGGATGGAGAACCCGGATGCGAAGCACCCGGAACTGATCGGTGACTTCTCATTGAACATTGCCAATCACAAGGCGGTAGAATTGTTCCTGGAAGCGGGTTGTGACTGGATCACACCTTCCTATGACCTGAATATTCAGCAAATGGTTGATTTGCTTGGTCACTCCCGTACCAGTCAGACGGAAGTAGTCATTCATCAGCATCTGCCGATGTTCCATACGGAGCACTGCGTGTACTGTACGTTTATGAGTGAAGGAACAGATTATACCAACTGTGGACGTCCTTGTGAGGAACAGCGTGCATCGCTGCAAGACCGGATTGGCATGTCCCATCCCGTACGTGTGGATGAAGGCTGCCGCAATACCGTCTATAATGCGGTGGAACAATCTGGTGCCGAATATCTGACCAATTTCATGGATCTGGGTGTATCCCGCTACCGTGTGGAATTCCTGGAAGAGACACCGGAGCAGGTGCGCGAGGTTATTGATCTGTACAATCGTGCGCTTCGCGGCGAGATTAGTGGTACACAAGTTTGGAAAACACTAAAAGCAACGAACCAACTTGGCGTAACGCGTGGTCAACTGGTGAAATAAGCAAAACGGAATGCTGTAACAGCTACACTAACAAGATTGAGAGCAAGATATAGTTGCTCTATCTACATCTGATAAGCAACAAGACACTGGCTACAGGCATGAATAACCCCAAACTCTGCTTTACGGAGGTTTTGGGGTTTTTTCTATAAAGGAGACTTGAACTATACCGATATCAGATTCGTATATGGTATCTTGTCTGTCAGAGAATGTTTGTATCGCTGTGTGGGGTTTATATATTTTTGCGAGAAAACTACAACATCTGGATACAGGAGGCGAAGAACTGTGGCGCCATTCACGATAATGGATATCAAATTGCTGTGCGGGGTCACGGCATTCAAACGGGGAGAAGCGTATAACCAATCTGGCAGGGTGACCAATCTGGCTGCCAGTCAGGATGAACGTCATTATGAAGCTGTGGTTCGAGGTACTGAACGATACAAAGTAACGGTTGATCTGGATGATGCAGGTGAGGTTGTTGCCGGATGCACTTGTCCGGGCGATGGGAGATATTATGACTATTGCAAACATGTGGCTGCCGTTTTGCTGGCGATTCATGAATGGGGGGAACAGCGTGACACGGGCTCTCAAACATCCTCGAAGCTGGTGTCTACACCTGATCGTGGCTCCAGTTCCAGAGTAGGGACGCTGGTTGAGGAGAATGAGTGGGAGCGCCCAAATTCCATTTCCCATTCTGCCTCCGTTTTGGATGTGGAGTCTCATTCGACATCATCGGCTCACGCCATTGCCATGGAGCCATCGCCTTTGGATTCCAAACTTCATGACCATTCGGATGTCGATCGTCCGTCTGTGCATTTCGCTCAAGCAGGTCGTCCAAGCTCGGCACCAGGGTGGGGCAGATCAGCAGATAAGCCTTCATACCGTACAGCGGATCAGATTTTGTCCATGTTTGCCAAGGAACGTAGTCCAATGCATGCCAATGAACGTAGATATACCGAACCCGTCTTGCGCTCTTCACTACAGGAAGAACTCCAGGTCCAGTTCATATGCAAGCTAGTGCAGGTTCACAAAGGCGGAGCCAAACTCGCGCTCGAACTGAAGGTAGGAAATAAACGCCTGTATGTCGTACAGAAAGTGAAGCAGTTTCTGAGTTGTATTGAGAAGGGCGAGCCCATGACGTTTACGAAGCTGTTTTTCTACGACCCTTCGATGCACTATTTTAGCCCCCAGAATCAAGCGATCCTGTCTATGCTTATTCGGATGAGGCAAAGTGAGGAAGCATACCGCGAGTCCATCTCGGGTTACTTGGGAGCTTCAGATGGAAGAGATATATTGATCGCTCCGCTAGTGTGGAAGCCGCTGCTGGAATTGCTGCTTCAGGCCGACAGCCGGATGGAAGGCACGGGGTTAGCGAACGGACCACTCACGTTGGGTGAGGGTGCACTGCCTATATTTTATCGTATTGCACAGGGCGTTAATGAAGGATATCAGCTTGATATTTCTGGACTGCGAGAGCTGATTCTTCTTCCTGCCTATGATGCTGCCGTGGTGGAAGGACAGCTGCATATGTTGGAACCGATGCAGATGCGAAGTCTGGAGGACTTGAGCATGGCACTTACCTCGTATGGGATTAAAGAAAGCATCGATATTTCATCCCAGCAGGTGGATGAATTCGTACAGCATGTGGTGCCGGAGCTGCGCACGCTTGGACATCTGTCGATCGACGCCCAGGTGAGAGAACGAATCGCAGAGCCGGAGCTTGCACCGAAGCTATACATTGACTTTTACCGTGAACGTATTACAGCGCGCCTGGAGTTCGACTATGGAGTGATGGTCATTAATCCGCTGGCCGAATATTTGATTGATGAGGAAGAGAAAAAGGTGATTCTGGTACGTGACCGCCATGCGGAGCGAAACTTGATTGACCGGTTAGATCGCTCTTTCCTGGAGCGGGATGGCAGTGTATGGGCGAGTGAACGAGAAGATGCGGTATATGATGTGATGTATCATCTGCTGCCGGAGCTTGAGAAGCAAGTGGATATCTATATCCCCAATGCGGTGAAGGCCATGGTGCAATCCTATCCAACTCCGCCGAAAGTTCGGGCAGATTTGGGCAAAGGGCTGGACTGGCTGGAGATCTCATTCGAGATGGAAGGTGTAGACGAGCAGGAACTTCAAGAGATAATGCGCAGCATTGTGGAAAAGAAACCGTATTTCCGCTTGCGCAGCGGTGTGTTTGTCTCTCTCGAAAATGAAGGGGCGGACAGCTTCGCACACATGGCGGATTCGCTTGGACTTGCAGCGGGCGATATCAAAGGCAGCCATATTCTGCTGCCGGCAGTTCGGGCTTTGCAGCTTCCGGGCCGGGACGAGGTTTCCGGTCATGTGAAGTGGGGAGGCACCCTGAAACGTTTCCTGGATGATCTTCGTGATCCCGAACGGATGGATTTTGCACTGCCGGATGCACTTGCTCCTGTACTGCGTGATTATCAGGCAAGTGGATACCAGTGGCTGCGTACACTCGCATTTTACCGATTTGGTGGCATTCTGGCCGATGATATGGGTCTTGGCAAAACGCTGCAAAGTATCGCTTATATCGCAGCTGAACTGAAAGAAAAGCCGATTTTAAACGGAGATCATGACGGCGCAGGTGTCCATGGGAAGAATGGACTAGAAGAGGGTATTGCTACTAATGGTGGATTCGATCCTGTAACTGGGTTGCCATTGAACGAGGCATCTTTAGAGGATGCTGGGGGCCTGTCATCCGCGTTAGGTGCATTACAGGATGGATTAATCGTCCGAAACCATGCAGCCCACCCTCCCGTGCTTGTGGTTGCGCCCGCATCGTTGACCTACAACTGGGCGAATGAGTTTGTACGTTTTGCCCCACATTTAAGAGTTCTGATTGCAGCAGGTCAAAAAGACGAACGAGCCAGCATGCTCGCAGGCATGGATGACGCAGATGTTATTGTGACCTCCTACCCGTTATTGCGCCGCGATCTGGACACATATCTCGGAAGAACGTTTCATACGCTTATTTTGGATGAAGCCCAGGCGATTAAAAATTCTTCTTCCCAGACAGCCCAGGCAGTTAAACAGATTAAGGCACCACGTCGCTTTGCGCTTACAGGAACGCCAGTGGAGAACTCTCTCGATGAGCTGTGGTCGATCTTTGAAGCCGTTTTTCCGGGCCTATTTCCAAGCTATCGCAGATTCCGGGATCTGCCTCCTGAGCGTATTGCGCGAATGGTCCGTCCGTTTATTCTTCGTCGTCTGAAGAAAGACGTTCTGGAAGAGCTGCCAGATCGTATTGAAACCGTACAGCGCTCCGAGCTGAAGGACGAACAGAAGAAATTGTATGCCGCTTATCTGTCCCAGCTTCAGGATGAGACATCCAGGGATATGGAAGAGAACGGTTTTCAGAAGAACCGCATCAAAATTCTGGCCGGCATTACACGCCTGCGCCAGCTGTGCTGTCATCCAGCCCTTTTCGTGGAAGGTTATCAGGGAGATTCCGGGAAGATGGAGCAGCTGCTGGAGACAGTCCAGGATTGTCTGGCTGCGGGTAAACGCATCCTCATCTTCTCCCAGTTCGCTAGCATGCTGAATCTGATCCGGCAGACATTGGCTGCACAGGGGAGGGATTTGTTCTACCTGGACGGTCAGACACCTGCACAGAGCCGGGTAGAGATGTGCCGCAGATTCAATGAGGGTGAAGCTGAACTATTCCTGATCTCGTTGAAGGCTGGCGGTACCGGATTGAATTTAACGGGTGCAGATACGGTTATTTTATATGATTTATGGTGGAATCCCGCCGTGGAGGAGCAAGCCATTGGACGCGCCCATCGCATGGGGCAAAAGCAAGTCGTACAGGTGATCCGTCTCGTTACGGAAGGTACGATCGAAGAGAAGATTCTGGAGCTGCAGCAGCGCAAAAAGGATCTGATTGCCGAGGTCATTGAACCCGGAGATCGAGGATCGACTACCTTATCCGAGCAGGATATCCGGGAACTGCTGATGGTATAATGAAGTCCAATCACATTGGAGTTTGCCATCATTTAATATATTTAAATATGACTCTAGCAAAAAAAAAGGAGTGGGGCTCAGCATGCGCATCCGTAAAGCAATTATTCCAGCAGCCGGGCTCGGTACCCGGTTTCTGCCTGCCACGAAGGCGATGCCCAAGGAAATGCTGCCCATCGTCGATAAGCCGACGATTCAGTTCATTATTGAAGAAGCTGTGGCTTCAGGCATTGAGGATATCATTATCGTCACAGGTAAAGGTAAACGGGCCATCGAGGATCATTTTGACTATTCATTCGAGTTGGAGCAGAACCTGGCTGGTAAACAGAAGTGGGACCTGCTGAATGAAGTTCGCAAGCCTTCCGAGATGGCAGACATCCATTATATCCGTCAAAAGGAACCGAAGGGTCTTGGACACGCCATCTGGTGTGCGCGCAAGTTTATTGGGGATGAGCCTTTCGCTGTTCTGCTTGGGGACGATATCGTAGAGGCAGAAACGCCTTGCCTGCAGCAGATGATCGAAGTGTTCGACGAATACCAATCCCCAATCGTAGGTGTGCAGCCGGTAGATTGGAAGGAGGTATCCCGCTACGGGATTGTGGACGGTGAGCAGGTTTTGAAAACCGATGAACGAGTATTCCAATCGAAGCGTTTGGTTGAAAAGCCAAAGCCTGAAGATGCTCCTTCGAATCTGGCCATTATGGGGAGATATATTCTTACCCCAGACATATTTGAGATCCTTGGCCAGCAATCGGCAGGTGTTGGTGGAGAAATCCAGTTAACTGATGCCTTATCCCGTCTGAATGAACAGAGAAGGATATTGGCGTACCACTTTGACGGTCTTCGTCATGATGTGGGAGAGAAACTGGGCTTTATTGAGACAACGATTCATTATGCGCTTCAGCATGATGACCTACGGGAAGATTTGTTGAACTATTTAAAGAAAGTTGTTTCATCGAATTAATTACAAAGTATAGGAATTAGGGATCAAAGCAAAAAGGTCTGCCTTTGGTGAAGGCAAACCTTTTTGCTGTGTATAAAAATTGTGAGGATAAAACTACTACTATACAACATATTAAAAATTCAATTCTGAGATCTTTGTAATTTCATCTGCCTCGGTTGGTGCAACAGCAATCAGTTTATCATATACAGCTTGATCCTGTTGTCCTTCCTTGGTCAGCGCGGCAAGATACCATCTTGCAATTTCACGATTGGTTGCATCAGTTAGATCCTCTGCTATTCCGCCTTTCAGGATGGCGGCAGCTCTGGCCGCGTCGTTTAACATATATTTCATTTTTCCTGAATTGAGGATCATTGTTGGAGTCAGCTCAAAGGCTTCTCCCTGCATTTGTCCTTCAGGCAGAGTCTTCAGATGTGCAATTCCGTCTACAACGTGCTGATAAGCATCCAGACCCGAAGCGAAGTACGATTCCTTCTTAGCTGTATCCCCTTGTCCAAGTGCCTGATATCCAAGATCGAAGGAGCGACTGATCAACTGTTCATACCAACTCATATCCCAGGCATAATTGTCGGCGTACTCCTTTTGGAGAGTAAAGGCTTGGTCAGCCTCACCCTTCAATTCGTACAGAGCCATGAGTTGCTTCACCATGCTCTTATTGAATGGCTCTTCTTCAAGACCATGCTGGAGCAATTGAACGGATGCAGTATAGAACTGATCATCTTTTGTCTGTTCATAGCCCTGTTGATAGAGGGAAGAAAGCATCAGCAATGAATCAAAATGTGTACTGCGAATAGATAAGTCCTTGTCCAGTGGTGCTTTGATCTCTTCAAAAGACTGACTGGTCTGTGCGACTTCTTTGGCCTCATATGCGTAATGATTGGCTTGTAGAAAACGAACAGATACAATTAGCAGAATGATTACAGCTACTCCGGCAATCACACTGTAGATTCCACGTGCTGTGGAGTCACTAAGCTTCAATCCAAGCATCGGCTTAGGATCCATCGCAGCAGCCATTCCCCCGACACCAAGGAATACTAAAATTCCAATAAAGACATAACTCATATTGAAATCGAGGATACTCAGTACCAGAATGGACATGGACAGAATGAAGTACACGAAATGAGATTCGCGCTCTTCCTCACTCCTTCTTACATAGGCACGAACATATTGATAGAAAACAAAGAGAATAAAGGCCATAAACACAACAAATCCAATAACCCCAACCTCGACCAGATATTGCATGAAGAAGTTGTGCACTTGAGCACTGAGATAAGGATTGTTCTGATATTTTTCATATAAAGAAGTCCACGCACCACCACCTGCACCAATAATCGGATAGTCAGCGACGAGCTTCATGGCATCTTTATAAAACGTAATACGCTCCAGCACACTGTGCTGTTGGAAATTGATATTTTCAAGCCGCGTACTAATGCTGTCCGGCAAAATGTTTCGTACACTGGTACCGAGCAGAAGCACGGCAACAATGACGGTGAGAACGACGGAGCCTAGTGGAATCCATAAACTTGACCCTTTCCGATCTGACCAAGATTGCAATCTGCCCTCCAGTCGGGGTGCTACCCAGCGCTGGACAATCCAACATACCAGTGCCACAACTATGGATGCAGCAATCAGATAAATCCAACCCTTGGCTGCGAGTGAGCCAGAGTATTGTTTTTGTAATTCCAGTCCAGCTGTATTTATTGGGTTTAATACAATCAGTGTGCCGGTTCCTGCTACTCCACAATAGATAAACCACAAAATTTGCTTTGCAGGTTTCAACAGGAACAAGAGAATGACAAACACAATTGGCAGCATGACAAGCCCCGTCCGGGAAAGCGTCAGCAGTAGAGACAGAATAATCGGTACAAGCATGAAACCATGTAGTAGCTGCATGTACCCTTTTTTGGAACGGATCATACTGAAAATGGTAATAAACAGAAATGCCATCAGGAAAGCGGCATATGTATTGGGATACTGAAACACCGATGCAAGCCGTGCGCCGTTTGAATCGTTCCAGATGGCTTGGTTATAGACTCCATTCACGACACCGGCCGAGAACCACCCTACAAGCTTGCCTGCGAAACTGAAAGCCCCCAGCCAGTTTAACAACCCAAATCCGACAATAACATATGCAATCCCTATTAGGGAGGATTGTATGATATGATTGATTTTGTTGTTTTGGAGCAGGTACATAGCCATTACAAAGATCATTGCATACATGCATTGGATAAGGATCATGTTGACTGCCAGATATTCAGATGCTGCACTGATGAGTGACAGGACATAAGTGAGTGGCAGCAATATCACCGCGATCTTAAGCCAATCTTGCTGTGTTTCTAACTTAATCTGTTTGAAGTAGACAGCAACCCAAATCACGAACAAGAGGGTTGTAATGGCAACCGCCCAATAAATGGGTCCTTCAAATTGAAGCGTTTGTCCGTTGAATAACGCAACTTGGAAAGAGGACCAGAGTAGAAATAAGATAAGCCCTATGGTAAGTGTCCATAGCAGCGGCGAAGCCGAACTGATTGTGGCTTTACTCGACGTCTTCTTTGATTTACCGTATACTGGATTCGACAAGATTTGAGTCTCCTTTGCTTATAGATACGACATTATTTTAGCATAAGTCGACTACAAATTAGAAATTATAATGTTATAAAGAATAGTTCTACACAAAACATAGTGTTTGAAAACAAGGTGCAACTATGTAATTGTCCAGAAATGTAGAAAATCATCTGTACATTCCGTAAGATAGTTGTACCACCAAAGACAGATGTCTAAGTATACCGATTTTTTTACTATAGTTTACCAAAGTTAAAACTGAAAGTAATGGATATCGACCATAAAACATTCATATTAAGGAGGATCTCTTGCCGACCAGTTAAAGATATGATCCCTAATGGCTAAATCGGACATAAAATTATTAGACTATATTTAGGCCATTGGGCAACGATCTACATTCAAGCTCCCACCCATTCTTCTGCAAAGATGATTAGCCTTCTAGAGCAAACATCTACAAACCTTGCCTGGTTATGATGTAAGGCTTCTTCCAAGTTGCTGACCAATCTTCTAAAAGAAGGGACTAAAAGAGATTTAAGGAAATTCTATCGTGCTGCAATTTTTCTGGAAACTTTACACTTGTAGATGAGGAAACCATTAATACCTATCGTTACTGCTTTACAAATGCTGCTATTGAAGGACGCAACTACGAAGGCGTTGTTTTACACGTAACCACGATCTTTACATCCGCAGGACTTCTGTGGGGTTTCCCACGTAACTCATTTGGTATGATATCGTTTAGGGAATTTATACAGGTGGCGTTTTATATTTTAGTTAGGGGAAGTGTTGGAACCAGATATGAAAATATTTCATGAATTTTACGGTTACAGAGAATTGTTAATTGAACTGGTGAAAAGGGATCTTAAAAAAAAGTATAGAAGATCTTCGTTAGGGGTTATCTGGAGTGTTCTCAATCCCTTGCTTTTTATGGCAATAACAACACTTATTTTTTCTACTATGTTCAGAAATCAAATCGAGAATTTTCCTGTGTATTTCCTTATTGGCCAAGTCGTTTATGCATTTTTTGCGGAAGCAACGGGGCTAGCTCAAACCGGATTGATTGAAAATGGCTCTCTCATAAAAAAGGTTTATACTCCAAAGTATATTTTTCCAGTTTCGAAAGTTTTCTTTTCATTAATTAATATGTTGTTTTCACTAGTTGCAATTCTCCTTATAGTTGTATTTACCGGATTTGATCTGCCATTAACATCAGTATTGTTTTTTATTCCTGTGTTTTTGGTTTTTGTGTTTTCTATAGGCGTTGGATTATTTCTTTCTTCACTGACTGTTTTTTACCGAGACCTACTTCATATCTACGGAATTTTATTAAGTGTGCTATCCTTTTTCTCAGCTACTTTTTATCCGATTGAAATTATTCCTGAGACCTATAGGGTTATTGTAGAGTTTAATCCTATTTATGTTTTTATAGATTATTTCAGGACTTTAGTGCTTGATGGACAATTGCCGGATCTTAGATTGAATTTACTTGCTGTATTTTATTGCCTTATATCAGTAGTGTTAGGTTATAAAGTGTTTAAGAAAAATGAAAATAAAATTGTTCTTTTTATATGAGGTGCAGGAAATGGGAAATATAGCGATTAATCTAAAGGATGTATCAGTCGAGTTTGAACTTCATAAAGAGAACATAAGTGGATTTAAAGAATTCATAATTAAAAAAATTAAAAGAGAGCTGGTTTCTGAGAAGTTTCATGCGTTAAATCATATTTCACTCTCAATTTTTAAAGGTGAGGTGGTTGGAATACTTGGCTTTAACGGAGCCGGTAAAAGCACTTTATTAAAGATAATCGCAGGAGTGTTGATGCCGACAGACGGAAATGTTGAGACTCAAGGTAAAATCGCACCATTGATTGAACTGGGTGCTGGTTTTGACATGGAACTTACCGCAAGAGAAAACATCTATTTGAACGGTGCGATATTAGGTTATTCTCGAAAATTTATTGAAAGAAAGTTTGATGATATAGTAGATTTTGCCGAGATTCATTCTTTTCTAGATGTTCCTCTAAAAAACTATTCCTCTGGTATGGTTGCTCGAATTGGATTTAGCATAGCAACTGTAGTAAAACCTGATATTCTAATTGTTGATGAAATTCTATCTGTTGGGGACTATAAATTCCAGCAGAAATGTGAAGAGAGGATTAAATCAATGATCTCTGACGACACAACTGTAATTATTGTATCTCATTCCATTGAACAAATTAGAGGAATGTGTCAAAGAGCTTTTTTACTAAATGGTGGCAAGCTTATCAGTTCAGGTCATGTTGAGGAAGTATGCAATCAATATATGAATCTTCAAACTCATCCCAATGAAGAACTGAAGGAACTCGTCTGAAGGGAAGTCTTTAATTGAATTTAGATATCATTATCGTCACATATAATTCAGAGATATGGATCGAGAATTGCATACAAAGCCTATCACGCTCCCGCTTTCAAAGAGGCGAAACACACCTCTTTATAATTGATAATGGGTCTACCGATTCAACAATTTCAAAGATTAAACAAGAATTTAATAAACATGAGTCTTTTTTTAAAAGTGTTAAATTAATTCAAAACGATAAGAATAAAGGTTTCGGTGTAGCGAACAATATTGCGGCAGCTCAAGGGGAATCGGATTATATTTTTTTCTTGAATGTCGATACTGAAGTTTTAGAAGATTCAATATTTAATGCTTCTATTGTAATCCAGAAAAGTGATGATGATATTGGAGCGTGGGAGTTTAGACAATTTCCATATGAACACCCTAAATACTATGATCCTGTAAGCTTATCGACAAGTTGGATTTCAGGAGCTGCTTTTATTATTAGAAGGTCTGTTTTCAATGAAGTGAATGGTTTTGATAAAACAATATTTATGTATGCTGAAGATGTAGATTTGAGTTGGAGAATTCGTTCAAAGGGGTACCGTCTTCTTTATATGCCTGGTTGTGTTATCAAACATTATTCATACAAAGTAGCCAATGAGTTAAAGCCTAATCAGTTCATCAACAGTATAATAAATAATTTAAATTTGAAAGTTAGATACGGTTCTTTAAGTCAGTTTATATTATGGCATATTAAATTCTGTTATATGTTACTTCTAAATAGGCCGATAAAGGGGGTTAGATGGAGGCTGATATCGTCTTACATCAATAATATATGGAGGCTCCCTTCTTTTTTTAGTTTGAGTTTAAGGAAGTTTAAACCCACTTTTTATGGATGGGATTACGAAGTAGCAAGAACTGGTGGTTTTTATTATAACTTTATACAGAGGGAATACCAACCGCTTGTTTCTATTTTGATTAGAACTATAGGCAGAATAGAGCTTCTGAATGAAGCTTTAATTAGTATCAGAAACCAAACCTATCCTAATATAGAAGTGATTGTTGTTGAAGATGGTGGCGCGAAATCAGAGAAGTTTATAAAAGAGCACTTTAATGATTTGAATATCACTTTTTTTGGTACTGAAGAAAAGGTTGGTCGATCTAAAGCTGCAAATATTGCTATGGATAAAGCGAATGGGGAATTCTTAAACTTTTTAGATGAGGATGACTTGCTGTTTCCAGATCATGTAGAAGTTTTAGTTAATGAATTATCTAAGCATTCTTATTCTGTTATCTATTCTGTTGCTTTTGAAGTTCCTACGGAGTATTTTCCTGATCGAAGTAAAAAGAATCATGAGTACAAGGTGGTTTTTAAAAATAAATTTAACAGATTGAAATTATTGTACCAAAATTATTTACCTATACAATGTGTGATGTTTAATAAAGAACTTGTGAGAGATAAAATTTATTTTGATGAACATATGGATGCTTTAGAGGATTGGGACTTTTGGGTAAGGCTATCATTGAAAAATGATTTTTTCTTTGTGGACAAGACTACCTCTCTTTACAGAGTTCCTTTTAATCCAGTGCAATTGCAAAAGCGTCAGGAAATTCTAGATTCTGCACTAGATTATGCTAGAGATAAACAGAAAAATTATTACTGCCGAATGAATGGGTATGAAATTTCTGAGAATATTGCGGAATTAATTAACCGAAATCAAACCAATTCCCTTAAAAATAAATATAAACTCCTCTATGCTTTTTATAGATTTTTAATAAGGAATTTAAATAAATTAAAAAATGTCTAAGGAGAACTTAAAGTGAAAAATTGTCTTATTACTGGTGGGGCAGGATTTATTGGATGTGAAGTTTCGAAATTAATTGAGGATACTTTTGATAACATTATTGTGATTGACAATTTACATCCTCAGATCCATAAGCTGAATGAAAGGCCGGCGGATTTATCCCCAAAAGTTAACTTATACGTGGCTGATGTTATGGATCCTATTACTTGGGATGAAGTGCTCTCTAAATGGAAGCCAGATTTGATTTTGCATTTAGCGGCAGAGACTGGAACTGGCCAATCATTAACCGAGAGTAGTCGTCATGCTAATGTTAATGTAGTAGGAACGACACAAATGTTAGACGCACTTATTAGAAATGACGCAATCCCTTCTAAAATAGTATTATCAAGCAGCAGAGCGGTGTATGGTGAAGGGAAATGGTTAGATAAGGATGGAATCTCCTTTTACCCGGGACAGAGAAGCAATGAACAGCTAGCGAATAAAGAGTGGGATTTTAAAGAGTCTGTATTTCTTCCAATGAATACAAATCATACGACCCCTCAGCCAACAAGTATCTATGGTACAACTAAGCTTGCGCAAGAACATTTGATTTCTTGTTGGTGTAAATCATATGGCGTTAACTATACAATACTTCGTTTACAAAATGTATATGGCCCTGGACAATCTTTGATCAATTCCTATACAGGAATAGTTTCTCTTTTTGTAAGATTGGCTAAGCAAAATAAAAGTATTCCTTTATACGAAGACGGTATGATGTTAAGGGATTTTGTTTTCATAACGGATGTTGCCCGGGCAATCTATGAGGTAATGATAAATGAAAATGCGAATGGAAAAGTTTTTGATATTGGGAGTGGGTACGGTTCAACAATTAAAGAGATTGCAGAATTGATCGCAAAACGTTATGAAGCACCAACTCCAGAAGTTTGTGAGAAATATCGAAACGGTGATGTTCGACATGCACAGGCTGATATTAGTGACACCTTGCAGGTTCTGAATTGGTGTCCAGAAGTTTCGCTGGAAGAGGGAATGAACTTGTTATGTGATTGGATTGATGGTCAGCTAGAAGAATAAACTGTACTAGTAAGGAGAATAATGATGCTTCGTAAAAAGAGTCTGCAAATACAAACAGTACTATATAATAATGAACGAGCTCGTATTATCCGATCTATTAAAAGTATCGCAAGGGCAGTAGACTTTGCGATTCACGATCAAATATTCGAGAAAATAACGTTATATTACGGGGACGGCTCTCAGCAACCAGTTTTCACAGATCAAGAGATAGAAAAGCTTAATGAAGATTATGGAGAATATTTTGAGATTAACTATGATTGTTTTGAGTCCAATTTAGGTTCTGCTCGAGGACATAATCGCTTAGCCAGGCATTCGCAATCTGATTACATTATGATTATTAATCCAGATATTCTTTTGGCTCCGGATACACTTAAGCAATTGTCTGAGCCTTATGATAATTTAAAACAAAAAGTCGGCATAGTCGAGGCAAAACAGTTACCAATAGAACATCCAAAATTTTATAATCTCAAGACCGGCGAAACGAGTTGGGCTTCTACAGCATGTGTCCTTATACCAAGGCCAGTTTTCGAAGAAGTGAATGGATTTGACGCAGATACGTTTTTTCTATACTGCGATGATGTTGATTTCTCATGGATGGTGAGGTTAAAAGGATATAGGATCATTTATCAGCCTTCGGCAGTGGCCTTTCATGATAAAACTCTTTCTGATCATGGTACATGGAAAACTAGCGATGCAGAGGATTATTATTCAGCAGAAGCAGGATTGCTTATGGCGTATAAATGGTCGAGACCAGACATCTTGAAAGATATTATAACTTATTTTGAAAACTCGGATATAAGTTATTACAAAGCAGCAGTTAAAGAATTTAAAAGAAGACAACAAGAAGATGAATTGCCTGATCAGGTAGATTCGAATCATAAAATAGGAGAGTTTATCAACAGTAATTACGGAAAAATGAGGTTTTCACTATGAAAAATAAAAGTATTGATGAATATCCTTATAAATTTGAGTACGCGTTTGACAATGTATATGGGCATGTTGTCAGTCTGCTGGGGCAATTTGACTTTCCACAAAAAGGAGTTCACCTTGATATTGGCTGTGGTTGGGGAGCAATAAGCGATGAATTAATTTCAAATCACAATCTACATTATATAGGAGTTGATGCTGACCAAGATGCCGTAAACCATCTACAATCAGAAGGTAAAGAAGCATATACTTATCAACTTTCCAGTTATAATGCTAATCTTGAGTTTTTCAATCGAATTTTGAATGGCAGAAATATCTCATCGATATCTATAATTGATACCTTCGAGCATGTACTATATTTAGAAGAGTTGTTGCAAACGATCTCTACATTATCCAAAAACCACCAAGCACCCGTTGTCATTAGTGTTCCAAATTTTGCTCATGATGATGTCGTTTTCAAACTGCTATGTAATAAATTCGATGAGACCAACACCGGTTTGTTAGATGAGACTCATATTAATATATTTACCGAGGAGAAACTGATCGAGAGCTGTGGGAAATTTGGATTGCATCAAATTAACAAAAAAGATGTCGTCATAGAAAAAAGTGATCAACATTTTCCGAAGGAATTATTAACTCTTGCAGAAAAATCCTCATTACGTCAATTACTTATAAACCTACGAAGTAACATGAAAGCGAATGGCAAAGTAAATCAACTGGTTCGGATGTTCATTGCTACCCATCCGTCTCAAGTTCCTGTTATACAACAAGAGAGGCCATTTTTATCCATTGTAACCAGGACTGTTGGGGATAGACCTGAAGAGTTAAAAGAAGTTTTACTTTGTTTGACTGGGCAGGAATGTACCGATTTTGAGGTGCTTGTCGTGGGACATAACTTAACTCTGGAGAATCAACTATTGGTGGAGGGCGTTATTAACGATACTCCTGAATGGATCCGCTCAAAAATCCGATTATTAAGAGTCAATGGAGGGAATCGCTCTGCACCATTAAATACAGGTTTTGAGCATGCCACTGGTCAATATATTACAATCCTTGACGACGATGATATTGTGTTTAGTAATTGGGTAGAGGAATTTAAAAATCTTTCTGATAAGAACTATGGGAAGATATTGAAATCAGTATCTGTAAGACAAGAGTATGAGCAAACAAAAACTGAATTTAGTAAAAGAAGCTCCAGAGCAGTCTCTGGTTTCCTGAATGATTACCCAGCCGAATTCGATTTCATAACAATGCTGCATCATAATCAGTGTCCTGGACTATGTTTAGCATTTCCAAGGTCAATTTTTCATGATTTTGGACTGAGATTTGATGAAACAATAAATACAATTGAAGATTGGGATTTTATAGTTCGCTCTGCTTTTATCTGTGGAGTTGCAAGTAGTAACGTTGTTACGAATATTTATAGATGGTGGCTCAAGGGAGCAAATTCACAATCACTTCACAATGAACAGGAATGGGAAGATAATTATCGATATGTACAAAACAAGTTTAACTCTCAGTATCTAATTATGCCCCCTGGTAATGCCAAACGGATTGCTGCAATGGTTGGCGCGTTGTCAGAATCCCAAAATAAGAGTTATGGGCTACCTTTTACCCTCGATGATCAACTTGCTCTGAAGAGACAGATAGCTCATCATATCCTAGTTTCAAACTCATGGAATTTAACTAAGCCTTTACGAGTAGTTAAGAGAATTCTTGGTAAAAAAACTTGCGTCCCTGAATTATTTAGTGCATCTGAAGCGGAACTAGATGAGTTTATTACAAACGCACAAAATTCGAAAAGCTGGAAGTTAACCCGGGTGTTTAGATCCCGTTAAATAACCGATTGATGGAAGTTGTATTAGAACTAATTAGGAAGTAAGGAATAATTACTAGGAGAATGTTTATGAGGAAGTTTCAATCCCTTGAAGGATTAAGGGGATTAGCATGTTTGGCTGTGATAGCAGCACATTTTTTATTTATATTTTTACCTTACCTGAGAACTAATCTTTATCCTCCATATCCTGGACTTATAGCCAAGTATCCATTTGAAGAGGTTATCAGTCATGCTCCGTTTACACTGTTGTACAACGGAAACTTTGCTGTAAGTATCTTTTTTGTTTTAACAGGTTTTGTATTGACAGCTAAGTTCTATGAAAGTGGTGATACAAAAACTCTACGAGAAGGTGCAGTGAAGCGGTATCCTCGTTTAGTTTTACCAGCTTTTGTATCTTTGATGTTCGTTTTTGTAATAGTTTATACTGGGCAAATGAGAAATCACCTTGCTGTTGAACTGAATACTGCCGGATGGGTGCTTGATTATTATAAAGAACCTGCAGACTTAATTCATTATATACATGTCGGACTTGTTGGAGCACCTATATTTGGAGATAGCCTTTTAAATTCACCGCTTTGGACTTTACAAGTTGAACTAATAGGATCATTTCTTATCTTTGCTAACTATATTCTTTTTGGAAAGAGTAATAAAATCCTAATTTTACTGAGTTTTATTATTTGTTCATTTGTATTGGGTTCACCGCTGTACTATATGTCATTCGTATTAGGGAGTTTTATCCATTTGTTTACTAAGTGGTTAAGAAAAAGAAGTTTGTATTCATTTATCATACTTATAATTGGTTTAGTAATGGGTTGCATTGACTATTCTAACAATTTTAATTTCTTTACTTCTATACCACTACCAAACTTTTCGCCGTATTCAATTGATCTAAATAGCAATAAACTTCTATTTTGGTATACTTTTGGCGCAGTCTTTACCGTTGCAGGTGTTGTTGGGTTTAAACCAATAGATAAATTGCTTTCACTTCGAGTATTCACATATTTAGGTAAGATATCTTTTTCTGCGTACTTACTTCATTGGCCAATTATTTTCTCGTTTTCTTTCGGAATGGTTCGAAAAACAATGTTATTTACACATGACTATCTAACTTCTGTTTTTCTTTCTTTTATATCTACACTCATCTTAATTTTCCTACTTTCAATGCTGTTTTATCAATTTGTAGATAAACCTTCTATTAAATTCTCAATATGGTTGAAAGACTATCTTATGAAAGATAAAATATCTTCCCCAAAGATAGAGCCTTTGGAAGGTGATAAAATTAAATCTGTAACATCTGGAAATAGTTGATTCCTAATATCTGTGATATGAAGTTGCAAACAGCGTAGTTACTTCAAAATATCATTGTCTGTTTAATGATTGGTCGGAAAGCAAGTCTAGTTAACATAAAAAATTATTAGTCTAGTACCAAGTTAATTTGATAGGGGGCGGTTTTGTGAAGGGAATAATTTTAGCAGGTGGAACAGGCTCACGCCTATATCCACTTACCAAAGTCACCAACAAACATCTTCTTCCCGTAGGGAAGTATCCAATGATCTTTCATTCGGTTTATAAACTCAAACAGTCGGGCATTGAAGACATCCTCATTGTAACAGGTAAAGATCACATGGGTGATGTGGTTAACTTACTTGGTAGCGGGAGTGACATGGGGGTTAGTTTTACATACAAGGTCCAAGACGAAGCTGGGGGAATAGCTCAGGCGTTGGATCTTGCTGAACATTTTGTCGGAACTGATCAGATGGTGGTCATTCTAGGAGACAATGTGTTTGAAGATGATATTTCACCTTTTGTTAATAACTTCAAAACTCAATCTGCTGGTGCAAAAATTCTTATCCAAGAAGTTCATGACCCAACTCGATTTGGTGTTCCCGAAATTGATGGTTCTCATATTCTATCAATTGAAGAGAAACCTAAAGCTCCTAAGAGTAATTATGCGGTAACCGGAATTTACATGTTTGATCATACCGTATTCGAGATTGTAAAAACATTAAAGCCATCCGATAGAGGAGAATTAGAAATCACAGATGTTAACAATGCATATATTGAAAGAGAACAACTGTCTTTTGATATTCTCCAAGGCTGGTGGACTGATGCAGGTACGCACCCTTCATTAGCACGTGCGAATGAATTGGCTAAAGATATTGCTTTCGGAGAAGAATTCGGCAAGTTGAAATTGTAGGAGGGTATGGAGATGAAAGTAACCCCTTTAAAATTGCAAGGTGCAAGCTTGATTGAACCGGTAGTTCATGGTGACCATAGAGGTTTTTTTGTTGAGAGTTTCAACGAAGCTGTTTTATTAGACAAAGGAATTAAACATACATTCGTTCAAGACAATCAGTCTTTGTCTGCCCAGCCTAGCGTACTTCGTGGCCTGCACTACCAACTCAATCCTAAAGCACAAACGAAACTGATTCGAGTTCTATCCGGTGCTATTTATGATGTTATTGTGGACATTCGCCAAGGCTCACCAACGTTCGGTCAGTGGGAGGGTTTCATCCTTAGTGAGCACAATCACCGTCAGTTGCTTGTGCCTAAAGGATTTGCCCACGGTTTCTGCACGTTGGTTCCAAACACCCAAGTCTTGTATAAAGTAGACGAATACTATTCCCCGCAGAACGATCGAGGCATATTATGGAGTGACCCGGCACTTGGAATTGATTGGCCTACATCTAATCCGATTTTGTCAGAGAAGGACCAAAAGCATCCTTTGCTTCAAGATGCGGATATTAACTTCAATTTCGAAGTGAAGTAATTAGGAGGTTTCAACCATATGAAACTGCTTGTTACCGGCGGTGCCGGATTTATTGGAAGTAACTTTGTTATGTATATGCTTGAGCAGTACCCAGACTATGAGATTATCAACGTAGATGCCCTCACGTATGCGGGCAATCTGGAGAACTTGAAATCACTTGAAGGAAATAAGCAGCATACCTTTGTCAAAGCAGATATCACTGATGCCAAGGAGATGGATCGCCTGATCGGTCAGGGCGTGGATGTGGTGGTTAATTTTGCTGCCGAATCTCATGTGGATCGCAGTATTCTGGAACCGGATGTGTTTGTGAGAACGAACGTCAATGGTACTCAGGTATTACTTGATGCTTCAAAAAAACACAATATCACCAAGTTTGTTCAAGTTTCAACGGATGAGGTGTACGGTTCTCTCGGACCTACAGGATTGTTTACGGAAGAGACTCCGCTTCAGCCTAATAGTCCCTACTCTGCCTCCAAGGCTGGAGGAGATTTATTGGTACGTGCTTATCACGAGACCTTTGGTCTTCCTGTAAATATTACGCGCTGTTCCAACAATTACGGACCATTCCAGTTTCCCGAGAAACTCATCCCACTCATGATCTCGCGTGCGTTGAATGATGAAGCTCTACCTGTGTACGGAGACGGGCTGAACATTCGGGATTGGCTGTATGTAGAGGATCACTGCAGTGCTATCGACCTGGTCATTCACCAGGGTCGTAATGGTGAGGTTTACAACATTGGTGGCAATAACGAGCGAACCAACGTGCATATCGTTAAAACCATTCTGGAGCAACTGGCCAAGCCGGATTCTTTGATTACGTATGTGCAGGATCGCCCTGGACATGATCGCAGATATGGTATCGACCCAACCAAAACGATGACCGAACTCGGATGGAAGCCCAAGCATAACTTTGAGACAGGAATCAAGGAAACCATCCAGTGGTATCTCGATAATAAGGAATGGTGGACTCGTATCCAATCGGGAGCCTATCAGGATTACTATGAGAAGCAATACGGTTCTCGTTTGGGAGACGCTAAGGCATGAAGGTGCTTGTGACTGGAGCCAATGGCCAGCTGGGACGCGATGTGGTGCTTCTTTTGGAAAAAGAGGGGCATTCCGTTCTGGCTTGTGCTCGCGATGAATTGGACATTACGGATCAGCTTGAATGCAACAATGTTATATCGTCATATCATCCAGAGGTGGTCATCCATTGTGCGGCTTATACCGCGGTGGATGCCGCCGAGACGGATGTAGACGGAGCATATCAAGTCAATGCCACAGGAACCCGAAATATTGCAGTAGCTGCTGAGCAGACTGGAGCCAAGCTGATCTATATCAGTACGGATTATGTATTCGACGGTACCTCCGAAGTACCTTACCAGGAATATGATAACACCAATCCGCAAAGTATCTATGGCAAATCCAAGCGCGCCGGAGAGGTGCTGGTACAATCGTTATCTTCACGATGGTTTGTTGTCCGCACTTCGTGGGTGTATGGCGTTTACGGAAATAATTTTGTGAAAACCATGTTGAAACTTGGTCAGGAGAAACCCAAGCTTCAAGTTGTACACGACCAGAAGGGGTCACCTACGTATACGGTTGATTTGGCCTACTTCTTGCTTGAATTAATGAGTACTGAAAAATACGGTGTCTACCACGCTTCCAACAGCGGGGAATGTACATGGTATGAATTCACTCAAGCGATCTTTGAAGAGGCTCAGTTATTCCCCGGTTTCCATATTCAAGCTGAAGTTGATCCTTGTGCTACAGATCAGTTTCCCCGTCCCGCCCCGCGACCAAGAAACTCGGTGATGGAGCATTCGTCGATCCGTACCAATGGGTTAAATGACATTAGGCCTTGGCGGGAAGGATTACGTGATTTTTTGAAAGAAATACACATAGAGCAGAATTGAGTCATTTAAATCTCCCGCCCAGTAACTTATGAGCGGGAGATTTCGTTTATAATAGAGAAAATCTCTATTAGAGAATGACTTAACGCTATTTAACAATGAGGTGCGATGTGAAACAACCCAAGGTATTAATTATGATGTCCACCTACAATGGTGAGCGCTATATCAATGAACAGATGGACAGCTTGATGGCCCAAGTAAATGTGGAGACTCAAATCTATATAAGAGACGATGGCTCTACAGACGATACAATAGAGAAGTTGAGACCATACGTAGAAGCATATCCAGACCGGATTTATTTTCGTTCAGAGCAGAATCTGGGCGTTATTCGCAGTTTCTTTGAATTAATGCGGTCTTCACCACCTACGTTTGACTATTATGCTTTTTGTGATCAGGATGATGTGTGGGAACAAGATAAGCTCATTCGAGCGGTTACATTGCTTCAGAACAGAAGTACAGCAATTCCATTACTCTATTGTTCTTCAACTCAGATGGTAGATCAGCACTTAACCGCTATTGGCGTGTGGCCTAAGGTTCCTCAGAAGCGACTTGAGCTACACAATGCATTAGTGGAAAATTCGTGTGTCGGGTGCACGATGGTTATGAATAGCATTACGTTTAACCAAGTCAGAGCCAGTCTACCGTCCGAAGTAAATCAGGTGATTATGCACGATTGGTGGATTTATCTGTATGTTTCTACATTCGGTGAAGTGCTCTTTGATGGACAACCAGGTATAAAGTATCGGCAGCATCAAGGTAATGTACTTGGTGGGGGGCGTGATGGATGGATTCAGAAATGGCGCAAGCGTGTAAATCGATTTGTGAACGGGAACAACCATTATATTTTAAGTAAACAGGCTAGACTATTTCTTGCTATGTATGAAGAATTCCTAACCCATACACAAATGGAAGAAATAAGAGACTTGCTTCATTGCTTAGAAAAAGGTGTTTTTGATAGAGCTTGGTATGCGTTTAAGACACCTTTTTATAGACAGTCTTTTCTGGATAATATGGTTCTGAAATTTGTTATTATTGCAGGCAAACTCTAAAAAATGTATGCATGGAGATCTGCTTCCTCCATCCAAAATATGTTATACTCACGTTAAGTGGGTGATAGCCATGCTAGGTTTATCATCATAATCTATTTTATTAATTCAAGATCGATTTATTATATAAAGCACTACAAGTCAGGAGTTTTACAAATGACCCGAGTATCAGAAGCCGTCCAGACGGTCGGTTTACAATCAACAGAAGCATCTCAAATGGTCGACGCCAGCATCATCATCGTTAACTATAATACTCGTCAGCTGACACTGGATTGCCTGGAATCTGTCTATGCCTCCATTACGTCATACAGCTACGAAATCATCGTCGTGGACAACGCTTCACGAGACGACTCTGTGCAAGCGATCCGAAAGGCATATCCTCAAGTCCAACTTATTGCTAACCGTGATAATACAGGGTTCGCTAAAGCGAACAATCAAGGCATGAAGGTAACCAAGGGGCGCTACATTTTACTGCTGAACTCCGATACCATCGTACAGCAGGATACCCTTCATACCATGATTGGATTCATGGACCGTCATCCTGAGATGGGGGCATCTGGGTGTAAAGTCATTCTCCCGGATGGCTCACTGGATAAAGCATGCAAGCGTGGATTTCCTACGCCATCGGCATCCTTTTATTACGCATTCGGTATTTCTCGCCTCTTCCCGGATCAGCCGAAGTTCAATCAGTACCAATTGGGACATCTCAGCCCGGACGATGAATATCCGGTAGAATGTCTTGTTGGTGCGTTCATGCTGGTACGTCGTGAGACGATTGAGCAGGTTGGTGGGTTGGATGAGACGTTTTTTATGTACGGAGAAGATATCGACTGGTGTTATCGCATCAAAGAGGCGGGTTGGGGCATTTTTTATTATCCGCGTACATATATTGTGCACTACAAGGGAGGCAGTGCCCGTCGCAAACCTTTGAAAATTACGTATGAGTTTCATAGAGCGATGTGGGTGTTCCACCGAAAGCATTATGCGAAGAAATACAATCTGTTTACGAATGCAGCCGTGTGGATGGGCATCTCGCTCAAATTCACGTTGTCCCTGCTGCGCAGCAAGCTGTCTCTTCCTGCCCGCCCAGGGCAGACTGTAACCCGCATGAGAGCGGAGAATGAAGCATCTTCCGAGGTGAACCCATGATTCGGCGTAATCAGCGATTTTTAACCCAACTGTATATTGCGGCTGACTTTGGCGTGATCCAGCTTTCGTTCCTGCTGGCCTGGTGGCTGAAATTTGAAAGTGATCTGTTAACACACCAGAGCCCCTTGCCTATAGAGAAATACATGTTATGGAGTCTGGTATACGGAGTTCTTGCGATCGTCGTTGGCATGATGTCCTCTCTATATACGCCCAAGCGCAAAAAGCGTTTTGCAGACGAACTTTGGAGAATTGTTCAATCTCATGGCGTGGCTTTCTTCATGCTGCTGAGCATGATGTTCTTTTTCAAAGAAGTAAACATCTCTCGTGCGTATCTCGCCATGTACATGATTGGCAACGTATCATTCACACTGATCTATCGCTATGTTGTGAAATTACAACTGAAACGATTGCGTAAAAAAGGATTTAACCGCCAGTTCGTGCTGATCCTTGGTGCAGGTTCGTTAGGCAAGCGTTTCTACGACAACCTCAAAAGTTATCCAGAACTGGGATATGAAGTCACGGGATTTCTAGATGATTACCGCCATTGGGACCAAGTGGAACAAAAGAGATACAGCCCTATTCTGGGACGCATTGACCAACTGGAAGAGTTTTTGTCCAACCAGTTCATAGACGAAGTCATTTTGGCACTGCCCCTGGATGCTCACGATAAGTACTCGCACATAATTAATGTCTGTGAGAAGGCGGGAGTGCGGACGCTAATCATCCCAGACTTCTTTGATTATTTACCGGCCCGTCCTCATTTTGACAACTTCGCTGGTATGCCAATGATTAATGTGCGTGATATCCCGCTGGATATTGCCGTGAACAGACTGATGAAGCGGGCGTTCGACATTGTTTTTTCGTTAGCGGCAATAATACTGACTTCCCCAGTAATGGCTATCGTTGCACTGGGGGTACGACTGACCTCTGCTGGTCCGATCATCTTTAAGCAAGAGCGTGTTGGACTCAATCGTCGCAACTTCATGATGTATAAATTCCGCTCCATGAAAGTCATTCCTGAAGGTACATTGGACACGGGTTGGTCAACGAAAAATGATCCGCGACGAACCACATTTGGCACATTTATAAGACGCACGAGTCTAGATGAACTGCCTCAATTTTTTAATGTGTTGTTTGGTCATATGAGTGTGGTTGGACCAAGGCCGGAACGCCCTTACTACGTGAATCAATTCCGGGATGAAATCCCGAAATATATGATTAAACATCATGTCCGCCCAGGAATTACCGGATTGGCGCAGAGCAAAGGACTACGAGGAGATACCTCGATCGAGGATCGGATTGAACAGGACATCTTTTATATTGAGAACTGGTCTTTATTATTCGATATCAAAATCATATGGGAAACCATTCGAAATGGTCTCAAGAATGCTTATTAGGCTTGAAACATTAGATTGTCCACCATTGTGAGTAACAAATCATCCCACCATTTAACAGCCGCCTTCGGGCGGCTTTTTGTTTTACACCTCTCCAATCAGGGTAGTTAGCTATCAAAAAGGAAAAACCGCACATGCTTCGTCATATCATGATAATCATATTCTTTTTCTCTTCCCTACCACCCTATTAAGGATGTGAGCGCTATATGAAACGAATTGCCGCCGTCATTACACTACTCATCGTAACCGTGGGCACACTCTTTTTAGCCTATGATAGCCAGAGTGAGGAGCAGCACGACGGATTTACAGCCTATCGACTGATTGCCCATGCGATGGGAAGTATCCGTGAACAGCCTTACACCAACGCCTATGAAGCAATGATTGCCAATTATGAGAAGGGCACACGTGTGTTTGAGATTGACTTTATGCTGACTTCTGATCGCAAAGCGGTAGCCAGGCATGAATGGACCGCCAACATGAGCAAAATGCTGGGACAAGACGAAGAGTTACCCGAGGATAAACAAGCCGAAGTGCTGACACATGATGAGTTTATGAATACGCCCATTCTGGGCATGTACCAACCGATGGATGCAGACGGAATCATGGATGTATTGGCCAAACACCCGGATATGTATATCGTGACGGATACCAAAGAACAGAAAGACGAGGATATTCAACAGGTGCTGAACTCACTCGTGGACGCATCCAAGAAACATGACCCGACAGTTCTTAATCGCGTTGTAGTTCAGATCTATAACGAGCCCATGCTCGAAACCGTGAAAGAAATCTACGCGTTTCCTTCTATTATCTATACTCTTTATGCGACGCAGGATACAGAAGCCCAGGTTGTTGATTTTGTACAAAAAAATGACATTGATGCCGTAACCATGCCGGAATATAAAGTGAATCAGAATTTCGTTGCCAAGCTGAAGCAGGCAGGAGCCGTCACCTACGTGCATACCATTAATGACACCGAGCAGGTAGCGAACTATGAGAAATGGGGTGTGTATGGCGTGTATTCGGATGTACTCACCGAGCAGGAACTGGACGAGATGAATACACGTTTTGCCTGGAAACCCTAGGGTATTAAATGTGAGCACACGGGAGCAAAACTGTTGCAAAAGTTTCTTATGCTCTATCCATGTTATTAGATGTTCGGAGTAGATTCAGCTTGACTTTAATTCTCCAGCATTTTACTCTCCCTTTCAAAAATCACAGGCTCCTCTTGCAATTCCAGGGAAAAGTCTGTGATTTGTTGTTCCCCTTTTTATACGAACATTGACACTCACTCCCTGCTGACTTAGACTGAGTTTACAAGCTTTTTAGGATGCAGAAGAACCTCTGGAGGAATGTTCGTTGATAGACATGATTAAGCAGTGGAGACATGTATTTAAACTAGACCCGGATCGGGAAATAACGGATGAAGCACTCGACCTGATCTGCATGTCGGGGACCGATGCCATTATTGTAGGCGGGTCCTCCGGAATTACCTATGACAACACGGTGGACCTGATGTCCCGAGTACGTCGCTACGAGCTGCCTTGCGTACTTGAAGTATCTGATTTGGAGGCGGTAGTCCCTGGTTTTGACGGATATCTGATCCCGATGGTGCTGAATGCAACGGACAGCAAATGGATGATTGGACAGCACCAGCAAGCCATCGAACGATACGGATATCTGATCCCGTGGGATCTGCTCATTGCAGAAGGCTATATTGTCCTCAATGCCGACTCCACTGTTGCCCGAATGACCGGAGCGGATACGGAATTGACGACGGATGCTGCGGTTGCTTACGCCCAGGCTGCGGAACGTTTGCTTAACCTGCCTATCGTATATATGGAGTACAGCGGAACGTTTGGAGATATGGAGCTGGTTGGAGAGACGCACAGACAACTCAATAAGGCGCATCTCATCTATGGCGGCGGAATTGATAGTCCGGAGAAAGCTGGACAAGCTGCTCAGGTCGCAGACACCGTTGTAGTTGGCAACATTGTTTACGGTGATTTGCACAAGGCGCTGGAGACTGTCCAAGCGGTGAAACCATCCGTTTAATCGGTTTAGTTTACCATTCCCCCATTTTCCCCTCTTGATCTGTTAAAATAGAACTTTGACCTTACGAATTAAAAGAACTTATATGAGCGTAATGTCGTTTACACGAGAACGAAGAGGAAAGAAGTGAGCTGGAGAAACGAAGTGCTCGTTAAAAGCTTTCTGTAAGAAAGCTAAATCCTAAGCATACTTTTATTACCTGATATTGTTCTTTTTTTACTAAGAAATTCGTATACAGGGACTATGTTTACACAGAAACGGAGAGTGCAGAAGCAATCTGAAGAAACGAAGTGTTCGTATTTATCACCGGATTTTTCCTTTTATAAAGGGAATCAAAAAATCTGGGGATAACGACGATCGGAAGATGCTGCTGCAATCGAAGTGCAAGTGTAATGGATAGATCAGTTATACCGACCAACCAACGAAAGGAGCATGCATGCATGCAACTTGTAAATATACATGATGCCGTTGCACGGCTTAACCCCCCCCAACGGCAAGCCGTCGAGGCGACGGATGGACCGCTGTTGATTATGGCCGGAGCGGGCAGTGGCAAGACCCGGGTGCTCACACACCGGATTGCCTATCTTATTGCAACCCGGAAAGCACCCCCATGGGGCATTTTGGCTATTACGTTTACAAACAAAGCGGCACGAGAGATGCAGGATCGGGTATCCCAACTGGTTGGCGGCTCTCAGGGCCGTGACATTTGGGTATCGACGTTCCACTCCATGTGCGTCCGTATTCTGCGTCGTGACATTGAACGTATTGGATTCTCCTCCAATTTCAGTATTTTGGACTCATCTGACCAATTATCTGTCATTCGTAGTTGTATGAAAGACCAGAACATCGACACCAAGAAATTTGAACCAAAAGCCGTACAATCGATGATGAGCACTGCGAAGAATGAATTGATCAGCCCGGAGCAATATGAGAAGCAGGCTGCGGACTATTTCGAAGGCATCGTGGCGAAAGTGTATAAAATGTACCAGAAACGACTCCGAGCCAACAACTCGCTCGACTTCGACGATCTTATTATGGCGACCATTCAACTGTTCAAGGAAGTGCCGGAAGTTCTCGACTTTTACCAAAAGAAATTCCAGTATATTCACGTGGATGAGTATCAGGATACCAACCGTGCGCAGTACATGCTCTGCCGCATGCTCGCTGATAGTCATCACCGCATTTGCGTCGTAGGGGATAGTGACCAATCAATCTATCGCTGGCGTGGAGCGGATATTAGCAACATCCTGAATTTTGAAAAAGACTACCCTGAAGCCAATACGATTTTGCTCGAGCAAAACTATCGTTCCACTTCGAATATCCTGAATGCAGCGAATGAGGTAATTGGCCTGAACACGGGGCGCAAACCGAAGAAACTGTGGACGGACAAGGAGGGTGGTTCGAAGATCAAAGTGTATCGTGCGGACTCTGAGCATGATGAGGGATACTTTGTAACCTCCGAGATTAGTAAAAATGTGAAGAACGGCAAATCCTATCAGAACCATGCCATTTTGTATCGTACCAACGCCCAGTCACGGGTTATAGAGGAAATTTTGATCAAGTCTGATATTCCGTATCAGATCGTTGGCGGCATCAAGTTCTATGATCGTAAAGAGATCAAGGACATTCTGGCGTATCTGCGCCTGCTTTCCAACCCTGACGATGACATCAGCCTTACCCGGATTATTAATGTACCAAAACGCAGCATTGGTGATACAACGGTAGCGAAGCTGGCAGCAGCGGCAGGAGAACGGGGGATTTCCATATTCCGTGTGCTTCAGGTCGTGGATGATCTTGGTTTTGCCGGTCGAACGCGGAATGCACTGGTGGAGTTCTATGACATGATCGCAGCGCTGCATCAGATGGTAGAATATCTGTCTGTGACCGAATTGACCGAGAAGATCCTCGAGATGAGTCAGTACCGATTAGAGATGCAAAATGAAAACACACTCGAATCCCGTGCACGGCTCGAAAACATTGATGAGTTCCTGTCCGTTACGATGGAATTTGAGAAAAATAATGAAGACAAAACGCTTGTCTCGTTCCTCACCGATCTCGCACTGATTGCGGATATCGACAGCATGAACGATGATGAAGAGGATCAGAGTGACGCTGTTACCCTGATGACAATGCACAGTGCCAAAGGTTTGGAGTTTCCTGTCGTCTTTATCGTTGGTATGGAGGAAGGAGTTTTCCCGCATAGCCGGGCCTTTATGGACAATGAAGAGCTGGAGGAAGAACGCAGACTGGCTTATGTGGGCATTACACGTGCGGAAGAACAACTCTTCCTGTCTTGCGCGCAGATGCGGACCTTGTTCGGACGGACAACGGCGAACCCGCCTTCACGCTTCCTGGATGAAATTCCGGATGAGCTAAAAGAAGATACTTCGATCGCTCGTGACCGCTACCGACGGGGTAGCGGCGCAGGTGGATCTTATGGTGGTCGTGGACTTGGTGCTAGTGGAGGGAGCAACTTTGGTGGTAACACCAAGCTTTTCGATCACCAAAGCAAGAGTGGTTCATCTGCTACCTCATCCACGCCAACTTCCCGTGTGACCACAAGTACTTCTCGCCCAGCATATGCTACGCCATCATCTGCTTCCAAGCCCGCAGCTTCTAATGGTGAAGCAGGGTTCAAGGCCGGAGATAAAGTACAACACGGCAAATGGGGAACAGGTACCATTGTTGGGGTGAAAGGCACAGGCAATGACACGGAGCTTCAGATTGCATTCCCGGCCCCGGTCGGACTAAAACGCCTGCTTGCAGGCTTTGCTCCAATTACGAAAGTCGAATAAGAATGAAACTTCCTTTTGCACGATAACGGAGAGGACAGAAATAACTTGAAGAAGTGCAACGTTCGCCTTTATCCCAGGATTTCTACCTTTAAAGTTAATTAAAAGAAATCTGGGGATAACAGCGATCGGAAAGTTGTTCTGTTATCGGAGTTCACGTGCAATAGGAGTGTTCGTTCTACATAGATCAAATTAACGGAGGGATGGCCCTGTATGGACCCGATGCACCGGATGGAGCAACTCGTTACCGAGCTGAACCAGCATAATTATCAGTACTACACGATGGATCAGCCGCAGATTAGCGACAAGGAGTATGATCTTCTGTACGACGAGCTGGTTACGCTGGAACAGGAGAGCGGCATGGTTTTGCCTGACTCTCCGACACAGCGTGTGGGTGGTGAACTGCTCAAAGGCTTTACACCCCATCGCCATTTATCCCCATTGTGGAGCTTGGACAAAGCCCAGAATATTGAGCAGCTGCGGAACTGGAATACTCGTGTGCTCAAGCTGGTCAACGATTACAACACCAAAAATCCGGACAATCCGTTGCCCGAACCTGGCTATGTGATTGAACTAAAGTTTGACGGTCTGACCCTGAATCTGACCTATACAAACGGTGAGTTGGTTCAAGCCTCTACGCGTGGAAACGGAACTGTAGGCGAGGGTATTTTGGCACAAGTCCGAACGATCAAATCTGTTCCGCTCAAGATCCCTTATACAGACGGCACCATTGAAGTCCAGGGTGAGGGCATCATGAACCTGTCTGTGTTGAATCGGTATAATGAAACGGCAGCCGAGCCGCTCAAAAATGCTCGTAATGCCGCAGCAGGGGCGCTCCGCAACCTGAATCCGAAGACGACCGCCGAACGGCGGTTAAACGCCTATTTCTATAATGTTGGTTATTCGGAGGATATTCAGTTCGCCAACCATCAGGAGATGATGGACTTTCTCCGCGAGAATCGTTTCAAAGTCAATCCGTCCATTACGTATTTCCATGAGTTTGATGATGTGATGGAGCAGCTGGCTGCGATCCAGGAGAGTCGTGGTCAACTGGACTACCTAATTGATGGAGCTGTTATCAAAATAACAGACATGCGCACCCGTGAGGTACTCGGATACACGGATAAATTTCCTCGTTGGGCGGTAGCGTACAAGTTCGAGGCGGAAGAGACCACGACCGTTCTGAACTCTGTTGTCTGGAATGTAGGTCGTACCGGCAAGGTGACTCCACTGGCCCGAGTAGAACCGGTTGAGTTAGCCGGGGTAACGGTACAGAACTGCACATTGAATAACGTAGGTGACATTGAGCGGAAAAATCTGAAGTTTGCCTTGGGTACACGTGTCTTTATCCGTCGTTCCAATGATGTCATTCCTGAAATCCTGGGTAAAGTGACTGAAGAGAGTGATGGCGAGGAAATTGTGTTTCCAGAGCAATGTCCGGCATGTGGATTCCCGCTGGAGCAGCGTGGAGCGCATCTGTTCTGTAACAACAAGCTTGCTTGTAAGCCGCAGACCGTGGCCCGAATTTCACATTTTGCTTCCCGTGACGCCATGGACATCGAGACGTTCAGCGAGAAAACGGCGATTCAGCTATATGATGAATTGAACGTGCGTGAGCCTGCTGACCTGTATACGTTGCAATTTGATGATCTGGTGAAGCTGGAGCGGTTTGGCGAAAAGAAAGCAAACAACCTTATTGCTGCCCTGGAGCAGAGCAAGGATCGTGACCTCGCGTCGTTCCTGTATTCACTGGGTATTCCGAACACAGGTAAATCGACTACACGCATGCTGGCTGATCACTACCGCGACCTGCATGCCATTATGAATGCAACCGCAGAGGAGCTCGTTGAACTTCCGGATGTTGGCGGCATTGTAGCTGAGAGCATTGTGAACTTCTTTGCAGACCCGTTTACACAGGCGGCCATCGAGAAAATGCTGAATTTGGGTGTCAAAGCCCAAGCGCCTGAGGCTCCAGCTGCGATTGTGGAAGATTCCTTCTTCAGCGGCAAAACGGTCGTGCTGACTGGAACATTGCATCAACTCACACGGGAAGAGGCAACGCAAAGACTGGAAGCACTCGGAGCGAAGGTAACGGGTAGTGTCTCCAAAAAGACAGACCTCGTTATTGCCGGAGAGAAAGCGGGCTCTAAACTGACCAAAGCTCATGATCTCGGCATTCCTACCATTGAGGATGAGGATGAACTTGTACGTCTTTTGAATCAACAGGGATAACATAAAAACCCCCGAATGCCACAAATCGTGGAACGGGGGTTTTGGCTTACATATTTTTCTGATAAAACACGAACTAGCATTAACTTAAGTCAGGTATTCGCTGAGCTGCACCAGTGAGCCAGGCATCTTTGTCGTATCCACGTTCCTCCCAATAGCCGATATGTTCGCTTTCGATCAATTCAATACGATTCAGCCACTTGACGGACTTATAGGCATACATTTGGGGAATGACCAATCGTACCGGGCCGCCCAGATCTGCCGGGATCGGTTTGCCATCATGCATAACTGCTACCATAATATCCTCCATCTGTGCCTGATCCATTGTAATGGCATCCGTATATACACCATCTCCGGAGTAGAACTTGACGCTGTGCGCTTCAGGTTTCACTCCGGCTTGGGTCAGTAATTGCTTAAGCGATATACCCTCCCACGTATTCTTATATACAGACCATCCTGTAACGCAGTGAAAATCACTGACCTGAACGGTACGTGCAAGCTTAACGAACTGCTCCCAGTTCCATACTTGCGCCCGTTCAACAAGCCCATCAATCCGGAATGACCAATTTGCATTGGAAAAGGAAGGTATCGGTGTTACCGTATATACACGGAAATGGCCTTCGGCTCCACCTCCTATCGGTGGTGAAGAGGCATGCAATGGTTGCGGTAAGGGCACCATATGATTGGGGTCGTTCTCCAGCATGCTTTCAATACTGTTGTCTATATTGAGGTTCCGTCCAACCCATGATATAAAAGTAGGCCCCAAAGTCACAGCTAGCCCCACGCCTACAGCAGACCGGATAAATGCCCGCCGTGTATAAACGGGTTGGGGTTTCTCTTGTTGATGAAGAGGACTTTCCTTTGTGGTACGTATTGATTCTGTAGAAACTATCGCTGCTGGTGTCGCATGTTCATCAGGAGCATTAGTTGGAGGTACCATATTGCTGCCCGCTGCTTCAGTTGTTGTTGCCTTTACTGCACGGCGTGCAGGGTCTTTTAACCATCTCGTTCGCGTGATGGAGTGGTAGATAATATATGGCAGGCCAACCCAAGTCAGCAAATCATGAACCAGAAGCGCAGCATTCGACCATCTCGGCCCAGCAAGTTTGAATTGCCATAACACAATACCTGATAACAGCCATCCTCCCAGCAGTACAAGAACAACGATTGTATTTACTCTCTGCCAAGGCCTATTACGGAGTTGTTTCCAGTGCTTTCCCGCTAAAATCAAGTAATATACCACGGGTGCCAGCATAGCTAGCCCAACGATAATATGTAGCCATTTTAACCATACGCGTCCAATTCCGAGTAACTCACGCCAGAAACCACCGACCAACATAAGACCTGATACCGCGAGGATTACAACAATCCAGGCATTCCAGGCATGAATGGAGACGAGCTTTTTACCATAACCCTTACGAATCCTCCTCAGCCATTGCTTCATGTGCGTTCACCCCATATAAGTTATTCATCAGTACATCTTCGATATGAATCAAGACGATTATTAGAGAGCGGGTTCTGAATATAGTATCACCGAGGATTGTGTCATGGACTACTCATCGGAAGGATCATCCTTCCTTATTCTATATTATATATACCGTAATTATAGAGTGTTTGGATCACCTGAATCAAAAGGAAGGGGAAAAACTTCTTACTATAAAAGTATCCGCTAAATAGTTATCTAATCCGATTTGCGTACTAGTAGCTACACCTATCTGATTAATGAATAGAATTTACGTATTCAGTAAGCAGAAGTATTTGTGTACAACTAGAGTTATGCCTTCTGAATTTAAATAATTTGTCGATTGAAGTATTTGAGAGCTTTTAACCTAGAGGGAGTTTTGGGCTATAAAGTATTAATAGAAATACTATTAAAAAATGCTTGCTAAATGAATTAGATCATGATATATTATTCCTTGTCGCCTCAAACGAATGATTGTCGAAACGCTTTGAACGCTGACGAAAAAAAGAGTTGACAGTTAGTTAGTCAACATGATAAAATAAGATTCCTGTCCGGTTGACAAACTTCAACATAAACGGACAAACAAGTTCCTTGAAAACTGAACAAATGGATAGTAACTTTTGATTCATATGAA
>NZ_BCNM01000032.1 GCF_001514495.1 Paenibacillus pabuli NBRC 13638
AAGTTTCTTTCGAAGCTTATTTCATTCGCTTGCCGCACCATGTTTCTCGTGTTTTCTTGGCCGGAATTAGAATATACCATGTACGGATTTCGAATGCAAGCTTTATTTTTAGTATAATGTTTTAACTTCTTTAGCAGCACATACACTTACACAATTGACTTTACCAAACCCTATCCCTTCGTTGTCGGCCTTTACTTGGACACACTCATACATTCTCTTCAATTCAGGAGGGTTGCAAGCCCTCCCCTACTATATCCTATGTTACTTCACTTTCTTCACAGGCATTTTTCGCGGCCACAAACTGTAACTAAAGCTGATTACAAAATCGATTCCAAGTACGATTCCCCAAAGCCTAATTAGGTTTGAAAAAGATGCTGTACGATCCGCATCGCTAATCCACCAGATCATGACTAGCAGGAGAAGGCTACCTATACACCACGCCAATAGATGCCTAAACCAGCCAATCCGCTCACGACTCGCATGCTCACTGCCGTACACCTTGCTGCTCCGAGGATTATCTCCACCCTTGAACCAATACAGGAAATAACGATCAGCCCAAGCGATCATCTGATGGCCATATGCAATACTTACTCCTATATATATCGCTGCAATGCCATGAACAAGACTTGCCGTAGCCCCCCTTTGAAGATCCATCACCGTAGCAACCAATAAAAGAACATCTACAATTGGCGTCGCCATTAACAATGCAACACCTGCTCGTTTCATCCCCAGCAGATAGCGCACACACAAGCCAGCAATGACAAATACCCAGAAGGCAATCTCACATCCAATAATAAAATAGGCAATCAAATAATCCACTCCTTTTATAATACAAACGTATTAAATACAATTTAACACGTTTGTATTATAATAATCAACAATGATATAATCCGTTTATGCCTAAAATAGTTGATCATGATAAGCAGCGGCTGCTCGTGGCCGAAGCGGCCTGGCGCGTCATCCGAAGAGACGGCATGGAACAAGCCTCTGTTCGAAATATTGCAGTAGAGGCTGGCATATCAGTCGGATCTATGCGCCACTACTTTTCAACCCAATCGGAACTCCTCCTGTATGCAATGAATCTGGTATCGGAACGGGTCACGAATCGAATTGCTCAGATGTCCTTTGATGCTTCTCCTTTGGACAATATGAAGCTTCTGCTGCTTGAACTCTTGCCAAACACGGACGAAAAAATGGCCGAAATGGAGGTGTGGTATGCTTTTACAGCCAAGTCCAAGACTGACCCTGCTCTCAAAGATCATGCTGACAAAGTATACGATGAACTCAGACATGCGATGGCTAAGGTTATCACCTACCTGATGGAGCTCAGTCTCTCCCGAACAGACCTCGATAAGGAGCTGGAAATTGAACGGCTGTACGCTCTGATTGATGGTTTGGGAATTCATGCGGTTCTTCGTCCTGACCAGATGAATACCAAGATCATGGAAGACATTCTTACTATGCATCTTGCAACATTATGCCGGAGTACAGAATAACATTCGGGCAAATTCAAATGCTTCCGCCCTCTCCTTCGTACTCCAGGGGACCGAGTTATTCGTTTCTATGAAAGCAAAAAAAACCGCAAGGCATTCGTTGTGACCAACCTATATATCCATAATGGAATGGGGTTAGCCTACATGCCTGACGGTTTTTCTTTTTTATCCGATAATAATCCGGCCTTCCGGATGGCGATACAACTTCTTCTCTTTGCGCGGACGGAGCGCGTATGCAATCGTTAATGGTCCAATCCGTCCTATAAACATGGTGAAGGCGATAATGATTTTTCCCCAATCGGTTAATTCATGCGTTACTCCCACCGACAAACCCACCGTTCCGATGGCTGAGGCCGCCTCAAACATAAGTGCAAGAAACGGGGCATCCTCTGTCGTTAACAGGAGCATTACCACGACCATGAATATGATCAGAGAGACCATAATAATCGTCAATGCTCTCATCAGCAATTCCTTGGGAACGCGCTGACGGAAAAACACAATATCTTTATTGCCACGAATCATCGCATACACCGCTCCAATCATGATTAGGAACGTTGTCGTTTTAATCCCGCCCCCGGTTGACCCTGGAGAAGCCCCAATAAACATCAACAGAATGAAGAAGAACTGGGTAGCCTGCCTCATCTGGGTAATATCGATGGTACTCGTGCCCGACGAACGTGTAGAGACCGATTGGAAGAACGAGGCGTAGATCTTTTCACTCCAACTAAGAGAAGCCAGTGTGTGCCCATTGGTGAACTCAAATACAAACAGTACAATTGCACCGATACCAATCAGCGCACCCGATACAGACAACACAAGTTTGGACTGCAACGATAAACGGCGTCGCTTACGGAACTCAAACAGATCATTCAGCACCACAAAGCCGAGTCCACCTGATACAACCAGCACGGAAGCTGTCAGGTTAAACAGCCAATCCCCGGTATAATACTGAAAACTGTTGCCAAACAGATCGAAGCCACCGTTATTAAATAAAGAAACCGAGTGAAAGGCTCCATAGTATACCGCCTGCCAAAAAGGCATCTCCGTTGCCCATCGCACTGCCAATATAATGGCAGCCACTCCTTCGATGGTAAACGAAAAGATCAGCACCTTACGGATAATGCGTACAATGCCTTCCATACTATCAGCGTTGATCGCTTCTTTGAGGAGCAGCCTGTCCTTAAGCGAAATTCGCTTACCCAGCACCAATGCAAACAGCGTTGCAATCGTCATGAAGCCAAGACCACCAAGCTGCATAAGCACCATAATCACAATCTGACCAAACAGGTTAAAGGTCGTACCTACATCCACAACAACCAACCCGGTCACACATGCAGCAGAAGTCGAAGTAAACAGCGCATCAATAAACGCCAAATGCCTTCCGCTTTGATTGGATATTGGCAGCATAAGCAGAATCGTACCAATCGTGATAATTAGCATAAAACCACCAACCAGGATCAATGGAGGCGATAGGAATTTAGCAATGTGAAGCCTAAACTTCATGGAGGCACCTCTTTTAACATAATACAAGCAGATAAGCGAACAAGGTGTCGAAACACTTTGGCAACTCAAGCTCAGACGAATCACCTCGATGTTTATGTAAACCTAAAGAGGAACTTGCCACCAGCATCATACTGAACGGCAGGTTCCTCTTCTATTATGATCGCATTAAGCGTTCCTTATTTAATCCTGTGTACGAGGGCGCATGTGCGGGAAGAGCAGTACGTCACGGATTGATGGCGAATTGGTCAACAACATGATCAGACGATCGATACCGATTCCCAGTCCACCTGTTGGTGGCATACCATATTCAAGTGCACGGATGAAATCATCATCCATTTCGTGCGCTTCGTCGTTCCCATGTTCTTTCTCCAACAATTGCGCCTCAAAGCGCTGACGCTGATCGATTGGATCATTCAGCTCTGTAAATGCATTGGCATGCTCACGTCCAACAATAAACAGCTCGAAGCGGTCCGTGAAGCGCGGGTCTACATCACTCTTCTTCGCCAGTGGAGAAATCTCAACCGGATGTCCCATGATAAAGGTTGGTTGAATCAACGTTTCCTCTACAAAATGTTCGAAGAATGCATTCAGAATATGCCCAAATGTCATATGTTTTTCAACTGGAACCTTATGTTCTTTCGCCAAACGGTGAGCTTCCTCATCCGTCATATGCACGGAGAAGTCAACACCCACAACTTCCTTAACCGCATCTACCATCGTTACACGGCGCCATTGTGGCGTAAGATCCACTTGATAATCTGCATATTGGATAACTTGCGTACCAAGCACTTCCTGTGCGATATGAGCAACAAGATTCTCAGTCAAACGCATGATATCCTGATAATCGGCATATGCCTCATACAGTTCAATCATCGTGAACTCAGGGTTATGACGTGTCGACATTCCCTCGTTACGGTATACACGACCGATCTCATATACCTTCTCCAAACCGCCTACAATCAGACGTTTCAGATGAAGCTCAATCGCGATCCGCATGTACAATTCCATATCCAGCGCATTGTGATGCGTAATGAATGGACGCGCAGCGGCTCCACCAGCGATGGTATGCAGCGTCGGAGTTTCCACTTCCAGATAGCCCAGAGAATCCAGGTAACGGCGCATCGACTGAATGATTTTGGAACGGGTAATGAAGGTCTGCTGCACTTCGCGATTCATGATCAGGTCAACATAGCGCTGGCGGTAACGCAGCTCTACATCCGCGAGTCCATGATATTTATCCGGAAGTGGATAGAGGGACTTGGACAATACTTCGAGGTTTTGAACCTTAACCGAAGTTTCACCTGTTTTGGTCTTGAAGATTACACCCGAGACACCCACAATATCCCCCAGATCGAGCAGGCTGAACGCAGCGTATTTGTCTTCTGGCACAGTATCCTGACGAACATAGATCTGGATTCTGCCGCTCAGGTCCTGAATATGTGCAAAGCTCGCTTTACCCATTCCCCGCTTCGCCATAATCCGTCCGGCAATACTGACTTCGATGTGCTTCTCTTCCAGCTCTTCCTTGGTCAGTTCTTCATACTTCTTCAGAATGGAGCCGGCTTCTTCCGTACGTACGTATTTTTGGCCAAACGGGTCGATCCCCAATTTGCGAAGCTCGTCCAATTTGTCGCGGCGAATTTGTAAAAGCTCACTTAGTTCGGTTTCGGTTTCCTGATTCAAGACTTCATCCGTCATGATCTATATTCATCTCCTTATTTACATTGCAGACATCTCCAGAGGTATTCTTCCTCTAATGTTGAAAAAAGCTTCCCTAAGGAAGCTTTTGTCTCAGTGCCCGACTGCTTCATTGCTTATATTACTTTTTGATATCTACAATTTTATATTGAATTACGCCAGCAGGCACGCTTACATCAACAACCGTACCTTTTTTCTTACCCAGAATAGCTTTTCCAACCGGGCTTTCGTTCGATATTTTGTTCTGAAGCGGATCCGACTCCGCAGTACCTACGATCGTATATTCAGTGATGTCGCCGAACTCAAGATCTTCTACTGTAACTGTCGCACCAACGCTTACGGCTTCGGTATCGATCTCGTCGCTGTTGATAATCCGTGCGTTCCGAAGCAGCTTCTCCAACGTGATCACGCGGCCTTCAATGAAAGCCTGTTCGTTCTTCGCGTCTTCGTATTCAGAGTTCTCACTAATATCTCCATACCCGATGGCTACCTTAATCCGTTCAGCCACTTCGCGGCGCTTCACCGATTTTAGCATTTCCAGTTCTTCTTCAAGCTTCTTAAGTCCCTCTGGGGTAAGGATAACTTCCTTATCGCTCATCTCAACCGATTCTCCTGTCATGGGAATAATTTGATTGCACGGCAACGGAACCAGCGCTGTTTACAGAGCTCCGCCCGCATACATCTTCAAAACTATATGAAGTTCTCCAGAGAAACAGAACGTTCCTCCTGATGCACTAGCCTTATAACGCACATGGCGAATTTATACTGTGAAATTATAGGGTAACGGTCTCGAAAAGTCAATGTTATGCCCCTATAGCTGTAAACGTTTCACAGCCCCGGTTCAGGATACATTTTCGACTACTGCCGATTCTTGCTCCAGATTACCATCGATATGCAGCCCACTTACAAAGTTGTTCAAGATTTGAACCATCTCATCCCGTTTCGTTTCTTCCATAATAACGTCCTTGATACGGGCAGATCCTTTGAGACCTTTCAGATACCAAGCCAGATGTTTACGCATCTCGCGCACGGCAACCGCCTCACCCTTCAGTGCGATCAGACGATCCATATGCAGGATGGCCACACGGATCTTCTCTTCGCCATTTGGGTCAGGAAGCAATTCACCCGTGCTCAGGTATTGAATGGTACGATACAGCATCCATGGGTTGCCCAGAGCAGCACGACCGATCATAACACCATCACAACCGGTTTCATCCAACATGCGACGAGCATCTTCCGGTGAAGATACATCTCCGTTGCCGATAACCGGGATGGAGACAGCTTCTTTTACATTTTTGATGTGTGACCAGTCCGCAGTACCTGTGTAGAGCTGCTCACGTGTACGGCCGTGCACACTGACCGCCTGTCCACCAGCGCGTTCAACCGCCAGTGCATTCTCAACTACGTAGATATGCTCGTTATCCCAGCCGATCCGCATCTTGACGGTAACCGGCTTATCTACTGCGTCCACTACAGCAGATACCATCTCATAAATTTTGTTCGGATCAAGCAACCAGCGCGCACCTGCATCACAGCTTGTCACTTTTGGCACAGGGCATCCCATGTTGATGTCAATGATGTCAGCATTGGTCTCTTTGTCCACAATTTTGGCTGCTTCTACGAGGGCTCCACGATCTCCCCCCCAAATTTGCAAGCTTAGCGGTTTCTCACGCTCATCTACAAACAACATCTCACGTGTACGCTTGTTACCATGCACAATGGCTTTGCCGCTCACCATCTCCGCGCATACGAGACCTGTTCCGAATTCTTTTGCAATCAGACGAAAAGCCGGATTACACACGCCAGCCATCGGCGCAAGAACGACCTGGTTTTTCATTTCAATGCCACCAATGTTAAGCATGGTAGTTGTTCCACTCCTTTTTCAATCCGCAGACTCTTGCATGAATGCATTTGTGTTTAGTTTGCTGTATAAATAAACGAATAATGACGATGTTTTCTAGTTCGTTAACAAGTAGCCTTAGTAGCAGTCTTAGTTGCCCTGCAATTCCTCAGTGCTGATCGACAGCACTCCGGCAATAAGATTCAGCTCCCGTTCGGATACTTTACGGTTGCCCCGTTCAATCATACCCAGAATGGCCAGCGATATGCCTGTCTCCGCAGCGAGTTCCTGTTGTGTTAAACCTTTCAGCTTCCGGAAAGCCCGGATTCGATTGGCCAATTGCACGTTTTCCAAAGCTGTATTCCATCCTTTCCATCCAGTACAGACAATGATGAGTGCACAAAGGTATACAAACCTGAATGCTCATCTTCGGTTACGATATCAGCCAGCGGCACCAATACAAACGCCCGTTCACCCATCCGTGGATGCGGCAATTGCAGCCGTTCGGTATCACTCGTCTCTCCATCCATCCAAAGCAGATCCAAATCGACTGTACGCGGGCCCCAACGGATATCACGAACCCGCCCAAGCCGTGTTTCAATATCCAGCAGTTCCGTGAGCAGCTGCTCCGGCAAAAGTGTAGTCTGTACCGCAGTTGCCATATTCAAAAACGCTGGCTGGTCCACATAACCTACCGGCTCCGTCTCATACAGCGCAGAACAGCGCAGGACGGATATACGAGGATGTGCATCCAGCAATGTTAACGCCTCAAGCAGCGTCTGTTCCCGGTCACCCAAATTAGCCCCTAAAGCAATATAAGCCTCTGAAGATTCAGAGGTCGAATGTGCAATCATGATCGGTTCTCACTTTCTTGTGCGGCGAAGCTCAACCGTTACGCCCCCAAAATGAATATCAAACGGCGGATGCGGCTTCGTCACTTTGACTGTCAATGCATTGATAACAGTATAAGTGTCTAGTAACGAAGATGCAATATGTTCGCCCAAAGCTTCAATTAACTGGAATGATTTATTTTCGACGATCTGCTTCACGAGCTCATGGATTTCCGCATAATTGATGGTTTTGGTCAAATCATCGTTACGTCCAGCCTCGCCCAGATCCATATCGATCTCCAGATCAATATAATAACGCGCCCCCAGCTTCCGTTCCTCGGCAAATACGCCGTGATATCCGTAATACTCCATTCGATGCATTACCATTCTATCCATAAGTTCCGCCTGCCCTCTATATATATTGAAATCATGGTTCGATGTTCGTTCCAATTGTAAAACGCTGTGCTTTCACTGGACGGACGGGTCACCGGACCCGCCAGCATCATGTCCTCCGCAAGCCTGGAGAGGCATACAGCATGGCATCACACATGTCCACCGTACGACGTATCGGCTTCACATCATGAACCCGGACCATCTGGCATCCTTGGGCTATGCCAAAAGCAACCGTAGCGGCTGTACCCTCCAGCGCATCATCCGCTTGAACCTGTAAGGTGTTCTGGATGAATCTTTTGCGCGAGGTAGCGAGCAGAACGGGATACCCCATCTCATTGAGCAATCCAAGCGATGACATGAGCGTCAGATTTTCATTCAGATCTTTTACAAAGCCAATGCCCGGGTCCAGAATAATCTGATCAGGTTGTACTCCAGCCTTCAGCGCGATCTGTACACTTTCCTGAAGATCATTGACTACATCAACCAAATAGTTGGTATAGTCTCGTTCTTGCCGATTGTGCATTAGGATCAAAGGGCATCCCAGTTCTGCTGCAGTGCGTGCCATCTCGGGATCAGCCTTGGCACCCCACACATCATTGATGATGTGTGCTCCAGCCTGAATAGCCTGGCGAGCGACATCCGCTTTATAGGTGTCCACCGATATCGGTATATGTGGAGCCTGCTGCCGCAGTGCTTCAATGACCGGGATAATCCGTCTGAGCTCTTCATCAGCGCCAACGATTTTTGAACCTGGACGTGTGGATTCCCCCCCAATATCGATGAGATCCGCACCGTCCTCCATCATCTGAATGGCGTGATCCACCGCTCGCTCCACATTGGTATAACGTCCCCCATCCGAGAAGGAGTCCGGTGTGACATTCAGAATACCCATAATAAGTGTACGTGTGCCAAGTTTTAGCTCTGCTGGCCCCCACGCATAATTCCGTTCATAAATAACTGGTGTAAGTGTCATGAAGTATACCCCGCTTTCTGCCGGTACATACCCAGAAGCGCTTCTGTAACCGGGCCTATATGTCCACTGCTGATTAAAATTTCCGTTCCATCCAAATCCCGCAATGTAGTAACTGGAACGAGTTCAGCAACAGAACCTGTCAAAAAGATCTCGTCTGTGTGCAGCAGGTCCTCCCACGGGAATAACCCTTCCCGGTAAGGAATGCCCTGCTGGGTTGCAAGCTCCAGTACAACGGCTCTGGTGATTCCCGGCAAAATACCAGTCTCGATGGAAGGTGTATAAAGGACGCCCTTTCTCACCCAGAACACATTGCTGACAATACCCTCAGCCACATGGCCACTTCGGCTGAATTGCAGACCTTCTGCACCTTGCACATGCTGCCCATATCCGCTCAGTTCCCGTTTCGCCAGAATGCTATTCATGTAATGGAGTGATTTCAATCGCACGTCTCCTTCTGGCGTGTTACGGGGCGTCGAGAGACGTTGAAGCATTTTACCATTTTTGTATAGCGATGGGGAGGGTTCAGGCAGTGCTTTTGCCAGTACGATATGATTGGGTTGTCCATAATCTCCCGAAGGGAGCCCGAGCGGAGCATCGCCTGCAGATACTGTATAGCGCACATAGGCATCCTGCAGTTCATTAGCAAGCAAGAGGTTTTTGATCCAGCCCGTTACCTCCGCTGCCGTTGTTGTAAAAGGAATGCCCAACTCACGGCACCCTGAAGCCATCCGCTCCAAATGACGTTCCAATAGAAAAGGAACCCCCTGGTACGTCCGAAACGTCTCGAACAATCCGAGTCCGTACAAAAAGCCGTGATCCGTTACCGGAACCACGGCTGCCGCCATATTGACCAATTCTCCGTTTATCGCGGCATATTTCATCGTTATACCTTGACCTGATGAGACAGGAAGTTGCGCAGCATTTGATGACCGTGATCCGTAATGATGGATTCAGGGTGGAACTGAACGCCTTCAATGGCATACTCCTTGTGACGCAAGCCCATAATCTCACCTTCCGCCGTCTCGGCCGTAATCTCCAGACAATCTGGCAGACTGCTGCGCTCTACAATCAGAGAGTGATATCGCGTTGCGGTGAAAGGAGAGGGTAATCCAGTAAATACGGATGTTCCACTATGATGCATCTCCGATGTTTTGCCATGCATCATGCGATCTGCACGAATCACATTGCCTCCAAACGCTTGTCCAATGGCCTGATGTCCCAGGCAAACGCCAAAGATCGGAATGCTGCCCTTGAAGTGATCAATGACAGCCAGGCTAATGCCTGCCTCATTCGGAGTGCAAGGACCCGGTGAGATCAGAATATGATCAGGCGCCAATGCCTCGATGCCTGCCAGATCAATCTCATCATTACGGCGAACTTCCACCGTCTCTCCCAGTTCACCCAGATATTGAACCAGGTTGTACGTGAAGGAATCATAATTGTCGATAACCAGTATCATATCCTTGTTCCTCCTGTTCTTCCGTCCACGCATGCGACGGTTGCTTGATTATTTTAATTTAACAGCCTCAGCTTCCTCGCTGTAATTCACTGCCCTCATCATGGCTCTTGCCTTGTTGCGGCACTCCCTGTATTCCCGATATGGATCGGAGTCAATAACGATGCCCGCTCCTGCCTGTACATACCCCACTCCATCTTTAATGGAAAGTGTACGAATGACGATGTTCAATTCCATATTGCCACTGTAGTCGATCCATCCAATTGAACCTGTATACGGTCCGCGGCGAACAGGCTCCAGCTCTTCAATAATTTCCATGGTACGAACTTTGGGTGCACCCGTAATCGTTCCACCTGGGAACGTCGCTGCAATCACATCGAATACGGATAGTCCGTCTGCCAGCGTTCCCTCGACTTGAGATACCAGATGCATGACATGCGAATATTTCTCGATCGTCATCAGTTCAGGCACATGGACAGACCCATAGGCTGCAATTCGTCCGATATCATTTCGCTCCAGATCGACGAGCATAATATGCTCTGCCCGTTCCTTCTCGCTGTTCAGCAGCTCAGCAGCCATCAACTCATCTTCAGCTTCATCCCGGCCTCTTCTCCGTGTACCCGCAATAGGACGAGCACTCACCTTGCCATGATCCACTTTGACTAGCAGCTCAGGAGAACCGCTCACCAGTTGGAAATCCGGACTACGCAGCATCCCCATGTAGGGAGATGGATTCACGAGACGAAGCCATTCATAGATATGCTCTGCACTGGACTTCAGACGTTTCTCCTGCCGCAGCGACAGGTTTACTTGAAAAACATCTCCCTGCCGGATATATTCCTGCACTGTGCGTACCGCCTGCTCAAAGTCCTGTTGAGGGAAGGAGGTATACCAACCTTCCGTTTCCCGCTCCGAATCCGCTGACTGAGCAGTGAGATGAATGTGGCTATGTCGATGCTCCAATGCCTGCTGCTGCTCTTCCGCCTGGGCAAAACCCAGTATATGCAGCCAGCGCTGCTGCATAGCTGCTGCTCGCTCTTCCGCTTCTGTGTACAGCCTGCGAAGCTGAGCTTCCTCCTCATCCGGCCTTACAGCCAGATGAACCATGCAGAACAACGCCTCCTGTTTATGGTCATACGCCCATATTTCTTCAAAACGCATCCACCAATAATCCGGAAGAGCCGGGTTGTCTTCTGCCAAAGTGGGCAGCTTTTCAAGCGATCTGGCTACATCATAACTTAGATAACCTGCACAACCACCACCAAAGTCCGGAGCCCCGCTTACCTTTGGTGCACGGTATGGCGCAGCCCATCTTTTTAATACTTCAAGCGGTTTACCAACGTCTGTTCGGGTACCACCTTGAATAAGATCATGAATAACAGCTTCGCTGCCTTTGCCGGAAATAACGGATACCGGGTTTAATCCCAGAAAGGTATATCTTCCGCCCTTCCCGTTCTCCAGCACCATGGCATAAGGTGAAGCCTCTTGCCAAGCTGCTTCCCACGTTAACGGTAAACCGCCATGATACGGCCCCTCATCCGACTTAATCATATAAGGCATCATGGTCCAACCTTGTCCGGCCCACTCTGTCCAGTCGGCGAATGTTGTCATCAGGTGTGTCATTGCGGTTTGCCGCCCTCCATCTGTCGCAAGTTCTATTGTCTGATAGTATACTAAAGCGCCGCTGCTTTTAAAAGCATTCAGCAAAAAATCCTCCACACCCGGCATACGGGCAAGGAGGATTTATTTCATCGCTTGTTAAGCTTAAGCTTCGAAGTTGTAAAGTGGTGTACTGAGGTAACGTTCGCCGTTACTTGGCACGATAACGACAACGCGTTTGCCTGCGCCCAACTGTTTAGCCACTTGCAGACCTGCGCGGATGGCTGCACCGGAAGAAATACCGGACAGAATACCTTCTTCCTTCGCTACCTGGCGAGCCGTCTCGAACGCATCGTCATTCTCAATATGAATGATCTCGTCATAGATTTCCTGATCAAGAATCTCAGGAATAAAGTTGGCACCGATCCCCTGAATTTTGTGAGGACCAGGTTTGCCACCTGCGAGGATTGGCGAAGCTGCTGGTTCAACGGCAACGATTTTAATCCCAGGGAAGGATTCTTTCAACACTTCACCTGTACCTGTAATTGTTCCGCCCGTACCGATTCCTGCAACGAAAGCATCCAACGTACCGCCTACAGATTGAATAGCTTCAACAATCTCAGGGCCAGTCGTCTCACGGTGGATCTTCACGTTGGCTTTATTTTTAAATTGCTCAGCCATGAAATAGGATGGATTTTCCTTAAGCAATTCCTCAGCCTTTTTAACTGCACCATTCATACCTTCGGCTCCGGGTGTGAGCACAAGCTCAGCTCCGTAGGCGCGAAGCAGGTTACGACGCTCCATGCTCATCGTTTCCGGCATAACAATAACAGACTTGTAGCCTTTGGCTGCAGCCACCATAGCCAGTCCAATTCCTGTGTTACCACTTGTTGCTTCGATGATGGTATCACCTGGTTTCAGCTTGCCTTCTTTTTCCGCTTCTTCCACGATGCTAATCGCGATACGGTCTTTGACGCTTGAACCTGGATTCTGGTATTCCAGTTTCACGAACACTTCAGCACTGCCTTCAGGTACGATACGGTTCAGACGAACAAGCGGAGTACCTCCGATGAGTTCTGTTACGTTATTAACTACTTTAGCCATATGAATGCCCTCCTTAGTGGGATGAATACTACTTAGGTCCTGTTGCCATATACATGTGCGGCTGAGCAGCCTCTAGATGTTATAGAAGAACTACGGAAATCCGTCTAAGTCCATTCCATCTGCAATAAACCGGACAGAGCCTGGGTTTTCCGAAGATTTCTTTGTTCATATCAATTGTTTTATTCCGAGTAAATGAGTAGGTTTTTGATATTTTTATCTTATCAACGTTACACCCTATTGTCAATATGAGTACTCAAAAAAATACTCTGCCCTGGGCCCTAAGGCCGTAGACAGAGTATTTTTATCAAGATGCAGCAGGATATCTGGTTGAATGATAATCAGGAGGCCGGAATTTCGGCGATGATGACAGCTTCGTACTTGTCACGCAGCCTTTCCTCGACTTGGGACAACGGATCAGCCTGGCTGAGAGCCAGCTGCATTCGAATCTCTTCATGGACCTCTTCTGCTGATTGTACCTTACGCTCTTGTTTGTCATTCATTTTAATGACGGCGTAGCCTTCTTTCACCTTCACCGGCCCTGCAATATCGCCAACGTCCAGTTGAGCTGCAAGATTCAGGATCTCTTCGGGCTGGAACGGATCGTTCTGCTCAATCCAGCCCAGACGGCCTCCCGAGTCACGGGAGTAACTGTCTGTCGATTCATTCCGTGCGGTTTCTTCAAAGTCTGCTCCCTTATTGAGTGCATCCAGAACGGATTCAGCCTGTTCCTCTTCTTTCAGCACAATGATGGACAGATCATATTTCTCCGGGGACACGTAATCTTCACGATGTTCGTTCCAGTAATGTTCAATATCTGTATCCTTGACCTGAATGCCGCTCGTCGCGATTTTCTCAAGCAGCAACCTGTAGCCCGCCTCTAATTCGAGGTCCTGCCTGGATAAACCCAGCTGGGATTGCATTTCGTCAAAGTAAGCCTTCTCCGAATCATACCCGTCCATGGCTGCGGCAAGTTCCTTCGCAATTTCTTTGGGAGTCACCTTCAAATTACGATCAATCGCTTCTGCATAAACGGCTTTGCGATTGAGCATCTGGAGCAGCAACTCACTGCCATAGCGTTTTTTCAACGCCTCGGTCCATTCCTTGTCCGTAATGACTTCTCCATTGATTGTAGCTACAGTATTTCCCTCTTCCTGATTGGCGTCTTGAGTGGAATCCGCTCCATCCCGTCCGGTCCGCAAACCCTGCACAACCATCACCGTACCCATTACCAACATGCCAAGCGTCAAGACAATTACAGCTGTCCACAACCCTTTTTCCTGCTTTGTCATTCCGCGTCCCGTCCCCGCATATTATCAGTTCTTGGCTTGCTCTAGGATGGTCTCAAGTTGCTCCTTGTTAAACTCGTAAGCTTCGTTACAGAATTGGCAGACTACTTCAGCACGGCCTTCTTCCTCGATCAATTGCTCCATTTCGGATTGACCCAAGCTAATCAATGTCTTCTCTACCCGTTCACGCGAACACTCACAGCGGAAGTGAATATCCATTTCGTCCATGACTCGTACATCAGGCAGTACCCGGCGGAGCAGCTCTTCCAGCTCGTACCCCTCAGCCAGCAAAGACGTAACTGGCGGCAACGTGCCGATTGATTTCTCGATTTCGGTGATTTCATCATCCGTTAAACCAGGAAGTAACTGTACAATGAATCCACCCGCTACAATAACCGAATTATCGGTATCAACCAACACGCCAACTCCCACGGCAGATGGCGTTTGTTCCGATTTCGCAAAATAGTACGTAAAGTCTTCGCCCAGCTCTCCCGAAATAATGGGTACACTTCCGCGATAAGGCTCTTTCAGACCAAGATCCTTGGTTACGTTAATAAACCCTTCTGTTCCGACTACACCTGCAACGTCCAGTTTACCCATACTGTTGCTCGGAAGGTGCACGTGTGGATTGGTTACATAGCCACGAACTTCGCCTTTGGCATTGGCATCGGTAACAATCTGCCCAATGGGACCGTCTCCCTTGACCTGAATGGTCAGTTTCTCTTCACCCTTGAGCATTGCACCCATAATGGCTGCTGCTGTAGCCGTACGCCCCATGGCAGCTGTAGCCGTGGGAAACGTGTCATGTCTTCTGCGCAGCTCTTCGACCAGCTCCGTCGTCTGGACGGCGAAAGCCCTAACCCGTCCGTTCATTGCTGTACCACGAATTAACCGGTCTTGTTTGTTGTTGTTTTCCAAGTCATTCAGCCTCCTTTGGCGTAATCGCCAGTTATAAAAAAAACGGCACAACATGAAGACTGTAATCCCCAGCCCGCTGTCTGCCGTCTCTGTTCTTACCTTTCCCGGTTCCGCTCATAAATGATACGCAGCCCTTCAAGCGTAAGCAGCGGATCCACTTCCTCGATGCTGCGGGTTTCTTCTGCAATCAGTTTGGCAAGGCCACCGGTTGCAATCACTTTGGGCTTTGCCCCCATCTCCTCACGAATGCGCTCCACAATGCCATCCACTTGTCCAGCATAGCCATATATTATACCGGCCTGCATCGCATGAATGGTATTACGACCAATGACCTTCTTGGGTTTCTCCAGTTCAATGCGAGGCAGCTTGGATGCCCGTTCATAGAGCGCTTCAGTTGCAATATGGATACCGGGTACAATGGCCCCGCCCAGATAGTTTCCTTTTTCGTCAATACAGTCAAAGGTCGTCGCCGTACCAAAATCGACCACAACGAGAGGGCCGCCATACTTCTCAACGGCTGCTACTGCATTAACAATGCGATCCGCGCCAACTTCACGAGGATTCTCATACCGCAGGTTCAAGCCGGTTCGGATACCAGGCCCAACGAGCAGCGGTTTTTTGCCTACGTATTTCTCACACATGGCTTCAATCACATTCACCAGTGGCGGAACCACGGATGAGATGATTACACCTTCAATGTCGCGTGTAGATATACCCGACATATGAAATAAATTATAAATCAATACGCCGTATTCATCCACTGTCGACTGACGGGATGTGCTTAGGCGAAAATGGTGGAGCAACACCCGGCCTTGATATACGCCGAGTACGATGTTGCTGTTGCCCACGTCTACAACAAGAATCAAAGAGGTTCACCCCTCTTTCTTTTCGTTTAAATCCAGGCTGATATCTAGGCTCTCAAAAGAATAGGTTAACCTGCCAACCGAAATAACATCCACTCCGCTCTCTGCAATACCACGAATGGTATCTAATGAGACGTTGCCTGAAGCTTCAACCTTCACATGCGGTGCCTGCTCATGAATAAGCGAAACGGCCTCACGCATCTGGTCTGGATGCATGTTGTCCAGCATAATGATATCTGCCCCTGATTGCAAGGCTTCTTTGACCTGCTCCAGATTTTCCGTCTCTACTTCAATGGTCATGGTATGTGGAATGATCGCTCTTGCACGTTGTACCGCTTCAGTGATACCACCTGCACCCTTGATATGGTTATCCTTAATCATCACTGCATCATACAGGCCGAACCGATGATTTGATCCGCCACCGACCCGCACTGCATATTTTTCAAGCAGGCGGTGTCCCGGTGTTGTTTTGCGAGTATCGACCAGTCGTGTAGAAAGGCCATTCAACGCATCAACATAAGTACGGGTACGGGTAGCGATACCCGACATGCGTTGCAGCAGGTTAAGGGCCAAACGCTCTCCTGTCAGCAAGCTATGCGTACTTCCTTCCACCTCAGCCAAAATTGTACCACTCTTAACTGCATCGCCGTCTTTGACCATCGGTGTGAATACAAGGCCAGGATCAACTACCTGAAATACGAGTTCGGCTACGGTGATTCCTGCAATGATTCCATTGTCTTTGGCATGTATAATTGCCTTGGACTGACTGCCAGCGGGAATGGTCACGCTTGTTGTGACATCCCCTGCACCGACATCCTCACGAAGCCAGCTTTTAATTGATTCGATGAGTCCTACATTATATCCGTTCAGTATCATGACATCAATTCCTCCACGATCGCTTGTTCTCGCTGCTGCAAACTATGCTTCTGCCATTCGGCGTCATTTCGCTGCGGGAAATCCTCACGGTAGTGGGCTCCCCGACTTTCCTTGCGGTGTAATGCTCCACTGGTAACCAACCAGGCACAGGTCAGAAGGTTGGCATATTCCATCTCTTCTTTGTGTGTAAGCATCTGATCAAAAAAATGCAGTTCATGCTGCAGCTTATCCATGGCCTCTTGCAGGTTTGCACCATTCCGGCGCAATCCCACTTGACGAACCATCATTTTTTGCAGTCGTAAACGTCTTTCGGATACTGGTCTCTCGTCTTCCTTCATTCTTTTGTCCATGATCACAGGTGTTAAACGCTCTGTCTTCAGTGGAGCAAGCGGGGGAAGAGATAGAATACGGTCAACGATTCTCCGGCCAAATACAATTGCTTCAGACAGAGAATTACTCGCCAAACGATTCGCTCCGTGTACTCCTGTAGAAGATACTTCACCACAGGCGAACAATCTTCCAATGCTGCTCTCTCCACTAAGGTCTGTCTTCACTCCGCCCATCATGTAATGTGCAGCAGGAGCGACAGGAATCCAGTCTGTGGTCATATCCAATCCATAACGCATACAGGTTTCATAAATGGTAGGAAACCGATGCTTAATCATCTCTGCCTTTTCATGGGTGATATCCAGATAGACAAATGTACTGTTTGTCGATTCCATCTCGCTGACAATTGCCCGGGCCACCACATCACGCGGTGCCAATTCAAGCTGGGCGTGATAACGATCCATGAAGCGCTCACCCTTCACATTGCGTAAAAAAGCACCTTCCCCACGAACAGCCTCTGATACCAGAAAACGTGGCGCCCCAGGGTAACAAAGTGAGGTCGGATGGAATTGGATGAATTCCATGTCCCGGATGACTGCCCCCGCACGATAGGCCATCGCCACGCCATCTGCTGTAGCCACTTCCGGGTTCGTCGTGTATCGATACAGCTGCCCGGCTCCACCTGAGCATAGTACGGTAGCCTGTGCCTTCACAAATACCTTCGAACCGTCCGCCTTCTGAACCAATGCACCTACACATTCTCCCTGCTCTGTAATCAGGTCAATGACAAAATGCTCATCCCACACTTCAATCCCCGGATGTTCATTCGCCTGTACAGCCAATGCTCGCACGATCTCATATCCCGTCGCATCCCCATTGGCATGCAAAATACGGCGGTGGCTGTGCGCACCTTCCTGCGTCAACGCCAACTCGCCGTTCTCCAAATCAAACAAAGTACCCAGTCGAATCAGTTCTTTCACTCCGTCCGGGCCCTCGTTCACCAATGCTTCTACTGCTTCGGAGCGGCATAATCCCGCTCCTGCAACAAGCGTATCCTGCAAATGGTAGGCAGGTGAATCATCCTCAGCAATAACCGCAGCAATGCCCCCCTGCGCATACCGGGTGTTACTTTCCAGTAATGACTTCTTCGTGATCATCAATACACTGCGTTGTTCACTAGCCTTAATCGCAGTGAACAAACCGGCAATGCCTGAACCAATAACCAGCACATCCGTCTCCACCATCGGCAGCGCGGACAGATCAAAATGAACTAAATATTGCGGTATCATGTTATTTCACCTGTCTTGGAGCAAGAGTAGCGCATGTTACTTCACCAGTAACATGCGCTCTAGTGATTCTCTGGCTTTGTCGGCAACTGCTGGTGGCACGTAAATTTGCGGCTTCATCGTCTCCAGGCATTTAACCAGCTTTTTCAAGTTATTAACCTTCATATTCGGACATACGAGGAACTTGGTAGCAAAGTGGAATTGTTTGTCCGGGCTATCCAGGCGAAGCTGGTATCCCGTGCCATCTTCGGTACCTACGATAAATTCTTTGGCAGACGAATTTTTGCAGTATTCCAAAATGGCTGTTGTACTGCCTACAAAATCACCCATCTCCACAACCTCAGGACGACATTCCGGATGAACGACGAACTCCGCGTTTGGATACTTCGCTCTCATCTCAACCACGTCTTTGACCGTCAGCATATCATGCGTATTGCAGTAACCTTCCCATATAATCATTTTCTTGTCTGTATGTTGTTGCACATAGTGTCCCAGGTTCTTATCCGGCACCCAGATAATTTCATCGGAATCTACAGATTGAATGACTCTGACAGCATTGGCAGAAGTACAGCATATGTCGGTCTCTGCTTTGATTTCAGCTGAGGAATTGATATACGTGACAACTTTGGCATTCGGATGCTGTGCTTTCAATTTACGTAGACCTTCAACATTCACCATGTCTGCCATTGGGCAGCCTGCGCGTTCATCTGGAATAATAACCGTCTTGTTCGGGGCAAGGATTTTAGCGCTTTCACCCATAAAATGAACACCACAGAAAACGATGACATCCGCATCCGTTTGTGCTGCCTTCTGAGCGAGCAGAAACGAATCTCCACGGAAATCGGCTACCTCCTGCACTTCGTCACGTTGATAATAATGGGCAAGAATAATGGCATTACGTTCCTTCTTCAACTCCATCAGCCGCTCACGCAGCTCCCGGTTCATCTCAGCCTTGCGCTCTAAAGCCAGAGCTTCCACCTGTGATCCTCTCCTTATCGGGACAGCGCCATGCGCTGTTTCATATGGCTAACCTATGTCTTCATTTTCGCTTGAGAAACGAATCACAAGCGGTTTAACACCTAATGTACACAACGTTCACGACTCTGTCAATAAATGAAAACACCCCATAATATCAGCATAACCGTCCATTTCCTACGCGGTTCGCCCCAAAGCTCCCGGATATCTGTATCTATACAATTTGAACTAATTCATAAAAAAAGAGAGCCCTAGGGCTCTCTTTGAGATCTGCTTTGCTTAGCCAAATCGTTTTATACCTTAAGAAGTTGGCTTCGTTCCACCATCATCCGGGTCATTGCTGTTTCCTTTGTCCAGATTCGGAGCTTCGTTAGGAATATCTCCCGCTGGTGGCTCAGGCGTTTCGTCTTTGCCTTGGATACGGACACGTACATCGCCGATGTTATCGATGATCGCCTCTCCGCCTTCGCTAGGCGTACCTTCACCATCGTTGCTGTTTTCATCTTTTTTTGGAGTCAGGGAACCTGTATCGATCAATTGCTTGATCTGATCCATTTCCAGTGTCTCCACTTCCAGCAACGTTTGAGCGATCAGATGCACTTCTTTGGAATGTTTAACAAGCAAGTCTTTACACTTCTCATAACATTCGTTAATGAAACGTTGCATTTCCTGATCGATCTCATAGGCAATGGAATCCGAGTAATTCTGTTCGTGACCGATATCACGACCCAAGAATACCTGTCCCTGCGAACTACCAAACTGCATAGGTCCCAATTTCTCACTCATACCGTATTCCATAACCATGCTACGGACAATCCCCGTCGCTTGTTGGAAGTCACTGTATGCACCCGTACCGATCTCACCGATAAACAGTTCTTCGGAAACACGGCCGCCAAGGAGTCCAGTAATTTTGTCCAGCAACTCTTGCTTGGTAACAAGCATACGATCTTCTTTTGGTAACATGATTACATATCCACCCGCGCGTCCACGCGGAATAATAGTAACTTTATGTACCATATCGGCATGTTCCAGGAAGTATCCTACAATGGTATGACCTGCTTCGTGATAAGCGACAATACGTTTCTCACGATCACTGATGACACGGCTTTTCTTCTCCGTACCTACAATGACACGATCAATCGCTTCGTCTACTTCACGCATGGAAATGTCTCTACGGTTACGACGTGCCGCAAGCAACGCCGCTTCATTCAAGAGATTTTCCAAATCTGCACCGGAGAATCCGGTAGTACGCTTCGCAATAATATCCAGCTTCACATCTTTGGTGAGTGGTTTGTTGCGTGAGTGTACTTTCAGAACTGCTTCACGACCTCTCACGTCAGGGCGATCAACCGTGATTTGACGGTCAAAACGTCCTGGACGGAGCAAGGCAGGGTCCAGAATATCAGCACGGTTCGTTGCGGCAACGATGATAATACCTTCATTGGCTCCGAATCCGTCCATTTCAACGAGCAACTGGTTGAGTGTTTGTTCACGTTCGTCGTGACCACCACCAAGACCAGCACCACGCTGACGTCCTACAGCATCAATCTCATCGATAAAGATAATACATGGGGCGTTTTTCTTCGCATTTTCAAACAAGTCACGTACACGAGATGCACCGACACCGACGAACATTTCAACGAAGTCAGAACCCGAAATACTGAAGAAGGGTACACCCGCTTCACCGGCAACAGCACGAGCGAGCAAGGTTTTACCTGTACCCGGAGGACCTACAAGCAATACGCCTTTCGGAATCCGTGCACCTACTGCTGCGAATTTACGAGGGTCCTTGAGGAAGTCTACGACTTCAACAAGCTCCTGTTTCTCTTCGTCTGCACCCGCAACATCTTCAAACGTAACCCGTTTCTTCTCTTCGTTATAGAGACGAGCACGGCTTTTACCAAAGTTCATTACTTTACCGCCGCCGCCTTGAGCCTGATTAAACAGGAAGAAGAACAGCAGGAACATAATGATCAAAGGAATAAAGGAAGTCAGCAACGTCAACCAGATGCTGTCACCTTTCATAGGTTCCTGATGATATTGGAATTTGTTCGTTTCGCTTGCAGTTACAAGCTCACTAATTGCCTCATCCGTAGGAGGAATATACGTTGAGAAATTTTCTGATTTGGCTCCGTCAGGCGTCTCCCTGTATTGACCGGTCACGAGGTACGTCTGACCGTTGAATTGAACCGTCAATTCAGAGACGTTGTTTGCCTTGATCGCCGCGCGCAACTGATCATATCTAGGATTATCGGTGGCTTCGCCGCCATTGCTGACGAACTGGACTATCCCCACCACAACTAAAAAAAGAATCAAATAAAAAGCAGAATTCCGGATGAACCGATTCATCCCCTACCTCCTCTCGAGACACTTCAATTATTTTAACATAGCCCGACATGGCTTCTCAACAGAAGCCACCAACAGATCAGGGCTTGGACTAGCTTAAACATCAGTTGCTATAAATTTCCGGTTTCAAAATCCCGATGTAAGGGAGGTTCCGGTACTTCTCGGCATAATCCAGACCATATCCAACGATAAATGCATCTGGAATATCAAAACCTGTGTAATGAGCTTCAAGTTCCACTTTGCGACCTGAAGGTTTGTCAAACAGCGTGACAACACGGACAGATTCTGCGCCGCGGTTTTCCAAGAGTTCAATCAGATAGCTGAGTGTAAGCCCACTATCGATAATGTCTTCTACGATCAGAACTTCGCGACCTTCAACGGGTACATCCAAATCCTTAATGATTTTGACAACGCCAGATGATTTGGTGGAAGCGCCGTAACTCGATACTGCCATGAAGTCCATCTCGACAGGCACCGTAATGTTCTTAACCAAATCGGCCATAAATATAAACGCACCCTTGAGCACACAAATGACCAAAGGATTGCGATTTGCATATTCGGCACTTAATGTTGCGCCTAATTCCTTGATTTTACTCTGAATCTCTTCTTCACTGATCAATACTTCCTGAATGTCGTTCTGCAACTGTGCGAACCTCCTAAGTTATACTATGAAAGCCTTACCTGAACCATAACCACTACCCCTGAATCGCTGAATCGCCTACAGTCATGTACAGGATTACGGAAGTGTCCTCCTTGACAGGAGCTACACTGGACCGGCGAACGCCTGGTAGCCAGATGATATTACCTGCTCCATCACACACCACGGGAATCCGTGAACGGACAGAAGGGGGGATTTTCTCATCGATGAAAATATTTTTCACCTTTTTGCTTCCGTTTAATCCCATCACTTTCATGGTATCTCCAGGTAACCGTGAACGCACAACCAGCGGCATAAGCAGTTGATCCGCATCAAATGCGGCTTGATCCGCCGATTCCGGTACATGATAGTCCTCGGGACTCATCGGAACAAGCCGAACATGTCGGTCGATTTCCGTGAGAGAAAGCTCATAAGTTCCGCTCCATTGAGCAAGACGATATTCGTAAGATTGATCCTGTACGTCAGTCCGTATGCCGAAAGAGATCAGATCATACTCCCGGGTACAGGCGAGTGTCTGTCCTATGTCCAGGCTCCAGGTCGTCGCGTCAGGCTGAATTACCTTGCGGCGAATGGTCTCAATACGGGTAAAGTCGACAAAATCACTGTCCAAAGGCAGATAATTCAATATTAGTTTAATCAACCTTCGTTGTAAAGCGACATGTAACTTCAAAAAGGAAGGCACCTCAAAGGTTTGCCTTCCGCCGTTCGCCTGCACTAGACACCTGTATGCGTCATATGCACCTTGTTCGATGAAATCGTCTTCATCGCCTACAATTTCGGCAAGTCGATTCAAAGACGGCGTGAGCTGTCCATTATATTGCCCCAAAAAAGGAAGCACATCCAAGCGAATGGCATTGCGCCGATATTTACGCAGGGAATTGCTTTCATCATTAAAGTACAGAAAACCCTGGGTATTACAAGCTTCTACAAGGTCTGTCTTGTTTATACGAAGGCATGGACGAATAAGTTCCACATTTTTTTCTCGCCGTTTAAACTTCATTCCCGCGAGTCCGGTTAGGCCACTTCCACGCAGTAAATGGAGCATAACCGTCTCTGCCTGGTCATCTGCGTGATGGGCAAGCGCAATGCTCGCCGCATTATATTGGGCAGCTACTTCATGCAAAAACTCATACCGCTTGTTGCGCGCGGCCTCCTGCGGACCTTGGCCGGTAAGCTTCATATAAGATGGCACATCGGCTTTCACCCATTCAAATGCAATGCCGAGCTGGTAAGCAAGCTCCTTCATCATCTCGGCTTCATGATCTGATTCACTCCGAAAACCATGATGTACATGGGCACAAATCAATTCCAGTGGAACATGTCTGGTACTGATCTCATGCATGATATGCAAAAAAGCTACCGAGTCCGGTCCGCCCGATACTGCGACGACAATCCGATCCCCGGGAACCCATAACTGATGCTCTTCCGCTGCATCCAGCACGTTATTTACCAGCCTGTTCCAGCGTAAAGCCTCCATACCTGTTCCTCATTCCTTACGTTATGTATATGCACGCTCAAAGTTCAGAATCGCAGTGCATAGATGAGTACCCCAATAAGTAGTATAACGGATACAGCAAATGCATTTTTGAGCCAACGCGGTGTGGTACTTTTGGAACGACGACGAAGAGGAGAAGGGCGTACCATCATTTCTTTCCATACTTTAGCCGCGTGTCCGGCGTCCTGAAACTGACCTCGGAGCGCCTGGATCGTCCAATTTCGAAAAGGGGTGAGCCGTTCACTGCGTTCCACCAGAGCTATAAGCTGGTTCACACTTCGCAGCTGTGGCAATCCTTCTGCGGCCAGCGCTTTGAGAGCATCGGCTTCCAATACATGAATGAATAACAACGCAAAAGCAAATACATCATAGGTGCCATCTGCTGTGCGGCTGCCTGCATTCCAGAATCCCCGGTCATACCACTCGGTGAACTGTTTGACGCTACGACCAATGGAAGTAACCCCGCCATAATCGATCAATTCTACCTGACCATAATCAGACACCAGTACATTCTGGGGTTTGAGATCGCCAAATACCCATCCAGCCTGATGCAATTGAGCCAGCTTCTGCAATAGCCTGAGACCAACCAATAGCGTCCAGTCTGTCCCTTGGCGCCGAATGAAGTGGTGCAAAGATTCACCCCGAACGTAACGCATCACATAAAAAGGAATATCACGGCCACGAACGGCATAGTCATCCACATCTTTGAGATAGGAAGGAATGCCGCTCTGCCGAAGGGCCTCATGATTACGCTGCAATTGAAATGATTTGAGCACATTAATTTCCGATTGCAGATCTACAGGATCAAATCCCATTTTAAGCGCATAATGTTTGCCATTCTCACCCCGCTGGACAAGAAAAACGATGCCGTTGGCTCCTTTGCCCAAAAGCTTCTGAATCGTATAACGGCCGCGATTCCATTTCCCTGTTATGACTGTTCCTGGCGGGAAAGAGGCATCAGACAACGTTGTCACCGAGCATCCCTTCTCTTTCAATGCGATAGTTCCCTTCTATTTCCTGCTGTCCCTCCAGTGTACCATAACGGTAAAAATCAATCACCCTTTGAATCGCAGGACCTGTCGGGGTCGCTCCCTTCATCTGTAAACGTCCAAACAGTGAACGTACACGGCTCAGATCGGCTGTCCAGTCGATGTCCATGACTGCTTCTTCTCCGCTATGTCGTCCGGGAAAATGAAATACGGAAAGATGGCTCTGACCCATACGCGCCTGCAAACTAAGCATTAAATCCCGAATCCCTTCTTCCACAGCAGCCAGCTTCGGTTTCATACTGGCACTTACGTCGATAAGAAGAATGACTTGGAGCGGTGTTGTTTCCGCCATATCATCCATCACTTCAACCACCTGCGCACGTTTGACCGGCTCAAGATCCGTTACCGTTTTGGGCTCATGCTCTCCCAGTATTTGTGTTAACTCTCTATTAACCGCCTGCTGAATGGTCTGAACCACCGTTTTTCTGGTCATCATTTGCATCGTATGCGCAAGTTGTCTTGTGCCTACGATCTGACTAATGCCACCTCCAGCCTTGGCAATATCCTCAATCTCCCGACTGCCCAACTCACCAATAGTTCCATAATCTATAACACCAACTACATTGACTGTAATCCCCTCTTCGCGTGCTTCAGCCGCAGCCAGAACCGGACTTGTGCCAACATTGGAACAACCGTCGGTGATCAACAAGATTTGCTTCATCCGATATCCCTCCGTTATTCGTTACTCTCCAACTCTATGACTAGCATTGCCAGAATGAAGAGACTTCAAACGAGGAATATGGATTAACTGACAGTGCGCGGACGCTCCATCCGGTTGATACCGGGCACTCGCAGTGTGGCCCATTCAGGGCGAAAATGTTCTATTTTGCCTACAACTACGGTCATATCATCATAGATCTCGTGCTGCTGATATCGAATAACACTCTCAAGCAAGCAATCCGCTACCTCCTGCGGATCCTCGCTATCGATTTCCTGGATGAGACGCTTGATCCATAATTCTTTATTGACAGCGTACCCCGGCGCATCATAGATTCCATCCGTCATCATAATCAAAATATCGCCTGGCTGAAGTTGCACGGTTACCAGATCCACCTCAATGTCCTTAATAATCCCAATCGGCAGATTACTGGCCGAAACCTGGATAACCTCCTGCCCTCGTTTAATAAAACTAGGCGTCGAGCCTATTTTCATAAATGTGGTCTCCGCTGTATATTCATCGATCAGTGCCATATCTACCGTAGCATACATCTCTTCAGGAGAACGCAGCATCAGAACGGAATTCACCGATTTGATCGCCAGTTTCTCATCCATGCCCGACTGTAACAACTGCTCCAGTATATTCAGTGCAGCACTGCTCTCCATACGTGCCCGTTCCCCATTGCCCATACCATCACTAAGTGCAACCGCAAATGTACCATTGCCCAGTTCAACCGTGCTGAAACTGTCTCCGGACATAACATCCCCCCCTTTGGCGGCGGCAGCAACACCCGTTGTGATCTCAAATGTTTTGGCAGAGCCAAAGGTGACTGTCGCCAGTCCTTGGCGAGGGTCGAGCATCGTCTCACTCAAGACGGCAATATGCTCGTCCAGTACATTCGAGATCAGCGGAGCAATCATTTTCCGGCACTCGTCAAATCCGCGTGTATAGGCATGAACAATCTCAATTTCCACATTCCCCGCTTCCAGATTAATGATTTCAATAGAATGTATGGACAGACCTAACGATTCAAGCGCATCCCGAATCTGTTCCTCCTGTTGTACCATCTCCTCACTTTCCCTTTGAATTTCTTTCGCCAGGTCCTCCATCACCTGGGATACCCCTGATAATTGTTCTGCAACCAGCTGACGACTATCTATAATCTGACGCTTCCATTGCATGTTATGTTGATGCAGACCATACTGGGCACGCATCACTTCTAATACCTCCTCCGGTTTTGCACATACCCTGTTCCATTCCACCGGAATCTGCTTGCCTGACATCTCCGGGTTGGTTTCAATGGAACTCATCACATCGGTCATATATTTATAGGTTTGAATGAACTTCGCATCCCAGCATTGGGCCTTCTTAAAGCATCCTGAACATGTGCCCTCGGCTACAGCATTCATGAAATGCTCCATCCCGCCCTCGTTCTGTACCGGCTCTCCGGCCCCAGACATCTGATCGAAGCTGCGTGACAGCTGACGGAATACCTGCGAGAAGCGAGTGACCCGTTCTGCAGTGATATCCCGTATTCGCTTCGCATATTCATGCTGCGACTTCGTGTGATCCTGTGTACCAGGAACATATTTGGAGATGGCTGTCATCAAGCTCTTTGGCGTTAACATAAACAGAACAATGGCCGCGCAGGTCTCCCATAAAGAATTCATGACGTCTCCTGGTCCACCCAGGTAGATGGACAGAATAGAGGAACCCAGCAGCATGCCCAGTGCAACCGCTGCACGTTTGCCCTCTCTCAGCATACCTGCCAGCATGCCTGCAAAAGCAAGCAGACTCATCTGATACACCGCTGACATATCAGCCAAACTCAGAATGAGGCCAGTAATGACCCCAACCGAGGCTCCGAGGGGGGCTCCGCCCACCAGCGCGAAGATCAGAATGAGATACCGGGAGAGCATATGCTCGACGGACAGGGACTGAATCGTCCAGCCTACCGCTCCTGTCATCACTGAGGCGAGTAATATGATCAAACAGAGGATCTCCTCGTTCTTTAGGTTGAACTTCTTTTTGCGATACGTGAAGATCGGTATGGCCTGTATGAAAACCAGGGTAAGTACAAAGCTGAGCACGGAATCCATCGTGAGCATTAGCATGGCGTACCAACTGAACGATGGCCCAATGACGACAGCGAACAACTTGACCATAAAAGTAGTCGTAAACACCATCGTTGGCGCATAAGATAATTCAGCGCGGTCATAAGACTCCAGTCCTCGGAACAACAGATAGAAGATGGCAAGTTCCGACGCTACGATGAGCGGTACCGGGAATGGGGCAAAGAGGCTTCCGGCCAGCAACGCGACTCCAACCGGTATAATATAATCCCTGCGCATAAAGGCAATGACCGCAAAGTAAGCAATCGCAAAGGGCGACAATTCATTCAGAATCATGGCTTTCCCTAACAAGAATCCCATAAAGGTGAGGAGCAGCACCCATTTACGTGCAGCAACGATCTGGACAGCCTTGCGGGAGCTGATCCACTGTTTGAGACGTACTGACAGCTCCTCCCGAGCTTCTGTACCTCCTTTACCAGCTTTCATTCCCGGAAATTGAATGACATTCCACTTTTCCATCATCCTCAAGGCACCCCATTCGATTAAATGTTTTTTCGTGTTTCGTTCTCGATGGTTCTGATTATAGATAGAATAGAAGACGTAGTTTGTCACAATTGGTGGGCAGGCTCCAAAAACTTTACGACAAAAGAAACAGATACGGCGCGGTGGTGCGGAACCCCCGGCCGTATTGTGGTTTCATCGATTTGGAACAGACCCTGCCGACAAGGTACTTGTCTGATTTTGAACCGGAAGTACTTCGGCATCGCCACGATCTGAGCAGGATACCTGTGGAATGCCATGGAAACCTGTCGGTAAAAAATGGTAGACGACAAATGTTCTTATGTACTTTTTTTCTGTGCAGAAAAACTGGTGAAATGGAACCTCACATTACAAAAACGGCTATGAATTCGGTCTATTGTCTATAGGCAAACGATATACTGCCACAATAAAAAAAGAACGCAAAAAAACCGCCAGCCCCAAGGCTAACGGTTTTACTTATATTTTAAATCAGGTTGAACCAGATTAGACGCGTTTGGCTCCTCGGCCACCACGTTTGCCTTCTGTGTTCTTCTTCAACGAAGAAATCCGCTCTTCGCTATCTTTCAGGAAGCGTGACATTTTATCCTCAAATGAAGGTTTGCCTGCTGCGGGCTTGAAAGAACGGCCTCCGCGGTCACGGTTAAATCCACCACCACCGCCGCCACGGCCTTGGCCACCACTTGGGCCTCCACCGCTGAATCGTTCGCGATCTCCTCCACTGCGTTCCGGTCTAGGAGCTCTTGGGGGTCTGGACTGGGTTTGTTGCTCAACCGGTTTGTCAACAGCTTGCTTAATGGAAAGCCCAATCTTGCCATCCTTGTCAACGTTGATGACCTTCACTGTAACGAGGTCATTAAGTTTCAGGTGGTCGTTGACATCTTTGACGTAATTGTCGGCGATTTCCGAGATGTGAACGAGACCCGTGACACCTCCTGACAGATCCACAAATGCTCCAAAATGCGTGATGCCTGTCACCTTGCCCTCTAACTTGGTGCCCACTTCAATTGCCATAGAATAAAATGATCCTCCCTTAAAAATATACAACCCGATTTTTTGAATGCCAAAATCAATGCTGTGCTAATGTAATTATACCTTATGCCGCAAACCAAGGTCAACTGAGCTCTGCCCCTTAAGGGAGCCTATTTTTTCCGGTATGACGGCTTCAGACATGTAGACAACAAACCTTGCTCCGTATTGAGCCGAATTACATCAGTTCCCTGACTCTTCAACCTTAATGGGTGTTTCGTCAGGCAGATAGTATCCTTTTTTTCGTGCCAGTTGTCCTATGTATTCGGGATCCTTCAACCGGCTGACTTCATACTTCAACTGATCCAGCTTCTTCTGTGTTTCTTCCTTTGAAGCTTGCTGTGCCGCCAGATGAGAACTCTTGTCCGAAATTTGTGCAGTCTGCACAAGGAACGTATATCCTGCCCAAATGATAAACACAACCATAAAAGTCATCCAAAGCATGAGACGCCTTTTTGCACCAGCAGATTTTCCTTGGCCTGCTTGTACTTTTGATTTGCTCATAGGTGTTTTACCCATTATTGGACCTCCTTAAAACCAGCGTTTCCACATCGCTGCAATACTTGAACCCGCACGGATCAGGAAGCGTGGCGTTACCCAGTGCTTCAGGAGCGGCCTAAACATCCAGCGGAACAACTTGCCGAAAGGTACCAAACATTGCAATACCAGCTTGCCCAGAAATAATAGAATTGCGAGTATAAAACCAAATAATACACGCAACAGCTTATAAAGCCCTTTAGCCGGCATAACGATCAGGATGTTAAGGATATGTCCACACCAATGAATCAGCGTTCTTGCGAGTTTAATTAACATTACCACAAAACGCTGGGTTGTAACACTTAAAAGCCAAAAATAGAAGCAAACCCCTATAATCAGCCCCAAAAAGACATAAAACCGCAGCTGTCCGTGATTACCGGCGTACAGCATCCGGAAGACGAACAGCGCGGAGGCGACCCAGTACAACAGATCTAGCGTGTGGACACTCCATCTCGGGAACCGCAGCTGACCGGACAGTACCCGGTAACTGTCGTAGGCCATCCCCATCACGGCCCCTGATATCAGCATCCACATCAATGTGATCCATTGAGTATCCGGACTCATCGGAACATCTTGCCGAACAGGCCTTTACCGTTCTTGGATTGGGAACCGGGGTCCAGATATTGCAGAGAACTGACCGTTCCCTCGATAGATAGCAAACCGTCCTCCAGGCTAAGGTTTTTGATATGTAAATTGTGCCCCCGGATGGTCAGATGCCCAAGTTCAGTTTGCAGTAAAAATTCCTCACTGTCGAAGCTCTCCACATTGGAGACACCTGTCAGATCCAGCAGTTTCCGATTCTGCATGCTCAGATGATGCTGTTTCGTTTTACTTTGCTCAACCATGGCATGTACCCCTCCTTCTTACACCTAGCTTATGGATCAGAAGTGCGGAATAGAACCAAGGGCGGATGAAACCGAATGTCAGATAAATACGCATCAAAAAAGCGCCCCTCCCTCTACGGGAAAGGCGCTTCATTTCATGCCATGAATGGATACATAAGCATATCGGGCATTCCTATTACCAGTTCAACCCATTATCCTTGGCGATCGGCTCTTCCTTAACCAAGGTGTAGAGGCTGCTTGCCTCGTCCTTCTTGGTACTCTCAGCAAGGCGTTCCACCTTTACGGTGACCAGCTTTTGACCAAACTGAACCGTCAGCTCATCGCCCACTTTGACAGCGGCGCTGGGCTTCGCTTCGCGCCCGTTCACCAGAACACGTCCCTGTTCGGAGACGTCCTTGGCCACGGTGCGGCGCTTGATCAGCCGAGAGACCTTCAGGAATTTATCAAGACGCATTATTTTACGGCTTCTTTAAGTTTGTTGCCTGCTTTGAACGCAGGAACGGTGGACTCAGGAATTACGATTTCATTCCCTGTTTGTGGGTTACGTCCGGTACGACCGGAACGTTTGCGGGTCTCAAAAGTGCCAAAGCCGATCAATTGTACTTTGTCTCCGCTGGCAAGTGCATCTGTAATCTCTCCCAAAAAGCCGTTCAATACGGACTCAACGTCTTTTTTAGTCAAACCGCTTTTGGTGGAAATGTTGTTAATCAGATCTGTTTTGTTCATTTTTAAAAGCCTCCCAAATTGAAAAAAAAGTATCTGCGAATCCATGGCAGCAGATCTGCTGCCGCTGACTCCGCGCTAGGTTACTACACATGTATTCTGGCTTGGCATCTGAAATCCTGCCTTGGCCCTCGACTTTTTTCACATTCTGTCGATCCTGCCCAAGAACAGTCTAAGTCCAGTACCCGAAACAACCCTCCATCAATCACACAAGTGATCATTGGTTTATTGCATCGACTAACAAAATACGCATGATGTACCTGAGCAATTTGCATTAATTCGATTCATCTCGCTCCCGAGTACAACATATAGACGAATAGAAGTGAAGCATTTCGATCCATATCTTGCTGATTGAAAGACGCTCTTTGAATTTATGCAAAATGCTCACCTATGTGAATGATATCGGATCAGCACTCAAAATGCCAGAACCCGTTACAATCCAGCCTTCTTCGCTGCCTGCCAGTATTGCTCCATTTCATCGATATTACTGTCTGACGGAGTTCTTCCCTGTTCACGCAGACGGTCCTCGATATATTGGAAACGCTGAACGAATTTCCGATTGGTGGCGGCAAGCGCCTCCTCCGGGTCCGTATCAATGAATCTGGCGACATTGGCAGCTGCAAAAAGTAGATCGCCCAGCTCCAACTTCCGTTCTTCCGCAGACTGGTTATGCTGCACCGCTTCTTTTAGCTCAGCCAGTTCTTCTTCGATCTTGGCAAAGACACCTTCCACATCGTCCCAGTCGAAACCGACCTTGGCCGCTTTCTTCTGCAATTTATATCCTTTCATCAAAGCAGGCAAGTCACGGGGAATACCATCCAGGATGGAAGTCTTCTGCAGGTCCTGTCCTTTACGCTTTTTCTCCTCTGCCTTCATCTGTTCCCAGTTTTGCAGCGCCTCATTCGCATCCTCTGCCTGCTGTTCGCCAAATACGTGCGGATGACGGAAAATAAGCTTGTCGTTCAATCCTTCAATAACGTCGTACACGTTGAACGTGCCAACCTCTTCTTCCATCTGGGAGTGAAGCAAAATCTGTAACAGAAGATCACCCAGCTCCTCCTTCATGTGATCGGGGTCATCCTCATCAATGGTTTCAATGACTTCATAGGTTTCCTCAATCAGATTTTTGCGAATTGATTGGTGGGTCTGTTCCTGATCCCATGGACAGCCGCCTGGACTGCGGAGGATATTCACGATTTCATGCAATCGTGCGAAGGAACGTCGACGTAGCGCGTCATCCGTATTTTTTGGCACATAGATCAGTGATAGATTACCATACCCTTCAATACGGTCCAGTTCATGCAGTGGTACCTTGTGAATGATCTCCTGCCCCTGTACACCCAAGGCATGTCCAACAAATACCGGATAATCGTCAGGATAAACGTCCATCAGGCACAGTTTGACGTCGGAAGCGGTAAACACATCATAGACTTGCCCGATCAAGGTATGCAGCTGGGGTTGCACCAGTTCCGTGTTCAGACTACTGGCATCTAGAAGCTGAAAACCTTCAATGGGATCGAACCCCAGACGAATGAATGCTTCATCCAGAAAACTCTCTCCACCCATGACACGCAGCGAAATGCCCATCTGGGGGCAGCGCTCTTTCAACAGGCGTACACTCGCTTCTGCGACCATAGGATGCCCTGGCACGGCATAAACGATCTCGGTACCTTGTTCACCCGTGCGTGCGGCCTCGATCAGCCGGTCTGCAATTTCATCGTAGACTTCGGGAAAAGAAGCTTTAGCCTCGTAGATGGCATCGAATGATGTCATCTCCAGTCCTTCCTGCTTCAGATCATTCACCACGGGGTGATCCAGTGTGCGCACATACAGCGTAGCTGCGTGTTTCATTTTTTTAATAATTCCTACTGTCAGCTGGTCTGCATCTCCAGAACCAAGACCAACTACTGTCAAAGCTGCACTCATCTTTGTAAGCCTCCATCCGAACCATCCTGTTCCGACCTCCCCCAACCCTATAAATTCGATTGTGGATGGGCCATGAAGCAGAACGGCGCTCTATAATTACACGTATTATACCAGAATCAGGCGATATCCTATAATTGTAATGGCATTGACACGGTTTGACTCATTCAAACTCTGCTGCTCTGCTTTAGCATGTGAGAGCCGGGTTGAATGGGGGCGTAACGCTAAGTGTAGCAGCGAAAACGCGGGTTTAGCGCAGCACACGCAGTCTGCGCAGCAGCTTGGCCAGAAGCGGCCCCAGCTTGGGCACGGCCGCCAGCTCTGCGGCGGTCAGCAGTCCCGTCCGGGCCGCGGCCAGCACGAACACGGCCGAGCCTGCGGCTACGCCAAGCAGGCTCACGCCCACCGCGGCCAGCCTGCGATCGGCCGCGATCCCAATGCCGCCGAGTGCTGCTTCGGCGGCCCAGGCCGTGCCTGCCGCCGCCAGGCTCATGGCGGCGATGACCAGCGCCGGCTTCGCCAGGACGGCGCCGGGGGCTGGGCGCATGGCGGTGAGACGCGCCAGCAGCGCCACATTCAGGCCAGCCGCCAGCATATAGGCGACTGCTCCGGCCAGAGCCGCGCCGCTGATGCCCAGCGTCGGCACAAGCAAGACGTTCAGCAGCGCCTTGACGCCTGCGGCGGCCAGCATGCTGAACGCGGGTGCGCGTACGGCGCCGAGGCCCTGCAGCAGCGCCGCCGCAATGATGCTGACGGTGCTGCCCGCAGCCATCAGCGCCATGTACCGCAAAGCTTCGGTGCCTGCGGCATCCCCGTACAGCATGCGGTTAATTGGCTCAGCCAGCACCGCCAGACCCGCGGACGCCGCCAGGCCGATCAACCAGAACCAGCGCAGCGCAAGGCCTGCTTGCTGTCTCACGGCTTCCGGCCCGCCCTTAAGCCGGGCTTCGGCCATTGCCGGAATAAAGAGCACCGATAATGACGTGGCAAGCATCGTCACCAGCTGAACTAACGGCAAGCCCCGATTGTAAACCCCGAAGGAGACCATGGATTGGAGCTCATCCAACCCTTCTCGTCTTAACAACCGGGGTACCGTGAAGGTATCCACTAGATTCATCAATGGCACGGCCAGTGATCCGAGACAGACCGGAATGGCATAGATCAGCAAGGTTCTAATCCATTCGCGGTTGGAACGCCGTTCCACAAACGGAAGGCTGCTCCCCCCGCTTGGGTGTTCTTTGGTTTGCTCCATCTGCTCAGCTGCCTCAGCGTCAATCTTAACAGCGGACGGTTCCCGATATTTCCGTCGATGACGGTACATGTAGCCAAGCATGGCGACTAACCCGGCAATGCCTCCAGCCACCGAACCAAGCATGGCCCCAGCAGCAATGGTCTCCATCGAAGCATCCCGTCCCATGAGCCATAGTAACAGTACGATCATCACCGTCACCCTGACCAACTGCTCCACCACCTGGGACACCGCTGTAGGCACCATTTGCTGCAAGCCCTGAAAGTAACCCCGTAACCCTGTCATCACCGGTACAAACAACAATGCCATTGAAGCCGCCCGAATGGACGGTACGACACTCCCGTTTCCAATCAGATCTCCAATAAGCGGTGCGCCTATATACATCAACAAGGCCAGCGCCAGTCCAATTCCACCGAGCAGCATCGAGGACAAGCGTATAACCCGTCTGCCCTCCTCCGGTCGGCCAAGAGCATTCTGCTCGGCTACGAATTTGGATACAGCGACAGGCAGCCCGGCAGCAGCAATGGTAATGATGAGCATATAGAACGGGTACACCGTGTTGTAGATACCAAAAACCCCGTCTCCGCCCAGATTTTGCAGCGGAATCTTCTGAAAGGCACCAATGATTTTGGATATTATAGCGGCAAACCCAAGCACAAATGCGCCCTGAAGCAACCTTGAGCCCGTAGACGACTGTTTCATATGTCCCTCCTGCGTATGTCCGTTCGTTCAGTTCGTTCAACGTATACTTAGCTATTATACCTGTCCATAGGCACTCAAACTAACCCATCAGGTTTTCCAGACTACGGGCCCTCCATTAGTCCTTCCACGGTTCCCCTAAAACGCAAAAACTCCTGTATGCCTCAGGGCACCAGGAGTTTTTGCGTTTTATTGTTCCATCTGTTTGCCAAGGAATCCGGCAGCTGTCTCAGACATTTTAACTTCCATTTGAGACATTTTCACCGATTCATCCTTGTTGAAAAGGATTACCGTTCCGATAGGATCGCCACCGGAGATGATCGGGGCAATAACAAAAGAAGATAACGTCTCGTCATGATCTTTGCTAAGCTCATAAGAACCATTATTGGTCTCGATCATCGTCTTCCGGTTCTCCATACAACTTTCCACCAGTTGACCCACCTGCTTGTCCAAATACTCTTTCTTGGAGCCACCTGCCACCGTAATGATGGTATCACGATCAGAGATCATGGTAACGTGGCCTGTGCTTTCATACAGCGATTCTGCATATTCTTTGGCAAAATCACCAAGTTCGCCGATCGGCGAATATTTTTTAAGAATAACCTCTCCATCGCGGTCCACAAAAATCTCCAGTGGATCGCCTTCACGGATACGTAACGTACGGCGGATTTCTTTTGGAATGACCACACGACCGAGGTCATCTATACGGCGGACAATACCAGTAGCTTTCATTTCACATGTTGCCCCACTTTCTCGAGAAGATTTTTCAACTACTGTTCCTTAATGGGTAGAGGAAAGTCCCAGAACGTTTAGTGTGATATCTTGACCATAGTATTCATCTGTTCCCATTTCCTTATACATGATTTGGAGAATATAGTTGTGTCCATTCTGCAGAAGGAGACCATATACCCATTTCGCAGCCCCAAATACAAATAAGAAGCAAGAAGGAGGCCCTAAGACCTCCCCTTGCTTCTCTGTATGGTTGTCCAAATTCCAATCGTTCCAGATTTCATTAAAACAAAATTGAATCTTGAACGTTTACGCCTTCGGTCTTATTTTCCGCTTGTGTCTGTACCTTCACCTGTTGTTGCATCCTTATCGGTTCCAGTTGTTCCTTCATCCTTTTTGGTATCTGTACCTTGGGTGCTATCCGTTTTCGTGTCGGTTTTGCCACCTTCCGTACCTGTACCGGATGTGCCTTCTGTTTTGCCTTCTTCAGCTTTATCTGTTTTCGGCAATTTCACTTCTTTAACAATTTTGTCCAATTCGCTGTTCATGAATGTGTCGATCTCGGCAGCAGCCAATTGACTTTTCAGCGTTTCTTTCTGCTCATCCGTCAATTTGCTGTAATCGGCTTCCGTACGGGACTCCACTTTCATAACGTGGTATCCGTATTCTGTTTCAACAGGATCGCTGATTTTGTTCAACGGCAATGTTTTGGCAGCTTCCTTGAAGGCATCTACCCAATTGGCTACAGGTGTATTTTCATATAAGCCGCCTTTTTCTGCGGAACCTGGATCTTCAGAGTATTTTTTCGCAATTTCAGCGAAATCAGCTCCGCCATCCAATTTTGCTTTCACTTCTTTTGCAATTTTAAGAGCATCTTCTTTCTTACGATCTTTTTGCGTTTTTGGATCTTTGAAGTTAATCAGTACGTGTCGAACGGAAGCGGTTGTAAACTGATCTTTGTTTTTCTCAAATTCAGCCTTAATTGCATCTTCATTAACACCAGTTTCTTTATCCTTGATTACAGTCATGATGCGAGTCATATAATCCTTGATGTTCTGATCGGTTAAATTCTGAGCTTTTTGCATCTCAGTCCATTGGTCCGCTTGAACAGAAGCTTTCATTTTGTCGAATTGTTCTGTTGCTGTTTTGGCACCAGCAGTTTTGGCTTCCTCACTTGCTTTTCCACTCAAATATTCATATGCAACTTCCTGTTTCACCAGGTATTCCTTGAAATCATCCATATCCATCATTTGTGCATATTCCGGATAGAGGAATTTCATGACGCGTTGCTCCATGTCGAATTCATTGGCTGTAATGGTTCCGCCCTCATACGTAGCGACTACAGCACTTGTATCAGTCTTTTCCGGTGTTTTTGCTTCTTCTTTCTTGCCACATGCAGCAAGCAGTGATAAGGACAGTACTGCGACCATACTCACAGACAGTACCTTCCCTACTTTTTTATACTTTGCTAACATCCTTTAGTTCCCCCTTTGATTTAAAAGCACTTTTCATGGACTCCAGAAATTTCTCTACCAGCTCCATCATTTGCTTGTCCCCAAGCCCTTTGCCTTTGACATGTATAAGCATATGGGGTCCTTGTTCAAATTGTACACGTCTTTCGAACTGATTTCCAATGTGTGCAATTTTCGAGAGCTCAAAAGCATGTTCACGGCCTTCATAGAACTTCACCGTAAGGTCATCTCCTCGTTGAGAGATCGACTCTATGCCGTAGATTTTGCCATAAACTTTCAGTCTGGCAACAGCCAGCAGATTGATTACAGCTTCCGGAAGATCACCGAATCGGTCAACCAATTCGTCTTCCAGTTCCATCGCATCGTCGAAGGAGGCAATAACCGCCACTTTTTTATAAATTTCAATCTTCTGAATGCTGTCATAGATATAATCTGACGGCAAGTACGCATCAATACTGAGATCCAGTGTGGTGTTCCACTGATCGGATGGCACCGGCTCTTCACCGAGCATCGTAACTTTACGTTTATTGATTTCCTCTGCAAGCATTTGAGAATATAGATCGAACCCGACGGACGCAATGAAGCCGTGCTGCTCTGCTCCGAGCAGATTACCCGCACCGCGAATCGACAGGTCACGCATCGCGATCTTGAATCCTGAACCCAGTTCAGTGAATTCCTTGATCGATTGCAGACGTTTCTCGGCGACTTCGGTCAGTACTTTATCCCGTTGGTAGGTGAAATACGCATACGCAATCCGGTTGGAACGACCCACTCGCCCGCGCAGCTGATACAACTGGGATAGCCCCATTTTGTCCGCGTCATGTACGATCAGGGTGTTTACGTTAGGAATATCCACCCCGGTCTCGATAATGCTTGTACTGACGAGCACGTCGTATTCCCCGTCCAGGAAGTCTAGAATGGTTTTCTCCAGCTCTGTTTCCGACATCTGGCCATGCCCCACACCGACTTTCGCTTCAGGCACCAATTCAGAGATCTCAGCAGCCATCTCCTGAATTCCCTGCACCCGGTTATACAGGTAGTAGACCTGACCGCCACGGGCCAATTCACGCTCAATGGCTTCGCGGACGAGCGCCTGACTGTGTTCAACCACATACGTCTGCACCGGGAAACGATTCTCGGGAGGTGTCTCAATAACCGACAGATCCCGAACGCCAAGCATGGACATGTGAAGGGTACGCGGAATCGGCGTCGCTGTCAGTGTCAGCACGTCCACGTTTGTTTTCAGCTTTTTCAGTTTCTCCTTGTGCGTTACACCGAAGCGCTGCTCTTCATCCACAATTAACAGGCCAAGGTCTTTGAAGACTAGATCCTGTGACAACAAACGATGGGTACCGATGACGATATCGACGGTGCCTGCCTTGATGCCTTTGGCCGTCTCGTTCTGTTCTTTACGTGAACGGAATCGGCTAAGTACATGAATGTTGAATGGATATCCGGAGAAGCGTTCACGGAACGTCTCATAATGCTGCTGCGCCAAAATGGTTGTAGGCACCAGTACAGCAACCTGTTTCCCCTCAATAGCAGCCTTAAACGCAGCACGAATAGCAACCTCGGTTTTACCGTAACCGACGTCTCCACACAATAAACGATCCATTGGGCGGTTTTGTTCCATATCTTTTTTGATTTCTTCGATTGCACGCACCTGATCACGTGTCTCATCATAAGGGAACATGTCCTCGAACTCCTGCTGTTCCGCAGAATCTTTGTCGAAACCAAAACCTTTTGACGTCTGGCGTTCCGCATAAAGCTTGATTAGATCATCAGCAATATCCTGTACAGATGTGCGGACTTTATTTTTAACTCGCGTCCACTCATTGCCGCCCAGCTTATATATCTTCGGCTCTTTCTCTTCGGAACCGACATATTTCTGAATCAGATCAATCTGCTCAATCGGTACAGACAGTTTGTCTCCACCTGCATAGAGAATATGCATGTAGTCCTTGTGAATACCGCCAACCTCAAGTGTGCCGATCCCGAGATACTTACCAATCCCGTGATTCTGGTGAACGACATAATCGCCCACTTTCAGCTCACTATAGGACTTAATTCGTTCAGCATTGTCCACATTGCGAATCGGTTTGCGCACTTTGCGCTGCTTCTGTGAGAACATCTCGCCTTCGGTAACGACAGCCAGATGAATAGAAGGCATTTCAAAACCCGTTTGCAAGTTACCAATAAGCATTTCCGGCTCAGGGATATCATAGTCCATGAGTACCCGGCGCATCCGATCGAGTCTTTCCTCACCGTTAGCCAGCATGAGCACCTGAACTCCGGCTTTCTGCCAGCGCTCCATTTCTGCTTTGAGCACATTCATCTGACCATGGAAGTCCTGCATGCCACGGCTGATAAAGTTGAGGATATTCTGCGGCTGGGTATGAGGAACCTGACGTAAAAAGATGGACATAAACAGCGTCTGGAATGGACGCTCATATATCAGATCATCGCCATCCGCTGATAGATGCAAGTCAGGAAGTGTTTTCCCGTTTTGCATCAGATGCAGATTCCACTCCGACTCATCCCGGTCCAACTGTTTGGATGTCTCTGCGAGCCTTGCTGGCTCGTCGAGAACAAGCAAGGTATCTTCCGGCATGTAGTCGTAAATCGTTTTATTTTCCGGATAGAGCGGTGAAATATATTTATACATTTCGGAGAAATACACATGCTCCCGCAAAAGTTCAATCTCCCGATGAATTTCTTCACGCAGACGCAGCTTCGCCTGCCGATCGGTCATCTTCTCCAGCTGTTGGTCAAGCAAAATAACGGCTGCATCCGCAGCCTTCTCCATACGTTCCCGATCTGCAATTAGTTCTTTGCACGGCAGTACCGTGACTTCTTCAATCCGTTCAATGGAACGTTGATCCGCTGGGTCGAAGGTACGAATGGAATCAATCTCGTCGTCGAACAGCTCCACTCGATATGCGATGGACGATGTGACAGGATAGAAATCAATAATTCCTCCGCGAACACTCATCTCACCACGTGATTCCACACGCTCCACTCGTTCATACCCGAGCTTCACCATCTCCAGCAGGAATGAATCCAACTCAAGCGTGCTGCCCTGTTTAATTGTAATTTGGGCATTAGCCATAACTTCCGGAAGCGGAACATAACGCCGTACCCCGGAAAATGGAATAACAACAACGCCCCTAAATCCCTGGGCGCAGCGGACTAACACATCAATACGCTGACCCAATGTTTCCGGACTGGAAACAGCGGCTTCAGCGGCAACAAGCTCATTGGCAGGATAGAGCAGTACCTGATCAGGTGAAAGCGCTTCCTGTAAATCTTCTGCAATTTTTTGCGCGGAAAACATATTGTGTGTCACAACGAGCAGCGGTCGGTTCATTTCCTGATGTAGGGCAGCCAGCATAATCTGACGAGCCGAGCCAGATAAGCCCGAAACCAATTGCTCTTTCATGCCGGATGTAATCCCGGCCGTAATGGACCCGAAGTCCGGATCTTTGGAAAAAGCCTGTATAAGTGCTTGTAACAAAAGGGGCACCTCTCTTATAACTTACTTGAGTATCTCACGCCTGCGCGCAGGTTCACCAATTTAAAATTGGATACATATTCCTTTTTGTCCTGTTTCATCATAAAGGATTCATCGCTGCTTTGCCACATCCGTTTGATGTGGCTCGACCGCAATTTGGGTACAGACTACTTTCATTCCAACTGAAAAGAAGCCTCAGCAGGCTGCCAAGGCTATAAAGGTGGAGCGGTATTCCGCAGCCCCCATCATCTGTCATCGTTTCTTGCTGCATCGCGAGCTACTATTGGAGCGGACTCGCAAGCAGACTGAGCTCAGGGTTAAGCTCCAGAGCTTCCTTGCAATAATCACATGTAATCCGGACGGTAATATCGCCACCGGAATTATACGCTATTATATCCCTCCGCTCGTCGGGGGTCAAGAAATGAAAGCCCAATTGTGCTTCCGTTATCCGGGTAGAATCGATTCGTCCAATAAAAGTACGGCAATGCCTGCATACATAATTCACTGACATGTTTATGCCTCCTGAACATGGTTTATACGTCCAGTATGCCCATTAAGACTGAATTGAACCCGTATCCTGATCATTTTTCCAGTGTCACTCGCCGCAATTCATCCATTGAATTTGGCCATTGTTTGTTCAAACGTGTGATCCAGACTATACTCTAATGCATCGCAGGTCTGTTCAATCGTTTGATCGAGTGCTTCCTTTTCATTCTTCATAAACTTTGACAGCACATAGTCTACAATGGCATGTCCCGGTTCAGGTCTGGATATTCCCATCCGTACCCGGTTAAACTGCTGTGTACCCGTATGCTGAATAATGGATTTGATTCCATTATGACCACCTGCACTGCCCTGGTAACGCAATCTGACCTTGCCTGTTTCCGTGTCCATATCGTCATAGACAACAATCAGATCTTCCAGACTAACTTTATAAAAATCCATATAGGCCCTTACCGATTCACCGGACAGGTTCATAAATGTCATCGGTTTAATCAGCACGGTTTTGACACCGGCGATTACCCCTTCTCCAATCAGCGCCTTGCACTTGCTTTGCGTAACCGAAATGCCATGGCGATCTGCCAGTCGATCGAGTGCCATAAAACCAATATTATGACGGGTTTTGGCGTAATTCGGGCCCGGGTTCCCGAGGCCGACAATCCACTTCATCTCGTTCCCTCCTTTGGATCAGCGTAAGGTGAAGCATAGACTTCGATTGTTATATTTCATATAATATCAACAAAGTGAGATTCAAATTGATTATATAATTTGAACGATTATTACACCTAATCACTCCGATTGCAGTACCATCTTTCGATCGCTCTTATCCCCAGATTTTCTTTATTCCCTTAATCCAAGGGTAAAATCCGGTGATAAAGGCGCACGCTCCGCTTCTTCAGATTGGTTCTGCACTCTCCGTTTTGGTGTAAACGTCAGTTTCAACTTATATAGTGTTTACAGTTTTTATTCATCAACCCAGGAAGGTGAGCGGGTTTTGCGCGAAGACAACGGACAACTGACTCAACATAGCGATTTTATCTATCATCTGGAATATCACGTACCTGTACAGGTATATGACCGCGACACCCATATTGAAATTGGACTTATCACCCGTTTCGATAATCAATTTGTCGAAATTGCCGACACTCTTTTTCATCGGCGCAGGTTCCGGTTTATCTCCCGCCCCGGGTACTAACCATATAAGTTGAACCATTGACTATACACTGGATCAATGCGCGGCCAGAATCATCTCCCGATCACTATTACCACAAAGGTTTTTTCTGCCCTCTTCATTATCGTGTAATTTAGTTCAACTTATAGGCCAGGGTCTGTTTCTATCTTACTCAAACGGCACGCCGACAGGGGTTACATTTTCCATTGAACCGGAAAACGTAACCCCTTCTACTACTTTATGCAGACATCCTTATTCAATTTCAAACAGCTTGCTGATTGACAATTCCTCATGAACCCGGATAATGGCTTCTCCGAGCAAAGGTGCCACGGACAACACTTTAAGTTTGCTTGTCGGATTGGCATGCGTAATCGGAATGGTATCCGTAACGATGACTTCCTTCAGTGGTGCATTCTCCAAGCGTTCCATCGCAGGCCCGGACAATACCGGGTGAGTACAACATGCGTATACTTCCTTCACGCCGCCTTCCATCAGAGCATTCGCTCCCAATACAATCGTTCCCGCCGTATCAATGATATCATCGATCAGGATTGCTGTTTTGCCTTCGATGTTACCAATAATGTTCATCACTTCGCTGACGTTCGGCTCTGGACGACGTTTGTCGATAATCGCAAGTGGTGCATTCAGAAAGTCTGCCAGTTTCCGAGCGCGTACTACACCGCCGTGGTCAGGCGAAACAACAACTGGATTTTCAATCTGTTTCGAGCGGAAATATTGAGCCAAAATCGGCACGCCGAGCAGATGATCAACCGGAATGTCGAAGAATCCTTGAATCTGCATCGCATGCAAATCCATTGCGATTACACGGGTTGCACCCGCTTTTTCGATCAAGTTGGCAACCAGTTTCGCTGTAATCGGGTCACGCGAACGTGCCTTACGATCCTGTCTTGCATAGCCATAGTACGGAATAACGACGTTAATTGTCTTGGCAGATGCCCGTTTGAGTGCATCTATCATCACGAGCATTTCCATCAGGTTGTCATTAACCGGCAAGCAAGTTGACTGCACAATGTAGACGTGACAGCCCCGAACACTCTCAGAGAGTTTCACTTGGATCTCACCATCGCTAAAGCTGGTTGTGTGAGATTCACCCATAGGAATTCCGATATAATCAGCAATTTGATGGGCAAGCTTGGGGTTAGAATTGCAAGTAAATATTTTTAATTTCGAATCAAAATAAGTCATAAAATAAAAACCCTCCGTGCTGGTTCATTGGAATCTATAAGCGTCTGCGACATGTCGGCACCTCTCGATGATCGGGAGGCAATCTGAATATCAATACCCCTTATTCGGGTTTGGCATTTTGTTTCTTAGCTTTGGCACGCCCGCGAATTTTCTCCGCATATCCAGGTTTGTTCTCCTGGCGTGGACGGGCAATGGCGAGATCGTTCTCGGGAACAGAGTGGGTAACCGTAGAGCCCGCAACAACATATGCGCCTTTACCTACTGTGACAGGTGCAATCAGATTGACATTGCTGCCTACGAACGCATCATCCTCAATCGTTGTTACAGCTTTATTATAACCATCATAATTCACCGTTATTGCCCCGCATCCAACATTTACATTTTTCCCTACTTTGGCATCCCCAATATAACTGAGATGAGATACTTTGGAGCCTTCATCAATTGTAGCATTTTTCACTTCGACAAAGTCACCGATTTTTACGTTACGGCCCAGTTTGGTACCTGGACGCAGATAAGCAAATGGACCTACGGTTGCTTCCGAGCCTACTTCTGCCTGTGACAATACAGAATGCTTAATTGTAACCCCATCCTGAATGATACTGTCTTCCACATCAGCCTGAGGGCCAATATGGCAAGCTTCTCCAATGGAAGTTGTGCCTTTGAGTATGGTTCCCGGATACAATACTGTATCTGATCCAATGGTAACATCCGCCCCGATATATGTCGATGCCGGATCGATGATCGTAACACCGTTCAACATATGTTTAACTGCCAGACGTTCACGCATGAACGCTTCTGCTTGGGATAGGGCAAGCCGATCATTAACACCGATGGATTCTGCGATGTCATCCGACATATAAGCTTCCACCACTTCTCCATCATTACGGAAAATGCCGACAACGTCAGTGAGATAATACTCACCTTGAGCATTCTCGTTCGTCACTTTCTCCAGTGCAGCGAACAATTTGGCGTTGTCGAAGCAGTATGTGCCTGTGTTGATTTCGTTCACAGCATCTTCCTGCTCTGTGCAATCCTTTTGTTCAACAATACGTTGTACAGAACCATCTTCTCCACGAATCACGCGACCATACCCTTTCGGATTGTCCAAATGGGCCGTTAGTACCGTTGCCGCTGCTCCGCGACTCTCATGAAGTTTCATCAGACCTTCCAGCGTCTCGCTGGTCACCAGTGGTGTATCTCCACAGACTACAATAGTTGAGCCCGCTTCTCCGCCGAGCAAAGATTTAACCTGCTTTACAGCATGTCCAGTTCCCAGTTGTTCAGCCTGAAGCGCGTATTCTGCTCTGGAACCCAAAAATGACTGCACCGCTTCGGCACCGTGACCGACCACGACGACACTGCGTTCAACGCCTGCGCGAAGAGCTGCATCCAGCACGTGACCCACCATAGGTTTACCGCATACGGGATGCAGTACTTTGTACAATTTTGATTTCATCCGTTTGCCTTGCCCTGCCGCAAGAACAATTGCCATTCTTTTCAAAATTTACGACCTCCTGTTCTGAATACCCCCATCGTTAGACCTTGCCTTTATATATCCGATGAGTATCGTTCAGCCGGCCCTGCGCCGGTCTTGTTCATCGCCTGCTGTCTCTGTAATCACGCGTAACAACGCGGACACCTATGAATCGTGACCTATATGTATACGCCGTGTACCTGCGAGCTTAACCGAATCCCATGATTCCTAAGATGCCGCCCTGTAACCAAGCGCACGCTGCGCTTTTTGTTCTTTCAACATTTTGCAACAATCAGGCTGCAAATGTTCTTCTGTGAATAAACTCAATACTGAATATATCTTATTCCGGTCAAAAAGAAAAGAGAGCCATAAGACATGGCTCTCTTTTCCTTCGAACCCCAATAATGTTCTCAGGCACCTTCTTCAATGACTTCTTCCTCAGTTGCAGCGCGATCATATTCAGTCAATACAGCAGCCTGAATCTTCTCACGAGTACCGGAAGAGATCGGGTGGGCGATATCACGGAATTCTCCGTCAGGAGTCCGCTTGCTCGGCATAGCAACAAACATTCCGTTGTTACCATCAATGACACGAATGTCATGAACGACGAATTCGTTATCGATGGTAATGGATGCGATAGCCTTCATTCTCCCTTCCGAGTTAACACGGCGGAGTCTGACATCCGTAATTTGCATGTGTGTGTTCACCACCTTTTTCCATCAGAACTTGGTGTATAATTCCACACAGCCTATACGAACTCCTTCTTTTTATAACCATAAAAATGTCCTAATTTCAGGAATTTTTTTATTTAATACACAATTCGACAATGTTAGTGCCAGGTCGATGGAAAAGAACCTTTCCCGACATGTCATTCGTCATGATTCTACAGGTCAAAATAGTTGCCAGGTTTAACAGAAATGTGTCTGCTCTTGGCATCGACAGCTGTCAGTTTCGCCAGAGACACATAATCCGTCAGGAGTCTTTCTTCCGAATCGACCGAACCGGATTCTACTAATACCCCTACACCGGCCACCGTTGCATTAAACTCGGCCAATAGGTCGATCATCCCCTGCACAGTGCCCCCGGCTTTCATAAAGTCATCCACAATGAGTACTTTGGAGTGCTCACGCATCGCCCTGCGGGACAGGGACATGGTGTGCAGACTTTTATGAGATCCGGAGACATAATTGATACTTACGGCTGATCCTTCCGTAGCCTGATGGTCCCTGCGCACGAGCACAACAGGCAGGTTAAGCTGGGCTCCGGTCGCATAGGCGAGCGGAATGCCTTTAGTCTCAACCGTCATCACCACATCAATATCCATATTGCCAAAGGCCGTTGCAAAAATCTTGCCGGCTTCATTCATTAATGCGGGCTGTCCAAGCAGGTCGGACATGTACAGGTATTCCCCGGGCAGAATCCGGTCGGGCTGCGCGAGCTGGGTAGAAAGTCGTTCGGCAAAACCGAGTGCCAGTTCTCTGGACACCTTTGGAATCCATTTTACGCCTCCGGCTGCCCCAGCTAGTGTATGCAGTTCTCCCGAACCACCTTCTTCGAACACTTCCTTGATAATCGCCAAATCTTCGCTGATCGAAGATTTCGCAGCTCCATAGCGTTCGGCAAATGTAGTCAACGGAATAACCGTATGCGGTCTCGATAATAGGTACTGCGTCATTTCAACCAGCCTTGCGCTTCGTTTTAATTTCTTCACAGAGATCCATCCTCACGATCACGGAAAACATCCAAATCCGAATAATTATTTAAAAATATACCACCTTTATACGTGTTTGTACATTATAAAAGCGAATTTTAAGTCAGCATGCGTACAGCATAGACTTCTTTACAGAAGCCCCGCAGGCCATTGTAGATCCGTGCAACCTTGGACTCCTTAGAGACCAGACCAAATACTGTTGGTCCACTGCCTGACATTAATACTCCGTCCGCTCCCAGTCGGATCATAGCATCTTTGAGATGCTGAACCTCCGGATATAGCTTCAAGGTCACATCTTCAAGCACATTCCCCATCTGTCCGCACACTTCGGCAAAAGATTGGTTGCGAATGGCCTGTTCCATTTTGGCAGCGCTTGGATGACGAACAATTTTGTCGCTACGGAATCGTCCGTACACATCCGCTGTAGACACATTAATCGGCGGCTTAGCCAGAATGACCCAACATTGAGGGGGATTAGGCATCGGTGTCAGCTTCTCCCCACGGCCTGTAGCGAGTGCAGTCCCTCCAGTGATGCAAAAGGGAACATCCGATCCCAGTTCGGCTCCAAGCTCCTGCAGCTCGTGATCCGGGATATTGAGACGCCAGAGGCGATTCAACCCACGCAGTGTAGCTGCTGCATCACTGCTGCCCCCGGCAAGTCCAGCAGCAACAGGAATTTTTTTGTCCAAATGAATATGGACACCACTCCTCACGTCATACCTTTCTTTGATGAGTCTGGCAGCCTGAAAAGCCAAATTCTTCTCATCCAGCGGAATATAACCCGCCTGACTAGAGATAAAAATGGTGTCACGAGGCAGCTCAGACATCTCCAAACGATCGGCAAGATCGACCATGGTCATGATCATCTCAACTTCATGAAATCCATCTCTTCTTTTATGTAAAACGTCCAGCATCAAGTTAATTTTAGCAGGCGCTTTTTCGTAAATTTTCAAGGCGTTCACCCGTCCTCACCTTTTCCCTAAGACAACTTAACATATTATATCAAAATGGGGCTGTCAAGTCATTTCTATTCCGCATGGATGGGGAAAAAGCGAGGCCATTCCTGCCGGATTGCCCCGCCCTCCAAACCGATGGAACCGGATTACGATTTGCGTGCTGCTTCTTCAGCCATTTGAATGGCCCGTTTCACCATATTGCCCGCATCTTTCGCTTTAATTCCGCCCCAGCCTTCTTGTTGTACGGTGTCATAGAAGCCCAGGTCTTTGGCCAGCTCATTCTTGAGTTCATCTGACATTACACTTCTTCTTCTCCGGCTCATGGGTCGTCCTCCTCCAAATTGGTAAATTCATGATAAGTCCGAATAGGCCTTGCCATTACACCAGGTCAAGTTCATTTCCTTTAAGGCGCTTTTGGAAAACACTCGAACCTGTTCAGATAGTATGCCGCTTCTTCTCCCTGGTCATTCCTGATCATATATGGTTTCACCCTGAATCGAGAGTGATTGTTTAAAATTAAAAAAAGCGATCTGCCCTCAGGGGCAAACCGCTGTAATCCATACTTACGTCTCCATGTAGGAGCTATGCGTCTGGCTGCCTGGATCATATACCATGACTTCCACCGATTCCGTAAGTATATCCGCATAACTGTAAGATACTCGCTTGAATGTTTCTTGCTCCTCATCAAGCTTGACAATAAAAACAGAAGGGTACGTTTCTTCCAATACACCTGTACGCTCAATGGTCTTACGGCGGCCACCATTAGCCCGCAGCATAATTTTCTGACCAATATGTGCGTCGAGATTGCGCTTGATATCCAATAGCGTATTTTTAGCCATTGTAGACGACCACCTCTTTTCTTGTCCATTATACCGGATTTTACAGTCATTGTCAAATCAAAACTAATTATTATATCAGTATCAAAAAGTTGTTGTCAATGAATTTTTTTACGGACAAAAAAAGCCCCTAAACGGGACTTTATTCTGACATCATCAGACAGCAGACGGATTCACTTTTAGCGTAGATAAATCGTTTAATCCCGGCAGGCCTACCCGGTAACTTCCCCGTGTTTCTACGCCGCCCACACCCTGACTACCACTGATCGTGTTATGCAAAATGTCATTCATGTTCACCGTTTCCCGCACCGACGTAAAGGCTGCCTTGGCTGCCACATAAACTGGATCAAGGGCATGAATGAGAATCCTGCCTGGTGAACTGGCAAAGTTCGCTCCAGCCCGCAGCAAGGCTTCAAAGTGCGACTGACAGGCCCCTGCAACAATGGTGAGCGCATCCAGATGACGTTCATATTGCCTTGCCACCTGAATAGCTGCTACAAAATTCTGTGAATTCTTGTAACTGCCCAAGCTATATAAGTCATAAGGCTGACGTGTCTTTAGTACCCCATCATGGCCCGTAATGACGACGATATCTGGACGCACTTTAGGAAGGAGTCGATACAAGGTATCCGCCATCGCTGATTCATGTACATATTGACCCTCTGCGGGAACACGAAGTTGCTCGTAAAGGTTCATGCTTTTCTTTAAATAATTCGGGTCTCCATCCAAATGCAGCACTTTCCCTGGCATCTCGAAATAAGCCGGGTCCTGCTGAACAGACCATTCCTGAATCAAACCTTCACGATTACGTTCTGCCTGTTCCATCCGATTCTGTTGCAGGCGTGAGAGCGTCTGATGCGCCTTTACATGTGCCTGCCGGGTCTTAGCACTCTGCGGTTCAAATGGAACCTGTATCAAATCGTCTACAGGGGAATCAGCCAGCAACCGGAACTCGGTCCCTTTAATGACCGCAGCATCCAACTGAAGGCGTTCCACCCGGAAAGTCACATCTCCACCGTACGACTTCCGAACGACCAAGTCTCCGATATTCATCAACATAATCACCTCTACCCCATCGTATGGGCAGGGACCCGGATTGGTTCATCCGAATTTTACAGCGCTGCGCGTACCCCGGCTTCCCACATCACGGTGCTGAGCGTTGCATATTCCTGCAAGCTTAGGGTTTCCCCCCGCCTTGAGGGTTGAATACCAGCCTGTTCCAGCAGCTGATCAGCCTGTTCTCTGTTCTCCTTCGTAAAGAAGCGGGCTTTCAGATTGTTGGAGATCGTCTTTCTGCGCTGGGCAAAAGAAGCCTGTACCACTTCGAAATAGTGTGCTTCGTCCGGAATCTCCACTGGGGGTTGCTCACGAACCTTTAACTTGATCACAGCCGATTCCACATTAGGCTGCGGAATAAAAACCGTAGGTGGAACGACACAGACCAATTCCGGGATACTGTAGTACTGAACTGCGATACTCAAACTGCCATAGTCCTTAGATCCTGGTGCAGCAGCCATACGTTCAGCCACTTCTTTCTGTATCATGACCACAATGCTATCCACAGGCAATTTCTCTTCCAGCAGCTTCATCATGATTGGCGTCGTTACATAGTAAGGCAGATTGGCTACAACACTCACCTTATCAACTGTAGCAAAGTCCGTGCGGAACAACTCCGCCAAATCCAGCTTCAACACATCTCCGTGATGCACGCGAACGTTCGAATAAGGCTGCATCACTTCGCCCAGAATGGGCAGCAAGCGCTGATCAATCTCCACAGCAGTTACGGGACCGGCAACACGAGCCAGCCGTTCTGTAAGTGCTCCAATACCAGGTCCGATCTCGAGTGCTCCCTTGGTCTCGTCCAAATCAGCTGCATTTACAATTTTGTTCAGTATATTTTGATCGATCAAAAAGTTCTGACCCAGGCTTTTTTTAAATGAAAATCCGTGTCTTTGGATAATTTCTTTGGTTCGTTTCGGTGTTGCGATCTCGATCGTTTCTTCCATGCCCTTCATACGCTCACAATCCTTCACGTTCTATTTGCGATAATGCTTCGGAGAATTCTTCCCTGGTAATCTGAAATACACTGAGCCGCTTGTGAAACTGCTTGCCGTTACAATACCCAATGCCGAGCAAATTACCCATCTCCATACGACGTGCAGCAGCCTGGGGATGCACAATCAGCCCTGCAGCAATGAGATCCTCCCAATCGATCAGACTTGGTGCACCTTCATATGACGTATGTACACGTGCCAGTGCATGACGTATGGCTTCCGGGGAGGCATTCTCCACCCCAATGTCGCCTTTACGCGTGGCATCAGCCTCAGGTATAAAAGCATGCTTGCAACCCGGTACTTTATTGGCAATGATTTTGCGAATCCGTTCACCCGCATGATCCGGGTCTGTCAGTATAATGACACCACGTCTCTCTTGGGCAAGTGCAATCCGCTTTAGAATGCGCTGGTTGATGGCCGATCCGCCGGTCTCAATTGTATCTGCCTGAACCGCCCGTCGAATAGCTACGGTGTCGTCACGGCCTTCCACCACGATCACTTCTTTTATCATGTTCCATTTCTTCCTTTCTAACGCAAAAAGAAGAGGAATATCCTCTTCTCTGCCAAACGGCGGGGAGACTGATATCAGACCCCTCCGCCGCATATTCCGCATGAATCATTCATGCAACTATTTTATAGCATTCCCATTTCAAAGTAAAACGATTTTAGTTCGCTTCCGGCTTCACCGGTCCGATCACATATACCGTCTTGCCTTTCTTGCGTCCGAAGTTCAGGGCATGCTTCACACTATCATAATACACATCAATTTTGTTGCCTTTAATGGCACCACCTGTGTCTTCCGCACGACGGAAGCCAAGGCCTTCGATATACACCCACCAGCCAATTGGAATGACTTTGGGATCAACTGCAATGGTACGTCCCTCAGTTACGCGGGTACCCGATGCGGTTTTTGTACCAATGCCGGGCTCTTCAGAAGAGTATGCCGTCATAGATACATTTTTAAGTACTTTGGAATATTTAAAAGAATTGCCTGAGACGGTAATGACTTTGCTGCCCAAGGCAGCGGTTTTCTTCGAGTTCGTGGTTGTTGCTTTTTTGGTTGTGGAAGTCTGTGCGGATACCGTCTGAATCACCGGCTCTTTCACAACAGGTTTTGCTTTGGTACCAACAGCGATAACTTTATCGACGCGATTCGCTGCAATCGATTTGCCCACCATTTTTTTGGAGACTAATTCTCCATCCTGAAACACCTTTTCAATATGCTGTACAATGGTGCCTTCTTTACCACTCACAACGACGCGATTATCGCCTTTGTATAAGCTAGGGTCAGCCGTTTTGATCACTTTGTAAGCAATCGGCTGTTTCACATCCACTGTACGCTTTGTTACACGCACTACACGGATTTTCATATCCGCTTCAACAGTGGTTCCAAGTGCGGGATACACCTTATCCTCACTTGCAATCTGAATACCTGATTTTTGAATTGCTTCATGTACCGATGAATCGGTTGTATACAGAGTCTTGGTGTCTCCGTCTGCCGTAATATTAACTGGAACGGCCCGCTCAATAACGATGCGATCTCCATCTGCGATTGCCCCGTTCAAGGGCATGGATACCTGATCGTGAGGGCTGACTGTAATTGACTGCTCCTCCAGCATTTCCTGAAGCATTCCTGTACGGGTCTCTACCGCTTGAGCTTTGCCATCAATAACCAGTGAAATTTGTTTCCCGGCCTGACCGTAAACGACTAACAAGATCATGATTGTAAGCGCAATTGAGAAAATCGCGATCAATGCCATTTGACGCAAGTTCTCATGCTTCCACCGCAACGCGAAAGACTTACTGGATGATCGTGACTCATGGGTCTCTTCTGGTTGGAATGTGCCCACTTCTCCGTCCTCCTTCATAGCCTCGCCGTCTTAAGTAACGCATGATGTCTTTGACGCGACTATACCAAATTTTCTACAGAACACAGGTCGGACCAACGTAACCGGTTCTGCACCATGAACCACTCTTCGCAACATGATGTCATCCTCCTGAATACTTACCGTATGATGACTATATTTCTTTTATTCAAAAACAAAAAAGCCAAAGAAAGAGTTTAAGAGGAACTCTTTCGTGGCTTCCGAATGATTTTGAATATCGGAAATTCATGCACGAGGTTGCCTCTCTTTTTCCGCTTGCGAGGTTAGCTGTCGGGTTCGGGCGAAAGAGAGCCGCCCTATCTCCGGTCACCCGCTCATGGCGGACGCCCTTGAATTCACCCCGAGACCCAAAGAAGAAATCAAATACGGCTTCGCAGAAATAATCGCTGTTTTGGGTCAGCGAATATTGCGCATCAGTTACATTCACCGATGTTTAAGCCCTATTGGTTCCCCCGCTCTCCGTTAACGGAGACTCAGCGAGACTGATTCATGAAAGTAATGTTGTTTATCGGAAAGTGTCCCTTTGTTCATCCCCCGAACATCTGTCCAATTTTCCGCACAACAATTCACTGAAAAGATGATATCCTGTTTCTATGCATGTTGTAAAGCGTTGTTCAAGTACGTTTTTCTAAATATTTGGTTAAAATATTGTAATATTCTTGATTTATTTGGGTCAAAAAGCAAATTAACTCCGCCTAACTCACTTTTTCACCCCTTTTGCTCGATATTTTACCGAATTCCAAATCGTTCCATGGCATTTTTGGTGGTTATTGCAGCAATTTCCTCAACCGAAATGCCTTTAATTTCCGCAGCTGCTTCTGCAACCAGACGTACATGCGCTGTCTCATTTCGTTTCCCTCGATACGGGTGAGGTGTCAAATATGGCGCATCTGTCTCAATGAAAAATCGGTCCATCGGAACCTTCTCAAGTACTTCCTTTGGCTGTTTTGCATTTTTGAACGTGATGGGCCCGCCAAAGGAAAGATGAAATCCCAAATCCAGACACATTTTCGCCGTTTCCCAGCTGCCAGAGAACGAATGCATGACACCGCCAACGTCCCCAGCCTTCTCCTCACGTAGAATTTTCACAATATCCTCATGTGCATCCCGATTGTGAATGACAATGGGCATATTCAATTCCCGGGCCAGACCAATTTGCTGTCGCAATACCCGGTGTTGTACCTCTTTTGGAGAAGTGTCCCAGTAATAGTCTAGACCAATTTCACCGATGGCTACCACTTTTTCATGTTTGCATAAAGATGCAATCCATTCCAGGTCGCCTTCTTGCATCGTGATCGCATCCACAGGATGCCAACCTACCGCAGCGTATATAAAATCATAGGTCTCAGCCAGCTTCATCGTAGTTGGGATAGTCTCCCGGTTAAAGCCCACGTTAATCATGCGGCCAACGCCAGCATCTACTGCCCGCTGAATCATATCCTCGCGGTCTTCGTCGAATTGTGGTGCATCTAGGTGAGTATGGGTGTCGAACAACATCATTTTGTATTGCTCCCTTCATGTCGAATAAAAGACTCTCTTTGTTCAAATCCCTCTGCAAATCTTGACCGGTCCTCATTGAAATCAAATTGAATCAAAATGATGTTCTACATTTAACTCCAGTGTTAACGAGTACAACATATAGATAAAAGTTTTTCTTCAGTTCTATATGTTGCTGATTTCAAGCCTTGAGGGTTGTATTCTAATTGCTCATATTACAAAATTATGTCGATCTACATGTACTCCCCATTAAAGCAGATTACTGTATCATGAAAAATAGCTCTTTTAGAAAGCCTTTTGCGTATAGACTCTTGAACAGCTTTACACCTCATTAATGTGAGAAATAGGGGCGTATATGCGAAGGTAAATCATGAATAATGGCATCTACCTTATTTTGCGGATAGTACATGTGATGTTTTCCCCGATGAAGACCACTGATTGACCGGACAATGTCGGATACCTCTGACAACTCATGTAACTTGTCTTGTCGATCCAGCAGTAAAATCTGCTTGTCCGTCGATTCATCTGGACGAAACACATCATACGGATTATCTGTTGGAAAATCAATTTCAAGATCATATTCGGGATTGAGGCCAGCTAGGGTAAATGCTTCCCGAATCTCTTCCATCATGTTCACGTCGATCTGTTCAATCTCTACATACTTATATAATTTGCGATCCATGAAACGTTCGCACAACTCACTTAGAACAGTATCGTCCTCTTTACGCCACTGCATAAATGCCGTCTGAATTAAAGCTTCGTCCAGCTGTAAGTATTCATCCACTGATATCGTTCCATCGAACAACTGGGGCAGTGGATCAATCATGAAGCGGAATTTAAAATCTTGCTGTATAAGACTTTTCGCCCGTTTAAATATTTGCCGCAATATGATTTCCGAACTTCGGGTAACTGGATGGAAGTATATTTGCCAATACATCTGATATCTGGACATCAAGTAATCCTCCACGGCGTGCATACCCGATTCCTTAACTACGATTCTTCCGTGATATGGACGCAGCATACGCAGGATACGGTCAAGGTCAATTGTCCCATAATTTACACCTGTAAAATAGGCATCCCGAAGCAAATAATCCATGCGGTCCGCATCGAGCGGACTGGTGACCAGATTAACAACAATAGGCTGTTCATATGTTTTCCGGATAACCGAAGCCACTTTCTCGGGAAAATCAGGAGCATACCGTCGTAAGATCGCCCCTACTTCGGTATCACCTGTAATGATACGACAGGCCCAATCCTCATGATTCATATCGAACGCTTCTTCTATGGAGTGAGAGAACGGCCCATGTCCAAGATCATGCAGCAATGCTGCGCAAAGAGCAACTGTCTTTTCCTCCTTCGGCCAATCGGAATAATGACTTCTTTCGAATTGAGAAATAATTTTACGCGTAATCTCGTAGACACCCAGGGAATGGGAAAACCGACTGTGCTCTGCCCCATGGAAAGTAAGATAGGATGTTCCCAATTGGCGGATACGACGCAATCTCTGAAATTCGGGCGTATTGATCAACTGCCATATAATCGGATCTTGCACATGGATATAATTATGTACCGGATCTTTAAACACCTTTTCTTCCGTCAAACGCTGTTCCATGTATTTCACTCCTTTAATATCTATTATATTTGTCGCTTTTCAGTATAGCGAACCAATGATTCGACATACTTTGACGAATCGTGTCGAATAAGGTAGTTTTAACGTTTTCCAAATCGACAAAGCTGACATTGATGTTTAAATACGAAAAATTGCTGCCAATCCCTTGCCATCCCTATTATTATAAAAAATAACCTTCATTTTAAGCTAATTTTAAGGTTGACTGTTTTGGGAATCGTTGGTATGATGAGTATCATAAAACATAAAATAATGTCGAATAATGACAATGATAGTTAGCTGAGAGGAGCACTGATTATAATGATGAAATCAACAGGTATTGTAAGAAAAGTGGATGAACTGGGACGGGTAGTTATTCCAATTGAATTGCGCCGTACGCTCGGTATTGGTGAAAAAGATGCTCTTGAGATCTATGTTGACGGCGAGCGCATCATGTTGAAAAAATACGAACCCGCTTGTATCTTCTGCGGCAATGCAGAGAACGTTACTTACTTCAAAGGTAAAATCGTTTGTAACGAATGTATTTCCGAAATCCCTGCACCTGTGACAAAATAAGAAAAACCAGGTATAATGGACTTATCCAATTGTTATTTCTAACCTTTTTATATTCCTTATTGGCCTTCCCGGTGTGAACCCCACCGCTGGAAGGTTATTTTTTTTGCCTTGTTATTGGTTTTATTACCCAAAAGATCATAATCAATTGGGTTGGCACCCAGGGAGAGAGCGGTGAGTGATTTTCTAACTGTTTAAATTCCGCTCTACTCCATTTAATATTCCATTAAGATTGGGTATAGGTTTTCGGTTCTTCTCATGTTATGTTCCCTCGTACAAGGAATTCATTATTGGAGTCTGTTAATCAATTAAGGCGTTGTACACATCACGTTTGGTCAAACCGCGGTCTGTTGCTGTTTTCTTCATTGCATCTTTGCGACTCATGCCCTCATCCTCATAATGGCTCACATGATCCGACAAAGACAAGGGTTGCCACCAGGCTTCCCGCTCCGCTTTTCGTTCCTCTTCCTTGATGCCTTCCACCAACAGGCAATATTCACCAATTGGCGGATGCTCCTCAAGCCAGTCTATGCACTCCTGAACACTGCCTCGCGCAAATTCTTCATGGCGTTTTGTCAGCTCGCGTGCAAGTACAATCGATCGATCCCCCAGAATCTCTTCGAGATAGACTAACGTCTTGCGAATACGGTGAGGGGACTCATAAAACAACAACGTGCCGTTGGACTCATTAAAAGACTCCAGTACTTTTCGCATATCCTTTTTCTCCCGCGGCAAAAAACCGCCGAATGTGAAACGCTCCGTCGGTAACCCGGATACGATCAGAGCAGACAATGCTGCATTCGCTCCCGGGATAGGAATGACCGTAATTCCAGCTTCAAGCGCAAGTTTTACCAGGTCTGAGCCGGGGTCTGAAATAGCCGGCAAGCCGGCATCACTGACGAGTGCCAAATTTTTTCCTTCTATTATATAGCGTACCAGTTCAGGCCCACTGGCTCCTTTATTATGCTCATGATAACTGAACAACATCGATGGTGTAATTTCAAAATGGGTGAGCAGCTTTCGAGTCTGGCGTGTGTCTTCTGCTGCAATGATGTCACAGCTTTGCAGTGTTTTAATAGCTCGAAATGTCATATCCTCAAGATTGCCGATCGGCGTTCCGACTAAATATAACTTCCCCATGCCTTCGGACTGTTCCGCATAACTTTTCTGAATATGCAATGCCATCTATATTCCTCCTCCTTCCGTTTGATGTTCTGTACGCTGTGAACCATAATAGATGTCCATAATTTCATCACAGTATGTTCCCTCTTCATTGTAGACAATGAGCGGTGGAAGCATCCGTACTTCCGGCTTTCCATCCTTAAGAGCTTCAATCAATACCATATTGGCTTCCAAATGAGCCCGTGGATGTACCATCCGAATCCGTTTCGGTTCCAGTTTATACTCACGCATCAAAGAGATGATCTCGCCAAGACGCTGCGGACGATGAACCATGGATACTTTTCCCCCATTGCGCACCAGTCGATTGCAGGCCTGAATCACTTCCTCCAGCGTACATCCAATTTCGTGGCGTGCCATGGCCTGATGGTTATTCATTTTGAGATCACTGCCGTTCAAAGGCATATACGGAGGATTAACTGTTATGGCATCATATACAGCATGCCCCGTTTGTTTCACGAGTTCACGCAAGTCCCCCTCATGAATGGTAATCGACTCTTCCAATGCATTCAGCTGTACACTGCGACGTGCCATATCTGCCAATCGGGGCTGAATTTCAATACCTTCCAGGCTTGCCTGTGTACGTGTGGTCAACAGAATGGGCACGACCCCGTTACCTGTACACAAATCAAGTACTCGCCCACGTTTCGGTACTGAAGCAAATCGGGCCAGCAATACGGCATCCATCGAAAAGCTAAACACTTCATCACTTTGAATAATTCTCAAATCATGAGAGAGCAGATCATCAATCCGCTCCGAATCTTGCAAGTTTACTGATTTTGCTGTCATATGATACTCTCATCCTCCGGTACTCTATATCTCTGCCAAGGTTCTTAACCTTGAAAAAAAACCGTAGGGGATCCCTACGGTCACTTCATTTATTCAAAAAAGACAGGCAGAACAGACAATCGCCTTCCGTCCGCAAATGTCCATAATAGACATTGCAGATGTGGAATCCTTCGTGATACAACCGAGCCAGATTATCATACCCTTCACCTACAACATCTTCACCAGTAGCCGGACCGGCAGGCCTTGCTACCGGAGCGAGCGCCGATGCGATGGGCAGATCTGCCGGAGCCTCACGCTTCAGCAGTTTGCGTAACTGTTCATTCTCGATGGTAAGCCGCTGATTATCCTCAAGCAGCTCTTTAACAATCATTTTTAACTCTCCTAAATCACTGTGCAACTGACCCAATTGGGTTTCCATTTCATGAATGTGCGTAAACAGATTTTTCTTTTCCAAGTTTCCACCCCGAAGCAACCTTTATGGTTTACTTGATAACGACGTCATCCAGCGGAAGTTCTTTGACTTTACTGATGTCGAACAGTTGAACATGGACTGTGCGACTACCCGCATTAATGCCGACAACTTTTCCTTCACCCAATGAGGTGACGACCAACTTGCCTACAGCCGGTAGTTCTTCTCTCACACTTTCATAGTTATCATGCTCAAATTTCAGACAGCACATGAGTCTTCCGCACAACCCGGAAATTTTCGTCGGATTCAGTGACAGGCTCTGATCTTTAGCCATCTTGATTGATACTGGCTCAAAGTCTCCCAGCCAGGAAGAACAACATAACACACGGCCGCAAGGTCCAATCCCTCCAAGCATCTTTGCTTCATCACGTACACCGATCTGTCTCAGTTCGATCCGTGTCCGGAAAATGCTTGCCAGATCTTTGACCAACTCCCGGAAATCGACTCTTCCTTCAGCTGTAAAATAAAAAATAATTTTATTGCGATCAAACGTAAATTCCACATCGACCAGCTTCATTTTGAGGCCATGGTCTTTGATTTTATTTAAACAAGTACCGAATGCTTCTTTTGCTGCACGCTTGTTCTCCTCTACGACACGGGCATCTGTCTCGCCCGCTACCCGGATGACCTTTTTGAGCGGCAGCACCACATCGGACTCGCCTACTTCTTTCTTGCCAACGACAACCTTACCGTACTCTACCCCCCGCGCTGTCTCCACGATAACGCAGTTTTCTTTTTCAATGGGAAGGTCCAGGGGATCGAAGTAATAAATTTTGCCCGCTTTTTTGAAACGGACACCCACTACACTGTACAAAAAATTAACCCCCTCGTAAGCCAATCCCACTTCGTCTGAAGCCCTATCTTCTTAGGGAACCCGCCGAAGTTATAACCGTTTGCATATGATTGGAACAAACTTTGTCCTCTCCCAGTCTTATGCCAAACCGATCAAAAATTGCTCCAGACAAAGCTGGCCATTGACATTGAAACGCAATTTTTTTCTGCATGCTGCGGCCATATCCATGTAGGAGACCCACTGCTCGGTGCTGCGGGTACGGGCCAACTGAGACAGCATGTCCAACTGATCTATAAAAACGATATGTTCATGCCTACCATACTGGACATACAGCATATCCCTGAACCACAAATGGAACAGGCTAAGCATTATATCCAGGTGCTCTGAGAGTCCAGTTTTAAAAAGCTTCTGCTGCGCAGAGATCAATGATGTACTTCCTCTACCCAGGGACTCCTTCCCTAATTGTAACATTACGTTTCTAATTTCTGCAAACCAATTCTGCTGGAGAATTTCTCTACATGCTTCCAGTCCTGACGCTAAATGGACGGCAGAGCGAGCCAGATTGGCAGGGTGCCCTTCCGCAATCAACGATTGGAGCATCTCTTCGGGATTCAGCGCACTGAAAGGAACCAGTTGAGAGCGTGAGCGGATGGTAGGCAGCATCGCCTGTCCATTATCCGTAATCAGGATACCTACCGCTGGCACCTGTGGTTCTTCCAGAAATTTCAGCAGGCTGTTCGCCGCCTGAACAGTCATTTTCTCGGCCTGTTCGATGATATATACTTTGGGATGGCCCGCTTCCGAACGGTATGAAAAGATACGCTGCAGATCCCGTATTTGATCGATTTTAATATTGCTGCCATCGGGGGCAAGCATCGTTAAATCTGGATGATTGCCATGTTCGACCTTGCGACATTCAAGACACTGTCCGCAGGCATCATCTTCAAGTTCTGTACAGAATATCGCTTTGGCAAATGTAATCGCCGTCTGCAATTGCCCGCTGCCGGATGGCCCGCTGAACAAATAGGCGTGACTTATGGCCTGGCGTCTCAAACTACTCTGTAACATCTGCTTGGCTGTCTGCTGACCCATAATTTGTTGAAAGGACATACTTCCTCCTCAGAAGCTTAAATTAATAAGCATTCCCCGAATTTCTCCTACTTGCTGTAACAGTGTAATCTTGCCTTCCTCTGACTCAAGCAAATTGTCGGCCATAGATAATAGGGCAGAATCAATCTCATCTATTAACTTGTACCGTTTCCCTCTTCCGCGCCGATCCCATCCCCGAGTCTCCTTCATGGAAACACCGCGGCGAACCGTCTCCTCCAAAAATCTTTTTACAAGCTGCTTGTACGCTTTCAGTTCACGAATCGTCATGGAACGAGACAGACGATCACCCTGCATCTGGATCTCACTTAATCTGCGGGTAAGTTCAGCCTGTGACGCCCGTTCTCCCTGGTGATTCATCATATCAGAGAAATTTTTGGACTGTACCGGTTTGGAGCTGGAGTCGGAAGAGCTGAGCCCACTCTGCATCGGCCGGAATCCAGGATTGATTTTCATGGAAACTCCCGCTTTCTATCTTAGTAGGCCAATCGCCCATCAGCACAGTGCGCGTCGCGCCTGTGCGTGGAAGAGACCTTTATATGCTGAATCATATGCTATATATAATAGTAGATAAATATCATCATTAAGGACCTGCTGGGTTGGTTTGTTAGTCAACCTCTGCCCGGATTAAACCTCTCCCTACTGGGAAAGTCTTTTCCGGACAGAGAGCGCCGATTCTTTGGATTAAGAAGGACGCATAATAGTCCGCATAGGACTGAGGTATGAACCGGGTTTAGAAGTGTTCGAATCGATCTACCGGAAGAACAAACACGGTAGCTCCGCCTACTTGAACTTCGACAGGCAGCGGCAGGTAAGAGTCGGTTGTTCCACTCATCGGAGTGACCGGAGTCACGAGCTGTTCACGAACCTTACAGCTGCTGCGAATGACGTTCATTACGGACTCGACCTGACCATCATCGACACCGATCATAAACGTCGTGTTGCCTGCCTTCAAAAATCCACCGGTACTGGCCAATTTCGTTGCCCGAAAATTCGCTTTGACCAATGCGCTGGATAATCGGTTGCTGTCTTTATCCTGTATAATCGCAACAATCAGTTTCATCCTGCATAACCTCCTTCAGAATAAGCATCTTGTGAAATGCCCCTGTCTATATATTAGACAATTAATCGTCAAAATCCTTCAAAATCCCTGTCTCCAGCGACAAAATCATTGCTGCAATGACCTCTTCCGGCTTTTGGGAAGCATCGATGACCTTGATCCGTTCCGGAAATTGTTCCTTCAGTAGAAAATAGCCTTCACGCACTTTGCGGTGGAACTCCAGACTTTCGAGATCAAGACGATTAACCTCACGTCCATCATGGGCATCAATTCGAGCAAGTCCTGCCTCCGGCTCAATATCCAGATAAAGTGTGACGTCTGGCATCAGTTCACCTATCGCAAACCGATTGATGGCCCACACGTTCTCCATGCCAAGTCCACGGGCATATCCTTGATAGGTCAGACTGCTATCGACAAAGCGGTCACAGATGACTGTCTTGCCTGCCTTCAATGCAGGCTCGACCTTCTCCGCCAGATGCTGGCTGCGTGCAGCTGCATAGAGCAGCGCTTCGGTTCGTGCATCCATTTCCGTGTGGAGAGGATTCAGGATGATGGCACGTATTTTCTCAGCAATCTCGATACCTCCAGGCTCCCGAGTAACTACGTAAGGTATACCCTGTTCTGCAAAGTAAGAACCTAATTTGCTAATCATCGTTGTTTTGCCGGACCCCTCTCCCCCTTCCAACGTTATGAATTTACCTCTGCCCTGCATATGCTTCCCTGCTTTCTATATCGATAATTGCTTCTAATTGTGCTGCGATAACTACTGCACTGATCCTCTCCTACTCCAGACTATGACATAGCCCGCCTAGAGGTGTATATTCACGACTACTGAATTAGGCTAGTTGAGTATAGTACAAGCTTCCTTCTATAATACCATACATGATCCTGCGTTAGCGGTCCGCTATTCTCCAATATTTTCGAGAAGTCGTCCTAATCAGCCGTAAATGATCCATACCCATAACGGGAGCATGATAGAGCCTGCAATGGCGCTGACGATCATGGATACAGAGCTCAATGCGACTGCATTCTCCCCATACTCAAAGGATCTTGCCATCCCCAGTGCATGGGAAGCCGAACCAAGTCCGATCCCATACGCATTTCTGCTGTTTACTCTGGCCCATTTCATGATCATTGGTCCCAATAATATCCCCGAAAAGCCAGCAATCATCACAAATAGTGAAGTGAACGATGAATTCCCTCCCACCTGATCAGCAAGTTGAATGGCAACGGGTGTAGTGATGGATTTGGGCAATAATGCAATAACGATATCTTGCGGATAACCAACAATAGCGATATAGCAGCGCCGGTAGACATGCCAACGACGCTTCCACCTAAGGTGCCGCCCAAAATCGGGATCATATTTTGCTTTAGTACATCCAGGTGTTTTGCCAAAGGAAATGCCAGGGAAACAACAGCCGGTCCCAATAGCTCTTGTATCCATTTTCCGCCCAGCATGTACGTATCGAGCTTTATATCGGAAATGAGCAAGATCAGTACGATTACTGCAGTTGTCGTCAATACAGGCATAAGAATCGGCCATCTCATTCTTCTGTATAGACGAGTCGCCGGAATATATATAGCCAGGGTCAGGGCAATCATTCCGATTCCGAGGATGAATGTGAGCATGGGATCGCCTCCTTCTTGCCTTGATGCGTCGATCTCCACGCCATGAGCCATTCACTGATTTTCGCAGACAACAGACAGGTAACTAATGTACTAACGATCAACCCCAGAACAAGCAGCACGGTATTGGCTTTAAAAAAATCAAAATGATTGATAATGCCCACTGTAGGAGGGATAAATAATAACTGCAAATTCGATTGAAGCCAGGATGAGCCTTCTTCTCCCCAACTTACTCTGATCCATCCCAGTTGAATGACGATGAATAAAAGCACCATGCCAACAATACTACCTGTTAAAGGTAAATGCAGTATGGCCTGAAGCAGGTTTCCTATCCAATAAAATCCGTACATCAATAGGACTTGCAGGATGATTCCCGTATATTTTTTTAGCGGAATATCCAAGGTCTGTTCCCTTCTTTCTTATGTCCAGACAGCAATGATGTCTTAACTTGTTTGAGCATTTTGCATAAATTCAAAGAGCGTCTTTCAATCCGCAAGTTATAGGCCCGAAATGCTTCTATCCGTTGTACCCGTGAGTGAATTGATTTGAACTAAGCAACATGCTGGTTTTAGTACCGGTTGACTCCTCAAGTTCTTCGCCTATGCTAAACTCAATTATTCTCTAATGATTTTCAATGTTTGCAGCGAAGTATCCGATATGCCATGGAACCTTGCTCCTTCATCTCTTAGCAGTTTAATACGTGCTATCATAGAGGCGCTTATTCGCTCACCAGCGTAAACAAGAGGTATGCCAGGCGGATACGGAATGACCATCTCTGCAGAGCGAAGACCTACACATTTTTCAATGGAAACCTCTGTCATATCCTCTTCCATAATCGGCTGCAATGTGAACGGGATGGGCTCAGAAAAGGGAGTTCCTTCTTGAAAATTGTTCCACGTGGAAATATAGTTTTCAGAATCTTTTGTAAAATGCTGTGATTGCCCATCAAGCGACTGACTCTGCTCCTGTGCAAGGCTAATTTGCCTTAATGCCTGCAACAGATGCTCGGCATCGCCCAGCGTTGAGCCCAAGCTGAAGAGCAGGACGACGTACCGTTCGTCGCTCATCTCGGGCACGCATCCGCACGCTTCCAGCTGCTGCTGCAGCCCATAACCGCTCAGCACCCCTGTGCCGTCATAGATGACGGCCTTGAACGGGTCCTGAGCGGTATACCCCGCTGCGGATGGCTTCGCCGCCGCGGGCAGTGCTTCAGGCCGCCCCGCTGCAGCGGCGGCCTCGGAATTGCCGCCAGCTGCCGGCTTCGCCCCGGCTGGCGGCTCTTGCTGCAGCAGCTCTGCAGGCTGCAGCAATCGAAAGCGCGGCAGCTCCGCTAGGCCGCGCTTAAATGCGCCCACGGCGGCAAGTCCCGCCGTGAACGTGTTCGCGCCCTGCACATGCAGCAGTCGGCGCGCCAGATCAAGCGAAGCCATCACCGGGTATGATGGGCTTGAGCTTTGCACCATGGCCAGACGCTGACGCAGCAGGGACCGATTAATTCTCGGCCCCTGAACGTGCAGCATGGCTCCCATGGTGAAGGCAGACAGCATCTTGTGGGTCGACTGCACTACACCGTCTGCTCCGCAGGACAGTGCAGAAGCAGGCAGCTCCGGATGCTGCCCATAATGGGCACCATGCGCTTCGTCCACGAGCAGCGGTATGCCTGCTTCATGACAAACCTCCACTACGGGCGTCAGATCAGCGCCCATACCGTAATAATTGGGCAACGTCACCAGGATTGCCTTTGCCTCAGGATACGCCTGGACAGCAGCCTGCACCGTCTCCAGAGACGGCATCACCGCAAGTCCACTTGCTGGATCAACCCAAGGCTCCAGAAATACAGCTCTTGCGCCTGCCAGCATTAATCCGTGGATGACCGACTTGTGAACATTACGCTGTACCAATACAAGGCTGTTTGGTTCATTACACACGGTTAGCAGCAAAGATAAGTTCCCCGCCGTACTGCCTCCGACAAGGAAGAAGCTCTCCTCTGCTCCAAAACAATCCGCTGCCAGCTGCTGCGCCTCCCGTATAACTCCTTCCGGATGATGCAAGTCGTCTGTCCCCGAGATTTCCGTTACATCCAGTCGCATCATCTCTAGAAACGCACTTACCGGTACAACATCTGTTGCAGACCCCTCCGCTTCATCTCCACCATGAATTGTCAGCCCGCCAATTTCATTGCCATCCCCTTTTTCCTCAGCTTGTCTAGAGTACTTTTCCCTATCCGTTACTGACCGTCCCAAACTTTGCTTTTCCTTTTCTGCTCCCTCATTCCGATGATTGCTCTCCGTTTGACTAACAGACAGCCGCTGGCCTGCTTGCTCCAGCAACCTTCGATAGACTTGTCCATTCTTATGCCCGGGTACATGAAAAGAACGCTGCCCTGAATCACGATAAGCAAGCAACGCCTCATATAAAGGTGCGGTATTACATTTATGCTCCATTGAATAATCATCCTGTACTTTTATAATTTTAATCTGACCGTACAATGCTTACTATAACAAAAGCAACCTTTGCTGCTCTTTTCCCTCTTTCACGAACTGCTGTATCCGAATTCTGTATGTTACGCTCTTTACATATTATTATATCAGGGGTTATCTACCCTCATTAAATGAATATTCCTTTGGCTACATCAAACTATTCCCTCTCGTCCAAGCAACACAATGCTTATCATTCCTCGCGTCCATTCGGACCTTTCTCCCTATAGAAACAGAAAAAGGCCCCTCCGGGCCTCTATGGGCATTGGAAAGATCCAATGCAGTTTACTGATATGATTTAACGCTCGTTATGCGTTCTTTTGCACCCAAATCTGCTTCATTTGATGAATAAAATAATTGTACCTGGCATCCTGTGCATCCGTATGAACCATTTCTGCTTCGCAAGCGTCACATATAAATTCAGATACAATAAAAATGCCTTCTCTTTTTGTCTGTTCGCAGATAATGCATGTGTGTTCGGCGTGTCCTTCCATCAACCATCCCACCTTGTTTTACGTATTACTATCAGTATTGCACAGTTTCTATTATTTTAAACCTTTTCATAGTGCTTTCTTTCTATAAAATATATATATTCCCCCACCCCTCTGTGGGTGTCTGTACCGAAACGAAACATAAAAAAAAGCCTAACGCTCTATGTTTCAGCGGGACAGACAGCATTTGGCCGCATTTCTTTCGCCGTACATCATAGCAGTAACTCCATAGATTTATCCTCTTCTACTATAAGAAAAAAATCCATCCGCGTACTTCCAAGTATGCTGGAATTTGAATGCCTTTTCTCCTGTGTTACGGCCTCCCTCTACTTCTCTGAAAACTTATATTCTATAATCTTAAAAAAACTTGGAATTTCAGCCGATATATAATACATCACGGTTGGGAACCTGACATCCAGAAAGTTCAAAGGTATACTTGTATAAGATCATAACTACTCTATAGATCTTGTACCTCAATCTGGACGGACCTATAAGGTCGTATATGTACCTTCCCATCAGAGCATCAACCATTTCCTTATAAAATGTAAACGAATACCCTTTTACAACTGAACGTGATTCCAGAAGGAGGATTTGTAATCGTATGATCGCCGAACCGGAGAATAAAGCTACCTTTTATCAATACCGGCTTCTGAAAAAAAAGAGCATTGCCCGCAGTGTGATCTTTAGCTACTTGAGTTTGCCTGTAATTATGCTTTTGTTTAACCTCTTGGCATTCTCTTGGACCGGCCTCTTCTTTTTTGTCCTGGCAGGCCCAATTACAGTGTGGATTCATTACGTCATCGCCAGAACTATATTACTATTGGTGCGTACCTCCTATGCTAAGCGCTGGCGATGGAACCTCCGTATGCCATGGTTCGGTTATATTCCAGACCAACATTTCAGCTACCGTATGTTCGTCCGTGTACACCTCAATATGAGCTGGATTGGACTATGTATCATTACCGTATGCTTAATTTGGTCACCTTTGCCCTTCACCCTTTCATTGATATTCTGGCATCTGTGGCTGCTTGTCCCACGCCTATATGTTGTTCTTGTTCTTTCACGCGAACGCAAGGACGGACTCATCAAATTGAATGAACAAGACGTCTCCTATTACCTGCAATAATTATTCAATCCTTGATCCTGGATATCTGTCATCAAATTACATGTGGACTCAACTCAGTAATACATAATCGCTAAGGCTCATTCATACGCTCTACCCATAACGTCAAAAACTCTTTTCCACAATTTTAAAATCACTGCGTTACTTCCCAGCCTCAAAGGTTATCCACTGTGGATAACCTTTATTTATTTTATAGACTCTCCCTTTATCCACAGCATGGGCATAGCTTCAATGGTTATCCCCATGTGATTGCAATCATCCCTTTGCCTTCTTCAGATCAGAACCTGAGCTAACACCTACCAGTTATTGAACAACGTTCTATACCAGTGGCCTGATCTGTGCTAACTCCCATTCGCTCTGACTCACTTAAAAACTTGGTTCCATTTTAAAGAGATATGAGTTATAGCTACCCTATCGCCCTCAGATATCTTATGTACTAGGCTTACGTCTACTGAATGAGTTCTGAGTCCAGGTATGTCTTTAGGCAGACCTGCCTCATACTACTTTGATGCACATGGCCTCCTACAGCTGCGTACTACCACCTCAATTCATTATTCATGGGATAAAAAAAAGCCCTCGAATCATTCATCGAGAGCTTTACTATATACGGACCATTACATCGTTAATTAGTTAAACACAATACCCAGTCTAAGTTCATTCAGTCTTCATCATCAAGTGATTTCACAGTCGTTTGGGCAGCCTCAGTTTTTGGAACCATCAGCGTAAAGAAACCATCATGCACAGCTAAATGTACAGTATGTCCCTCCTTAGCAAATACACGCAGGGAACTTGAATCATTGGATGTACTCTTCATCTGCTTTTCTGTCCAGCCCCAGCTTTTGATCTCGTCTAGATACACCTCAGGCAAGCTAGTACTTTCACTAATACCGGATAGCGTATATCGTACATAATCCATATCCGAATTGTTTTCAGACTGGTCAGATTTATTCGCCACTTTGGGAACCGGGAAACCCTTCTCGTTTACCGCTCCTTCATAAGAAGTCCATGCAGATCCTGCTTCACTGCATCCTACAAGCACGGCTATCAGGCCGAGCAAGAGAAACGAATGAAGAACTAGTCTTCGCCAACTTATCACACACACCCTCCTTTTCACAGCTGCACATTCCAGCTCTGTGGTCAGGTACTTTTAGCATATTTAACATAGTCCTATTATACTGGTTTCGTATGCGTTTTCCGTAACAAAAATGTTACCTTCATTTCACGACTCGATCTGAGCAATTGCTCACCCTCTTTGAGAACACATTTGCCTGTATGTATTTATTATTTCCTTATAAACAAA
>NZ_BCNM01000033.1 GCF_001514495.1 Paenibacillus pabuli NBRC 13638
CATTCAATTTGTTGCCGTTCTTCGCGTCACCGTATTTTCAGCGGCGACTTTTATAATATATCATGTTTTAGTTTACTTGGCAAGCACTTTTTTTGATTTAATTTTCATCACTATATTTCGGTGCTTGTTTCGGTTAACTTCTCCTTAAAAAAGGAACGAAAATTAATTTATCATATTGAACAAAAAAGGTCAACCCTTTTTCGACAAATTGTTCCCTACTCTCTTTCAAAGCCCTTCTCTTCTTTAATTTACTTGATATTCATGAGATTTGAGGTACAGCGCTGGCTATACCGGGCCGCACCTCTCATATAGTCAACTGATTTATCCCTATGGCATATCATTATGGCTTGGACTTTTTTAATTTACCGCCTCTTGCATATTTGGATAGCTCTTTGGGTGGCGCAAAGCGTGCATACATCCGGAACACTGTCTTATAGCGACTCGCAATGGCGTATTTGATTTCTTGATCGAGACGGTTGTCACTTAAATCGAACAACATTTCATCAAGTTCTTTGCGTAATACATAATCTAGTTCTTTGCATTCCTTCTCGTTAAACAGCATACCCAGCATTAGAGTTCTCCTTTTTCTGCATATGGATAATGGCGCGCCCTATGTATTCAAGTTCAAGCCCTTTCGATCAGAGCTCTATATTGGACAACGCCGGTTTTAGAAGCAATCCTAGGATCATCTTTGTCTGCCCTTTTGTGGTTGCTTCTGAAACCCGTTTTATTGTTATGGTCAACTTTCTGAAAATTTATGAATGTCATCCCATATAAATTTATCCACGCACCAGGCTGTAGGTAAATGTACTTTCGATAATCGCTGCAACAAAAAGCAAAATAACAATCCAGAAGGATGCAGTTACCGTTGTGCGCATAAATGCACTCCAGTGACTGCCAAGCGTATTTCGTTTCTCCCCGCCAAATTGAGCAAGACTTTTGAGAACCAACCCGCCAAATCTTAATCCGAATGCACATGCGATAATAATAACCGGAATTTCAATAATACCATGTGGAAGAAGTCCCTTAACGACAATATCAAAAAAGCTTGCCCCATAGTTCATTGTGGTATGAACAAGAAAACCGATAACCATTCCATTAATCAACAGGAAAATGACAGGCAGGATACCTAAAAACAGACCGGCGTAAATCACAAGTACGCTTTTGATGGCATTATTGAAAAAGATAAAAAGGAAGAAGTTCCATTGCACATTTCCCCCCTGCTCCAGCCGTTCACTGACCTCTCTAAGTCCCCCAATCTGTTTTAACAATAAATCCTCCAGCGGACCCGTACTGATCCACCCTGCACCTATGCCAACAACAAACAATACAACTGACCAAATTAATGCACCCCTAATCGAACCTAGAGCTCTGAGAAATGTACTGAATTTTAACATAATAACCTCCTGTGGAAACAAGATGATGGACAAACAAACGTATGATACGAATAACTGCGAGGTACGAGCATACATTGGAGAGTAAACAAGCATTTCTTAAGGGAGAGGGGCGCTTATTGGATGAACTCGTTCTATGTATTTAGCGGCAAAAAGATCAAACGTTTCCTGATTGTACTGGTTGCTGCCGTCTTCGCTATCGGGATTATTTATCTGGAGAGCGGCAATGTTTCCGTATTCTCGGAAGATGCACCGTCTGCCGTCTACAGTGTACCAACCGAGAAAAAGGTTATCGCACTTACCTTTGACATTAGCTGGGGAGACAAACGGACAGAACCCATCTTAAAAGTCCTTCAGGATAACAAGGTGGAGAAGGCAACCTTTTTCCTATCCTCCCCATGGAGCAAGACTCATCCCGAGATTGTAACAGCGATCAAAGACGCAGGATACGAAATTGGCAGCCACGGTCACAAACACGACAACTACAGCAGTCTGACTGAAGATGAAATCCGCAAGGAAATTTCTACAGCTCATAGCATTTTAACCGATTTAACGGGAAAAGAACCGAAATTGCTACGCCTGCCTAATGGAGATTTTGACAAACGTGTTCTTCAGGTAGCCAGCAGTCTAAACTATCAAGTTGTTCAATGGGACACCGATTCGCAGGATTGGAAGAACCCCGGTGTACAGACCATTGTTGATCGTGTTGTTAGCAAAGCACATCCGGGTGACATCGTGCTACTGCACGCCAGTGATTCATCGAAACAAACGCACGAAGCATTGCCAGTCATTATCGACAAGTTAAAAAAGCAAGGGTATGAATTCGTGACTGTTTCCGAGCTGCTTAATCATTCAAGTGTCAAAGGTAAAGAGGTTCGCGATCAGGCGAGCGCACAGTAACGGTACACCTTTAAGCTTAGCTAATAAAAACTATCGTAACCCTTGGAGCTATCTCATGTAAAAAAGCGCCGAAGCGCCATAAATGAAAAGAGCTAACCAGGTTAGCTCTTTTTGGCGTTTTTAAAATCATCATAACGCATGGCTTTCTTTTATTTGCTCGTTCTTTCCACTTGCCCGTTCCTCCATGGCTCCATCCACCAGCCTATGCAATATCAGCATTTGGTATGCATTACAGATTAGCAGTGGAACTACAATAAAGATGGTGGCCGCATTCACATCAATTCGCAACACACCGATCGTCTCCACCACGGTAACAGCTACCATGAAAAAGAGTGTAGGCACGAGAGCCGAAATATGCGTCTGCTTCACCTTAACGTAAGCGGTAACAATTCCGGCAGCCAGAATAATGATTCCAAGCACTATATCGGATAGGCGTTCTCGTTCCCCACCGACAAACAAGCGTAAAAACATTACATCAAGCAAAGCCAACACGGTTAGAACAATCTGTACCATTTGCCAACTTCGTTTGGAAAATACACCCTTGCCCATATAGTTCAATATCAAGTATGCGAAAAAACCCATTTGCGAATACACGCTAATCATAATTCCAGACCCAAACAAAATCAGGAGATAAATTAAAAAATCAGTCATTCCATTTGTTTTCTCTCCATTAACCACCATCATAATTAAACCTGTCACTAATGATCCTGCAGCCCCAATAAGCAAAGCTGACCAAAATAGGAAAAACCATTTACGTAAATTCAAATGTTTTCCACCCCCGAGAGTTTATTTTACCAACCTTCACAGCAAAAAACCATCATCATTCAACATATTTAGTGGTTTACCATCACATACTACATCCAGTATCTAATCAAGGAGGGGTTGTGCACATGAAACGGCCTTTGTGGCAGTTATGCTGTGTCGTAATTGGACTATCCGTCATGCTCGCCGGCTGTGGCTCAGATCAGAATTACTCGCCTCCTCAGGGCGGTTATAAAGAGATGAAAACGATGGTTGTGGATATTCTCAAAAGTGACGAAGGAAAAAAAGCAGTTGAAGAAGCTCTTACAGGACAAAGTTCTTCCGGAGGCGGAGAAAGTGGGGGCGCAGGCCAAGCTGGTGGCGCAGGCGGTGGATCTGGAACAGTGGGAATGAAAATGTTAATGCCTATGCAATCTTCGGAACAAATACGTATTGCTGTAAAAGATACCATCACTGCTCCAGAGTACAAAAAAGAATTCGAGAAAATTATGACAGACCCTCAATTTGCAGGAGAATTTGCCAAAGTAATCAATGCACAAAGCAAACAATTGCATGAGCAATTGATTAAAGATCCGACTTATCAAAAGTCGATTGGGGACATCATGAAGTCACCTGAGGTATCCAAGATGTTCATGGACATGACCAAAACACCTGAATACCGTAAACAAACGATGACTGTTATGCAAGAAGTCATGCAGAACCCTTTATTTCGTATGGAGGTACTGACCTTACTAAAGAAAGTAGTACAGGATGAGCTTCAGCCCAAAACCGAAAGTGGCGGTCAGGGTGATCAACAAGGTAAAAGTCAAGGTGAAGACGGCGGCAGCGGCGGTGGTGGTGGTGACGGAGGAGATGGCGGCAGCGGCGGAGACTCTGGAAGTAGCGGTGGATCTTAAAATTTAATAAAAGCCTTTCAATTGCTTCGAATTAAAGCCGTTATGTAGGGATACAACAATATAGATCTCACAAAAGCCCGCATCCGAAGATGTGGGCTTTCGTTTTTACATTTTAAAAATTAAAATTTGGCATCAATAGACTGGGCAACTTCATCGTAAATTGCTCCGATTCGTGACTCTGCCTTATAAACAGACGGGGAAAAGTCGGGTTCTGAAATATGATTGTCCGGCGATCCCAATGGAATCTGGGCAAGTAGAACGGTATGCAAACTCTCGGCAAGATTGCCACCGCCACCGCGACCAAATACATAATCCTTTTCACCGCACTTGCTGCATTCGTAATAAGCCATGTTCTCTACAACACCAAGCAGCTCATGTTCCGTCTGAATCGCCATGGCACCTGCGCGTGCCGCTACAAAAGCAGCTGTTGCATGCGGTGTTGTAACGATGATTTCTTTGCTATGTGGCAGCATCTGATGCACGTCCAATGCGACGTCACCCGTTCCAGGAGGCAAATCAAGCAGCATGTAATCCAGCTCCCCCCAATTTACATCGGTGAAGAATTGCCGCAGCATCCGTCCTAACATCGGTCCACGCCAAATCACCGGGTTGTTCTCCCGAATAAAGAATCCCATAGACATCACTTTTACACCAAATCGCTCTACAGGTTGAATGATTCCATCCTCGACGACCGGATATTCTTCAATCCCCATCATATCAGGTACACTGAAGCCGTATATATCTGCATCAATTAAACCAACCCTCTTGCCTTGACGCGCCAGAGCTGCAGCCAGATTCACGGTTACCGTTGATTTGCCGACGCCCCCTTTACCACTTGCAATCGCAATAAAACGCACTCCGGATTCAGGACTTAACAACTCATGTCCATCCAGCCCAGCTGCGTGGCCCTTTACAAGCACTTCATCCTGCTCGTCTTCATGTTCGGCTTGTCCTCTATTCAGGCTCTCACGCTCATGCTCAGACGCTGCACGCAGACGAATATGTACATCATTCACTCCGTGTTGGGACAACAGATTGCGCGTGGCATCACTAAGAGCACTTGTTTCCTCTAAGTTATTCTCCAACGTCACAATGGTAAGTGCAACATGATTTTCTTTAACCATGACATCGCGGACCCACTGGAGTTCAGTCAAACTTACTCCCAATTGCGGTTCCTGTAATGGCTGCAATAGTTCAAGTATCTGTTCTTTTGATAACATCAGACAGCACCTCAGCTTTATCTATTGGCATGTAATTAGGTATGCTGGTCCAATTATATCATTACCTTTCTCATTATGACTAACTTTTAGGACGTTCTCCTGAGGAATAACGGAGAATGCCATTATAGATGGACGCAGCCACTTTGCGCTGATAGGCTTCATCGGCAAGCATACGTGCCTCTTCCGGATGAGAAAGGAATCCTACCTCTACAAGTGCCGAGGGGATTTTTAGAGCCTGGAGCAAGTAAACCGTATTAACCGTTTTAGCTATTCGATCTGTATTTTCCAAATTACGAATCATTTCTTGCTGAAGCAGGTTGGCCAGTCCTTCATTGTCTGGATGGTTCGGTGTATAAAAAACTTGCGCGCCACTCCATCGGTTCGACGGAACACTATTCATGTGGATACTGATAAAAAGATCTGCTTGTTTATCTTCGATTCTTCTTACCCTTTGTTTCAGATCTTCCGTCTTGCGTTTAGAGTACCCTTTGGTATCTGAAGCAGCCAGATCGGTGTCTATTTCTCGGGTCATCACAACCAAGGCCCCGGCCTGCTGCAGATAATCGCGTACATACAGGGCAATGGACAAATTGATGTCTTTCTCGATGACTCCCTGCTTACTGACAGCTCCCCCGTCTGGTCCTCCATGTCCTGCATCAATGGCTATGACTTTACCTGCTAACGGCAAACCCCAGTAACCGGACATTTTGGATGAAGGGAGTTCATACGTGACTACCACAACAAACATCGCAAGCAGGCAGAGGCTTAACATGACCCTCTTGATTGTACGCAGCCTGATCCAGACCACAAAGTGCTTCCCCATATTTTTACGCATAAAAAAACCACCTCGTCCCTATAAATGATTCTAATCATCTATATGGGACAAGATGGACAAATATACCGTTAGGAGCGGACTTGCTCAGCCATTCCTTCAATCAGCACCTCAGCTACCTCAGGACGCGTAAATTCAGGTGGAGGGCATTGACCGTCACGCAGCAACCCACGTACTTTGGTACCGGACAGCGCCATATGGTGCTCTTTATCATGAGGGCAGGTTTTGCTTGATGCCATGTTGCCGCATTTGGTGCAGAAAAAACTATGCTCGAAAAACAAAGGCGTGATCCCGAGTTCTTCTGCTGTAAAGTTTGTAAAGATCTCCTGAGCTTCATACGTTCCATAGTAGTCACCCACACCTGCATGGTCACGGCCTACAATAAAGTGAGTACAACCGTAATTTTTGCGAACCATAGCGTGGAAAATCGCCTCACGTGGACCAGCATACCGCATAGCAGCCGGGAACACGCCGAGAAACGCACGATCGGCCGGATAATAGTTCTCCAGCAACACCAGGTAACTCTTCATGCGCACATCAGCAGGCACGTCATCTGACTTGGTTTCCCCTACAAGCGGGTTTAAGAACAGAGCGTCCACTATCTCCATTGCGCTCTTCTGAATGTACTCATGAGCCCGATGGACCGGATTACGCGTCTGAAAACCCACGACGGTTTTCCAACCCTTATCCTGGAACGTTTTCCGTGTCTCAGCAGGATCATAATAAAACTGTTCGAATTTTGCCGGTTTCGGGCGATTCAAAACCTGAATCGGTCCTCCCACATAAGTTGCAGGTCGTTCCAATAGTTTTTTCACACCCGGATGCTCTGGATCATCGGTTTTGAAAACACGCCGCGCTTCTTCACCTTGGTCGACATTGTATACACTCTTCACTTCCAGCAGACCGTATGTCACGCCATCGTCTTCGCCGACAAGCGCCACTGTCTCTCCGATCCGAAGGGCCGCAGCCTGCTGTTCATCTACAGCCAGAGTAATTGGTATACTCCATACTGTTCCGTCCGCAAGACGCATACGCGATATAACCGACAGATAGTCTTCTTCATTCATGAAACCCTGAAGCGGTGAAAATGCACCCACACCAATTAGATCCAAATCGGATATGGTCCAGCTGTTGATACGTAGAGAGGAAAGTTTCTCGCTCTCCTGTAATAATTGTTCCCGTTCTTCTCCTTGTACGACACGCTGAATTAGCGTACCTCCATGAGGCAGAATCGAAGTCATCTTGTCAGCTCCCTGTTACTCCATTTTTTATATCATCAGATTGAATTCATAGCACTATAACATCCAACGTTTACTCTAACCTGATTTATTTATGAAGGCCACATTCCGTTTTATCATTTCCAGACCAGCGTCCCGCTCGTGGATCTTCTCCAGGCATAACCTGACGTGTGCAATACTCACAGCCGATACTCGGGTAATTCTGATCATGCAATGGGTTGTACACGACGTTATTGGCACGGATATAATCCCATACATCCTCTGAAGTCCAGTGGGCGATCGGGTTGAACTTCATGAGACCGAACTTGGAATCATACTCGACCTTCTTCGAATTTGCACGGGTCGGAGCCTGATCCCTCCGTATTCCGGTAATCCAAGCATCATACTGGGAAAGAATGCGTGTCAGTGGCTCAACCTTACGAATATTGCAGCAAGCATTAGGATCCGATTTCCACAATTCATCTCCATGTTGAGCCGCCTGCTCTTCAGGAGTAATTTTCGGAGCAACACGTACAAAATCAAGATTGTATTTCTCCTTCATTTTGTCGCGTGTTTCGTATGTCTCCTTAAAATGAAAATCGGTATCGAGATAAAATATATCCGTAGATGGACTGATCTTCTGAAGCATATCTACAAGTACAACATCTTCCGCACCGAAGCTGCATGCAAAAGTGATATTTGGAAACGTCTCAATGGCATATCGAATAATGTCCTCTGGACTCGCATGCTCCAACTCTTCAGCTTTCTTACGTGCAAGGTCTTCTTTCTCCAACAAGTTCATCTTTGCATTTCCCCCATTCTGCATTTCAATACATCTTAAAGCCGACTAATCTAATATGAATTATGTATAGTATAAATCTTTCATTGGGGATGTCAATGCCTCCCATGTGGTAAATTACTGCAGTCAGAGCCCATTTTTTTGTTTGTTCACCAGAATAAAATTTGGTCTTAATTACGCATTCAATTGATTAGAGGATAAAATCATTCAGGGAAGCATCATCGATTTTCACCTTATCCCATTTCGCTCATCATCGGAATCCATTGCCACTGCTGGGTTTATGACGCCAAATGGATAAAACGAAGTATAGAACTATTCTATTGATCCTATGGAATAAAGAAGAGAAAGTAGGATTTATTAATGAAACAAATGTATGCATTGTGTTCATCAATTGTAAGGGCCCTTTATCAAAGCCATAAGAAAAACTGATGAGAATTGAGGAAGAAAATGAACCGATTCTTGTGAAATTTTAAGTGAGAAATAGGTTAAAGATTTTGGAGAAATGTATTATAGGAATATTAGTGGGGGAAGAAATTTTAATCGTCAGAGAGGAACCTGAAGCTACTCCGCTGCATCACCTGTGTAGTGAGCAATTTAAAATAGCTTAAATAGTCTGTAAAATACAAGAAAGCCTTTGACCGAGGCCAAAGGCTTGCAATGCATATTAACGTTTGGAGAACTGAGGTGCGCGACGTGCAGCTTTGAGACCGTATTTTTTACGCTCTTTCATCCGTGGGTCACGAGTCAGGAATCCTGCTTTTTTCAGGGAAGCACGGTATTCTGGATCTGCTTTGAGCAGAGCGCGGGAGATACCATGACGGATCGCGCCGGCTTGACCGGAGATACCGCCACCATGAGCGATAACAAGAACATCATAGTTGCTGAGTGTTTCTGTTAGGTTCAATGGTTGTTTTACGATCAGTTTGAGTGTTTCCAAACCGAAGTATTCATTAATATCACGTTTATTGATGACAATGCGTCCTTCACCCGGTACAAGGCGAACACGAGCTACCGAATGTTTACGACGACCTGTCCCATAGTATTGTACTTGTGCCATGAAACTGTCCTCCTTTTAATTAACCGCGAAGTTCGTAAACTTCTGGTTTTTGTGCTGCATGTGGATGCTCAGTGCCTCTGTACGCTTTAAGTCTCAGCTTCATTTTCTCGCCCATGCGAGTTTTAGGAAGCATACCGCGAACAGCCAATTCCAACATACGTTCGGGTTTGTTTTTAACCATCTCTTCAGCTGTAGTTACTTTCAAACCACCTGGATGCATCGAGTGACGGTAGTATTTCTTGCCTTGCATTTTTTTACCAGTCAATACAATTTTCTCTGCATTGATGATAACAACGAAATCGCCAGTGTCCACATGTGGAGTGAATTGTGGCTTATGTTTGCCGCGGATCAAAGCAGCTGCTTCGCTCGCCAAACGTCCGAGCGTTTTGCCTTCGGCATCAATGATGTGCCATTGGCGCTCAACTTCGTTAGGCTTCGCCATGTACGTGGTACGCATGAAAAGTTCCTCCTTAAAATGTTCAACATCATTATATTCATTTATCTTCATTCGTTAGGTTATAACTTTAGGTGTTGATGGATTATTCTTTCGATGTGAAGCTCTTAATTGGGGCTTGTGGGAAAGCCATTAAGAAAACACAACTTTTATATTACAGGATAGGAGCTTAAATCGCAAGTGTTAATTAAGCATTTCACTTCACAAATTTAATCTTTTCTGTATTCAAGATCCCAGAGCATCAAACCGCAACTAACTGCAGTAGGTCCTGCAGCAGAACGATTGCATGCTGCAATCATATTCGGTACATCAGAGGCTTTCCGTTTGCCCTCTCCGATCTCCAGCAGTGTACCTACAATAATACGAACCATATGCTGCAAAAAGCCGTTGCCGCTCACATAGATGTGAATGACACCCTGATCGCGCGGATGGTCCCTGCACATTGAATGGTCCACTTCTATCCATGCTTCGTATACCGAACGTACATGATTGTCTTTCTGAGACTTGCGTGAAGCAAAGGAAGTGAAATCATACGTACCGATAAAATGACGCAACCCTTCCTGCATTGCCGCAATGTCCAGCTTGGCATGATGATGATATTGCAATCTTCGGTTGAATACATCCGGGAATTGATTCGCATTAACGGTATACCGATACGTTTTCTTTTTCGCTGCATAGCGAGAATGAAAATCGGATGGCACTTCTACCGCATCAATAACGATAATATCCGATGGTAATCTGGAGTTGAGCGCAATACACCAACGTTCAATCGGGATCTGGGAATCCGTAAGGAAATTGAAGATCTGTCTACGTGCGTGAACGCCCGCATCCGTTCTGCCTGAACCCGTAATTTTAACCTTCTCGCCGGTTAAAGCTCGGATGGCATCTTCGAGATGGTCCTGAATGGTATTCCCTCCCGGCTGAACCTGAAAGCCGTAATAGGCCGTACCATCATAAGTTAACGTCATACACAAGTTGCGCATCATTACCTCACCTTTGTTCCATACTATACATGTGCCTATCCCGAACAGCAAAAGAAGCCCCTTCCGGAGCTTCTATTACAGCACGAATTCCGAAATGAAGAGAAAAAAAGGGTTAATCCAGAATCAGTGATTCTGTCCCCTTTCCTCATCTCATCTGTTTTACGCGCGGTCAACCAGTTCCAAGTAAACCATAGGCGCAGCGTCACCACGACGAGGTCCCAGTTTAAGGATACGAGTGTATCCACCTGGACGCTCAGCGTAACGGCCGGACAATTCGCTAAACAGTTTTTGGATTGCATCTTGCTCACCATCGATTGTTTCGCGGCGAACATAAGCTGCCACTTGGCGACGGGCATGAAGATCTCCCTTTTTCGCTTTAGTGATCAGTTTTTCAGCAATAGAGCGAACCTCTTTTGCTTTCGCTTCAGTTGTCTGAATGCGTTCGTATAAGAATAGGTCGGTTACCAGGTCACGGAACAAAGCTTTACGTGCGCTGGAATTACGGCCCAACTTTTGGTATGCCATTGTTTTCCCTCCTTCACTTCAAGCACTCGGCTGTCTATTCTTCTGTACGGAGTCCCAAACCAAGTTCCTCAAGCTTCTCTTGAACTTCTTCCAAAGACTTACGTCCGAGGTTACGGACCTTCATCATGTCTTCTTCTGTTTTCGTAGTCAGCTCTTGTACGGTATTAATACCAGCACGTTTGAGGCAGTTGTAGGAACGAACAGAGAGATCCAGCTCTTCGATCGTCATTTCGAGTACTTTTTCTTTTTTGTCTTCTTCTTTTTCGACCATAATCTCTGCATCTTTCGCTTCGTCTGTAAGACCCACGAAGAGCATCAGATGCTCGGTCAAAATTTTAGCGCCGAGGCTTACAGCCTCTTCAGGACGAATACTTCCGTCAGTCCAAACTTCCAACGTGAGCTTGTCATAGTTGGTTACTTGGCCGACACGCGTATTTTCCACAGCGTAGTTAACGCGGCTGATCGGGGTGAAGATGGAATCGACTGGGATGACGCCGATCGGCTGGTCATCGCGTTTATTCCGATCTGCCTGGACGTAGCCGCGACCGCGATTGGCAAAAATACGCATGTGAAGTCTCGAACCTGGTCCGAGCGTAGCAATGTGCAAATCCGGGTTAAGGATCTCCACATCGGAGTCAGCACGGATATCTCCAGCCGTAATTGCTCCTTCGCCTTCAGCATCAATCTCGAGCACTTTCTCCTCATCAGAATGAATTTTAAGCGACAAAGCTTTCAGGTTAAGAATGATCTCCGTAACATCTTCCATTACGCCAGGAACTGTAGCAAATTCATGCAGAACGCCATCGATTTGAACCGAAGACACTGCCGCACCCGGCAGTGACGAGAGCAAGATACGACGAAGCGAGTTTCCAAGCGTCGTACCGTATCCGCGCTCAAGCGGTTCTACTACGAATTTCCCATAGGTGCCATCATCGTTGACGTCTACCGTCTCAATTTTCGGCTTTTCGATTTCAATCACTGCAATACCCCTCCTTCAAAACGTCGGTCCTCTATGAAACATTTACCTTCTCTTGCGAAAACATGTAGTAGTATGCCTAAACAACCATTATTAGCAGATTGTGCCGGAAATATACCACACGCAGGGGCAAATCTCATTAGACACGACGACGTTTTGGAGGACGGCATCCGTTATGCGGGACTGGAGTTACGTCTTTGATCAGGTTAACTTCAAGACCTGCAGCTTGCAAAGAGCGGATCGCTGCTTCACGGCCTGCGCCTGGTCCTTTAACCATAACCTCAACGGCTTTCATCCCATGTTCCATTGCAGCTTTGGCAGCAGTCTCAGCAGCCATTTGTGCAGCAAACGGAGTCGATTTACGGGAACCTCTGAATCCGAGGCCGCCTGAGCTTGCCCACGAAATTGCATTTCCGTGAGGGTCCGTAATGGTAACGATAGTGTTATTGAATGTGGAGCGGATATGTGCCACGCCAGATTCAATATTTTTACGGTCACGACGTTTAGTACGTACGACTTTTTTCGGTTTAGCCATTTTCTCTTATCCCCCCTTATTATTTCTTCTTGTTCGCTACAGTACGACGAGGACCTTTACGAGTACGAGCATTCGTTTTCGTACGTTGTCCACGAACAGGCAGACCACGACGATGACGAACTCCACGGTAACAACCGATCTCCGTCAAACGTTTAATATTCAAAGAGATTTCACGACGCAGGTCACCTTCAACTTTGACCTCTTTATCGATACTTTCACGCAATTTGCTGACTTCATCTTCCGTCAAATCACGAACACGAGTGTCCGGATTGATGCCTGTTGTGCTCAGAATTTTCTGGGAAGTCGTTTTACCGATTCCGAAAATATAAGTCAAGGCGATCTCAACGCGCTTATCACGTGGCAAATCCACACCAGCTATACGTGCCATTTTACGCTACACCCCCTTCTTTAACCTTGTTTTTGTTTGTGTTTCGGATTTTCACAGATAACCATAACATTCCCTTTGCGGCGAATGACTTTGCATTTTTCGCAAATCGGCTTGACCGAAGGTCTTACCTTCATGTGAATTACCTCCTCAAAGTTTTGCTTAGCAAAACCCTCTTCGTAAGCATTGACCTTGTTCTACTATTGTAAAACCGGCTTCGAAGCTTTCGCAAGTTTTGCCGGGCAAAACCCGCTTCATAAGCTTCACAGTTCATTGCAACTGTCTACTACTATTTACGGTAAGTTATACGACCTTTTGTCAAATCATAAGGCGATAACTGAACAACCACTTTGTCTCCAGTCAGGATACGGATAAAGTGCATCCGCAACTTGCCGGAAACGTGAGCGAGAATTTGATGACCGTTCTCAAGCTCAACCTTAAACGTTGCATTCGGTAGCGGTTCGAGAACCGTACCTTCCACTTCAATGACATCTTCCTTGGCCATTAGTCAGTCTCCTTTCTCTTCAGCTATGTTGGTGGATTCCAGAAACGAATGAACCGCGAAGCGGAGCTTTCCGTTTGTCACCCGACCACTCTCGTTTAAACTGTTTACGACCTCGCTGCTAATCATCGGCTGGAGTTCAAGATGAAGAATATTCTTCTTCTTGGGCTGATCAAACTTACGTTTGTCTCCATCCGCAATATATACGAACCTGCTGTCCGCTATAGCAACAATTACTGCGGCTTGGTCCGCATTGCGGCCTTTACGGATCTTCACAAGTTGACCGAGCTGCGGATTAGACTGATTGTTCATGCCTTATCACCTACGCATTCAGTTTTGTGAAAATTTCCATGCCTTCTGGTGTAACTGCTACGGTGTGTTCAAAGTGGGCGCATAACGATCCATCAGCGGTAACGACAGTCCAGTTATCTTCCAACGTTTTCACATACCTTCTACCTGCGTTAACCATCGGCTCTATGGCCAGCACCATGCCTGCTTTAAGCCGTGGTCCTCGATCAGGAAGACCATAGTTCGGAATCTGTGGTTCTTCGTGAAGATCCGCTCCTATGCCGTGACCGACATATTCACGTACTACCGAGAACCCTTCATCTTCAATATATTTCTGAATCGCATGAGATATTGTAAACAAGCGAACGTCCGGTTTTACCAGCGCCAGACCTGCGTATAACGAAGCCTCGGTAACGTCCAGAAGACGACGGGCTTCTTCGGAAATACGGCCGACTGGATAAGTCCAGGCGGAATCTCCGTGATACCCCTGGTACTGCGCGCCAATGTCAAACGTAACGATATCGCCCTCGTTCAACTTGCGTTTGCCGGGAAATCCATGCACCAACTCTTCATTCACTGAAGCGCACACACTGGCAGGGAAACCGTTATAACCTTTGAAAGACGGCACAGCTCCTTGACTGCGGATGTATTGATCGGCCATATGGTCAAGTTCTCCAGTCGTAATACCGGGAGCGATATGCTCTGCCAAGAGACGATGCGTTTCCGCAACAATTCTCCCCGCTTCCCTCATCAAGCCCAGTTCCGTTTCGGACTTACCAATGATCATTCAATTAACCTCGCAGCAGGGACACGATTTCATGAGAAACTTGATCGATATCCTGCTCTCCGTCCATCTGGCGAAGAAGACCTTTGTTCTCATAAAATGTGAGGAGTGGTGCTGTTTTGTTGATATATTCGTCGAGACGTGTGCCTACGCTCTCTTCATTATCATCAGAGCGCTGGTACAAGTCACCGCCGCATTTATCACAAATACCTTCCTGCTTGGGCGGATTGAACACGACATGATAGGTGGCGCCACAGTTCTTACAAATGCGACGACCCGTCAAACGGGCGAGCAATTTGTTGCGGTCCACTTTCAGGTTGATTACATGATCGAGACCTGAGTTCAGTCGATCCAGAATACCATCGAGCGCTTCTGCCTGAGACAGGGTTCTTGGAAATCCATCCAAGAGGAATCCTTCTCTGCAGTCAGGCTGCTGCAAACGTTCTTCAACGATGCCGATCGTTACATCATCTGGTACGAGCAATCCTTGATCCATATATTCCTTGGCTTTCAGGCCAATGGGAGTTCCCTGCTTAATCGCGAGACGAAATGCATCGCCTGTTGAAATGTGGGGAATACCGAACTCTTTCACAATGACGTCTGCTTGCGTTCCTTTTCCTGCCCCCGGAGGGCCCATGAATAGGATGTTCACGTTATGTCACTCCCTCCAAGACTACCCTACATCAACAAACAGCACAATAGGTGCCGGCAAGTAAATCTTAGCTTGACCGGTACCTATTGCCTATTTATTGATAAAACCTTTGTAGTGGCGTTTGATCAATTGGCTTTCGATTTGCTTCATCGTATCCAGCGCAACACCTATTACGATCAGGAGAGATGTTCCCCCTATTTGCGCAGATTGAGGCAAACCAGAAAGTGCCCCCAAAATTACAGGCAGAACGGAAATGACTGCCAAGAAGATGGCACCTGCCGTTGTCAAACGAGTCATGACACGGGTCAGATATTTCTCGGTTGCTTTACCCGGACGAATGCCTGGGATGTAACCGCCGTTCTTTTTCATGTTGTCAGCCATCTGCTGTGGATTCATCTGTACGAAAGTATAGAAGAAGGTAAACCCGAAAATCATCACTACATACAGTAACATACCCAGAGGTTTATGTGTAGTGAGATTGGCTCCGATCCACTGTGCCCAAGCGCGATCAGCCCAGAAGTTTGCGATGATCGATGGGAACATCAACAGCGATGATGCAAAGATGACAGGGATAACACCTGCTGCATTAATCTTCAGCGGGATATGTGTATTCTGTCCACCGTACATTTTGTTACCTACGACTCGTTTAGCGTACTGTACAGGAATTTTCCGAATCGCCTGCTGAATGTAAATGACCCCTATGATAATCAGTACAATAACAATTGCAACGATTACCCCTTTAAGAATGTTCATGAACAGTTGATCAGCTTGGATAAAGTCGGATTCGATTGTTTGTTTGATAATATTAGGCACCGTGGATAGGATACCCGCAAAGATCAAAATCGAAATCCCGTTTCCTATGCCCTTCTCGGTGATCTGCTCACCAAGCCACATCAGGAATGAAGTACCCGCCGTAAGTACAATCGCGATCAAGATATAATCTGCAAAGGTTGCATTAGGAACCATTTCTGTATTGTACAAGCGGTTGAATCCGATCGACGTACCAAACGCTTGAATCAATGCCAGACCTACCGTTAAATAACGGGTTAGTTGTGCAGATTTCTTCTTACCTTGTTCACCCTGCTTCGCCCACTCCGCTAATTTTGGAATAACGTCCATGGAAAGCAACTGTACTATGATAGACGCAGTGATGTAAGGCACGATCCCGAGCGCAAATATCGAGAACTGAAAGAGCGCTCCACCCGAGAACGTATTGAGAAGTCCAAAAACTTCTTTACCCGCAGAATTTGTCGCTTCGAACACATCTTTGTTAACACCCGGTACGGGTACAAAGGAGCCGATGCGGTAAATGATCAGTACAAAAAGGGTAAATAATACCCTTTTGCGCAGATCTTCAACCCGCCAGATATTCTTTAGGGTCTTGAACATTAAATCACCTCGGTTTTACCGCCGGCAGCTTCAATTTTCTCCACCGCAGATTGAGAAAACTTGTTAGCTTTAACAGTCAGCTTCACAGTGACTTCACCGTTACCCAGGATTTTGATTCCGGACTTAGCGTTTTTAACTACGCCGTTCGTCATCAAGAATTCTGGAGTCACTTCAGTACCCGCAGCAAAACTGTTCAGGTCTTCAGTATTCACAACTGCATATTCTTTGCGAGTTGGGTTTACGAAACCACGTTTTGGCAAGCGACGATACAATGGATTTTGTCCACCTTCGAAGCCCGGACGAACACCACCGCCGGAACGAGCGTTTTGTCCTTTGTGACCGCGACCTGATGTTTTACCTGTACCACTACTTGGACCGCGACCAAGACGTTTACGTTCTTTGCGGGATCCAGGAGATGGTGAAAGCTCATGTAACTTCATCGTTCGTTGCACCTCCTTAAAGATTTGTGGGATTAACCCTTTTTTAAGCTTCTACTTCTTTAACAGCGACCAAGTGGCTTACTTTGTTAATCATACCACGAATGGCAGGATTATCGTTTTGAACCACTTTACTGTTGATTTTGCGCAAGCCCAATGTTTTCACAGTTGTTCTTTGCGTCTCCGGACGTCCGATCAAGCTGCGGACGAGGGTAATTTCTAATTTAGCCATGAGATTCCCTCCTTAACCCAGAAGCTCTTCGACGGATTTGCCGCGCAGTTTTGCCACGTCTTCAGCACGTTTCAAACGGGACAAACCTTCCAAAGTCGCATTGACCATGTTCATGGAATTCGAAGAACCCAGAGATTTTGTCAAAATGTCACCTACACCAGCAAGTTCGAGAACCGCACGTACAGGACCACCAGCGATAACACCAGTACCTTCAGATGCTGGTTTCAACAGAACGCGTCCTGCGCCGAACTTACCTGTTACCAAGTGAGGAATCGAAGTTCCTACGAGTGGAACGTGTACAAGGTTTTTCTTAGCGTCTTCAATACCTTTGCGAATTGCATCAGGTACTTCGCCCGCTTTACCGATACCAGCTCCAACCCAGCCGTTGCCGTCGCCGACTACAACCAGTGCGCTAAAGCTGAAACGGCGTCCGCCTTTTACTACTTTAGCTACGCGATTAATATTTACAACTCTTTCAGACAGTTCCAAAGTATTCGGATCTACACGCAAGTCGTTAACCTCCTTTTGAAAAATATCTTAAAACTCAAGTCCTGCTTCACGAGCCGCTGCAGCCAATGCTGCGATACGACCATGGTACAGATATCCGCTACGGTCAAATACGATGTTTGAAACGCCTTTGTCTTTCGCACGTTTAGCAACGAGTTCGCCAACTTTACGAGCAGATTCAACAGATGCGCCGTTTTTGATGTCGCCGCTCAGTTCTTTGTCAACAGTAGACGCGGAAGCGATCGTAACACCAGCTACGTCATCGATAATTTGAGCATACATATGTTTACCAGAACGGAATACGTTCAAACGAGGACGTGCTGCCGTTCCTTGGATTTTCTTACGAACACGCAGGTGTCTTTTCAGACGAGCCTTGTTTTTATCTTGTTTCGTAATCATCTCTGGGATTCACTCCTTTCAGGTTACCTCGCTGGCTTCAAACCAGAAGCCACGGGGTATATTAGAAACACAAGAAGCAAGCAAGCCGAAAACCGCGCAAAGGCGGTAAGAGAAATCTTATTTCTTCTTACCGGCTTTACCTTCCTTACGGATGATACGCTCGCCTTCATATTTAATACCTTTACCTTTGTATGGCTCAGGTTCACGAACGGAACGGATTTTAGCAGCGTAAGCACCTACACGCTCTTTGTCGATTCCGCGAACGATGATTTTCGTATTCGAAGGAACTTCGAATTCGATTCCCGCTTCCGGTGTAATTTCAACCGGGTGAGAGTAGCCAACGTTCAGAACGATTTTATCTCCGGATTTGCTTGCACGATATCCGACCCCAACCAGCTCCAGAGATTTTGCGAATCCTTCAGTAACGCCACTCACCATGTTGTTTACAACGCTACGCGTTGTGCCGTGCAAAGAACGGTGAGTTTTGTTATCGGAAGGACGCACAACTGTAATTTCGTTGTTTTCAACTGTAACCTTCATGTCTTTATGAAGTTCACGAGTCAAAGATCCTTTTGGTCCTTTTACCGTAATAACGGTGTTGTCCAGTGTGATGTCCACACCACTTGGTACTGTAATTGGTTTGCGACCAATACGAGACATATGTTGCACCTCCTATCTTGTGACGTTATATTACCAAACGTAGCAGACGACTTCTCCGCCGGATTTTGATTGACGAGCTTCTTTGTCCGTCATGATACCTTTGGATGTCGAGATAATCGCGATACCCAGACCACCAAGTACACGAGGTACTTCGTTGCTTTTCGTGTAAACACGAAGACCAGGTTTACTGATTCTTTTCAGACCAGTGATAACGCGCTCGTTATTTTGACCGTATTTCAGGAAAACACGGATAATCCCTTGTTTGTTATCATCGATAACTTCAGCGTCACGGATGAAACCTTCACGCTTCAGGATATCGGCGATTTGTTTTTTCATTGTCGAAGCAGGCATTTCTACCGTTTCGTGACGAACTGTGTTCGCGTTACGAATACGAGTAAGCATATCTGCAATTGGATCAGACATAGTCATTGTGAGTTAACCTCCTTCCCGTTCAGGACTTTTTACCAGCTTGCTTTTTTCACGCCAGGGATCTGGCCTTTATAAGCTAATTCACGGAAGCAAATTCTGCAAATTTTGAACTTTTGCAGGACCGAATGTGGACGTCCGCAACGCTCACAGCGTGTATAAGCACGTACTTTAAACTTTGGTGTACGTTGTTGTTTAACTTTCATCGAAGTTTTTGCCACTTAGCCTGACACCTCCTAAATAATTTCGGAGAAAAGGGAGTCTTTCCAGACACCCGGAAACGTTATACCAACATTATTTAACGAAAGGCATTCCCAGTTGCGTGAGCAATTCACGGGACTCTTCGTCTGTTTTCGCCGTTGTAACAATGACAATATCCATACCGCGGACTTTGTCTACTTTATCATACTCGATCTCTGGGAAGATCAGTTGTTCTTTCAGACCCAGTGTGTAGTTACCACGTCCGTCGAAAGCTTTGCTCGATACACCGCGGAAGTCGCGGACACGAGGAAGCGTAACGTTGAACAGTTTATCGAGGAAGAAGTACATGCGCTCGCCGCGCAATGTTACTTTCACACCGATTGGCATGTTCTCACGCAGTTTGAAACCTGCGATAGATTTTTTTGCACGAGTGATGACAGGTTTTTGACCTGCGATCAATTGCAAATCGTTTACTGCGGAATCCAACACTTTGGAGTTTTGAACAGCGTCGCCCACACCCATGTTGATAACGATTTTCTCGATTTTCGGCACTTGCATTACCGTTGTATAGTTAAACTTCTGCATCAAAGCAGGAGCGATTTCGTTCAGGTAACGTTCTTTCATTCTTGCTGCCATGAATCATATACCTCCTTTCTCATTCGGTTCAATTAGTCGATAATTTCTCCGGAACGTTTAGCAACGCGCACTTTCTTTCCGTTATCCAACACTTTGTAACCTACACGGGTTACTTTTCCGCTCTTTGGATCGATGTGCATTACGTTGGAAACGTGAATCGGAGCTTCCTTCTCGATAATGCCGCCTTGCGGATTTTGCTGGTTAGGCTTCTGGTGTTTTTTAATCATGTTAACACCTTCCACAAGGACGCGGTTCTCACGAGGATAAGCAGCGATGACACGGCCTTTTTTACCTTTGTCTTTACCGCTGATCACCATAACTGTATCTTCTTTTTTAACATGAAGTTTATTGTTATGGGATTCCAGAACTTTTTTCACTCTTGGCATTTCGTACACCTCCTGTTTCTAACATCACGAGATTAAGCTTTAGATAACTTCTGGGGCCAAGGAAACGATTTTCATGAAGTCTTTCTCGCGAAGTTCACGAGCAACAGGTCCGAAAATACGTGTTCCACGTGGGCTTCTGTCGTCTTTTACAACAACCGCTGCATTTTCATCAAAACCGATGTAGGAACCGTCTTTACGACGTACAGAACGTTTCGTACGAACGACAACCGCTCTAACTACATCACCTTTTTTGACAACGCCGCCTGGTGTTGCTTGTTTTACAGAACAAACGATCAGATCACCGATTTGAGCTGTACGACGTCCCGTACCGCCGAGTACGCGGATACACATCAGTTCCTTCGCACCGGAGTTGTCAGCCACAGTCAAACGTGTAAATGGTTGAATCATTTAGTATTCCTCCTTTCAGCAATGCTGCTGATGCATTAGATGATAACCGCTTTTTCTACGATTTCAGTAAGTCTCCAGCGTTTATCTTTCGAAAGCGGACGAGTTTCCATGATTTTCACCGTGTCACCGATTTTCGCAGTGTTTTCTTCGTCATGCGCTTTGAATTTTTTAGTAACCTTAATGCGTTTATGGTACAAGTTGTGTTTTTTGTAAGTTTCTACAGCAACAACAATCGTTTTGTCCATTTTATCGCTGACCACTTTACCGGTTTGCACTTTACGTGCGTTACGTTCTTCGCTCATTGTTGGCCTCCTTCCTGATTACGGACGGATTATACATCCGATCCCTAATTAACCGATTCCCAATTCTCTTTCACGGATAATGGTTTTAGCACGAGCTATTTCTTTCCGCACATCACGGATTCGAGTCGGGTTATCCAGCTGACCGGTAGCGAGTTGAAAGCGGAGGTTAAAGAGTTCTTCTTTAAATCCGGCAATCTTTTGCTCGATTTCAGCAGAGGTTAGGTTGCGAAATTCACTAGCTTTCATTTGCTTCACCACCCAATTCTTCACGTTTCACAAACTTCGTTTTGATTGGCAGTTTGTGAGCGGCAAGACGCATCGCTTCGCGTGCGATCTCCTCCGGTACACCAGCAAGTTCAAACATGATCTTACCTGGTTTCACAACTGCAACCCATTTTTCTACGTTACCTTTACCGCTACCCATCCGAACCTCGAGAGGCTTTTGAGTGATTGGTTTGTCTGGGAAGATCTTGATCCAAACTTTACCACCACGTTTGATGTAACGAGTCATCGCAATACGAGCCGCTTCGATTTGACGGTTCGTAATCCAAGCCGGTTCCGTAGCTTGCAGACCGTATTCGCCAAAGTTCAGCGTAGTTCCGCCTTTAGCTTGGCCCTTCATATGCCCACGTTGTTGCTTACGGTGTTTTACACGTTTTGGTACCAACATGATTAGTTGCCTCCTTCCTTAGCAGCTTGTTTCTTAGCCGTAGGAAGAACCTCTCCACGATAGATCCATACTTTTACGCCGATACGGCCGTAAGTAGTATGAGCCTCTGCTGTACCGTAGTCGATGTCGGCACGAAGCGTGTGCAGTGGAACAGTTCCTTCGCTGTAGCCTTCCGAACGAGCAATCTCAGCACCGCCAAGACGTCCGCCCACTTGCGTTTTAATACCTTTTGCACCAGAGCGCATTGTTCTTTGAATAGCTTGTTTCAGAGCACGACGGAAAGAAACACGACGTTCCAATTGTTGTGCAATGCTTTCAGCTACCAGGATTGCGTCCAGGTCTTGGTTCTTAATTTCAGAGATGTTGATGTGTACTTTTTTACCGCCTGCGATTTTCGTAATTTGATTACGCAGATTTTCAACTTCCGAACCACCTTTACCGATAACCATACCTGGTTTCGCAGTGTGAATCGTTACGTTTACGCGGTTTGCCGCTCTCTCGATTTCAACACGAGACATAGCGGAGTCTTTCAATTTATTTTTCAGGAATTCACGAATTTTCACGTCTTCCATCAAAAGATCGCCGAAGTCTTTACCTGCATACCACTTAGATTCCCAGTCACGGATAATTCCGACACGGAGTCCGACTGGATTTACCTTTTGGCCCACACATTTCCCCTCCTTCTACTTTTCAGATACCACCAAAGTGATGTGGCTAGTACGTTTGTTAATACGACTTGCACGTCCCATTGCACGAGGGCGGAAACGTTTCATTGTCGGTCCTTGGTTCACGTAAGCTTGAGAAATGACCAAGTTATTAACATCCAAAGAATAGTTATGTTCCGCATTTGCAATCGCGGAGTTAAGCAACTTCTCAACAATCGGAGAAGCGGATTTCGGAGTGTGACGGAGAATGGCAACCGCCTCACCAACTTGCTTGCCGCGAATCAAGTCAACAACGAGTTGAACTTTACGAGGAGCAATCCGGATAAACTTAGCATGTGCTTTTGCTTCCATTGTGTAACCTCCTCTCAAACATTAAAGATGTTCATTTATCTTCTTGTTTTCTTGTCATCATCAGTATGGCCTTTGTACGTACGGGTTGGAGCGAACTCACCCAGTTTGTGTCCGACCATGTCCTCAGTTACGTATACTGGTACGTGTTTACGACCGTCATATACGCCAAATGTGTGTCCGATGAATTGCGGGAAAATTGTAGAACGACGGGACCAGGTTTTAATAACAAGCTTTTTACCGGATGCTTCCATCTCTTCTACCTTTTTCAGCATGTAGCCATCAATGAATGGCCCTTTTTTCAAACTGCGACCCATGTGGAGATCCTCCCTTCAAACGTAGCTATTATGCATCCGCAGATGCCTCACGAAGTTATGCACAGTGTGTATTACTTCGTGCGGCGGCGAATGATGTATTTATCAGAAGCTTTATTTTTCTTACGCGTTTTGTAACCAAGAGTAGGTTTACCCCATGGTGACATTGGCGATTTACGTCCGATTGGAGCACGACCTTCACCACCACCGTGTGGGTGATCGTTAGGGTTCATTACTACACCACGAACTTCAGGACGTTGTCCCAACCAACGGCTACGACCGGCTTTACCGATTTTGATGAGCTCGTGGTCTTGGTTACCAACAGATCCGATTGTTGCGCGGCAAACTTTCAGAATACGACGAACTTCTCCGGAAGAGAGACGAACAGATACGTATTTTTCTTCTTTACCAAGCAATTGAGCTTCTGTACCAGCAGCACGAACCAATTGTCCGCCTTTACCTGGTTTCAACTCGATGTTGTGGATAACGGTACCTACTGGAATGTTTTCAAGCGGCAGTGCGTTACCGATTTTAATGTCTGATTCAGGACCGGAGAAGATTTGATCTCCAACTTTCAGACCTTTAGGAGCGATGATGTAACGTTTCTCACCATCAGCGTAGTGAATCAAAGCGATGTTGGATGTACGGTTCGGGTCATACTCAATCGTAGCAACGCGGCCCGGTATTCCATCTTTAGTACGTTTGAAGTCGATGATACGGTATTTACGTTTGTGTCCACCACCGTGGTGACGAACTGTAATTTTACCTTGGTTGTTGCGGCCTGCTTGTTTGCTCAACGGGGCCAACAACGATTTCTCCGGCTTATCTGTGGTGATTTCCTCAAATGTAGAAACGGACATGTTCCGTCTTGCCGGGGATGTTGGTTTATACTTTTTGATTGGCACTAGGTTTCCCTCCTTACTTCAAAAATTTCAATTATACAGTTTCAAAGAACTCAAGCGTTTTGCTGTCTTGTGTCAGCGTTACAAACGCTTTTTTCCATTCGCTTGTATATCCGGAATAACGTCCGTACCGTTTAGGCTTAGCTGGAACACGCAGAGTGTTCACGTTTTTCACTTTTACGTTGAAAATAGCTTCTACGGCTTTTTTGATCTCGGTTTTGTTTGCACGGATGTCGACTTCAAATACATATTTCAAGTCATTCATCATGTCAGCAGTACGTTCCGTAATAATCGGACGTTTTACAATATCACGAGGATCCTTCATTACGCGAGCACCTCCTCTACCTTCTGAACTGCTTCTTTCGTAATGATCAATTTGTCGTGCGAAAGCACGTCAAGAACATTAATGCCGTCAGCAGCTACGAATTTCACGCCAGGAATATTCCGTGCGGAAAGAGCCACATTATCATCATAGCTAGGAGCTACAATCAAAGCTTTGCGTCCAACTTTCAAGTTGTTCAAGATGGCTGCAAATTCTTTTGTTTTAGGTGTGCTCAGCGTGAGAGCATCCAGAACGATAATGTCATTGTCGATCACTTTGGATGAAAGAGCTGATTTGATCGCCAAACGGCGAACTTTCTTAGGCAGTTTGTACGCATAGCTCCGTGGTGTCGGACCAAATACGATACCGCCGCCTTTCCATTGTGGAGAACGAATCGAACCTTGACGAGCGCGACCTGTACCTTTTTGTTTCCAAGGTTTACGTCCACCGCCACGTACTTCAGAACGTCCTTTTACTTTGTGGGTACCTTGACGAAGGGAAGCGCGTTGCATAAGAACTGCATCGTACAGAACGTGTTGGTTCGGCTCAATTCCGAAAACCGCATCGTTCAATTCAACTTCGCCTACTTGGCTACCATCTACATTGTAAACTGATACTTTTGGCATTTTGTGTTCCTCCTTTCTTCAGTGGTTATTTTTTCACCGTTTCTTTAACTTTAATGAGACTGTTTTTCGGTCCAGGAATGGAACCTTTCACGAGCAACACGTTACGTTCAGCGTCTACTTTAACTACTTCAAGACGTTGGATTGTAACAGTATCATGTCCCATGTGTCCTGGCAGGCGTTTGCCTTTAGGAACGCGGTTAGCTTGGATAGAACCCATTGAACCCGGGCCACGGTGATAACGCGAACCGTGTGACATAGGTCCAGTGCTTTGTCCCCAACGTTTGATAACGCCGGCAAAACCTTTACCTTTAGAAACACCCGTTACGTCAACGAATTCGCCTTCAGCGAAAATGTCAGCTTTCAGTTCTTGGCCAACTTCATATTCTGCGATGTTGATACCGCGAACTTCACGAACGTAGCGCTTAGGGGCAGTATTCGCTTTTTTAGCGTGACCTGCTTCTGGCTTGTTAGCATTTTTCTCTTTCTTATCGGAGTAACCGATTTGAATTGCTTCATAGCCATCATTCTCAATGTCTTTCTTTTGCAAAACAACACAAGGGCCTGCTTCGATAACCGTTACTGGTACAACGTTACCCTCAGGTGTAAATACTTGAGTCATTCCGAGTTTTTTTCCTAAGATTGCTTTCATGTTGACACCTCTTTTCCTTTATACATGGTCTCTGTTGTAGCTTGTATTACAATTTAATTTCGATATCTACACCGGACGGCAGATCCAAGCGCATCAAGGCATCCACAGTTTGTGGAGTAGGGTTAACGATGTCGATCAAACGCTTATGAGTACGTTGTTCGAATTGTTCCCGAGAATCCTTGTACTTGTGCACCGCACGAAGAATAGTAATGATTTGTTTTTCAGTAGGAAGCGGAATCGGACCGGATACACCTGCACCCGAACGTTTTGCTGTTTCAACAATTTTTTCCGCGGATTGATCAAGAATTCTGTGGTCGTAAGCTTTCAAACGAATACGAATTTTTTGCTTTGCCATTTTATTCCCTCCTTCTATCGCCCAATTTTTTATCGGACATACTCCGTGAAAATTTTCTAGCCACTGTCCCATGGCAAAGGGGCCGGGTGTGCCAGTAACCTCTCACATCATCGCAACGTCACAGAACAACATTCATTATTATATAGAAAAGATGGGCGTATTGCAAGCATATTTAAGAAAAACATTTAAACTAATCTTTTCTCATGAAATGACTTCGTTTAGGTGCAGTGTTTATCTCCAATATCCATGCTGCCTTACCAATCCTTCTACATTCGTAAATGATGTTCATTTCGTATGACGCAGGTTCCGAAACTATTACATAATAAAAGAGTTCCTTATCCGATGTCGGATAAGGAACTCTTCCGAAGCTTCGTTACAATACAATGTTACTCGTTCCAGTACACTGTTTCATATGCTTACTCAGCGTTATGCCGAATTATTTTTGGATGCTAGCTACGGAACCGGCACCAACTGTACGTCCGCCTTCACGAATGGAGAACTTAGTTCCTTCTTCAATCGCGATTGGGGAGATCAGGGAAACAGTAACAGTGATGTTATCACCAGGCATTACCATTTCTGTACCTTCAGGCAAGTTGATGATGCCTGTTACGTCAGTTGTACGGAAGTAGAACTGTGGACGGTAACCAGTGAAGAATGGTTTGTGACGTCCACCCTCTTCTTTAGTCAGAACGTAAATTTGAGCAGTGAATTCTGTGTGAGGCTTAACAGAACCCGGTTTAGCCAAAACTTGGCCACGCTCGATGTTGTTACGGTCTACACCACGAAGAAGGGCACCGATGTTGTCACCAGCTTGAGCGGAATCCAGCAATTTGCGGAACATCTCAACGCCTGTAACTACGGATTTTTTAGTTTCTTCAGTGATACCAACGATTTCGATCTCTTCGCCGACTTTAACAGTACCACGCTCTACACGGCCTGTAGCAACAGTACCACGACCAGTGATGGAGAATACGTCCTCGACAGGCATCAAGAAAGGCTTGTCAGTTTGACGCTCAGGCAGTGGAATGTAAGTATCGATTTCTTTGAACATTTCAACGATTTTTTGAGCCCACTCACCATCAGGGTTTTGCAGAGCTTCACGAGCGGATCCACGAGTGATTGGAGTATCGTCACCTGGGAACTCATATTCGTTAAGAAGGTCGCGAACTTCCATCTCAACCAATTCCAACAACTCTTCGTCTTCGACCATATCACATTTGTTCAAGAATACAACAATGTAAGGTACGCCTACTTGACGGGAGAGCAAGATGTGCTCACGAGTTTGTGGCATTGGGCCGTCTGCTGCGGATACTACCAAGATAGCTCCGTCCATTTGAGCCGCGCCAGTGATCATGTTTTTAACATAGTCGGCGTGACCTGGGCAGTCTACGTGAGCGTAGTGACGAGTGTCAGTTTCGTACTCAACGTGTGCTGTGGAGATTGTGATACCGCGCTCGCGCTCTTCTGGAGCTTTGTCGATTTGGTCGAATGCTACAGCTGCACCACCATAAGTTTTGGACAATACAGTAGTGATTGCAGCAGTCAGAGTTGTTTTACCATGGTCGACGTGACCGATAGTACCAATGTTAACGTGTGGTTTATTACGTTCGTATTTAGCCTTTGCCATTTGAACGTGGCCTCCTTAAAATTATATATTTTATGTTTACACCAGGCGAAGTGCAAAGAATACGAGATTCTTAAGCACTTGCATCCAGTGTGAGAAAACTACTCGGTGCCTTTTGTTTTTGCAACAATCTCTTCAGCGATGCTCTTAGGAACTTCTTCATAATGAGAGAGCTCCATGGAGAATACGCCGCGTCCTTGAGTACCGGAACGAAGAGTTGTGGAGTATCCGAACATTTCGGAAAGAGGTACCTTAGCACGAATGATTTGAGCTCCACTACGGGAATCCATACCTTCGATGCGGCCACGACGGGAGTTAAGCATACCCATTACGTCACCCATGTACTCTTCCGGAACAGTTACTTCCACTTTCATGATTGGCTCAAGCAGGACAGGCTTACATTTGTCTTTTGCTGCTTTCAGCGCCATCGAGCCGGCAATTTTAAATGCCATCTCGTTGGAATCGACATCATGATAAGATCCGTCTACAATTGTAGCCTTAACGTCAACAAGCGGGAAGCCTGCGATAACGCCGTTTTTCATTTGCTCTTCAATCCCTGCAAGAGCTGGTTGAATGTATTCTCTTGGAACAGATCCACCGACAACCTTACTTTCGAACTGGCTGCCTGTACCTGGCTCTAGAGGTTCGAACTCAACCCATACGTGACCATATTGACCACGACCACCGGATTGACGAACGAATTTACCTTCAACACGCGCTGGTGCACGGAATGTTTCACGGTAAGCTACTTGTGGTTTACCCACAGTAGTTTCAACCTTGAACTCACGACGCATACGGTCAATGATGATATCAAGGTGAAGCTCACCCATACCTGCCAAGATTGTTTGACCTGTTTCTTCGTCAGTATGAGCACGAAGAGTAGGATCCTCTTCAGTCAACTTACCGAGAGCAACACCCATTTTATCTTGGTCAGCTTTGGTTTTAGGTTCAACGGCGATTTCGATAACCGGATCAGGGAAGTTCATTGACTCCAGGATAACCGGGTTTTTCTCATCACACAGTGTATCACCTGTACCGGTATCTTTCAAACCTACGGCAGCTGCAATGTCACCGGAGTAAACTTCAGTGATCTCTTGACGGCTGTTCGCATGCATTTGAAGAATACGACCGATACGCTCACGTTTGTTTTTAGTTGCGTTCAATACGTAAGAACCGGATTGAAGAACACCGGAATATACGCGGAAGAATGTCAACTTACCAACGTAAGGGTCAGTCATGATTTTGAATGCCAATGCAGAGAATGGCTCTTCATCAGATGACTTACGAATTGCTTCAGTACCATCTTCAAGGTGACCCGTGATTGATGGAACGTCTGTTGGAGCTGGCAAGTAATCGATAACAGCATCCAACATCAGTTGAACACCTTTGTTACGATACGAGGAGCCACAGATAACCGGGAAGATCTTAACTTCTACAACACCTTTACGGAGAGCGGCTTTGATCTCATCAACTGTGATCTCTTCGCCTTCCAGGTATTTCATAGTCAATTCTTCGTCAAGTTCTGCAACCCGCTCAACCAATTCGTTGCGGAGTTCTTCAACTTGATCTGCAAATTCCGCAGGAATTTCGGTTTCTTCGATATCTTGTCCCAGGTCATCTTTATACATATGAGCCTTTTGTCCAACAATATCAATGATACCTTTGAAATCATTTTCAGCACCGATCGGAAGTTGAATCGCAACTGCGTTCGCTTGAAGGCGCTCGCGCATGTCAGAAACAACGTTCAGGAAGTCAGCACCGATGATATCCATTTTGTTTACGTAAGCGATACGAGGTACGCCGTACTTGTCAGCCTGTCTCCATACGGTTTCGGACTGAGGCTCAACGCCTTCTTTCGCACTGAATACACCAACTGCTCCGTCCAATACACGAAGGGAACGTTCAACTTCAACAGTGAAGTCAACGTGTCCCGGGGTATCAATGATATTAACGCGGTGGCCCTTCCAAGCAGCGGTAGTCGCAGCGGAAGTAATCGTAATTCCGCGCTCCTGTTCCTGTTCCATCCAGTCCATTGTAGCAGCACCTTCGTGTACTTCACCGATTTTGTGCGTACGGCCTGTGTAGAACAAGATCCGCTCAGTTGTAGTGGTTTTACCCGCGTCAATATGAGCCATGATCCCGATATTACGTGTATTTTTCAAGGAGAACTCTCTTGCCATGAATTGGGTCTCCCTTCAAAATTGAAGTTATTATTGTGAACTGAATCCTACCAACGGTAGTGAGCAAACGCTTTGTTCGCTTCAGCCATTTTGTGCGTATCTTCACGTTTTTTAACGGAAGCGCCTGTGTTGTTGGAAGCGTCGATGATCTCAGCCGCCAAACGCTCTTCCATCGTTTTCTCACCGCGGTTGCGGGAGTAGTTCACGAGCCAACGTAATCCCAGGGAAGTACGTCTCTCTGGTTTTACCTCGATTGGTACTTGGTAGTTGGCACCGCCGACACGGCGAGCTTTAACTTCCAGGACTGGCATGATATTCTTGATTGCTGCTTCAAATACTTCCATCGGGTCATTACCCGTACGTTCTTGAATCAACTTGAACGCATTATACAGAATACTTTGAGCAACACCGCGTTTTCCGTCGAGCATGATGCGGTTGATCAAACGAGTAACCAACTTGCTGTTGTATACCGGATCTGGCAACACGTCTCTTTTCGTAACTGGACCTTTGCGTGGCATGGATATCCCCCTTTCTTTCTTCTTAAGCTGATCCTGCACCTTCTATGGCATTAACCCAGAAGGTAATCAGGATAGCTACTTATAATGGTTTAGGCTTTTTTAGCTTTTGGACGTTTAGCACCGTATTTTGAACGAGCTTGCATACGGTTGTTAACACCTGCAGTATCAAGAGCTCCACGAACGATGTGATAACGAACCCCTGCAAGGTCTTTAACTTTACCTCCGCGGATCAACACAACACTGTGCTCTTGAAGGTTATGTCCGATACCCGGGATATAAGCAGTTACCTCGAGACGGTTCGTCAAACGAACACGGGCATACTTACGAAGTGCAGAGTTTGGTTTACGTGGAGTCATTGTACCTACACGAGTGCAGACACCACGTTTTTGTGGGGCACTGATGTTAGTCGATTCACGTTTCAAAGCGTTGAACCCTTTTTGCAAAGCTGGCGATTTGGACTTATCAACTTTTGCTTGACGTCCTTTACGTACCAGTTGGTTAATAGTTGGCATGTGATTGCCACCCCCTTCCTCAATTGTTCATGTTTCTTTATAAACCTCTTTTCGCTAAGTCCACAGACCCAGGCGGTTCATAAAAAGACAAATGAAAAGTTTTTGCCTTGGAGAATCCCTAAAAGTTCTCGGACAAAAACGTTCCTTACCCTATCATTTGACGACAGCAGCCATTGCTGCTCCCACTCCAATCCCGCAAGCTTTGCCGAGATTTTTCATTGTATCCACTTTCGTGTACTTCACATTGTGCTGTTCACATAAGGCAATGATTTTGGAAGTGAGCTGCGGATCACTATCTTCAGCCACATAGACCTCAGCAGCCATTCCTGACTGGACCATCCGCATGGTCTGTTTGCTACCAATTTTGACATGAGCATCTTGCAGACCTTTTTCATTAGACATATTCATTCCTCCGAATAGGACCATATACAACAGCTGCCCACGCACCTTTGATATATTAGCATCTAGCGCAAGCAATGTCAATGCTATTTACAAAACATTTATTTGCAATTTTGCCGTTTCAGGAAACGTCCGTCTGTATGAAACAGTCGTCCGTCCCCCGGCGTACAAAAATCTATTTTACTCTCTTAGAAGAGAGCAAATCAACTAATCAACAGAAACTGGCTCAAGTTCTTCTACTGAAGATTGGCCATCTTCTGGCTCGGCAAATTTGATGCTGCGGTAACGGTGCATACCTGTACCTGCAGGAATCAGTTTACCGATAATTACATTTTCTTTCAGACCGAGCAACTGATCGACTTTACCTTTGATCGCTGCATCTGTCAATACACGAGTAGTCTCTTGGAACGAAGCCGCTGAGAGGAAAGAGTCGGTTTCCAGGGACGCTTTTGTAATACCGAGCAGGATTGGTTTCGCAACCGCTGGCTCTTTATCACTCAGAATCGCTATTTTGTTAGCTCTTTCGTACTCATGCGTATCCACGAATGATCCTGGCAATAGAGTTGTATCGCCCGCATCAACGATACGGATTTTACGCAGCATTTGACGGATCATAACTTCAACGTGTTTATCGTTGATTTCTACGCCTTGGTTACGGTATACGCGTTGTACTTCCTGCAAAATGTAGTTCTGTACGCCACGTACGCCTTTAATGCGCAGCATTTCTTTTGGATCGATAGAACCGTCAGTCAACTCGTCGCCTGCCTCAATTTCCATGCCTTCGCTTACGCGTACACGGGAACCGTAGGTAACAGAGTACACTTTGGATTCTGCCTCACCTTGAATTTCGATTTCACGACGATCTTTTGCTTCGCGAATCTCTTTAACAACACCATCAATCTCACTGATCGTTGCTTGACCCTTAGGATTACGAGCCTCAAACAACTCTTGGATACGCGGCAAACCTTGCGTAATATCGTCTCCGGCTACACCACCGGTGTGGAACGTACGCATTGTAAGCTGTGTTCCCGGCTCACCAATGGATTGTGCTGCGATAATACCAACGGCTTCACCAATCTCCACGTGTTTACCTGTTGCCAGGTTGCGACCATAACACTTCTTGCAGACACCGTGACTTGCACGGCAGCTGAGTACGGAGCGGATTTGCAATTTGGTTACACCCGCTTTGATGATTGCCTCAGCTTTGTCAGAGTCAATCAGTTCATTGCGGTGTGCAATAATTTCTTTCGTTTCCGGATGACGAACAGTCTCGAAGCAGTATCTGCCTTCAATACGGTCGTAGAGATCCTCAATAACCTCTTTACCATCCTGAATACGACTTACCGTGAAGCCTTTATCTGTTCCACAATCATCTTCACGCACGATTACGTCTTGTGCCACGTCTACGAGACGACGAGTCAGGTAACCTGAGTCCGCTGTACGCAGGGCCGTATCGGCCAAACCTTTACGGGCACCGTGGGTCGAGATGAAGTATTCGAGTACCGTCAGACCTTCACGGAAGTTCGATTTGATTGGGAGTTCGATGATCCGACCAGATGGGTTGGCCATCAGACCACGCATACCGCCCAATTGGGTAATTTGCGATTTGTTACCCCGTGCTTTGGAGTCAACCATCATCATGATGGAATTGTAACGATCCATCGATTTCATCAGAATTTCGGTGATATCATCTTTCGATTTCGACCAGATATCGATGATACGGTCATAACGTTCCTCGTTAGTAATCAGACCACGACGGTACTGGTTCGTAACGATTTGTGCTTTATCTTCGGACTGTCTGAGAATTTCAAATTTCTCAGGTGGTACGATAACATCCGATACCGCAACCGTAATACCGGCACGAGTGGAGTATGTGAATCCGAGTTGTTTGATTTTATCCAAAATAACGGCAGTTTCCGTTGTATGATAAATTTCAAAACAACGTGCGATGATAGAACCGAGGTATTCTTTACCCACACCGCCAGCCAAAGGAGCATTCATGATCGCTTCTCTAAGGTCAGCACCCTTCTCATACACAAATGAATGCTCTGCAGTACCTTGGTACAGGTTTGCACGAGTTGCATCATTGATGTAAGGGAAGCTTGCCGGGAAGATTTCATTAAAGATGATTTTGCCGATGGTAGTCAGCAGCATCGCATCTTGTTGCTCTTCGGTGAAGATGGTTTTACCAAGCGCTCTAACCGGGATGGCTACACGTGCATGTAATCCAGCAGTACCACGTTGATACGCAGATACCGCCTCGTTAACAGTACGCAGAATCATACCTGTTCCCTTTTCTTCCTTGTTGTCCATAGTCAGGTAGTAAGAACCAAGCACCATATCCTGGGAAGGGGTAACAACCGGCTTACCGTCTTTCGGGTTCAAAATGTTGCCTGATGCAAGCATCAGGATACGTGCTTCCGCTTGAGCTTCAGCGGACAGAGGAACGTGCACGGCCATTTGGTCACCGTCAAAGTCGGCATTGTAAGCTGTACATACGAGTGGGTGAAGACGAATCGCTTTACCTTCAACCAGAATCGGTTCAAATGCTTGAATACCGAGACGGTGAAGCGTAGGGGCACGGTTCAGCAGAACCGGATGCTCCTTGATTACTTCTTCAAGAACATCCCATACTTCAGGACTTACACGTTCGACTTTACGTTTAGCGCTCTTGATGTTGTGGGCAAGCCCTTTATTTACAAGCTCTTTCATAACAAAAGGCTTGAACAATTCAAGTGCCATATCTTTTGGCAGACCACACTGATACATTTTCAGGTAAGGTCCGACAACGATAACGGAACGACCGGAATAGTCAACCCGTTTACCGAGCAAGTTTTGACGGAAACGTCCTTGTTTACCTTTCAGCATGTGGCTGAGAGATTTCAATGGACGGTTACCCGGACCTGTAACAGGGCGTCCGCGACGACCGTTGTCGATCAATGCGTCAACAGCTTCCTGCAGCATCCGTTTCTCATTTTGCACGATAATGTCTGGTGCGCCGAGGTCAAGCAGACGTTTCAGACGGTTGTTCCGGTTGATTACACGGCGATACAGATCATTCAGGTCAGACGTTGCAAAACGTCCTCCATCCAGCTGTACCATTGGACGAAGCTCCGGCGGGATAACAGGAAGTACATCCATGATCATCCACTCAGGTTTGTTACCTGAGTTGCGGAATGCTTCGATAACTTCCAGACGTTTGATCGCACGGTTACGACGTTGCCCTTGTGCAGTCCGGAGTTCTTCTTTCAGGAACTCGAGCTCTTTGTCTATATCAAGGTCTTGAAGCAATTTTTTAACTGCTTCGGCACCCATGCCGGCCTGGAAACCATATCCGTATTTTTCACGATAGCTGCGGTATTCTTTCTCGGACAACAGCTGTTTTTTCTCCAGTGGAGTTTCTCCTGGATCAGTTACAACATATGATGCAAAATAAATAATCTCCTCGAGTGATCTTGGAGACATATCCAGAGCGAGACCCATGCGGCTCGGAATACCTTTGAAGTACCAGATGTGCGATACCGGAGCAGCGAGCTCAATATGACCCATCCGTTCGCGGCGTACTTTCGCACGTGTGACTTCAACGCCACAACGATCACAGACAACGCCTTTATAACGGACGCGTTTGTATTTACCGCAATGACATTCCCAGTCTTTTGTAGGGCCAAAAATCTTTTCGCAGAACAGCCCTTCTTTTTCCGGTTTCAACGTACGATAGTTGATCGTTTCCGGTTTTTTCACTTCTCCGCGGGACCAAGAACGAATTTTTTCTGGGGAAGCAAGCCCGATCTTCATGTATTCGAAATTGTTGACGTCCAACAAGGAGCAACCCTCCTTAACCAAGTCCTGTATTCTAGGTTACGCCCCCTCCGGCCGAAGCCGGAGCAAGACGCGAGCCTGATGAAAAACGCCGGTCATCATGCGCCCGAAGCGGTTACTCCGCTCCGACCTCTGTACCCTCAAGGTTGAGGCTGAGCTTATCGCTCGCAGCGTCATCTTCATCGTCCATTTCTTTCATTTCAATCTCTTGCTCATCTTCGCTCAAAATCTTAACATCCATACCCAAGCTTTGCAGCTCTTTGATCAATACTTTGAAAGATTCAGGAACGCCTGGTTCCGGAACATTCTCACCTTTGACAATGGACTCATACGTTTTAACCCGACCTACAACGTCATCGGACTTAACCGTCAAGATCTCTTGCAGTGTATAAGCGGCACCATAAGCCTCAAGCGCCCATACTTCCATCTCCCCGAAACGTTGTCCACCGAACTGGGCTTTACCACCCAGAGGCTGCTGTGTAACGAGTGAGTAAGGACCCGTAGAACGAGCATGGATTTTATCGTCAACCATGTGCGCCAGCTTGATCATATGCATGACGCCGACAGTAACTTCACGTTCGAACTCTTCTCCGGTACGGCCATCATACAGAACGGTCTTACCATTACGTTGCATACCTGCTTCTTCCATCGTATCGAAGACGTCATACTCCTTCGCTCCGTCAAATACAGGAGTAGCTACGTGAATACCGAGCTGCATGGCTGCCATACCCAAGTGAACTTCAAGTACTTGACCGATGTTCATCCGGGACGGTACGCCCAGTGGGTTAAGCACGATTTGAACTGGTGTTCCGTCCGGCAGGAAAGGCATATCTTCTTCCGGCAGGATACGGGCCACGACCCCTTTGTTACCATGACGTCCGGCCATTTTATCACCCTCGGAAATTTTCCGTTTTTGGGCAATATAAACACGAACGAGTTGGTTGACACCTGGAGGCAGTTCATCACCGTTTTCACGGGTAAATACTTTTACATCGACTACGATACCGTCAGTACCATGAGGTACACGCAAGGAAGTATCACGTACTTCACGCGCTTTCTCACCGAAGATCGCATGCAGGAGACGCTCTTCTGCAGTCAGTTCCGTTACACCTTTCGGTGTTACTTTACCAACCAGAATGTCACCGGCACTGATTTCCGCACCGATCCGGATAATACCGCGCTCATCCAGATTACGCAGCGCTTCTTCCCCTACGTTCGGGATATCGCGTGTGATCTCTTCAGGTCCGAGCTTGGTATCACGTGCTTCCGACTCATACTCCTCGATATGGATGGATGTATACACATCTTCCTTAACAAGTTTTTCACTGAGCAGGATCGCATCCTCGTAGTTGTAACCTTCCCAAGTCATGAAGGCAACAACGACGTTACGTCCCAGTGCCAATTCACCCATTTCCGTCGAAGGACCATCTGCGAGGATGTCGCCAGCTTTGACAACAGCACCTCTTTTGACAATCGGACGTTGGTTAATGCATGTTCCTTGGTTCGAACGCATAAATTTGTGTAATTTATATTTAACGATATCGCCCTTGACTTCTTGACCGTCTACTTCCTCAATACGACGCAACCAAATTTCATTCGCAGAAGAACGTTCAATAATCCCGTCATATTTGGAGACAATACATACACCGGAATCTTTCGCGGCTTTATGTTCCATACCTGTTCCGACCAGCGGAGCTTTAGGAATCAAGAGTGGAACGGCCTGCCGCTGCATGTTCGATCCCATGAGCGCACGGTTGGAGTCATCGTTCTCAAGGAACGGAATGAGCGCTGTTGCGACAGATACAACTTGCTTAGGAGATACGTCCATGTAGTCAACACGTTCACTCGGCATCGTAAGGATGTTATCCGACTGCTTGTTGTAACGTACAATGATCGCTTCCTCAGCAAAAGTACTGTCTTCATTCAGCTTCGCATTCGCTTGAGCAATTACATAGTTGTCCTCTTCGTCTGCTGTCAGGTAATCGATCTGCTCGGTTACAACACCAGTCTTCGGATCTACCCAGCGATAAGGTGCTTCAATGAAACCATATTCGTTCACACGGGCAAATGTTGACAGGGAGTTGATCAAACCAATATTTGGTCCCTCCGGAGTCTCGATCGGACACATCCGGCCATAGTGGGATGGATGGACGTCACGGACTTCCATGCCTGCACGCTCACGTGTCAAACCACCTGGTCCGAGTGCGGACAGACGACGTTTATGTGTCAATTCACCCAGTGGGTTCGTTTGATCCATAAACTGTGACAATTGAGAGCTACCGAAGAACTCTTTAATGGACGCGATAACAGGACGTATGTTAATCAGAGCCTGAGGCGTAATTACGTTAGCATCCTGGATGGACATTCTCTCACGAACCACACGTTCCATACGGGACAAACCGATACGGAACTGATTTTGCAGGAGTTCACCAACCGAACGAAGACGACGGTTACCCAGATGATCGATATCATCTGTGCTTCCGATGCCGTGCAGAAGGTTAATGAAGTAACTGATGGAGGAAATGATATCAGCCGGTGTTACGTTTTTCACTGATTTATCAATGTTTGCATTGGCAATCAGCTTAACGACTTTACCATCCTCAATCGGTGAGAACACATCAATGGTTTGCATTGGGATATCATTGGCATCCAAAACACCGTTAGCCACGTGATACGTACGGAAGCCAACATTTTTCTCCAGATGCGGCATAATTTCATCAAGCAAACGACGGTCTACCATTTGACCCGCCTCAGCGATAATCTCACCAGTGTCGGTATCAATGAGAGATTCAGCCAAACGTTGGTTGAACAAACGGTTCTTGATATGAAGTTTTTTGTTGATTTTGTAACGACCAACATTAGCCAGGTCATAACGTTTTGGATCAAAGAAACGGGCTACGAGCAAGCTTTTCGCATTATCAAGCGTTGGCGGCTCACCCGGGCGAAGACGCTCATAAATCTCAATCAGAGCTTTCTCCGTGGAATCCGTATTGTCTTTGTCCAGTGTATTGCGGATATATTCGTCATTACCGAGCAGATCCAGAATCTCAGCGTCTGTGCCAAAACCAAGTGCACGCAGGAGAACCGTCACCGGTATTTTACGTGTGCGGTCGATCCGGACGTATACAACATCCTTCGCGTCCATCTCCAGTTCGAGCCAAGCGCCGCGGTTAGGAATAACTGTAGCGGTATACGTTTTTTTGGCGTTTTTATCTACTTTGGTACTGAAGTAAACGCTAGGAGAGCGAACCAACTGGCTGACAATAACCCGTTCAGCACCATTAATAATAAATGTGCCAGTATCGGTCATCAGCGGGAAATCTCCCATGAATACTTCCTGCTCTTTGACTTCTCCGGTTTCCTTATTAATGAGCCGGACTTTGACCCGAAGCGGTGCTGCATAAGTAACGTCACGCTCTTTCGCGTCATCTACTGTATACTTCGGTTCACCGAGACTGTAATCGATAAATTCCAAAATCAAGTTGCCTGTGAAATCCTGGATCGGCGAGATATCCTGGAACATTTCACGCAACCCTTCCTCCAAAAACCAATCATAGGATTTTTGTTGGATTTCAATCAGGTTCGGAACTTCGAGTATCTCGTTAATTCGTGCATAACTGCGCCGAGTGCGTCGACCATATTGAACAAGATGTCCTGCCAACTTAAACTCACCCCTCAATGTCTACTCACTTTAAAAATTTCGTTGCGAACCTCTGTTTGTAACCTTATAATGGTACACATACAGAGCAAAGCAATGCATCCACAAATAAAGAAAAGCCCTTACTCGAATGTCGTTCGAAAAAAGAGCAACTTTGATCGGCGGATGTCTTTCCAAATGATACTTATCCCCAGTTTGCCCAAAATGTACATATTATACGCCAAACGTAGGCATAATAAGCCCGTTCGGCGTAAAAAAAGGTTGACATTTTTAGTTAGCTAAAGCCAAGTAGGGCATCTTAATACTGACATTTTACAATAATACCACGGCCTGAATTTCAAGTCAATAGTCCTATTGCAAAAAAAATGCTCCCCTGCTTACTTTACAAAACCGGAATTAGCTTATACTTGCATCTTCCGTCTTGACCGCTTTGAAAATCCGGTAGCCTTTATCCTTCGTTACTTCCTCCACTCGTCCAAACAAAGATTCCAACTTCGCTTTCGCAGAAGGTGCTCCCTGTTTTTTCTGAATGACAATCCATAACGATCCACCTATTTTCAAATGACGATACGCTTGTTCAAAAATGGTATGAACCGTTTCTTTCCCCGCACGGATCGGCGGATTGGTCAGAACCGCATCATAGTCTTCCTTTTTCACTTCAGCCAGAAGATCACTTTGCATAACCGTTACATTCGTTATGCCGTTCGCTTTTGCGTTTTCCCTGGAAAGCTCTACCGCTCTCTCATTGATATCGATCATGGTGACATGTCCATCCGGTACAAGTTTGGCTGCTGTAAGACCAATCGGTCCATACCCGCAACCCACATCCAGAACATGAGCTCCAGCAGGTAAATCCATAGCATCAATCAAGACTCTGCTGCCATAATCGATTCCGTTTTTGGAAAATACCCCTGCATCCGTAACAAATCGTAACTTCCATCCACGCAGCTCCGCTTCTGTAGCCCTTCTGTCATGTGCCACCTGCGGTTTGTCCGAATAATAGTGATTGGACATGTCCTCACTCACTTTCCATTACAATTACAGCAACAAACCCCTTGATATAAGTCAAGGGGTTTGTTGTTTTGTTCATCCAGCTTATATGAAAGCTAAATTATTTAACTTCGATTGTAGCGCCTGCTTCTTCAAGCTTAGCTTTAACCGCTTCTGCTTCTTCTTTGCTTACTTTTTCTTTCAGTGGTTTTGGAGCGTTGTCAACCACTTCTTTTGCTTCTTTCAGGCCAAGACCTGTGATTTCACGAACTGCTTTGATAACGTTGATTTTGGAAGCACCAGCGCTAGTCAAGATTACATCAAACTCGGATTGCTCAGCTTCAGCTGCAGCAGCTCCGCCACCTGCAACAGCTACTGGAGCTGCAGCAGTTACGCCGAATTCTTCTTCGATTGCTTTAACGAGATCGTTCAGTTCCAGTACAGTCATGCCTTTGATTGCTTCCAAGATTTGCTCTTTACTCATGATTGAACCTCCATATATAATATTATTTTTTTTTGTAATTCATCACTGCCTAAGCAGCTTTCAGATCAAGTTGCTTACGCGCCTTGTTCTTCTTTTTCAGCAACAGCTTTAACCGCAAGCGCGAAGTTGCGCACTGGCGCTTGAAGCACGCTGAGGAGCATGGAAAGAAGACCTTCGCGGGATGGCAGTTCTGCCAATGCTTTGACTTCTTGTACTCCGATTACGCGACCTTCTACAACTGCACCTTTCAATTCGAGTGCATCGTTCTTTTTCGCGAAGTCGTTCAGAATTTTGGCTGGAGCCACAACGTCGTCTGCGCTGAATGCAATTGCACTAGGTCCTGTCAGCACTTCATTAAGTTCTGTCAGTTCTGCTGCAGCTGCTGCGCGGCGAAGCAACGTGTTTTTCAGCACTTGGAATTCGATTCCGGCTTCACGAAGCTGCTTACGCAGCTCAGTTACTTGGGCAACGTTCAAACCGCGATAGTCAACAACAACACTAGTAGCGCTCTCGCGCAATTTAGCTGTTACTGCATCAACGGACTCTTGTTTTGCTTGAATCACTTTTGCGTTTGCCAAACTGTACACCTCCTGATCAAATTTATCCCATTAAGAAAAGCCTCCGTAGAATCACGAAGGCTTGATATATACTCATAACCGATTTGCATCGTCTAAGTTCTATAATCACACCTCGGCAGGAAATTAAGCCAAATGGCACCTACTGTCTACGGCAAGCATATTCAAATGTCAACGGTCAGTCACTCGGACTCACAACTTTTATAGAATATCAGAACAAGACAAGCCTGTCAAGAGATATTATCTAAAAGATGCTGCGTTCACGCGTGCGCCAGGGCCCATCGTGGAAGAAAGACTAACATTCTTCAGATAAACACCTTTTGCTGCCGCCGGTTTAGCACGAGTCAAAGCATCCATGAGAGCTTTAAGGTTCTCATTCAGTTGCTCTGCCGAGAAAGAAGCTTTACCGATCGGTGCATGAATTTGACCTGCACGATCCAGACGATATTCGATTTTACCGGCTTTAATTTCTTGAACAGCCTTGGATACATCGAAAGTTACCGTTCCGGCTTTAGGGTTAGGCATCAGACCTTTACCGCCGAGCAGACGGCCCAATTTACCTACTTCACTCATCATATCTGGTGTCGCAACGCAGACGTCGAATTCGAACCAGCCTTGTTGGATTTTGTTGATCATGTCTGCATCACCAACATAGTCCGCGCCAGCCGCTTCCGCTTCTTTCGCTTTGTCACCTTTTGCAAATACCAATACGCGTTGTGTTTTACCTGTGCCGTGAGGCAAGACAACAACACCACGTACAGCCTGGTCTTGTTTACGTGGGTCTACGCCCAAGCGTACTGCTGCTTCGATTGTTTCATCGAATTTTGCAGTGGCTGCCTTTTTCACAAGCTCTACAGCTTCTGAAGGCTCGTAAGTTGCTTCGCTGTCAATCAGCTTAGCAGCTTCCAGGTATTTTTTACCGTGTTTAGCCATGTTATATTCCTCCTTTGTGGTGTTAGCGGATATACCTCCCACATCAACCGGCCGCGAATCGGCCGGCTTTACGAAGCCATGTTTCAGATGAAAAATTAGTCTTCGATGGTGATACCCATGCTGCGGGCAGTACCTTCGACCATACGCATTGCGGACTCAACGTCAGCTGCATTCAGGTCAGGCATTTTTTGTTCCGCGATTTGACGTACCGCATCACGTTTAACGGTAGCGACTTTTTTCTTGTTTGGTTCGCCGGATCCTTTTTCCACTTTAGCTGCCACTTTCAACAGAACTGCTGCTGGTGGAGTTTTAGTGATGAAAGTAAAGGAACGGTCTTCGAATACTGTGATTTCAACAGGAATAATCAATCCCGCTTGATCGGCTGTACGAGCGTTGAACTCTTTACAGAATGCCATGATGTTGACACCTGCTTGACCCAAAGCTGGACCTACCGGAGGCGCTGGATTCGCTTTACCTGCTGGAATTTGCAGTTTTACCATTTTGATTACCTTTTTTGCCATGATTGACACCTCCTTGCAAAATAGTGGTTAACGGACCTCTCGGTCCTCCCACAAGAAACTTGAAGAGACTATATCTTCTCCACTTGGGTATATTCCAACTCAAGCGGTGTTTCCCGTCCAAACATGTTCACATGCACTTTCAACTTGCTTTTGTCTACCAAAATTTCTTCCACGGAGCCCACAAAATTCGCAAAAGGACCAACTTTAATACGTACGGATTCCTTAATGTCGAATTCAATTTTAGGCTTCGGCTCAACCATGCCCATATGCTTCAGAATTTGTTCCACTTCTTCAGGCAGCAAGGCTGTTGGTTTGGACCCGGAACCTGTCGAACCGACAAATCCCGTAACACCTGGTGTGTTACGAACAACATACCAAGAGTCATCCGTCTGGACCATTTCCACCAAGACATAACCGGGGTAAACTTTACGCATAACGGTTTTTTTCTTACCGTCCTTGTTTACCACTTCTTCTTCCATAGGAACAAGAACGCGGAAAATCTTGTCTTCCATGCCCATGGACTCTACGCGTTTTTCCAAATTGGCTTTGACCTTATTCTCATACCCTGAATAGGTATGAACGACGTACCATCTTTTTTCCATATCAAGCCACCTGGGACCCTTCTTAAATAATCGCTTCGATCACAGCGGAGATGCCGATATCAACGACCCAAAAAAACAGCGTCATAACCACAACAGTACCAAGTACGATCAATGTGTAGTTGGTCAGCTCTTTACGATTAGGCCAGCGAACTTTTTTAAGTTCAGCCCAGCTTTCAGAGAAAAAGGAAATCAGAGATTTGAAACTACGTTTCACGCCGACTACACCTCCAAAAAACTATCTGGTTTCGCGATGAGAAGTCTGCTCGTTACAAAACTTGCAAAATTTCTTCATCTCCATGCGGTCGGGGTGATTACGCTTGTTTTTTGTCGTAGTGTAATTTCTTTGTTTGCAGTTCGTACAAGCCAAAGTAATAATTACCCGCATGATGTACACCTCCCGAAGACTTCCACGTTGAAGCGGAGTCTCTAAATTGATCCTAAAAAAAGCCGCGAATTTAGGCCTACCTAAAACACTTTATCATAAGGGTATAACCATGTCAATGAAAGAATAGCCTTTCATCTTTGGGTAAAAGTTCCTATCAAACACTTTCAGTTTCTCATCTCTGTTTTTCTCTTCTCCTGCATGGACCAAGCGATTACTAGTATAATCATTCTTTTTGTTTATAAACTTGAAGCAGCAAAAAAAGACTCAAACCCCGAGCCTTTTCCGTCAACGACAACATGTGTTTAATTATCTCGTACTTCCAGGTACTTTTCAAGTTTACGCTTTACGCGCTGAAGTGCATTGTCAATGGACTTCACATGTCTGTCCAAATCGACTGCAATCTCTTGATAAGATCTCCCGTCCAGATACAACATCAATACTTTACGTTCCAGATCACTCAAAATCTCAGACATTTTATCTTCCAGGCCAACAAACTCTTCCTGATTAATGATAAGCTCTTCTGGATCACTGACCTGAGTTCCACAAATCACATCGAGTAACGTACGATCAGACTCTTCGTCATAAATAGGCTTATCCAGTGATACATAAGAATTAAGCGGAATATGCTTCTGACGTGTTGCCGTCTTGATTGCCGTAATAATCTGTCGTGTAATACACAACTCGGCAAAGGCTTTGAAAGAAGCGAGCTTGTCCCCTTTGAAATCCCTAATGGATTTATAGAGTCCAATCATTCCTTCCTGAATGATATCTTCCCGGTCGGCCCCAATCAGAAAATAAGATCTTGCCTTGGCGCGTACAAAGTTGCGATATTTGTTAATCAAAAACTCCAGCGCTTCGCTCTCGCCTTCACGGACCGCTTCGACAATGTCTTCGTCACTTTGGTAATCATACTTGGATAACATGATATCTTTGAGGTCGACACTCACAGACAATCCCTCCGGCTGCAACGCAAGGTACCCCGTTACTCTACTCTATGAAATATAGGATCAGTATATATGATGGTACCTCACACCGTCAACCACGCTCTGCCTAAAAAAGAACATCAATAACATAATTGTCAAGAGTTTCAAAAATCTAAATTCTGTAAAACCGCGCTGTTATTCCCGCCGCCATCGCTCGAACTGTTTCAAAACATCCGGACTTAATTTCCCGCCGAGTGTATTGCGCGTAGCTTTAGCTTGATCTTCTGCCAGACGTTTTTGTAACTCTTTTTCGTTCTGCTCCACTTCGATCAACAGTTCCCTTGCAGATATTCGCAGAGCCCCCTGTCCAAAAATGACATGCTGCTCTACCATATCACTTGTAGCCACATAGATTTGGCGTCTTCGCGTGCTTAGTTCCCGAACGAGTCTCTCAATGCATTCGTCTGCCGTCTCTTTTTCCTTTGTAAAAAAAATCTGCACTTTGCTCTGTGTAAAGGATTTGCCGAGTCCAGGCACGAGGTAGGCGTCAAAAACAACGATGACTCTCAGACCGGAGAATGCCTGGTAATCGGCTAGACGGGAGAGAAGCCTGTTGCGTGCCTCCTCCAAACCACTCACCGCCAGTCTCGATAACTCCGGCCAGTCACCAATCATGTTGTACCCGTCTACAAGAAGCACATCACGGGAATCAGCCATATCTTCTAGTCCTGCGCTTGACGCGAGCGGAGCACCTCATACATGACAACACCCGCAGCCACGGAAGCATTCAGGGAATTAATCTGTCCTTGCATCGGCAACTTGATCAACACATCGCATTTCTCCCGAATGAGTCGTCCCATTCCCTTGTTTTCATTTCCGATCACAAGAGCTACAGGACCTGTAAAGACTCCGTTACCAAACACGCTCTCCTGTGCAGCAACATCCGTGCCCACCACCCATACGCCTTCTTCCTTGAGGCGGTCAATCGTTTGTCCGAGATTGCTTACGCGAGCTACTGGCACATACTCAACAGCACCTGCTGATGTTTTGGAAACAGTCACTGTAACGGCAGCTGAGCGCCGCTTGGGCACAATGACACCATGTGCACCCGTACAGTCGGCCGTCCGCAAAATGGATCCGAGGTTATGCGGATCTTCAATCTCATCCAGCAATATCAGGAACGGATGCTCATTTTTCGCTGCAGCCGCTGCAAGAATGTCTTCTACCTCGACATAAGCGTAAGGAGCAGCTTGGGCAACAACACCCTGATGCTGGATGCCCGGAACCGTTTGATCCAGTTTACGCTTGTCCACGTGCTGAATGACAATACCCAGTTTTTTCGCTTCCGCGATAATAGGTTGTGTCAGATGTTTTTGTGCTGTATCTGCAATCCATATTTTATTAATGGTCCGGCCTGAACGCAGCGCCTCCGTTACCGAGTGCTTCCCGGCGATCCATTCTTCTTCCATTTTGTTCGATCCTCTCTTTAACGCTCTGCTGGAATCAGCACCTATATAAGCTAACCCATAAAAGCGGATTTTGTTGAAATATCTATTATTTTGTCGGCTTGTTTGAACCGTATTCGCCTTCGGCATGCTCGATGCCTTTGGCAATCAATTCAATCATTCGACTATGCAGACCACTACTATACAGGTAACCGATCAGACACTCCAGTGCAGTAGCATGTCTGTACTCCAGAACATCCGCATTTTTGGGAATGCTGCCTGACTTAGCATTGCGACCTTGTCTAACGATGTCACGTTCTTCATCCGTCAGGTCAGCTTCAATACCCGTAAGAATGCGGCTTTGGGCCTTGGCTGACACCAAACCGGTTGCACTGCGGTGCAGATGATTGGGACGCATGTTGGCTTTGGACAACAGATATTGCCTTACAGCGACCTCATATACCGCGTCACCAATATAGGCGAGGGCAATCGGTGGAATCAATCGTGCGGGACGGGATGGGGGATAGGGAAACCATCCCCCCTGGGTAACAGACTGTTCTTCTACCTGCTTTTGCTCACTGCAATCGACAGATTCAGACAACTTATTCGATTGATCCTCGGTCATTTACGCCGCCATCTCATCCCTTGAGCCGTATCCTCAAGCAAGATGCCCTGCGCAGACAGTTCATCCCGAATTTCATCAGCCCGCGCCCAGTTTTTGGACTTACGCGCTTGTGTGCGTTCTTCAATCAGACGCTCAATGTCTTCATCCAAAAGTTCCGGTTCAGCATCCGTATAGATGCGAAGCACCGCATTCAGTTCACTGAACAATTCCAGGAGTGCACGAATGTCCGCAGCGTTCACCACATCTTGCTGCAACAGCAGGTTCGCTTCCCCAGCCCATTCAAAAAGTGCTGTAATTGCATCAGGCGTATTGAAATCATCTTGCATTTTCTCATGATACTGCTGACGAATCTGCTCCAGTCTCGCTGTAAATTCTGCTGATACAGCTTCATCCACGCTTACAGCCTGCAAGCGATGATTGAGATTGCCTACGGCATTGGCGATCCGGTCCACACTATTCTGTGCCTGTTCCATTGTATCTTCCGTAAAGTTCAATGGATTGCGGTAATGGGTAGACAACATGAAATAACGAATAGCTTCACGTTTATACTGATTACGTAGATCTTTGACAAGAACTCCGTTCCCGAGTGATTTTGACATTTTTTCGTTATCGATACGGATAAACCCATTATGCATCCAGTAGTTGGCCAGCGGTTTGCCCGTCAATACCTCGGATTGAGCGCATTCGCACTCATGATGCGGGAACTGCAAATCCTGTCCACCACCGTGAATATCCAGCGTGTCGCCCAAGTACTCCCGTGCCATGGCAGAGCACTCGATATGCCAGCCCGGACGACCATCCCCCCATGGACTGGACCAGAAGATCTCACCCGGCTTCGCAGCTTTCCAAAGCACGAAGTCCTCCGGATGCTCTTTGCGCTCATCTACACCGATACGGATTCCAAATTGTAACTCCTGAAGGTTCTGTTTCGACAGTTTGCCATACTCCGAGAACTTCCCAGTGCGGTAATATACGTCACCACCATTTTCATAGGCGAAGTCCTTTTCAACCAATTCCCGGATAAAATCAATGATGAGCGGCATGTTCTCCGTTACTCTTGGATTACTGCTTGCCTTTGGAATACCCAGCCCTTCGAGGTCCTCATAGTATGCTGCAATAAACTTCTCAGCGACATGAGGGACATCTGTACCAAGTTGCTCCGCTTTGCGAATGAGCTTGTCATCCACGTCGGTAAAGTTCACAACATAGTTTACCTCATGCCCTGTCTGTTCCAGGTATCCACGAACCGTGTCGAAAAAAATAACCGGACGCGCATTCCCGATATGAATGTAATCATATACCGTTGGTCCGCACACATACATTTTCACTTTCCCCGGCTCTTGGGGAACAAAATTTTCTTTGGTACGACTCATCGTATTATAAATTTGAAGCGTCATAGTCACTTTCCTTTCATCCGTTTCCATCATTATTCTATTGTACCACGGGAAAATTCACTTTCACGGCTACTCTGCAAAGTACGCACTTCTTCACGCAAACGTTCGATCTCTTGCTGCATACTGCGCAGGGAATCGATTACCGGATCGGGAAGCTGCTGGTTCAGACGGTCTACTCGTCGCCCATCCTGTTTTACGATTCTTCCAGGTATGCCAACCACAGTGCTGTTCGAAGGAACTTCCTTCAGTACAACCGAGTTTGCACCAATATTGCATTGGTCCCCCACGCTGAAGGAACCCAGCACCTTCGCTCCGGACGAGATAACCACATTATTGCCAATTGTCGGATGTCTCTTCCCTTTTTCTTTACCCGTTCCGCCAAGTGTAACCCCTTGATAGATGACAACATCGTCGCCAATTTCACACGTTTCCCCAATCACAACGCCCATACCATGGTCAATAAACAAGCGATTACCGATTGTAGCCCCGGGATGGATCTCAATACCTGTCATAAAACGGCTGACCTGCGAAATAAACCGGGCCAATGAAAACCATCTCCGCTTGTATAAAAAGTGTGCCGCCCGGTGCGCCCATATCGCGTGCAGCCCCGAGTAAGTAAATACAACTTCAAACCATCCCCGGGCCGCCGGATCGTTTTCAAACACCGCCTGGATATCTGATCTGATCTTCTTGAACATGCTCGTTCCCCTCTTGTTCAGGTCTTCGTCCTCCGGCTTACCGGACGGCGCGGCCCTCATGGTAGTGTACTTCCGACTCGATTAAATAGAAAACGCCTCTGCAGCTATTTAAGCTGCAGAGGCGTTTATCGCGGTCCCACTCTGCTCGATCCATGCTTTAACATACAAGGACCGGTCAGCTAATATAGCCGCCTCGTATCCTTGCACAAGAATGAACCCTCAACAGTTCCGTAACGGGAACCAACCGTCACAACCTATCCTGGCGTTTTCCTCTTTGCTAACAGGGCAAGAGGCGGGGCCGGATTCGGCTATGCAGCTCACGGGTGCATTTCGACTGACGGACAGCGGATGGCTCACAGCCACCGAAAGCAAAGAACTGCATTCTTTGCAAGCGGGACCATCCTCTCTGAATCTGCCCGGTTCAACCTACTTCTCCCGGTCTTTGCTGTTTCTATGATGAATGATAAAATCATACCATTTAACCTTTGTGTTGCTATTATAGCGAAAAGGTCATGGACTGACAACATTCTTCCTTCATATCGGTTCGAACGAAGTTCCTTACTCCAGTTCAGAGCAGACTGAAACAAGTGTGTATGTTAAGCGCCTTTTACCTGAGCATGCAATCGATCAATAACCGTATCGCGGCCCAGCAGTACGATTGTTTGGTTCAAATCGCGACCATGAGTCTGTCCTGTCAAAGCTACACGAATAGGCATAAACAGCTGTTTCCCCTTAAATCCGGTCTCTTTCTGAACCTCCTTAATCAGCGCGGCCATCTTGCTAGGTGTAAATTCGTCGCTCGCCTGCACTTTGTCAGCAAAGGCCTTCAGCACGGTCGGCACCTGCTCCTCAGCGAGTACTGCAGCTCCTTCACTTTCCATCTCCAGATGGGAACGGAAGAACACTTCGGACAATTCCACAATATCCGAAGCCGAATTCATCTGCTCCTGGTAGAGATGAACAAGGGAATATGCCCATTCTTTCTGTTCAGGTGAAAGCTCACTAGAGATGCGCCCTGCCTTTTGCAGATGTGGAATGGCCATTTCGGCAATCCGATCCGGGTCCGCATGTTTGATATAATGGTTGTTCAAATGAGCCAACTTGTGGGTATCAAATACCGCCGGGCTCTTGGACAGACGCTTTGTATCAAAAATGGAGATCAGCTGCTCTTGCGAGAAAATCTCTTCCTCTCCCTCAGGCGACCAGCCAAGCAAGGAGATGAAGTTAAACATCGCTTCAGGTAAATAGCCGAGCTGATCATATTGTTCAATGAACTGAATTACGGACTCATCCCGTTTGCTCAGCTTCTTGTGGTTCTCATTCACAATCAGTGTCATATGACCGAATTGCGGCGGCTGCCAGCCGAGCGCTTCATAGATCATTAACTGACGCGGTGTATTGGAGATGTGATCTTCCCCTCGCAGGACGTGGGAAATCTTCATCAGGTAATCATCCACAGCAACGGCATAGTTGTACGTGGGAATCCCGTCTTTTTTCACAATGACGAAGTCGCCGGATTCCTTGCTGTTGAAAGAAATGGTCCCTTTGACCATGTCATCAAATGTATATACGCGTTCTTCCGGTACACGGAAACGAATGCTCGCCACACGGCCTTCCGCTTCAAATGCGCTCTGCTGCTCCGGTGTCAGATCACGATGTTTACCCGAATAGCGCGGAGTTTCCCCACGTGCCGTCTGCTCCTCACGTTCTTGCTCCAGCTCTTCTTCCGTGCAATAGCAGCGGTAAGCCAGACCTTTGTCCAGCAGCTCCTGCGTATATTTGCGATAGATGTCCAGACGTTCCGTCTGACGGTATGGTCCGTACTCGCCGCCAACATCAATACTTTCGTCCCACTCGATTCCGAGCCATTTCAGGTATTTCAGCTGACTTTCTTCACCACCGGCAATATTGCGTTTCACATCCGTATCCTCAATACGAATAATAAATTTGCCGTTATTATGTTTGGCATACAAATAGTTAAACAGCGCCGTACGGGCATTCCCGATATGCAGGTGTCCCGTTGGACTCGGCGCATAACGCACGCGAACTTCGGTGCTCATAATATCCCCTCCGTCTCTAATTGGTTGATGATATCACACGCGAACAAGGCAAACAACCGATTGGGCAGCTATACCCTCTCCCCGTCCGGGGAATCCGAGCTGCTCTGTTGTAGTCGCTTTGACATTCACCTGTGTTACATCTGCTTCCAGTGCCTTGGCAATAACCTCGGCCATCTGCGGAACGTAAGGTGCCATCTTTGGCTTCTGTGCAATAATGGTTGAATCGATATTCCCGAGACGGTATCCGCGATCTTTCACCAGCTGCCACACATGCTCCAGCAGTTTCAGGCTGTCGGCATCCTTGAATTCCGGATCGGTATCCGGAAAGTGTTTCCCAATGTCCCCGAGTGCAAGTGCCCCAAGAATAGCATCACTAATGGCATGCAGCAGCACATCTGCGTCCGAGTGGCCCAACAATCCTTTTTCATAAGGAATCGTCACTCCGCCAATAATGCAAGGGCGTCCCTCTACCAGTTGGTGTACATCAAATCCCTGTCCTACACGTATCATCGCTTCTTCTCTCCCCCTAGCAAAAACGCGGCATACTCCAAATCTTCCGGCGTCGTTAATTTGATGTTCGCATAACTGCCTTCCACAACCTTGACCGACATTCCCTGTCGCTCAGCCAGCATGGCGTCATCCGTCCCTAGAAATCCATCCCGTTCAGCAGATTCATAGGCAAGCAGCAGCGAAGAAAGACGAAAAGCCTGCGGGGTTTGAATGCTCCACAGACTGCTGCGCTCTGGCGTCGCCGTAACGACACCCTCCGCATTCACTTGTTTGATCGTATCCTTCACTGGAACAGCCAGGACAGCTGCTCCACCCGACATCGCGGCCTGCATGCAACCTGTGATCTGCTCACGGTTTATAAAAGGACGTACCCCGTCGTGAACGAGGACCCAATCTGTTCCCAAGGCCTTTAGGCCTTCATGCACAGAATGTTGTCTCTCCTTCCCTCCGGGGATAACACGGACACGTGATTCCAGTTGGTATTCTTTTACCCAATTCAGGCAGCGTTCAACATCTGCTGCTCCGGTTACCAGGACCATTTCGCTGACCTCGTCCAGAGCCGCAAACACCTCAAGCGTATGTATGAAAACGGGCTTGTCCTGCAGCAGCAGAAACTGTTTGCTCTCGGTCGTTCCCATTCGGGTTCCCCGACCTGCCGCCACAATGACAACCCCCCACCCTTTATCCATGCCCCGATCCCTGCCTTGTCTGTCAGTTTACCGTCTTAAGATACAAAATATCTACTTTCGATATAAAATATCGTTAAACGATACACTACCCATCATACCGCTTTATTGGGCTTTTTCCAACAATTTCGGCTTGGCAAAAATCATTCGTCCCGCTGATGTCTGCAGCACACTGGTCACCAGCACTTCCATCATCATGCCGATATACTCGCGTCCACCCTCCACAACGATCATCGTGCCATCATCCAGATAAGCCACACCCTGACCGTGCTCCTTGCCATCCTTGATGATCTGTACCAGAATTTCCTCACCGGGCAGGACCACTGGCTTGACTGCATTAGCCAGATCATTGATGTTCAGTACAGATACACCTTGGAGCTCACACACCTTGTTGAGGTTAAAGTCATTGGTAACGACCTTGCCCTGAAGCACTTTCGCCAGCTTAACCAGCTTACTGTCCACTTCGGAAATCTCCTCGAAATCCCCCTCATAGATCAGGACCTTGACGTCCAATTCCTTCTGGATTTTATTCAAAATGTCGAGCCCGCGCCGGCCTCTGTTTCGCTTGAGCAGATCCGATGAATCGGCAATATGCTGCAATTCCTCCAATACGAATTCCGGGATCACAATCGTTCCCTCGATAAATCCGGTTTTGCATATATCTGCGATGCGGCCATCGATAATGACGCTGGTATCGAGAATCTTATGCTCTTCCATCCGCCTGTCCTCATCCACCTCAGGGTGGCCCCATCGTCCTGACATCCAGAAGGCACCCAGATCGTCTTTCTTGGCCATGGCAAGCATATACCCGGTATAAGCGCTAATGACCGTCAGCGCCACCTGAAGCACCTCTCCGGCTGTTCCAAGCCAGGCTACACAAGGGTATAACAGCAAGGCTACCAATAATCCGGCAACGGTACCCGCTGCGCCTGCTGCGAGTTCATTCATCGGTACTTTTGCCAAAGAATCAATCCCATTTTGCAGTCTGGTTGCCATCAATGTTCCTCCGATGTTGCACACAGACATAAACAGTACAGCTCCTAGCAGAGTTGATACTCCAGCTCCCAACAGTCCTGCCGACTGAATCCACTCAGCCATCCAAGGGACAGATTTTCCTGCCAGATGATATGCCGTGTAGCCGAACCATGCACCGCACAATCCCGTAAAAGTTAAAATGCCTTTTTTCCACATAAGTCCCTGCACCTCCTTCAATATAACTTCTTGTTTATATCCAGTATGATCCAATTCCCAAATTGCTAATCCCGCTTTCGAAGAACTTTTTGGAAATGTTGCAATCGTCAGTTGAAAGAAGGTAAATTATTGGCATATAATGAATTCAATTCATATCCCGAGGTGAGTAGCAAAATGAGTACGCTAAGTTTACAGGCTTTTCAGGATCAAGTTTCCGAGCTGCTGCTGCGTCATCGCAGCCTGATTGATGTACTGTCCAAAACGGGACAAGCCGGAGCTTCTGTCAACCGTGCCGTGTCCAAGGCCATTACCGAATGCGGCTGCATTGAGCTGCACGCCACCAAGCAGAGATATGCCCCGGAGAGCGATATTTCTCAATCCAAAGGGCTGCTGGAAACGCATGTGGAAGGTGAATTGTGCGAGAATTGCAAAGAGGTGATCAGCTCCGAACTGGGGCGGAACCTTTTTTATATGTCGGCTCTCTGCAATCTGCTGGACATTAACATGGAAGAGGTCGTGAATCACGAGTCACAGAAATGTTCGACGTTAGGGATGTTCAATTTGTCGTAGATCTGAATAACAAAAAGCACGTATACTCCTGCACAGGAGCGTACGTGCTTTCTTTGTAATGTTTGATATTTGAAACAAAAACCGAATTCTAGAATGCTGGAATACCTAGCGATCCGAAGGACGAGAAGACTTCCCTTCTTTACGCTTTTTGGCCCGGTTTCGTGAGGCTGCCGTCTGCATATTATGCTTCATCCCGTACAGGGCATATAGCACAAGTGGAATAAAGATCAATTTGGACAATTGTTCGGGAAACATTACCGCCACCAGTACTGCGAAGACGATAACCCAAGGTGCGATCCAGATCGCTTTGCGCGGCAAACCCACTTTTTTGAAATTTGGATATTTCAGTGAACTCACCATGAGATAGGATAACAACAACGTAGCAATCATCATACTCACAGGGCCGATATCCTTGTTAAATAGGGACAGTGTAGCTAATACCCCACCGGCTGCTGGAATCGGCAAGCCTGTGAAGTATCCGGGGATTCCCGGGCGGACATTAAAGCGTGCCAGCCGGATGGCCCCACATATTGGAAAACTGGCTGTTGCGATCCAGGCAAAAACCGGCGTTGCATCCTGAAACGAGACCATAAAAATAATCAGGGCCGGAGCTGCACCAAATGATACCATGTCTGACAAGGAATCGAGCTCTTTGCCGAATTCACTCTGAGCATTGAGTGCACGTGCTACCCGCCCATCCAGGCCATCCAATAACATCGCAACAATAACCATGATTGCAGCCAAACTGTAATTCCCATCAATCGCAAGTAAAATCGCCATCATTCCAAGAAACAGATTACCCAGGGTAAAGAGATTCGGAATGAATCTGGTTAACATCGTTGTTTCACCTCGTCATATTCAAGCCGTTATAGGCAAATCCTTACATCTGTCTGTCAATAAACATCTGCTCTTGCAAACGTTTGAGACCTTCTTTAATGGTGCGGGCGCGTACCTCACCAATCCCGTCCACTTCGTCCAGTTCCTCAATGGTAGCCATAATGACATGTGGCAATTGTTCAAACTGATCCACCAGGTTATGGATAATGACATTCGGCAGGCGGGGTATCTTATTCAATACCCGATATCCGCGAGGTGCAACCGAATCTTCGGATGTAGCAGCTGACGAAGGGTACCCCAACAGGCGAACAATATGATGCGCATCCAGCAATTCATCGTCTGACAACCTTTTCAGGCCTATAATAATATCGCGGATTTTGTCATCACTGTCGTCACGGGCATAGTCTTTGTAGAGCAACCAGGCCTCTTCCTCCGTTGTTCCGACCAGCTCCTCCATCTGCATGGAGATCAGTCGTCCTTCGTTACCAAGTTCATGAATGTACCGTTTGATTTCGGTTTTGATGCGCATAACCATTTCTGTACGCTGGATGACATTGACCACTTCAGGAATGGTCACCAGCTCCTCGAATTCGGATGCACTCAGATTCGTAAGGGACTGCGTCAATACAGCTTTGTATTTCTCCAAAGTTTGAATCGCTTGATTCGCCTTGGTCAGAATAACCCCGATTTCCTTCAGGGAATACCGAAGAGTTCCTTGATATAAGGTGATGATATTACGGCGCTGTGATATGGATACGACCAATTTGCCCGTTTGCTTGGCAACACGTTCTGCCGTTCGGTGACGAATTCCTGTCTCGGATGAGGAGATCGAAGAATCCGGGATGAGCTGGGTATTGGCATATAGAATACGCTTCAAATCCTCGCTTAGGATAATGGCACCGTCCATCTTGGCGAGTTCATACAGATAGTTGGGGGAAAAGTCGCAGTTAATCGAAAATCCCCCATCCACAACTTCCATTACTTCAGGGCTGTATCCTACAACCAGCAGTGCCCCCGTCTTGGCGCGCAGCACGTTCTCCAGACCTTCGCGGAAAGGTGTACCTGGTGCGATCAGCCTTAACAAATCATTCATGTTATCCAGTTGGCTCGAATCCTTCATCTTATTATGCCCCCTAATCTAAAGCAACCGCTAGTGCATCTGCCACGGTATTCACACCGATCAGTTGTATCCCGCGAGGATGTTTCCAGCCCTTTAAGCTTTTTTCTGGTAAAATAACACGCTTGAAGCCCAGTTTCTCGGCTTCTTTCACACGTTGTTCAGCCCGTGATACAGCCCGAACTTCACCCGTCAAACCGATTTCCCCAAAAATGACGTCATCCGGCTTGGTCGGTACATCCCTCAAACTCGATGCAATGCTTACAGCAACTGCCAAATCTACTGCCGGTTCATCTAGTCTTACACCACCAGCCACATTCAGATAAGCATCCTGGGTCTGTAAAAACATGCCCATTCGTTTCTCCAGCACTGCAATGATCAGGTTTAATCGATGGAGATCCACCCCTGTAGCCATACGGCGGGGCGAAGGAAAATGTGTGGTTGAGATCAATGCCTGCAATTCCACGAGCAGAGGTCGTGTACCCTCCATACTGGCAACTACAGTAGAACCCGCCACACCAAGTGGACGTTCTGACAAAAAGAGCTCAGAAGGGTTACCAACTTCACGAAGTCCTTCTTCCCCCATTTCAAAGATGCCTATCTCATTAGTCGAACCAAAACGGTTCTTAACCGCACGTAAAAGGCGATACGTATGATGCCGTTCTCCTTCAAAATAAAGAACACAGTCCACCATATGTTCGAGCATACGCGGACCGGCAATGGCGCCTTCTTTCGTAACATGCCCCACAAGTACGGTTGCAATGCCTCGCCCTTTCGCAATCCGCATGAATCGTGAGGTACATTCCCTTACCTGAGCTACACTGCCGGGTGCACTGGTGACTTCTGGCAGATATACCGTCTGAATGGAGTCGATGACAAGAAAATGCGGCTGGATCTGTTCCACCGCTTCCTCAACTCGTTCCATATTAGTCTCACATAGTACATATAACTCAGGAGATAACGCACCCAGACGATCAGCCCGCAATTTGGTTTGTTTAACTGATTCCTCGCCAGAGACATATAACACGCGCAAACCCGAATGAGTCAATGCATGAGAGGTTTGCAACATCAACGTTGATTTTCCGATTCCGGGGTCTCCGCCCACCAGAACGAGAGATCCTGGAACAATTCCGCCGCCCAGTACACGGTTCAGCTCTTCAATTCCAGTCTGTACACGCGGTTCCTGACCGCTATCTATATCTATGATGGGAAGTGGTTTATCTTTACTCTCAAAGAGAGGGGAATTTCTCCCTTGTGTTTTGACTACCGTTTCTGTTTCTTCCACCATTGAATTCCAAGACTGACAACCCGGACATTTGCCGTACCATTTGGGGGCTTCATAGCCGCATTCCGTACATTGAAACTTGGTTTTAACTTTGGCCACTTCAGCACTCCTAGAATATATTTTATAACAGCATTTTGCATGTTTCGACGAATTTTGACCTAACGCCCTAACGTGCAGGGTTAATAAAAGTTTACCATTGTTTGAGATTTTTCGTAAAGGATTATCGCAAACTTTACATCTGTTCCTAACCTGCTCATTTTATTTCTGTCCATACCATAAAAAAATCCTCCCTGGCCGAAGCCAGGAAGGATTGGAAATGAATCATACGCTCAGGTCTGATCCAAGAGTTTTACATCCATTACTTTGTTTCGATTTCCTCAGTGGAAGGAACAATTACATCTTTCTTCGTTACAGTCAACGCTCCGTTTTCTTCGTCGATCAGCAACGAATCGCCCTTGGTAACGCTACCTGTAAGCAATTCTTCGGACAATTTGTCTTCGATATGCTTTTGGATCGCCCGACGAAGCGGACGAGCACCATAGGCTGGATCAAAGCCTGCTTTGGCAAGAAAGGCCTTGGCATTGTCCGTGAGCTCGAAGTCGACCTCATACTCTTGCAGCCGTTTGCGAAGCTCTTCACTCATGAGTGTAACAATCTCTGCAATGTGTTTCTCTTCAAGAGAATGGAACACGATAATTTCATCAATCCGGTTCAGGAACTCAGGACGGAAGCTTTTCTTCAGCTCATCCATCACTTTACCCTTCATGTTATCGTAATCGGCACCTGCATCCACGACGGCTGTAAAGCCCAGTGTAGAGTTACGTTTGATTGCTTCTGCACCCACATTGGATGTCAAAATGATCAACGTATTACGGAAGTCTACCACACGACCTTTGGAGTCGGTCAGACGACCATCCTCAAGGACTTGCAGCAAGATGTTGAATACTTCCGGATGTGCTTTCTCGATTTCATCAAGAAGAACGACAGAGTAAGGTTTGCGACGAACTTTCTCAGTCAGCTGTCCACCTTCTTCATATCCTACATATCCTGGAGGAGCTCCGACGAGTCTTGACGTGGAATGCTTCTCGCCATACTCGGACATATCAATCCGGATGACTGCATTTTCATCTCCAAACATGGCTTCAGCAAGAGCACGAGCCAGCTCGGTTTTACCTACCCCTGTAGGGCCCAGGAAGATAAATGAACCCATTGGACGTTTCGGATCTTTAAGTCCAGCACGGGCACGACGAACTGCACGACTGACGGACTTCACAGCCTCATCTTGGCCAATGACACGTTCATGCAGAATCGATTCCAAAGTCATCAGACGTTGTGTCTCTTCTTCTTTCAGCTTGTTCACCGGAATTCCTGTCCAGTTAGCCACCACTTGTGCGATATCCTCAGGTGTTACTTCAGAATCCGTGCGACCTTGTTTTTCTTTCCATTGGTTCTTCGTTACATCCAGCTCTTCACGAATTTTTTGTTCCGTGTCGCGCAGTGCTGCAGCCTTTTCGAATTCCTGACTTTGGACCGCCGCGTCTTTTTCCTTACGGATATCTTCGAGACGGCTTTCCAGTTGTTTGAGGTTTGGTGGGATGGTGTAAGAGTTCAATCTTACTTTGGAACCCGCCTCATCAATCAGGTCGATCGCTTTATCCGGCAGGAAACGGTCCGTAATGTACCGATCAGACAGTTTAACCGCCTGTACAATCGCTTCATCCGTAATTTTCACCCGGTGATGCGCCTCGTAACGATCACGCAGCCCGTGTAGAATCTGAATGGCTTCTTCCGGAGAAGGTTGATCTACCGTAATCGGTTGGAAACGACGCTCAAGCGCAGCATCTTTCTCAATATATTTGCGGTATTCATCCAGAGTCGTTGCACCGATGCACTGCAATTCTCCACGAGCCAGAGCCGGTTTAAGAATATTCGATGCATCAATGGCACCTTCTGCTCCGCCTGCACCAATCAGGGTGTGCAATTCGTCGATGAACAGGACAATGTTACCCGCTTGACGAATTTCATCCATAATTTTTTTCAGACGATCTTCGAACTCACCACGATATTTTGTACCTGCAACAACAGAGCCCATATCCAACGTCATGACACGTTTGTCACGCAAAGTTTCCGGAATTTCGTTGGCGATGATTTTTTGTGCAAGTCCTTCAGCGATGGCCGTTTTACCTACACCTGGTTCACCAATCAGTACCGGGTTGTTCTTCGTACGACGGCTTAGGACCTGAATAACACGCTCGATTTCCTTGCTGCGACCGATCACCGGATCGAGGTTATTCTCTCTGGCATACGCCGTTAAATCACGTGCCAGACTATCCAGTGTTGGTGTGCTGACATTCGCAGGCGTACCGTGATGACTGGATACGGCTTCACTGCTGCCAAGCAGTTGCAGCACTTGTTGACGTGCCTTATTCAAACTGATACCCAGGTTGTTCAGCACACGTGCTGCAACCCCTTCGCCTTCACGAATCAATCCGAGCAGGATATGCTCAGTGCCTACATAGGTATGGCCTAATTTACGGGCCTCATCCATAGACAGTTCAATTACTTTTTTCGCACGAGGCGTATATGCAATGTTCGTAGGTTGCTCTTGGCCGCGGCCAATCAGCGTCTCTACTTCATCTTGAATTTTTTCTAATCCGAGTCCCAGGCCGATCAGCGCTTTGGCTGCGATGCCTTCGCCTTCACGAATGAGGCCGAGCAAAATGTGCTCTGTACCGATGTTATTATGACCAAGACGGACAGCTTCTTCCTGCGCCAATGCGAGCACCTTTTGGGCCCGTTCCGTAAATCTTCCAAACATCATATCTCCTGCACCTCCATGGTTTTGGATAAAACGGGGGCCTAGAATGGATCCCACCGTATTCTTCATATCATTTTTGTTTGCAGCCGTGCTGCGAATACATCATTCAGCATTGATCTCATTGATTTGTAGAAAATGCTCTTTTATATAAAAGCCGCAGATGCAGCGTGAAACCTTTGTAATTAACACTTGAAACATTCTAATGAAACATTCTAAGATTGATTGGCTGCACTGATCGTATCACGGATTAACTGAGCCCGATATATGTCACGTTCATCTGTCCGCATATCTTCCCCGAATGTTTTCTGCAAAAAGCCCGGCTGGGTCATCACATTTAACTCGTTCATTACGGTTATGGACAGGCCATCCAGTAAGCCAAGGTCTACACCAAGTCGAACATCGGACAGACGCTGTGCAGCTTCCTTCGAATCGACGATGGCTGCATGCGACAATATACCGTACGAACGCATCACTCTGTCGGTAATCCGTAATCTGGAATCGGTCATTAACCGCTCTCTGGCGGTACGCTCATGCCCTATCATCTGTAACACAACACTATGCAGGTTATCAATGACTTCTTGTTCCGTCTGCCCCAGTGTGATCTGGTTCGAGATCTGAAACAGGTTACCCATTGCCTCGCTGCCTTCACCGTAAATTCCACGTACAGTCAGTCCGACTTGGGAAACTGCGGTTAGAATGCGGCCAATCTGCTGTGTCATCACCAGAGCGGGCAAATGCATCATGACCGAAGCTCTTACACCTGTACCTACATTCGTAGGACAACTGGTCAAGTATCCTCTGCGGTCATCAAAAGCATAATCCACATGCGCTTCAAAAGCATCATCTATAGCGGAAGCTTTCTCCCAGGCTTCTTTCACCTGGAACCCCGGATAGAGGCACTGGATACGTAGATGGTCCTCTTCATTGATCATAATACTGACAGATTCATCCTCACTGAGAATAACAGCACCATTTCTGGATTCGTTCGCAAGACTGGGACTGATCAGATGTTTTTCCACCAGCACCCGTTTGTCGAGTTCATCGATATCCATCAGATCCAGCGTATGAAAATCCCCAAAGGCATGAACCTCATCATATTGAAGCACTTCGCTCAGCTTATTCAGCACTTCTTCCGATTGCTCATTGGAAGCCAGCATCGGAAACGGAATATGCTGCAGGTTGCGTGCGATTCGGACACGGCTGCTAATGACGATTTCGGAATCAGCCGCATCACTGCGCATCCAGTCGCTGAGCGCTTTCTCGGTAAAGCGCAGATTAGGCATTACGCATCCCTCCTACTCATCACAAACTTTACTCCTGAGCTATTTCTTTTTCAAGTTCCCTGATCTGATCACGAATTTGAGCGGCCTCTTCGAACTCCTCTTGAGTTATACTCTCCTGAAGATCTCGTTTCAGATCAGCGATTTGTCGTTTCACCTTGATGCGGCCCCCAGCTCGTGCAGGCACTTTACCTACGTGAGATGTACTGCCATGAACCCGTTTGAATAAAGGGTCCAAACGGCTGTCAAAATATTTATAACATGAGCTACAGCCAAAGCGGCCGATTTTGCTAAACTGTGAATAGGTCATGCCGCACTCTTCACAACGAAGGGCTTGTGCAGGTGTTGCTCCCGCACTGCCATTCTTGCCTGAGGGGTCAAAATCAAGCAACCCGGACAATAAGTTGTGAATGGAAAATCCGTTGGATGTACCGGGGATCATTTCCCCTTTTTCACGAGCACATGACTCACAAATATGGAACTCCGTCTTCTCTCCGTTCACGATTTTCGTAAAATGGAGCGTCGCCGGACGTTTGTTGCATTCTTGGCACAGCACAATGATGTACCCCCTTGATCCCGATAGTTTTCATTTACCGAGCAAAGATATTAACATCGCCTTCAACATTCTGGCACGAATTTGATCCCGGTAAGGAAGTTTGACCAATATAATCTCTCTCGATACAGCTGCTCTCATCAACCCGGCTTCCCTTTTGCTCAAGAAACGTGCTTCTTCCAGTTGGTAGATCAGACCCTCGGCAGCTGTCTGCCCGATCTCATCCCCGATACTATGGTGCAAATGGTTATGCAGAGCCGAGTGAGCCGGCAATTCAATCCGCTGTATGCGAACATAACCGCCGCCGCCACGTTTACTCTCTACAAGGTAACCTTTTTCGAGTGTAAATCGGGTGCTGATGACATAATTGATCTGGGAAGGCACACATGAAAATTGATCAGCCAGATCATTACGTTGAATTTCGACCATTCCTTCGGGACTTTCATGCAAAATACTCTTCAGATATTGTTCGATAATATCAGAGATATTACGCATCCACTCATCCTCCACTGTCTGAAACGTTAAGTCAATAAGGACCCACACGCCCCTACAGAGTACACCTTCTCAACCCATTTAACCAATCAGGGAAACAGCGAAACTCGTCTTCCACGGTCATTAACAGGTAAGCGAAGGACGCTCGAAGGTCCTTTAATATTGCCTTTATCCGCTGATGTATACTACCCTCTAAATGGCTGCCACCACCGGATTGCAGAAAGAAAGCTACGTAAGTATTTAACCTTTAGTTGACTTTGACTTTCTTTGACTTTATATACATTATAGCATATTTTGTGGTTTTGCCAAGAGGGAGCACTATTCATTTTTTACGATTTTACACGAAATATTCGGCTGACACAAAAAAACCTCTCCAAAAAAGCTGGAGAAGTCCATTTGTCTCACACTAGCAACGTATTGCTGTACAAGTTAATTCTATGAAATTGATCCAAAATGTCGTTACTTCTATGAAATCAGAAAAAATCCAGTAAATAGGTTTCCCGTTTAGGAATCGCTTGCTCCAGAGCCCTGATCGTATCGGTTGGACCATTGAGTCTACCTATTTGAGCCATCTCTACGGGTCTGCGATACCCCATTAAAATGGCAGTAAGCGTTTGAATATTGACTTTAACCGTCTGACCCTCAGCTGGTTGCTCCGATGTTTTCCATATAGAAGCTGTACCGTTCATCGCCACATTCAATTCCCACACCCCTTCATTCCAAGGTGCATAAGCATCCTCTACCTCTAGACGAATCTGTACCGGCGAATCTGGGCTTGCAAAAGGATACTGTGAGATAAATTGTTCTACACTCACTATACGTGCCATGAAGAAGGGTACAATTTCCTGCTGAATCCGTGGATTATCCAATTGAAAAGCAAGCATATCACTGGCTGGTGCCTGTAATGTTACTTCCTCAATCATAGAATCATGGTTGGCTATAAAGGTCCACAAGGCTTGTCTCGCTTCTTCATTAAGATAAATGATTTCTCTAATGGTAAACTTTCTGTCCTTAACCTCATATAAAAGGTAGCCTTGTGCTTTACCAGCATCATCAAAATATACAGCCTTCTGACTGGCTCCATTAGTGAGAACCGAATTCTCCCATCTTTCGTCATTCCGGATCAATGTTCCGTTATAGCGCTCAGCGTAGGCACCGTATACTTCTTTTAATATACTAAGTCCCGGATCGCCACGACGAATCGTTCCAGGGGTTGCCTTTTTCGCAGGCAGATAAGCTGTGAGCACTTTATATCGTTTAAATTCAACATACGTCTCCCATCCATATTTCCGATAAAAAGCAAAAGAAAACGGATGCAGAAACGATATACTTTGTTTATTACGGTTCATCTCCTCGAGCGCATGCTTTAACAGCCCTGCTACCCAGCCTTTGCGTCTATATTCTGGCCATGTGGCTACACCCGCAATACCGCCCATCTCGAACGATCTCCCATGAATATAGGTTTGAAAAGGAATAATGTGAAGTTTGGCACCCAATTGCCCTTCCTCATACACCCCCCATATATCCTGTGACGCAAATTGACTCCGTCGCTTCTCGGTCTGTTCTTCACTCATTACCACTTGAAAAGCATACTCGGAGAGTGCCATTGCTTGTTCAAAATCATCTACCGTCAATTTCTGAATTTCCATGTCATTCTGCACCCCGTTCTCTAAGTTAATGATATCTTTCAGATCATGGCCTGACACGTGATGTATGTATCCATTATGAGTGTGTCAGAGGAACGGGACAAAGTCAAACAGGAGATGCTTTCGCATCCCCTAAGTTAAAAATACACAAAA
>NZ_BCNM01000034.1 GCF_001514495.1 Paenibacillus pabuli NBRC 13638
TCACCCTCAGGCTTTTCAGCCTGAGGGTGACTCTTTCGGTCGTGCGATAATGATAATGATATAAGCTTGTAAATTCAAAAATGAATTCAGTTATTACTATCATCCATTTTAATAAGCTTGCGTGGTTCCTGTTCTTTTTCACCATACCAGACGAGCACATCTGCGAGCAGATCCATAATGCGAATAAAACTCTCCTTGTTTGTCTCTGAGATTTGGTCTGCCTGCTTAAAAATGTCGTCAAAACAAAGCTTGCGGACAAATTCAGTGTAATTCGCATATACCTCACGGCCTTTGGCTGAAGGTTTTACGTAAATGTCTTTGCGGTTACCGCTTAAATGATATTTCTCAAGCAAGCCTTTTCCCATCAAGTTTTTCACGTTTTTGGAGAATGTACTGCGGCTAACACCGAGTCGTACAGCCATCTCCGACATTTTCTCTTCTTGATCCTCCGCTTCCAGAATATATTCGAGCGTCTGAATCTGTGAAGCAGAGAACGTCATATCTGTTCCGTAACTTCGCTGCAGCTTATAAGTGTTTGAGTATGCGTTGCCGTACTTGATGATCTTCTCAATAAGATCCCGATGGTCACCCATCCAATCTAATTTCATGCGTAATCCCTTTCACCTTCATATTCTCACGAGTTTTTCTCTTCTAATGTACTGAAATCAGATACGTTTTTCAATCCATACGATAGCTTCTTCGATGACTTCATCGCGACTGGGTTCGTTAAAGATCTCATGCATGAGATGCGCGTAGATTTTCAATGTTTTATCAGTTGAAGCGATATCCCCGTAAAAGTCACGAGAATCCTGTTCGCTCACCAGCCCGTCATTGGCTCCGTGCAGGACAAGTACCGGATCGACGAATTGTGTTGCATGTTCTTTCAGCCACGTTATCCCGCAGCCCAAACTATTAAACAGATCTACGGATATCTGTTTTTCTACCAATGGGTCGTTTGCGTAAGCGGATACAACTTCAGGATCACTGCATACGCCGCTCCCAAGTTCATTCGGAAAATACGTACCAGGCGGAAGATCAAGCGGTAGTTCACCAGCAACTTTTGTATGATAACGGGTAAGTGCTCCTGATAAAACAATGCCTTTCACTTTGCCTGGATATTTGGTTCCGAATGATGAAGTAGCAAAGCCTCCCATACTATGTCCGATGACATAAAGAGGGATGTTAGCGCTCTCTTGCAATGCCGCTTCGACAATAACATTCACATCTTCAATGATCTGATGAAAATCACTGTAAAACGCGCGCTGTCCTTCCGATCTGGCATGCCCCCGATGGTCAAAACGATATACGTTAAATCCGCGCTGGTTCAGCTTCTCAGTCAAATAATCGTAGCGGCTGGCATGTTCAGCTAATCCGTGTACAATAACGACAGCGGCCTTTGCATTGTCCACAGTATCCTTACTGAAATAAAGCTTCGTACCGTCAAAGGATTTGATCATTGTTTCGATGCTGTTCATAGTACATCCCATCCCTTAATCGTTTTTTTGATATTCGTTATGAACAATATTGTTTCTTGCAGAAACAATATATCATTCATCCGATACGTTTGTCTACGGTTCTTTTAAAGCGTTTACATTTTTTTGTAGGTATATAAATACGGAATCGGAATGCAGCATTTTTTTGTCGGACACAGCAAAACCTGTTAACACGTAAAATGCTTGTGTTAACAGGTTTTTAGATGAAGAACTTTTATGTCAAGAATGGTCGACGTACTCCAGAATTTTGCTCACCCCTTCTGACATACCTCCCGTTTCGAAAAAGCTGCTCCCCAACTTCACCGCTTGTGCTTTCATCTTCTCATTGTTCATCGTTTCAAACGTAATGCCACTCAGCTCCGAAGCGGAGATATTCATGTCTCTTACATACACCCCGACACCCAATTCTTCCAGCCTGGAAGCGATGGCAAACTGATCCGCCCCTTGGGGAAACAGAATCATCGGTACGCCAAATACAAGCGCTTCAGATACACTGTTATAACCGGCATGAGAGATAAAAACATCCGCTTTGCTCAAAATTTCCAACTGAGGTACAAACTCATGAACGGTCATATTTTCCGGAATTTCGCCTAAGGACGATGGGTGAATGCTTTTCCCTACAGACATAATGATTTGGGCTTCGCTAGATCTAAAAGCTTCGATGCATTTCCGGTAGAAATCCGGGCGATCTGTATAGATGGACCCAAAAGAAATATAAATCAGAGGAAGCTCATGATCCTGTTTCGTTCTTATCATCATGGATTGCAGCTTTTCAGCGCTGACATTAGGAAACTGGGGACCTATAAACATAAAGCGATCGTCAAACACATCCGAATGTGGCTGGAATGCTTTTGACGTATACACGAGATTTAATTCTTCATTCCCACTAAACGCATCAACCAGGCCGAAGCCTTGAATATGATGCTTTTCTGCCAAAGCTGCCGCAATACGGTTTAATTCGCTGGCCGTCGGTTCTACCTTCGCATAGCCTTCTTTGATTTTGAACACCTTGTGCATGAGAAAATCATGGTCTTTCTCTAGGAGTGCCTGATTAATTGCAAAAGTTAGGACATAACAAGCCACTGGCACTTCGAGCAGTTCTCCAATCAGTTTGCCCCAATGAGCGTCGCTGTCCCTGACAATGTAGTCGGGTTGCTCAGCCATAACATCAGCCAAAATCGCATTGAGAACCAGCCTGCTTTTCTGGATAACTCCAGGGACTAAATACTCAAGCATCGTCTGCGGGTTGCTCAGATAAAGGCCCAGGTCATTTTCGTCAACAAACAGCTCTCTCATATTTCCGTAGCTTCGAAAAGTCACATCAAAATCGGCAAACATTGCTCTATATTGTTCATCCGAATAATAAATCACTCTCTCTCCACGTGCCAGCAACTCTGCAACCAGAGGCAATGTTGGTTTAACATGGCTGAAAAATGGAAGGCTGAATATCATTACAGTAGCCATAGCGGACTCCCTTCATCATGTCCTACACAAGTATCATTCATTGGCAGCGCTTATCAGGGCTCCATCGATAAGATACGCAAATATAACATCAACGCCCAGCTTTACTCCGCCTTCATTACGTATCGCTTCCCCGACCCTCTTGCAAGACTCGGCATAAGTCGGATCATGAAGGATATGTTCGGTCATGGAAGCAATGTCCGAAGGTACACAATGACGGCTATCGCCAATGCTTCCTGCTCCCAGTGCCTCAATCCGGCTGGAAACAGCAAACTGATCAGCTGCTTGCGGAAACAGCAGCATAGGCACTTCATGGTAGAGCGCTTCATTGGTGCTGTTATGGCCTCCATGTGTAATGAAAACATCAACGTGTTTGAGCAATCTCCGCTGAGGCACATGGGATCGGATGGTAATATGATCAGGAAACTCACCCAGTTCTTCAGGAGAAATTCGCTGGCCGACCGACATAATCACGTTCCAACGACGTTCCTGGAATGCTTCAATACATTTTTGATAAAAAGGAAGACAGTCGTTGTATACGGTCCCCATGGATATGTAGATTAGAGGTAAATCCGGTTCAAATTCCGGCAGGTCTCCGCCCTCTTTTTCCTCTTCACGAATCATCGGACCCAGGAACAGATAGTTCGGACCAAACGACTCTGCAAATGGCTGGAAAGCCCGCGAAGTAAAAACAAGATTCAGTTCGTCCGCCCCGGAGAAGGCGTCAATTGCCTTAAACTCAACGGCATAAGGAATAGAGAGCTGCCTCGTATACTCATTCAGATATTCACTGAAACTTCCGGCCTCCGGAAGTAATGCCACACGTCCTGTGGTATTTCCGAAGACATTCGCAACGAAATATTCACAGTGAAGATCCATCATTGTTTCATTCAAAGCAATCGTAGTGATGTAACAAATGACAGGAATATCCATCATGATGCCAATCATTTTCCCCCAGTAAGACTCGCAATCCCGGATAATGTAATCTGGATCATCCGCCATCACCTGTTCGAGGAGCAAACGGACCATCTTCTGATGCTTATCCAGTTTGTGCGGAACAAGCTGCTCCAGAACCTTCAGTGGCTCTGTCGTATGAATAGGGATTTCTTCATCCAGCAATGGAAGCACATCCCCGTAACTTCGACATACCACACCTTCCATTTGTACATATTTCATATACGCATCAGTTGTGTAGTAATAGACTTGTTCACCTCTGTTTACCAGCTCTTGAACCAGCCCTACCGTAGGATTAACATGACCAAAATACGGATAACTGAACACAACGGTTGTACCCATCCATTCACCGCCCTTTCGTAAATAAAGCCTGAATGCCCCGGACATCACAATATGTCCTGAGAGTTCAAGCAAGCTCTATTGGTTTGAGCTACAGCACCTTGACCATTCCTTCGGTCATTTTCTTCTCCAGCTCTTCGGCACTCGTCTCGAATGGAAGGGCTATATGCACTTGCAGACTGGAGCCAACATGTCTAACGTAGAAATAGTTCCCATAATGATCAGCCACTTTTTCAAAAGAAGGACCTCCGGCAGGGATTGCATTATCTATTGCTTCCGCTTGTACAGCGCCAAAATAATTCAGCAGAATCCCCTCGCCTGTTCCATGATCCTCCAGATCGCTGAACCGGATATGATGAGTGGAAGTTGTGTGATTCAATTCTCTGATCTGCTGCAAAAGTTGCTCCGGCGGCGAATGGGTATCCATTACCCAAGGAATATAGTCCGTAAAATTGCCGACCAGATGGTAATAGGCCTGTTCTCCATACCGTCTTCCACTGCTGACCAATTGCACAGGCATCTGCTGCAGCTCAAGGTATTCCCGTCCAAAGACCGCTAACAATCCCAGCACCTTCATCCAGCCTTCCTCCGGATTGCCTTCCGTAAGCTCCCATTCCAGCGTGATTGCTGTGCTCTTCTCGGCCGGAAATTCTGCCAACTTATTGCTCAGTCCTATGAGAAGCTGACGATAGGTTGCCAGTTCAAAGTGACGCTCCAGTTCCATAAAGCTAATCCCGATCGGTCCTTCCTCCATCAGTTTTAGGTAGTCGCGATACCGTGTATGTGACTTCGCCACGTGAACCAACGATGACGGTGCAGTCAGTGCCTCAGCAATTAAACTGCAACTCAGCCCGTCCGATAAGGCATGATGTGAGGAATATACGAAAACTCTAGCTCCGGTTCTGCCATTCTCAATCAGCGCCATTCGGTACAACAAACTCTCCGATCCACTCTCTTCAAATCTGTCATAATACAATTTCGAAATCAGATGTTCCATCAGTGCTTCGGAATGGGCAGCCTCAACCTTGACATATGGCAGACTAAGCCGGACAGGCTGCTCACGCAAGCTCCAGCTGTTTGTCTGCTGGGCATTGTACAAACACCTCAACATCTCCTGCTCCTGCACCAATCCAAGAATGGCATTATGGATTTCCTCCGTTGTCTTGTCGGCAGGGAAATGCAGAACAACGCCAACGTTCTCAGCACGCCCAAGATGTGTAGCCTGGGAAGCCGTAAGGGGCAATATCGCCAATTCCGCCCCTGTGGACAGTTGTCTTCTGTAAACCTCTTGTTGGTCCGCAAATGTTGCAAGGGCCGCCTGAAGTTGCTTCAGATCCGTTTCATTCAAAGTCGTCTGCGCTTGCTTCTGCTGTGAGTCTGGTGTCTCTGTTCCATCTGACATATACTCCTGTGAACCTTCAGATACAGTTTGAGTTTGAAGTAGAACTTCTCCCAAAGCGACAGCAGATTGATGAACAAGCAAGTCTCTCACATCCACACCCACTCCCTGCTCTTTCAGCAAAAAGCTGGCTTTCATTGCCGAGATGGAATCTCCACCCAGCTCATGGAAGGAGTCATCTATCCCGATCCCTTGAACGTTCAACACCTGTTCAAACACACGAACGATCTTTGCCTCCAGTTCATTCTCCGGCATGCGAACTCGTTCCCCTGCTTCTTGTATCAGATTCAGACGCTCGAGCGCGGACTGATCCACCTTTCCATTGGATGTCACAGGGAGCGTGTCCAACTTCACCAAGAATGAAGGAAGCATATAATGAGGAAGAACGGCGGTAAGTTTGATCTTCAGTTCACGCGGCGCAGGTACACTGTCCCCGGTGTAATAGGCAACTAATGAATTTTCATTTTCCTGCAGTCTAGGCAATACAACGGCTTCTCGAACGCCAGCTATCTGCAGTAGTTGTGCCTCTATCTCGCTTGGTTCGACGCGGTAACCTCTAATCTTGATCTGGCTGTCGATTCTGCCCTGGTACATGATTCTGCCATCCGGCAGCAGTTTGGCCAAGTCCCCGGTTCGATACATGCGCTCAAACCCTGGCATGTCTGAAGAGATGAACTGTCTCGCTGTTATTTCTGGCAGGTTCAGATATCTCCGGGCCAATCCGGTACCTGCGATGCATAGTTCTCCAGGTACCCCGACAGGCAGTGGATTCAGATCTGCATCGACAATGCAAAGTCTGCTATGAGGGACGGGGAATCCGATGGGTACTGATAACAGATCGGCTTCTTCTTCATATTCCCATATCGCTGCACATATGGATGCTTCAGTCGGTCCGTAAGCATTCACACAGCGCATATGTTGCCTCCATGTAGACAGCATGGCCGGCGATGGCTCCGAGCCAGCCGTGATCATCAGGCGCAGACCAGGCAAACGCTCAGGTTGCAATCGGGCCATATAGGCTGGAGGAAGCGTCATAACCGTAACATTAGTCTGTTCCACGTACTGCTCGAAGTGGAGCGGATCAGCGATGGTCTCTGCCGATACTAAACAAAGTGTTCCTCCAACGGTAAGTGTCATGGCAAACTCCCATATAGAAGCATCAAATGAACATGAAGCAAATTGAAGAATGCGGTCAATAGACTTTACTCCCAATGTGGAGATAAAGAGGGCCGACAGATTAGCGAGACCTGCATGTTCTAGCGCCACACCTTTGGGCCTGCCCGTAGTACCCGAAGTGTAGATAACATAAGCCAGGTTGTTGTTTTGCGGTTTAAGCGATGAAGCGTTTGTTTTTTGGCACGTAAGATAGATTTCCCGGGTCAGATATACAGGCATATGACTTGCGAGGTCCTGTGCATCATCCTTATCCGTAATCATCAGCACTGCTCCGCTGTCTTGAAGCATATACGACATGCGATCTACCGGAAACACCGGGTCGATCGGCAGATATGTCGCTCCGGTCTTTAGTACCGCCAGAAACGCGATAACGAGTTCGAAGGAACGTTCCAGTCTGACGGCTATGACATCTTCGAGGCCTACTCCCTTCGAACTTAGCCAGTTAGACCACTGCTCTGACAGTGTGTCCAGCTGTTCGTAAGTCATTTGCGACTCACCAAACAATAGGGCTTCCTTGTCGGGGGATCGTTTGGCGTGCAGGGCAAACTGCTCCAGTAAAGTCAGCTCAGGTGGATCGCATGGGCTCTTGCTGTTTAGTTCCATCCATGTTTCATGCAGTCTCTCTTGGGGGAGCAGCGTCATATGCGATACAAGCATCTGCGGATGGTCTATAACGGTCTGCACAATATGCATAAAATAGTCCACATAACGCAGCACAGTTTCCCTCTGGAAAAGACATGTACAGTACTCCAAATCGAAATACATTACGCCATCCCCGCCCTCAAAGCCGGCTAAAGTAAGATCAAATTTGGACACGGTTTGCTCAAAACCAACATGCGAGAAATGTAGTCCTCTAAAATCAAAGCGATTCTCCGCCATGTTCTGAAGTACAAACATTGTGTCAAAGATGGGATTACGGCTGGGGTCTGGAGTATGTCCCAAGTCCCTAACCAGTTCCTGATATTGAACTGCTTGATTCTCGAACGCACCCAGCACCGTATTTTTCACTTGGTTCAGGAGCTCGGTGAAGTGCAATTGTGGTGACACATGGGCACGGATGGGAACCACATTCACAAACATGCCCATGGTCTGTTCCAGATCTGCGTGCGTTCTGCCGGAGACCGGTGATCCAACGACCAGTTCCTTCTGTCCGGAAAGCTTGGAGAGCATCGTCTGATACATTGTCAGAAGCAGCATGAAAAGAGTGACTCCATTTTCAGCGGCCAACTTCTTGAGAGAAGATGTGCGATTGGCATCAACGGTAAAAGAAATCCTGTCGCCTTCCAAGCTTTTAAGCTTGGGTCTGGGGTAATCGTACGGCAGACTTAAAACGGGAACTCCGTTTCTGAACTGATCCATCCAGTACTGCGCCTGAGGCTGGAATTGATGATTCTCTTTCTGTTTATACTGCCATACCGAGAAATCTTTGTAATGGAGTCTGATGGCTGGTAATGAATCCCCATTATAGATGCTCGCCAGCTCCGAAATGAATATGCCGATCGAGGCACCGTCAGCTACGATATGATGAAGATCAATCAGAAGCAGATGTTTTCTGGACTCTATTTTGGTTATCCCTGCACGAAATAACGGCAAGCATGCCAGATCAAAGGGCCGGATAAATTGTCCTATCGTCTCTTCGAGACCCGTTGACGCTTGCTCGGAATATTCAAGTGAAATAACGCTCTCAGCGTGAACTGCCTGTACAGGTTCCCCATTGATGGCATAAAAAGTGGTACGAAGAATCTCATGCCGCTTCGTCAGTTCCTCAAGCGCAAACCGCAGCCGCTGATGGTCGAGATCCCCTTCTATAATAAGTGCCTCCGGCATGTTATAAGCGGTTGAATGTGGATCATTACAGAACAGCGTATACATCTGTTTTTGGGTAAGAGATAACGGATAACTTGCTGCATTCTCAGCAGGTGTAATCGCGAGATAGACACTGGTTTCTTTTTCAGCAATCACTTCAGCTAACTCTTTGACGGTTTGCTTCTCAAAGATATGATCCACACTGACATCTACTCTAAATTCTTTCTGAATTCTGGACATCAGCATGGTTGCCTTGAGAGAATGTCCACCTGCGGCAAAAAAGTTCTCATCTGCGGATACACGCTTTAATTGAAGAACATCGGCAAATATCTCGCATAACTTCTGTTCTGTTTCATTTTCAGGCTCCCGAAATTCAACATCCAGATTGATGGACTCCATGGAGGAGATTTCCTTCTTGTCCAGCTTTCCGTTTTCGGAAAGAGGGAGCTGAGGCAGTCGATAATAGCGGGCCGGAAGCATATAAAACGGTAACTCTCTTGCCATGTACTCACGCAGTTCGACAGCCTTTATGTCGTCGGTTTGGAGATAAGCAATCAGTCGCACCGGAATGCCATCCTCCTCCTCACAGACAACTGCTGCTGCCTGAACCCCTGGATAGGCTTGAAGTCGCTGCTCAATCTCTGGCAGCTCAATCCGGTACCCTCTTAACTTAACCTGAGCATCCTTGCGTCCGAGACAAAAGATTTCCCCCTCTTCCGTCCATTTCGCCAGATCGCCAGTTCGATACAGACGCTCACCTGCAACAAACGGATTCGGTACAAATGCTTGATCTGTAAGCTCAGGCTGGTTAAGATAACCCTGGGCCAGACCCGGACCTGATAAACAAAGTTCCCCAACGGTACCCGGTGGCACCGGCTCATTCCAGTTATCAAGAATGTATGCTCTCATGTTCGATATAGGACGGCCAATAGTCACCTTCTCTTCCTGTTCCACATCTCTTTTACAAAGTGCGACTATGCTGGATTCGGTAGGACCGTATTCATTAAAAATCCTCACATAAGGAAGCCGTTCCCTACTTTCCCGAATGAGTGCCGGTGAGACGCTCTCTCCGGCTAGTGTAATGCTGTGAAGAAACAGTTTGTCCTCCGGTCTAATCTGCTCCAGAAGCAGACGATACAAAGAGGGCACGCATATAAAATGAGTAATTTGATATACGATAAGCAGTTGCTTCAGACGCAGCGGGTCTTTGACCTGAATTTCAGCGGCAATAAAGAGACTCGCTCCGGACACAAGCGGGGTCAGAAACCCTGTCATGAATCCATCAAATGAATAGGAGAAGAGCTGAATTGTGTTGTCTTGTCTTTCCAGTGAGTACTCTTCTTTTCTCCACGAGATTGAATTGACTAGCCCCCGATGATCTACAACTACACCTTTGGGATCGCCCGTAGTTCCCGAAGTATAAATGATGTAAGCTGGCAATTCAGCCGTTATGGAAACCAGTGTCTCACCTTCTTCATTGGAAGCATCCAGGTCTTCACAAGCAAGCAATCGTTCCACGTCTGTAAACAATGGAAGATTAGCATACCGGGCATGTGTAAGCAGACGAGTTACCCCAGCATCCTCCAAAATGAATCGAACACGCTCCTCGGGGGTCTGAACATCCATTGGCAAAATACATGCCCCTGCCCTCCACACTGCTAAGATCGCAACGGCCGTCTCCAGACTTCGGTCAAGGTAAAGTCCAACGATATCCCCTTGCTTCGTTCCGTCTTTGACTAATGCGGCAGCCCAGCGTTGCACTCTTGCATCCAGCTCTGCATAACACATAGAGCCATCCGATGTCATGATAGCCATAGCCTCCGGTGTCTGGCGCACCTGTTCCGCAAACAGGGCCGTTACACTGGAACCGTAGGTCCGACGCGTCCCTGTTGCATACTCATCCAACAATCTGTGGCGCTCCGGTCCAGCAAGACCACCGCTGGCTTCCACCGGGCGATCGGGGTTCCCAATTAAATCTTCAGTGATAATGCAGTATTGTCTCCCAAAACGCTCCAGTTCAGAGGCTGAAAAAAAGCGTGTGCGGCCCGCTAACACACCACAGAGTTTGCCCTCGCTCCAATACATATGAAGACGCATACCAAGTGTCTCGCTCTCGACATCCGTTACGCTGGACATCTCCTGAAAGGAAAAACGAATATGATGAAGAAAAGCGTAATTTCGGTCATGGACCACCTTCATATCCTCTACAAGACGTTCCATGGGATAATCACTGTTTTTGACAGTCTCGATATAAGTCGACTTGAGTTCATACAGCCACTCTCGGAATGAACGGCCGCTCGGCGATTTGTCGATGAGTGGTACCCAGTTTGACTCGTGCGAACGTTCACCCGTATCTTGCAGCCTGGTCACCGGATAAGCCACCGTAATTGAATCACTGCTGGTATGCCTGTGCAGAATTGTTTTTAAGGCAGTCAGCAATATTAAAAACAAAGCTTCATTGGACTCACCACTCATGGAGCGCAAACGCTCGCTCACATCCTGACGCAACTCAAACGGATAGGTTTGAACAGTGGACTTCTTATTCTGAGATGTAACGGATAACGTGAACAACGTTTCCTCCGTTTGAAGTGCCAGCATTTTTTTTACCCAGTACTTCTTTTGCAATCTCAGTTCCTGTGCGGAAACAGCCTCTTTGTGCGACGTTTGGTCCATTTACCTTCATCCCCCTGCTTGTCTAGAAATGGAATTTAATTAGACTTTCTCCTTCATCCGGACTCGTTGCAATTTCATTCGGGAAAAGCTCTTTCAACAACACATTCGGGTTTTCGCTGATTTGATTGAGCACAAGGAAAAGACAGTTCATCCAATCTGCCATTTCTTCCGCTCTATATGCGACATCATTGTATACAAAACGGACGAGGAAGCCCTCATGCGGCTCTACGATCAGGTTAAAATCATAGCTTGTATACTCTTGCAAATCGTAATCTGCCATTTCCAGACCGGAAGGTAGCTTCAGCTCTAGCGGATAATTTTCAAACACTAGAATATGATCCAGTACTGCCCCACCGCCTGATTTCTGGATCGCAGACAAGGGAATATGGGAATACGGCTCTTTCTCCAGCTGTTCCGATTGAAGTTGTGATGCAAGTTGCAAAAAGGTAACCGATGCAGATTTGATTCGAACAGGAATCGTATTAATGAACAGACCGATCATGCTGTTGATCTCTTTCACCTCAACACTCCTGCCCGATACTACTGCTCCAAACAAGATATCTTCAATTTCGCTCAGATTCTGCAGCACCGCTGCCCATGCAGCCTGAAACAATATATTCAGCGTCAAACCATATTCAGCGGATAATTGTAGAAGTGCATGCTGTAGCGCTTCAGGTAAATTACGGGTTAATTCATCTCTGTTATACTGACCACTTGTTTCCTTTATGCGTGGCAGAACACTTTTGCTTCGGTATCCAGCTAAATAAGTCTCCCAGTACGCTTCAGCCACAGACGGATCTCGTTGTTCAAGCCACTGGATATACTCACAGTATTGCGCCGCTGGGACAAACGATTGTGTGGCAGACGGTTCGGCATACAGATCGAAGATGTTGCTAAGAAGCAAACCTACACTCCAGCCATCCAGCAAAATATGATGGAAGTTCCAAACCAGACAATACGAGTTCGCATCTGTTCGAATGAGAGCCACTCTCAGAGGTACCTCACCAAATAGGTTAAAGCGCCGGTCACGGTTTTGCTGAAGGTATTGTTCCAGCTTCTCTGATTCACATCCGCCATTCTCGCCTGTCCAATCCATGAACTCAAATGGAAGCATCCAGGACTTCACCACTGCCTGAAGCGGCCGTTCTAGCTCCCGTAAGGCAAAAAATGTACGAAGAATGTCATGTCGGTTCACCACCTGCTGAAAGCAATATCTCAGCCGTTCCGGATCCACATTTCCCTGCAAATGAATGACACACTGCTCTTCATAAGCCGTGGAATCGGGGAACCGGAGATAATAAAACAACATACTTTCCTGCATCGGTGACAGTGGATACGCCTTGAGCAGTGGCAACGGTGCTGTCTGTTGAAGAATAGCCCGATCGGCGGAAGGCACAAGCTGAAATCCCTCATTCTCTATATTGGTAAACACCGGTCTTTCACCGGCATACATGATGGTTTCCCAACCGCTTAGGAAAGCTTGCAACATTCTCTGGATGATTTCCTCACTGAACTGTTGTTTATTGTAATCAAACTCAATCAGCATCCGTCCGTCAGACAAAAGCACATTGCAGGTGATCACAAATGGGCGATCCGCATCCGGACTTTCGGTTCCGTGCATGGGAAGCTGCGAAAGCCGAAACAGATCTTGGTAACGACTGTCATCCATTTCACCGAGATAATTAAAGCAGATCTGTGGCTCAATTTCATACGCATTGAGTTGTCTGGACTCCTCTTCCGCAAGCATGTACTTGAGTACGTTGAATCCCGCCCCACGGTGAGGGATACGCTGCAAATTACGATGAAGCTGTACAACATACTTGTCCGGCGTTTTCGCTGCTGAAGTATCCAGATAAATCGGGTAGTGGGATGTAAACCAGCCAACCGTCCGCGAATAATCCGCAGCTTCACCGAAGCCTTCCCGGCCATGCCCCTCCATATTTACCCAGAGACCATCCGGGATACCGACGGCCTCCATTGCAGTGCCAAGTGCGGCAAGCAGCAAGGACGATGTTTCCACCTCGTATCGCTCGGTTGCCGATTGCATCAGGGCCTTAGTGGCTTTTTGTGTAAAATGAAGGCTTGCCACTGCACAATCTCGAACCTGACCCTTCAAGTTTATCCCGTCTCCATTGAGCGGCGAGACTTGGCGAGTCAATTCCTTCTTCCAATAACGCAGCTCATGCTTCCATTCCCCGACAGCAATATACGCACGCATTTTCTGTACATAATCAAGGTAGGAATCGGATGAGGAAGGCAGAACCGGCCTGATGTCCTGTTTGAGAGCAAAGTAGATATCATAAAAGTCATCCAGTAAAATGCGCCAAGATACCGCATCAATGACCAAGTGGTGAATGATAAGTATCAACTCGTCTCGATCTCGTCCGCGAATGAGGCCCACCTGTACTAATGGTCCATGCTCCATATCCATTGCTTGGTGCATGTCTTCTGTCATTCGTTCCGTGATGGCTTTGAACTTGTCGACGTCCATCCCATCCATCTCCTCGGCAACATGGAAGGCAAATGCCTGCCGATCCGCATTATTGCAGGATTGCTGAATGTGGTTGCCGTCTCGCTTAAACGTCATTCGCAGTGCATGATGATGAACGGTGAGTAATCTGAACGTTTCTCTGACAAGCTCATCATTGAACCTTGCAGCACCAATCAGCGTCACACTGTTATTCCAATAATTCATTTGGGCAAAATCTTGCCTGAAAAACCAGTGTTGAATAGGCGCAAGAGGCACATCACCCTCTAAAAGCTCTGAAGCTCTGTGAGGCATTGCCTCATCCATAGGAATAAGAAGCGGGGCAATGCTGCTCACCGTTTTCCAACGTAAAATGTCAGCCGCCTCCAGCCGGTAGCCACACTTTTTCATGCGAGCCGCAATCTGGATAGCCTTGATCGAATCCCCGCCAAGTCGCATAAAGTGATCATCTCTGGCGGCGTCTGGCGCTCTCAGTATCTCGCGCCAAGCTTGCAGCAAATCCGCCTCACCAGGCGTGTCCACCTGAAGTGGAAGCTTTGACTGAATCGGCTCTGCCGAGATAACTGGCAGCTTCTTGATATCGACCTTGCCATTAGCAGACAGCGGGAGTCGATCCATAGGAATATACTCGGCCGGCAACATGTATTGAGGCAAATATCTTGAAAGATAGCTCTCTAGTTCCCCTGTCTCCAGCTCTGCCGCAGAGACATAGAAGGCGCACAGATGTTTCTCGCCGCTTTCAGTCTCTTTGACGAGCAACGCTGCTTCACGAATCGAAGGATAGTCCAGCAACAGATTGCGAACCTCTCCCAATTCGATTCGATAACCCCTAATTTTAACTTGCTCGTCGATTCTTCCTAAATACTCCATCCCGCCACCTGGCAGCCAGCGCACCAGATCTCCGGTACGGTAAACCCTGCCGGGTTCCTGAAACCAGTTCGAGACGAACTTCTCAAGAGTCAGCTCCGGCTGGTTCGCATATCCTCTGGCTACACCAATACCAGCAATGCACAGTTCTCCAGGCAGATGTTTCGCCTGCAAATTCCCTTTTTCATCGGAAATATATAACCTCATATTATCAATCGGCCAGCCAATCGGTACCTGACTGTATTTTTCATCCGAATCGTATTTATGAATCATACAGCCTACTACAGTCTCGGTAGGTCCATACTCGTTATAAATTTCAACATGCGGACCGAACAGCGAAGTAATGTCTGAAGCAGCAGAGCTCTCGAATGCTTCACCACCCACGATAAACCGCTTTAAACTTGAGCCTTCCGTGTTATAAAGAGACAGGAGCTTCAGATGGGACGGCGTTAATTTGATGATATCGACTTCATCCTCTTCACAGATCCGCTCCAGCGCAAACTCCACATCTTCTGGGTATATGATGATCTGGTTCCCCGACAACAGCGGTGTAAACATTGATGTTACTGTCAGGTCAAAAGAAATGGATGAATACAACGGAAAACGAATGCGATCGCCGCGCACATAGGTTTGATCTGCCCAGCGAATGTAATTGGTCAAGCCCTGATGTTCCACCATAACACCTTTGGGCTTGCCCGTAGAACCTGATGTATAGATAATGTATGCCAGATCGTCAAGCTCGGCAGACCGCTCCGGGTTCACGGAGGTTAATGGCGCGTTGCTGTATACTTCTTCAGCCATAATCAAACACCCCGTAAAATTGGACACCTCCTCATAGGCTGCATCGGTAATGACCCACTGAGCCTTGCAGTCGGTTAATATATAACCAATACGATCCTTCGGATACGATGGATCGATAGGCACATAATAGGCACCCGCTTTCCAAGTACCGAGAATGGCTGCAAGCAGATCGGGTGATCGCTTCATAACCAGTCCAACTGCCATCTCGCGAAGCACGCCTTGCTCCTTCAGAACCTGTGCAAATCGATTGGCTCTCATGTTAAGCTCAAGGTAAGTGAGCTGCACACCTGCACAGGATATCGCAATTGCATCAGGTGTACGTTGCACCTGTTCCTCAAATAATGCAAACATCGGTTGATCAAGCAGAAGCTGGCTATTCGTTTCATTACATTCATGCAGAAGCTGCCTGGTTTCTGAAGCATGAAGCAAGCTGATTTCCGAGATAGAAACGTCCGGTTGATTGGACACAACTTCCAAAATGGTACTCAGGTGTCCAGCCATGGTTTTTATGGCTTCAGGGTGAAACACTGCCGTACTATATTCGAGATCCAAATGCAATTCATCAAATCCTTCTACAACTTCCAGTGTCAGATCAAACTTAGCAATCCTGTTTTTGTACTCGGACACTGTAAATCTGGCGTCACCGCCGATTTGCGGATCGATTGAAAGAGCCTGATGTTGATAGACATAGACCGCACCTAACAATGGATTCCAACTGGAATCCCGCTCCACGTTCGGGAGAGCACTCAATCGATCCAAAGGATATTCCTGATGCTCAAACGCCTCCACCGCATTGATCTGTACCTCATGGATCAGTTTGGAGAACCATTGGTCTCCTATGAGATGGCTTCGCAACGGAATGGTGTTGACGAACATGCCTGGGATTCGTTCGATACCCGAATACTGCCGACCGGACGCCGTTGTTCCAACCATGATGTGCTCCTGAGCAGAATATTTGAATAACAGCACTTTATAAGCGGCCAGAAAATAGCTGTATAACGTGACCTTCTCAGCTGCAGCATATTCCTTGATGCGTGCCAAGGTTTCGGCAGGAAGCTGGAAGCCGTATCTTTCTCCTTCAAAACTGCGTACGGCAGGCCGCTGATGATGTATTCCCCAGTCCATACGTGGAATACCTTCCTTGAACTGCTGGCTCCAGTACTTTTCACTTTCCCTCATATAACCTGCGCCAAACCGGCCCAGCTGCCATTGAGTGAAGTCCTTCATATGCCGCGTGACCACCGGCAAACTTTGGCCGTCATACAACCGGATAAGTTCTTCAAATAGAAGATTGGCTGAAAGCCCATCAGCAATTAGATGGTGCATATCCATCAGAAGATACTGACTTCCAGATTCCTTCTGTTCAGTCCAATATTCCATACGCAGCAGCGGCGCTTGTTCCAGATCAAACGGCCGAATGGTGCTCAGAATTGTCTCTTCCGCCGCGTCACTGTCCAGCAAATGTATGGGAATCTCCATGACTGCCTCGCTCGCCACACGCTGCACCGGCTCATCTTCATCCAGATGAAAGGAGGTCCGTAAGCATTCATGTCTCTGCACCAGCAAGTTGGCCGCTAATTCCAATCGCTGCAAGTCAAGCGTACCTTCCACCACAATTAGTCCAGTGACGTTATAAGCCGTACCTGCTCTGCCCAGTTTCTCTACAGCAAAGATTGAACGCTGTGAAGTCGACTGCGGATAGAACTCGGCTGACGTCGCCTTCGGAATTTGTATGAAATCAGACGCTGGCACAGCTTCTAATACCTGTGCCAGCTCGGCAATCGTTGGATGGCGAAACAACAGACTCAGAGGAACCTTGCTTCCTAATTCCTCTTGAAGTCGGGCAGTAATTACCGTAGCTGCAAGAGAATTGCCACCCACCGTCAGAAAATGGTCATGAATGCCGACGTTACCCAGCTTCATGATTTCAAGCCATATGGTATGAATCTTGATCTGCATTTCCGTAACCGGAGGGGCAAACCTTTGATCCGGATCGTTTGAAGTTGTCGGGGTACACTCGGCAGGGATATCCGTTCTATACGAATTACGGGAAACAGCATGAAGCTCGGATAAAACAAACGATGATGTTGATAACGAAGTATGTATTTTGCTAAACCGAGAACTTGATTCCGCCTCGCCTTCCTTCCAGACTCTGTACACAACAGCTGCAAGTGACAGAGTGTATATTTCAAGCCAGGATTCAGCCTCCTCCTGTGCACACACCTCACTTCCAACATCCAGTTCCAAAATCAACTCTTGATCCAGTTCCAGAACATTCATGCTGATCGGATATTTGAATACCGTTGGCAGAACAGACTCAAGTTGAGCTGTGAGGCCTTCGAATTCAAACGCAGGCGCTTTGTCAAAATTAAATATAGTGCTGATGACCGGAGGATAAACAGGCTGTCCTTCCATAACTAGCGCCGTAACGATATCCACATAGGAGCAGCGCTGGTGCTCCAGCAGCTCGAGCATTTCATCTCTTACTTGAGCAGTGTAATCAGACAGTTCTGCCTCATCTGGCAGCCGACTTGAAAAGGGAAGTAAATTTACGCATTGACCGACCAAATGAGGGACCCCCATCTGAAGTTGTCCAGCCACAGGGATGCCGACAGTAATCTGCCGCAGCCCCGAGATTTGGGATAGCAACACGTTGTATGCCGCAAGCATCAGCATAAACAAGGAAACGCCCTTTTTTTTGCCAAAAGCTCTTAACTCCTCTGTGAACTCAGCATTCAAGCTTCTGCTGAGACGCATTCCTGGATAGGGTATAACAGGTTCGAGGGCGAGATTAGCTGGCAAAACCAATTCAGGCACTGGATTGGAAAGTCGTCTAGTCCAAAACTCGCGCGCAAGCTGCTTCTCCTCCAACGGCAGACTACGCTGCCACTGTGCAAAGGCAGAGAATAATACAGAATCAGACGCCTGAAAACGATTGTGCATTGTGTAGTATCCGGCAATCTGCTTCAGGATCTGAATAAGTGACCAGCCGTCGGCCGCAAGATGATGAGCTTGCATGATAAACCGGTATTGCTGATGCCCGAAATGTAGCAGACCGAACCTGATTAATGGACTTTCTGACAGATCAAAACCTCCGGTTAATTCCTGTGGAATAGAATCCGGCAAATCTTTCGGCACATCCAACCGTTCCGCCTCATAAAAAATGATTTTGGAAGCTACGCTCTCAAACGGCTCTGTGTAATACAATCCTTCGTCGTTAGAGAAACGGGTTCGCAGCATCCCGTTCTTTTGAACTACATGGCGAATGGCTCCCCGTAACCTTTCAATATCCACTGTTCCTTCCAGGCGAAGCACGACAGACTCCACATAAGCGTGGTTAATATCGTCATTTGCCTGAGATGCGAACCATAGTTGTGTCTGCTCCGCCGTAAGCGGGTGAATCTCAGCCTGATCAGCAACTTCTGCTGCCGATGTTTCAACTGGTTGCATTCTCCCGCCCCCCGGCGAGGTAGGTGAACTCGGGGGCAGGAACCCGGCACTCCGCAATTCCTCCACACTGTCCTGTACCGCATACACGATACGATCAATATCTTCCTCTGTATGCGCTGTTGATAAAAAGCAGTTTCGGCCCTCCCAAATATATATTCCTTTCTCGATTAACAGGTAGTACAGGAGCTCTAGGTCTGACTTTTGCACAAAACGAAACAGTGAACCAAAGTGAACAATTTCCAGTGGCACCTGCTTCTCTGCAAAATAATGGTTGAGTCTGTCTGCCAAAACCGCCGTTTTTTTGTTCAGTTGCTCCTGAAGGACAGGCCCTTCCTTCTGTATACGACGCAGTACTGCTAGAGCAGCATTCATAGCCAACGGATGCTGGCAAAACGTCCCGGCTACAAAAGTTCTCCGCTCTTCATGGGGAGGAAACGAGGCATCCCCAAAAGACCACATCCCTCCATCTATGCCGTCCAAATATCGTTCTTTTCCAGCGACGATGCCAATCGGTAACCCTCCACCGACGACCTTGCCATATACCACCATATCCGCTGCGATGCCGAACCATGCCTGCGCACCTCCAGGATGAATCCGGAAGCCCGTGATGACTTCGTCGAAAATCAGAGCGATGCCGTTTACAGCGGTTAACGAACGCAACTCCTTCAGAAAAGCGGTCGGCTGAATATCCGGCCTGCGACTCTGTACCGGCTCCACCAGCACTGCTGCCAGTTCTCCGGCATGCCGCTCAATGAACCGCAGGGATTCGGGATGATCGTAATTCAGAACGATGAGGTCATCAACCATACCTTGCAGTATCCCCGGAGCAATCGGCGTGCTTATTCCTCCCAGTCCTGCGCTCATCGCCAGAACACCATCGTAAGTGCCATGATAAGAACCCGAGAAAATGACTATTTTTGTTCTATTCGTGGCCGCCCGAGCCAACCGCATGGCAACCATAATCGCTTCTGTCCCGGAATTGAAAAATGCTGCACGCTCTATACCCGTCAATTGATGCAGGGCAGACGCAACCTGCCCGGCCACTGCATTGATGGGGCCAACACACATTCCCTTGTGCACAGCCTCTTGTACCGCTTCGTTAATAAAAGACACCTGATGGCCGAACAGGTTTACACCAAAGCCCATCGTCAAGTCAATATAGTTGTTACCATCTATGTCGGTAATCGTAGAACCCTGCGCATGATCAACAACGATCTGATAGACCATATCTTTCCAGTAGGGACGATAACCTGCCACATTACGATTGTTAGCTACCACTTTACGGAAAGCTTGTGTATGCAGCTGGGATTGGACCGTTTTTGTGGTGTATCTCGAGATAAATTCGTCTATAAAACGCTCTTGTAGAGGGTGTAATCCTGTCTTCGAGTGCGTTTCAAGCGTCTGGAACGGGACATAGGGGCGATCAGGCTTTTGCCGTTCTTTTATCAGTACAGACGGTTCACGCTGACTGTTCCCCAAAGTGTAATGATGCTCCGTTTCCAGCGGGGTATTCTCATGCACTGAAGTCGCCGCCGACAAGCGAGCAGCAGAAGCTTCCGATCGCATAGAGCCCCTTTGCAGCATGGAAAGTTGGAGAGACATCAAGTCCAGCTGCTTCTGTACGATTCCCTCCAGACCTGTACCTGTCACTAAGAAGTTGCTCTGTTCGGTTTCCTCCCCTGAAGTCGCCGCATACGGATGGATATTCGCACTTTGCACAAGTGCTTCATCCTGCTCTTCTCTAAGCTTTGTCGGGCCGGTCTGTATGGAAGACTCTGGAAAATACGAAGATTGGCTGGCAATATACTTCCCTACTTCAGCAACAGTAGACATTTTTTCAAAGAACAGATGCATCGGAATATCCACGCCAAAATGATTTTTGATTGCATGTTTGGCATTGACAAGCAAAATGGAATCCATGCCGAGCTCCATGAAACTTCGGTTTACACCGATATCTTCTGGAGAATATCCTGAAATATTCGACATGATTTCCTGTACCACACTTGTGAAGGGATGGTTGTTTGCGTCCTGAATAATACGATTTTCCATCGTTAGCTTCTCCTTTTTTTCCTCCGTTTTGTGGAAAACTACCCTGCTGCTCTCTGCAACCATCACAGGCACAGCCCAGTGCCTATGTTGATCGAATGCATACGTCGGGACTGAAACGACACGCCTGCTGTAACCAGCATGGAGACCTTTCCAGTCAATGAATTGGCCACGAACATATCGGCTAGCCGCCTTTTCCCAGACCATATTGCTTTCCAGACTCTGCGTTGCAGCAGCCGATTCGGAAGAATTTGGAGGTTCCACATGTTCAGGTCCGCCGAACCAGATTCCCTCCGCAAGTTCACCGTATTGCCCGGTGAAAGTCTCATGTTGCAGCAAAGCCAGCTTGCCCCTTAACTCTTGCGAGTGTAGTGCTAGTACTGCCAGCCTGTACTCATAAATGCCTCTACCAATATTTGAGGTATAACAAATGTTTTCGAAAGATAGTGGATCAGCTGTAAGAAGAAAAAGTCGATATTTATCGATCAGAGACCGCAAAGAGGTCAGCGTTCTGGCAGATAAAGTTAACAAGGAAGGTACGTACTCTGCATTGACCGGAAGAGACACGCTTCTGTCTCTTGTCTCTTCCAAAACAACGTGGCAGTTGGTGCCACTCATACCAAAAGAACTCACTCCACATCGGCGTACATCAGCGCTCCTTTTCCAATCAGATAAGTGAGCATTGACATATACAGGAGACTTCGCAAAGTCAATTTGAGGGTTAGGTTTCTCGAAATGGATGGACGGAGGAAGCTGCTCATGATGAAGTGCCAATGCTGTTTTAATGAAACTAATAATGCCTGCGGCATGATATAAATGTCCGATATTGGGCTTTAGTGATCCGATTGCACAGAACTGGACTTTATCGGTATACGTGCGGAACGCATTATGAATCGCACGAACCTCAATCGGGTCGCCTATTGGTGTGCCTGTGCCGTGCGTTTCGATGTACGACAGCGAAGCTGGATGAATGCCTGCACGCTCCCAAGCACGAATAAGGAGCTGCTCCTGAGCTGCCCGGTTAGGCGATGTAATGCCGATCGATTTACCATCCTGATTGGAGACACTACCTTTAATTACGGCGTATACAGAGTCATTGTCGGCAATAGCACGTGACAAGGGCTTGAGCAGAATTGCTCCCACGCCCTCTCCTCTTACCGTCCCGTCAGCCCCTTCATCAAACGCCCTTACCGTAGATGAAGGAGACTCTATGCCTATTTGGGGCTGTTCGGCTTGCGGGTCAAGAATTAATTGAATACCTCCCGCGATGGCCATATCACATTCGCGTGCCAACAGCGCTTGGCACGCCAGATGAACGGCGATTAACGATGAAGAGCAGGCCGTATCAATCACCAGGCTGGGACCTCTCAAATCGAGCAAATAACTGATTCTGCTCGCTATAGCCGAGGACATGTTTCCTACTGCGGCTGCCGATAAGAGCTCTGCATTGTATGAAGCAATCATTTGCTTATACTCATTTTCATGTCCTGATCCGACATACACACCGGTCCGGCTTCCTTTTAACCGATCTCCGCCATATCCCGCATCCTCAATCGCACTCCAGGCAATCTCAAGAAACAACCTTTGATATGGGTCCATCAACGCTGCCTCTTTTGGAGGGATACGAAAGAAGAATTCATCAAACGTGTCGATCTCTGACAAATAACCGCGCCGTGCTGCTTTTGGCCTGCCTTCCGACGTTCTGGCCTTAGGAGCTTCCCTAACCCAATCTTCGCCCCGGCACAGGTTGCTCCAGAATTGGTCCAGTGAATCAGCCCCAGGGACTTTGAGTGACATGCCGATCACCGCTATATCCTTGCCTGACTGCTCCTCAATTACTGCAGCTGGAGTATTATCCTCCTTCGTACGGCGAGGTAACAAACTTTTTTTCATCGGCTCTCCCCTCCCCACTCACTGTGATACCGATCTGTTGGAAACAATATCAACACTCAGTAAAGACTCTAATGAGTCCGCGATCGTCTGGAACAGCCCTTTCATAAGAACCCCGTTCATTCTGGAAGGGTTATAGCGGAAAAATAGCTCTACTGAATCTGTCATATCCTGCCACTCCATGATCATATCGAATACGCCATGAAGGGCATCCTCTGTATGTAACCAACCCTTCCGTACGAACAGACAGCGGGCATATCCCGGTTCAATGCGAGGCACATATTTCTCAATATCTCTCTTGTGGTACACCTCTGCTTCGCCCACTTTTTTCTTCACACCTGCCAATAAGAGCAGATCTTCTATCCTCTCTACTTCTGCAAAATCCACGTTAAAAGGCACAATCCAGCCTTTGCCGTCCATCATAGTATGAACAGTCACTTTAGAGTCGATCGATATGTCATACATGGCGTTGGAAAGAAGGGCAAGCCATATTGCTTCCTCGGCAATCTGCAACTCGAGACAAAGTGTTTGAAAACGACTTCGTTGCGCCGGGTCTACCGCCATGCGATACTGATTCTCTGCTCCACTCCACACCGCTTCGAAGTACGGTGCTTCCAATTGTACCGCCTGCAGCTGCAGCTTCTTTCTTGGCAATTCCTGCGAGCCTGAAATCAGTTGTGCAAGCTGTGCCACTGAAGGATACGCAAAAATATCGGTTAACGTGATGACATCCGGATATAGAAGGTCCACTTCCTCAAGCATCTGCATCACGAGAATGGAAGTTCCGCCTATCTCAAAAAAGCTGTCATTGACCCCAACATGTTTCTTGCCAAGCAGCTTACACCATATGTCAAACAACGCTTGCTGCGTCTTGTCCTCGGGTCTTTGTACCAGTACTTCCTGTTCCCGAAGTTCCTCCCATTTTGTTAATTCGTCTTCTACGTTCCGAAATGCTCCCTCTTTGTATTTCTCAATATATTTATAACGCTGCAGTTTGCCACTGGTCGTTTGATGTATTTTCGAAATCGGCAGGATAACGGAAAGATGGATACCCATCACTTGGTTCACATGTCTGCGAATCTGATCCGCGTAACGTCCGAACTCTTCCAGCTTGTCCCTGTACAAAACAAACAGTGCTGCTTCTTCCGTCCCTGTATCTTCTCTGTATATACCACAGGCAATCATGCGTTTGATTTTCAAATCCGTGCATTCCTCTGCGATTCGTTCAATATCATAGGGGTAATAGTTGGAACCGTTAATAATGATGATATCTTTGGTTCTCCCCGTAAACACCAAATGGTTATTTATAAGAAAGCCAAGATCACCTGTATGGGCCCAACCGTCCGGAGTAAACAGATTGTTGGTCGCTTCTTCATTGTTATAGTATCCATCCGTAATATTAGCACCCTTGATCTGGATAAATCCGACATAACCTTTGGGGAGAGTTCGACCTGAATCGTCACATACTCTCACCTGACTGCTTCGTAGCGGGGTTCCCGTTCCAGAGAGTGCCAGGCCTGCTTCATCCTCACTTGATAGAAAATGAGCCTGGTCCCCGACATTGAGACTATCCCTGCGGACATAATACGTCGTAAATGCTTCGTGCTGCTCCTGAATACACACCGCCACACAAGCTTCAGCCATGCCATAGCCCATTTTCATCGTTTTCCCATCAAGCCCATAAATGGCCATCTCGTCTAAAAATTGTTGACAGGCCTCCACATCAATAGGTTCCGCACCATTCACGACAGCCTTGATCCGGCTTAAATCCAAATCAAAGTAGCGCTGATTCGCAGCTTTATGATACGCATTCAAAAAATACTTGATTCCGAAATTGGGCGAAGCAAGCATCGTTGCCTTGAACTGGCTGGCCAACTGTAACCAGAGTACAGGCCTGCGGATGAAAAGCCAGGTTGGCATCTGATATTGGTTCAAACCGGCAACCAGCGGGAGCAAGTGGAACATAATCATGCCGAGGTCGTGAGTCAGGGGCATCCAATTCAGAAAAGCATCCTCTGAGGAGGCTCCCAAACGCTCTTCGAGATCATATATGTTCGCGAGAAGCTTGCGATGTGTCAGCTTGATACCCTTGGGCTCTCCCGTTGTCCCCGAAGAAAACTGAATAAAAGCAATATCGTCAGGGCGAGCAAGAACAGGTTTCTCATGATGTTCAACGGTCTGGTTCATCAGGTTCTTGACGTCCAGAAGAACACAGTTTCGATCTGGAAAGCAGGACAGACGCTCACGAAGCTCGGCGAGATGGCGCGATTCCGCCACGATAAAGGGATGCTTCAACACACCGGTTACACGCAACGTTTTTGCCAGCGCTTCTTCATTTTTACTCACCGTCAAAGGAACAGGGATGATGCCGCCAAGCAGACAGGCCCAGAAAATAACCAGGAAATCACGGGTGTTATCCAACTGCAAAATCACTTCAGATCCTTCACTTACTCCGTTCTTTCTTAGCAGATGCACGGCAGACATCGAGGACTGATAGAGCTCTGCAAAGTTGCAAAACTCGCTTTGGAATTCCCCCTCAACAAAGGTGATACCTCGCTCTTCCAATTCAGTGTGACGACACAAGGCTTCATTGAGCGTACTAAACATGCTGAACCACTCCTTCTTCAGCTATATGACTGAGAATATCTCCCCGTTGTGGAGCAGGAGTCATCTTACAATCCAAAATGTGTTTTAAGGCTTTGAGAGCTTTATCATTGCCGCCTGCAAACTCCTCCGACTTAGCAAGCCGCTCTAACTCCCGAAAGGACCCCGCAACCTCTTCCAGATAGTCCGAAGTTTCAACGTGAATGTTGTGGTTTCTGGCACAAAGTGCAGCCTTTAAATAACGGGCATATGGCGCATTTTCAGTTCCCTTCGGAGCCCTGTCCTTCATGAGCTTCTGCCAGTCCTCCTTCTTGTCTGTAGGATGAATCAGGCATGATTCAGGTCTCTCTCTTCTCAGCATGTTACTTAACACACTACCTGGTCCAACCTCGATCAGGTTGTTAATCTGCCTTTCCATAAGGAATTGGACGCACCCCTGCCAGTGAACTTTCTCTACCATCTGTTCTGATAAAAAGGAGGGTATGCAGGTCTCGGAAGGATACGGAAGCGCCGTAACATTGGAAAGAACCGAGTACCGCATGGGATGAAAACGCATACAACTAAGTTCATCATACAATTTCATTGCTGCATCCTTCATCAATGGACTATGGAAAGCACCGCCCACCTGAAGAGGTGTAACGTAACCTCCCAGCGCGACAAATCGGTTTTGAATCATCGAGAGCGCATCCATATAACCTGAAACGACTGTTTGACGGCTGGAATTCAGATTGGAAATGACCACTTGACCCCGGAATTCAGGCTCACGACATTCCTTCTCAATGACTTGTGAGCTAAGACCATGAACAGCGAGCATTGAGCCGGCTCTCTGCATCTGAGCATCCCGCATCAACATGCCTCTAAGACGCACGAGACGAATGGCATCCGCAAAATGTAAGGCTCCCGAGGCGGTCAGTGCAGTGATCTCTCCAAGACTATGTCCGGCCAAATAGACTGGATTGAGTTCCGTCTTCTCCATTAACACACGAAAGGCAGCGATACCAACCGTCAAAATGCACGGCTGTGCGTACTCGGTCCGGGTTAACTCTGCCAAATCCCCTTGAAAACAAAGTTTCGATACGCTGTTTCCCAATATCTCTGATGCCTCTTCAAACGTTCTTCTGGCTAATAGGGAACTGGTGAACAATTCCTGCCCCATGCCTATGTATTGTGATCCCTGACCCGGAAACAGCAGTGCGGTCTGCATAACATCCCCCCAAAACCATTTGTTCGACAATATTTGATATTAGAGATGCGTTGTTACACGATTTTTTTCGTATTTTTGTTGAAAAATAAGGATTTAAATACAAATATATTACATTTAAACACATTATATCAGCAATTACTTAAACAGTTCAATTTATTTTTTAGGTCTATTGAAAATGAATCCAGTGTCATTTATAATATAATAAATCGCGATTCATTTTAGGGAAAAGGGGGAACCGATCAGATGTCTCCGAAGTTATCCGACGATCAAAAAGAGCAGCGAAATCTGCAAATTCTTGAAGCAGCCAAACGTGCATTTGAACAAAAAGGTTATGGGGCGACTACATTAAAAGACATTGTTGAAGAAGCTGGAATGAGCAGAGGATGGATTTATTTGTATTTCCAAAGCAAGGAAGAAATCTTCGAAGCATTACTTCAGTGGCAGGACCTGCAGCATAAAGATCATGTGGATGCGTTAATTGATTCTTCATTATCGATCTGGAAAATCATTCTCGACCTATATTCACAGCAATTGGAGGAACTACTCCGTTTCCCGGATGCCGGACTGCAGTCCGCATTCTATGAATATTCCCTGATTGGCTCACGGGATGAAGAACGCCGGGGCTTGCTGATGGAACGTTACAATTCAGGTGTTGCTCAATTTGCAAGATTAATTCAAATCGGAGTTGAGCGGGGAGAGTTCTCACCAACGATGGACCCTATGGACATTTCCAGACTCGCAGCATCGTATCAGGAAGGTATTATGACCCACACCATCACTGTAGGTACCGAAAAAGCAAAAACCAGTATGCAGTTTGAAGCGTTGACCACGTATCTGAGAACACTGCTGCACCCAGCGATAATTTACAAACCTGAACATTCGGAGGAAAACTAAATGAAGGAACTTTTCCGTAATCCTACCTTTCTAAAACTCTTTCTGGCGACCTTTACTTCACAGTTGGGAAATGTCGTTGGAAATATGGCCTTCGCTTATTATATGGTGGATCGCTTCAGTAATCAGCCATCGTTAGCCAGTATGGCAGAGCTTATGTATTCACTTCCAACCTTGGCCGTGTTCTGGGTAGTTGGTGTCATTGCAGACCGTTTTGATCGCAAACATATTGCCACATACAGTGACTGGATTAGGGCGCTCTTAACCTTGTTGCTGCTGCTTTTTGTTCACTATGACGTGCTGTTCATGTGTTTTTTGATCCTGTTTCTCCGCAGTTCAGTCTCCAAGTTTTTCGGACCGGCCGAAATGGGGCTTCTCCAAGGCAGTATTGGTCAAGATCAGTACGTTCACGCTTCCGGGTTAATTCAGGTTATTTCAGGAGTATTCATGCTCTTTGGACTGAGTCTGGGAGCAACAGCTTACCATTTTATTGGTATTGAGGGAGCCATTATTGTGGATTTTTTCAGTTTCCTCTTGTCTGGTTCACTCCTCGCCTGGGCCAATTTCCCAGAACATGCACGTATGCCAAACGGAAAGAACCGTGTACGAGATCTTCGCTTCTCTCATGTTATTAAAGACTTCTGGCAGGGGCTTCGATATATTATACATAACCGGCTTCTGCTTATTTTGATTAGCGGATTTATGTTTTTTGGTATTGTTAACGGTGTATTTTCTGTCCTCCCTATTTTTTCAATGAAGTACAAACTCAGTCCAGATCAGTATGTTGTCCATTCATCACTAGTCACCGTCTTTATGGGAGTTGGCTTTTTGATTGGCAGCATTTTGGGCCCCATTCTGATCCGACGTTACACAAGAACGCCGATCCTTATCACTTGTCTATTTTTGGCAAGCCTGCTCTTGGCGGGATTGGGTCTCGCAACTCGCGTAGAGCTCTATTTCGTTATTATTCTGTTCGCGGGAATCGCGATTGCTCCCATCAACATAGCACTGGGAAGCTGGCTTCCGGAGCTTGTTCCGCCTCAGACAATGGGACGGGTGAATTCACTCATTGAACCCGTTATGATGCTCGGCCATTCATTAGCACTAGGGACAATTAGTTTGGCTTTCCCTGTATGGATCAACGTGACATGGCTTCATCTTACACTGGCTATTTGTACTGTTGCCGTAAGTTTCTTCTACTTAAAGTCTCTACCGGCTCTGGTTCGCCAAAAAATGGCTCCTGTAGCAGCAGAGCAAGCCGCCCCTTAAACTTTTATTCAAAACAAAATACCCCCCTTGGGATTCATCGGAGACATGGCAGGTTTATCTCCATGTTGTTTCCAAGGGGAGCACTACATCAATCTACATTTCTACATTTCTTTATTTACATTCTCTCCATCATTCATCTCATCCACAGCATTCTTACCAGCGATTCGTCCAAAAGTAAAGATATCCGTGAAGGCATTACCGCCTAAACGATTGCCTGCATGTATCCCTCCTGCCACTTCTCCAGCGGCATACAGGTGTGCTATGGGCTGACCGTTTTCATCCAAAACTTTTCGTGTCGGCCTTGATACCGCCCATCGTATGGTGAACTGCAGGTTTTCTAGGTGTAGCGTAGAATGGAGCCTTCTCGACTTTTAAGCTAACCGTATCCTTATGGAACTCCGGATCAAAACCCGCATCCACATAGGAGTTCTACTTATCAATCGTCGTTCTGAGAACCTGAGGGTCCATATTGATTTGCACTGCCAGCTCTTCGAGGCTCAGTGTTATTTGTCACTTTCACTTACCAGTTAAACTGGTTTTACTTCTTTTTGCTCCTATTATTGCTGAATGGATCTTCGTATTCTTTTGCACTCAGCTTATCTACCGCTTGATCATGCGCTTCTTGCTCACGAATATACTTTCTCACCGTTGCTTCATTTAGACCTACTGTACTCACGTAGTACCCTTCTGCCGAAAATTTTCGATTTCCGTATTTATACTTGAGCTGGGCATGTTTTTCGAATATCATGAGCGACCTTTTTCCCTTTAGATATCCCATGAACGTCGAGACTGCCATTTTCAGTGGAATTGCTACCAGCATATGGACATGATCGGGCGTGACCTTTTATAATCTCTACTCCCTTGTACTTACACAAACGTTTGAATATTTCGATTAAATCTCTTCTTACTTGATTATAGATTTCTTTCCGTCTATATTTCGGGGTGAACACAATATGGTATTTACACATCCACTTTGTGTGAGCTAGGCTGTAGCTCTTGGTTGCCATTGATGACCATTCCTTTCTTTTGAGCCTGAACATCTCAATTTTATTAGAATGGTCATGGTGGTCAAACCCGGGGTCTCTCCACCCGCATAGCGGGTGTTTTTTTTGTTTCGCGCGTTTCACACACTCAACTGGCTAAAGCCATAACGAAAAGAACGCCGTCACATAATGTGACGGCGTTCTTTTCGTTATGGAGCCTAGGGGGATCGAACCCCTGACCTCATCGCTGCCAGCGATGCGCTCTCCCAGCTGAGCTAAGGCCCCTTACTAAGTTGTCCTACTTTGCAACATTCCGTAGGCGACTCCTATATCATATAAAATACAGCTTTCGCTGTCAACCACTTTTTCATGAAATGAAAGTGATTGGAGAAGAACAACCTTTAACCTGGAACAGATGACCGTAACCCAGACTGCTCTTCTCCCCTTATGCACTCCATTAATCCTCGATGTCTTCTTTGGACAAAAGGGATTTTAATTCTTTCATAAACATATTAATGTCTTTGAATTGACGATACACCGAAGCAAAACGTACATAAGCTACTTCGTCCACCGGAAACAGCTGTTCCATCAGCAGTTCGCCAATTTGGCGGCTCTCGACTTCAGCATCGGCTGTATTCCGCAAAGCCTTTTCCGTTTCGGATACCATCATCTCCAGTGTCTCTACCGAGACGGGACGTTTCTCACAAGCCCGGATCAGTCCACGGAGAATCTTGTCCCGGCTGAATTCCTCCCGACTGCCATCTTTCTTGATCACGATCAGCGGCGTTTCTTCCACCATTTCAAAAGTTGTAAATCGTCGGCTGCATTGTTCACACTCCCGACGACGACGAATCGATTTCGATTCATTGGCTGGCCTTGAATCAAGCACTTTTGTGCCCAGATACGCGCAATAAGGACATTTCAATTCAGATCACTTCCCATGTTTTACTTTTACCACAAATTCCCTGTACCTATTTAGTTATGAAAATCGCATTGCCGACACATAATACTTTTACCAACCGCGAGGAGGTGAACAGCAATGGCCCAAAGCAATGGTAACTCCAACAACCTGGTGGTAACTAAAGCCTCCGCAGCTCTCGAGCAAATGAAATATGAAGTTGCTCAAGAACTCGGAATCAGCATTCCACAAGACGGATACCAAGGTAACATGACTTCTTACGAGAACGGTTCGATCGGTGGATACATCACGAAGCGTCTGGTAACAATTGCAGAACAGCAATTGGCAGGTCAATACCAATAATATCTTCTTCATTGTAATACGGTAACACAGAGGAGCATGGGGCGGCCGGTGAATAACCGGCCTGCTCTGTGCTTCTACTTATTTTAGACAACGATAAGTACATTTAAAAATCCATCCAAACCTATATCAACTGAAATGTCTACCTTAGAACGTATTATAGATCTTTACATATTGATTATAATAATAAATGACTCGTTGTACATAGTGCCGGGTCTCACCAAACGGAATATCCTTGACCGTCTCGAATGAGCCGTCCCAAACACCATCCCTTAGCCATGAATTTACTTTGCCTGGACCTGCATTGTATGCGGCAATCATTGCCGCTTCATTTCCATTGAATTGGTCTGACAGATTGCGTAGATACCACGTACCTAACTGAATATTTCTTTCAGGTTCATGCTTCAATTCTTCCAGCGATGTGCCCGGAATTTTGCCTTGTTCCATAATCCAGTTCGCGGTGTCCGGCATGAGCTGCATCAGCCCAATGGCACCTCTCTTTGATTCCTTGCTCGTCTTAAAATTGGTCTCCACCTTGATGATGGAAGCGATGAGAAACGGATCGACCTCATAACTCTGTGACTGGGCACGAATCTCTTCCTTGTAATGAATGGGATAGAACCAGGCCATCCAATTCGTATTCAGGAACAGGACCAAAACAAAAGACACAAACATCAACAATAAAACCCGTTTCTTACGCAGCAATCTCATAATAAGCCCTTACCATGCAAAAATGAAATGATTTGTTTCTCCGTCTCTGACCATAAGCCGCTGTTATCGATGACAATGTCTGCACGCTGCTTCTTGTCTTCAATGTCCATCTGCACGTCCATCCGGGCCTCAGCCTGTTCCGCCGTCATTCCATCCCGGCTCATTAGCCGTTCCCGTTGTACAGATCTCGGGACGTACACAACCATCACTTCTTCGAAGCCATCCTCCAGCCCAGACTCGTACAATAAAGGGATATCCGATACAACAAGCTTGTCCGGATGCTCCAGCTCATATGCAGCAGCACGCTCACGCATCTCCTTACGGATCGCAGGATGCGTAATAGCCTCCAATGCTTTCCGTTCTTCCGGACTCTGAAAAACAATACTGCCCAGCTTCTTCCGATCCAATGTTCCGTCCTCATTTAGAATGGCTTGTCCGAACCGCTGAACAGCCGCAGTCAAAACGGGATGCCCGGGCAGCATCACTTCCCGGGCAATAACATCTGCATCAATGAGCAACGCTCCCTTACTGGCGAGAAAGGCGGACACACTGCTTTTGCCTGTCGCGATCCCGCCGGTTAAGCCAATATTCATGATTTCACCTCACAACAACTTCATTATTCCCATAATCATTAATAAAAGTGCTGGCAGTACAGATAATCTTCGCATCCAACGCAGAGCAGCGAATCGCAAGCCAACCTTCATACCCAGTAACAGAAATGCCCCGCTAAACAATGCAATAATTAATGCCGTCCACAACGTGGGAAATCCAAGTAATGCCGCTCCCAGTCCTGCACCAAAAGCATCCAGAGACAGAGCTATACCAAGCCACATCGCTTCCTGTACGGAAATACTCCCCGAGTTATCCATATCCGCCTTCGAGGGGCTGCGCAGGATCTGAATCACAACACCCAATTTTCTCAGCTCGATTGTAAAGACCATTCGTTCCAGAGATCCACCGGAGGCAGATTGCTCCAGATCAAGCGCAAGCACCTGATTTCTACCGTTTAACAGAGCCTCCGGTGCTGCTATACTTCCACCTCGGATCATTCCTGCTTCTGCTCCCTCATCCAATCCATTGTCTGTCTCCAGTTGTTCCTTGCCCTGTTTTCGAAGAAGTTGCAGCAACGACCATGCGCCAATACCGATCAGAATGACTGCCCCAACCATCGAAGCCACATCCGGAGATACCACATGAGACAGAAGCACCCCCACTTGCATGGATAACGCAATAACCAGACCCGAACAGATAGAAATGACGGCAATGGATAACACCGGAATTTTGGTTCTCCGCAGCCCATATGTAATCCCGACTCCAAAACCATCTAAACTAAGCGCCAAAGCCAGCGCCAGCAATGAAATAAAATGATGCAGCACCCCGGATTCCTCCCCTGTGCGAACTCGTTCCAACCGACAGTTGCCAGTATGGGTATACGCCCGCTTATTTCTGCCATATCAGTATATGGAGGGAGGAATCCAAGGGTGCTACAATTTGACGATTAAAATCATGCTACCGTGCCTGGTACCGATTCATCGCAGCGGTTGACACTTTGGACAATAATGTGTGCCCCTGCCGCCTACTACGCTCTTCTCGATTAATGTACCACACGTTGCACAGGGTTCGGACTTGCGTCCATATATTTTCAACTGATGCTGAAACATCCCCATCTCGCCTTGTCCATTCACATATGATTTGATGGAAGATCCACCTGCATCCACCGCATCCTGAAGTGTAGCCACAATCGCTTCATGCAATACGGTTAACTGGGCTTCTGATAACGTCTTGGCAATGGTCTCCGGATGAATGCCTGCGCGGAATAAAGCCTCGTCCACATAAATATTCCCGATCCCGACCACATATGCCTGATTTAACAGCACAGCCTTGATTTTGGTTGTCCGCTTGCCAACAGCTTCCCGGAATGCATCTACTGTAAAGGCAGGATCCAGCGGTTCCAACCCCAGCTTTAACAAAGGTTTGGACACCAGTTCCTCGCCTGCGCTGAATAGATGCATTGTACCAAACTGGCGAACATCCTTATAACGTAATTCTGTACCATCAGTAAAGTGAAAGATAACATGGGTATGCTTCTCCACTTCCTCATGCTGCTGGTACACCCCGTACCTACCTTCCATCCGCAGATGGGAGACAAGCACCAGCCCGTCCAGCAAAATACGCAAAAACTTGCCTCTGCGCTCCACACCCATAACGGTATGTCCCGCAAGTTCCAGTGCAAATGCATCTATGTCGTCCGGCCGCTGAATAATCCGCGGCAAGCTAACGGTAACTGAGTCAATGGTCTTGCCCACAATAAGTTGATTCAATGTTCTTCTGACTGTTTCGACTTCCGGTAATTCCGGCATGATGTTCTCACCTCCCTTATATTATAACGGAAGATGGCGCCCAGCGGGACCCCTTCTTGTGTCGAAAGCAATTGAAGGGCATATTGTAAAATAACGGGAAACCCGCTCAGAGCCTGCTATTTGGCTTCGTACCAGTTTTCCCCGTAGCTGACTTCCGCTTTCAGCGGTACAGACAGCTTTAATGCTTTTTCCATCACTGAAGGTACGAGCTCTTTCATGAGCTCCAGTTCATCGGCAGGAACTTCGAAAACAAGCTCATCGTGTACCTGAAGCAGCATACGACTCTTCAGCTTGCGTTCACGCAGCGCTTCGTCCATCTGAACCATGGCCAGCTTGATAATATCTGCCGCCGTTCCCTGAATCGGTGTATTCATTGCTGTACGCTCCGCAAAAGAACGAAGGTTGAAGTTGCTCGCATTAATCTCCGGCAGATAGCGGCGACGTTCCAGCATCGTTTTGACATAACCATCCTGACGCGCTTCCTTCACAATATCGTCCATATATCGGCGAACGCCCTGGAATACTTCGAAGTATTGATCGATAAACTGCGCAGCCTCTTTACGGGTAATATGCAAGTTCTGGGACAAACCGTAATCGCTTATTCCATAAACGATACCGAAGTTAACCGCCTTGGCTGAACGGCGCATATCTCCATCCACTTCCTCAGGCTTCACTCCAAACACATCCGAAGCGGTCTTCGTATGGATATCCATATCGTTGACAAAAGCTTCCTTAAGTCGTTCGTCGTCCGAAATATGTGCGAGAACACGCAGTTCAATCTGTGAATAGTCTGCTGCGAGAATGGACCACCCAGGTTCGGAAGGAACGAACACCTTCCGGATTTTGCGGCCTTCCTCCATCCGAATCGGAATGTTCTGCAAGTTCGGGAATTGACTGCTCAGACGTCCTGTTGCCGCAATCGTCTGACGATAAAACGTGTGAACCTTGCCATCTTTATCCGAGATCTCCTTAAGCAGCCCTTCTACATAGGTGGACTGCAACTTGGCAAGCTGACGATATTGCAGGATCAGCTTCACCACATCATTATAAGGGGCCAGTTTCTCCAATACTTCGGCATCTGTCGAGTAGCCTGTCTTGGTTTTCTTCACCACAGGCAGACCCAGTTTATCGAATAAAATCTCACCCAGTTGTTTCGGTGAATTCAGATTGAATTCCGTACCGGAAAGCTTGTAGATTTCCGCCATCAATCTGCTGATATTTTCTTCGAACTCACTACCCAAAGCTTTCAAATCTGCCGTATTCGCTTTTATCCCCTGTTTCTCCATATCAGCAAGAATACGTGACAACGGCATCTCCAGTTCATGGAAAAGAGAATTCATCTCATTGCTCTCCAGCGCCTGCTCCTGAAGTGGAATAATGGCTGCTACGGCTGCCGCTTTGCGGCACAGGAAATCTCCCAGTATATCTTTGTCAGGTACCTTGTATTTTGCCCCTTTGCCGAGAACGGTATCATCCTCCACCAGGGAAGGCAGACCATATTTCGTGGTTAAGCCACTGATGGTCTGATTGGCTTCGGTTGGATCGAGCAAATACGCAGCCAGCTGTGCATCGAAGGATGCTCCTGCGAACTCGATACCATGCGCATGCAGCGCCAGATCGACACGATGCAGATCATATCCGCGCTTGGGCCGTTCCGGATTGCCGAGCCATTCCCGTACCGGAGCAGCTGCACTGGACTGAAGCAATTCGGGTGACAGGAAGGTGTAGTTTCCAGCTGAACCCACTGCAAGTCCAATCAGTTTCGCCTGATGCGGGTTATCGCCATGTGTCTCCACATGCAGCACATCAATGGATTCAAGTGAGCCAAACAGCTCTCCAATCGTTTCCTCTGTGGCGATGGAGGACTCTACCTCGGCAGCGGGAACAGCTTCCTGCTCAGAGACGATGCTTCCACGGAATGAAAGACGTTCGAGCAGAGACTTGAATTCGAGCTTGGCCAAAGCCGGACCTGCTAATTCCTCTTTCAACCCGGCAAACTGCATATCTTCCCAAGTTTTGTCCAACGGAACTTCTCGGTGGATCGTGGCAAGCTGCTTGCTCATCCGTGCATCTTCGGCATGTGCCTCGATCTTTTCTTTCATTTTACCTTTCAGCTCGCTAGTGCCATTCAGAACGTCCTCTACCGATCCGAACTGATGAAGCAGCTTCAGCGCCGTTTTCTCGCCAACACCGGGAATGCCCGGAATATTATCGGACGTATCGCCCATCAGACCTTTGAGGTCAATGATTTGTAGCGGAGTCAAGCCATAGCGCTCCTTGATCTGAGCAGGATCATACAGTTCAATCTCGGTGACCCCTTTGCGCGTCAGGCCGATATGAACATGATCCGAGGCGAGCTGCAACATATCTTTGTCGCCCGATACAACCAGTACCTGTCTTCCCGCTTCATCGGCACGTTTGGTTAACGTTCCAATAATATCGTCCGCTTCGAATCCAGCAAGCTCAAACTGGGCAATACCGAAACCCTGAAGCAGTTCTTTCAGCAGCGGAAATTGCTCAGACAGCTCCGGCGGGGTTTTCTCCCGACCACCCTTATACTCCTGATAACCTTCGTGACGGAACGTGACTTTCCCCGCGTCGAATGCCACCATCACATGTGTCGGTTTGTGTTCTTCCAGCAATCGCAGCAGCATCGTCGTAAAACCGTATACCGCATTGGTATGCAGACCTTTCGAATTGGTCAGGGGCGGCATTGCAAAAAACGCCCTGTAAATAATGCTATTTCCATCTATGAGAATAAACTTGTCCATTCCAGCACCTCGCGTATCGTATGGTCAAACCTTCAATTACATCTACTCTAATGATACCATATACACCAGTTACAACAAAAAGATTAGACATCTTTTCATATCATTTCTTACCAGCAAAAAAAGGAACCTCCTCCGCGATAGCCTGTGCACAGGCTGCCGGAAGAAAGCTCCTTGATTTCGAACAAACGATTCTTTAATTATACTGTACTTCCTTAACTACTGATTGAGATCCGGGCGTTTGCCTGTGACCAGATACACTGTACTTTCACCAATGTTCGTGGCATGATCACCAATCCGTTCGATATAACGTCCAACCATCATTAGAAGCATGGCCTGGGACGCTTTATTTGGATGGTCTGTCATGAATGAGTAGAGGTCGCTTATCATATGACTGTACAATTGGTCAACCTGGTCATCCGTCTGAGCCATTTTGTAGGCGAGATCCGTATTTTCCTTCAGGAAGGATTCAATCGATTCATCAATCATCGCCTTGACGATTTCCGCCATTCTTGGAATGTCCACCAGAGGTTTAATAAGCTCCTGTCCCTCCATACGAAGTGTCACCTTCGCTACATCCAGTGCGAGGTCGCCCATCCGTTCCAGATCACTTGAGATTTTGAACGCAACGATAATACGTCGCAGATCCTTCGCTACCGGCTGCTGTGTAATGATGAGCTTGGAACCCAGTTCCATAATCTTGTCTTCCAGGGCATTCAGATTCGCATCATTCTTGATGATGACCTGAGCTTTCTCTGCATCCATCGTCCGTAAACTTTCAATGGCGCCATCCAGCGCCGTTCCTACATGCTCACCCATTTGCCGAAGCAGTGTGCGCAGTTCCTCTAGCTCTTGATCAAATTCTTTTCTGCGAATCATTGGTTTCATGTCCTCCTTATCCATCATCTCCGGACACACCGGGATCGTTCGAAATTGGCTTGATTATCCGAACCGTCCGGATATATAATCCTCGGTCCGTGAATCCTGCGGCGTGGAGAACAAGGTTTCTGTATCCGCTGCCTCGACCACTTCCCCATTCAGGAAAAACACAGTACGACCCGATACCCTTGCTGCCTGGTGCATGTTATGTGTTACCATCACAATCGTGTACTTATGATGCAGCTCCTTGACCAGCTCCTCAATTTTGAGCGTCGAGATCGGATCAAGTGCAGACGTTGCTTCATCCATCAGCAGAACGTCTGGTTGCACGGCCAAGGCTCGTGCAATACAAAGACGCTGCTGTTGTCCGCCAGAGAGACTGAGCGCCGACTTTTTGAGTACATCTTTCACTTCATCCCACAGGGCAGCATGCACAAGACTTTGCTCAACCAGTTGATCCAGTTCTGCCTTTTGGGTCACCCCATGGAGTCGTGGTCCATAGGCGACATTATCGTAGATGGATTTTGGAAAAGGGTTAGGCTGTTGGAACACCATACCGACCCGCTTGCGCAGCGTCTCGACTTCAATCTCATTGCTATAAATGTCGGAGCCGTCCAACATAACTTGTCCTTCCACACGCACACCTGGAATCATGTCATTCATCCGGTTCAATGTACGAAGCAAGGTAGATTTACCGCAACCTGATGGTCCGATAAACGCAGTAACCGTTCTCTCGGGCAGGTCCATCGATATATTTTTAAGTGCGTGATGCGTATCATAGTATAAATTTAGTCCATCGATATGAATGAGGTCCTTCATGGATGTTCACTTCTCCTTCGCTGCAGGGACAACCAGACTCCCTTTACGTTAACCGATGCCAATGATCGAACTTGGCTCTTGGCCATCTATAACATCCTACCTTCTCATTGTAAAAACAGTATCACTTTCATGTTAACGGAATGTAAAAAGACATCTTTCACAGCTATCCCTGATTGATTCAATCACGGATGATGAATGATGTCTGAACCCGTTCCCGCAGGATATGCAATGGTTACGAATCAGTTACCATATCCTGAAGCTTCCTGTTAATGTGTTCCGCCATTTCCCCGGCTTTCTTGCCTTCAGTGACAATCCCCTCTGCAATGCGGGACATGCCAGCCACTGAAGTGCTCAGTTGTTTAAAGGCCGTCCCTCCTGCGGTTACATGAACCGAACTGTCGGCAATTTCAGCTGAGCTTGCTCTAACCAGTTCCACAGTCTGTTGGGTCAATTTACCTATATTTTCCAGCAAGGTGGACATATTGCCCGCAATCTCTCGGGTTTGTTTGGCCAGAGCACGTATCTCCCCTGCGACGACCTGGAATCCAAGTCCATACTCACCCGCATGAGCGGCCTCAATCGAAGCATTCATCGCAAGCAATCCACTCTGATCAGCGAGAGAGCGAATGGAACGCGCCATCCCGGCTCCTGTTTCAATCGAAGTCAACATCTCACCTGCATGTTGGCGTTGTCCTTCCATATGCTCATGTACGCGGTTATACGAAGCCTCAACCTGCAACAGACTCTTCTCCCCTTGCTCTGACCATTTCATAATCTGTTGGGCTTCTTCTCCTGCATTCCTTGCAGCCTGTACGAGATGGGAGATCGAATTATTAATTCCGGAAATCTCCTGCCGACTGTTTGTAATGGTATGTGTACGCTCTTCACCAGCCTTGTGCTGAAGTGTTCGAGACAAGGACATCACATCCCGCATCGTCAGCACGCCCAAAACCTTATGCTCTTCCGTCAGGATTAAACAATCATAGAACTGCTTCTCGCTTCGAGACAGAGCAATATCAATAATACCTAAAGCATCCATGCCAATATCTACAATAACCGGGGATGAATCGGAAATACGCGAAATAGGTTTGTGATAAAACAAATCGGCTGCAAAGCGCCCATTCAAAATCTTGTATAATGTTTCCCGCATTAATAGACCAAGCGGGTGCATCTGGTCGTCACATAGTACAATACATGGATACGCCTGATCCTTATTGAGCATGCCGGCCGCTTCCCCACAGGTGGTGTGAATCCCAACCATGGGTACTTTACGACAATAGTCCTTTAAGTGAACTTGACTTTTTATATCAACTGCTGTCTTTTCCTCTTGACCCAATCTGCTTGCTATTACTTCTTGCGTATATATCGTTTCTTCTCGTTGATCAGGCTTTTCTTCGAGCAACATGGGCATAAATGCGCAATCTCCTTTACGTATGAGCTCCGTCCTGAGATGGGATATGTAGGTCCAAAGTATCACTCAGACAGCTTCATCCTACTCCTTATACGTAAAGGAAAATAATTCTTTATGTTAACAGAATGTAAAATAAAACTCCCCGATCATTGTTAGGTTGAATGATGGGGAGTTTTTCTTTTCACAACCAATTTATAACCTACACCGCGAATGGAATCGATATGAACCGATTCAGGGTCCAGCTCCAGCTTCTTCCGCAATGAACTGACGTGAACGTCCACCGTTCGTTGGCCACCGATATAATCGAAGCCCCAGACCGCATTCATCAGATCATCCCGTGTTAGTACAACACCGGGTTTCTTGGCAAGATAGAGCAGAACTTCAAACTCTTTGGGACGCAAACTTATGGATTGTCCACCTAGTGTAACTTCATATTTCAATGGATAAATCTCCAGTTCCCCCAGTATAATCCGGGAACCGTCTTTATCCTCGGGTTGTGGCAGATCCTCACCATTCGAATAACGTCTTAACACGGCATCCACTCTGGCGAGCAATTCGGATACACCAAACGGTTTGGTGATATAATCATCAGCACCTGATTTCAGACCTTGCACAACCTCGGCTTCACCATTTTTGGCAGTCAAAATAATAACTGGTGTGCTGACACCCTGAATTCGTAACTTGTTCAGAATGTCCAGACCATTCATTCCAGGAAGCATCAGATCCAGCAAAATCAGATCAAATTCCTGGGACAAGGCCCTGTCATATCCTGCAGATCCATGATCTTCGGCAATAACGTCATATCCTTCTTGTGTCAGGTTGTACGTAAGCAATCTTGATAATGTTGGTTCATCTTCAATAACGAGCAAACGCTGCGCCATGATACCCCTTCTCTCCTCATAGGTTGTCTGTTGCCACAACACTTTGTTTATCATAGCACCTAATTGTTAACGCTGTGTAAAACAGTACATTCCTTTTACATTTCTGCTTCCATCGCACTAGATTTCTTCATCCTGAATGAATGGAAGGATAACACGAAACGTTGTCCCCATGCCAAGTTCGCTCTCTACAGAGAGCTTGCCATGATGCAATTCAACCAGATGTTTCACAATTGAAAGTCCAAGTCCAGTTCCACCCGAATTACGGGATCTGCCTTTGTCCACCCGATAGAAACGCTCAAATATCCGCGGCAAGTCTTTCTTTGGAATACCTATTCCTGTGTCTGAAACTGCAAATACAACTTGTTCTTCGTCCTCGTTATGTTCAACCATCACTTGTAATTTTACCCGCCCGCCCTCAGGGGTATAGTTAATGCCGTTGGATAAGAGATTAATAAAAATCTGCTTCATCTTATCCTCATCAGCTTCAATATATAATTCTTCGGGAACATTCATCTCCAGACGAATATCTTTCTTCTCCGCCACCTTGGACAGAGTACCCAGAACCATCTCGAAGAACGAATGCACATGCACAGGTGAACACTGAAGCGGAGCACGTTTGGATTCGATTTTGGATAACTCCAGAATATCACCAATTAATCGATTCAGTCTGTCACCCTCATCGTATATAATCTGCAGAAATGAACGCTCTGTCTCTTTATCCTGAACCCCGCCACTGAGAAGGGTTTCAGCAAACCCTTTGACTGCAGCCACAGGAGTCTTCAGTTCATGAGATACATTGGCTACGAACTCACTGCGCATCGTCTCCAGCCTGCGGATCGCTGTCACGTCCTGCAAAAGGAAGAGCATCCCCCGATACGCACCATCATCTTCCGACATGGGTACCCCGTCAATACGAATCAATTTTTCCACCGGATTGAATACACTTACTTCTTCGTGCATGGGCTCTCGCATGGCAACACTTTCTTCAATGGTACGGGTCAGCTCATAATGCCGCTTCAATTCAATATACGGCTTGCCAGTCACCCGGTCTGCCTGAATGCCAAGCATACGCTCTGCTTCCCGATTGACCAGCGCAATGGATTGACCTGCATCAATCATGACAATTCCGCCTGTCATGTTGGCCAGGACGCTTTGCAGCAGGGCTTCATTATCCCTGATCGTTTTCAGCTGCATCTGAAGGCTGTCTGCCATCCCGTTAATGGCAAGTCCCAGTTGGCCAATCTCGTCATTTCGGGTTACATCCACTCTCGCATCATAATCCAGCTTGGTGATCCGATGGGCCACCTTCGTAATATGTTCAATGGGTGACGTTAATCCTCGTGCAACCCTATAACTGACCAGAGCTACAATCAGGAACAGAAGTCCCAAGGTGAAAAACATCAAAATCCAGCCCTGTTGAAGACCTTGATCTACAGCCTCAAGGCTCATGGACAGCCTAATGTATCCGTCAAATTTTCCACTGGGCAACTCGATCATGTCGCTTTGATCCGAATTCACAGGAAGCGCCACATACAGCATGTCCTGCCCCAATGTTTCACTATAACGAATGGAATGACCATAATTTTGCTCACTGGCTTCTTTAATCTCCTGACGGTTCAAGTGATTATCCATCGTATTGGGATCGCTCTCCGAGTCTCCAATGACCATTCCATCTTTGTTAATAAAAGTTACCCGTGAATCCGTCAGTCGATCCAGCTCAACTGCTCGGTCTGAGTAATATTTCTGTGTGGCTGCATTCGTTGGATCGCTTGCATCATGAAACGGAAACGTCGCTTTCAGCAAATTGATCTCACGCACCATCGTCTGTTCCAGTGCATTAATGTGGGTCGTCTTAAACACTCTGCCCATCGTATAACCCGCTATAATGACGGAGATACCGATCAGCACCATCATAATGATGGCAAGGCGAATTCGAAACGGTCTCATGTATATCTTCCTTTGTTATATATAATATTTATGTATCCAGTTCTGTTCGATCACCGCGGGTACCTGGCTGGGAAATCACCAGAAACTCAACCTCTGCTCTGCCACGATTCTGCATCTGATGCGGCATTCCCGGTGCAATTTCTATTCCTTCATGAGACTCCAGAATATGCTCTTCTCCGTCAAGTTCCATACAAGCTTCTCCACGGAGGATGAAAAAAAACTGACGGCTTATGGAATGATAATGCCGAGATTCAGTCGTTCCTGCAGGCATTTTTTCATGAATAACGCTTAAGGTTTCGTTTTGAACGAGATGCCAACCATCACAATTTCCGCCCCATATGTAATGTGCTGCATTCTCCTTGCTAATCTTTTTCACGTGGAATCCTCCCGATAGATATATAGATACATATCTTGTTCCATATATCATATCACAGATCCTATAGGGAACTCGCCGTTTCTCGTCGGCACACCATAATCATTTCATCATCAGGTTAGACAGTTACTTTCATAAAATATCATGTAAATATGAATTTGGATCCCGACTTATGTAAACGGACCATTGAATCACACAAAAAGACGCTTCGTCCAGTCCTGCTGGAAACGAAACGTCTTTGTTTACTCTTCATAACCTTTTTATTTTCGTCAATTCTATCCGTTAACCACTTCGCCGCCATTGACATGCATGACCTGTCCACTCACGTAGGACGAATCATCAGAAGCGAGATATACGTATGCCGGAGCCAATTCATCCGGTTGACCTGGACGTTTCATCGGCTGAGTAGCGCCAAATTCACTCACCTTTTTCTCATCAAACGTGGATGGTATGAGCGGTGTCCATATCGGCCCAGGCGCAACGGCGTTCACACGAATGCCCTTCTCTACCACATTCATCGACAGTGAGCGGGTAAATGAAGTGATGGCTCCTTTTGTCGATGAATAATCGATCAACGTTGGATTACCACGATATGCGGTAATGGACGTCGTATTGATGATTGTACTGCCTTTCTTGAGATGCGGCAGCGCAGCCTGTGTAATATAAAACATGCCAAAGATATTTGTACGAAACGTACGCTCCAGCTGTTCTGGTGTAATATCTTCGATCTGCTGCTGAGGATGCTGCTCTGCTGCATTGTTCACGACAATATCCAGCTTGCCCAGTTGATCCACGGTCTGTTGTACGGATTTCTTGGCAAATGCAACATCACCAATGTCTCCGGCAATCAGTATGCATTTACGGCCTTCCTGTTCGACCTGGCGCTTCGTCTCTTCCGCATCCTGATGTTCGCTCAGGTATACAATCGCTACATCGGCACCTTCTTTTGCATACGTAACGGCAACAGCACGTCCAATTCCACTGTCTCCACCCGTAATCAATGCAACCTTATCCAACAATTTGCCGGCTGCTTTATATTCAGGTTTCTCAAACTCCGGCTTGGGGTGCATCTCCGATTCAATCCCAGGACGCTGATTCTGTTGTTGGGCTGGCATTGTCTTTTTGTTTTGTGTATCGGTTGACATCTGGCATTTCTCCTCTCAAAATGAATTTCTGTTCTAGTCTCATTCTGTAGGATGTCATGAACAGTACAAATTATTCCCAAATTCGACTGTCATTCTCCAAAGTTGCTGTCTGTTTTCTCGATACTTACTTACCACTCTCCTTGGAAGATCAAACAAAAATATCTATTATAATAAGTTCGAATTTTATTCGAAAAACGGACTGATTCAGCGCCTGAATTGTATTCCTATGCTGTATGGGCTGATGTACAATGTACAGTATACAGTAACATTAACTCTGATTTCCTAAGTTAGAATTAATCGTTACCAGGCATCTCAACTCAACAAATATTCTGAACGAATATGGAGACCTAACCTATGAAATCGCACATTAATTCGTATATAACTCTTGTAGCCACTTCAGCTGTGCTCACCTTTTTTATAAAAGGGTATGGCTGAGAGAAAACAGTGCCGTGCCTCTGATGGATATTGCCATTGGGCAATGGTACGTTGTTCACGGGGCTTTCACCTTTTCCTGTCTGTTATGTGCCTGCCTGATTCTCATCAGACAGTGGAGACACACCAAAAAAATGTATCGTCGCCAACTACTCACACTGATTACCTCACAGATCATTCCGATGGTAGCGGCTTTTGTTTATTTGCTAGGTCTGACTCCGAATGGAATGGACCCCGTTCCGGTTCTCATGTGTATTACATCTGCCATGTACATATGGGCCATTCTATCCACTCGTCTGTTAACAATCGTGCCTATCGCCAAGGATCATATCTTTGAAAGCATGCGTGAAGGGGTTATCGTGTTGGATAGCTCCCAGCGGCTCGTCGATTATAACAAGTCTTTGCGCAATATGCTGCCAGAGCTGGAATGGAGCATGGTGGGCCAGCATCTGAATGATATTTGGCATGCGCTGGCCGGAAAGCCTTTCCCTGTGGAATATGATCGAGAAGGTCTGCAAAAGGATTTGTATTGGCAGTTAAATGACGAAACGGTCTGTTACCAAGTCAGAACATCTTATGTTTATAACAAGGATGGACAGGCCGTCGGTACTCTCATTATGCTGATTGATATTACCGAGCAGCGTTTCCTGCAAGAACAACTGAAACAAATGGCTTATTTCGATGGCCTCACCAAAATATACAACCGTACACAATTTTTGCACAAAGGCCGGGAAATTTTGAGTGAAGCCCAGCTTAACCTGCGGCCCGCTGCCTTTATTTTATTTGATATTGATTATTTTAAAAGGATAAATGACACTTATGGACATGACGTTGGCGACCAAGCCATCATTCATGTGGTCTCTGTGTGTAATCGGTATCTCAGTCCGGAGATGCTGTTCGCTCGGTATGGAGGAGAGGAGTTCGTAATAGCTGTGCCCCATGCAACACTCAAGGATGGCGAGTAGCTTGCCGAGAAGTTACGCGTGGCTTTGTTGAATGACCCGCTGGAGGTACAGGATACTCGTATTCCACTGACTTCAAGCTTCGGAGTGGCACAATATAATGGAGGGTCCGATTCTCTGGAATCCTTGCTACGCGATGCGGATACAGCTCTTTACGAGTCCAAGCGTAACGGCAGAAACACCGTTTTCGCCCATGCTCTCAGTTTGAGTTGAACATACCATACAGCCTGTAAATATGCGAAGTCCTATATGCTCCTAACTCAACCTTATTACCTTGTGCTGCTGATTGGCAGACAGCCTTCTGAATGAAGGCAAAAAAATAGACAGCCTCTGGGCTGTCTATTTTTGTTTCGTATTCACTTTTTCCTTACATGGCTTGTCCCCGTATCTGGTGTGCAAACGCTTTACGTTTAGTCCTCAGATAGATTGCATGAAGACTGTTTTCTAGATAACCTGGTTATTTACCATCAGGTATACCATGATGAGCAGGAACACGGCAAGCAGTGTGCTGAATGTACGAATCTTGCTTTGCTCCGGACCAACATCACGGTTGCTCTTCACAGCCTCTGCAGCCAGACGCAGCGGTTTACCCATAATGCCACCAATTGCCGCAATAGCAAGCAACAGAACGACTACTACGCCCATCCACAGATAGGAATACTCACCCTTGGTCATTAAGTAACCGCCCGTAAGAAGCTGAATCACAAGTCCATACTGTGCGATACGGTTCAATGAACGGAGCGACGCAAATGCTCCTTCTTGGGCTGCAGCACTCAGGGTACGGATTTTGCCAACCACGAATGGCAAGATCAGATAGAAGCCCATAGCCAGCGCTCCAATAATATGAAGCAGATACATAATCATTGTCAAAATTTCCATCCTCCTCAAAAATTTCAGTTCAGTGTGTTATACATCACATCCCATTATACTGGGGAACTTATCCAAAGAAAAGAAAACCTCCGGAGTTTCCGAAGGTTTTCGCTTTGTTGCTGTTCAAAAAGTTTTCAAACTTAGATATTTACTACTGAAATAACGTTACGAACCGAATCCGCAGATTTGTCGAGTCCTGCTTTTTCTTCAGCAGTCAGTTCCAGTTCAAATATTTTTTCGATTCCGTTACCACCCAGAACAGTTGGCACACCAAGGAACAAGTCGTTGTAGCCATATTCCCCTTCAAGGAAAGCAATTACCGGAATGATTCGTTTTTTGTCTTTCAAAATGGCTTCGGTCATTTGCACCAATGAAGCTGCCGGTGCATAGTATGCGCTGCCGTTTCCAAGCAGGTTTACGATCTCACCGCCGCCAACCCGTGTACGTTGTACGATGGATTCGATGCGATCTGCCGGGATGAGGGTATCGATTGGAATACCGCCGACGCTGGAATAACGAACGAGTGGTACCATATCGTCTCCGTGGCCACCAAGAACGAACCCACGGACATCTTCAACCGATACATTCAGCTCTTGTGCAATGAATGTGCAATAACGTGCAGTATCCAGGACACCGGATTGACCGATTACGCGGTTTTTAGGGAAACCAAGTGTCTGATAAGCTGCATACGTCATTGCATCTACCGGGTTACTTAGAATAATGACAATGGAATCAGGGCAATATTTTTTCACATTTTCACAAACCGACTTCACGATTCCTGCGTTCGTATTGACCAAATCATCACGGCTCATACCCGGTTTGCGAGCAATACCAGCTGTAATGATAACAATCTCTGAACCTGCAGCATCCTCGTAGTTGGAAGTACCGATAATGTTGCTATCAAAACCCTGAACCGGGCTGGCTTCCATCATGTCGAGTGCTTTACCTTTTGTCGGGTTTTCCAATTGAGGAATATCAACCAGTACAACATCCCCGAGTTCTTTTTGGGCAAGCATCAAAGCGGTTGTAGCTCCGGTAAATCCGGCGCCGACTACTGTGATTTTTTTGCGCTGAATAGTCACGATTCACATCTCCCCTTACAGGTTTTTAATGATTTGATCAGCAAATTCAGAACATTTCACTTCAGTAGCGCCGTCCATCAGACGTGCAAAGTCGTAAGTAACGGTTTTATTGTTAATGGAAGTTTCCATACCTTTGTAGATCAGGTTAGCCGCTTCTTGCCATCCCAAGTGCTCAAGCAACATAACACCAGACAGAATAACGGAACCAGGGTTCACGACGTCTTTGTCCGCATATTTCGGTGCAGTACCGTGAGTAGCTTCGAAGATCGCATGTCCTGTTACATAGTTGATGTTCGCTCCTGGAGCGATACCAATTCCGCCAACTTGTGCAGCAAGTGCATCGGACAGATAGTCACCATTCAGGTTCAACGTTGCAATAACATCGAACTCGCCTGGACGAGTCAATACTTGTTGCAGAGCGATATCGGCAATTGCATCTTTCACGATGATTTTACCAGCATCTTCAGCTGCTTTTTGAGCTGCATTTGCTGCATCCGTACCGTCTTTTTCCTTGATGATATCGTATTGTGCCCAAGTGAACACTTTGTCAGCGAACTCTTCTTCAGCAACTTCATAACCCCAGTTTTTGAAGGCACCTTCAGTAAATTTCATGATATTGCCTTTGTGAACCAATGTTACGCTCTTACGGTTGTGATCGATGGCATATTGCACTGCTGCACGTACCAGACGCTTGGAACCTTCAGAGGAAACTGGCTTGATACCGATACCTGAAGTTTCAGGGAAACGGATTTTGTTTGCACCCATCTCTTGTTGCAAGAACTGGATCACTTTTTTCACTTCTTCGGAACCTTCTGCATACTCGATACCTGCATAGATATCTTCAGTGTTCTCACGGAAAATAACCATGTCTACCAGCTCGGGACGTTTAACCGGTGAAGGTACACCATCGAAGTAGCGCACAGGACGCAAGCAAGTGTACAGATCCAGTTCTTGACGCAGTGCCACGTTGAGGGAACGAATTCCGCCGCCGATTGGCGTAGTCAATGGTCCTTTAATCGCTACGATATACTCGCGAATGGCTTCAAGCGTATCGTTTGGCAGCCACTCCCCGTATGTATTGAATGCTTTCTCACCAGCAAACACTTCGTACCAAGCGATTTTTTTGTTGCCATCATAAGCTTTTTCAACTGCTGCATCCAATACGCGCTTGGAAGCTTTCCAGATATCACGGCCTGTACCGTCACCTTCAATAAATGGAATGATCGGGTTATTAGGTACTTGAAGTGTACCGTTATCAATTTGAATTTTTTCGCCTTCAGTTGGGTGAGCAAATTTTTCTAATTTCATTAGTATAATTCCTCCTTGGGTTCGTATATGCAGTATGATACCATACCGCTTGTCTTATGGGAGGAAAGGGTGTCGACATGTGGCAAGTTGATAACCAGCAAGTTTATCCCCTTCATCCCGTCCTTATTTATTATACTGGTTTTGATGCCTTTAGCGAAGTTCAATCGAAACGTACTTCTGATCTGTTGGACCTGTATACTCGGCACGCGGACGAATAATGCGGTTATCAGCAAGTTGTTCCAGAATATGAGCGGTCCAACCTGATACCCGGCTAATTGCGAAGATCGGTGTAAACAGTACCTCTTCAATACCCAATTGGGTATAAACGGAGGCGGAATAGAAATCAACATTTGGCCTCAGACCTTTTTGTCCTGTCACCAGTTCTTCGATCTTCACAGACATTTCATAAAGTCGTGTATCATTGTTCATTTCGCCCAGTTCCTTGGACATCTTTTGCAGATGTTTGGCACGTGGGTCTCCATTTTTGTATACGCGGTGTCCAAAGCCCATGATCTTCTCACGGTTGTTCAATTTTTCCTGAATAGCTGCCTCCAGCCGCTCAGGTGTACCAATCTCATTCAACAACTTCATAACGGCTTCGTTAGCACCGCCATGCAATGGCCCCTTCAATGCGCCAATAGCTGAAGTTACACCAGAATAGATGTCAGACAATGTGGCTACCGTTACGCGTGCTGCAAATGTAGAAGCGTTCAACTCATGATCTGCATGCAGGACCAGAGCCTGGTCAAGAGCTTTAACAGCCGTTTCGGATGGTTCTTCACCCGTCATCATATATAAAAAGTTTTCCGCGATGGAAGCGCCTTCTTTTGGAGTCACAGGTTCCTTGCCCTGACGGATACGGGCTATGGCTGCAACAATCGTTGGCAACTGAGCTTGCAGCTTAACTGCTTTGTTCTCATTTGCTTCCACTGTCATTTCATCAGCCTGTTCATCGTACAGAGCCAGTGCGGATACTGCGGAACGCAGTGCTGCCATGGTACTCATGTTTTTCGGATACAATTGGATTTGTGCAATCAACTCGCTCGGAATCGGCGCGTAATCGCTCAGGCTTTTACGAAGGGATTTCAGTTCATCCGTAGTCGGCAATTTACCAAACCAAAGCAAATAGGCAACTTCTTCAAAGCTGGCGTTTTCAGCCAGATCATCAATATCGTAACCACGGTATGTAAGCACACCGTCTACAATAGAGCTGATCGAAGAGGTTGTTGCAACGATGCCTTCCAGACCTTTGGTAGCTGTCATATTACATCTCTCCTTTAATAAACGAAATCAAGAACTCATCCAGAGTGCCATCAACATGTTTAACGCACTCGTCCTTCTTTTGTAACCATTTACATTTTGAAATGAATAAATATCACAATGTCCGGTTTTCATATCTGTCAATCGGCATTTTCTTATCTCATCATACTGGATTTTGTCGTTTATGTGAACATAAAGCAAGGTCATTCGCACATCAAACTTCTTTATCAGACTGATAAAGCATTTTTGAAAGCCTTTACAAGAACAAGGTTGACATTTTATTCTTTTTATACAATTCCGTGCTATTAATCAAGTATCTATTGCTATATTTTATACACATGAGGCATACTCTAGGCAAAAGAAACGAGATCATTCGATGACATCCTCGCGTTTCAAATCACTGTATTTGCTCTATATTAACTAGATAGCCTGTTTGTTTCTTTCTTGAGTAGGCTTGAAAAGGATTAAGGAGAGTTGATGCTTGGATAGAATCATTATGAAACGCTTATTGCGCGGCTTATGGGTGATTATTGCCACCCTTCTGATTGCCGTTGCCATATACTTGCTGTTCCCGCTGTTATATCCCTTTGCCATCGCATGGATTATCGCCTATGCGATGAACCCCTTGGTAAAGCTGCTTCAGCATAAGGTCCGATTTCCGCGCTGGTTAGCCGTCACCCTTTCACTAATCGTATATTGCGGGGCTATTGTTGTCGTGTTATCCGCTGCTGTAACTCGCATGGTGAAAGAAGTCATTTCCTTGACGACAAGCTTTGATCTTCATGTCGATGAGATCAAGGCAACGTTCGTACGCTGGACTCAGAATGATACGATTCAGAGTTTGATTGGACAGATCAATGAATTTTACAAGGAAAATCCAAATTATCAAGAAACTATTAACAGCAACATTAGCAAAACAACCGAGACGGTAGGTACAGCAGTCACGGATCTGGTCACTGGATTTTTCAATATGATTCTGAACCTGCTGACCTCCCTCCCTAATATGGGAGCGGTACTCATCGTTGTCCTTCTGTCGACGTTCTTTATAAGCAAAAGCTGGGCTCGGCACAGCATTACCGTATCAGGTTGGGTTCCTTCATCCATTCGTAAGCCGATAAGTGATATCTGGAACGATCTGAGAAAAGCGTTGTTTGGCTATGCACGGGCTCAATTGATCATGATCTCTATCACGGCACTCTTTGTGATGATCGGATTGCTTATTTTACAGGTGAAGTCTGCTTTCACGATTGCTTTGCTTATTGGCCTTGTGGATCTGCTTCCCTATCTCGGCGTTGGTCTCGTCATGGTTCCGTGGGCGGCATATTTGTTTATGAACGGTGACCTGTACCTGGGGATTGGCATCAGCGTTGTATATCTTATCGTGCTGATTGCCAGGCAGATCATTGAACCCAAAGTACTTGCCAGCAGTGTTGGCCTGGACCCACTGGCCACTCTGGTTGGCATGTTTGTCGGATTGAAACTGTTCGGTGTGCTCGGTTTGATCATCGGACCTGTCAGCCTCGTTATTCTTGATGCATTCAATCGTGCAAATGTGTTTCGTGATCTGAGAACATACATTATTAACGGCCGCGTCCGATGAGATCCCGTAAAAATGCATGATTTCTGATTTCTGTTTTCTGTTATCCACCTGTAATCAAGATTAGAAAGGCACCGCTCATCAGACTGAATCTGGTGGTCGGTGCCTTTCTTTAACTGATTCTGGTATATCTTATCGTTTTGGACCGCGGTAAAACTTGATACTACCATTTCTCATTTTTTTCTCCAGCCAGCCCAGGAAGAACAGACGATACACCGAACGTGTTAACGGAAACAGCAGTGTAAAACCGATCAGATCTGTGATGAATCCCGGAATCAGCAGCAAGAAACCTCCCACAAAAATGAAAAGCCCATCTACCATTTTTCTTCCGGGTACCTTACCGCGCTCCATCTCGGATTTGGCATCAATGAGAACTTTACGCCCTTCAAATTGCAACATTGCTATACCAATCAAGGACGTGAGAATCATAAGAAGCAGCGTTTTTCCGGCTCCGATCCAGTCACTCATAAGGATAAAACCAAATAGTTCAATCACCGGAATGATTAAGAGCAAAGCCCACATCCATCTTCGCATTACGTATTACCCCTTTCCTGAAAGCCACACTTTCTCAAGCGCGCTGTAGAGCTCAGAAGCTGTCTTATCCAGCCTGACTGGCTTCCAGTCCCCATTAACCCATACATGTTGGGTAGAGCCTGTGACCAATCGTTCACCAGGAAGGGACTCTTCGGATGACCATACCCGCTCTCCGATACCCAACTGCCCATCAAGGTCTGCAGTCATACGCCTAATGTCATACTCATAGTTCAATCTCAGACCGCTAAACGCAGCAATTCGGGTGAAAATGATGATTTCATCATCATACCGGGCAGGTTTATGATACTTCACATCCAGTCCGGTTACGGGAAGCAGTAACCCCTGCTCCTCCATTTTACGATAGGTATACCCCATTTGGCGAATCATCTCGGTTCGACCGATTTCAAACCAATTCAAATAATTGGCGTGATAGACCACACCCATCTGGTCGCTCTCTTGATAACGCACGCGAAGGCGTGCCGTGTACCAGCTTGCATTGCTTGGTTGTTGCATGTTGCCGGCCCCCTTCGATATACCAATCAGTACGTATGTAACTGCTAAAAAGTGTCATAAAGATGGAAAAAAGCAACGGGACACAAACGCCCCATTGCTTCATTCCTGTTGCTTCTCATCCAAACGAGATTACGCGTTATTTGGAATTTGGCTTACTTTGATCAGGTTCGTGGAACCCGAACGTCCCAAAGGTACACCTGCTGTAATGACAACCAGGTCTCCCTCTTTCACTAGTCCGGATTTCACGCCGCCTTCAATTGCATTTTCAAACAAAGCGTCAGTGGAATCAACAAGTCTTCCTTTGACTGGTGTTACCCCCCAAGCCAATGCAAGACGACGGGAAGTTCTGTCTTCCGTTGTCACTGCGATGATTGGAGATTCTGGACGATATTTGGAAATCATGCGTGCTGTATGACCGGATTCAGTCGAAGTAATGATCGCTTTAGCGTTCAGATCTTGAGCTGACAGGGCTACAGATTGGCTGATTGCTTCAGTAACCGTTGTTTGTTGAGCAACACGTTGTTTCAGATACAATTCTTGATACGGCAGAGCAGATTCTGCTTTTTCGGCAATACGGGACATGGTCAGAACGGATTCAACCGGGTATTTACCCGCAGCTGTCTCACCAGACAACATGATTGCATCTGTACCGTCAAAGATCGCATTGGCTACGTCACTTGCTTCTGCACGTGTTGGACGCGGGTTGCGCTGCATGGAATCCAGCATTTGTGTAGCTGTGATAACCGGTTTGCCTGCAACGTTACATTTTTCGATCATGCGTTTTTGTACCAATGGTACTTCTTCCGCAGGGATCTCTACACCCAGGTCTCCACGAGCAACCATCAGACCATCGGACACTTCAAGGATTTCATCCAGGTTGTCGACACCTTGTTGGTTCTCAATTTTGGAGATGATTTGAATATGTCCGGCATTGTGTTTCTCAAGCAATTCACGAATCTCAAGTACGTCACTTGCTTTACGAACAAAAGAAGCCGCGATGAAATCGACACCTTGCTCGATACCGAATACGATATCGTTGGCATCTTTTTCAGTGATACCCGGCAGAGAAATGGCAACGCCCGGAACGTTAACACCTTTTTTGCTTTTGATCGAACCACCGTTAACGATACGGCATTTGATCTCGGTACCTTGCACTTCCACCACAGTCAGTCCGATCAGACCGTCGTCGATCAGAATTGTAGATCCCGGTTCAACATCATTCGGAAGATCGGCATACGTAATGGAGAGACGTTCTTTGGTGCCCAGAATTTCTTCTGTTGTCAAAGTGATGTACTCGTCCTGAACCAATTCAATCGGTTCAACTTCTAGTTTACCTGTCCGAATTTCCGGTCCTTTGGTGTCCAGCAGGATCGCTACTGTCTTGTTCAGCTCTTCGCATGCTTGGCGAATTGCTTTGATCCGTCCGCCGTGCTCATCGAAATCACCGTGGGAGAAGTTCAGACGGGCCACATTCATGCCGGCCATAATCAATTTTTTGGTATTCTCCAGAGATTCACTGGATGGACCGATCGTACATACAATCTTCGTTTTGCGCATTTTGGGTTTCCTCCGATTTTAAAGGTCTATCTTATATCTCTTTTTCTTTTTCCAACTATTAAATTTACTATACTTTTGCTTATTTGTATAGGAAATTTGTCACATCATTCAGCATTTCCCGACAAATTACCCGCCGTATCGACTTCCACGGGCACTAGAGGGACTTCAACCGGCACCTCAGGTTCAAAAGTGACAGATCCAATTTTACGGAATTTCTCATAGCGATCCTGTTTCAATTGGTCTGCACTCCAGCCCTTCATCTCATCTAGATGACGAGCCAGAGCTTCACTGATCGCTGCCGCAGATGCTTCATAATCCCGATGAGCACCACCACGTGGCTCAGGGATAATCTCTTCGATGACCTCCATCTCCAGAAGGTCTTTCGCCGTTATTTTCATTGCTTCAGCCGCCTGATCTGCCTTGGATGCATCTTTCCATAGAATCGATGCAGCCCCGTTCGGAGAGATCGCAGAGTAGATCGCATGCTCCAGCATCAACACACGATTACCCACAGCCATGGCTAGGGCACCGCCACTTCCCCCTTCGCCGATGACCACAACAATAACTGGCACCGAGAGCTTCGCCATTTCCAGCAAGTTACGGGCAATAGCTTCCGATTGACCTCTCTCTTCAGCAGTATTACCCGGATACGCCCCTTTAGTATCAATAAATGTAATAATTGGGCGACCAAATTTGTTCGCTTGCTTCATGAGACGCAGCCCTTTCCGGAAACCTTCCGGATGAGCGCTCCCAAAAAAGCGGGCGATATTATCCTTCGTATCTTTCCCCCGCTGTTGACCGATGACCGTTACTGTTTGTCCGTTCAGCTTCGCAAGTCCGCCAACGACCGCCAGATCGTCTCCGAACATGCGGTCGCCATGCAGCTCAATGAAATCCGTAAAGATCAGCTGGATCAGATCCAGTGCTGTCGGACGCTGCTGATGCCGTGCCAGATGCATTTTCTGTGCGGCTGTTATGCCAGTGTAAATCTCTTCTTCGAGTCTATGGTAACGTTCTTCCAGGCGGGCAATCTCGTCCGTAAAGTCGATGCCTTTTTCCTGTCCAAACTGTACGAGCTCTTCAATCTTTTTGCGCATCTCAACCAGAGGCGCTTCATATGGCAACTCACCCGCCATTCAGACCCCTCCTTTTTCACTATGCATATCCAGAAGCTTGCCAAGGGTGGTTCGAAGTTCCTTACGGTGGACCACCAGATCCAGCTGGCCATGCTGCATATTAAATTCCGCCGTCTGGAAATCATCAGGCAATTTCTGACGGATCGTTTGCTCAATGACAATTCTGCCGGCAAAGCCAAATACAGCTCCCGGTTCAGCGATATTGATATCACCGAGACTCGCAAAACTGGCAGAGACTCCACCTGTTGTTGGATCAGTAATGACCGAAATATATAACCCGCCCTGTTCATCCAAACGGGACAGAGCTGCGCTTGTTTTCGCCATTTGCATCAGACTCAGAATACTTTCTTGCATCCGGGCACCGCCAGATGTGGAAAAAATAATCAACGGCAAGCGTTTCTCCGTCGCTAGTTCGACCGCACGAGTAATTTTCTCCCCTACAACCGAACCCATGCTTCCCGTGAAGAAGTCGAAACTCATGACTGCAACAACGACAGGCAGGCCTTCAATCGTTCCCTCGCCTGTAATTACTGCTTCCTTCAGCCCTGACTTCAGGCGCTGTTGTTCCAGTTTGTTACTATATCCAGGGAAACCAAGCGGATCAACCGATATCATATCAGCATCATGCTCCACAAACCCTTGCTCATCCAGAACCATGGCAATGCGTTCCATGGCGTTCAGACGCATGTGATAGCCACACGCTGGACATACTTTCAGATTTTTTTCCAATTCCTTGCTATATTGAATCGTGCCGCATTTGCTGCACTTGTTCATAAGTCCTTCGGGTATTTCACGTTTTGGACGTTCTCCAGCTTCCTGACCTTCGCCACGAAGCGCACGCTCGGAAGGTATGGTAGCGTACTTCCGTTTTTTTTGGAATATATCTTTGAACACAACTACACCTCTCCAGCCGTTGATTTGATGGCCGCAACCTGCAGTTTGTTGCCTAAAGCAACTTCACCCGCGAGCTGCGGTAAACCGCTTACGACCCATACGCGCTGCCATGGGCCTTGTCCAGCATTCACAACAAAAAAATCCGCCGGTATAAGGCAAAGATCAGCGGCTTCTGTCAGCACGATTGATGTTACCTGCAATAACCGAAAGATTGTTGCGCCGATGATTGAGTAATCTGTCTTGGTAGGGTCTCTGCGAGCAACCTGGTCGGTCCTTGTCCTAACAAAAAAAGAAGGAAGGACAGCAGTATACAAAACATGCAAGTCGATTCCTCTTTCCGCTTACGCGGTCAGTCCCTTATGTACCGATGGTAATTCTTCCTCTGCCAAGGCACGTCTATCGAAGGAATCAGGAATGCAGAATCGAATTCAGCACTTCCTGAACCTCTTCCAATTCCCCTGAAGGGACGCGAATCTCAAATTGCTGCTTGGATAAACTGATGGGACGGGTCTGTACCAGAAAACCTTCTTCCGAAAGCTTGGTCTTGATCTTGTCCGCAACCTTTGCTGTCGGTGCAATGTAAATCACCGTCCACATGCCATGTCCGCCCCCTAAGCTAATGTTCAGAGCCCGTATATTGGACTAATGATAACATACCTCACTTTTTTTCTGCAAGGAAGGGTTCGGGACCTTTGGGGAGAAATCGGGATCTAGAGGGACATTTGTCCCACAAGGATAACTGATACGGTTGATGCAATGTTCTTGGGTCTGCCTCTCTTAAAAAGGAATTCCAGGCCCCTCAGGGCAGCTGCAGCCGCCCTTGCTGACCTTCAATTGAACAATTCAACACAACAAAAATAACCAATAAAAGTCATTGAGAGGATCAGATATCCGATGGATATTTTTTAGCTTTAATATTTTTGTGCGCAATTCGGGCAGAAGCAGCCGCGGCGAGCCCGGCAACCAGGTCGTCCAGAAAAACATGTATGGCCGGTCCTGCCTCGTTCAGATCGTGAATGACACCTATCTTTTCTTTATCCAGATAACCAAAACTGGTTAAACCGATCATACCATATACATGGGTAATGCCAAGCGCAAGAGTCTCGTCCACTCCATACAGGGATTCATCCGCCTCCATGATGGCCTGCAAAGGTTGTGGCAAAAGGCGTTTTTCAGCAAGTTCGTCGAGGGCTATGCCTGTATACAGCGTATACTGCACCTCTCGTTTTTGCAGGACCGATTTTACGCTGGTAACACAATCATCCATGGTCAATTCCGGGTGGTACCCTTTTTGCAGACGATATACAATTTCCGCGATTGCATCAATCTGCACACCCCGCCGGGCCAGCATGGCTTCTACGATTTCATATGACATATCTCGACCTCCCGCATCGCTCCCCGGAAGACCCTCAGGTCCTACGGTGTTCTCAAGTGTATGCAGCAGACTCGCAAAATGTTCATAAAAAAGTGGGGAATGCACATTCACTTCGGCAGCCTGCTTATCCGGTAAATGATGTAAAAAGATTCACATATTACATTCTTGCGTTCAATATCCCTTTTGCCTGCAAACCGGATGTAATCGGTTAAAAGAAATACAAAAAACCTGCTCGGCAGTTAGCCGAACAGGTTTTACCATTAGGAATAAGTGGGCGCCCCAGCGTCATGAGCCTGGGAGAGAAACCCTTTTTGACTAACGAATGCAACGCACGCTATAGCTCCAATCTCTCCACAGGTCTCGCCGTTTAACGAATCAGAGATGTTATTTCATCATCACGTTGAGGAGAGAAAAAACAATTCCTTGCGGAGATAGCCTGTTACTTTATTTTGACCGTTCCCTCACCCAGCATGTTCTCCATCTGGGAAAACAGGGAAGGCGAAGGTTTAATCCGGTACGCGTCACTCAATGCAAGCAGCTTCTGCTGCTGCTCATAGAAGAGCACCGTCGCCACAGGACCCGGATGTTCTTGAAGCAATTGCTTCAGACGGGTAAGAAGCTCCTGCTTCTCCGCCTGCGGTGTGATCTTCACGAACACCCGCTGTTCCACCACTTGCGGCCCACGGCTCCGCTCCGTGCCACCAGCGGCCTCTGCCTCCCGGCGAGCCACGGAAGCGGCCCCATTGGCAGTGGCCGCCCTATGTCCACCCGCAGCGCTGTGCGACGCTGCCGGGCCTTGGCTTCCGCTGCTGCGTGCAGCTCCAGCATTCACGCCTGCGCTGCTTCGCTGCGCTCCGGCTCCCGCGCCGTCCGCCTGCCGTGGCAGAGCC
>NZ_BCNM01000035.1 GCF_001514495.1 Paenibacillus pabuli NBRC 13638
TTTGTTTATTAGGGGAATATAGGTAACTAGAAACTAATACAGTATTCTGGCTGAATGATCATAGATAAGCATCACTCATTAGGAGTGGTGTTTTTGATATATATATAATGAAGTTGTCCGCTCATGAAATACAGTTGTATGCATGAGGCAACACTCCTGATATAACCAGGGACTTTCCCTTGACAGTCTAAATAACGCTTTGCTAAGATGGCAATAATAAATTTTTCAGAAAACGTATTTTCGGCATAAAATACAGCCTGGGATCTTCGGGTTTTGGACCGTAAAGCTGAGCAAACATAAGGAGGAACGCCCGCGTGTGGGAAGATAAATTTGGTAAGGAAGGTTTCACCTTCGACGATGTACTGCTGGTGCCTCGGAAATCCGAGACACTGCCTAAAGAAGTGGACGTATCTGTTCGTTTGAGTGACAGCGTAAAACTGAATATTCCTTTGATTAGTGCTGGTATGGATACTGTTACCGAAGCGACATTGGCGATTGCCATTGCCCGTGAAGGCGGTATTGGTATCATCCATAAAAATATGTCTGTTGAACAGCAAGCGGAGGAAGTTGATCGGGTTAAGCGCTCGGAGAGTGGTGTTATTACCAATCCGTTCTCATTGACAGCTGAACATCTGGTGTCTGATGCTGAATCCGTTATGGCGAAATACCGCATTTCCGGTGTGCCGATTGTCGAAGGAGACCAGAAGCTTGTAGGTATCCTGACCAATCGTGACTTGCGTTTCATCCACGACTTCTCCATTAAAATTAGCGAAGTCATGACTCGTGAGAATTTGGTTACTGCGCCTGTAGGTACTACACTGCAAGAAGCAGAAGGCATCCTCCAGAAGCATAAGATTGAAAAACTTCCATTAGTCGATGAGTCCAACACACTGAAAGGCCTCATTACTATTAAAGATATTGAAAAAGCAATTCAATTCCCTAACGCAGCTAAAGATGCACAAGGACGTTTGCTGGTTGGAGCAGCGATCGGAATTTCCAAAGATACCTTCGAACGTGCTGATGCATTGGTACAAGCCGGTGTTGACCTGATTACGGTAGACTCGGCTCACGGACATCACATTAACATTATTGATGCTGTTCGTCAGCTGCGTGAGCGTTTCCCGAACCTGACAATTGTGGCAGGTAACGTTGCTACAGGTGATGCAACCCGTGAATTGATCGAAGCAGGGGCATCCGTTGTCAAAGTAGGAATTGGTCCAGGTTCCATCTGTACAACTCGCGTAATTGCAGGTATTGGTGTTCCTCAAGTTACAGCAGTATATGATTGCGCAAACGTAGCACGTGAATATGGCGTACCGATCATTGCTGATGGTGGTATCAAGTACTCTGGTGAGATTACCAAAGCCCTCGCTGCAGGTGCACATGCAGTTATGCTCGGCAGCTTGTTTGCTGGTACAGCAGAAAGCCCTGGAGAAACGGAAATCTTCCAAGGACGTAGCTACAAAGTTTACCGCGGTATGGGATCGATGGCTGCGATGAAACAAGGAAGTAAAGATCGTTACTTCCAGGATGATGACAAGAAACTGGTTCCGGAAGGAATCGAGGGACGTGTTGCTTACAAAGGTCCATTATCGGATACCATCCATCAGTTGATTGGTGGTCTGCGTTCAGGTATGGGATACTGTGGTACAAGCAGTTTGGAGCAGCTTCGTAATGATACACAGTTTATTCGTATTACAGGTGCAGGACTTCGTGAGAGTCATCCGCATGATGTACAGATTACAAAAGAAGCCCCTAACTACTCGTTGTAATCCGAATTGTGTTAATCATTTCCAGGACAGGCCAGGCGATTTTCGCCGGGCCTGTCTTTTTTTGCGGATACCCCTGTGATAGAATAGAACAAGCGGTAATATCCTTTAATGGATTAGGGCGTTGCGGCGGTTTTTTGACGTGAATCTATGAAAACTGCTGATTACAATCCGTTTTACGTGATAGAAAAGGTTGCCCAGCTAAAAAAGAAGCGCGGACGTCCTTTTACATAAGCATTCTACACAATGCTAATTAAGTGACAATCGATATTGAACTTCAGGAGCAATGTTATTGCTCTTTCGATACAGCGCATATATTTCACATCTCACATATCATCTCCACTTGTTAGGGAAGACGAAAATATCGCAGCTCAAGCTGCACTGAAGCCTATCACAGAAAGCTTCGGACCGAAGGGAGTATTATCATTGAAAGCTAAACAAATGAATAAGAAAAAACGTCAAATGCTCAAAAAAAGCGTAGCCTCGGTTATGCTGATTAACATGCTCTGTATGTCTGCGGTAATGCCGGTTATGGCGGCTGCTAATGACTCCGGCCAGGTACTGACTGCTGCGGCTACAACAACAAAGGCTGAAAAAACGGTGGACATTCCTTCAGTGGACACACTGGGACTCGATGTTAAATCAGCTGTGCTCATGGAGGCATCAACAGGACAGATTCTGCTCAATGTGAATGCAGATAAAGCTATGCCACCTGCCAGTATGACCAAAATGATGACCGAGTACATTGTGGCTGAACAGGTTAAACAGGGCAAATTTAGCTGGGATGATGTCGTTACAGTTGGTGAAAATGCAGCCAAGAGTACAGGTTCGCGCATTTTTCTAGCAAAAAATGACCAACATACGGTCAAGGAGCTTTACATTGCTATGGCCGTAGGTTCTGCCAATGATGCCACAGTTGCTTTGGCTGAATATGTTGCAGGTTCCGAACAAGCTTTTGTGAAAATGATGAATGATGAAGCGAAGCGTATGGGAATGAAAGACAGCTATTTCATTAACTCTACAGGTCTGGATCGTGCAGATATGCCTGCAGATTTCCGTCCAGCTGAGGATAAAGAAATCGTCATGTCGGCACGAGATGCGGCTATTTTGTGCAGATATATCATCATGGACCACCCGGACTACAAAGATTTTACTACAATTCAATCCTACAAATTTCGTCCCAATGACAAAGCACCCATTATCAACTATAACTGGATGCTGGAAGCGAATAAAAATATAACCAATTTCAAAAGCTATGCCTATGAAGGCCTGGACGGGATGAAAACAGGGCATACCACAAACGCGGGGAATAACTTTACAGGAACGGCTGAACGTAACGGCATGCGCCTGATCAGTGTAGTTATGGGTACCGATTCGGAGCCTGCGCGTTTCAGAGAAACGAAGAAAGTATTGGACTTTGGATTCAATAACTTTGAAGTGAAACAGGCGGTTGCCGCCAAAACCAAAGTCACAGGCTGGGAAGCTGTACCTTTGAAAAAAGGAAAAGAAACAACAGTGCCTGTAGTCACTGACAATGCAGTGAGTTTTGTTGTACCCAAGGGTACTCAAAACCTGGACGTAACTTTTAAAGCGAATGTAACCGAAGCGGATAAACTGGTTGCTCCAATCAAGGCTGGCACCAAAGTCGGTACGGTTACTTATACGTATAAAGCGGAGGGAATTGAACCACAGGAGAAAACCGTTAACCTCATCACCGCAGAAGAAGCAGAAAAAGGCGGTTGGTTCCGTCTCTTCTTCCGTGCAGTTAAAGACTTTTTCGTTGATCTGTTTGATGGTATCAAAAACCTGTTCTAATAGGCAAAAGAACAAAAGTGGCCAGTTCAACATGACATTTTTAATATAGTTGACTTAGATCCCTGACAAAATACAAGTAATTCCGACCGGATGGATTGTATAATTACAATTTTTCCGGTAAAATATCAAGTTAGAATTCTACGTGTGATTCAATTAAAAAGTCTATTGTTCTTCGGCCTAAAAAGGTTGGTTAACCAACCTTTTTAGGGACGAGAACGACTCATACATTACTGGGGGCTAGGAATATGGAAACGGGGACATCACGCGTTAAAAGAGGTATGGCTGAAATGCAAAAAGGCGGCGTCATTATGGACGTTATGAATGCCGAGCAAGCTAAAATTGCTGAGGCAGCAGGTGCAACAGCAGTTATGGCTTTGGAGCGCGTTCCTTCTGATATTCGTGCAGCAGGTGGAGTAGCCCGCATGGCTGATCCAACCATTGTCGAAGAAGTGATGAAAGTTGTAACCATTCCCGTTATGGCCAAAGCACGGATCGGACATTATGTTGAAGCCAAAGTATTGGAATCCCTAGGCGTGGATTATCTGGATGAGAGCGAAGTACTGACTCCTGCCGATGAAGTGTTCCATATTGACAAACATGAGTTCACTGTACCGTTTGTATGTGGTGCCAAAGATCTGGGTGAAGCATTGCGCCGGATTGGCGAAGGGGCTTCCATGATTCGTACTAAAGGTGAACCGGGAACAGGAAACATTGTTGAAGCGGTTCGTCACATGCGTTTTATTAACAGCCAGATTCGTAAAGTTACCAATATGTCCAAGGACGAATTGTACGCAGAAGCGAAAAACCTTGGCGTAGCTTATGAACTTTTGCTTGATGTACATGAGAACGGCAAGCTGCCTGTAGTCAACTTCGCAGCTGGTGGCGTGGCAACTCCTGCTGATGCTGCACTTATGATGCATCTGGGCGCGGATGGTGTATTTGTAGGTTCAGGGATTTTCAAATCGGACAGCCCTGAGAAATTTGCACGTGCCATTGTAGAAGCGACTACACATTATACGGATTACAAATTGATTGCTGAAGTATCCAAAAACCTTGGAGCACCTATGAAAGGCATTGAAATTTCCAAACTTGCACCTTCCGAGCGCATGCAGGATCGCGGCTGGTAAGAGAAGGGGACATGTAAAATGAAAATCGGTGTTTTAGCTCTTCAAGGGGCTGTAACTGAGCATATTCGCAGTATCGAACGAGCTGGTGCAGAAGGAGTGGCGATCAAACAGGTTCAGCAGCTAGAGGAACTGGATGGTTTGATCCTTCCAGGTGGTGAGAGTACCACAATTGGCAAGCTGATGCGCAAATACGGCTTCATGGATGCTATTCGTACATTCGCTGCTGAAGGTAAACCGGTATTCGGTACCTGCGCTGGTTTGATCGTTATGGCTAAACATATCGCAGGACAAGAGGAAGCTCATCTCGAGCTGATGGATATGACCGTATCCAGAAATGCATTTGGACGGCAAAGAGAAAGCTTTGAAACGGATCTTCCGGTAAAAGGTATTGAGGAAACGGTTAGGGCTGTATTCATTCGAGCACCGCTAATCGAAAGTGTAGGGGACGATGTAGAGGTTCTTTCCACTTACAAGGATGAGATCGTAACTGCTCGCCAGGGGCATCTGCTGGCTTGCTCCTACCATCCTGAACTGACAGATGATTATCGACTGCATGCTTACTTTGTAGACATGGCCAGGTCGTATAAACAGTCTGTATAGAACCAATCACGATTAACATACAACCTATGATCTGCCGGTGAACCGGATCAGTCCCCTAGAGGCTCACAAGGCTAACTGGGAGGGGCTATCTGGTCGGATACCTGATGTTGCCCGTATCTGCTTCCAAAGCGGGAATCGCAGCGTAGGGTACCACCGGAGCTTCATAGGTTATTTTTTTACCAATGAGGAATGATGAAGAATACGAATGCTGCAAAGGTATTGGGGTTTAATAGGAAAGGTTCACTTTGTGGTGTTATTTAGGAGGGGTATTAGTGCTTGATGTGAAAATATTGCGGAATGAGTACGCACGTGTTGAAGAAGCGTTGACGAAACGTGGCAAATCACTGGATTTAATCACTGGATTCTCTGAAATGGATGCCAAACGTCGGGAATTGCTTCAAGAGAGTGAAAACCTAAAAAATCGCCGGAATACCGTATCCGGGGAAGTAGCGAAGCTTAAAAAGAGTGGAGAAAATGCGGACGAACTGATCGTTGAGATGCGTGAAGTTTCGGATCGGATCAAAGCAATGGATGAAGAAGTTCGCGAGCTGGAAGCGAAGATTAATGATCTGACTATGGCGATTCCGAACATCCCTAATGAGAGTGTACCTGTTGGTGCTTCCGAAGAAGATAATGTGGAGATTCGTCGTTGGGAAGAGCCAAAGACATTTTCATTTACACCAAAAGCACACTGGGAAATCGCTCAGGATCTCGATATCCTTGATTTTGAAGCGGCTGCCAAAGTAACAGGTTCCCGTTTTACGTTCTATAAAGGATTGGGTGCGCGTCTGGAACGAGCCCTGATCAACTTTATGATGGATCTGCACAGCGATCAGCATGGGTATGAAGAGATTCTGCCTCCGTATATCGTTAACCGTGACAGCTTGTTTGGCACAGGCCAATTGCCCAAATTCGAAGAGGATCTGTTCAAGCTGAAAGATACCGAGTATTATCTGATTCCTACGGCTGAAGTTCCGGTAACGAACTATCACCGCGAAGAGATTCTCAATGCTGATCAATTGCCTAAACACTTTGTGGCGTACAGCTCTTGTTTCAGATCGGAAGCAGGTTCTGCTGGTCGGGATACACGTGGCTTGATTCGTCAACACCAGTTCAATAAGGTTGAATTGTTGAAACTGTCTTCTCCTGAGACTTCGTATGAGGAATTGGAGAACATGACACAAAATGCGGAACGTGTGCTTCAACTACTGGGTCTGCCTTACCGTGTTCTGACGTTGTGTACGGCAGATATGGGCTTCACGTCTGCGAAAACGTATGACATTGAGGTCTGGTTGCCGGAAAGCAACACGTATCGGGAAATTTCGTCATGCTCCAACTGTGAAGACTTCCAAGCACGTCGGGCTAACATCCGTTTCCGCAGAGAACCAAAATCCAAACCGGAATTTGTTCATACGTTGAACGGTTCAGGACTGGCGGTAGGACGTACTGTAGCAGCGATCCTGGAGAACTACCAACAAGAAGATGGAACCGTAGTGATTCCTGAAGCACTGCGCTCTTACATGGGCGGAGTAAGCGTAATTGCACGTCGTTCCTAAGATAATGATAATGTAATAAAAAAACCGTCTCCTGACAAATGGAAGGGCTGAACGTCCATTTTGACAAGGAGACGGTTTTTTTGTTGTTCATATTTTCAATGGTAAAGGGAGGGTAGAACCCATTCTGGGCAAGAATAGTGACGTTCAGCCTGATGTTTTTGCAGTTACCACAATAAGCAGGAATTTTTTTAGATCAATTATTTATAAAAAGGTTGCTTTCTGGCACATAATTATGGTATGATCATTTTCGTGGCAAGTTTATAAAAGTTAATATCCTGGAGAGGTACCGAAGCGGTCATAACGGGGCGGTCTTGAAAACTGTTAGGGTGCAAGCCCACGTGGGTTCGAATCCCACCCTCTCCGCCATACTACACTTATGATAAGGATTCGAGCGATAAGCTCGGGTCCTTTTTTGCATTTTGCAGATGAGACAGAATCGAATACAACGTTGGCTGCATGATGCATAAAAATAACCGAATCGCCGCACTTTATAGGAGTGGAGGTGGTAAGATGAACCGCGAATTAAACATAGATCAGACGGAGCTTGTAGGTGCTTGGCAGGAGAGATTGCCTGAAGTGTTGAACGTCGGAGATCGGGCTCAGGTCATGGCAGACGAGGCTGATCAGCAGGCTATTCGAATTCACATTGCAACAGCCGGACACCAGATGTACTCTTTTGATTTCAAGTGTGCCTATGTGGACTCTCGTGAAGTCAGTGTGCAGCTGATTGATGTGGAACGGGATGGACAAACGACAGATGAGCGTACAGAACCCATTCAGGAACTGGCTCAGGACTATACAAGGCACATTCATGAATGTGCCCAGTCGTTACAATCCAAAACTAGACAATAGGTTCACGTTAAAGGAGTGGTTAAAAGTGAGCAAAGCAAAAGCCGGAACAGACAAAAACTTGCAAAATGTAGTCGCTGACCTGGATCAGACCGCTGTGAACAGTCATCATGCGCAGCAGATTCAGCAGGACGCGAATGATCGTCGACATCAGGATTCCCTGAATCATGATAAAACGGAAGATATGGATCCATCCCATTCCTAATCCAATGAAGAGGGGGGAAAGACATGAGCAAGCTCAAAACAACACCTGTGCCCGAAGCTCAGGCCGCTGAACAGCATCGAAAACCTGAGAAGCATTCTTCCATGCAGGAACCGTTGTCAGGCTCCAAAAAGGTGAAAAACCAGAACCATGTGGATCATAACAATCCTCAAGGGTAATCTGGAAAAGATACAATCACGTTGCACATATAACAGGCATAACCATAAACCATAACCAATAACTCCGGTTAAAAACCGGGGTTTTTGCGCGTTCATACATTATTTCAAGGTGGACTCCATTGAATAACTCATGCTTACATAGGTCTTTGTAGCCAATTTAGAGAGGAAAGATCACAAATTTCCCAAATCGTGTTTCCGTTTCAGAATAAATGGTATATCATTGGTATTGAATTATTTTTTTGGGGTTATCACGAGAGGAGAGAAACAAATGACTAAACGTATGGGGGCGCTTCTTCTTACGCTGCTGTTAACCGTATCTTTGGCACTGACAGCATGTAGCAGCAAGCAAGAACCAAAAGAGGCATTAAAGACGGCGGCAGCCAATGCTTCCAAACTGACTTCGTATGAGATGAGTTCCAATTTCACAATTAATGAATTGAGCTATAAACCTGGAGATGCGTCACAAACTGATCCGACTATGACTCAGTTCATGAGTATGCTGAAGGATGCCCAGTTTAACGTAACAGGTGTTTACCAAAGCGAGCCAATGCAAACTGAAATGACGGTGGGCATTGAACTTAAAGGCGACATGGGCATGACTTTTAACATTCCAATGGTTATGACCGCTGAGAAGTTATATGTTAAGGTACCAAGCATTCCGTTCTTCCCTATTCCGGAAACAGTTGTTGGCAAATTCCTGGAACTGGATCTGAAAGAACTGGCTGAGCAAGAGGGTACTGAGTGGAACCCTGATGCTATGGACACAGCCAAAACGCAGAAGCTAAGTAACGAAGTGTTGGATGCGGTGCTGAGCGAGTACGATCAAGCTAAATTCTTCAAAAACGTGGATACCAAAGATGCACAGCTTCCTGAAGGTGTGGATGCCAAACAGGTTGTACAATTCTCGGTTACTAATGACACAGCAAGTGAAGCGGTTAAAGTAATGATAACTAAAGCATTGCCAAAAGCAATTGATATTGTGGCTAAAGAAGAGTATCGCGATATGCTGCAACTGAATCAGACTGATATTGACGAAGCCAAAGAAGGTCTGAAATCCGTCGCTGAAGATAAGGAAGAAATGGCGAGAATCGATAAAATAAACGAAGTGCTGAATATCAGTAAGTTTAATATTGATTTCGCTCTCGACAAAAACGACTTCCCTGTATATCAAAAAATGGTAGCGGATCTTTTGATCACTCCTGTAGATACGAAAGACGAAGTGAAATTGGCATTCACAGGTTCAAACACATACACCAAAATTAACGAGAAGCCAGCGTTCAAAATCAATATCCCTACTGGTGAAAATGTAATTACAATGGATGAGTTTGAAAAACTGATGAACGCATCTTACGGATACTAAGATCTCCGAATCATTCTTTACAGCAAAGAGCCGCTCGACCTAAGGGTCGGCGGCTCTTTGTGTAATTGGTTAACTTAATGATTCAGCCAAATCCTCAGCGAGTACAGCGTAGATCTGATGATCTTGGTACGCTCCATTAATCTTGAGGTATTTGCGAGCGATGCCTTCGGCCTGAAACCCGTTTTTCTCCAGGACACGTTTCGAACCCGTATTGGATAACAGGATGGCAGCCTGAACACGGTTTAACTTCAGAGCACGGAAAGCGTAGGATACAGCAAGCTTGACGGCTGCAGTCATTCGTCCACCGCCCTGGTAGTCTGGATGTATAAAGTACCCCATGTCTGCATAATTGGCCACGCCCTGAACGACATTATTCAGGCTAACCTGGCCAATCAGAAGGCCATCATCGATGGTGAAAATCCCGAATTGATAACCTGTCCCATCCTCGGCTGCCTGCATTCTATCCTGAATACGTCTGGTTTGTGCATGAAGCGTATAGAACTCATCATCGCGAATAGGTTCTACCGACTGATAGGGAAGGCGAGTGATTTGGATAAGAGCAAGATATGCTTCCGTATCTTGTGGAGTAATCAACCGAAGACTTATCCCTTTGGGTGTATCATATAGTGTGAGCGGCATGAGTGCACTCCCTTTCCTAATGAATATTAAGGTTTATTTTTTGCGTAAACGCCGGAAGAATTGAGTCAGCATAATGGAGCACTCCGGTTGAAGGATGTCAGCCACGACTTCGGTTCGGTGATTAAAGCGAGGTTCCTGCAGCAGATTCATCAATGTTCCTGCACATCCTGCCTTGGGATCAGCTGTACCATATATGACACGGGGCACTCTTGATTGTACAATGGCACCTGCACACATGGGGCAGGGCTCCAAAGTGACGTACAGACTGCAATCCAACAGTCGCCATGCCCCGATGGCTTCACTGGCCTGCCGAATGGCAACCATCTCAGCATGAGCTGTGGAATCAAGTGTCGTCTCACGCAGATTATATCCTCGACCAATAATACGATTATGTTGAACAATTACTGCCCCGATGGGTACTTCCCCAAGAGCTTCGGCTTTGTATGCCTCGGCCATCGCTTCTCGCATCCAGTATTCATGTTGAGACTGCTCCGTAAGATGCGAAAGATCAGGTTGGAGAGTGTCGTCTTTCATTACAATTAAAACTCCTTTCGAAAAAGCGTTTGTGCGGCGAACAAACATTCGTTTGTTAACATACTGTGTATAAGTCTGTGGATAAGTGGCGAGTTGCTCACAGAGTTATGAACATACTATCCACATGCCTGTGGATTTGTGTATAGTTTTTAGCGGTTATTCCCATTCTAGGCATCAAAAAGACAAAATTCAATTGAATTCGCGCTTTTCAGCCAAGCGGTAACTTTTGGACAAAGGTCAATTATCCTTTTCAAATAGACATACAACAGTTATGATGGAGATAGGTTTTGCCATATATCGCCAGAGGGTACAAGCCGAGAGGTGAACGAAAAAGTTGTCTATTAAAACGAAATTATCCATAATTATGTCGTGCTCGGTGCTCGTCATTTTGGTTCTGAATATAGCTCTGAGTTATTATACTACAGAAGAGAATTTAAGGCAGGACAGCGAGAACAAGATGGTGCTTACGGCCAAGCAAATTGCAATTGCTGTCGAACAAAGCCAATCCAGTTCGGAATATGTAAAACGGCAGATTGGGAACAACCTGTGGCTGGCATCAATCATGGCGGCAGCAGAGCTGGACCCGGATATTAATAATATCACAAATGAAGATCTGGTTCGCATGAGCGAAAAGGTTGGGGTCTCCCATATTTCCTTGATGGAGCAGACGGACAATGATATCGTTGTTACACGTTCCTCCGATCCAAAGGAGATTGGATTGTCTACAAAGTCCATGACGTATTGGTATCAGGCATTTAAACAGCTGTTCGAAAAACATCAGGTTACGATATCACAGGGCCAGACATTAGACCATTTCTGGTCGGATGGATTCGAATATTCGACATCAAGTCCGTCAGATATTGATATCTGGGGGTACTACCATGATGGGAAGAGGAATTACATAATTAATCCCTTCTATAATAATGCTGCTGTTGATGACTATGTGAAGATCTCTGGTCCAGACGAGATTCTGAACAAGATTCGTGAAGTTAATTCTTCCATTTTGGAGATCACAGGCATTAATCCACTGACCTTTGGTAGTTCAACAATGAATGATGACGGAAGGGATACAGGCCATAGCAAGTTGAACAACAGACCCATTCGTTTCGGTACGTACCAATATGGAGCGGCCGAAGAGGACCATAAGGCAGTCGTACGGGCGATTCGTACCGGACAGAATGTATCTTTTGTCAGTGAAACCCATGATCAGAAGGTGCTCAAAAGTTTCATCCCGATATTTACCCCGAATGAATCATCTTATGTTATTAGTATTGTCATGGATTATAAGCAAATATCCTCGATGGTGTCGGAACAATTGGTTAGCCATGCCTCCATATCCCTTGTGTTGCTTGAGATCGTGATCTTTGGCAGCTATTTGCTTGCAGGATATATTACTCGCCCCGTTCAATTAATTCTGGGCAAAGTGAACGACGTGGCTGACGGCCATTTTGACTTCCGTCTGAAAGTGAGAAGGAAAGATGAACTGGGTCAATTAGCTAATCGCATTAATGCCATGATTCGCAATTTGGGTCATTATACGAATCGCTTGAAACAGATGTATGAAGAGAATCGGGCGGTAAAAGAGCATCTGGAATCGATCATTAACCAAACGGCAGATGCCATTCATATTACCGATCTGGATGGGAACGTGCTTCGGGTTAACCGTGCCTTTGAGCAGTTATATGGCTGGCGCAGCCGTGAAGTTGAAGGCCGACAATTGAAGATTATTCCTCCTGGCTCTGAAGAGGAAATGAAAGTACAGCATGCTCAGCTGATTGAGGGGATGTCGATTACATCCAATGAGACAACATGGATGAAAAAGGATGGCAGCCGCGTCGAAGTCAGCGTGAGTACAGCACCAGTCAGAGATGAAGCAGGGGAGATTACTGCGCTGATTAGTGTGTCTAGAGACATTACAAGCCGTAATCGAATGGAAGAGCTGCTCAGACGATCGGAGAAACTGACGACAGTAGGTCAACTGGCAGCTGGAGTTGCGCATGAAATACGTAATCCGCTCACAACCCTGCGAGGGTTCCTTCAGCTCCAACAGGAAACGAACAAGCTGAATCATCGCCATTTGGACTTGATGTTGTCCGAATTGGATCGTATTAATCTTATTGTGGGTGAATTTTTGATACTGGCCAAACCTCAGGCGGTTCATTTTCAGGAGCGGGATATTCGCTTCATTCTAGGCGATGTCATATCACTGTTGGACAGCCAGGCACATCTGCATGGTGTGGAATTTGTGTTAAATGCTTCATCCGATTCGGCTATGGTACACTGTGAAGAGAATCAGTTGAAGCAGGTCTTCATTAATTTGCTGAAGAATGGCATGGAGGCCATGCCAGACGGAGGTAATATACGCATTAAACTCAATCATGATGAAAAGGCGAGTCGGGTGCGGATTGAAATCAAGGATGAAGGAACCGGGATCCCTGAAGAGATGATGCCCAAGCTGGGAGAACCGTTCTTTACGAGCAAGGAATCGGGAACAGGGCTTGGCCTAATGGTCAGCCAGCGCATTATTCAATCACATAAGGGCATGATGGATATTAAAAGCGTCATGAACAAGGGAACGACCGTCATTATCGACCTGCCTGCTTCCAAGCAGCAACTGGAGAGTATACAGGAAGAGAACTAGGCGGATAACAAACTTACAGATGAAGAGAAATAGATGAGGTGAGATTACCTTTTGCGTATTAATAAATTTATCAGTGAAACCGGATATTGTTCCCGTCGTGAAGCCGACCGATTGGTGGAAAGCGGGAAAGTAACGATCAATGGAATGCAGGCCGAGCTGGGCAGTCAGGCGGAAGATGGGGACGATGTTCGCATTAATGGCCAGCCTATTAAAGAAAAAAGAAAACATGTATACATTGCGCTCAATAAACCGGTGGGTATAACCAGTACAACCGAGCGGCATATTCAAGGAAATATTGTTGATTTTGTAGGGCACAAGGAACGTATCTTCCCGATTGGTCGTCTGGATAAGGATTCGGAAGGTTTGATTCTGATGACCAACGATGGCGATATCGTCAATCGAATTCTAAGGGCCGAAGGGCGCCATGAAAAAGAATATATCGTTACCGTAGATCGTGCTGTAACGCCGAGTTTCCTGAAAGGCATGAGTACAGGAGTCAAGATCCTTGGCGAAATGACGCTGCCTTGTACGGTGACTCGGATATCCGAGCGAGTATTCCGGATTATTTTAACCGAAGGAAAAAATCGTCAGATTCGCCGGATGTGCAGTGCGTTTGGCTACGAGGTTCGGAAGTTGAAGCGGATTCGAATTATGAATATTCATCTTGGCGAACAGACTACAGGTCATTGGAGAGAACTGACGCCGACAGAAAAATCGGAATTGGGCGGTCTGTTGGATTATACGCTGGAATAAATGATGGCGATAAAAACGCTGTTTTCCTCTAAGGGAAAGCAGCGTTTTTAATATCCGTAGACAGAAAAAAGCCACTCTTCTTCGATGAAAGAGAGTGGCTTGTACATTTGCTTGCTGCATGTAGTCCTTAATGACCTTTTCCGACTGATTTTACAGACGGGTTGTTACTTTGATACTTCCGAATAATGGAGACTTCAACCCGGCGGTTCTGAGCTCTTCCGGCATCCGTTTGGTTACTGGCGACTGGATGATACTCTCCATAACCGCTAGGCGTGAATTTTGCAGGGTCCAGTGAATCATTCAACAGAAGAATTTTGAGGAAATTCAGTGCCCGATCAGCACTTAAATCCCAGTTGTCCTTATATTGGCTGTTCGAAATGGGAACATTATCCGTATGACCAGACACCACCACTTCATATTCCGGGAATTCCTGCAGCATGCTGGAGATGGCCTTAGCCAATGAGCGTGACTCCGGCTTAACATCAGCCCGTCCTGAGGAGAACAGGGCATTATCACTGATGGTGATCTTGAGCTCCGATTGATTCAGCTTGGTATTCAGCTGATCGGATAATCCGTTTTTATTGATATATTGGTCTAAGCGTTTCTTGAGCTTCTCCAGATCTTCCTGTTCTTTCTTGGCCATCTGGGCATCGGTAATCTGAGCCGGTGTATTCTTGGTGATTTCCTGCGGTTCCTTTTTACTTTTGCCCAGATCTGTACTCGATTCCGTAGGGTTCATGGAAGAGTGATCCAGTACACCCGAACCACCATTCAATGCACTGCTGAGCGCCTGGGACATCTCTTCGAATTTTGCTGCATCTATGGAGCTCATAGAGAATAATGTGATAAACAGAGCAAGCAGCAACGTCATCAAGTCGGAATAAGGAAGCAACCAGCTCTCGTCTATATGTTCCTCATGAGGTTCGTGTTTTTTAGCCTTTTTCACCTGATGATCCCTCCTTCTCTTCCAGCTGTCTACGTTCGGAAGGTGTCAGGAATACAGATAGTTTTTGGTTGATGGCAATAGTGGATACTCCGGATTGTATCGATAACAATCCTTCAACCATCATCAGCTTGATCTCCATTTCTTTCTTGGACATTCGCTTCAGTTTGTTGGACATGGGATGCCACAACACGTAACCACTAAAGATACCAAGGAGTGTAGCGATAAATGCCGCCGCAATGGCGTGTGATAGTTTCTCCATGTCACTGAGGTCGGCGAGTGCCGCAATCAGACCTACAACGGCTCCGAGTACCCCGAGCGTTGGTGCGTACATCCCCGCTTGGGCGAAGATCAAGGCGCCGCCGCGATGGCGTTCTTCTGTGGCATGAATATCTTCCATCAATACATCACTTACAAATTCCTGGTCATTGCCGTCGATGATCATACGCATTCCGCCACGGAGGAATTGATCATCAATATCTTCTACTTTTGATTCCAGTGCCAGCAAACCTTCACGACGGGTAGTGGAAGCCCAATCCATAAATGTGCCGATCAGTGAAACACGGTCAATCAGTTGCTGCTTTTTGAATAGAATCCCAAAGAGCTTAGGGATTTTCTTAACTTCAGACATAGGAAATGCCATAAAAATGGTTCCTGCCGTACCAACAAAGATAATAACGTAGGCTGCCGGGTTGTTAACCAGGTTGATCAGGGGCGCCCCTTTAAGGAACATACCCAGTACAAGTGAAACCAGCCCCAAAACTAGTCCGATAATCGTTGAAATTTCCATCATACACCTCATCCATGAGATAAAATTGAATCCTTTCAAGCGGCTCTATTCGGGCTTCCGGACGAACGTTACGCCGCAATCCGCTAAACGTTAGGCATCCCCTTTAGATGCTGAAACAGTTAAAACGGTCATGTATAGTATTTATCGACCAGAAGGCCTTTTTTTTTAAGGGTTATTTTCAGGTATAATAAGATCAAATCCGCTCCGTAGGGGCCGAACAGGAGTGAAAAGCCAATGGGCGTAAAGCATGGACGGGATTATGAAGGAATATTGACAGATTTGACAGAGGCCATAGGAAGAATACCGGACCGCTACGTTTTCTTTGAAATGGATGCGGAGGAATGGTCGCGTCTGGGGGAGAGGGAGCAACTTGAAGTAGATGAAGCGTTAGCGGAAGATCTGTTCTATGCGCTGGGAACCGAGTCCCTTATACCGGTAGGAAGTGGCGTGGTTATTCACGACAAGAATCAGCACCGGATTAATATTTTGATTGGGGAAGAAGAGCTGACATTTGTGCCGCTGATTTAGTGTGTGCACCTTCGTTATTTGACTTGGGAAATAGGGTGCTTGAATCCCCCAAAGCCTTGTGGTTGTTGGGCCAAATGCCATTCGTTATATTGGATTTTGGGGCTTGTCCGTGGTAAGATGATAGTCATGAAACGGGCGAGCCGCAGGGCGGTTGACCTATGCGTTGGGTTGCTGTGATAGCGCCAAAGGTTTCGGTGGCAGCACGGCAGGTGTCTGTGATGAGCCATCATATGGGGAGGAAGATAACGTATGGTTTTTTCGCAAGAGGAAGTCGAAGCTCATCTGGGGAGGCTGGAAGGCTGGGAACTGGAAGAGGGACGGTGGATTGTCCGCAAGTTCGTATTTTCCAACTACATGAAGGGGATTGCATTTGTGGACGAGGTCGCTGCGATTTCGGAAGCATTCAATCATCACCCTTTTATTACGATTGACTATACAACGGTCACGCTGCGTCTCACATCATGGGATGAAGGCGGTATAACATCTGTAGATATTAAAGAAGCGCAACAATATAACGAGGCATTTGAGAAAATGAGGTCGGAATAACCGGGATCGGTTATGAACGTACTACCGGAAATGAGTGAAGAAACCATGTCAGACGATAATCAGAACAAACCTCTTATTGCTGTCGTAGGCAGCCTGAATATGGATCTTGTGGTGAAAACCGATACCATACCCGAAGAGGGGGAGACGGTAAGTGGGGAGGAACTGCACTATCTGGCTGGTGGGAAAGGCGCCAATCAAGCCGTTGCTGCTGCACGACTGGGTGGACAGACAACGATGGTTGGAGCGGTAGGATCGGATGCTTTTGGTGAGCGTCTGTTGCACAGTCTGACGGAAAGTGGAGCGGACGCCTCGCAGGTTCACGTATTGGATGATACCGTTACAGGTACAGCTTCCATCTGGCTCTCCAAAGGAGATAATCGGATTATCGTCATTCCCGGAGCGAATGGGCGACTTGAACCTTCGATGCTGGAGGAAGCGGATACGGTAAAAAGCCTGACTGCAGCCGCAGCGGTGCTGCTGCAGCTGGAGATTCCGCTGCCTGCGGTCACCCGCGCCGCCCAACTGGCGGCTGAAGGCAGCGCACTGGTGGTGCTCAACCCGGCTCCCGCAGTGCCGGGTCTGCCCCAGGAGCTGCTGCGGTGCGTCGACGTTGTCACGCCGAACCGCAGCGAGCTCGCCGTGCTCACCGGCCGGGATGAACTCCGGCCGGAAGACATGGATGCGGCGGTCGCAGAGCTCGCCGCATCTCTCGGGGCCGCTGTCGTCACGACTCTCGGCCCCGAGGGGGCTGTATACGCGGCAGCGCCTGGCGGCCGCGTACAGGCAGGGCGTGCCGGCGCGTGCCGTGCGCCCGGCTACGCCGTAAGCGTCGTCGATACGACCGGCGCGGGCGATTGCTTTAACGGCGCGCTGGCGGTAGCCCTTGCGCGCGGAGAGACGCTGGACGCAGCAGTTGGCTTCGCCATGGGCGCGGCCGCGCTTTCCGTGACGAAGCTCGGCGCCCAGTCCGGGATGCCGTTCGCGCGTGAAGTGGAGGCTTTTCTGGCTGAGCAGCAGGCAAAGACGCCGTAAAGTATGTTGATTTGCTTAGAACGAGTCATAGACAGTTGTATCGGGATCGCTTATGCAGCCGGATAGCCATGGCTCGAATATTTCTTACTGGAGCATCCTACGTATTGAACGCATGAATATGACCAAGAGGCTCTTACTCTCCCGGCAGGGGGAATAAGAGCCTCTTCTTCTTATGAACAGTTGATCAATTCAGCAACCAGTGGAATACGATCGACTACGTGGTGCATCCAGAGCGATGATGGCTTGGAGCATGCGTGGGAGCGAAGGGACGGTTGGAGTCCCCCACTTTAACACGCGTGTAATCTGAATCCTATGATTCGCCGCCTTAGTCTTCTAGCCTTACTTCTTCTCAGCCAACCACATCGCAACATTCGCGATTTCTTCATCCTTCAACTTGTCTTTGAACGAAGGCATACCGCCGCTTTTACCTTTGACAATGGTGGTGTAAATCTTCTCCACATCGTCCTGGCTGCCAATCTTCTGCAGACTAGGGCCCATGCCCCCTTGAAGCTGATCACCGTGGCAGGTAATACAGTTTGCTTTGACCAGTGTCTCAGCCTGTCCTGCATCCATTGTAACTTCCGGCATGGTTGGCTTCACTTCTTCTGCAACTTCCTCTTTTCCTGGAAGCGTAAACATTAGTACAATAGCTAAAGCGCACGCTGCAAAGAATACCCCGCTCATGATCCATTTGTGCATCCCTTATGTCCCCTCCAGAATGAAAGATCATCTAACCTGAAACTATCCATATCATTATAACGGAACCTGTAGTGACATCATAGCATTTTGTGGTAATTTTTTGAACTAATCACATAACGGGGACTTTTTAGTGCCATTTTATGATTTATTTATCCCCGAGGACCTTCATAGACCATGCAGTAAAAAGGTTTTAAACCACTCGGTGTCTGTCGCTCGTATGTATCCTGCATGACAAAGCCAGCTTTTTGATAGACACGAATAGCCCGGTCGTTCCAGGTTAACACTTCCAAATCAATTTCGTTCAGAGGATTTCGGCGAATCGCCTCCTGCACGATGGCCGATACAAAAGCTGTCCCCTGGCCCTGGCCACAACGTCTGGGATGCATACCAAGTCCAATCCGGGTGACACCTTCAAGTGGGAAGTACTGAGCGAACCCGCAGACCTGAAGATCCTCTCCCAGCACCGCCGCATATTGTTCCTTTCGGAGCTGGGCATCCCCAAATTCAACTTCCAGTGCTTTCATCTGCTCCCAGGGCAGCCAACTATAAATATTATAAGGCGGGTCATATCGCCAATCACAGATCTGCTCCGCATGTTCTTCTTGCATGGGCACAACGTGAAACGTCACAGGGGCTTCATCCATACAACTGCACGCTCCTCTCATTGTGAACAAGCTATAATGATTTGATTTGTCCATATACATATACATATGTCATTCCATATCTAGACTTGTTTTCACTCTACAAAAGAGGCGTTCATTTGGCAAGTCCCCGTTTTAGAAAAAAAGTGAAACAAAAGTTCCGGTAATTTCGTTTATATTATAGTGGGATGGGTAAAAACATTATAAGAGCACGGACGAAGCAACAAAAATAGCTCTAAAAACTTAAATTTAGGTTTGATAGCTATCCCGAATGCTTTAAAGAAAACGAAGCACAAAAAAACCGCCGGATACATTCCTGCGGAGAATGTACCAGACGGTTCTATTATGCTTCGTTACAGTAGTTTTATTGTTCCAGCATGACGTTGCTCAGCTTGTCCCTAGTCGATGGCCAATGTCTCATATGCGTCCGTGCTCATAATGCGTTTAGCGCCAACATAGCGGTTAGCCCAGTAGCTTTCACTTAATTCGCTGATTGTAACTCCTTTGGAAGAAGAGGAGTGTGCAAACTTTCCATCCCCTACAAAGATCCCTACGTGCGAGACTCCTTTACCCGTTGTATTGAAGAATACCAGATCACCTGGTCTCATTTCCATACGGGATACCGAATCGCCCATGTCGAATTGTGAACTCGATTGGCGAGCCAGATCAATACCCAGCTTGTCGAATACATAACTTGTGAACCCGGAGCAGTCAAAGCCGTTAAGCGTTGTTCCTCCGCTTTTGTATGTAGTTCCCATTGCTGAATCAATGACTTGGTCCATTTTTGAATCTGCGAATGCGCTGCCCGCTCCAAGCGATAATGCGAATGTAAGGCTGAGGACAGCTGCCGTTAATTTCTTTTTAAACAAGAGATATACCCCTTCCAATGCCTGCGAGGTTAGCTTAAGGATTCGGTTGAAGGTCCCCTATGATCCCTCTGTTGCAAGATCAATTCACCCATAACTGGTTCCCCCGCTTCCCAGGTGCTAGGAATTTGGCTATGCTAGTTATGCACCTGTAAAATCAAGAAATGACGATTAAATTTTAAGTAGTTACAAATATGAATGTAAAGATTACAAAGTTGTTACTAAAAACTCACTGCGATTATTGTAACAGAGGTATATCAATTTGGCAACGTTTAGCAATAAATTTAGCAAAAAAACCTCGACCTTTGACGGGGAAAGGTCGAGGTTTGCTTATGCAGCAGCATTTGGCGAACGCAGCTTTACATAGAGAGGTTAACCATTTTAACTGTTCATACTTAACCTTTGACCGTCTTGGACTGCCATAATCGGAAGTGTGCACATATTTTCCATAGACTCAGCAGACACCTGGCGAGTGGATACGTCTGTTGTAGGATAAGACCGGTTAAGCCGGTTACTAACCATGAGGCTGAAGTAAAGGCACCAAAGACCAGCAGATGGAGTCCGCCCAGAAGAATTGCGATCCCGCTTAGAGCGATGACATGACGTAGTGCTATCCATACAGCATGTAACGTGCCGCGGACGCCCCCCTCCTCGTCAGGAGCTGAGATACCAAACTGCATGTAGAGCAGGGCATAATGGATAACCCACCCGTATACAATCCAGCCAGCCACGTAGGGAATGCCGGGCAAGAGCAGATGTAATGAATGAAAGCCGTCCATAAAAATGGAGTAGAGCTTGGGTACAAGCCAGTAGGCAGGCAGCAGCAATAATATGGTACGAATGGTGTAGAGCAGCAGCATCGGTTTCCAAAGATGTTTAATTCCGCGAATGAATGGAATGCGTTCTTCTGAATGTTTAAAATGCTGGAGCGAATAGAGCAGCCCTGCCTGAATGAGAGGGCTAATCAGCATCCGCAGCAGCAGCATAGCCCCCAGAATCCATAAATAGCGATGAACCTCCGGACTCGTTGACAGGCTAAGCTGACTCTCCATTTTGAATAACATCGTACTTAACTCTCCGGCATCAGGCTCCGGATAACGCAGGAGCAAAGGCACCACAGCCGACTGTACCATTTGATAGAGGAAGTACCCCCATATTAATTGATAGATAAATAAGAGAGCTGCAATGAACATATGTTGACGGACGAGAAACCAGCCTTCACGTATTTTTGCTTTCACTGTATCCACCTCACCATGACAGACTTCCGAATATGGCCTCTATAAGTTTGGTTGCGCTCATGCTCCAGCGGGATTTGGTTGGCTCATCCAGTCCGGCCTTCAGAAAATTGTTCATATGCCGATTCTCCAGCACAATCGTGTACAGCGGATCAGTCATAGCCCAGGACACGGGGAAAGAATAGGTTAGTTTATAAGTAATGCGCTTGTCGCTGCCATCCCATTCCTTCGTCATAATCTTCCCATCCTCGAACACGATTCGAACAGGTACCTTTGTATAGTCACTGCCTTTTTTCTGCAACGTAACGGAAGACTCATACAACGTTTGACCGTCTTTCGAGACGGGGTTCACTGTAATCTTCTCTACTGCAAAATCTGCCATACCGTCTCCGTACACATACTGATTAAAATAGTCGGTCCAGGATGTACGCGTCACTTGTTCCACGATCTTTTGGAAATCAGAAGAGGTAGGGTGTGTGAAGCGATACTTCTTCACATAGGCCGAGAGAATGCGTTCCATTGTTTTTGCACCAACCTGCTGTTCAATCCCGAGCAATACAAGCTTGCCCCGTGTGTACACATTGGCTGCGTAATGATTCTGGGAATCAAACTTCCAAGCCTCCTGTGTTAGTGAAGCTGGAGAGGTGATGAGACCTGATTGCACAGGCAGATTAGGGATAAGTCCGTATTCCTGTTCCATCAGTTTGTCTTCTGCGTAAGAGGTGAATCCTTCGTCCAGCCAAGCCTCTTCAAATTCATTGCTGGCAACCATGCCGTAAAAATACTGATGCGCAATCTCGTGCACGACCGTGCGTTCCAGATCGTAACCAGGAGCAGAATCATCTGCGCCGAAGGCGGTAACCAGCGTGGGGTATTCCATGCCGCCTGCACCATTCCCCGATTTTGGCGGCACCACGATGGAAAGGGTGGAGTACGGATAAGGGCCAAACCACTTGCTGTAATTGGATAGCGCTGCTTTGGCTGCGTAGAAGTACCGTTTCTTCAAATCCTGGTGAGCGGGGTCGAGGTACAGCTTGATCCGTACACCTGGCACATTGGGAGCAGAGAAAGGCTCTTCTGCATACACAAAATCAGGAGAAGCTGACCATGCAAAGTCGTGTACATCATCGGCATAGAACTGATAGATTTTCTCCCCATTCTTCACAACTGCTTGCTGGGTTGGAAATCCTGTAGCAGCCACTTTGTATGTTTCCGGTACCCGGATACGTACACTATAGATGCCAAAATCAGAGTAGAACTCCGAATTGCCGTGATACTGGTGCAAGTTCCAGCCTTCGGCCGTCCGTCCTCGGGTGCCTGCTGGCTCATATACACTAAGTTTGGGGAACCATTGACCTGCCATCACAAAATTGTCCGCCGTCCCCATACGGGCAAAGATTTTCGGCAGCTTGACCTCAAATCGGGTGTGGAGCGTGATGCCTTCGCCGCCTTTGACAGGTTTGGGCAGCCGTACCTTAATGAGCGTAGTATCCTTTATATTTCCGTCATCCGGTTGCACATACTGCATTCGGTGCAAGAGAGAGAGCCCGTCCTCTGTTTTCATATCTGTAATGTTCATGGAGCCATAACCGTTCGTAGGCATAATATCGCCGCGAAGTTTCCCGCCAGATTCCTTCATAAAAGTAGTGTCGGCAGAAGAGAACGCATTGGGATACATGTGAAAATAAAGCTCGCTGACGGTTTTCTTTCCAGGATGTGTCCAGGTTAATGTCTGGGTGCCTTGTAGCACATTCCCGTCCACCAGCTTCACGTCCATGTGATACTCCACTACACGATTGCTGAATACCTCGGCGGTCGGGGTCTGTACGCTTTCTGGAGGTGTCTGGTTCTTGACGGGCACCGGGGGCTTGCCCGATTCCGGTGCGAGCGTAGGCAATTCGGATGGATTGGAGCGTGTGGAACCCAGAGTGAGCCATATTCCTCCGGTAAGTACACATAGGGCTATAATTGCGGTGAGCCAGCTCTTGGCGCGTCGTGGAATCATCGATAAATACCTCCCGTTGACAAGCATCTACAGCATGTATATGTTTGCAATGGGACGATTATTAGTTAAAATATTTGTATCAACTCTTGGAGGCTATAAAATGGACCAAAACGAGCAAAACGGCAAAAAACAGATTGCCTTGAATATCGTTAGTGCAAAGAGCAAGCACAAAGGATTCGGTGCAGGCTCCATTGATTTGAACAACCTGTCCCCAGTTATTATTGATAACGGCGAAGCGAAGATTGATGTCGGCGCGATGCACGCGAAGAGCAAGGTGGAGCGTGGCATCAAGTTTTCAACCAATCGTGAAGATGTACCTAACGGACGTCAGGTATGGCTGGTGTGGGTCGCTGTGGATCGTACAGAGCAGGGACAGCTGTATGGCGGGGCAACTGCATGTGAGATGTGGATCGATACAGAAGCGCGTCGTGGATGGAAACTGCTGGCGGATCATGTGAATCGAATGGATTATGCGATGAAGCGCCGTTTCATGTTGGATGAACTTGGCCCTGAAGATCGCGCGGCACTCAAGAAATTGCTGATTACCCATAATGAAGAATGGTGGAACGCTTCCCCTGATGAGTTGAAGGAAGCACTCGCCTAATTTTTTGATCATTACGAACAAAGCCCCGTAACCGAGCGAATCGGTTCGGGGCTTTTGTTATGTGGCGATTCAGGCAGTAAAGTGAATACAGGAGTGGATCATGATATATGAAGGGAAAGGCTGAAACCAAAGGTGCAGACGCAACTACATCATTACGCATTTGCGTCATTTGGGTTATTCCACCCACCAACGTTTGAAATCCTTCCACCATGAATGCTTCTCTTCCTGTATTCCTTGCTGGTTTTGCACTTCGAGACTGTCTTTATTATTCTCTGAACCCGAATCATCCGAAGCGCTGCGACAGACCTCGGTCGGTTCAGTCCCGTCGATAAAAACCTCCAACCGTTTCTCGGCGCAGCCATTACCGGCCAGTTTACCGGACTCGGGATCGATATACACACTGACCACGTTATCAGGTACATTGAAAATTTTCGGTGGAACACTTGCGAGCGCCTTTTCTGTGAACTGAGCAAACATCGGTGCTGCTCGACGTCCATCCGAAGTGGAAATGGCTTTACCCTGGTCATAGCCGACCCAGACCGCCGTTGAGAGCTCTGGGGTGAAGCCGACCAGCCAAGCGTCTGTATTCGTTGTTCCGGTTTTGCCGGCAACAGGTCGTTTAATGGCGGCAGAGACGCGATTACCCGTACCACCATTTTCGAACACACTCTCCATTAAACGTGTTAATACATAGGCGGCAGCGGGTTCTACAACCGTCTCGGCCTTGGTCTGTGGTGCTTCATAGAGGATACGCCCTGCGGCATCCGTCACCTGCAGGATAGCCAGAGGCGGTGTGCGCTTCCCGCCAGCAGCAATGACAGAAAAGGCTGAAGCCATTTCCAATGGACTGACTGGCGAGGTGCCGAGTGCAAGAGAGGGAACCGCACTCAGGTTGCTCGTAATCCCCAGACTTTGGGCCATATCTACCACCTGTTCAGGTCCAATTTGCATAATTGTATTGACCGCATAGATGTTGTCCGAAGCAGCAATTGCTTGCCTCAGGTCAATCTCACCCAGATATTTGTCCCCGAAGTTGCCGGGTTTATAGGTCTTTCGATCATTGTCATAATGAAACAGGGTTGGTTCGCTTTTAAACATGGATGCACTGGTAAGCTGTTTGGATTCCAGAGCAGCCAGATACATGATCGGCTTGAAGGCAGACCCGGGCTGGCGTGTAGTCGCGAGTACATGGTTAATCTGATTGGTGCGATAATTTTTGCCGCCCACCATCGCCTTGATATATCCTGTTCGAGGATCGATGGACACGAGGGCGGTTTCCAGCTCACTTTTGGCATCCATACCTTTGGCTACGGCGTCTTCGGCTGCTTTTTGCACACGCAGATCCAAAGTGGTGTATATATTCAATCCGCCATGATCCAGCATTGCTTCACTGATACCCAATTCCTTGATGGCCAGACTCCGGATATAGTCTCTGAAATAGGGGGCACTTTCCACGGTTTTACGCTCGCTTTCCGGTTTGAACGAGAGCATTTCACCATAAGCCTTGTCTGCTTCGGTTTGCGTAATCTTGCCGATTTCAACCATCGCATTTAATACGACCTTTTGCCGATCCTTGGCGTTCTTCATATGGTTATATGGAGAATAGTAGGTTGGGCCCTTTGGAATGCCTGCAAGCATGGCACTTTCGGCAAGCGTCAACTGTTTGGCTGATTTGCCAAAATACATCCGCGAGGCTGCTTCAATCCCGTAGGCGCCATGACCGTAATAAATTTCATTCAGATACATCTGCAGAATTTCATCCTTGTTGTATTTCATCTCCAATTGTGCCGTATACATGGCTTCCTTGGCTTTGCGAGTCCATGTCTTTTCATGGGACAAATACAAGTTACGTGCAAGCTGTTGGGTCAGTGTACTTGCGCCCTGAGACATCTGCATATGTTCCAGGTTAACGAGCACAGCCCGTCCCATTCCTCGGATGTCGAAGCCGACATGATCATAGAATTTGCGGTCCTCTACAGCTAGTGTGGCGTTGACCAAATCAGGTGAGATATCTCCCAGCTGCACGGGTACCGAGTCTTTGCCGCCTGCCGAGAAAGTGGCAATGACTTCGCCCTGGCTGTCCAGCAGCCTGGAATTGCGATCAGAGTCGGCCAGCGGCAGGCTGGTGGCGTATAGATAGACCAATCCTGCTGCCATGGCGATCAGGCCAAGAATAGCGAGCAGAGTGAGGCTTTTAATGATTTTTCGTATACGGAACCCGCGTCTGCGGGTCATTTGGCGTGGTTGGGTCATGGGACGGGCTCCTTTCTTATCTTTCCAGTATGGGAATTCAATGACACGGATATTCAATCCGCCCGTTTAACGGTTTAAAATATAGCTTTTTTGCAGAAAAAACCGTTTTGCAGTATAAACGTCAATCGCGTATAATGCAAAAGGGTAATGAAAAGGTACAGTTCGGTACAATATATCAAAAGGCAAGCAAAGATGAACGGTACCCATTGTCAATGATTTGTTGATCCGTCAGTCATAATGCTCGCTGTGGTCAATTTAATCTATAAACTGAAGTGGAACGCGGACCTTTCCCGCAGCCAGCAACCATAACGCTATATGGCGCCGAACGCTGGACGTGCTTGGGCGAATCGGCAGCGCAGAGCGCTTTGTCCGGATACGGCTGATCATTAACTTTACGGAAAGAAGGTAGAGATTATGGAATTGTGGTTTACGGAGAAACAGACCCCGGTATTCGGGATCACCGCGAAAATTAAACAGACGTATGTAAGCGAGAAGACTGAATTCCAAGATTTGGCTATGGTAGAAACCGAAGAGTTCGGCAACATGCTACTGCTTGACGGCATGGTGATGACTACGGTGAAGGATGAATTTGTTTATCACGAAATGGCGGCTCACCCTGCATTGAATACACACCCGAATCCAAAAAAGGTTCTGGTTGTGGGTGGTGGTGACGGCGGAGTGATCCGTGAAGTCATCAAGCACGCTGCTGTAGAAAAAGCGGTCCTCGTCGAAATCGACGGAAAAGTGATTGAATACTCCAAAAAATATTTGCCTGAAATCGCCGGTAAATTGGACGAGCCTAACGTTGAAGTGCTTGTTAATGACGGCTACATGCATATTATAGAACATAAAAATGAATACGATGTAATCATCGTTGACTCTACAGAACCTGTAGGCCCTGCTGCTCCGCTGTTCGAGCGCGGTTTCTACCAAGGTATCTATGAGGCGCTGAAAGAAGACGGAATCTTTGTTGCTCAAACGGACAACCCTTGGTTCAAAGCGGATCTGATTCAACAAGTAAACAAAGATGTAAAAGAAATCTTCCCGATTGTACATGTGTACGGTTGTAATATTCCTACGTACCCTAGTGGTTTGTGGACATTTACATTAGGCAGCAAAAAATATAATCCGCTTGAAGTGGACGAGACGCAGATTCCAGAGATGGATACGAAATACTACTCTCCACGTTTACACAAAGCAGCATTCGTTCTTCCTAAATTCGTGGAAGATCTGACGAAATAAGGAGGACTAACTTAATGAAACTAGATCAAGCTTATTCAGGTAACGTGTTTATTTGCAGTTCAGAGGATTATGAGAATTCCAAAGCGGTCATTTACGGTATGCCAATGGATTACACTGTCAGCTTCCGCCCGGGTTCCCGTTTTGGTCCTTCCCATATCCGTCAGGCATCGGTTGGACTTGAGGAGTACAGCCCTTATCTGGACAAAAGCATTGTGGATATGACGTACTTTGACGCTGGAGATCTGCTTTTGCCTTTCGGTAATGCAGGGCGCAGTCTTGAAGTCATCGGAGAATATATCGGTGGCCTGTTGGCGGACGGCAAATTCCCGATTGGTCTCGGTGGGGAACACCTTGTCACTTGGCCTGTCATTCAGCAAATGTACAAAAAATATCCGGATCTTATTCTGATTCATATCGATGCACATGCGGACCTTCGTGAAAACTATGAAGGGGAGCCTTTGTCCCACTCAACGCCAGTACGTAAAGCAGCTGAATTGATGGGCGGCAAAAATATTTATCAGTTTGGCATTCGTTCCGGTTCCCGGGAAGAGTTCCAATTTGGACGGGAGAACATCAACTTCTATCCGTTTGAAGTGGCGGCTCCAATGAAGGAAGCTCTTCCGAAAATGGGTAACCGTCCAGTATACGTGACCATTGATATTGATGTGCTTGATCCGTCTGCGGCTCCGGGTACAGGAACAGCAGAAGCGGGCGGTATTACGTCCAAGGAACTGCTTGAAGCCATTCATATGATCGCAGGATCCGATGTAAATGTGGTCGGTTGTGACCTGGTCGAAGTGGCCCCTATTTACGATCCTACGGAACAGACACAAATCGTGGCTGCGAAGATGATCCGTGAAATGCTGCTTGGATTCGTGAAGTAATAGCAAAATAACAGCGTCCTCTGTCTGCGCCAGGTTGAAGCCTGCGTAGGAGAGGGCGTTTTTCATTGTCAGCATTTCTCTGTGTGTCCTCAACTACTCCTGTTTGGGGAATGGTCCGAATGGTTGAGCCGAAACTATTCTCCCTAGCGGGATAACGAATAGTTAAATTAAATTAAGTTAATTTAACTTAATTTAACTTCTGACGGAGCTGTGTTATACTGACTACATAAGTATTCAGTAGTATATTAATTGATATATTACATTCGTGAAGTATATGGTGATCGGGTTCGACCATATACTAAAAAAGAGCCTTTACCGCGCCAACGGTAAAGACTCTTAGGACCCGAAAGGCTGTGGACTGCCACGGCGTGCATGAATTAAATATTGCTATTCAAGCGAAACCCACCGTCAGGCTTCCGACCTTATGAGGTGGGTTTTCGCTTGCTGCGAAACTTCTTGCGCAACCAACGGTAAAGCTTTCGGATACTCAGCACTAGACTGAGGATCGCAGCAATCCATCGGATTACATCAAGCAACGCCACAAGTTTGACCATCGACGTCACCCCCTTTCGGGAAGCTGCGCCGTGATCAAGAAAACATCCACCTTTATTCAAGGTCCATGAAATCAATTATAGCACGTATGTTCCCGTCTCTCTACCATTTGTTGTATGTATGATTCCGCCCACGCATTAAGCAAAAACACATATTTGGGATGACTCTATCTTAATATTTATATATAATATGGAAATAGAGGAAGGGAGTTATGTTATGCATGCAATCCGGGCTCAACTGAGTATGTATCCCAAAGGGTTTATAGCGGTACTTATGATATTTACCATCAATCTTATATTAACAATGACTGTGTTCCTCAATTTAACGCTGATACTGGTTAATCTCGCCATGCTATATGTTGCTTTTAGCGTCAGAGCACTTAAATACAATAAGTTGTATTTTGCCCTGTGCCTTGTTTTAAGTATCACTTTTGTGATCATTGCTTTCAAGACATATCCCATTTAAATCAGCTCGTAGTAAGATTAATCATGAACCATTCATGCCCATGAGATAAAAAAGTGGGTGTGAGTGGTTTTTTTATTGCAATAATGTCATACGCGATAAACAAATTGTTACGTTAAATCCTGCAAAATAGGGTAAAAACATAGAAGGAGGTGTCACAATGACAACAAAGAGCAGAATGACATGGAAACGGATTGGCGCACTCGCAATATCGGTAACGCTGGTTTGGGGACTGGGCCCGGTACATACATTACCTGGAGCTAACGCTGCATCCTCCTCAACGTGTGGAAGTGGAGATCATGGATTAACGGCTGCGTTGAAAAAGGGCAGCGGCGTGGAAGAACAGCGACTTCAATTTACGGATATCGACTTTCTAAACAATACAACTGGACGGGCTGCGGGTGAGGGATTCCTCATTGGCACATCGAACTCAGGCTGCACTTGGCAGTCCATTTATACAGGTCAATGGCAGTTCACTCAACTTGATTTTCCGAATAATGTGAATGGATATGCATTGGCACGGATGAAGGAGTCCCCAACGACGTATCTCATTCGCTCAACGGATGGTGGAGCGCATTGGACACGGATGGATACGAAGGGCATACAATTTAAACGAATTGATTTTCGTAATAGAAGCGAAGGCTTTGGATACACCTATAATGGAGCTTATTTGACGAAGGATGGCGGTTCAACTTGGAGCCGAATTCCCACACCAGCCAATACACGCGGAGCTGTATTCACGACAGAGAAACAAGGTTATGCCATTGTAGTGGCCCCTGGCTCGGGGTACCGAATCATGCAGACAGGTAACGGCGGTAAAAACTGGACGCAATCGCTGAAGGTAGCCTCAACCACCTGGAGCGGTGGAGACTTATACGCGAGCGGTAACCAGGTATGGGCTCTTTTGTATGGTGATGCAGGGATGTCTCAGCAGTCGTATTCACTCTACGCGAGCGGGAATGAAGGCAAGAGTTGGAGACAGGTATTCGCTCAATCCACAGCAGGGGGCGGCCCGGCTCCGGGTGCAATCAGCACAGGAAACGGTAAAGGTCCGGCAGACCCGGGAGGGCACCCGGGGAACATGGAGCTAATCGGCAATCAGACGGCCTATCTCTCTGCTGGATCACCTGCAGCAGGCAAAGTGGGGATTGGGCGTTCCTATGATGCAGGTTCCACGTGGAAAAATATCGATTTGAAAGATTCGGGTTACAGCTCCCGCATCTCCTTCCCTTCTGCCAAAACGGGTTGGCTCGTGGTAACGAGTGATAACTCGCCAGCCATTTATGAGACGACAGATGGTGGGTCCACATGGAAGCAGAAAATATTGTTACCCACTGAAAACGAGTAAGTGGCGCCATATCATGGAATAATTTCAAGGTAATTTCAAGCTGGAATTGTATAAAACTTAACTTGTTAGGCTTGATGAGGTTACCACAAATAAACAAGTCTTTTCCGGGCGAATGAAGTCGGAAAGGGCTTGTTTGTGCTGGAATAAAAACGGTTGAATCCTGTTCGGAAACACGTTATTGTAAGCGATAACAATACATTAATTGGAGGTTGAAATTATGGTTGAGGTTATTTTAAAGGCTGATTCGGATCAAGGATTAATAAATCGCAATATATATGGTCACTTTTCTGAGCACTTGGGGCGCTGTATCTATGAAGGGTTGTGGGTAGGAGAGGATTCACCTATTCCGAATACGGAGGGCATCCGTAACGATGTGCTGACTGCGCTGCAAAAGCTTCATGTACCGGTGCTTCGCTGGCCTGGCGGTTGTTTTGCCGATGAATATCACTGGAAAGATGGCGTAGGGCCAAAAAGTGAACGTGCCCGGATGATTAATACACACTGGGGCGGCGTGGAAGAAAATAATCATTTTGGTACCCATGAATTTCTTAGATTATGTCAGTTGCTCGATACACAACCCTATATTAGTGGCAATCTGGGCAGCGGCACCGTGCAGGAGATGCAGGAATGGGTAGAGTACATGACCTTTGACGGCGAATCTCCAATGGCGAACTGGCGCAAAAGCAACGGACAGGAAGAGCCGTGGAAGCTGAAATATTTTGGCGTCGGGAATGAGAACTGGGGTTGCGGCGGGAATATGCGTCCAGAATACTATGCGGATGAATATCGTCGTTACGCCACCTATGTGCGCAATTACTCCGGTAATCAAATTTACAAAATTGCGTGTGGTCCAAACAGCGATGATTATCGCTGGACGGAAGTTTTAATGCGTGAGGCGGGCCGTTTTATGGACGGAATCAGTCTTCATTACTACACCATTCCAACAGGAGATTGGGCGGATAAAGGACAAGCCACAGGGTTTGGGGAAGCCGAGTGGTTTACAACCTTGAAGAAGACGCTCTTTATGGAAGAACTAATTGTAAAACACTCCGAGATTATGGATCAATATGATCCCGAAGGTCGAGTCGGTATCATCGTGGATGAGTGGGGAACATGGTATAACGTTGAACCGGGAACAAACCCTGGTTTCCTGTACCAGCAAAATACGATGAGGGACGCTGTGCTTGCAGCAGTTAACTTGGACATTTTCAACAAATACAATAAAAGAGTACAGATGGCTAACCTGGCACAGATCGTGAATGTACTCCAGTCCCTTGTACTGACGGAGGGTGAGAAGATGCTCCTGACGCCTACGTACCATGTCTTTGATATGTATCAAGTCCATATGGATGCGCAGCGCTTAGAACTGAACTACGAAAGTCCTGAATATACTTTTGGGGAAGAGAAGATTCCTCAACTCAGTTTGTCCGCTTCCCGCAACAAGGACGGAGTTATTCATGTGACAGCAAGCAATCTGAGCGCTACCGATGAACTGGAAGTTGTAATTCAGCTTGAGTCAGCGAAAGCCACCGGTGTATCGGGAACCATTTTGCATCACGCTGATTTCGGGGCGTACAATACGTTCGAACAGCCGGAGCAGGTAAAACCCGCTACCTGGGAAGATCTCAAGCTGGAGAATCATACACTGCGGTTTGTCCTTCCACCCGCATCGGTTGGGGCCCTCGCTATAGAGGGGTAAGACGATGAAATCATCCTTAATTGGAGGTCATGTCGAACGGCAGGCACCTTGCAAAGGGTGTGAGGATCAGTACGATGTGAAGATCAGTGAAGCCAAAATGGCCCGGCTGGTGGAGCTGGCTTCACACTCGCGTCCGGCTGTCCAGGATGCCGAATATGAACGGCGTTTATCCATCTGTTCCGATTGTCCAGGATTACAATACGGTACGACCTGCCGCTATTGCGGCTGTCTCGTACAGGTGCGGGCCAAACTGGCAGACTCGGCTTGTCCGTATCCTTATGAGTCACGTTGGACCTAATTCAGGACGTATTTCTTTATTAATGAAGGAAGGTGGAGCTGCACTTTACAGGTGTGGCTCTGCTTTTTTTGGCGTTGCCTGGTAAAAACTCTGAATTTGGATTTGAATTGAGCGGGTGAACTGGATATAGTTATACAGTAGAGTGTAGGATAGCGAGCTATCCGGAATATGAGCGCGTATAGCGACACAACAACACAGGAAGGGCTGTTCTCACCGGCCGTGCCTGATTTTGCGTCGCCTCGAATATAATGGAGGTTAACATTCATGTCGAACATGCGACCGGTTCAGATCCGGCTGCACAGCCGTTATGAAGGTGAAGATGTACTGCAGGAAATGCTGGGTGAAGCCGTATTGAAAGGATCTGTGCTCTATGTTCGCTATGAGGAGCCACAGGCTGGACCAGAGGGCGGCATTACCCGAACAACATTGAAGCTGGGCGGACAATCCATCAAGATTATACGTCACGGCGAGGTAGAATCGGAGCAAACGTTTGAATTACATCGCAAGCTCCCTGGTTTTTACCGTTCGCCGTATATGTCGTTTGCCTTGTCCACGCATACACAGGAGCTGGAACTTTCCATTCAGGGATTAAGCGCACGCGCAGCGTGGAGTTACGACTTTTACCGCTTTGACGAGGAATCCGGACATTTCGAGATTAGTTTGCATATACAGGAGGAACCAATTTCATGACACGTAATCCACTAGATACCATTAACGAACGGGTAAGTACAGCCATCAGCAATGCCATTGTAGCTGCTGGCATTGTTGCGCAGGAGGATCTGCCGACCATTACCCTTGAAGTGCCACGCGAGAAAACACACGGCGATTTGGCGACCAATGCGGCTATGCAACTGACCAAGATGGCGAAACGTAATCCACGGCAGATCGCGGAAGAGATTATTGCCAATCTCAACCTGTCTGAAGCCGGGATCGAGAAAGCGGAGATTGCCGGACCGGGATTCATTAACTTTAAGCTGGACAAGAGTTATCTCTACCCTGTGCTGGGGCTTGTACATGAGCAGGGTGAGAATTATGGAAGAATCAATGTGGGTGAAGGACGCAAAGTCGAGATGGAGTTTGTCAGTGCCAACCCGACGGGCAGTTTGCATCTGGGCCATGCGCGTGGAGCGGCTGTGGGTGATGCCCTTTGCAATATCCTCGACTACGCGGGATATGATGTAACCCGTGAATACTACATTAATGATGCCGGTAACCAGGTGTTTAACCTGGCTCGTTCCATTGAGGCACGTTATTTGCAAGAGCTGGGTCAAGATGCAGAGATGCCGGAAGATGGCTACCATGGTGAAGATATCAAAGGATTTGCCAAGGAACTCGTGGCCGAGAAGGGTGATTCCTTGCTGTCCATGCATCCGGGTGACCGCGCGGCTTATTTCCGCGACTTCGGTTTGGAGAAAGAACTCGACAAGATCAAACGTGACTTGAATCGCTTCCGTGTCAATTTCGACATTTGGTTCAGCGAAACTTCGCTGTATGATAACGGAGAAGTATTGCGTGTACTTGACGAATTGCGTGATCGTAACGAGATCTATGAGCAAGATGGCGCAACCTGGTTGAAGACCATGCAATATGGTGACGACAAAGAACGTGTTTTGATCAAAAATGACGGTACGTATACGTACCTCACACCGGATATCGCTTATCACCGGGACAAATATGCGCGTGGATACGACACGATGATTAACATCTGGGGAGCGGACCACCACGGCTATATTCCACGGATGAAAGCAGCCATGCAAGCATTGGGCAATGATCCGGAAAAATTGGTCGTGCTAATTGCGCAAATGGTAAGCCTGTTCCAGAACGGTGAGAAAGTGAAGATGTCCAAGCGTACCGGCAAAGCGGTAACGATGGAAGATCTGATGGACGAAGTGGGCATCGATGCCATTCGTTACTTCTTCACCATGCGCAGCATGGACTCTCATCTGGACTTCGACATGGACCTTGCCATTTCAACGTCCAATGAAAACCCGGTATTCTATGTACAATACGCCCATGCTCGGGTATGCAGTGTATATCGTCAGGCAGAAGAACAAGGTGTTGAGCTGTTGCCGCTGTCACAGATCGACCTATCGAAGCTGACAACGGAGCATGAATATGATCTTCTTCGCAAAATGGGTGAACTGCCTGAAGAAATCGCGACTGCTGCTACGGGATATGCCCCTCATCGTATTGTTCGTTATGTATATGAGCTGGCATCCCTGTTCCACAGTTACTATCGTGCAGAGCGCGTTATTACGGAAGACGCGGGACAAACCCAGGCACGTCTAGCGCTGATCGGTGCTGTACGCACCGTCATCGCAACAGCGCTTCGTTTGGTGGGCGTATCTGCACCGGACAAAATGTAACTCAAGCCCCGGCGGTGCTTCACCGCCCTGGCTTAGGGCAAAAAGTCTCCACGCATCACGTTGGCACAATGCAACGTGGGCATGGAGACTTTTTGCTGTGCCCGCGGCCCAGAACCACATGGCCCCGAGGCACTCAAAGCCAGCGCTGCCTGCCGCAGAGGCAACCGCCGTAAGCCTCACATCACACAGCAGTGCTGTGCCTGTGAGGCTTCGCGGTACGGCTCCCTTCTTGCAGGCAGCGCAATCACCCTCCGCCCTCCTGCATCAGCTTGAGGGCGTCAATCTCGCCACCGCGTATTTTGCTCTTCGCGGTGGTTGTCTTGCGTGCGCGCAGCGGAACGGTCGAGCGCTTCACGAGCGTTTTGATCTCGGCAGGTGTCAGGCCGGGATGCTTCGCAAGCAGGAGTGCTATGGCGCCACTGACGTGCGATGTTGCCATGGAAGTACCGCTCATCTCATGGTGCTTGCCCTGCACCCAAGAGGAGACGATCTTGTCACCGGGTGCATAGACATCCACATATGAACCACGATTACTGAAGGATGCAATTCGGCGATTTTTGTCGGTTGCACCGACAGATATCGTCTGGGGATACCTTGCAGGGTAATCGATGCTGCGGCGTTTTCCGTCATTTCCTGACGAAGCGACAATGACAATCCCGGCCTGATAGGCGCGATTAACAACATCAAGCAATGCTTTGCTTCGTGTTTTCATGCCAAAGCTCATATTGATAATATCGACCCGGTTGCGAACACACCAGTCGATACCAAGTACGATGTCTGACACATAGGCCGAACCGTTATGGTCAAATGCCTTTACCGGATAGATTAGGGAGCGAGGAGCTACACCAATCATGCCTGCGGTACTATTCGCTGCAGCAATAGTGCCGGCAATATGTGTGCCGTGACCGTTATCATCATGGGGAAGCATACTGCGGTTTAACAGATTGATCCCGCGTGCCAGCGAGTAGCGAAGATCCGGATGTTGATAATCCGCACCTGTGTCAATGACGCCGATCTTTATCCGGTGTCCTGTAGAGACGGACCACACTTTGGGAGCACGAATCTGCTTCACGCCCCAGGGCACGCCCTGAACGCTGCTCGGTTTACTGTGAAGTGCTGTGCCATGGAGGGAGATGGCGGTATCTTCTTCTACCGTGATATCATCGCTGTAGCGATAAAGTTCCTCTGGATTATGCACCGGGGCAATAATGGAACGGGTCAGTCGGGAGGAGCGTACCGTACCGAGATCCGTAAATTCATTCCTCATCCGCGACAGTTCCAAGAGGCAGGCTTCATATTGCTTCGGTTTGGCGAACCGGATCAGGTGCCGCCGCCCCTGTTCTGGTTCGGGACGTTGCATTCCTTCAACCAATTGATGTAGAAAACCAGTATAGTCCATAATGGGCAGCCCCCTTCGGGATGAACATGCTGAGGTATTCTATGAATGCGTTCATCCCGCCGCATGGGGAACTTGCCCTTTTTTTACAAAAACACGTTCCATTCGTGTCAAAACGGGCGCAGGGACATATGATGGATAGAGGGCTAGAGGGCTCTTGCGGGGACCCTGGTGAGGAGCAATCCTTCAAGGGTATACAGTCAGAAGGCGGAGGGGACTCCGTCTTTTTTATTTGATGATGTTTTTTGCGCAAACACGATACCCGGAGTTAGACGTCCCTTACCGGTCGATATATTGCTCGGCAAAAGCCTCTTCTTGGAATTATGAGATATCCGTACATAAAAACTTGCTTTTTAACGCTAAATAGGTTTTACTTAGGTTTGTTAATGGATATGTTATACGTAACGTTCCAGTTCGTAGGGATATAAAGTGAATTATGTGTGAGAGGAAGTGTCTGTCAGTGAGTACCTCGCTCAATTTGAAAATTGATAAAGAAAAGGTTAGAGAGATTCCTTTGGTGGACCTCGCCTTTATGGTGCTGAAAGCGGCCAATACGCCGTATTACTACCGTGATTTGATGAATGAGGTAGCGAAGCAGCGCGGAATGACTGATGAAGAAATCAACGAGTTTATCGCCCAGCTATATACCGAGATTAATATCGATGGCCGCTTTGCTTGCGTCGGTACAAGTCTGTGGGGTCTGAAACGCTGGTATCCAGTGGCTGGTTCGGAAGACACCATGACGGGTGCGAAGCGTCCGCGCATCATTAACGACGAAGACGATGATCTGGAAGATGAGGACTTCGGCGAAGAGGAAGATAGCTATAACAGCGACGAAGACTTCGATAATTCGGATGATGATCAGGACGAAGATGATGATGACGATGATGATGACGAAGACGACATCTTTGATGAAGAAGACAGCGAAGAAGAAGTGCTGGTTGAAGATGACGATCTGGAAGATGAAGACCTCGAGGAAGACGAAGAAGAGTCCGAAACCGAGGATGAATTTGACGACGATTCCGATAAGTAACCGTCATTTTTGATGTCGATATTTTACCCGTTTTCCCCGGATAGTCAGCCTTGACAGCAGACGGGGTAACGGGTAAACTATTGCATGGGCTTATGAATGAGCGACAAAATATTTATGTTTTTTATAAAAAGTGCCCCGTCCTGCGGGAGTACTTTTTTTGTATTTTTAGAGGCAGAATTTTGCAAAAAGATTTGAATTCCGTATGCTCCCGGCCAACAATCCGTGGTCTATTTTTGTATATTCAAAACACCAATGGGCCGATCCAATGTACTATTTCGGGACAGGCTCGGAAGTTGGCTTTCGGAAGGTTTGCACCATTCTATGCTGTAGAACAACGTTGTTTACAAACGGTCTTCGCATGAAAGAGCAGTTTGCAGAGCAGGGAATTTCTGCCATTGCTCTTTTTAACGATGATTACCTGGGAAACGGGTTACGATAATACCATATATCGCCTGAATTTCTGTACTTATATTAGGAGGGTAATAACAGTGACAAAGTATATTTTCGTGACAGGCGGAGTTGTGTCCTCACTGGGCAAAGGGATTACGGCTGCTTCGCTGGGCAGGCTGCTGAAAAACAGAGGGTTGAAGGTAACCATTCAGAAATTTGATCCATACATCAATATCGACCCGGGAACAATGAGTCCTTATCAGCATGGTGAGGTATTTGTAACGGATGATGGCGCGGAAACGGATCTTGACCTTGGCCACTACGAACGTTTTATTGACATCAACCTCTCCAAAAACAGCAACGTCACGACTGGTAAAGTATACTCCTCCGTCATCAGCAAAGAGCGGCGCGGGGAATATCTGGGCGGAACAGTACAAGTGATTCCACATATCACGAACGAGATCAAAGAGCGCGTATTCCGCGCAGGACGTGAAGCGGGTTCAGATGTTGTGATTACGGAGATTGGTGGTACAGTAGGTGACATCGAGAGCTTGCCTTTCCTGGAAGCGATTCGTCAAATCAAGAGTGATGTAGGTCGTGACAATGTCATGTACATCCATGTAACACTGATTCCTTACATCAAGGCTGCCGGTGAAGTGAAAACCAAACCGACTCAGCACAGCGTGAAGGAATTGCGCAGTATCGGAATTCAGCCAAACGTCATTGTATGCCGTACTGAGTATGAGCTGTCCAAAGACATGAAGGCCAAAATCGCACTTTTCTGCGATATTGATGAGAATGCCGTGGTTGAATGCCGTGATGCGGATACATTGTACCAAGTGCCTCTGAACTTGCGTGAGGAAGGCTTGGATGAGATTGTGGTAAACCACCTGAAGCTGACTACTCCTGCACCGGATATGAGCGAGTGGGAAGGGCTGGTTGACCGTATTAACAAACTGGAGCATACAGTGGAAATTGCCATTGTTGGTAAATATGTAGCTCTGCATGATGCTTATTTGAGTGTTGTTGAGTCCCTGTCTCATGCAGGATTTGCATCCAATGCCGATGTGAAGATCCGCTGGATTCACTCCGAAGATATCACCGACGAGAATGTGGGCGATCTGCTGCATGGCGTAGGCGGAATCCTCGTGCCAGGCGGATTTGGGGATCGGGGTATTGAAGGTAAAGTATCCGCGATTCGTTATGCTCGTGAGAAACAAATTCCGTTCTTCGGTATTTGCCTGGGGATGCAGGTTTCTGTTATCGAGTATGCACGTTCCATCGTTGGCTTGACTGGGGCGAACAGCTCCGAGATCAATCCCGCTACGGAGTTCCCGGTCATCGATCTGCTGCCTGAACAAAAAGATATCGAAAACCTCGGCGGTACAATGCGTCTGGGTCTGTATCCTTGCAAGCTGCAAGAGGGTTCTCTGGCGATGGCTTGTTATGATGATGAATTGGTATATGAGAGACATCGTCACCGGTACGAGTTCAATAATGAATACCGTGAAGCGATTGAGAAAGCGGGTCTGGTTATCTCGGGTACATCCCCGGATGGTCGTCTGGTTGAGATCGTGGAACTTCCGGGACACCCATGGTTCCTGGCCGTTCAATTCCATCCGGAATTTACTTCCCGTCCGAACCGCCCACAGCCGTTGTTCCGTGAGTTTGTGAAAGCTTCTCTGGAGAACGCGAAAAAATAATTAGTAATTATGAAAATGGACCATTGGATGTTCCTGGCAACTGAAAAGTTGCTGGGGCATCCTTTTTTTATTACATAACAATTGCCGAAAATGGTTTCCGGCATTTTGGAATCAAAGCAGGATTTTAATGGGAGAGGTAGAATACTTATCATGACGACTATGGGATAGTTATCCAGATTCGGTGACGTACATGCTTTCCTAATTCTAGGAGGTTAATCAGTGGAAAACAAAAAAGTATTGATTGTTGATGACCAGAATGGTATTCGAATCCTGTTAATGGAAGTGTTCAGTAGTGAAGGATATAACACATTCCAAGCAGCTAATGGGAAAATCGCCTTGGAAATTGTAAATAGTGACAAACCCGATCTCGTGCTGCTCGACATGAAGATTCCAGGAATGGATGGCCTGGAAATTCTCAAGCATATTAAGGAAATTGATCCGGATATCAAAGTCATCATGATGACGGCTTATGGAGAACTGGACATGATCAAGGAAGCTACGGATCTTGGGGCGCTCATGCATTTCACGAAACCGTTTGATATTGATGAGATGCGAGTGGCAGTCAATATGCAGCTTCGAAACGATGCGCAGAATAAGTGCAGCTGAATCCTGTAGATACAGGATTTTTTTGCGTTTGGGATTCCGGGAGCTTACTCGTGTGCGCAAAGGGTATTGCAGCCAGGCTACCGGGGAATATTGGAAATGCGGACGTCATCATGCGGTGTCTATGAAAACTGTGCTGCAAAGCACAGCATTTTTGCAAATGCTTGTTTAGTATTTGACATGGGATGTGGTATAATAAGCCCGTATGTGATTTCGGCTAAAAACCATAGACACAACCCAACACCCCTAGGAGGATTGAAACCATGCCATTAGTATCTATGACAGACATGTTGAACAAAGCGCTCGAAGGAAAATATGCAGTTGGTCAATACAACATCAATAACCTTGAGTGGACTCAAGCGATTCTTGCTGCTGCTGAAGAAGAGAAATCCCCAGTAATCCTGGGCGTATCCGAAGGCGCAGCACGTCACATGAGCGGTTTCTACACAGTAGTTAAAATGGTAGAAGGACTCATTCACGACATGAAAATCTCCGTTCCAGTTGCAATTCACCTGGATCACGGTTCCAGCTTTGATAAGTGTAAAGAAGCGATCGATGCTGGATTTACATCCGTAATGATCGACGGTTCCCACCACTCCATCGATGAAAATATCGAAATGACTAAAAAAGTTGTTGAATATGCACACGCTAAAGGCGTTTCTGTAGAAGCCGAAGTTGGTACTGTTGGTGGACAAGAAGACGACGTGATTGGTGGTATCATGTACGCTGACCTGAACGAGTGTGTACGTATCGTTAAAGAAACAGGTATCGACACATTGGCACCAGCTCTTGGTTCCGTTCACGGTCCTTACCATGGCGAGCCTAACCTGGGCTTCAAAGAAATGGAAGAAGTTCGCGATGCGGTTAACGTTCCACTGGTACTGCATGGTGGTACAGGTATCCCTAAACATGATATCGACAAAGCCATTTCCCTGGGAACTTCCAAAATCAACGTGAACACAGAGAACCAAATTTCGTTCTCTAAAGTGGTTCGCGAAGTGCTTGCAGCTAAACCGGATGCTTACGATCCGCGTACATTCATCGTACCAGGCCGTGATGCAATCAAAGAAACCGTTAAAGGTAAAATTCGCGAGTTTGGTTCCAACAACAAAGCGTAATTTTGTCTTTACCAGTTCCATACTGTGTAAGTGGAAAGAACACCGCCTAGCCGGTGTCTTTCCATTTTCACACCTTATTTCTACATTGAAAGCCAACAGCACGTATTGCCGTTTATCGGCTGCAAAACACGTAGGGGGACATTAAGCTTTATGGAAAAATTGATGATTAGTGGCGGACGTCCGTTACAGGGGACTGTAACCATAAGCGGCGCCAAGAACAGCGCCATTGCGCTTATTCCTGCAGCATTGCTTGCCGAATCAGAAGTCGTGCTGGACAACCTGCCGCTTTTGAGTGACGTAGCGGTTTATGCAGAAATTTTGGAGGAACTCGGAGCTCATGTACACTGGGAAGGCAGTCAGATGAAGATCGATCCTTCCGACATTAAATCCATTCCCATGCCGAATGGTCCCGTAAAGAAGCTCCGTGCTTCGTATTATATGATGGGAGCATTGCTTGGGCGTTTTAAAGAAGCGACTATTGGTTTACCTGGGGGCTGTAACTTTGAGCCTCGTCCGATTGACCAGCATATCAAAGGGTTTGAAGCGCTTGGCGCAACGGTTACCAACGAACATGGCTCCATTCATTTGCATGCCAAAGAGCTGCGCGGAGCAAAGATTTATCTGGATGTAAGCAGTGTGGGTGCAACCATTAATATTATGCTGGCGGCTACTCGTGCCAAAGGCTCTACAATTATCGAAAACGCGGCTAAAGAGCCTGAGATTATAGATGTAGCAACACTATTGAATTCCATGGGTGCCAGCATCAAGGGTGCCGGTACCGAAACAATCCGTATTGAAGGTGTGTCGGAGCTCAAAGGTTGCCGTCATTCCATCATTCCGGACCGTATACAAGCAGGCACCTATATGATTGCTGCGGCAGCAACGCGCGGCGACGTTCTGATTGACAATGTGATTCCCAAACATCTGGAGGCTTTGACTGCAAAACTGCTGGAGATGGGTGTGGGCATTGAAGAGCTGGACGAAAGTATTCGTGTCATTGGCAAACCAAGCTATAATCATGTAGATGTGAAGGCACTCGTATATCCCGGCTTTCCAACCGATTTACAGTCCCCGATGACCAGTGTGTTGACACAGGCGACGGGTGTGAGTGTCTTGAGCGACTTTGTATATAGCAACCGATTCAAGCACGTTCCTGAGCTGGTACGCATGGGTGCAAAAATCCGTGTGGAAGGACGTTCAGCTATTATTGAAGGCAGTGCGTTGAATGCAGCTAAAGTAAAAGCATCCGATCTTCGCGCTGGTGCGGCGCTGGTGATCGCAGGTCTCACCGTTAGTGAAGGTGTGACCGAAGTAACTGGCGTGGAGTTTATCGATCGTGGATACGATCATCTAGTAACCAATCTGCGTTTGCTAGGTGCAGATGTGTGGCGAGAAACAGATTAATGTTGTAATGTATGACGAATTCTACAGCATTTAAGTGATTATTTTGACAGAACTGCATATCCTTTCAGTAATTGGGTAAACCTGTTTTAATAGAGTTCTCAGTCTCTCCGGGATAAGACGAAATGTTTCTGTTTCCTTTACCGGAGGGTCTTTTTTTGAGTCAGACATCATATGGCTGTAAGAACATCATTTCCTTTTCCCCAAACCCCGGTTTTGTTTGAACTGCGCTCCATAGCCGGTCTGCCCGGATCGAACGCCTCATGAATTTGTGTTCACTCACTAGCGGATCTTGCTGAAAGTTGGCCATCCCGCCCGGAAACTTACACTCAAAGACAAGTATTTGCATTATAACGGTTACATTCCGTACAATGGACAGAAGAGAGTACAGAACGATGCTGCTCTTATAGCCGGAACATCAAGCGAAACTATCCATTTCACGGACTTATTAATTGAATAGGTGGTTATTATATGGATCTACAAATTTCCGATTTGGAAGAAATGAAACTAACGGACCTCTACAAACTGGCTAAAAAATATCAAATTCCCTACTACGGTACATTAAAAAAGAAAGAACTAATCTTCGCCATATTACGTGCACAGGCTGAACAGAGCGGACTGATGTTCATGCAGGGCGTGCTCGAAATTTTACCTGAAGGTTACGGATTTCTTCGCCCAATCAACTACCTGCCAAGTACGGAAGATATCTACATCTCAGCCTCGCAGATTCGCAAGTTTGATCTTCGAACAGGGGACCTCGTATCAGGCAAGTGTAGAACACCCAAAGAAAACGAGCGATACTTCGGTTTGCTGCAAGTCAACGCTGTCAATGGTGAGAATCCATCAGCGGCTGCGGAACGACTTCACTTCCCGGCATTAACCCCATTGTACCCGCAGAAGAAACTGGTTCTCGAAACATCCCCCAACCATTTGTCCACACGCATTATGGATGTGCTCGCCCCGGTAGGACTGGGACAGCGCGGATTGATCGTAGCACCTCCCAAAGCGGGTAAAACACTTCTCCTCAAAGAAATTGCCAACAGCATCTCAACCAACAATCCAGAAATTGAACTATTTGTCCTGTTGATTGATGAACGTCCGGAAGAAGTAACGGATATGTCGCGTTCGGTTAAAGGGGAAGTTGTGGCTTCTACGTTTGATGAGCTGCCAGAGAACCATATCAAGGTTGCGGAATTGGTGCTTGAACGTGCCCTTCGTCTGGTTGAAGCCAAAAAGGATGTCGTAATTCTGCTGGATAGCATTACGCGTCTTGCTCGTGCATACAACCTGGTCATCCCGCCATCTGGACGTACGCTTAGTGGTGGTATCGATCCGGCAGCGTTCCATCGTCCGAAACGTTTCTTCGGTTCTGCCCGGAACGTGGAAGAAGGCGGAAGCCTGACCATCCTGGCTACAGCCTTAATTGATACGGGATCACGTATGGATGATATCATTTATGAAGAATTTAAAGGTACGGGCAATATGGAACTGCATCTGGATCGCAAGCTGGCAGAGCGCCGTATTTTCCCGGCTATCGATATTCGTCGCTCCGGTACACGTCGTGAAGAAGTGCTGCTGAGCAAGGAGGAGCTCGATACGATCTGGGCAATCCGTAAAAATATGAATGATTCACATGACTTTGTCGAAGGATTCCTGAAGAAATTGCGTAATAGCAAAACGAATGCCGAATTTTTGGCTGCTTTTGATACAGCTGGCAATAGCCCGACAAGCAATTCGGGGACAACAACAACCCGGCGCTCTCCAAGACAGACGGCTACTTCGGCAACAACGACTTAGAAGTCAATGGAACGTTTCAATTATTTACGCAGCGTTTCTGCTGAATTTACAATAAACTCGTCGTTAGGTTTAACCCATTAGATGTGAGGAGAACATCATGTATTTAGTATACGCAGATGAAAAAGGTAATGTATTTGATCACCCCTCCCTGTACGGACTTGCGCGCAGTGGGGATATGATCGTTGAGATTATGGAGGATGAGCTGATTCCTCTGCCGGAAGGTGCAACGCTGGTTGGCTTGCCAAGTACCCGTCCCATTGGAATGGACCCCGATACAGGTGAAATGCTGCCAATGCCTAGCGACACACAAGCGGTTGGAGCTTTGCTTCCGCAAGGCTTCACTCGGTTGTGCCTGCCGGGCTATGTGAAGAACGATAAGGAGTACAAACTGCCTTTGTTTGGTTATTCGGCTGTCGTGTGGAAAGATGGTCAGTTCTATGTCACTGCCCAGATGTCTGATCATCCAGATCAATGGAACCCGTTGAACTGTGATCGGGATGACGTGCGCGCGGGGGTTAAACGTTTGACAAAGAAATATCCCGAAAACCGCCTCTATACCCATTTGTCGAATTGCGCGCTCGGGTATGAATGTCTGACTTCGTCCAATACTTTCCTGAATCGTTGGGAAGGCGGAGTACCGGTATCCTATTCCTGTAACGCAGGCTGTTTCGGATGTATTTCCGAGCAACCGGACGATAGCGGCTTCGTCTCCCCGCAGACCCGGATGAATTTCCGTCCGCGTGTAGACGAGATCGTTGAAGTGATGTTGGAGCATCTGAAGACACCGGAATCGATTATCAGCTTTGGTCAGGGATGTGAAGGAGAGCCTTCCACACAGGCCAAACTGATTATTGAAGCCATTCGTGAAGTTCGGTCCATAACGGACATGGGGTATATCAACATTAATACCAATGCCGGTTTGAGTGACCATATGAGAGGCATTGTGGATGCGGGGCTCGATCTAATGCGTGTAAGTACGATCAGTGCATTGGATGACCACTATAATGCATACTACAAACCTCGAGGATATACACTGGCCAATGTAGAAAAATCGATGAAATACGCTGCTTCCCAGGGGGTATATACGTCGATCAACTATTTGATCTTCCCGGGAGTCACAGATCGGGAGGAAGAGATCGAAGCGATGATTGAGTTTGCTCGCAGAACCGATTTGCGTCTTATTCAGATGCGTAATCTCAACATTGACCCAGAGAGCTATCTGGAATTGATTCCTCCGGCTCAAGGTGATATTTTGGGCATGAAGCAAATGATTGAGATCTTCGAGGAAGAGCTGCCTGATGTCGTTATCGGCTCGTATACGCATGTTCCTCCAACCGGAATGGCGCGCCCCAAACGCCTGATCACCTCTTAACAATAATGGATTGCAACCGGCTTTAGGCCGTGTTATAATCTTCGATGTTGTGCCATTTACTCTGGGTCCGCTTGAGGCTCAGGGCGGAAAGAGGTGAAAGGTAATGAAAGCAGCAATTCATCCTAATTACACGATTGGTCAAGTATCTTGCGCTTGCGGGAATACTTTTGAGACTGGTTCGGTTAAAGACGGACTTCGTGTAGAGATTTGCTCCGCGTGCCACCCGTTCTTCACTGGTAAACAGAAGTTTATCGATGCTGGCGGCCGTGTTGATCGTTTCAAGAAAAAATACGGAATCTAATTCAGCAACCCTCGAGGGATTGTCTGCTAATTGCATCCAAACCACCTCTGCCGTTCAGGCAGAGGTTTTTATATATTTCAGGCGAATCAATATACTTCCAATTTCCCTCTGGTTGCAATTTGGACTGGCTTACGTTATACTATTTCTTACCGTGCTAGATGGGGAGGTAGCGGTGCCCTGTAACTCGCAATCCGCTACAGCGAGGTTGAATTCCTGCTAGAGGTTTTGTCGATGTGAGGTTTGGTCCCTTAACGTGGTGTTGACGGTTGGGTCCTCCGCAATGAGTACTCATGAACCTGGTCAGGTCCGGAAGGAAGCAGCCATAAGTGAGATCACTCTTGTGCCGGAGGGTTGCCTAGCCCGAGCTGTTGTTAAGGGGTGCCGCTTGGATCGCAATTATCGATAGCAGGTGCACGGCTTACCATTTAAATGTAGAGACCTTTGCAGTTGTACGTATGCAGAGGTCTTTTTGATATGTCTTAAAAAACCATGCATGAATGAGTCAGATAAAGTTTGGATTCATCCCGGAATATAGTATAATGGGGGAACGACAAAGGACTCGAATGCGAAGTGGAAGGAAGGTAACGCATCATGGAGCATATCGCGTTATACCGGGCTTGGCGTCCCCAGTCGTTTCAAGATATGGTGGGACAACAGCATATTATTCAGACCTTGCAGAACGCGATTCGTGAACAGCGAACTTCCCATGCCTATTTGTTTAGCGGGCCCAGAGGAACAGGGAAGACGAGTGCCGCCAAGATTTTGGCCAAAGCTGTGAACTGCGAACGCGGGCCTGCGCCTGAGCCTTGTAACGAGTGTGAAGCTTGCCGCAGGATTACGACGGGCGCTGTAATGGATGTGCAGGAGATTGATGCGGCATCCAACCGGGGCGTTGAAGAAATCCGCGATCTTCGGGAAAAGGTGAAATACGCCCCAACTGAAGTCCGGCAGAAAGTCTATATTATTGATGAAGTGCACATGCTGACGACAGAGGCGTTTAATGCTTTGCTTAAAACATTGGAAGAGCCTCCACCACATGTGATGTTTATTTTGGCAACAACAGAGCCCCATCGCCTTCCGGCTACGATTATTTCCCGCTGTCAGCGGTTTGATTTTCGCCGGGTATCTCTGGAAGAACAGACAGCACGGCTTACGCTGATTTGCGAACAGGAAGGCATGGAAGCTGATCAGGACGCGCTCCAGTATATTGCTCGTCTGTCTGATGGGGGAATGAGGGACGCGCTTAGTGTCCTGGATCAGATCTCTTCTTTTACGGATGGAAGAGTAACCTATCAACAGGTTATGGATATGACCGGAGGCATTCCTTCCGAACAGTTTGCAAAGTTGGCTGCATCTCTTCTCAAGGGTGATGTAGGCCATATCTTGCAAATGATTGAAGGGTTCATGCATGAAGGGAAAAGCGCGGACAAGTGTATGGAGAATTTGCTTTATTATTTCCGTGATTTGCTTATGATTAAGATGGTGCCGAATGCAGATAAACTGACGGATCGGGTACTTAATCCCGAATCGTTCCGTAATATGGCGGAATCATTCACCAAAGAACAGCTGTTCCAGATGATTGATACGCTTAATCGGTACCAGAGTGAAATGAAGTATGCCGTACAGCCGCAGACATTGTTTGAAGTAGCTCTTCTTAAACTGTGCAGCATTCCGGCACAAGGAGCGGCAACGGGTCAGGTGGTGGCTTCAGCGGGTGCATCTTCAGCTGGCTCGACGCAAGTTGATGGTGGGGAGATCAATCGCTTGAAACAGCAACTTGCCGAATTGGAGAAGAAGCTGGATCGTGCGCTTAAGAGTGGTTTGTCTGGAGGAGAGGCTGCGCCAAGTGCACCTTCACGTCCGGCAACACGAGCTCCCGTGTCCAGGGGGAATTCGCCAGCGAAGCTTCCCGCGCAGCTTGATCAATATGTTGCGCATAAGGGGTCTCCTGAGTTCGTGGAGGTCAGCAAAAAATGGAGCCAGATCCTGCAACGTGTAAAGGAAGAGAAAGTGACCGTGCACGCTTGGTTTATGGATGGTGAGCCGGTGTCGCTGCTGGAAGACAATGTCCTAGTAGCGTTTAAGAACAATATTCACCGCGAGACTACAGAAAAGCAGGCTAACCGTGAAGTGATCGAACGGGTGTTGTCCGAACAGCTTGGGCGTCCAGCTCGGTTGGTAACGATGATGCTCAAAGATTGGACTGGAGCGATGGAAGGAGCTACTGAAACGCCAAAGGAGGACTTTAAGCTTGAACCTGAGCATGAAGACGGCGGTTCAGGCAATAAGCAGCCTTGGATTGATGAAGCAATCCAGCTCTTTGGTGAGGATCTTGTGGTGATCAAAGAATAGATGTACAGGCGTCTGGCGCGATAACTATAACAAAGGAGATGAATAATCATGAACAACATGAACCAAATGATGAAACAAGTGAAGAAAATGCAGGAGCAAATGCTGAAGGCACAAGAGGAACTGGCAGACAAAACGGTCCAAGGTACTTCTGGTGGCGGTGTTGTAACTGCTGAAGTTAACGGACATAAGAAATTGCTGGCCATTACGATCAAACCGGAAGCAGTTGATCCTGAAGACGTTGAAATGCTGCAGGATCTTGTTATGACAGCTGTTAATGACGCAATGACTAAAGCTGACGAAATTGCGAACCAGGACATGGGTAAATTCACAGGCGGTATGAAAATTCCGGGATTATTTTAAATAAAATTGATCCTATCAAAGGAGACGCAATCGATTGTATTATCCCGAACCGATAGCAAAGCTGATTGATGCCTTTACCCGTTTGCCGGGAGTTGGCCCCAAGACCGCCGCGCGACTAGCTTTTCATGTGCTTAACATGAAGGAAGATGACGTTATTGATTTTGCCAAAGCGCTCGTCAGTGTGAAGCGGAACCTTCATTACTGTTCGGTGTGTTGTAATATTACGGACACTGACCCGTGTCGGATCTGTCAGGATAAGTCCCGGGATGTTTCGGTAATCTGTGTAGTCCAGGACTCCAAAGACTTGGTGGCTATGGAGCGTACCAAGGAATTTGACGGATACTATCATGTGCTGCAGGGTGCAATCTCTCCTATGGAGGGGATAGGGCCGGATGACATCCGTCTGAAGGAACTTTTGACTCGATTAAGCGATGAACGGGTTAAGGAACTGATTCTGGCAACGAATCCGAATATTGAGGGGGAGGCCACGGCGATGTATATTTCTCGTCTGGTACGTCCATTTGAGATATCGGTCACTCGGATTGCCCATGGATTGCCCGTGGGGGGCGACCTGGAGTATGCGGATGAAGTGACTCTTTCCAAGGCGCTGGAAGGGCGCCGGGAAATGAGGTAGTGGGTTAGTCTGTGCTCTTTAGTGAGAATGAGCGCATGAATGAACCCAGTTTCTAAAAAATAAATGAGTCAGGTTTATTATATCCGGAGAGCCCTAGGGCTCTCTTTTTTTATTTTATCTAATCCCGAAAAATTAATAGGGCGCAGTTCTAAGTTTGTCCCTTCCCTGATATGTATGAGAATATGCTGTGCTGATCAGGAGGGAGTGAGTTTATGTTTATATGGCGGAATGTAAGAGGTTCAGTGGAGAAGCGTGACCGTATACTGAAGGAGCTGGAAGAGGAACAGATCTATTCAGATATTCAAAAGGCCAAGGCGGAGTGGGAAAGGGCTGTCAGACAGTTTGAGGAGGCACAGGGAGAGGATGAGATCGATTATGCAATCTATGTGCTAGAAGCCGCGGAGCGCAAATATCAGATTCATTTGAAACGTGCTAAGCGTTTGGGGGTTAAAAGGGCAGTTATGAGTGATCGTGGGATGGGCATGTAGGTGAAGGTGTGTATTCAATAATTGGGGGGGCTGGATATGAAGAGTCTTATATTAGGTAGTGTGCTTGTTGCATCATTACTAGGATTGATTATTATCCTTTTCAGAAAGCGGATAGGGTTGTCCTTCTTTACATCATTCGGAATTCATCTGGTGCTGGCTGCGGTAGGGATATATGTTGTTAATTATTCGGGCTGGATTACGGGTACCTACATTCCGCTGAACCCTGCAACAATAGGTACTGTAAGCATTTTGGGATTGCCGGGTGTTGGATTATTGTTGGGTTTGAAAATTTCTTTATTTGGGTAGTTGACTCCCTGGTTGTTTATATGGTACATTATATCTCGTTGCTTTGCTTGCTTGGTTAAATGCTTTGAGCGAAATGAATGGGTTCGATAAGAACTTGGAAAAAGAATTTCAAAAAAAAGCTTGACTGAAACAAACGAAGCGTGGTATATTATAAAAGTCGCCGCTGAGAGAAAATGGTGACGAAAAATCAAGAAATTTATCAAG
>NZ_BCNM01000036.1 GCF_001514495.1 Paenibacillus pabuli NBRC 13638
GTATATTTTATACCTTTTTATATATTAGCTGTGGCATTAACCCCGATTAGTGATCCATTGCTCTGTCATTTCCAGTACCTTCTCACTGCGTACAATCGCCTCAGCTACCTGGTTCGAAGCTGTGCCGCCATACACATTACGAGCATTTACAACCGCTTCCGGTTGCAGCACGTCATAGATCCGCTCATCGAACAGCGGGGAGAACTGACGGAATTCATCGATGGTCAGATCCAGCAAATACTTGCCGTTCTGGATGCAGTACAACACCGTTTTACCGATCACTTCATGCGCTTGGCGGAATGGCAAACCTTCGCCCACGAGGAAGTCCGCAATATCCGTCGCATTGGAGAAGTCCTGATTGACCGCTTGACGCATCCGACCCTTATTCACCGTCATCGTGGCAATCATCGGAGCAAACAATTGAAGTGCCCCCTCCAGCGTTGCTACCGTGTCAAACATGCCTTCCTTGTCTTCCTGCATATCCTTGTTGTACGCGAGTGGAAGAGATTTCAGTACGGTCAGCAAACCGATCAGGTTGCCGTACACACGACCGGTTTTACCACGAACGAGTTCGGGAACGTCCGGATTTTTCTTCTGCGGCATAATGCTGCTGCCCGTGCAGAATGCATCGTCCAATTCAACAAAACCAAACTCCGTGCTGCTCCACAAGACCAACTCTTCACTCAGACGGGACAAGTGAGTCATGATCAGTGAAGCTGCTGCCAGGAACTCCACAATAAAATCACGGTCACTGACTGCATCCAAACTGTTTTCATATACCCCATCGAAGCCCAGCTGTTCCGCCACAAAATGACGGTCAATCGGGAACGTTGTGCCTGCAAGCGCACCTGCACCCAGTGGCAGCACGTTAATGCGTTTGTAGCTGTCCATAAGACGCTCTGCATCCCGTTGGAACATCGATACATACGCCATCAGGTGATGGGCGAACAGAATCGGTTGTGCACGTTGAAGATGCGTATATCCTGGTACAATCGTATCAAGATTGTCTTTGGCTTGTCCGATCAGCGCTTCCTGCAACGAGTGCAGCATGCCAACAAATCCAACCACGCGCTCACGCAAGTACAAGTGCATATCGGTTGCCACCTGGTCATTCCGGCTGCGTCCCGTATGTAATTTGCCGCCTACAGGGCCGATGGTATCGATCAGATTTTTCTCAATATTCATGTGGATGTCTTCATCCGATACGGAGAATTCCACTTCGCCTGCACGGATTTTGTGCAGCACGGTGATCAAACCTTCCTTGATCGTCTCTACATCCTCTGCCGGCAAAATGCCGCATTTGCCCAGCATCGTTACATGCGCCAAGCTTCCTTGAATATCTTCCTCAGCCAACGCTTTATCGAAGTTGATTGACGCTGTGTATTCCTCAACGAGGTGATTGGTTTGTTTGGTAAAACGTCCTCCCCACAGTTTGCTCACAGTGAGTACTCCCCTTTCGCTCATGGACAAAGCCGCTCCTGCCAGATGTGCAAGAACGGCCCGCCTTGTCAGTTATTATCGTGGTGCTCTATATGCTTGATGAAATTAGTTTTTGTTTTGCTCCACACCGGAGTTTACTTTCAAACGCAATGCATTCAGGCGGATAAAACCTGTTGCATCCCCTTGATCGTATGCTTGCGTTGGATCAGCTTCCATTGTCGCAATGTCCGGGTTGTAGAGGCTGACAGGGCTTTTCACGCCTGCGCCGATAATGTTTCCTTTGTACAGTTTCACACGAACAGTACCTGTTACATTTTTCTGGCTCTCGGTCACCAGCGCTTGCAGCGCCAGACGTTCCGGTGCGAACCAGAAACCGTTGTATACCAGTGTGCTGTAACGTGTGATAAGACTATCACGCAGGTTCATGACTTCACGGTCCATCGTGATGGATTCCATTTTGCGGTGTGCCGTGAACAGAATGGTTCCACCTGGTGTCTCATATACGCCGCGGCTCTTCATGCCGACAAAACGGTTCTCAACCATGTCCACACGGCCGATACCATGTTTGCCACCCAGCTCGTTCAGTTGCTCCATCACTTGCAGTGGGCTCAAGCGCTCACCGTTCAATGCCACACAGTTACCTTCTTCAAAATCAAGTACAACATATTCCGCTTGATCCGGTGCATCTTCAGGTGCGCTGCTGAGCAGGAACATGTCCTTGTTGTTGTCCGTACTTGGATCGAACCAAGGATCTTCGAGCACACCGCTCTCATAGCTAATATGCAGCAGGTTACGGTCTGTGGAGTAAGGTTTAGCCGCCGATGCGGTTACCGGAATGCCATGTTTTTCAGCGTAAGCGATCATCTCGGCACGTCCCGGGAACTGGTTGCGGAACTCTTCCAGACGCCAAGGTGCGATGACTTGAATGTCTGGTGTCAGCGCAGCTGCGTTCAACTCAAAGCGAACCTGGTCATTCCCTTTACCTGTAGCGCCGTGGGCAATCGCTGTAGCGCCTTCTGCACGAGCAATATCGACCATACGTTTAGCAATCAGTGGGCGTGCGATACTTGTACCGAGCAAGTATTGTCCTTCATAGAGGGCACCTGCTTGGAACATGGGATAGATGAAATCTTTCGCGAACTCGTCGCGCAGGTCGTCGATGTATACTTTGGAAGCGCCTGTAGCGAGTGCTTTTTCCTCAAGGCCATCCAATTCATCCTTTTGTCCGATATCTGCCGTAAATGCAATAATCTCTGCATCATATGTTTCTTTCAACCATTTCAAAATTACGGATGTGTCCAACCCGCCGGAATACGCGAGTACGATTTTTTCCTTAGCCATGTTCGATGGTCCTCCCCAAGTTCAGTTGCGATAAGTTAAGCAGAGCCTTCATACACTAAACACTACGAGCCAGAAAACCCTTTCGATCGCTGTTATCCCCAGATTTTTTGATTCCCTTTCATTTAGGGTGAAATCCGGGGATAGCCTATGCTTCCGATGCAGCTTTCTTTCAGAAAGCTTTTAGGCGCACGCTTCGCTTCTTCAGGTTTTTTCTGTCTCTCCGTTTTTGTGTATGCTTCTGTTTAACAAATTTTTTATAGTATAATTATAGATGAATCTATCATCGCGAAATCTGCGCCTAAAATCAACCCATTCAGGCAAACAGCGTCTATTCGCTCATTAACGCAGCCATCAATGCTTTCTGTGCATGCAGACGATTCTCCGCCTGATCAAAGATCAGGGAGTTTGGACCGTCAATAACTCCAGCACTCACTTCTTCTCCGCGGTGAGCTGGCAGGCAGTGCAGGAACATGTAATCCGGCTTTGCACCTTTCATCAGTTCCTCATCCACCTGATACGCGGCAAATGCCTGCTCCCGAATCTTCTGTTCCTCTTCAAAACCCATGCTCGCCCATACATCCGTGTACACGATATCTGCATCTTTCACAGCTTCCTGTGCACTGTACGTTACAGTCACCTGTGAACCGCTCTCCTGCGCAATGCTTCGCGCTTGCTCTACAACTGCACTGTCAGGCTCATATCCTTCCGGAGTCGCTACCGCAACATGCATACCCATCTTCGCTGCACCAAGCATAAGGGAATGCGCCATGTTATTGCCGTCTCCGACATAAGCCATTTTGAGACCCTTCAGCTTGCCTTTGTGCTCCAGCACGGTTTGGAAGTCCGCAAGCACTTGGCATGGATGTGCGGCATCGCTCAGGCCATTAATAACCGGAACGTCCGCATGTTGTGCCAATTCAGTCACATTATGGTGTCCAAAGGTACGGATCATGATGCCGTCCAGGTAACGTGACAGAACTTTGGCCGTATCATGTGTCGTTTCCCCGCGACCGAGCTGGATATCGTTTTTGCTCAAGAAGAGCGCGTGTCCACCCAACTGGAACATGCCGACTTCAAAGGATACACGCGTACGTGTAGATGATTTTTCAAAAATGAGTCCGATCGTTTTGCCTTTGAGCGGCTGATATGGGACACCGTTTTTTTGCTTGCCTTTAATCTCAATCGCAAGGTCCAGCAAATAACGGATTTCCTCCGCTGTATAATCTGTAAATTCAATAAAATCCCGGCCTCTAAGATCCACCTTCTGGATTTTTTCCGTCTGTTGTGCTTGTGTCATATTAAGTTGTCCTCCTTATTTCCGGTTCCCTGCACCCGCATGGGCAGAAGAATGAGTACAAATGGGTTGAGATCAGCCTGCTGGCTGGTTATGTTCAATTTCCGCAAGGTTACCGCGCGGCTACAGGGATTCATGATTCATCATTTTCTCCGCTTCGAGGCCGTTGAAGGCCCCGAGTCAGAAAAGTTTGTAACACGTTGGGCCCACCCTACTAACGAATTACTTATAAGTCCAGTTAAGCGTTCTTCTTCGCCACATGCTCTTCGATCAACGTAGCGACCAAGGAAACAGCCTCATCGATCTCTTCCTTGCTCACATACAGGTTTGGCAGCAGACGAATGACATTCGGTCCTGCGGATACAAAGAGAATGCCTCGCTTCTGACCAGCGAGCACGATGTCGCCTACCGCTTCAGCACATTCAATTCCGACCAGGAGCCCCATACCCCGAACTTCGTTTACAAACGAGTTGCCTGCCAAACGCTCCCGCAGAGCGTTCATCAGGTATTCGCCCATTTCAGCTGCACGCTCTGGAAGGTTGTCTTCCAGCATCGTTTCAATCGTTGCAATGACAACAGAGGAAGCCAGCGGTGTACCGCCAAACGTCGTTGCATGGCTGCCCGCGGTGAACGCATCTTTCAGATAACCTTTACCCAGCATCGCACCTACAGGGAATCCACTACCAATACCTTTGGCTACCGTGAAAATGTCCGGTTCAATGCCATAATGTTCATGCGCAAACAGTTTGCCTGTACGTCCCATTCCCGTCTGCACTTCGTCTACAATCAACAACAGTCCATGCTCCTCACACAGTTTCCGCACGTGGTGAACAAAATCCGGTTTGACCGGATGCACGCCACCCTCGGCCTGCACCATTTCCAGCATAATCGCTGCTGTATTGGGTCCGATCGCCGCTTCGAGCGCCGCTGTGTCATGCAAAGGTACAGTTACAAATCCGGCTGGCAGCGGCAAAAATCCTTCTTTCACCTTATCCTGTCCGGTTGCGGTCAAGGTTGCGAGTGTGCGTCCATGGAAGGATTGGGCAAAGGTAATGACTTCGTACCGTCCTGTGCCTTTTACCTTCTGGTGATAACGACGAGCCAGTTTGATGGCCGCTTCATTCGCCTCTGCACCGCTGTTGCAGAAGAACACGGCGTCTGCGCATGTATTTGCTGTCAACAAAGCTGCCGCTTTTTCCTGGCCAGGAATCTGGAACAGGTTGGATACATGCCAGAGCTCATCAATCTGAGCTTTCAGCTTGGCTCCCACTTTCTCCGGTGCATGGCCCAGACTCGTTACAGCCAACCCACACATGAAATCAAGATAACGATTGCCCTGGTCATCCCATAGCCAGCTGCCTTTACCCTTGACCAGACTGATTGGATAACGCGCATACGTTGGGAACAGAGAGCTTTCCGTTTGTGTCGCTGCCCCTGTCGCCGCTAAGCCCGCTACTGCTGTGCCAGAACCTGGCTGTTCATTGCCTTTTGCCATCACCTATCACTCCTTATTTGTTGGTACACTTCTAATGTGAATAAAACATAACACTAGACCACTTCGATTGCAGTCCACCTTCCGAACATATGCATACTCCAACTTCGATGACAGAACAACCTTCCGATCGCTGTTATCCCCAGATTTCTTTAATTAATTTTTAAAGGTGGAAATCCAGTGATAAGCATATGCTTACGATGCAGCTTTCTTTCAGAAAGCTTTTAGGCGCACGCTCCGCTTCTTCAGGTTATTTCTGTCCTCTCCGTTCTCGCATTTTTGTTTCTTCAGATTGGTTCTGCACTCTTCTTTATCGTGCTATGCCAGATTCACAAAAATCGTGTACATATTTTTTTATATAATATAAGACTATTAAGACTCTAGCGCATTGAGAGCAGATTACTGCATACGGATAATTCGGGTTCCGATCGTTTCTCCGCCAAGCACACGGCTCAGGATCTGTGGTTCGCTGCCATCAACGATGATGACCTCACGCACTTTGCCGTGAATACAAGCGATGGCTGCACGTACCTTTGGAATCATGCCGCCATAGATTTCTCCGGTTTGGATCATATCCTCGATCTCTTGTACCGAAACGGATGACAGTACCTTTTTCTTGCCACCTATAGTTTTCATGATGCCAGGAACATCCGTCACCACAATCATCCGGCTAACTCCGAGATGGGAAGCTATTGCACCTGCGGCTGTATCCGCGTTAATGTTATAGCGCTGACCGGATGCATCTACGCCAACGGGCGCGATAACTGGCATATAGCCCATACCCACAATACCTTGAATAATCTCAGCCTTAACGCCCGTCACGTCACCTACCCAGCCAATCTCTGCATGGTTGCTCACCGGTTTCGCCTGGATCAAACCACCGTCCACACCCGACAATCCCAGCGCACGTCCACCGACACGTTGGATCAGGCGTACGATCTGTTTGTTAATACTCCCCGCCAGAACCATCTCCACGACGTCCAGCACGGGTTCTGTCGTTTTGCGCAACCCGTTCACAAACTCGGTCTCAATGCCGAGCTTCGCCAAATTATCCGAGATCGCAGGGCCGCCGCCATGTACGATGACAGGCTGAGTTCCCTGGGACTGCAAGTCACGCAGATCTGCAAAAAAGGATTCAGGCAATGCCGCCAGTGTGCTGCCTCCGCATTTCATGACAAAAGTCTGCTTCTCGGCACCGGATTCCGTTCCGATACTCTCATTTTGCAAGGTTGAATTCATGAGGGCACTCCTTTCATTTAAAAAGTTCTAAAGGGCTTAACACTTAATTGATGCGATATTCGGTGGCTGACCGTTCCGAATCCGGATCGTTCTTTCGATCGCTGTTGTCTCCAAGTTTTTGGGATTCCCCTTCTCTAAGGGGAAAACTCGGAGACAAAGGCGAACGCTTCGCTTCTACAGAATCGATTCCGTCTTCTCCACTGCCTTCGCCAGTTATCAACTACCAAATAAAGTTCAATCCTTATACATTTTCTATATATTTACGAAACAGCTTCTCGTAGGGAAGCTGTTAGCTTCAGTAAAATAAATGCATAATACTTATTACGTGCGGTATGCTGCGTTAATTCGTACATAGTCGTACGTCAGGTCACAGCCCCAAGCGATGGCTCTTCCCTCGCCGTGGTGCAGATCAACCACAATCCGTACGGTATCCGTCTGCAGATAGGCCAGTGCTGCTTCTTCGTCGAACACAACCGGACGGGATTGTGCAAGTACAGAAATCTCTCCCAGACGGATATCCACCGTCTCCGGGTTCACCGGCTGTCCTGCACGCCCTACAGCTGCAATAATTCGTCCCCAGTTAGCATCTGCGCCGAACATCGCAGATTTCACCAGGCTGGACCCAATGACAGTCTTGGCAATTGCTTGCGCAGATTCATCACTTACAGCACCCGTTACCTGTACTTCTACCAGCTTGGTTGCTCCTTCACCATCACGCGCTATGGCTTTGGCAAGCACTTCGCACACATAAGTAAACCCGGCAGCAAAAGCTTCCCAATCCGGATGCTTCTCCGTCAGTTCTTCGTTGCCTGCCAGACCACTGGACATCGCTACAAGCATATCATTCGTGCTCGTATCTCCATCCACCGTAATCATGTTAAATGTATGATTGGTCGCCTGGCGGAGCAGGTGCTGCAACGCTTCTGCGCCAACGACCGCATCTGAGGTCATAAAGGCGAGCATCGTTGCCATATTCGGATGGATCATCCCCGATCCCTTGGCGGCGCCTGCAATCGTAATCGTTTTGCCGTTTACTTCAACGGCGACGCAGGCTTCTTTTTTCACCAAATCGGTTGTCAGAATAGCTTGGGAAAAATGCTCCGCTTCTTCTGCTTCCTTGCCCATGCGTGCCGGAAGACCGCTAATCCCCAAGTGCACAGCGTCCATTTTCAGCAATTCACCAATAACACCTGTGGAAGCAACAGCAACATCCTCTTCCGCTACCCCCAATTCACGTGCAGCCGCCGTACGCATGGCGTAGGCATCCTCTTCGCCTTGTTGTCCAGTACACGCATTGGCATTCCCGCTGTTCACGATGACGGCCTGAAGGCGTCCATTGCTTAAGCTCTCACGCGTGACTTTCAGCGGTGCTGCCTGAAACACGTTTGTTGTGTACACCGCAGCAGCGGTGGCTGGCACGTCACAGCGGATTGCTCCGATATCGTTGCGAGATGTCTTTTTCAAACCACAATGCAGTCCGCCAGCAGTGAACCCGCGCGGGGTTACAATCGTTCCGTTCTCAACTATCGTAAAAGCCTGTTGCTTCACATTCGTTCCCATATGTTATCCCCCGTTATGCGTTCGGCTGCATGCCGATTGTCCGCTGCTTTTCCTGATCCGTCTTCCCCACATGGTTATGGAATTGCGTCTGGACGCTCTCCCCATGATTCAAACCTTATGGATATACCGGTGTCATGTTCAGCCCGAGGTTCTCCTCCCATCCCATCATCAGGTTCATATTTTGAATCGCTTGCCCGGATGCACCTTTTACCAGGTTGTCGATAACCGAAATAATGGTCAAACGACCTGTACGAGGGTCAGCCGCAAATCCGATATCACAATAGTTCGATCCATATACTTCTTTCGTTGAAGGCCAGATCCCTGGCTCCCGTACACGCACGAAAGGTCGATTCTCATAATATTTGCGATACAGATCAACGATTTCACGGTCGCTGTGTTCACCAGTTAAATTGGCATACATCGTACTCATGATTCCACGCGTCATCGGCACCAGTTGAGTGGTGAATGTTACTGTGACTGGTGTTCCCGTAATGTTACCCAGCACCTGCTCGATCTCGGGAATATGCTGATGTTTATTGAGTTTATAGGCTTTGAAATTCTCATTCATCTCTGCATAATGATTCGTCAGACTTGTTCCCCGTCCCGCGCCCGATACGCCGGATTTGGCATCAATAATGATGCTCGCAGGGTCAATCCATCCCGCCTCGACAGCCGGAATCAATCCAAGTAACGTCGCTGTTGGATAGCAGCCTGGGTTGGAAATAAAGTTCTTGCCCTTCACTTCATCACCATACACCTCTGCCATACCGTAAACCGCCTGTTCCAGCAATGAAGCAGAGGGTGCCGGATGTTTATACCACTCTTCATACACTGTTCCATCCTTGAGTCTGAAATCTCCAGACAGATCAATGACCTTCAAACCTGCTTCAAGCAGGCTCGGAACGAGCTTCGCACTTACACCTGACGGGGTCGCTGTGAACACCAAATCTGCACGACTTGCGATCTCAGCCGGGTCTACGCCGTCGAGCGGCCTCTGAATCACATCCGTCAAATGCGGGAATCCATCGGCGATGGACTCACCACTGCTGGATGAAGAGATTACCGAAGTAATTTCAACCTGCGGATGGTTCTGAAAAAAACGAATCAGCTCCACCCCGCCATAGCCGGTGGAACCGACGATTGCTACTTTTAATTTGTTATTCACTCTCGCTCCCCCAATCTCGTTGTATGCGCTGCTTATACTGCATTCCTGTCTCCCCATGAGGATTCATACAGCAATTCCGTCGCTTCTATGCATATTTGTGTATTATTATACGACTCTAGTTATATAAATACAACACTCTGTCATCAATTTTACATGGATTCTTATGGCTCCCGAACATATCTTTCCAACATCTGCGGACGAACCGGGATACTTCTGCTAAAATACGTATTATAGGAAACATTACAACCAGGGTCTAATTCATAATCAATTTACACGACGAAGGGTTTATGAATGGATTCATGATGGTCATTATGAGACATGGGGGACTACAGTGCATATCGAATCCATTTTACTTGTTGTACTCCTGGGCCTGAATATTATTTTCGCTGCAGCGGTCGTTTTCTTCGAACGAAAGGATGCCAGTGCATCCTGGGCTTGGCTGCTCGTCTTGAACTTTATTCCGGTATTCGGGTTTGTACTCTATCTATTAACAGGGCAAAATCTGACGCGCTACCGGCTTTTCCAGTGGAAAGAGCGCAAGAAGCTCGGGCTTGAAGAACGTATTGCCAGCCAGCTTGAACAGCTGCACGACAATCGGACACCGTTTCGTAACCAAGCGACAGAGAGCAGTCAGGACATGATCTATATGAACCTGAAGCAGAACGATGCCCTGCTGACCGAGGATAATGCAGTCGAGATCATTACCGACGGGACAGACAAATTCCAACGATTGCTCGATGATATCGAAGCAGCTCAGGATCATGTTCATGTGCAATACTACATTTATAGAGGTGACCGACTCGGCAAACGAATCCGGGATGCACTCATCCGCAAAGCGCGGGAAGGCGTCAAAGTCCGTCTGCTGTATGACGCGCTCGGCTCACGTCGGGTATCCAAACGCTTTTTCAAAGAATTGCGCGAAGCAGGCGGCTTGGTTGAAGTCTTTTTCCCATCCAAATTCAGTCTGATCAACCTGCGTATGAACTACCGAAATCACCGCAAAATCGTCATCATTGACGGCAATCTTGGATATACAGGCGGATTTAATGTAGGGGATGAATACCTCGGCTTGAATTCCAAGTTCGGATACTGGCGCGATACTCATTTACGTATTCAGGGTAACGCTGTTCATGCGCTCCAGACCCGTTTTCTTCTGGATTGGAACGAAGCGTCCAAACAGCATGATACCCCGTACGTTCCGGCGCATTTCCCTCATATTGAGGGCACAGGAACAACTGCCATGCAGATTGTATCCAGCGGACCGGATGCAGAGACAGAGCATATCAAGAACAGTTATCTGAAGATGATTAATGGAGCCAAGCACTCCATTCTGATTCAGACGCCTTATTTTATTCCAGATGCCAGTGTATTCGAAGCCATTCGTCTTGCGTGCCTGTCAGGGATCGATGTTCGCATTATGATTCCAAATAAACCGGATCACGCCTTCGTCTATTGGGCTACGCTATCTTATATCGGTGAGTTGTTAAAAGTAGGGGCTACCGTATTCATCTACGATAATGGCTTTATTCATGCCAAAACGCTTATTATCGACAGTATGGTCGCATCTGTGGGAACTGCTAATATTGATTACCGCAGCTTCCGACTGAACTTTGAGGTAAATGCATTTATGTATGATGAGGCGATTGCGACTGCACTTGTGCAGACATTCGATCATGATCTTCTTGTATCCCGTGAGATGACGCTGGAGGAATACAATAAACGCAGTGTGAAAATCCGCTTCAAAGAAGCGATCTCTCGTCTCTTGTCTCCAATTTTGTAATAGCAGAAGCATTGTAGACTCGACTGGACAATCTGCCGATTCATGGTATCCTGTGATTTTCTCTGTTCCTAACGTCCTTTGCGGAAAGTTCAAATTCAATTGCATAATGGGTAATCCCAATAGAAAAAGCAGGGGCGTCCTCACCAGATTGGCTGAGATACGTCCCTGCTTTTATTTGATAGATTATTATGAAATATAATGTGGTACGTACCTATGCTTACGTGTCTTCACGCTTAAAGCCCTCGCCGAGCACCTCATGCGCATTACTAATGATGACAAAAGCTCCCGGGTCTACGGACCGGATCAAGGCTTTCAGTCTCGGCACCTCATTCTGTCCAACGACCACCATCAGTACGGTTCGCTGATCGTCGGTGTATCCACCTTTTGCTTCCAGCTTCGTTAATCCGCGATCCAGATCTTCGAGAATCACCTTCGTTATCGGTTCGATCTGGTTAGAGATAATGTACGCCACCTTGGAATACCCCAGCCCCATCTCGACGGCATCAATGACTTTCCCCGTAACGTACAACCCAATCAGCGCATAAAGCGACTGCTCCAATGACAATACAAAGGCAGCCATAATAATGACTGTAGCATCCATAATCACAACGCAAAGAGAATAACTCAGTCCACTGTACTTTTGTACGATCCTGGCGAGGATGCTCATACCCCCTGTTGAACCTCTTCCCCGATAGACGATTCCAATACCGAGTCCAACCCCTATACCTCCGTAAAGAGAACCGAGCAGCGGATTGGTCGTTGGAATGGCCCAGTCTTTCGTAAGAAAAACAAACAGAGGCAGAACGATACTGCCGAGCACCGAACGGATACCATACTGCTTGCCAATCAGGAGGAAACCTGCGATCAGAAGCGGAATATTAATAGCCCACTGCGTATATGCCGGTTCAAGTCCCAGCCATTGTTTACCCAAGATCGATAACCCGGATACCCCGCCCGAAGCAATCTGGTTCGGAAGTAAAAATAAATTAAAGGCCACGGCAATCAAAAACGAACCTAAAATGATGGATGCGGTATCCACGACATTTCTCCAGGGCCCGTTCAGGGGGATTAAGGTGGTCAACCTCTTTTTGCGGTTATTGTGTAAATGCTGTTGCTGCTGCATGTCATCGTGCTCTCCTTTTGTGTATATATGCTCAAAAAAAAGCCCCTGTATACACCAGCATACGCCTACACGTATCGGGTCCATACAGGAACTTTTGATTAATCGGTTTCTACTTTAATCTGGCTGCGCAAATAACCATCGATGAATCCATCGAGGTCGCCATCCATGACTGCTCCTGTGTTTCCAGTCTCTACGCTCGTACGGTGATCCTTTACCATACTATAGGGATGGAATACATAGGACCGAATCTGGCTACCCCACGCAATATCCGACTGTTCTCCTCGGATTTCGTCCAGCTGTTGTTTTTGTTCTTCAATTTTACGTTCATACAATTTGGAACGAAGCATCGTCATCGCTCGCTCACGGTTCTTGATCTGTGAACGCTCATTCTGACACGTTACAACCACACCTGTTGGAAGGTGAGTAATCCGTACCGCGGAGTCAGTGGTATTGATATGCTGTCCACCCGCGCCACTCGCACGATACGTATCGATCTTGAGATCTTCTGTTCGAATGTCCAATTCAATCGTGTCATCAATCTCAGGAACCACATCACAGGATACGAAGGAAGTATGCCGGCGTCCAGAGGAGTCAAAAGGTGAAATCCTCACCAATCGGTGAACACCCTTTTCGGCTTTCAGGTATCCATAAGCATTGTGCCCCTTGATGGATAGCGTAACGCTCTTGATTCCCGCTTCATCTCCTGCCAGATAATCCAGCACCTCAACCTTGAAGCCACGTTTCTCGGCCCAGCGTGTATACATCCGCATCAGCATCTGTCCCCAGTCCTGGGACTCGGTACCACCAGCACCCGGGTGAAGCTCCAGAATCGCATTCATCTTGTCATACGGCTGATTCAGAAGAAGCTGCAGCTCGAACTCTTCTACCTTGCTCACAATGGCCGTCACGCTGTTGCCGATTTCCACAGCCAGGTCATCATCGCCTTCTTCGTCAGCCAGCTCAGCCATCATGACCGCATCGTCATAATCCTGCTGCAGCTTGGTATATTGGTCCACCGATCCCTTCACCGCGTTCAGCTCGGCGATTAAGGATTGGGCCTTGTCATTATCATCCCAGAAATCCGGGGCGGACATTTTCACTTCGAAGTTCTCGATCATCTCTTGCTTCAGATCTAAGTCAAAGAGACCCCCTAAGATTGGTTAGTTTCTTGCCTATTTCACGCAGGTCCTGCTTCACGCTTGGATCGATCATGTGCAATTCCTCTTTTCATTAAGATAAGCTCCCCGCATCCAGGGTATTCCTTCAGATCAAGTATCCGATGTTTCACCTTGGAGACCAGGTTACCTTCATATCGGCAATCCTCTTCTCCATGATCATGGTCACATAGTTATAACTATGCACCAATTACAGGTTGTGCATCCTTCACTTGATCATTTGGAATACCCGGCTGCAAGGAGCCGTTCATGTCATTCTATTTAAGTTGAGCTTTTAACTACTCTTGACCGTGGCAATGTTTAAACTTTTTGCCGCTGCCACATGGACAAGGATCGTTACGTCCAATTTGATCAGACACCTTTACCGGACGTTTCTCCGTAGGTTCGCCGCTTGTCGAGATCTGGCTTTCGTCAACAACCGCCTGACGTTCCTGATTGCTCTCGATTTGCGCTCTCATCACATAGGTTGCCACTTCTTCCTGAATCGAAGCAATCATCTGATGGAACATTTCGAAGCCTTCGAATTGATACTCACGCAGCGGATCTGTACCGCCGTAGGCACGAAGGTGGATACCTTGACGCAATTGATCCATTGCATCAATGTGATCCATCCATTTGCTGTCTACTGCACGGAGCACAACCACTTTCTCGAACTCACGAACCATCTCTTCACCGATTCGCTCTTCACGCCCATTGTACTTGTTCTGAACTTTCTCAAACAGGAACTCGATAATCTCTTCTGCTTCTTTGCCCCACAGGTCATCCTTCGTTACGGAGCCATCATCCAGCAATTTGCTGTTCATGTAGTCCGCAACTTCCTGCAGTTCCCAGTTCTCCGGAATATCATCACCGCAATGCGCTTCCACGATGCGTTCAATGGTAGGCTTGATCATATCCATAACGATCTGTTTGATGTTCTCGGACTCAAGCACCTCGCGGCGCTGTTTATATATAATTTCACGTTGTTGGTTCATAACATCATCATATTGGAGAACGACTTTACGTACGTCAAAGTTGTTACCTTCAACCCGTTTTTGCGCCGATTCTACCGCACGGGTAATCATCCGGCTCTCAATCGGCTGGTCTTCTTCAAAACCAAGACGCTCCATCATGTTCAGTACATTGTCTGCACCGAAACGTCTCATCAATTCATCACCCAGTGACAGGTAGAATTGTGTGGAACCCGGGTCACCCTGGCGTCCTGCACGTCCGCGCAGCTGGTTATCAATCCGGCGAGATTCATGACGCTCTGTACCAATGATATGAAGACCGCCCACTTCAGCAACACCTTCGCCCAGGATAATATCCGTACCCCGTCCAGCCATGTTGGTTGCAATCGTCACCGCTCCTGCTTGACCTGCACCTGAGATGATTTCCGCTTCTTCAGCGTGGTACTTGGCATTCAAAACCTGGTGACGGACACCACGGCGTTTCAGCATGTCCGAAAGACGCTCGGAGTTCTCAATCGATACCGTACCAACCAGAACCGGCTGGTTCTTGCTGTGACGTTCCACGATTTCTTCCACAACCGCTTTGAACTTGCCGTCGATGCTCTTGTACACCACATCAGCCATATCATTCCGTTTGTTCGGGCGGTTGGTTGGAATCTGCAATACTTCGAGACCGTAGATTTTTTTGAATTCTTCTTCCTCGGTCTTCGCTGTACCCGTCATCCCCGCAAGCTTGCGGTACATCCGGAAATAGTTCTGGAATGTAATCGTAGCAAGAGTCATGCTCTCGTTCTGTACTTCAATGCCTTCTTTGGCTTCAATCGCTTGGTGCAATCCATCGCTGTAACGACGCCCTGCCATCAAACGGCCGGTGAACTCATCGACGATCAGCACTTCTTCATCACTCACCACGTAGTCAACGTCCCGACGCATGATTACATTGGCTTTCAATCCCTGTACGATGTGGTGGTTGAGTGTAACATTGGCATGATCATACAAGTTTTCGATACCAAATGCTTTCTCCGCCTTCGCCACACCAGCTTCAGTCAGCGCTACGGACTTCACCTTGATGTCTACCGTAAAGTCTTCTTCTGGTACCAGACGTTTCACGAAACGGTCAGCTGCATAGTACAGATCTGTCGATTTCTGAGCTTGTCCGGAAATGATCAAAGGCGTACGTGCCTCATCGACCAGAATGGAGTCCACTTCATCAATGATACAGAAGAACAATGGGCGTTGTACCATCTGCTCTTTGTACAACACCATGTTGTCACGCAGATAGTCAAAGCCGAACTCATTATTGGTTCCATACGTAATATCACATGCATAAGCATGCTGCTTCAAAGCATGGTCCATGCCGCTCAGGTTAACCCCTACCGTCATGCCCATGAATTCATAAATTTGTCCCATTTCCTGGCTATCCCGTTGAGCCAAATAATCATTGACCGTTACCACGTGTACACCTTTGGACATCAATGCATTCAGGTATACCGGGAGCGTTCCTACCAGGGTCTTACCTTCACCCGTTTTCATCTCAGAAATCCGGCCTTCATGCAAGGCAATGCCTCCGAGCATCTGTACGTCATAGTGACGTTTGCCCAGTACACGGCGAGATGCTTCACGTACGGTTGCAAATGCCTCCGGAAGAAGTTCATCCGTCGTTTCACCCTTTTCAATGCGGGCACGGAATTCATCCGTTTTGGATTTCAGTTGTTCATCAGACAGAGCCTGAAATTGTGGTTCCAGTTTATTGATCACATCGACTGTCTTCATCAGACGTTTAACATCACGTTCGTTCATGTCGCCGAAGATCTTTTTGACAAGTCCTAGCATGGTATACCCCTTTCGTGCAAAACAGAATAGACCCCCTGCTGCCGCCACGCGACACCATCGGATGGATATGAATCCACTTGCCCGGGGGTGACAAACGATATAAAAATAATATGGATGAATCAACTCCAGGCTTGCCAAGGTTCCTCATGAAGCTGATTCGGTATTCAACCGGATCCGTTTTATTAGAAATAAGCCGAATGCCGACCCTTATGAATCATGTTCATGGTGCTGTGCCTGTCATTGATTATGATTAGTGATCATTCGTTGACAATTCCTCATCAGGACAATGATTCTCTTTGTATAAATTGTAACAGTTTGTAAGGGTCCCCGCAACACGCCACGGCACACTTCTTTGAACTTCTGAAGCCTCTCGGAAAGAGAATAAGTGCAAAAAATCATAGTCGTTAGCGGAAGCCTTACATTACGCCGTTTCATTTTCCAGTAAGATAAGCCATGTTAGCGAAATTCGGTGGTAAATTTGGATGAAAATCTCATTATAGAGAAAAAGAATCTATCTGAAAATAATCTGCAATGACATCTTCGTGCGTATTGAACATTTAAGATACGCTTATACGGATATCTGTCTCATTCCTACTATCTATTAGACGCAGCAGCATGGGAAATAGTTTCACAATCTTGCATCAGCAACTTTTTTCCTGTCCCACCACGCACAAAAGAGCCCCATCCCATAAAGGATGGAGGCTCTTGTTAGTTCGAAGTCCAATACAGGAGATAAGGCCCCTGTCTTCATTCATTATCATTTAAAAAATCATTTTTACATTTCAATTCAATGGTTCAGTTACCAAACTAGTTTAGTATTTTAACTCAATCCATTAACCTTGTTCAATTAAACCGTATTTCCCATCGTTCCGTTTGTACACCACGCTGACTTCTTCATTCTCGATGTTCGAGAATACAAAGAAATTGTGGCCAACCATGTTCATTTGGAGAATAGCCTCTTCCACGTCCATTGGTTTCAACATAAACCGTTTCGTCCGTACCACTTCCAGGTCATCGTCTTCTGTATCCGCATCCAGTTCAGCAGTAGCTACTGTGCCTGTCGGATCTTCCACGAAGAAAGTTTTTAGGCCGCCTTCCTGGCGGAACTTACGGTTAATTTTCGTTTTGTGTTTACGGATCTGACGTTCCAGCTTGTCTACCACGGAGTCAATGGAAGCGTACATATCGTCGCTCTCATCCTCGGCACGGAGCACAAAGCCTTTCAAAGGGATCGTCACCTCTACCGTATGCAAGCCTCTCGTCGTGCTCAATGTAACAGCACCGTCAGAGTTAAGGGGTGCATCGAAATACTTCTCGAGTCTACTCAACTTTTTGTCGACATAATCCTTCAAAGCATCGGTAACCTCGATTTGTTGACCTCGAATACTTAAATTCATAGGGCACTCCTCCTTTTCCTTTGCCACTTCATTATAACACGAATGTAAGCGCCATGTAAAAACCCCAGGTGACCGAATAATGACATCTGTTCAAGCCACATCAGCCAACATAGGCTTACCGCCATATTTCGCGATATTTCACCATTTTGAAGCATAATCATTCATTAACATGGATGGTCTTATTAGGCGCTTGATGATGTAATTAACCGTTTACGAACTCCTTCAATCTATTATGTAAAATGGACTTCAATCTATCTCTTGAATCTATCAAATTCTTTGGAATATTGTTCCTTGAATGATCTCGCATTTCGAATCTATTAAAACAAAAAAAGACCCCGGAAAAACCGGAGTCTGATGCAAGCGTTAATTCAATTTGGTAACCATCTAACCATATATGTAGGTCGGATTGTCCGGATGATTATAATTTGATTACGTTAGCTGCTTGCGGTCCACGCGCGCCTTCGACGATGTCGAATTCAACGGATTGACCTTCTTCCAAAGTTTTGAAGCCTTCGGATTGAATTGCGGAGAAATGTACGAATACGTCGCCGCCGTCTTCAGTTTCAATGAAACCGTAACCTTTTTCTGCGTTGAACCATTTTACTTTACCTTGCATGCACTAACATTCCCTTCGTCATCAAATGAAGTGAAGCTCTGGCCAAGGCCTTAGCCCACAATTCAGACTATACCACCCAAAGTTATCCATTGTCAATTGGTAAAGAAAATGTTTTATTGGAATTATTTTGTATAATTTCTTTTCTATTTTTTGAATATCTTCTACCAAGCAAAATCTTCCATCAATATAAAGACTATGATCGAATTTTCCGAACGACACTTCTACAGAATGAACTCTCGCCTAAATCAAAGCTAAGGTATAACCATGGCGTAATAAGGCCCATTCCTTGACAGGCAGGATGATGCCCTGGATAAACACCCAAAGGGTTAAGAGTCTCTTTTTTACATTTTCTAATAACTTTACTTCCGAGTACAGTGTAGGCAACAGGAAAGTGATAATTTATTGGCTATAAGCTGTTTGTACACCTTGCGATCTGTTGTTTCTTTTTAAGCTTTAAGGCGAGAAATTAAACGAGAACACAGGCAGCCCGCCCGAATAGTTAACTTTGAATGTAATATGCCCAAAAGTTTCTTCTAGAAGTCCGTCTCTGGTAAAGTCATTGGATTTAATTATCTCCTTTGTCATCGCATACCGAAATAACTCCACAAAATCAGCATTTAGCCCATGCCCACTAGACTTGTACTTAATATGATCAACATCGGTCTGGCGAACTCTGATCGCTTCTGTATTAGGAAAAAGAGAAACCCATGCACTTTTTTCATTAGGATCAACTAAAATATCGTCTTCGCCGATGAACGAAAGAATCTGAGTTGAGATCTTCTGATAGTACGTAGCGTACAAAATATTAAGATGAAGATCCTGGGGATAGGGCAAAACTTTACCAGCCATGTAGTCAAAGATCGTTATAATTTTCAATTGCGCTAATTTTGAAGAAAGGATACGGTGATGTGATAAATACAAGGGGTGCATCCAGGCCGAATTATCCACTAAAAAACTAAAAAAATTAGGTCTCAAGCGATTACATAAATACAGCAAATAAGCACCGTGAGAATGCCCATAACCAATTAACCTTTCTCTATTATATTCCAAATTGTTATCGTTCAAGATAAGGCGAACTGCCTCAACCGCAGTTATAATATCAATTGCTTGCATATAGCCCATGTCATTGAAATGATCGATTGTCTCCCCTAAGTTTGCTATCATTTCTACATCTAGAATGCGATCCTTCAAGATTAATGGAAGTTCATCCGGATTTTTCACAAAAGCATTCCAATCTGCCACGTTCATAGATTGTTTCAATTTAGGCAAATCTGCGAACTTCGCCTGATAATTATTTTGCATAAACTTACTGCCGAAATAGGAACATTGAATCGTTACTAGGTTGTATTCATCGGCAAATATCTTTCGCATTTTCTGATACACTTTTGAATCTATATCAGCACCAAAGCCTGGAACGATTAGCATTAAAGCCGTTTGAGAATTAACCCCTTGTTCTGGAATAGAAAATTCAATATGTAATTCCCGATTGGAAGAGTAACTATAAACACTGGGATGAGCTTCGATTTGCAGCTTGTGGGATTGAGCCATAGCTTATCTCCTTTCATATAACTACATCATTATTTTAGATAACTAGAGATCAACTTACCTACCAAAATCCCCTATTAACTTGTTACAGTCCAATCTTTTCAACCAGAATTCTTGCGATTTCTCAATGTATCCTGATTTTGTGAGAAAGGCGCCTTGATAACCAGCAGAACGTAAAATCCCTTCTAATTCTGCGATCATTTTCCCCTGATGCTCCCCACCTCCAAATGGAGGTGTATACCATTGAGGAATAACACCCAGATGCTCCTCCATGAAATTTGCACAATGCTCAATTTCGTGCTTATAATACAGTTCAGCATTCCCATCAAATGGGCGATGTGAAGTACAATGTACTCCTAATTCCATGCCCGCTTGCTTCATTACAGCAAATTCATTAACCCCAATATACATTTTTTCAATAAAGTGCGATTTCGTACCAAAATGATGATAAACAATAGTCTCAAGAAAACTGCGGCTTTGCTCTGCAGTCAAGATAAAGTTCAGGGTGTATTTAATGTATCTGCGCAAAACAGAAGACTCGTACTCATAAATTTTGTGAGCTTGCTCCAGTTTTTCAGATTGCTGCGCCACTAACGAATTCAGCTCTTCCCAAAGCCGCAATTCTGGAATTAGAGAGAGTGCGGCGTGCACCAAATGAAAAACAGGGACAACCTGATGTTGAAGAGGTCCTGACATCACTGTAAAATAGCCGGGAATCCCTTTTTTGCGCATAATTTCAAAAGCATGTAGATACTGATCCCTGGTTGAATCATCAAAGGTGAGTACACATCTTGGTTTTTTACCTGGTTTCCTTAGATCCTGTGGAAGAACAAATTCATATTGACGTGCCAAATCATCCAGCTGCTTTTCAAAAGCTTTCGGGGAAATTGGCACACTACCCTTCCATTCTTCAGGTTCGCATATATAGTGGTACATAATGGCTAGATCCAAAACCCTTCCTCCTCTAATTCAAAAAATCAGCCGATAACGACCTCCCTTGAAAAATACACCATTAAGTCGTATCCGTCCCAAACTGGAGAAAACGCCAATGCCTGACCGATGGGAACAACACGATCAACGCCCCGATTTTGAATCTGATCCACCATGTTGACCAATTCGTAACGTTCAAATCCCCAGTAGCTAATTGTCTGGTCCTGCATTCGAATATTATGGGTTATGTCGGCGAGTCGCTCGATTTCAAACTCTAAAAATAAGGCCCCTCCACAGTGCATAGATATAAACGATTCATCCACTTCTTTAACTGAAACCCGAACAGGAGTAGAATAATCACCAAGAATAACCGGTCCGACACCAGGTTTCGTTGCGTAGTAATCTGCAGTAGTCAATCTAAGGATATTTAACGCTGGATCGTTCTGATAATGTTCCTCATGCATCAGTTGATCTATTGCTTTCCAAAATTGAGTTTTAGCTACTTGTATTATATTTGTTTCCCCTACCCAGTACACTTCTTTAGGCGAAGAACAAGCCATTTGCTGATACCAGAACGAATCGTTATAGAATTTTTTAGCCAACTGCCGTTGCTCCAACTCAGCCAGTTCCAAAACTTTGTTTGCTTGAAGCACAGCCTTGGAGTAACGATTGGGAAAAACGAGTTCTACTGCATTGGGAGGAATGGGAATCGCACGGATACTTCGAACAGCTTGATCCCCACCCCACAGCACACGCAATTGGCAGTATTGACTCAAAAAGGCCGTATATTCAGTTTCATGTTTATAACTCACAAAAAGCGTTCTTTGAGCAGTCTGAACATACTCAGGTAGCATAAGAACAGCATTGATTTTCTGTATCAAAATTTCCATCTGAGGCTGCCTTCTCTGAGACAGACGAATAATATTTTTATTTCCCATCAAAAGTGACATCACCCAAGAGTAAACAAAAACAGAATCCACATTAGCAGGCGCAAAATGAACAACCATTCCTCTTGCAGCCAAATATCTGGTTTCCGTAAAACTTTTAAATTTCTCAAATAACTGATGAATATGCCCACGACGAAGCCAGTATGCAACAGCCATCAATTCGGGATACCCTCTCATTTGGTGATCCAGTAAAATACTCTTCGACAAACTTTCCAGAAATGAAATGACTTCGGCAGTAAACGGCTGAAGATTGGCTTGGGATGCCACAGTCGAAATTGCCTGCTTCCAGTCACTTTTCACAGCTAATGAAGGAGCCAAAATTTGCATATTCTCTCACCTTCTTCTCTCATCATGTTGAGGTCATAGTGTCACTGCATCCCCGTATCTCGGCTTTAGGCAATCGCCCTGCTACACTGAAATATTTGCCTTTTCGCCCGCAGGGGCAGTCATCCTCTCCCAAAATCACTCCAATATCTTCAGTTAACAAGCTATGCCCAGGATAGCTTCGCGGCAGCATGCTTAACACTTGAATGAGTCCACTCTCTCCATAGGGCAGTGGTTTCAAATGATGCGGATGACGTATCAAAACATCCGCAAAATCAGGAGTATGCAAATAACCGCATTCACACTGCATATAAATGGACCCCACTTGTTCAACCATTCCATAGTAATTGTACACCTGGTCGATACGGAGGCGTTCTTTAAGAACGTTTTTAAAAACTTGATCCGTGACGGTATGCTCATGGAGTTTTTTCCATCCTCCGCCATGAATCAAAATACTTCCGCTAAGGTCTAGGGAAGTATTTTGTTTTCGTAATTCTTCCAAAAAATTTTGCCATACAATAAACGTGAAACCAAAGAGAAAGATCGGTTGATTCTTGAATTCCTCCAAAAACCGTTCTAGTTCATCCCAACGAATATTCATATATTCATCCAAAAGATAGAGATGGTGATGACCAAATTGGGAAAAGCCAATCGTACCGGCTGATCTAGCACTGAACTGGTGGCGATTTTTCAGAAAGTCAAAATCAACAATAATCATAGGGAGGCGATTTTTGCCCAAAAAACTGCGTACAATGACATTCAATGCTTTAGTCTGTAAAGAAGCCGTGTAACGATCTATATGGATACGTGAAACTTGCTGACCGGTCGTACCACTAGAATTCAGCGTTTTAAACCTCTCCGAATCCGGTAATGAAAACAAATCGACCATTTTAAACAGTTGAACCGGCAGATATGGTACTTCTTCTAATGTTTGCGCTTGGAATTTCAGATTTGTCTTGTTTAGAATATTTCCGTATGCCTCACTGTTTTCCGCATGGAATTGAGTAAGTGCATTCAACTCATCTAACAGCATTATTTGCTTGCCTTTTTGAGCCAGATGATAAGGGCCAGAATGTGATAGTATTGACTCAATTTCCAGCATTAGATCCCTCTTTTCCAAGTGTTATGTAGTCCAGCTTTCCGTTTTCCAATCGCGGCAGCAGGGAAAGAGTTAGAACCTTAATACTGGTATGATGAATATGGTACTTATTTTTGAGAAATTGACGAATCTGCTGAATAAGCTCCGGATGCTGTTTCTGTTCTACAAAAACCAATAGCTGCTCGTCCGCTCCAACACAAGCCACAGTGGTTTCCAGCAACTGTTCCAAAGACTTTTCAAGATCATCAAGATTCATACGCAGTCCATAGATTTTAATAAATCTTTTCATTCGTCCTTGAATCCAGAAGTAGCCATCCTCATCACAGTATGCCATATCTCCGGTATGTAAACTTCCATGCTGCTCATCTCCTCGCGCCAAATCCTCACGGTTCTCTGCGTAGCCCATCATTACATTGGGCCCTTTATAGATCAGTTCTCCCGACTGTTCATCAATATGAAGTTCCCCGCCAGGGATTGCCACCCCAATACTGCTCAGTTTTTTATCAGCCTGTTCAAAGGGTAGATAGCTAATACGTGCCGTAGCCTCGGTTTGACCATACATGATAATAAATGATGCACTCTTGTGATAAGCTACCGAGAGAAAATACTTCGCGAGTGGGAGTGACAACCTTCCTCCTGCTTGAGTAAAGTAACGCAAAGAAGGCAATTCCATACGGTCAAATCGTAAGCGATGCAGCATCTGATATAGGTAAGGGACCCCGGCAAAAGAGGTGGCCTCATATTTTCTAAAGTTCTCCCAGAATGCAGGTTGAACAATTGATTCATCAGTTAATAAAAGAGTAGAACGGCGAAGAAGATGGCTGTTGATCACAGATAATCCATATGAATAAGCCGGTGATAAGGTCGTGATAGGCCGATCAGACGAATTAATCTTCAGGTATTCAGCGATTGCTTCCGCGTTACTTTGTAGATTTCGATACGATAATCTTACAAGCTTCGGATTGCCGGTAGAACCTGAAGTAGACAGCAGCACCGCCAATTCAGGATGAATGGAAGAATGAACCGACTTTATATTCTTCCATTGCAGCTCGCAGTCAAAAATCCAGTCCGGTTTATAGACTGATTCCAAACGCTCCCTTAATGAAACGTTCAATGCAGCGTCCAATAGCAATACCGCATCACCTTTCTGAAGAGCAGCCAAATACATAGTCAGATCAGCTACTGCATTCCGAATGTAAATCAAGCCAAGGCTCTTGTCAGCGCGTCTATGTGCCAATTGTTGAATTCGTTTTTCCACACCCGATTGTAGCTGCTCATAGCTGACTGATTTAGCGGTATGCAGATCAATGAGTGCCGGATTTGAGGTTTTCTCAAAATTCCAAAAGCTCATATTAGCATTCCTCCATCAACCCCAATCACTTGTCCTGTTACATAATTAGACAGATCGGAGCACAGAAAAAGAATCACGTTTGCCACATCTTTCGGCGCTCCAATACGCTTCATTTTGATACTGGATAGACGCTCGTTAAATTTTTCTTCAGGCAAGCTTCTAGCCATATCGGTGTCAATAAAACCTGGCGCGACAGCATTTACTCGAATATTTTGAGGAGCAAGCTCTTTTGATGCTGATTTTGTGACCCCTATAATTCCTGCCTTACTTGCAGCATAAAGAACCTGTCCTTCGTTCCCGTTAGTTCCAATGATTGAAGAAATGTTAACAATGCTCCCCTGTTTACGAACACTCATCATGCGACTTGCATACTGTGTATGATAAATCACAGAAGCTAGATTCGTTTGCAAGGTCTGATGTACTGTTTGCTCATCAATCATTCCCAACACACGATCTTGGAGAACCCCAGCATTATTTACAAGAGCGTCCAATTTCCCGAAAGTCCTCTTGATCTGCTGGAACGCATCCCTCACTTGGGCAACTTCATCAACCGAGTAAGGAAGAACCAGAACTGTTCGACCAGATTGCTGTTCAATTTCTTCCCTCAATTTCTCCAATGCCTCAATATTTCTGCCATTAATAACAACATCTGCTCCTGCTTCAGCTAGCAGCATTGCTACCTGACGACCAATACCTCGAGAAGCCCCTGTAATAAAAATCGTTTGATCTTTAAGCATCATTCAAAGTGAACTCCATATTTGCTCAAAACTTCAACAGCCTTATCCAAAGAGCTAATTTCGATAATGTCTTCCGTATCCAGCATAATATCAAAGGTATCGTCAAGCTGCGCTACCAGAGCCATGTGAGCGATGGAATCCCACTCATCTATTTCGCTGTACTTAACTGTTGCAAAGTCGGTATCTTCCGTCAGTCCCAGTGCATCAATAAAGGCTTGACGAAGTTTGTTAAAGTTATCCATTTGTAAGTCCTCCTTTAATTTGGGCGATCTTGATCGGCGTCTCCCTTAGTAATGTACCAGGTATGGTCATTAGCCGAAGGGATTTTCCCTTGCAGTTCTTTGGAAGTGTAAAGTGCCCCCATCATATAAGTTACGTCAAGATCGAGCGGTTGAAATCTCGTTGGAAGCACCCATTTGTCTGCATCATTTTTGAAAGCTCGCTTGAACCCAATCGTTTCGAGTCCCCAGGTCGTCATCGAAGAAAAACAATAAAAATCTACAAACAAAAGCATTTCTTGTTCGCAAATCCCCACTATCTGATTGGCGAGTTGCACCGCACTATCTTGATCTGCTGCGATAAATTCCACGATCCGACCAATCTTCACTTCAGGTTCGAGAATAGATTCAATCCGAATGACCAGAAGCCCTTTAAAATTACCGGATTGGTCTTCACAAGTAAAGATGCGATAATCAAATGTGGGATGATTGATATAGCGCCACTTAATAAATGCCGAATTACGTGAAAACCCAACATATTGTACAGACCATTGTGTGTGGAACTTATCCCAACGATCAGCATCGAACGAAGCAGTAACTCGATAGTTTGTTCGCTGTTGCCTCTTTCTTATCGTATCAAAATATCGAATGGCATGGGCATTTCCATTTAAAAGTCTTTGTGACGTTTGTTCATAATCATAAACTCCGATCCAGCGTGGAACATCAGGAATGACCTGATAACCTCCCATTCCTTTATAAAGCCGGGCGACATTCGAGTTAATACCTAAATTCAGAACAACCGCAGGATTATAACTCATCATGGCTCGCATTAACTTTAAACCAGCACCAGTATGTCGCTGCTCTGGAGCCACAATCCAATTAGTTGGCGCAAAGCCGAAATAATGTTTTCCATATAGATTAAAATCAAATGCCATCAATCCGAATAATCCAACGATCTCCTGACCCAGCCATGCTCCCAGAAAACCGTAATGCTTTTCACCAAAGACCCGCTGTACAACAGGGTTATCCCCAAACATATGATTCAGTAATCGCTCATCCCTGGATAAGATGTGGTTTTTGGCCCATAAATCGTTAAGTGCTTGCATTAATACAGCAGACTCATGTTTTTGAAAGAGACGAACGTCCAACCGAACCCACTTCCTTACTAAGTTAAGATTTATTTAACGATAACTACAGTTCCAGAAATATCACTGAGTGGGACAAGTTTAATCGGATGTTTTTTGCTAAACTCTTTCACTGCTTGCTTGACCCCAGAGAACCTAGTGCTGTTATAATCATGAACAAAAATGTAACCTCCAGGAGAAAGCCTAGGATAGAAATATTCGAGACCTGCTAATATAGGTTCATATAAATCCACATCTAAGCTGACAAATGCAAATTGTTCAGTTTCGAGACCGTCTGTCGTTTCTGGGAAGTAACCTTTTTTCACGACACATCTGGATGGATTTTTTATTTTATCCAAAACAAGTTGAATATTAGTATTCATAAACTCACCTTTTTTAGAGTTTGAAAAGCCTCCTTCTCTTTCCTTTGTTATATCTCTTTCATCAAATCCATTAAAAGTATCAAATAAATAGAATTGACGATCAGAAAAAGAGTTGCTTATATATTTGGCAAACTCTCCTTTAAAAACGCCTAATTCAGCAATTGCTCCAGCAATATTACGTATATTGATTTCTTCTGCGACATGACGAAGTACTGTTATACGAGAATCAAACATATGACTATGGTAGTAATCAATGATTTGCTCTTCATTGACATTACAGTCTTTTAAAAGCTGTTTCTTAACCTGTTGACCATGTAAATTAGCTATAACCACGTAATCGTAATCCAGAAAAGTAATCTGCTCAGGCTTAATGACAGGCTTGGAGAACATTGTCTTCCCCTGCTTTTGCGGATCATTATCAGCATAAGCAATAATCTCAAACTTATCAGTTAAAGATAAAGTTACTTGAAAGCCACCATCACCAGCTCCAAAAATCACAAGCTTTTCACCCATCTTTATTCCCCCATCTAACTATATGTCAGCTTAATTTTCAAGCTGCTGTCTCTTCATTTCAGCTTAAGGTATGCCGCAACAGTACAATAACCTCTTCCAATTCAGCATCTGTCATATTCGTATCAGAAGGAAGGCAAATTCCCTGCTCAAAGATTTTACCCGCGACATCTTCCCCTTCAATATGGGAGTAGTAATAACACTCCTCAAAAATTGGCTGCAAATGCAGTGGCTTCCATATCGGACGAGATTCGATATTGTTTGAGTCCAAAACATCAATGGCCTGTGCAGGTCTAACCTCGGTCTGCTGTGGATCGAGGAGCATCGTAGTCAGCCAATAGGTCGATCGCCCATAAGTCTGCTCCGCCAATATCGTCACACCAGAGATAGTTGCCAACTGCTTCGCATAATGCTGACGAATCTCTCGCTTGCGTGCAATGCGTTCTTCGAGAACCTCCATCTGTCCTCGCCCAATTCCTGCGAGTACATTACTCAGTCGATAATTGTAGCCGACCTCACTATGCTGATAGTGCTTAGCTTGATCTCTGGCTTGAGTCGCCAAGAAACGGGCTTTATTCAATGCCGCCTGATCCTCTGAAACCAGCATTCCACCACCAGATGTGGTAATAATCTTGTTTCCATTGAACGAAAAAATACCAAATCGTCCAAATGTACCACTCATTTTCCCTTTATACGAAGCCCCTAAAGATTCCGCAGCATCCTCGACAATCGGCACTTCATAATACTCACAAAGCCGAATTAATGGATCATAGTCTGCACTTTGGCCATACAAATTCACAACGATTACAGCTTTGGGTTTTTTACCTTTGTCTGCGTACTCTTTCATTGCACGCTCCAAAGCGATTGGAGACATGTTCCAGCTTTCAGGCTCCGAATCAATAAATACAGGAGTCGCCTTTTGGTACAGTATAGGGTTAGCGCTGGCAACAAAGGTTAACGAAGAACAAAATACGATATCGCCTTCTTGCACATTCAACAACAATAATGCCAAATGGATTGCCGCCGTACCTGAACTTAAAGCAACAGCCCCCGCACTTCCAACGTACTCCGCGACTTCCTTCTCAAAAGCATCGACATTCGGTCCCAAGGGGGCAACCCAATTTGTTATAAATGCATCTTTAACATATTGTTGTTCCAAACCGCTCATATGAGGAGAAGCTAAATAAATACGCTTATGCTCAGTCATCTGCTTTTCATTCCTTACTCTCTTGGAATTGTTTGATCACTTTAGCTGGACAGCCAACTGCCAGAACGCAGTCTGGGATATTACGAATTACACAGGCTCCCCCACCAATCACGGCATTTCTTCCAATCTTAACCTGTGGAATTAAACATGCAGCAATGCCAACATGTGTGGAGAAACCAATTTCAACTCCGCCCGCCAAATGAACACCTGGTGACAGATGAACGTAATCCTTTATACTGCAGTCGTGATCAACTGTCGCGGCCGTATTAATAATGACATGTCTACCTATAGTAGCATCAGCATTGACTACTGAGTTAGCCATAATTACGGTTCCTTCTCCAATGTGCGCATCAGCGCTGATCACGGCACTTGAATGTATCGCCTTTCCAAAACGAACATTTTTTTCTTCAAACAATGTAGTTATTTTTTTTCTCGCAGCATTCTGGCCAATGGCTATGATATATAATGAATTCGGATGCTGCCTGACAACCCGGTCGAATTGATCCAAACCGCCAAGAAGCGGAACACCCCTCCACTCTTCTTCAGACCAACGGTCATCCATAACCCCGATAATATCTTCACCGTTTGATCGCAGGTTATCCAATACTACTTTTCCATGTCCACCTGCCCCAAAGATAATATATCCCAGAAAAAATCCCCCCTCATGTTCCTACCAAGGCTAATGATACGGATTCCCCAGATCAATACGTTATTGTTTTTTGAATCAATTTTTCATTATTCTTTATTTTTTTAAGAATATCTACAATTAGTCGACTTGTATTATCCTTTGCATAGACATTTTTGGTTGAGGACACAACCTGCCGAAAATGAGGTGAAGTAGCTTCTTCCAGTGCCCTTTTAAGTGCTTCATCACTCTCATTAATGTCTATAACATTGGAAGAACGTTCCCTACGACCCTGACGTGTGCCGATATTGATAACAGGAATATGAAAGGAAGCCGCCTCAATGATTCCAGAGGATGAATTTCCAATTAGGACTTCAGCATTTTGCAACATGACCAGATAATCAAATGGCTCGAAATTGGTAACTAATTGAATCCTCTTTGTAGAGAATTGATTATAGACCCCTATAAGTCCATCCGATCCCGCATCGGAGTTAGGCATAATACATATAATATCGTATTCGCTATTTGCCAATACATTTAACATACTAGTTATCATCTGCAGATCCGTGGACTCCGTTGTAACAGGATGATAAGCGAATAAAATATAGCCTTTAGAATGAATATGGATACTGTATTTATCCATTGTTTTTTTGTGGTCTGGAAGAACAGTGTTCATCATCGTCTCAAGTCTTGGAGCACCTACGACATGAACTCTCCAAGGATCCTCACCCAATTTCAACAACCTTTCTTTACTTTGCACAGTGGCCACCAGATGAATATGAGCCAGTTTACTGATTGCATGGCGAACAGATTCATCTATCGTCCCCGTAACTTCCCCACCGTGTAGGTGCACAAGTGGAATGTTCATATGTGCAGCAACTACCGCTGCTGCAAGCATTTCTCCCCGGTCCCCCAATACGATCACTGTATCAGGCTGAATGGATTCCAGTGCCTGTGTCATCCCCAATATAGCCAATCCTATTGAACGGGACATGTTCCCATGCGTCGCACCTTGCAAGAGGCAATCCACCTGAGCAGATATTCGGAATCCATCCTGTCGTATTAGTTCAATGGTATTACCGAATTGAGGGGACAAATGCATTCCCGTTACAAGAAGATGCAGATCAAGCGTCTTTTCTTCTTCAATTGCTTTCAGAACAGGATAGTATATCCCATAATCGGCACGAGTCCCGGTAATAACAGTTATTTTTTTCATTGAAAGTCTTCCCTTGACAAGAGCTGATCCTCTTCCACATCTCTTGAAAGTACTTTACCAACAAAGTCGAAATAATACTTGGGTGGGATCCCTATTCCAGGACGCTTGATGACTATATCCTGTTCTTTTATTTGTTCACCAGCTTGCATAGCTCGCCCCGCTACAAGGCTCTTTCGGGCAACGGACTTTGTGCTTTCTTCGGACGGCATACAGCGTTTAACTCCATCCCCCATTGCTTGTTCAACTGTACGAATCGCCTTTACCAGAGCAGTAAATTCTTCTGGCACTAGGGAAGCCTTGTGATCTGGGCCAGGCAAAGTACGATCCAGGGTAAAGTGTTTTTCTATAATTTGTGCACCTACTGCTACAGCCGCAACAGAGACTTCGATACCCTTTGTATGGTCTGAATATCCAATAACTTTCTTAAACTCAACTGCCATAGTATTGATTGCAAGAAGATTCACATCCTCGACAGGAGCAGGGTAATCTGAGGTGCAGTGAAGCAAAGAAACATTACTTTTAGTAATAACCTCTAACGACTCCCTGATTTCGATCAACTCCGCCATTCCCGTTGAAAGAATAATGGGACGTCCATATTGATCAACCTTTTGGAGAAAAGGGATGTTATTCATATCTCCAGAGCCTATTTTAAACGCATCAACTTGGATGGAGTTTAGAAAGTCGGCGCTTTCCTCATCAAAAGGAGTGGATAAAAAGTCAATCTCTCTCTTGTCGCAATAACTTTTAATCTCTATAAAATCCGAATGACTTAGCTCAAGCTGCTGCAACATCTCCAATTGGCTCCCTGCTTCTCCGGTGTTTTCCATCTGATACTCCGCTTTTTGAGCATGCCTGGTTACTAGCTTCTTGCTGTTAAAAGTTTGGAATTTAACTGCATCTGCTCCACACAACACAGCTTGGTCTACACATTCGAGCGCTCGATCCAATGATCCATTATGATTGACTCCTACTTCAGCAATAATGTAAACGGACCCTCCGCTGATTCTTGATTGAAAATTGCTCATTTCGAATGTTTCCTCCTCTCACCATGTTTTTTGCAGCTATTTTGAGATTTGTATAAGAAATTCAGCCCATTTTAAATCGAGTTCGTTATCTATATCAACAGATCGTTCTTGAGGCATAAGATATCCACAATTATTCGAACCCGTCATCGTATTCTGAATCATTAACAAATCTCTTTCAACGATATATATTGCACCATTCAATACGTACAATTCCGATAAGTCCTGCCTCCTAAGATTATCAGTCTGTTCCTTCAAATAAGGCTCAAGCTTTCCAAAATTCCACTCTCTTAGTAGATAAGGATGATTATCAGCTATAGTAATACTCTGTAATGAATCTCCCTCATTATTTATGAATGTTTGATAAGCCTGATCAATATCATTAGCATTTCGCAACGGAGAAGTCGGTTGAAGCAACATAATATGTTCAAAGGGAGATTTCTTCTCCTGTTCATAATAATGGACGACATGCTTCAGAACATCAATGCTTGCAGCTTGGTCTGTTGCCAGCTCAACGGGGCGGATAAAAGGAACTTTAGCACCAGCCGACTTGGCAATACGGGCAATTTCTACGCTATCTGTAGAGACAACTACCTCATCAATATAATGACTGTTCATCGCTGCTTCAATCGTGTAATTAATTAATGGCTTGTGATCCAATAATCTTATATTTTTATGAAGCAAGCCCTTTGATCCTCCTCTTGCAGGGATCACAGCCAAACATCTGGTTGAGCCTTTCATATCAACACCTTGGAGAAACCTAATCCGTTTGCCTCAATAAGTTCCCTAATTTCAGATGTATGCATTTGCCTAGCTGTTTTTGAGGAATATTCCTCATGTATGGCTTTTTCGAATCCAGTGTAATAATGTTCTTGTGTGTTAAAAACGGACGGAATTATATACATTTGTCCGTTTTCCTGTGCTCTCTCTGATTCTTCCAGTGTCATAAGTTCCTCATATAATTTTTCTCCGGGGCGAATCCCCGTCTCAATGACTTTACCCAAGTAGCTTCTGCCTTCAGACTGTTCATAGGAATCAATCAGGCACTTGGCCAAGTCTGTAATTTTAAGGATCGGCATTTTCAATACAAACACCTCTCCACCTTGAGAATATTTCGCAGCATCAATTACCAGTTGAGCAGCCTGTGGGATAGACATCATAAAACGAGTCATGTCCGAATGTGTAACCGTTACAGGTCTCCCCTCTGCAATTTGATTTCTGAACAGCGGGATTACTGATCCCCTGGAACCCATTACATTACCAAACCGTACACATGCAAATATCGTCCTTTTGCTTCCTTTGTAAAAACCCGCTGCAGAAATCAACTTTTCAGACAACAATTTAGTAGCTCCCATGGTATTGGTTGGATTGACCACTTTATCCGTGCTTATAGCTATGACCTTCTCAACATTATGCTCGATGGCTGTTTCAATAATATTCTGTACACCAATAACATTGGTTTTTACCGCTTCCATGGGATTATACTCGCATGCAGGAACATGTTTTAATGCTGCTGCATGAAAAAGAAAGTCCACATCCTCCATGGCATACCCAAGTCTCTGTTTATCTCTTATATCCCCTATTAGATACCTGATATTACCATACTCTTTGAGTTCTTGTTGCAATTCAAATTGCTTACTTTCATCACGACTGAAAATTCGAATTGCTTTTGGTCGATAGGTTAATAGATTTCGTACAATCTCACTTCCAATAGACCCGGTGCCACCCGTAACCAGCACAACTTTATCGGTAAACATATATACAAACCTCCGGTTCAAAAGATTGATTAATTATGTTGTTTTTATGAACCTAGGCATCCATTATATTATGAATACTATCCATTCTTCTCCCACTTTCCAACAAAAGCTCTTCCAAGTGAGGAAGTTGTTCTTCCAGTTCCTCTAAAATTCCACCAAGGTATTCCCGTATATAACTTGCTTTGAGAATGATATTCTGTTCAACAACAATTGTAGGCAGCATCCGATCAAAACGTGCAAGCTGTAGTGGAATCAAAGATTCAAAAATTGGTGCAAACCATTCTCTGTTTACTATGCTTCCCCACTTTTCTTCTATATCGAATATCACATTATGACATTTTAATGGCTTAGTTCTACTAAGTCCTTCAACATTGTTTATCAATTTACGAAGGACTCTGATCTCTGGCTTTAAATGGACTACCTCTGTTGCTACGAGTTCTATCCTCGCCTTCACACTTGCGAATTGTTCATGGTTTATTGCTACTGGATGATCGTTCATCCAGTTTTCAATTACGTCTTTCTCTATCAATTCACCCTTAAGACCTTCATAAATTTCTTCTATAGCTTGGAAAGGAGCACCTTCAATGACAGCTCCAAGACGAGTCGAGTTATAGAAATCAATATGATCGAAGTACTTGATTAAACTTTCAATTGATTCCTTCATGGACATAAAGCTTGCGTCTGTCGAATTCATACCGCCCTGCACATTCTCAATTTGTCTAACAGCTCTTTGTAGCATTTCAACTTTAGTGTCCTGAGAAAAATGCTCCACCCCATCGCTATAGACCTTTAGTCCCGGGTAAGATAAATCCTGTCCAGCAAAGACAACCTGTGTTGCGCCCAAAAATATGGCAGTCTGAATTGCAGTTCCTGCAACACTTGGCGTAGGCAGCATTAAGAGATTGCTTTTGTTTATTTGCAGAAAGTATTGGGAAACTTGGTCATTTTCCATGATGCTATAAATTTTATTTTTCTCTTTTCGCTCAGAAATTCCATAATAAGACGATGAAGTGAATAACAACGTGGGCTGGAGGGTTTTTTCATTAGAGAAAATTTTATTATTTACTTCATGGCCATCCATGATAACACATAAATGAGGCTCAATTCCGTGTTTCACCAAAGCCTGTACACTCGAACCAGCTGCGATAATCAGTGCATGTTTTGAGATTTTCCTAATCCATTCTATATCTTCTGTTAAGGAAGGACCTGACGATACAATAATAGCCGTTTTCCCTTTAAAAGCTTCATACATTTTTTCGATAGATTGGGTTGTAAGTGACTCATGCAAATGATAAAGATAGTTTTGTGTCCACTCATTTCTAAAACGGTTTTCTACGTATTTATTGGAATGATAATCATTTTTGTAAACTAAAAACTCTTTTTTCACATCATGAAGTACTTCAATATGATCTTCCAAAAACTTACGTAATCCAATAAAAGCTAGTTTTTCTTGCATATAACTGCACAATAAATGAAACAACATTCTCAGTTGATCATCGCCAACAGAAATCCAATATAGATTAGGATGACTTAATAATAGGCTAATATCATATTCGGTCATAGCGCTATTGAAGGATGCTTCATCCGGTTCGTATACAAACAGCCACCGATCTGGAAACTCTTCTAAAAGATCAGCGATACTTAATCCCTGCCCAAAACCGTATACAAATACGATTTTTGATTCTTCTACCAGTTCCTTTACCGCCTGTAGCCATAACTCATCTTTGTCAAATCGCTCATATACAACTCTCTCTTGTCGTAATTTCGATGGATTGGCACTCTTCAATTTTTCTGATATATGCGGAAACCTGTGCTCCAATACTTCGAGATTAGCCTGATTCATAAATCATCCACCCATCTGCTTTTTCTTCATATTAATTATTATCGGCCTTTCTTTGTCAATAATGAAGCAAAATAGAAAAAGCATCGGTCTTTAACCGACGCTTTACTCTAACTATTTTCGATAATCTATAAAGACGCTGTCTGCAGAATACGATTGTTGATATGCAATCTGTTGAGACCGAATATTCCCCCGTTTTTCCAGCCATTCGGCTGCTTCATCTTTTATTTCCAACATTCTTTCAACGATAATTCTTTCCTCAATGATCAACTCATTAATCCTGGTTTTTATCTCATCTGTTATCAACGAGCGATAGGCCTCCATCTCGTTAACAATATATTCTCTTTGCTCAGCATAATCCAGCAATTGATCTTCATTCAATTCCGAAATATTCGCGATGGTGGAATGGGATAATTGACTATATTCATTAACGAAGATCTGTAATTTTTCTTGATCAGTCATAAAGCATATCCTGTTCCTAAAGATTTACTCGCTTCCACCCACGCATCTCTAAGTTCTTTTAAATGTTCCAATACCTCTTCCGCTGGATCGGTCTTTTTATTTACATTAGACTCAATTAATCGATGTAGCATATACTCATAGACAGCCACTAGATTGTTGGAAATAGAGTAATCATAGTTTAAGGATGATATAAGTTCGTGAACAATAGCTTGGGCCTTAATCAAATTACGATTTGCTACTTCATAATCCTTTTGTTTTATACCCTCAATACCAGCCTGAACAAAACGAATTGCCCCATCATATAACATAATTAGCAACTTAGGTTTTGAAGCGGTTTGAGCCTGAGTTTGCTGATACTTCTGGTATGGAGAATTAATCAATGTGCCGCCCTCCTTACATAAAACTGGACAAACTTGATGAGGTATTATTGTACTTATTAATAGCAGTTTCCATAGCAGTGAATTTTTTAAAATAGTTTGTTTCTTTCATGTTTAATCTTGCTGTGAAATCACTTATGCGGATATCAAGCAGCCTTAATGATTCCCCCATGCTACTACTTACATTAAATGAAGCAGTAAGTTCCGTACTAACTCTAGAAGTCCCAGCTGTATTTGCTAAACTATCTAATGTTTTATTCGATATTTTACGTAATCGGGAGAATACTCCATCAGAAGAATTATAATCGTTGTTGAGATATGAGGAAGAATAATTGTTTCCCAAGTAACTACTAACAATATCGGGATTCTCTTCAAGAGCGGCTCTCAACTTGTCAGTATCAAGAATTAATTTCCCCTTAGTTTCATATGTGCCTGTAGTAATACCGATGTGAGTCATGTTAATTTCACTTGTTGTCTTAGCCCCGTTTTCTAATGTTATGGGGCTGTCCAGCTTGACAGTCTGGACAAGTGCAGTACGCATTTGAGAAATGGTACCCTCTAAGATACTATCACGTTTTAGCATCCCGCTTTTAGCTTTATCTTCCCACAGTTTAACCTCATCATCAGACATATCACTTTTTTGGTCACTAGTTAATGGAGTATATTTTGAGTAACGTTCTTCATTGACTTTCCCATTCAAGAAAGACATAAGTTCGTTGTAAGAATCAACAAAACTTTGAACAGTCTCCACAATTTTATCAATATCTTTTGTAACTGCAACCCGTGTAGTTTCACCGTTACTCAACGTATTAAGTGTGATATCAACCCCATTTATGTTAAAACTATTTGATGCTTTAGTTACTTCAAGACCGTTGATTTTAACTTTCGCATCAACACCACCAGAAAGTTGACTGTTTAGCTTGAAAGCTGTAAAAACATCTCCATTAAGAGTAATGCTATTGGAATCAACACCTGTTGTTTTGCTAGAGATCGACATATTTCCTGTAGCGGAATCATATATTGCTGTTACACCAGCTTTGGTGTTAGCGTTAATTTTTTTCACGAAAGAATCCAAGGTCTCTGTTGCGCCATCAATCGCAATATCAACTCCATTAATTTGGACATTTAAAGTTCCACTACTTGCTACTCCTGATCCACTAATATCTGATAACAGCACCTTACCCCAATCGTTCTCCGAACCTCCCTTAGTTGGTACCGATGAAGACTTAGTAGAAGCAGCTTTGGCCAATTGTGTAACCTCTATTTCCATATTACCTACTGCAGATGTAGATGCCTTTACGGTTACTGCACTTGTATTGCCGCTAACCGAAGCTTTTTGAGCATTAAGAGAGGTTAACTTACTGAAAGTATCATTGATTTTATTTTGAGCAAATGTAACTAATTTCACACTAGTTTCACGATACCCCTCACGTTTCCATTCCATAAGTTGTTTGTTCTGATTAAGCTTGTTCAATGGTTGGCTTTCTGCCTGCATTAACTTTTTAACCATTGCATCAATATCCATACCGGATGCCAGACCAGAAATTCTAGTAACTGCCATTCTAAACCATCCTTTCACACTAAATTTTCTTATCAACCATTAAACCAGCAAATTCCATCATTTTTGCAGCAACATCTAAAATTTTTTCAGGCGGAACTTCACGAATGAGCTCTCCTGTTTCTTTATTCATAACTTTAATCATAACAGCATGTGTTTCTTTGTGAATGGAAAACTCAAGGGATCTTTGAGGTCCTTGAATCGCGTTTATAGCTTTATTAAGCTCTTCAATAGCCATCTCTTGGTTCTCAATTGTATTATTGGTTGTACGTCCGTTTCCTGAAAGAATTAAAGGAAAATCGGAAGAAGTAGCTTTTTCTTTTAAATCTTTCGTTGGGGAAACAGAGGTATGCGACAAAACACCCTTTGTCAATGGCACTGTCGATTTAACTGGCTCCATTTGAATCCTCCACAATTTTATATTATTTTTTTTTTATGACTAATTAATTCATTACTATATATATCGGCTAAAGACATGGGAACTTTTATGGTAAATTCAAAATAAAAAAAAGCCCTGTATAAGAAATACAGGACTTTAAAAAACATTCGAAAATTAACGAAGCAAGGACAGAACGCCTTGTGGAGCAGAGTTTGCTTGGGAAAGCATGGATTGAGAAGCTTGCAGCAAGATGTTGTTTTTGGACAAAGCAACCATTTCTTTAGCCATGTCAGTATCACGGATACGTGACTCGGATGCAGTCAGGTTTTCAACAGTTGTACCCAAGTTGTTGGAGGTATACTCCAGACGGTTTTGTACAGCACCCAGTTTAGCACGTTGTTTCGCAACAGTTTCAATTGCTTTTGTTGCGCTATCAAGCGATACACCCGACTTCAAGCCTTTGAAACCGGAAGTGCTAATACCACTAATTGTAATTTTAAAAGTACTATCATCCGCTTGAATAGATACATTGGAAGTGATTTTGATACCATTGAACTTTGTATTAGAAGTGATTGCATCAATTTGTGCGCCCAGTTGCCCAAGTTCCATTTTGATATTGGATTTGTCACTTGCTTGGTAGGTACCGTTAGAGCTTTGTACCAACAGTTCTTTCATACGAGTCAACATGGAGGATACTTCGTTCATTGCGCCCTCAGCTGTTTGTGCGAATGAGATACCGTCTTGAACGTTACGTTGAGCTTGCTCCAAACCACGGATTTGACCGCGCATTTTTTCGGAGATGGAGAGACCTGCAGCATCGTCAGCCGCACGGTTGATACGCAGACCGGAAGACAATTTCTCCATGTTTTTGCTTGCTGCAGAGTTGTTCAGACCCATATTACGGTGTGTGTTAACCGCTGGTAAGTTGTGATTGATAATCATTGTTTATTTCCTCCCTGAAATGGTTATATGCCCACATCCATGTGGTATTAGCGTCTTCACAGGTCGGCCGCCCTGAAGATTACCGCCTTAATATATATATCGACGACATGACATAATTTGTTTATAGCCATCTCAATTTTTTTTCTGTTTTTTTAACATCGTTCTAGGGAGGCACTTTTTTAAACGTTATTTAGTTAGCTCTCCCAAGTCTTTTATCGTTTTTTGCAATTCCTCTAGATTCATAGCCGCATTATGATTGTTTTGCTCAATCGCGTCGAGAACTTCCTTACGATAGATATCAATATCCCTTGGGGCTGCTATACCAAGTTTCACATTCTCCCCTTCTACAGATAGCACTGTCAATACGATATCATCTGATATGACAATAGATTCCCCTTTTTTGCGAGTAAGTACCAGCATCAGATACCACCGTCCTTATTGAGAAAACCTTCATTTCTCCATAATGCATGTTTTGTTTTGTATGATGTATTTTGCAGTACAATTTGCTTGCCCATTTTTTTGTGTGTATTAAACACAACGGGAGCCAATAAGTTAGCTGTTGCATGTCGAATCTCTTCATGCAACGTGACTATGCATCGAACCTGTATATCACTTGCATCTGTTACACCGAGATCTTCTACACTTTCAGGAGAAAGTTCGAACTCATATTCCGGGTCAAAATCAAATGGATTTACAGTCACAAAGGCCACTGAATGTTCTTCAACTGCACCAAACAAGCTAAATACTTCATCATGTTGCTGCAACTCAAATGATTTCAGTTCTTCAAAACCTAGGATTCCTTTCGGGAAAATGTATGTTTCTTTCACCAATTGCTCCTGTGGAGTCTCCGTTCTGTTATGTTGACTCATTATGTTCATCCTCCCCCAAATTCGTAAAAAAAGCTACGGACTACTTACTGTCCATAGCTTACAGTCTATACTGGATTAAAATCAAATGGTTACCTCATAAAGTCCATCAGCGATGGTTGCATGATTTGAGCAGAAGACTTCAACGCCGCTTCATAGATCGTCTGCGCGGAAGTAGCCTGAATCATAAGACTAGCCACATCGGCATCCTCTGTCTTGGATTGAAGAGTAGTAAAATTCAAATCTTGATCTTGTAACCTATTTTGTACCAATTCAATACGGTTGGTTCGTGCACCCACCTCTGAAAGACATGCTTGCATTTTGGTGGAACGCGACTCAATATTTTGTAATTGCTGTTGTACTGCAGTATTACTCCCGCTATTTAAGGCTGTTGAAAGATCATCAATAATTTTAAAGACATTATCGGTCTCGCCTTTATTACCAAAAAATTCGGAACCTGAAGTATTAATTTGAAAAGTAACCTGCTCACTAATAGAATACAGCACTCCTTGTGTATCTGTCTCTACATCCGCATAATCTGTCACTGTACCCGTTAATTCATAAGGGGCTTTGTCATACGTTTGACCATTGAAGATGAACTTTCCACGAATCTGCGTATTACCTATATCCACAAGGTGTTTCTTCAATTGTTCTACTTCAAGGTTAACAGCTTCAAGATCTGAGTCAGACAACGTTCCATTAGATCCTTGGACTGCCAGTTCTTTCAACCTTTTCATTACATCATTAGCTTGCTGCATATTTGAATCCGTCGCATCCAGCCAACTTACCGCTGCATCCGTATTAGATTGGTACTGCTCATTCGCCGCCAACTCTGCACGGTAACGGAGCGCGTAAGTCACACCAACGGGATCATCGGATGGTTTATTGATTTTGCGCCCTGTGGAAATCTGGTTGGACATGTTATCCATTCGGTTCAGGTTGCGGTTCAGGTTGCTAAGCATCTGAGTGCTCATCATTCCTGAGGTTACGCGAATAGCCATTATTGGTTCCCCCTTTCTACGTCTTAGCGACCGACTACACCGGTGCTGTTAATGAGTTTGTTCAGCAGTTCATCGTAAGCAGTCATAAAACGAGCAGCTGCACTATACGCGTGCTGAAACTTGATCAAGTTACTCATTTCTTCATCTAGCGATACTCCGCTTACCGATTGACGGTTCAAGTCAACCTGTTCAGTGAGGAGTTGAGCATTTTTTGCTTGACGGTTAGCTTCTTGGGTCTGTACACCAAGTTGTCCTACAATTGCGCCGAAAAAGTCATCTACCGTGGTTGGTTTGGACAATGCTGATCCAAAATCAAATTTCGCATCTTTTAAGCCAGCTAAAGCCAGCGCCAGGCTATTATTCCCCAGTACTACACTCTCACTTGTACCTGTTCCGGTCGTACGCATCGAAGTCGCGATGTTATTCGGATCATTTTGGATATCTTTACTTAATGTAATATTTCCAGCCGTGATCGTTCCTGAACCGTCTTTGGTTGTAAAAAAGTCCCCGCCCGCAGTTGGTGTATTACCACTAAGCGTATAACCCAGTTTATGAAGCCCATTAATCCCTTGAACCGTCACTTTCAAATCTGACGTTAACGTTCTATTGTTATTGGCATCTGAATAGGTCACATTGTTGAAAACCGTGCCGCTAGGCAATACGGATCCAGCAGGAATGGTAATCTCAATATCCCCGGTTGCGAGCGTATTCGCCAGTTGATTGATTTGATTACGATAGTCTGCTACATATTGATCACGGGAATGGATCATTCCGTAAACTTCGCCGCCAGTTAAAGTCCCCGCTTGATAGGCATTCTCTAGAATATCAGCCGTGACAGGAACCACCGCAGCTCCAGTGACCGCTACTTGACCTGCAATCGTTACCTGGTAGCCACTGTCCAGTTCTGTTATCTGAACGCCTGCAATCTTGGAAAGCTGGTCTACGGCATAATCACGTTGGTCACGCAAATCATTGGCATTGTCTCCGAGTTGCTCCACTTTTACGATGTTGTTGTTCAGATCCGCTATGGACTGCAAATATGAGTTGATCTCAGTGGTTTTTAACGAAACGTTATTGGTCAAATCACTAGTCAGTGCATCCAATTGGAGACTGATTTGATTTAAACCATCTGTTAACGCCAAAGTTGTCTCTTTCACAATTTTGCGGTTTGTAACATCCTGTGGATCTTGACTAAGATCGGACCAAGAGTTCCAGAAGTTATTCAGCACTGTGCGAATCCCCGTATCCGAAGGCTCATTCATGATGGTTTCAAGCTTTTCAAGTGTACTATTACGAATGGTCCATCCTCCAAGTGAGGTGTTCTCATTACGGAATTGCCCGTCCAAAAAAGATTCACGAACACGCATAATTGAGTTGAACTCCACACCCGTTCCAAGCTGACCTGGTGCTGTTGTACGGTAAAATGCCACTGCATCAATTGGATCTGCTGCCGTCATGTTGACAACTTGTCGTGAATAACCTGGTGTATTCGCATTGGCAACGTTATGTCCTGTTGTGTTCAAAGCGGCCGTTTGTGTGATCAGACTGCGTTTGGCCGTTTCAATTGAATGGAATGTTGAAGCCATGTTGTTTTTCCCCCATTATTAAGCCCGAGTATCAAAGAGTCCGGAGCGAGCCATACCATAAGGCTTCTCAGAAGGATTCTGATACGTAGCTTCTGATTCAGAATGAAATGACATTGTCTCAATAAAAAAGTCGATGTACGAGAGCGACTGCTTAATAAGCTGCTGATTGGCTTCATTAAGATGTTTCACCTTTTGCAACACATCTGTTAATGAAGTTTGAGCCTGAAGAAGCTTCTTTTTCTCGGCCGCATCAAAAACCAGTCTCGTCAACTCACTAATAGTCAGATTCAACTTGGACTTGATGCCACGCCCCTCCAGAAACTGGTGGACAGCCTGAAGTCTTTGCTGCTCGATCAACTCAATCCTTTTAAGAAGTTTGGATTCATGATTAATTAGAGAGATCAGTATATCAACTTTGTTGGCAACTACCGCTTCCTTCTTCCGCTCCCCCAGCTCAAACATATCCACATGTGCGGCTTCCAGCTGTTCAAGTACATCAATTATCGATTCAATTGCCATGTGTCCTCCTATTGATTAGGGAAGTTCTTAAAGTATGGAGCGAGCTTCTCGGCAAGCTTCTGGCTGTCTACTTGATAAGTTCCCGAATTTACCTGTTCTTTTAATTCTTGAATACGTTGTATACGTCCTGCATCCTGTGTACGACCTTGTTCCTCAAGCATCTTCATCGCCTCCGGAGAAATGGATACTTCGTCCTTACGGCGGCTCTTTTTGGCATCAGCCTGCTGATTGGATTCAACGTTCCTCTGATAGGAATTGATAGCACCAATTCTATTCGGTTCATTGATTTTCATACGAACTACACTTCCTTTACCTTAGGATTTTATTAGATTATAGAATTCAGACGTTTTCAGCCAAGCTGAAAAATTCTATAATCGCAAGAAAAACTACTGCTGAAATGCGGTCTGTCTCCCTTGAACATTCGTCGATCAATGTTTCTTCTTACATTATCTTTATGTTAACGAACAATTAGGATAATAAAAAAAACCGATAATCTTTAATAAGTTTATCGGTACGTTCCAAAACATTTGTTATAGCAAAAACTGTATTTAAGCCCTCGTTCCTATGAATCGCGCAGTTTGTCGACAGCATTGTAGGTTCGTCCGCCTATATTGCCGTTATCCTTCTGGCCTACCTCACGCGCTGCCCCAGCCAGGTCCTTCGTCAAGCGACTTCTACAAGAGTCGCACATATGCCCTTCGCGGATCAACGTTCCACATACTTCACAAGGATACATCATATTGGGGGCGTTTTCGATGGAAATCCGTCCCTCACGTATGAACTTGGTAATATTTTTAATTGAAACTTCTGTTGCATCGGATAATTCCTGTATATTAGTGCCTTTATTCTCGCGTAGATAGTCTACACAAGCTTGGTATTCCTTCTCAATTTCTTTGATACAGCTTGAACATACATCACGAAAATTTAACGCATATAATTTGCCGCAGCGAGGACAATTACCCAGATTCATTGCTAAAACGCCCCTCTCAAACTTCCTTTTCCGGATGGATAATAACTATACATTACCTTATTTTCTCTCATCAAGTCCATAGTCTATTACAAACAAAGCAAGGACTCAAAATGCATGTATGCGCAATCTTATAGATACTTAAACAAGTTATTTTGCAGAAATACACATTAATTAGTCTCAGCTAAAGAACTGATGAACATAAATTCAGGTATGTATTCGTGAATCAGTAAAACGATCCCCTATATATCAGACAGATAATCTAGTCAATATATGGATTCTTCAAACTTAAGATCTGGCCAACGTCAGCGTGTAAATCTCGATTGGAATATTCATGGAAGATCCAGCGTTCAGGATCACCTGTCCACATGCATCCAAGGTGCTACCCGTTGTGTAAATATCATCAATCACCAACAAGCGTAAGGGGGTTAAAGGCCAAGCTTGTGCCGTTGATCTGCTATGCGAAGATACTTCCTCCCCACTAGCGTATGAAATTGCTCGCTGTGTTTGCATGTCCTTTTGCTTGAGATAAGAAGTAGCCTTATAGAGATCAAACATCGCCTCCATTCCACCACGTTGCATTGTAAATGCATCCTGCATGGTCTGAAGGCGCTCGCCGCGTGTCTTGAAGCTTTGTTTGGTGGTGTTGATCCGACGCTGCAGCAGATCAACCACAGGTAGTCGGACGGCTGCGGCGAGTCCTGCAGCGAGCCGCTCGGCCTGGTTAAAGCCGCGCTCGGCCAGGCGTTCGTTGCTGACGGGGACATAGGTCACCGCGTCTGGCCGCCATCGCGGCTTATTGTGTTGAAGCAGCGACTGGCGGCTGCGCGGCGCTGCTCCGGGATAAGCGTGTGTGCAGCACGCGTATGAGCTATTATGCTGTGCGTGTGTCTGCGCGGGCGCAAACACGGTAGGCGAGTGAACGGGCTCGCTGATTGTTTTACGCGCAGCAGCTTCGTGGACGGGCGCGGCTGCTGCTTCGCGCCCGTCGGGTCGGTGAACGAGTGCGGTTGTTGACGCAATCGAGCCGGGTGGATGTGAGCTGGCATCCACATGGTACTGAGCAGGCGTGGCAGGATGAGCCGTGGGGGCGAGGGTTTCTTTTGCCAAAACAGGGTTGAATTCTTCACTCATGGCTTGGAAGGCTTGAACAATAAGAACAGTTAATAATGGCGCATAACGCTCGTGTCCTCTAAATTTATACATTCCAATCCATTCCTTCATAAGAGCGTTATACTGGACGGCGCTGCGGTTGCATATGAAAGAACGGTTTTGCATATGTGGGCGAACGCAGTCCGGGCAGCCGATCCCCCGACCACAACGCAGACAGCGGATGGAACGAATCCATGGAATTTGCTGCACACAGCGCGGACAGATGCCGGGATAGACTGGAGATAGTAACGCTCGGGTACCACAGGTTAGACAAGTTGCTCCCGGTGGGGCGAACAAGCCATGCAGACGATGGGTGAGATGGTGAAGATGGTCGGTCAGGTTAGTTAACCAGTTGGACATCGGACTGCAGCCTCCTTTCGTATTTATGGGTGTGATGGGGGATGGAGGTAGCCTTTGCGCCTTGCGATGGTGTTCATTTTTTGAATCTGTGCCACCGCTTTTACCTGGGAGCGCGTACGACGGGATGATGCGAAGACGACCCTTCCTGCCGGATCATCCATGGAGCGACCTGCTCTGCCCGCCATCTGTACCAGAGAAGCTTCATCGAAGAGACCGTTATCCGCATCCAAAATAAATACATCGCTGCGCGGAATGGTGACGCCCCGCTCCAGAATGGTGGTGGTCACGAGCAGACGGATCGACCGTTCACGAAAAGCAATAACTTTGCTCGCACGGTCCGGATCTTGGGATGATGTTCCTTCGATATGGATCTGCGGAAACAGGCGACGCATGAGCGTTACAAATGCCTCAATCTGAGCGATTCGTGTCACAAATACAAATACCTGAGCTTCTCGTTGCAAGGAGGTCTGGATGCTCTTTGTAAGAGAAGCGGGCAGTTCGCGCTTCCGAATACATTCGGCGACTGTGGGCATCTTCAACAAACGTGGCACGGGCAAAGGATAGCGGTGGAAGCGTACCGGAACTCTGGCGTAATTGAGTTTCCCTCGTGCCGCTTCCCGCTGCAGTCGGGCTGGTGGCGTAGCAGACAAGTACACAAAATGGCCATCAGGCTTGCACGAGGACGCCGCCGCATGAGCAAGCATGGGATCATTATGGTAGGGAAACGCGTCGAGCTCATCGATGATGACCAGATCGAACGCCTGATAAAAACGCATTAACTGGTGTGTGGTCGCGAGTGTGAGCTGCGCGTCTTTCCAGCGCTCGGTGCTGCCTCCGTATAGCGTAGCGAGCGAGATGTCGGGGAATGCTTTCGCCAGGCGAGGAGCCAGCTCCAGCACGACGTCCCGGCGCGGCGTAGCGACAAGCGCATGTCCACCCCGCTCCAATATGTATTGGAGCAACGGGAATATCATCTCGGTTTTGCCGGCCCCGGTCACGGCCCACAGCAAAAACCGCCCCGGCCCATCCCCTGCGGATGACCGGGCCAAAAACGCCAGCGCCGCGGCAGCCGCCGCGCTCTGCGCCGGGCTCAGCCCCCACCGGGCAAGTCCGCCCTCGGTGGGGCCAACGGCCGTGCCACGCGGTGCATCGCCGCGCGGCACGGCCCAT
>NZ_BCNM01000037.1 GCF_001514495.1 Paenibacillus pabuli NBRC 13638
TGTACGGCGCGTCATCCGCCCTTCGCCATCCCGAATCCCTACGACATGCCCTGCGGCATCGTACTCATATTCCTGTCGCAACACCGGAGTGCGATCTGGGCCATTGCCCCACACTTGACGCACCTGGCCAGCCAGCGTATAGGCATACCTCGTTTCGACGCCGTATTCCGTCACGGCTTCCTGCTCCCCATAACGGTTAAAGGCATGCCGCTGAATGATCTCGCCCAGCGGATTGCGGATTTCAGTCAAGCGATTCAGCACGTCATACGTGTATTCCGTTCCTGCCCCATCGTCACGGGTTGCATCGTACAGGCCCGGGGTTACTTTCTTGGCCAATTTTCCTTCGGCATTGTAGAACAGACGGGTGATGCCGCCGCGCTTACCCACATAACGGATGGGGCGATTTCGAACATCGTATGCATACTGTATCCTATGCCCCAGCGTATCCGTTTCTTCCGTCACGTTGCCGCTACGGTCGTACTTCAGGTACATGGAACTGGCTTTCGCTCCCGCATGCTCCCGGCGGCTGATCTGTACGATCCGATCAGTGCTATCATAGCTAATCTCCGTTTCGTACCCTTCGGGCGAACGGATGTAGGTCATGTTCCCGTTACGATCATACCCATATTTGGTCTCTGCCGTGACCGTTCCCTGGCGTTCATCACGCAGGTCTTCCCCATCGAGTACGTCTAGCTGGCGCAATAGCCTGCCCGCTTTGTCATATTCGTAGCGGATGTGCCGCTCCTTGCCTTCACTCAGCTTGTACCGTTCGGAAGTCCGCTGATTCAGACAATCGTATGTATATCGAATGTCTGCTCCCGTGTCGTCCGTGATGCGAGTCACGCGGTGATTACGATCATAGGCGTACGTAATACCGTGATACGTCGCCGGATATCCCTCCCGTGTCACGAATTCCGACGTTCGCTCTTCCTTCACCAGGTTGCCGGCAAGGTCATATTCGTAACGGGACAAACGGTACAACACGTGCCCGCCAGCCTTCGACTCACTTTCAGAGGAAATCCCTTCCTGAACAGGTTCCCGCTTTTCGATTAACCATCCTGCCGTATTGTATCCATACAGCGTGCCGAACCGTTCGGCATCTTGGTCACCACTGTCCACCGCTTTGCCGTCCATTTCTTTGACGACCCGCCCGGCTGCATCATATGCGTAACGCCGTTCGATGTGCCCTTCTGCATTGGTCACCTGAACCAGACGATCCATGGCATCATAGTCGTACTCCGTTCCCGGTCCATCATCCGTCGTCAGATCGTATTGCTCTGGACCGATGGACTTCACGAGATTACCGGCGGCATCATATTTAAATCGTTGAATCCCTCCATCGGGCAGTATGGTCTGAATGCGGTTGCCGCGATGATTATATACATGCTCCGTGCCTTGACCATCATCCAATACCGGATCATATTGGTTCGGCTCCACCTCTTTCAGTACATGGTCATACATATCATAGTGGTACCTTCGGGTTTGATGAAGCGGATCGGTGATGCGAATGAGATGATCCAACGCATCGTAGCGGTACTCCGTTCCTTTACCGTTATCGATTCGTTCCACGTAATCATTCGGCTGTACCTGCTTGATCATGTTGCCCATCTTGTCGTAGAACATCAGGGTGGTATTGCCCTCTGCATCCACAATCCGGGTTCTTTTGTTCAGATCGTTGTACTCGAATTCAACTGTTCCATACGCCGTCGTTATGCGGGTGATCCGGGCCGCATCATCAAATGTATAACGATACTCCTGGCCCTCGGCATCCCTGACATAAGATGGTGAATCCGTATGATTGACTTCATATACGTACGTAGTCACGTGACCCAGCCCATCCTGACGGGTGAGAGTCCTTCCCTGTGCATCATAGGTATAGGCAGTCACCGCCCGACGCTCGGCATCGATCGCTTGTATCTCTTCCAGCACGCGTCCGAACTTGTCATAGGCATATGTCTTTTCCATGATGTTATTGACCGATACGGAGATGCGGTTGAGTTGTTCATCATAGACTTGGCTATGCTGTGTACCATCCGCTGCAATCTCCGTAAGCAATTGCCCATGGATGTCATATTCCCAGCGAGTAGTCCGGCCACCTGTATCCGTATGTGCACACTTGAATTGATACGTATCATACTCGAAGGATTCCCGTGTCCCATCCTGATAGACGATATCGGTTACAAGGTAATCTGTATTATAGCGATACGTCTCCACGACATTCGTCGCATGGAAAGTAAATGTCGTTTCAGAATCAGCATCATTATAATGGATATCGGTCATTTGATCGTAAGCATCCCTTTGCCGGATTACTCTACCAGCAGCATCATAGATGTTAGTCACATAGGTATTTCCGTTCTGGTCCGTTATACTCTCAAGATAGCCTTGCTCCGTATACGTATATTGAATGTTCCCCTGATTGGGATAGGTTACCTGCATGAGGAGGTCGCCGTCATATTCATAAATCACGGATCTGCCAATATTGTCGGTCATCCGTATTAACAAACCATCCCGGCACTCCATCAAGACAGTCTTTCCGCCCGGTGCAATCAGACGGCTAATACCGTTATCGTTATACTCCAGTCGCGTCCGGTTCCCTGACCGATCCGCAACGCTGCTCAAACGCCCTTTCTCGTCATACTCGTACGTTATCCTGTCCGGGCCGATGAGTACATACCCCGATGCATCCTCATATTCGATCAGGCGATAGTCCTGCTTACCTCCAATCGCATTGACCCAATTGCCCTCATGAAACATAAACCTCTCGTAATGGCTATCCGGACAAATGATGTAAATCCGATTTCCCTCTCGCTTGAGGTAGGATTCATATGTAAAAATAAACCCTCGGCCCGTCAGTCCCCTGACTGGATAAAGTGAATTATAGTTCCGTACCATTTCGATCGGAGAACCAATATCGAGCACGATCATGTCTTTGGCAAAATAATGAAAGCCACCTCTCGTGACGTCCACGGGATCACCAGTCTTAACCATGGTAGCAAGGCTGGCAACCGACACTTTCTTTAACGTATCCCATGTCAGGGAATGGTTGACGTTCCCGTTTCGCCATAAATCCTCCGCCATGGCTCCCCCCATGCCGCCTGCTACGGAGGAAACATAATCGGTTAGTCTGTTTTTGCCTGTAAAAGAGAAAAGCCCCCCCACTACATTAGCCGCCAAATTCGACGTGAGGCTTGTGCTTCCCGTGTTCATCATGTCCTGCGTCATGCCGCTGATTGTACCGCCTGCTACCGCTCGGCCATAGATATTGGCAAAATTGCTAAACCCGGTACCGCATTTAATACCAGTCATGAATTTCCCCATCATGGCACCACTCAAAAATCCGTTCTGGAAGCTCTTCATATAGTGGCCGATTAACGTCTCTCCTGGTTGTAACGCAGGATCGAAGATTGCAGTGATCGCAACGTTCACTCCTCCACCAATGGATGGAAGAATTAGCGCTGAAGCTCCGCCACCAGTCAATACGGAGAGTCCCCCAACAGAGACAATGACCGATCCATATTTGACCATATCGTATAGTTCGGCATTGCCACCCAACACCGTATCCCGCATAAAATTGTGCGACTGAGACAAGTCGCCTACCCTGGCCTTGGCTATATCCTGGCTGCCTTCTGCCATCTCGCTGGCTGCCACCACCATTGTGGTGGTACCCGCAACCAAAGTTGCTCCCGCGGCAATAACCAGAGGTGTTGCTGCCCCACCCGTAAGAACGACCGCCGCAACGCCTACGGCAGCTGCGCCGATCAGCATGGCGATTTTGCCAAAGCCGATTTTGCTTTTGCCCGCCTCCATTTTGTCAACCAGTGCCTGTCGATATGCAAGAGCATTTCCGTTGATCTCTTTCATCAAATTTTCATCTTGCGCAAGGAGCTCAGAATCGTCAAACGGATCTGCCGGCGGCTTGCCTGGAGTCCCTTCATAATATATGGTAGCTGCCTGTATATCCGTAAGATCAGCGATGTAAATATATTGATCCAGATTGATGCCTTCCATTGGGCTTCTCGAGATGGCCACCATCTCGCCTGCAGTCATTTCAATTTGTTTCGGAGCAGGCATGTCCCCTTTAACGTCGATCAGGAAATCTTCTATAGCAGCAATGGATATATCCGTATTCGCCAAAATTTCGATCGAACCGTCTCCGGCCAGTTTCAATTTGACGGTTTCTGCTGCATCTGCGGCAAATACGATATCTTCGCCCGTCAGCTTCATCTCCTGATCCGAATTGTTCGTTAATGACTTGATGGCAGGATTGGACGACTTTTGGCTGTATTTGCTCTGCTCGACTCCTCGGCGGACCGAACTCGTCGCGATAGCGCTTTTCTCGGATGGGCTGGGAAAATGTAACTTCACTGGCGATCCCGGCTTGGGCATCATGTACGCACTCTGGTTATCCATACCTGTCGAGAATGGGAACCAACAGGCGTTATCCGTTTCGGCTTCCTTATCAATATCCAGATGCAATTGGACCTTATTGCGGGATATTTTCGTGATCTTACCTTCAAGCGATAAACCTTGTATGCCATATGGCAGGATTTTGGTCAATTTGGCCTCGGCTTCGGATAGTAGCGTGTAGGTATGAATTAGTTCACCGTGGGCCACCGTCGATTCAATCTCATAAACGACAAAAGGCCGTCGCTGAATCTCCATTTGGTTTCCAAGCCGGTACACCTGCCTGCTCTGAATATGATAGCGAATCTCCTGTGTTTCCCGATGTGGAACAAAACGGGACTGCATCGTATACGCCTCAAAGGCCAGCTCGTTCTTCGCCATTTCTTGCGGGATCCCAAGGGCTATGGCAGGCGCATCATCAACTATGGGCACGATTACCGTACCCAAGCGGGAAGCAAGGCGAAGAATGAACTCCCAGTCTGTTTCCTGATATTGCAGCAACATTTGCCCCGTTACCGTAGCCGGTAATGCATTGATTAAGGAGGCACCTGCATATGGATCAATCACCTTATGGATGACCTCGGAGTAAGTCTTTTGCTGATTTTGATACGAACGCTTCCTCCATTCAATATCCAGCATGTACGTATGTGATACTGCCACCAATTCCAAATAAAAAATGCCTTGAACATGCTCGACCACCGCCTGTTGAACCATTCCGGCAAACAGGCACGTTTTCTTTTCCCGACCATCTTCAGATGCTATGTATGCCTTCACTTTGTCGTCTGTAGTAAGCTCATGAGCACTGTCGCTTCCCTTCTCATGTAGGACAGCCCTGATCCGCAAGTAAGAATGTTCATTCATTCGATGCATGATCTGTATACCTTCAATTCTGACCAAGTTACAAGGTATTTCAATAATCATACCTGCATGAACCATTTCCACAATTATTTCTCCTCCTTCCTATGACCATCACGGAATCCGACTACTCTCTCTGACCGTTATGAACTATCGTGATATCCCCACGCCCGCAAATACAAAAGTTTTTGCAGGTGTTAAGCAAGGCATCTCCAGTACTCACCTTGACGTCATCTTTGCCGTCCAACCACGGAGCAATAACTTGAGGCGTACACATGGCCACACACTCAGGTGGCGGCAGTTCTTCCAACGGAATATCCTCTTCTTTAGTAAAAAGGGAATTAAACCAACCAATATCCTGCTTAGGAGGTGGGACCGCATCTACGATTGCTTTCATCTCAGCCTGTACTGCCGGATTGCTAAGGCTTATACACAAGCCAAACGGTCGGATATTTGTCATCGAAAGGAAATCATTCACGTTTAATTGCGGTTGCTCATGAATGTAATCACCGTGACTGGCAGGGATCACCAATCTCGCCGGTCGTGTCCCGAATGTGCATTGGGCATATGCCCCATGTACCACATAGCTTTTGTCATCACTCATATTTCCTCTTCCTCCTTCGACTCCAGCGGTTCGAGCGATATCCCCCACAAATCTCGCCGCAGTATGCTTTCAGCAATGTCCAAATTAATGACCAGCCGCTGATCGTCAATGCCTGCAATGCGAAACACAGCATGACCTTTGGCCATCTTCCGGTCAATGATTATTCGGCTTGGCCTCCCCCAAGGATCATATTCCGTTAGATCAGACAGACATTCCAACCGATCTACCAGCAGCAACCAATAGGTTTGTTGCATTTCTTCCGCAGGATGGGCAAGTACCACACATTTGAAGAGAGCATCGTCATCGTACATTTCAATGACCTTTTTTAAAGGATCGGACATCAGAACAACCGGACGGTCAATCAAATCCGGAATAATCCTGTCCTTTCCTTCGACATACACAACGGTGAAATCTTTGATCTCCTGTGCGCGGTCTTTCGAAACCTCCAACGTTCTAAAGGCAGATCTTAAACCATCAAACATGATCATATGTTCATCAAGGAGCCGATCCTGCGTCATGATAAAATAATCCATTTATATCCCCCTCCCGCATTATGGTATCCATCCGCCGTTTTCGTTTAGGAGTAAATTTTCAATCCTTCGCGCTGTTCTGAACTCAATTTTATTATTTTAAGATCCTTTTCAAGAAAATGAGCCCCATCTAGGCGACACTGCACAAAGTTTGTTCCTTCGAAAACAGCCCCTCTGAAGTCGGCTCCTCTCAGATCAGCATTCACGAATACGGCATTGGTCAGATCCGCTCCTTCAAACCGTGTGGGGCTGAACGCCGGAATATGAAATTCTTCACAGGTTGGTGTGACATAACTTGCCTGAACTTCCTCGAACTGTGCCCCGGATAGGTCAGCCCCACCGAAATCCGCCCCATGAATGAGGCTATGCCCAAAATTGGCGTGGGACAGTTTCGCATTTCGAAAATCGGCTCCAATCAGTGGGCAACCGACGAGTAAACTGCCGATCAAATTCGTATGAGTAAAGTAGGCATAACAGAGATTCACTAACTTGAAGTACATATCGCTCAAATCGATATTTCTAAAGTTGCCATGCACATACTCATCCAGCTCGTTAGGAATAAGTTTTTGCCTAATATCTTCCGTATCGGGAACGCAAGCATCGCATTTATATATCAATTCATTGAAATCCTTGTGTTCACCTGACCGGATATACACTTCTTCTTCCTTATCCAACTGCAGGAATGTCTCTTGCTCTACAGCAACCTTCATGACTTGCCTGAACAGATTGGTAATATAGTGCATGTAGAGCGAAGTTTCCTGTCTCATCAGAAGGAGCAAGTCTGCGTCCAGTATTTTGCCGATGTATTTTTTGCTCTCCTGCAAAGTCAACTCATTGAATTTCATTAAGTATCTGAACGCCCAACTTGCATCATATTCGATGAAGCACTCCAATGGATCGGCATAGAGCGCTTGGTCATACCAGTAGATCCTGCACCGAAAATCCTGCCTAATAATGCGATTTCTGAAAAATGTGATATGAATGTGTCCGATCTTTCCTTTACGTCCCAACCTTTGCATTTCCAATGCTTTGGAGCAACCCTCTGTAAACATGTGCAAAGCATGCTTGTGCAACTCCTCCAGATGTACTTCCAAGCTCTGATGCAAATCGCCAATACAATTTGCTCTGAATGGCGGAACCCATTGCTGGCGAAGTTCATTCAAAGCTTCCGTCCGTTTCATGACATCCAACACCTCCTTGCCAACAATAAAGATGGTCAATTTCAAGCCTAGCTATTGGTGAACACCTCTGTGCCAGCCATTGTTGCGTTACCCGACTCATCCAGCGTGATTTTACCGCCTTTGTCGCTACTAATTACAATTTGGTCCTGGGCCGTCAAAAGCAGTGTCTTTTCAGCACGAATACGAACGTTTTCCTGTGAATGAAGAGAGACTTCCTTTTGTCCCATAATGGTTACTGCACCGTTAGCCTCCAACATAATAATGGATTGACCGTTGTTAGCAGATATTTGAACATTATCTGGCGTGAGCTTAACTTCCATTCCTGCAGGATTGCGGAAATAACGTACGTTCGGATCGGACATGCGATCACCGGAGGAAGAAGCACTTGATCCGCCACTGCTTCCAGCGGCAAGCATCGCCCCGCCCTGGTTCCCGGTGCCTACAGCAACCGGCTGAGACAGTGCCGTTTCCTCCGAATAGGTATTAACAGAGCTGATGGCATAAGCTTCGGTTTCTCGGGAGCTCGGAAAATGCACCCGTACACTATCCCCCTTCTCTGGCATGCAGTACCATCCACTACCATCTTCTGAAGCGTAAGAAGTAGCATACGGGAAAGAATAGGCCGTACTCTCTTGACCTTGTTCATCAATCTCCAAATGTACTTTGACAGTGTCACGTTGAATGGCAAGAACACGTCCTCCAATGGAAGCGCCGCGCATACTGTCATTGTAGAGAGCAGCTTTATTCATACCTTTGCGGCTCGTTATTGTATAACGGTGCACAAGGAGACCTTTTTCCATGCTAGATGTACATCTTTGAATGCAATAAGGGCGCCCCTTGAACCGGATCACATCACCCAGATTCAAGACGCGATGCGTTGTCACTTCATAATGCACAAAATCGGATTCATGGACGGGGGACTGGCTGTTTCGGGATTGATACAGGTAGGAGGATAGATCTTTTCTGACGACATAGTTATAATTCTCTAGATGCTCATCCGTGTCATCGTCGGGCACACCGAAGTAAATCTTCACGCTGTCCAGATGTGCTGCCGGTAATAGAACCGTATTCATACGGGCAGCCATCCGCTTCAGGAAAGTCCAGTCTGTTTCATAATATTGAAGAACAAACTTGCCGATGCTATCATCACGTCCGACGGCGTATATGACATCATATCCTTTATGGGCTTTTCCGACTTCTTTAGCCAACGCATTATAATTAAGTGAAGGATTCTGAAATGAACGAGTATTGCGTTTGAGATCCAGCATGTACGAATACGTATGGGCTTCTGCTTGTAAATAGTAAACATCCTGTACCTTGCGCATTTCCAACATGGTGATCAATCCACAGAACAACTTTTTGCTGTTACCATTTGACATGACCTGCAACACATTTACCGGAGTAAGAGATTGCACTGACTGCATATACTCATCATGTTGCTCTTTAGTGATCGTTCCGGATAGCGATATCTTGCCATGCTCGTTCACCATTTGTTCGATCGAGAACTGTTCCAACCTCATCTGATCAAACGGAGTAATTTTTATATTTTCGTAAGTCAATGCTTCTGAGCTCATGAACCTGTCACCTCCAGCGAAGATATCATGCCTGTAATCACAGGCTTCCAATGACTCCATCTTTGTAAATTACCATTCACATTAAAAATAAGCTGATGATCGCCTTTTTCAATGAAAGCTTGATAATTGAATACCTGCCCATTGGCCACGGAACTGTTAAACACACAATACCTGGTTTGCAAGGCACACGGAACAACATTCCCGTCCTCCATCCAATTCATGCCCAGTTCCATGGATCGAAACTGTTGCTGCATAATCTCTTTGAATTGCCCCATCGACATGGCTTTTACAGGTTTGACCCATTGCATCATCAAGTTCATTTCAAGTTTCTCGTTACTGTAGACCAGGTGTTCGGACGTTCCCAAGGTCTGCACGAATTCTTGAGGCAACCTCATGCAAATGCCCGTGCGCATAAGGCTTGTTTTTTCAAAAGATACCTCCGCTCCTTCCACTATGAGCGTCCCTTTTAGAATACCTTCCATAATTTCTTGCGGGGATGGAGTTTCCTCCAATTCAGGATGCTCTCTCAAGTTCAGATGAATCGCATTACCTTGTCTTTTCTCCCGCTCTTCCAGTCTTCGCTGCTTTTCAAGCTTGGCTATCTCCTCATCCAGATAAGACAAAACCTCCGCCTCCCTTCCGTAAATTAATCTACAATCATTCTTCCTTTGCGGCCATTGGCCCATGGCACTGCCGTCTTCGTATTACGACCTGACTCATCCAATATCATGGACAGTTGCCTATGCAGCTGAACATTCGAATAATCCTCGCAATTCATTCCGGTTTTGAGATAGATATACTGCTCAACTACTTGTCGGGATACCCTTTCCGAATTCAAGCAGGTGAACGAAAAAACATGATCCTGGACATCTCCTGAACGAAATTGCAACATCTCATAGGCAAAAAAACGCAGGATATCCGGTCTCAGCGTAGGTGTTGAAATTGCGGAGTAAGGAGCATGTAGATCGCACCAAGTATTATATTCGGTATTCATATCCGCAAAATCTTGATAATCAGATCGAAGAACAGCACCCGGCTTTAACTTGAATCTTCCCAATTCCACCTCATCAAGCCCCATTGACTCTTCGCCCTCCAATACAATTTCGGCATGATGTGCCGTAAAATCGGGCCTTCGGGTCGGTTCAAGAAAAATCATTTTCAATACGGCCACCCGGCCAGTAGCCATATATGGAACTGAAAAATCATCTTCAAGCAAGTAAAGGCGCCCGGCATGTTTGAGTATACCTTTACCCACAACAAGAACCTGATCTTCCACGCTCACCTTTAATCCTGTCAATATCCCATCCGAATAATCTTCGAATCGAACATCCAGAAAAGTCCGGGGAAAATCCCTGAGATTCTCTAACATTTCGGTACGTAGAATACGCCCCTTCTCAAATCGTGGAACGATGTGTACCAGCATAGCCCATCCCCCCTCTCTCTCTTTGCTTCAACCAAGCAAATCACTTTGTGCCATCGAAGAAATCAAGTTCGGATGATTCCAGTTCGAAGGGAAAAAACTTTTTGGGACCTAAGTAGAGCTGCTCTTCATTTCGTGATACGGGGACGACGACAAACCCCCAATGCTGTTCCCCGGCAAAGACAAAAAACCGGGTTTCGCCATTACGAATCGAGTCGGTATCGTCTTGCAGGATAAACCTTCCGAACTTCGCTGCGATCTCTTCATAAGACTTGATCTCATATGCTGCTGGTTGATTGTGATATACATAGCGTCCCCGTTGTTTTCCATCGATTGAAGTAAGATAAAATTCAATCTCTGAAGCATGAGAAGGGCGGGATATGAATCCGGAGGTTTTCTTTTCATTCAAGCCCTCAATGAGATTCTTCTCTGATCCCGAATGGGTTAAGGAACTGATCGTATACGGAATTACTGGAGCTTGATGCGTAATCTGTGGATCAATCATCCCCATCTTTTTGGAATTCAGATAGCGAATAGCTCCCTTAAGACATGCCATTTTTAATTCTGGTGTTTTCTGGCTTACTTCAGCCTTTTGCTTAAATTCAATGCTTTTCCCAGGGACGAATTCCTTTAGCGCCTCGCGAAACAGATCAATTCGGCAAGACTGTCCTGTAAGCTTGATAATCGAATAATCTTGCAAGCGTCCATTATGATAGAATTCATCCAGAAATTTGCGAACAATATTATAGATATCCGCTTTAAGCAATTGATGAATCTCCCTAATATTGAACACAACTCCTGGAAGTTGATGCTCATCCCTGAAACGGCCATTTTCAACAACAGATATCAGCCATCGATCCATTACCTCGATATTTAGATCCGTTTCTGTAGCGGTGCCACGCTCCGCTTCAAATTTGCTGCGCAATATGCCTGTTCGATGAAAAAATTCCTTTTTCATGTTTTCTGCAGCACCCCACAGAAGGTGGAAATTATTCAATACCCTCTGATATTCTTCACGTGTCGCGCTCTCATAGTTCTTATATGCGGTCGGCAGAATTTGTCCAGCCTCTAAATACCGTTTTTCCAATCTTTCGTAAACCGCATCTACTCCGAATTCATCAACATGCCGATACAAATCTCCTCCAGGTATGCTGATTAATGTATCAATATCCGTATCGGAGTATCGTCCCTCCGTTGCATAATAATCTGCAAATACAACTTTCATGAATTGCATGATCCGGTAAGTGAGATTATTACCTCCAAAATTCATATCCCCGTTTTCAAAATTTGTATGGATATCGAGTTTGTAGGCTATCCTCCCATCCTCAATCCGAAAGCGGCACGAAGATAGATCCGTTGTTCCTCCCCCACAATCCATGACAAGCGCCTGATATTCTTCACCGTCTGCAAAAGCTCCTCGATCCATCTGATCAGCCAGTGTATTATACAGAACAGCCAGACCTTCATCCAAAACCTGATCTTCAACGATTTTGTAATCGGGAAGAACATGTTTGAACATCTCAATGAACTGAACCTGAAGTTTGGCCGGAGCGGTAAAATGAAGATTCTTGAATCGGCATTTGAATTGCTGTTCTGCTGTACCTATCACATAACGGAGGAAGCCTCCGAGAATTTCACTACGATCAACAACGGCTGTATTCCCTACAGAATCAATGATCTCTTCTTTGGCTTCATAGTTATTGATCCATCGCTTTATCCCCCTGAAGACACTCGCCCGCGTTCCTCCAAATTCATGATCTCCTAGTGCTTCTTCACCATAAGAATAGACAACATGTTGCGAACTGGAGCACTCCACAATACGAACTGCCGTTGGTAATACTTCTGCCCATTCCTGTCCCTTTCGCTGCGGAAACGAAACATAGTTGATTGAATTGATTTGGACTGAAGAATGAACGCCTCTCTCCGGCTTCGAAACATATTCATCATCTAAGTATGCTCCAGCTGTTGTATTGGATGTCCCAAAATCAATCGCAAGTACCGCCTCTGTCGTTTCCGTATCCCTTATGACTAATTCGGAGACGGGAACACAGGCAGCCTGAAATTTCAATGGAAGCATGGGCCGATCATTGTAATACGCATGATAGAAATAATCTGAATCCTGTTTTTTAAAAAACAACAAACGATAGTCCCGATTGGATGTTTCCCTTAGATCTGTATCTTCATCGCGCGATAGATAGAAGCATCCTTGGCGATTCTCATCTTTGAGAATATTCATGATGCCGCACAGCTGCCCACTCCCGTTTACCAATAAAACATTGGAATTATTGAGCCACACTTCATCGGATTGGATCAGATAACGATCATTCTGGCCCGTTCGCACGCCCTGATATAAAGTAATTCTGGCGGGAACACGAATCGTCGCTTCCTTCGGCCGTTGGTCCTTCCAATATTGCTGCAGAATGGTTTCGATTCTTTCGAAACCGCCATCGTGATGACGTGTAATTAAAAAGTGTTCCTCGTCACTCCTGAATTTTAAAATTAGGCTAATGAGTGAATTCCGATCCAGACGGTTGGCCAAACCTTCTACAAGACGCTGCTTATGACATATTTCTTTTAACTGGAAAGTTGTCATTTGTTCAAGCTCCACTCTTGCATATCTGGTCGCGAATGGACTGCCTTTATCATCTGTGTCCGGTTGATGCAGCCTATACTTATAAGGTCCGTTCATCATTCACGTTTCCTTTCATTCAACGAGGTACCACTTTTTTTCCCTCTTAGTAGAGCGCTATTCCTTCAATCCTCATGGTGGTTTCCTCTTCTAAAATGCCAAAATGATGACTCCAATAGATCTCGATCGTGAAATCGAGTGGTAAAAATAATCCCATGATCAAATCGACTTTGGAATTGGCATCTTCTGTTTTCTTCTGCCCCATATAAATCAGTAATTCATTTTTTTCTTCGCAATTGGCGTAAATAATGGATTTTTTGAAAATCTTGCTCATGGTCTGTTTCAGGAAATGAATCAGTTCTCCTGTCTCGTAAACCATCAACAATCCCTCGCAGATCTTGTCCTGCTCCTCTCTATTCAGATCTTTAAAAGTGGATGCAATTCTGCCTCCATACACGCCATCACATATATCCCTCTTTAGAAAGCGAATATAATACTCACGCTTGTTCATTCCCTGATGCAAATCAATCGTTCCCAGAAAGTGAAAAAGGATATCAAAAAGATTCTTCCTCAGCTCGTAAACTTCTTCATCATCCGGAAGAAAGAGATTCTTGAATATGGAGTAAAATCGATAATAAGGATTCACTTCGATGGTCTGATCGATTTCCCGCATGTTCAGATCTTCCAAACTGAGCTCCATATATGGCGAGTAGTTCTCCGCGGGTACAAACTTTATGCTGCTTGCATCCATGCCCTTCAACTGTGAATTCAACATGACATCCCATATATAGTTCACAGATATGCACCTTCACATCTGTAATCGGGAAAATACCTCTGGATTTCGGCAACAATATAACTTAATACATCCACCTCTAAAAATTTCGGTATTCTTTCCCTGCCGCCTGCCTCCAATCTAAAACCTAGTTTCATGACTGGCTTACCATGATTGGTTCGTATACCGTCACTCACAAATGAATTTAATGAATAGGTCAAGGAAGATGTATCACCCAACATTTGACCGTTCTTTACTGGATCCAAAATTTGAATTTCGACCAATTCAATTCCTTCAGCGGCTTCAAGAGAACTAACAATTCGCAGAATCTCCGCCTTAGAGCGAATGATTTGTCCCTTGTTTTCGGCTAAACGGACAGTGAACTGTTCCTTACGCCGATTTGAAAATGTCGGATACGGGAAGTGAGTCAAATTCGTCAAAGAAGGTTCAATGATTTTCACAAGCCCCCATTCACCTGATTCATTGCGGGGAGTAACGATAACTAATCGATCCTCAGATCGTAAAATATATCTAACATCCGCTTCGCTGGCATCGACCAAATATCCATGTTCAACGCCTTCTTGCCGTAAAGAAAGTGTATGTTCAAAATTAATTCGGTCTATGGCCGGCATCGGGAAACCTGTATTACGTTGACTTATTCGTTCCAAATTCCACAACGGAATAACGCCTGAACGTTTATAGACGTCATACTCCTCCAGTGACAAAACAATTTCTTTTACCTCTTCATGTATGGCAGGTTCTCCTTCTCCTCCAACAAGCACACAATCCACAAACTTATAAATATACGGAAGATTAATCGTCCGCCAGTTCATCCCGTTCAACATAAACGATTGATAGAGCTTCTCTATTTCGTTTATGTAGGATAGGTTTTGTTTTAACTTAAAAAATAACGGATACTCGCCTGCATTCGTAATCATGGTGCCCTTAAATATCCGTTCACTTGAAAGTAACTCCCAAATTTGCTGGGTATCCATTTCCAAAAACAAGGAAAATAAAGGAGCTTCCCCTCCATTACGTACCAGTTCTGCAACACCACTGATATCTAGAAGGTGATTGTTCAAATCGGAACTCAACATCGGTCGGAGAAATTCATGGATGGGATCATAATCTTCCCGGTCAATTAATGTGATGTGGAGTTCATACTTTCCCTCCTGATTCTTCACCTCGTCAAATACCCGTTGCTCGATCTGTTTGTTTAGCGTCTCCTGATACTCCACAAGATTAAGAAAAATGCCTGTCATGAGGTCTTTGAGCATGCGGCGTTGTTCCAGATCCTCCATCTTGTTTAGACGATCACGAATAATATCTTTCATCACGAATCTCCTTCTTCCGTTGATTCCTGTTCATTCGCTTCAGCCTCGGTGGTGTCGGTGCTTCCGTTAGCTTTCGAGGTAGAATTATTGCTCGTATTACTTGATGTTTTTCCTGAGGAAGAAGCGGAGCCGGAAGGATCCGTAGTCCCACTTCCTGCCGAAGTGGCATTACCAGCGGAAGAAGCGCTTCCTGCCGAATTTCCTGCGCTCATTCCTCCCGCATTCCCGGTCGAATCCGAGGTCACACCAGACGTATCTAACGCTCCTAATCCTGCCGCGTCCTGAGTAAGATCTGCCGCCGGTACAGGTGGATTCAGTTTCTCATCCAGCTTGTTTATTTTCCGCTCCATGGCCAGCACTCGTTCCAGCATATCGATCTCCTGATAAATTTCCTGTGCCGAAGCGTAGGCATCCATGGCGCCACTATAGTCTCCGGCTTCATTGAAACGGTCACCCTTCTGTTCCATCGTATCGGCCTGAAGCTGCCTGGATTGACGCTTGATATCCGCCCGTTTGGTTTCGGCCGTCTCCAGTTTGGTGGCAACTTCCTTCAGTGCTTCCTTGTATGCTGTCTCCGTGGCGGCTGTTCTGGCCCTTTTATACAAAATGATCGCTCCACTGTAGTCTCCGTTCTGGAGTTTCAGATCCCCCTCGGTGATCCAATCTTGTACTTGCTGAAAGGTAGTCATCTGTTCCAAACGTTCCTGAATGACTTCCCGGTTGAACATGCTGTAGGACTCGGACAATTCCAGTGCTTTGGTATAACTGGCGGTTGCCTTGGGAATATCTCCTTCTTTCAGATGGGCTTCGCCGTCAACCAATGTCTGAGCAGCAGCCAACTTCGAAGTCAGCAACTTTTTGTGCACAGGGTCCTTAATTTTGATGGAATTGTTGCGAGCAAGACTGTAGTCCGAGACGGCCTTGGCGTACTCCTGTTCCTTCACGTACTGGTCAGCGTTCTGTTCGTATTGCAGCATATCTACTACCAATTCGGCTTTTTTGGCAGCACTTTTCACCGCGTAGAATATGCCGGCTCCACCAAAAATCAGGAGCATAATCAACATGATGGCAATCCGTTTAATCCACTTCTTACGGTTCTTGGGCTCTTCATGAAAAATCTTGTTTACATAAATGGCTGCGGCACTATAATTCTCGATTCGCGAACGTTGCTTGCTAAGCATCACTTCTTCCAACGTATCGGCCAGCGCCTGCGGGTCATTGGCACCTTCCACCGCATCGATCATCTCGGCATCCTGCACACCTTCCCATAATCCAGGGGTGCATAGAACAAGCACATCGCCATCGGCAAGCTTGATCTTATCGGATACATACGGTTTGATCATGCCTGGTTTGCCCGCGTATTCATTCAGATTGCCGCGTTCATCATGCTGATCCACACGATCCTCTGCAATCTGGCCTTCCGCTGCCAGCTGGGCGGCAACACTATGATCCTTGCTTTTTAGTGCAAGCCTATTTCCTCGGAAATGATACAAGCGACTATGTCCGGCAGATGCCCACACCATGCGTGTATAATCCGTCACAACAATAACAAATCCCGCTTTGAGCCTGACCCGGCGGCTTTCATACTGCAACCATTCATGTGCAATCTTGATATATTCCGTCAGTCTGCGTTTGGACATGGTTGGCTTTTCCAAAAAAGATTCCAGAATGGTCTGTACTGTGAGCTGTGCACTATTCACTTCCGTATCGGTGTCCAGACCATCTGCAATGACATAACAAGCCCAGTCTTCCAGTTCAACGCAGCCGTAGAAATCCCGATTTTTCAGGAAAGACCCCGCTTCTGAAACAAAAGCCGTCTTGAACTCACTGTTCTCCTTCCTCATCCGTCTCCCCATTTCCCGTACCTGTGCGTTGCCCGATCTGTTACCATCCTTGCTCCAAAATGATAATCGTGGCGTTATCCTGATGCACGAGCTGTTTTTCTTCGATCAAATCAATAATGGCCTGAGCTGCATCAAATGGCGGAATGTCTTTCGCCAGAATAGTCTCCAGTTCCATTTCAGTAAGGGAGTTGTATACCCCGTCACTGCATAACACAATCTTGTCCGCCGGCTGCAGTGCAAACGGCTCGTCCGCGATTTCCATTTGTTTAAAATGGTCGTACCCCAAATAGTTGACCAGCCTTTTGCGCTGCGGATTGTCAAGCGCCTCCTGCTCCGAGATCTCTCCAGACATATACTGTTCTTCAAGTTGGGTCTCCAGCGTATGTTTATGATTAATAGCAAGCAGCTCCCCTTTGCGGAACACGGCCAAAATGCTGTCCCCTACCGCACCCCAATACAGCTCCCTGCCCTTGATCATGGCAGACACCAATGTTGTCCCTCCGGGAACGCCCAGCAAATTCCGAAGAATGGCCTGATTTGCCTCATGGGAAGAAGCATCCCAGAACTCTTCCGGGTCAGGAAAACGTTCCAACTCTTCAAACTCCCGGATAAATGTTTCTACGGCAGTTGTACTGGCGACCTTTCCACCAGATAAGCCGCTAATTCCATCGGCAAGTACAGCAAGTACTCCATGCGGCTGCACGGCACAGGCAAAATAATCATCCTGTTCATTGCGAGCACCAATGGTCTGTCCATTCCCAATCTGAACGCCAACCGGTCTATCGTCACGCTGCCTTACCGGAATCCGGCTTCGCACGAATAACAGCAACCAGATCGACAAACAGCCTCCTGCAAGTACCCAGTAGGGCATCAGCTCCTTGTCGTTCCACAAAATCATGAAGGTGTTCACTGTTGCTCCCATTCAAAGTGCACACCGCACAATGGAATGAAAATGAATTTGCTTCGTCCCAATTGAATAACATCGTAGGCAGCCAGTTCCACCGGAGAATAGACCGCTTCATTGTTGTGGTATGCGAGGCCTGAAGCATCGCCGGGCAACAAATAGAAATTCCGCTTTTTGGGATCATACACAATTACCGCGTGATTACGCCGAGAAATAGTGTTATCTCCGAGGATGCGAACATGCATCTCTTCCGAACGTCCAATAAAGTTCTTTTCAGCCATTATTCGATAATCCTGGCCCATCTGCGGACCCTCGATGCACACCATCCAACCCGTTACCGGTTCAATTCCTGTCGTTTCGCCCAGGTATGGCATCGTTCTGTCATCTTCTGCCGTACGAGGTGCGCGCGGGATTGCACCCGCTGCCTCACCATTGCTGGCAGCTGGCGATTCAACGGCCAGATTGCAATATGGACATGTATTGCCGTGCCGTCTTGTGCTGAACATATGTCCGTTTCCACATCTTGTCAGACTCATTTCGTTTCATTCCCCCGTAAGCTTGTATAATGTACGCCAACGTTATTTCACCAAAATGCGGGTATTGGCAATATAAATTAAGTCCCCTGCCTCAATCAGACTGGGTTCTTCGATTTCCAATTTGGATGCTCTGCTTTGATTTCCTTTACGTACGCCTACTCCACTGGCCGAGTCGATATCCTCGATGAACCATTGACCCGAGGCTTTGTTCAATACGGCGTGTTGCGAGCTAATGAGAGATGCATAGGGTGTATCGGAAAGATCAATGTCAGCCTCGCTGTTCTTTGAACTTTTCCCGATCAAAACACTCGTTTCGCCCTGAATATACCATTCCTTCACACTTGTACCGTCGTCGTCCAGGAGGACGAGTTTCACGACACGCGAAGACAATTTCTTCTTTTCCGCCTTGGCGGCTGGCATGTATTTAAAATACAGGTATGCTCCTCCAGAGAGGACCACGATAATTCCAGTTACCCACTGGGCACTCATATCCCGGTTAATGATAAATATGTAATACAGCACGGCTAACGAAATCATGGCGACGCATGCGTCAAGACCCATCGTCAATACCGACCTTCCTCGTCTCACTTCCATAACCTCCGCCTGAACCGGCATGATCCATAACGAGCTACCGGTCTACTTTTTTCGAACTCCGAAATATCGGTCAAACATGGCGGACATATCCATTCCTTTATTGGGACCGGCTTTGCCACCGTTTGGACTTTCCTTGCCTTTGGGGTGATAGCCAAAAAATTGTTCAAACTGTTCCTGCATCCGCGATGGATCCGACCATACTTTCTCGGTATTTGCACTTCCAGACTTCGCATTGCCTTTACTGTATCTGGCTGTATCGGATGCTGATCCCTTCGCTTGACCTGTATTACGTCCAGTGCGAAGCTGCTGATCATAAGCTGCTCTAAGCTCGGAATTTCCGAGTGTACTGTATGCCTCGTGTACTTGCTTGAAACGCGCTTCTGCCTGTGTATCCCTCCCATTGACATCCGGGTGAAATTTCTTCGCCAATTGACGATAAGCCTTCTTGATCTGCTCCGGAGAAGCTTCACGTTCTACACCAAGCACGGCATAATAATCTTTCATGGTATTCTTTCCTGCCTCCCTGCCGTATTCGGGCGTAAATAAAGATTAAGGGGCACCAGGGCCCCTTAAAATGACAGCGTTGTTCTGGACCAATCCTAACTGGCCCAAGACAACAGTTGTTCCCTTTTATACAGGGAAGCCGCCTTCAATTTTAGTGAATTCAGTTTTGTCTTTTTTCTGTTTGATGAACAGGCTGAATTCACCTACGCCTTCGGTATCGCCGAAACGCTCTGTGTAATCCACAACAAATGCGTTTGGCAAGTAAATTTTGCGAACCACTTGATCCGCTGCAACCACTTCCAGGGTTACTTTGCGGTAGCAATCCGCTTTTTCAGCAGGCACGAGAGACCACAAAGCAAGTTTCATCGTGTCATCTGCATTGTCACCGTCGGTTGCAGTGATAATTTTGCCGCTGATGCGAAGTGTTGCGCCTACATCTGTGGATCTAGCGTTGGAATCATCTGGTGTATCCGTGTCATACACAACTGTACGGATATTATCCATTCCCAATTCGATTGTTTCTGCGCCTTCTACTTTCAATACAAAACCCATTAATAAAAACCTCCTTAAGATTAGGAAAAATGTGCCCGGCATGCTCCCCATCTCGGGAGAGGCACCGGAATATATGTATAAAGGCAAGACGATGAAGTCTGCCTCTAACACCAAAGTAAATGTCTATAATTCGTTGTTTGAAGAATCAAACATAATAGTCAGACTTGTTCCAATGCTAGTCCTTACACTTTCATCGCACTGGTGCCTTTAGTAATCATGACCTCCAGGTTCTTCACGTTGCCGTTGAATACCAGGTCAATGTGGCACATGTTGCTCTTTTCATCGATGATAAAGCTCATATCGTCGCCTTCCTGAATGATCGAATTGATCGACCCTCGAGTTCCCAGCCACCGGCTCTTCTGACTGCTCGGATTGTTGCTGAAGAATTTGACGATATTTTCATGCTTGAAATCACCGGTTTGGAAACGGAGCAAGCGTTCAATGTAAGTACTTACAAGTGTTTTGTACAAGGAATCGAAACCATCTTCGGACATCGCCATGCTTCTTGCTTTGTAGACGGTGATCCGCTTGATGTCGCTATCCTGGATTTGGGCATTTTCCGATGAGAAAATAAATCCAAAGTTTTTTCGGTTAATCAAATCCTTGATGGTATTTGTAAATCCGGAAATTTCTTTGGTCATCGTTGTTACAACACGTAAGCTGTTGTCTCCTGCCTCAATGTCAAAACGCACACCTGGATAATCGCGGTTCACGTTTTTGAAAGCCCCTTTCAGGTATTCCGGACACTGATACGCAGCAACAATTCCTGCAGATACATAGGACGCCCCAACATACACGCCTTCAATCCACAATTTCAGAATGTCTTCCTTCTCCTTCGAAAGTTCCACACCATTCTCCGTCTGAAGCATGCGACTGTCGATAACGACACCCGATTTCTCTTTGGGAATAATCGTGAAGTTTGGAGCACTCGGAATGGCAAACTCGCTGTATTCCTTGCGGGTCAACACTGAACATTTATCGATATACTTATCAATGCCTGCGGTAGCCATGCTGCTGAACGTGGTTTCTTCCCCGGATTCAAAGCTGAAGAACACCTGCACCTTGTAATCCTTAACGACTTGCAGGAGCATTGCCAGAGATTCCATGCTGTTTCCGTCTTGTTTAACCACTTTCTCGTTACCACGGAAACGGGCACGGCTGACTTTGACTTGGCCTGTATTTTCCAGCTCTACGGAAGGAACGATACCGAACCAGATCGTGTCGGTAAAATCATTCTTCGCGTTGACAGTGTTGAGATATGTTTCAAGCCGCGGAATATTACTGCTCTTGACGAGCATATCCAGTTTGGCATTGGAGATCAGCATGGAAGGAAGCATGCCTTTGTTTTTAATCGCATATTGGTCAAAAAACATTTTGACACCCAAAATTTTCTCGACCAGCGGTTTTACCGTTTTCACAAAATCATCCTTGGCGTTTTTGTAAAACTCCAGGTATGTATTGTAGTTCTGCACTTCTACAGCTGTATCCACTTCAGACTGAACCGCAGGAAGCGGGCAGAATGTGCGGACCACCAGATCCTGTACATACGGCGAAGGTGTCTCGGAGAGTGAGTCATAATCTTCGGCAAATACTTGCGTCAAATCGGTACTTGTCGCTTCATCAAGAAGCATCAACTCGTTGTTATCACTCTTCGGAGCTTCGATAATTTTCAATTCTCCGCTCTCACCAATCGTCAGTTGTCCCACCTGAATCGCTTCAGAGGATGTTTCTTCCTGAGCCCGGCCCAACAACAAACGTGTCTTGATATCTTCAATGGCGAGTGGCAGCATGGCCATGACATTGTTGTAGTTCCGGCTTGCATCTTCAAACATGACATTCAGCTTATCCCCGATATCCAGCTTCTTCGGGTCGCCGTCATCCAGCTTCTCATGCTGGCCGTACATGTAATGAATTTCTTTGCGCACCTGCCGAATGTCATCCATAACTTTCTTCGGTGAGATCATATCGAGCAGATTTTCAAACTTGAAATCAACGTTCGTAATACCTTGACTGCGCTTGGTATCGATCAGGGTGAACAGCATTCTCAGAAAGTCATTGCTATGATCGATCTTGATCTCCGAGATTGCTTCTTCTGGAATACCTTCAGGCTTCTTAAGCGTATACATGACTTTCTGGTTCACCGCGTTGAAAAAGGAGTAGACGCTAGGTGAGAACTTGTCCAGAAACTCGTCGAAGCTGCGAACAAGCAAGTGCTCGTTAATTTCCTTGATCTTATCGTCACTCAGGCTGTCGATGCCCTTAACATCACCGACAATGGTGATCAAGTCCAGCTTCTCGGGATTAATTTCTTCAAAAAGCATCGTTCGGTTCGTTTGATTAATAATGTCCATTCAGGCAACATCCGCCAGGATGGTGATCATTCAGGCGAATGCTTCCCCCCCTCCATCAATTTTTGACACTCCGCACGTCTCTATCAGCCTTTGGTCGTAATCTAAGAGAATCACTCCTCTCAGGAACACAAGACCAATAGAACGAGCTGTCAACATACGACTGGAACTTATGTACCAGATTATGCCGTTTGCTTTGGAGATTTATGGAATTCATCTTAATCATCAGCGATATGTTTTGTCAATATTACCCACTATAGGTCTAAAAGCTCATTTTATGACCTTCTATATACCTATAGAACTAATTTCTGGAATTCGCTTCACTTCTTTACGAATCATGCCGATGATATAGAATATCCTATAATTTGGATGATGTTCAATGATTTAAGACTAGTGGGTTTTTCCCCCTAATCAAGAGTAAAAATACTTAAAGTATGCGGTGTTGCATTATTCTCAACTAATGAAAACTACGCATAACGGCGTTATATCGTGTATAAGCAAAAGATTTTCAAAAAAGTTTTGATATTCCCAAAAAATGAACCGAAGTTTTCAAACCAGAAAGGAGATTCGAAGCCTCACATGATATTAATTAAATGCAAAAAAATACTGCTCTCCCTATTGCTAATTATCGTTTTACTTCCAGCATGGGACATTGGGAGCGTGTACGCGGGATCCTCTGTCAAGACCCACGCGTATGAGGGGCTAGATGCCATGTTTGTCCTGGATGTTAGCTACTCCATGAATGAGACTGACAAAGATCGCATTGCCGAAGAAGTTATACATATGTTTATGGATATGAGTAGTGGACCTAAGACCCGATTGGGGTTCGTAGCTTATAATGATCAAATTACTTCGTCCGTACCTCTATTGGATATATCATCCTCTGGGGCACGGAATAATCTTCGTAGCCGTGTTGATGGCTTAAAACGCTCAGGATATACAGATCTTGGACTTGGCTTGCGCCGAGGCGCGAGCCTGCTTGAACAATCCAAGACGGATAAACGTAAGCCTTTTATGATTTTGCTCTCTGACGGGGAAACGGATTTGCGTGGTTCTACGGGCAGAACACCAGCTGACTCCTCCAAAGATGTGGACAAGGTTATTGAGATGGCACAAAAAGCTGATTATCCCATCTATACCGTCGGGCTAAACCGCGATGGTACGGTTAATCCCGCTGAACTGGAGCGAATAGCGCAAGAGACGGGTGGATCTTCCTTTATTACCGGAAGTGCGGACGACCTGCCGGAGATTTTCAACCGGATTTTTGCAGATCAGATTCAGTCTGTTCTTGTGTCTGTGGCGGCAGTGACAGCAACTGGTGCGATGCAGGAGGTAACTGTCGATATTCCCAATTCAAGCATGGCGGATGCCAACATTATCATGCTCTCTGATCATGCTGTCTCTGAAGCTCAGCTCTATTATCAGTCCAGCAATGTCAGCTTCATCCGGTCTGATAAATATGCTCTAATGAAGATCATTCGTCCGGTCAAAGGACAATTCAAACTGAAATTCAAAGGCCGCAGCGGGGATCTAGTGAAAATCAACCTGCTCGGTAACTATAACGTGTCTGCGGTTGCAAACATGGCAACAGAGCAGCCAGTTAAGGGGAAAAGTATCACATTTGAAGCCTCTTTCTACGATCAGGCCGTGAACCCTAAACCCATTCAGGATTTGAATGTTTACAAGGGACTTGAAGCAGAACTCATTGTGACCCCATCTGATGGGAAAACAGAGCGTATCCCTTTGACCAATACAGGCAGCGGATTTATGGGAAAATACACTTTTCCCAAGTCAGATCTATACACATGGGGACTACGAATCGACGGTCCTGACTTTTATCGGGAAATCACGCCGGTTGAAGTAGACATTACGAATCAGGCCCCCATAGCAACTGGGAAATCCATGGTGTTATCCAAAGACAATAGCAATACGGATGTTGACCTAAGCAACTACTTTAAAGATGCCAATAATGATCCATTATCGTATGTCCTCGTAGATGGTGGTAATGAGCGAAAACTCGGAGATGCCGTCATTGAAGGCAATATACTGCGTTGGTCTTCGCTTCATACCGGAAGTTCAACCATTAAAGTGACAGCAACGGATTCTGAGGGGGCGAGTATTACTGCAGACATCCAGCTGCAAATTCATTCTTTACGTGAAAAGGTACTGCTTTATACGGGACTGGGTCTCCTCGCAGCCGGGGGCATCTTCGCCCTGTACTGGTTTGTGCTGAAACCAAAACCAGTATTCCGCGGAAGACTGGAAGGGTACTTCCTCGCCACTGCGAACGGAGAAGATATCCCCGTGACGAATTGGCCACTGACTTCATTGGAGCGACGAAAAGTAAGTCTCAGTGAACTATTTAATCGAATGGACGTTGGGGTCAAGGTGCCGGAGTCCGGACGAATCTGGCTGGAAGCTGGTAAAAAAGAAACGTTATTGGTGCGGCATGACACGAACTGTACTGTCGTCCGAGGACGAACACCCGTGAAGCCCAGACATACAGAAGCTCTAGAGTACAATGAAAAGTTGTATATTACGTTCGAGGATGGAGTCACGGAGATTGAAATTCGATACAAAGCCATCAAACCAAGTACCAATATCTATGTAGGACAAAAGAAAGATCTACAGCAGTCCATGGGATAATCGCAGTTTGATAAGAATCATCAACCCGGAATGGCACTATTGTCTAAAACAGATGAACAAAGTAGAGTTAATCGACCTACAGAAGATGATTCCTGTACTGAACACTGAACAGGAATCATCTTTTTTTATCCCCTTGTTATCTCTAGTGTTTATGTGTAGTGGCTATAGAGACTTTCTATTAAACGTCTGTCTAACACTCCTCTTCCAGCTCCGCATCTGTCCAATGCAGCTGAACACCCTGCCGAATCAACTGTGCCTGATAGGACTGAAGATGCTCATCTGTCTCTCTTACTGCCGCCGGTTCAACCTGATTAGCAATCGCATATGCCGCAAGGGTACCGGCAGCCTCTCCAATATTCCATTCCGTGGGATGCAGACGGTAACAACCGTTCGCAATCTGGGTCATGGAGATATTCTTGCAAGCTGGGAGCAAGTTCTTGACTCGTACCGGGATCAGTGCACCCAGCGGAATCTCATAGGGATGGTTAGGAATATAAAAGGTCCGCTGGCTCACGGTAGTAGGATGGAGATCCAGATGATAGCTGCCTACGCCTACGCTGTCCTCGTACCGCTTTACTCCCTTTGCTCCACGCAATTCCTTGCTCACATCCTGTTCGGTTACGGTATACAGGCCGCGGATTCGGCGTGATTCCCGAATGTAGGGAGCTTTCGCCAGACCGTCTTCCGTGCCGAGCACATCTCCGCGCAGCCGCAGGCCGGGATAGCCCTTTCCGCCATCAAGACGGGGAGCCTCGGTTTGAAGCCAATACACCAACGAGAGAGTTAGCTGTTTTGCGCCCTCCAGATGCTGTTGCCTTTCTTCTGGGGATACGCCGATCAGGGGACCAGCATAATAATCGTTCAATGCCCAATTAAGCAGTGTCACTCCACCGTCATTCAACGGTTCTGACCATAAGTCGGGATCAACGATCCGCCGATAATCCCATAGGGAGACAACACCCTGTTCATTCGGGAACATCGTGAACTCTTTCAGCCTGGAGGTATCATTCGCATCCGAAGCGTACCAGCTCAGGATCGGATACGTTGAGAACGAAGGGACATACTGTCGCCAGTAGTCATATTCCCGTGGACGGGGAATGGTGAAGTTCCCACCATGTACATAATCCACCGCCGCCACATGGGTAATGGACTGCATGTCTAGCGGGTTTGCTTCTTCCAGGGCATGTGGTTCACCCGTCTCCTGCCGAGATTCCGCCCCAATTACATGCTCCACTCCGGCAAGGGGGAGCAGATCGCTGCATTCTGTGGCATCCAGATAATAGGCACCCCGGAGCTTAATTAATCCTCCACTTCGCCCTTCACGCACCATCACGCCAGTCACCCGATCATCTGCTGTATCCACATGAACCGGTACGGTATGATAGAGCACTTCGATCCGTCCAGTATTCACATAGGGCGCAAGCATCTCATGCAGAACCGCAAGTGCCACCTTGGGCTCATGCGTCAAGCGACTGACCCAGCCATTGCCAGGATTCAGAATGGGATTAAACCTGGCGGAATCCGTAAGTGGATAATTCCTTCTGTAGTAATCCCTGACCCTGCTGCGAAATTCACGATACGATTCGGTGCAGCCGGATTGTTCAATCCAGCGGTGCTCATCCGGGGGCACAGCCTGCGAGGTCAATTGGCCACCAAGCCAGTCCGTCTCTTCCGTCAAAAGCACCCGCTGACCTGCTTTGGCTGCGGCGAGTGCAGCAGCTGTCCCGCCAAGTCCGCCCCCGATAATGACAACATCAGTGCATTTTTCCTGTTCAATAGCCATGCGCTTTCTCCCCCTTGTCGCTGCCTCCGGGCCAAGTTGATCCATCTCGGTACAACCGATCCAGCGCCAGTCGTGCCGCCCCGAAGCAGCCAGCCCGGTTGCCAAGTTCAGCAGCTACAATCCGGTCTGCCAGCCCTTCACTGTGCAGTTTGTTGGTAAGCCGATGCCACCATATGGCATGGTCATGAATCACTCCACCACCGAGAATAATCCATTCGGGATCCATCGATGCGCTGATATTGGCTATAACCAGCGCCAAATCGGCAGTGTATTGCTCCAGAATGACCAGCGCTGTGGCTTCTCCCCTTCCTGCGGCTGCCATGATCTCACAGCCATGAGTATACGTACTCTTCGTCTGTTCCAGTGCAATCCGCTGGAGCGCACTGCCGGAAACATATTGCTCCACACAACCCTGTTTGCCACAATTGCAAGGACGTCCTCCAGGCACAAGTACGCTGTGTCCCCAATCCCCGCCGCGCCAGCCAGCTCCGCGCAGCAGTCGGCCTTCGTACATGTTGGCTCCACCGACACCGGTGCCAAGAGTCAGCATCACCAGGCTTGGCTTGCCGCGGCCTGCTCCAAGCCATGCCTCTCCGATCAACGCAGCATTGGCATCGTTATCGGCAGCTGCAGGCAATCCGAACGTTTCCGCAGCCCATTGTGTAAGCGGCATGCCCTGCCAACCGGGTAAATTGTCGGTGGCGTAGACTACCTCCCCTGTCGTTACATTCACCCTGCCGGCTGAAGCAAGGCCTATGGCCTCCACCTCCGAACATCCTGCCAGCAGTTCACTCAACAGCTCATTTAACTGTCCAAGTATGCCTTTCCGCCCATGACACGTCTCTGTTGCCCGTGCCATTTCCGCAAGAACCATTCCGGCTTCATTCACTACAAGCCCCTTGATACCCGTGCCTCCGATATCCACACCAATGACCTGCCGCAGCGGCTTCTCCCCCATTCAGGTACATGATTCAATAAATACGTTCAATAACCGCCCTTGCTGTCCATTCCTTCATTTTCTTGCTCTCTTCCACATGCAGTCCCTCCAACCCCTGGCAGAGAAGATCGATAATGAACAACTGGGATATTTTGGCCCCGACGGACCCACCTTCGAGCGGAGATTCCTTCCCTGCAGTCAAAAGTACAACATCTGCAATGGAGGCAATAGGAGATTTGGCATAATTCGTCATGGCAATAATCTTTGCTCCGTTCTGTTTGGCTTTCATCAGCATATCATTCGTATCCAGTGTACTCCCCGATACGCTGATGCCAAAAGCAACATCGCCTTCCCCCATCGTCACCGCCATCATGGACTGAATATGGCTGTCTGAATTGGCTTCCACACGCCGCCCGATGCGCAAGAAGCGATTCTTGGCATCCAGAGCCGTTATCCCTGAAGAGCCTACGCCAAAGAACTGCACATATCGTGCTTGATCCAAACACTGTACAGCCTGCTTCAGTTGTTCTCGATCCAGCATCCCCTGCGTCGATTGAAGCACACCTATCATGGAAGCATATAACTGGTCCGCAGCATCATTCTCTTCACTCCCGCTTTCCAGATGAATCTGCCGTTTTGGCAGCCCTTGGGCCAACATCAGCTTGAAATCCTGATAACCTTTAAACCCGATTTTGCGACAGAAGCGCATCACCGTAGTTTCTCCCGTCCCTGCAAAATCAGCCAGCTCTGTTACGGATAGATAGATCAGGTTATCCGGATGCTCCACGACGCACCGTGCTACCTTCTGCTCCGACTTGGTCATTGAAGGGTAATACGTATTAATTCGATCCGTCATTTCCATCGTTTCTCATCCTCATCTTTGTCGTCACTTCCGCAAACCGCCGGGTAATCAGCTGCGGCCTTGTTATGGCAGAGCCTACCACTACAGCGTAAGCCCCCAGTTCCAGCGCCTGTTCCACCTGATAGGGCTGGCTGATTCGCCCTTCAGCAATGACCGGAATCTTCAGACGCTGAGCAGCGAGCTTCAATAGCTCCAGATTCGGTCCATCCTGCTGCCGGGAGTAAGGTGTGTAACCTGCGAGCGTAGTTGAGACACAGCTAACTCCAAGCGACTCAGCGTATACCGCTTCCTCCAGAATCGAGATGTCCGCCATGGAAACCGTTCCGTTTTCGTTCAGAAAGTCTGTAATTTGTTCAAGCGTATCGTTCTCCGGCCGCTTCTGCCGGGTCGCATCCAATGCAATGATATCTGCACCCGCCTCCAGCAGCTCGTCGATTTCTCTCATCGTAGGAGTGATATATACCGAAGAATCCGGGTAATTGCGCTTCACAATACCGATGACTGGCAGCGATACGGCTTGCTTGATCGCCCGCACATCTGCGGCACCGTTCGCCCGAATCCCGACTGCTCCGCCTTCTTCAGCAGCCGCAGCCATCCGCGCCATGTACGCCGCGCCGTGCAGCGGTTCATCCGGCAGCGCCTGACAGGAAACGATCAGCCCCTGATGAAGGTTTTTCAGGGTCATTTTTCTCAGGCTCCCCACCCTCTCTCTCTTATAATCTACTTCTCGCTCGCACACGCGGTCGGGACAAACCGTACAGAAAGCCCTACTTCGAACATCCGGTTCCACGGCATGTAACAATCGATAATCGTTACACTTCCAGAAGAACTGTCAATGCGAACAACCAGCTCCTGACGCAGCCGTTCCTCTACTCGGGCAGCAATGCGGCCTCGCGGTCCATCCAGCATATATTTGCCGTACCCCATCTCCTGCACCGGGCCATTGCTCAGTTCTCCCCGAACAATGGAACAATAGCAGACATCCTCGGCATACCGCAGTGCGAGGAAATCAAGATGCTCTTGTGTACGCCCATAGATGAGATAGATCATGGCCTGCGAGATGACGGTTCCGAGCGAGTTGGAACTCGTGTTCCAGGCTGCATACCCGGCAAGATCGAATAACATGTCTTTTTGCCGCAGCATCTTGACCAGCTTCTGATCGCCCCCATTGGCGTATCCGACATCCGCGACAGCGATCGGTTTCCCCTTGCACCTAAGCAGATAATCCCCGTATTCTATTAACTCCATCAGGTTCCGGTACACATCATAACTGTAAAAAGCATGCTGCTGCGATACCGCCTCTGCCATCGTCTCACCCGGCGTACTGATTAGCAGGATCAGTTCCGCCTCATCTGCACTTGATGCAATGAGTCCGCCTGCGGCCAGAATCTGATACTTCAGGGTCTCATAGAAAAATCGATCCTCGAACAACGGTGTAACAAATGCGCCTTGTACAGACGACAAGCGGGGATACACAAGCGGCATTCGGCCGCGGGCTTTGTTCATCATCCGGGTAAGCAGTACGCAGCCCACTTCGTCTGCTCCTGGATACATATAGACCTTAAGCTCCAGATCCAGGGCAGTAATGCTTGCCCGGACCTTCTCTTGATCCTTTGCCGTATGACCATAAGGCGCCGAATCATCCTGCGGAACAATCATGAAATCGATGATCCCTTCCTTCACCAGAGCCATCACCTGCTGGTTCGCTGCAATATTTATTGCCCTTCGCCCAAGGTAATCTTCCAGCACCTCGGGTGGCAGCCGGGTGTCAATTTCCTTCAGTTCGCGGATCTCCTCATCCGTCGCAATCCCCAGTTCCAGCCGATGGCTGATGAAGCCCTTACGAAAGATTTCCCGCCCCCATTCAGCATAATAATCCGGCTCTTCATCCGACAGGGAATACTGCGGACAGCGCATAATCAGTTGGAACGCATATAGGATCAGCTGTGGGTGACGCTTCTTGATTCCCCTAATTCGTTCCAGACGTTCGGTCAGTTCTTCCATCTTCAGCTCATGCAGGCGCGATGGAATAATACCACCATAGAGCAGCGTATCCAGTGCAACAACTGCACCGTCTGCCCCTGCACAGCTTTCCTCGAACCAGGACCAGAGCTGCTCCACATCGCCTGGGCGTTTCTTGAGTCCCATCATGTCTAAGGGCGGACGTTCCAAGGTGAATTCTGTCCCATGTGCCAATAAATAAGGGAATTCATAGTTGCAAGGTCGTTCATCCAGCGGGATAAATGCTAACTTATACTGCTTTGGCATGAATGCAATCATCCTTTCTGCACTTAAATCCGGTCATCTTCGTAACTCGTTCGTTTCACCCTTTAATCGCACCAGCAATGCCTTCCATATAGTATTTCTGCGTAAAGAGAAAAACGATAATAATCGGCAATACCGATATCATTGTTCCCGCGGCAATCCAGCCAAAGTTGTAGGAAAACTGACCATTTAAATACGTAAGAGCTGCGGCCAGCGGATATTTCTGCGGATCATCCAGCACGACAATCGGCCACAGGAAATTGTTCCAGAATGCCATGACCTCCAGCAGCCCAATGACGGCAATGCCTGGCTTGACCAGAGGCATGACAAGCTGTACGAAGATACGAAGCTCGGAGGCACCATCCATTTTGCCAGAATCCCTGATATCCACCGGTATGCCCAGAAAGGTCTGCCGCATCAGAAAGATGTTGAACACCGACACCGCAGCCGGGAGCACCACGCCAAGAAATGTATTGCCTAGATGCAAGGCTTGTATGGTCAGATAATGCACAATCATAGCCGTGGCAGACGGAATAACCATGGTCGAGATCAGCAGTGTGAAGACCAGATTCCTTCCCTTGAACCGAAAAACCGCCAGCGGATATGCCGTCAGACAGGACAAAACGATATTGAACACTACCCCGAGGAGCGTAATGACCACAGTATTCATGATGTAGCGTGGAAACTCCATGAACTCCCACACCTGCACATAGTTGTCGAATGCGATGAATGTGGGCAGGATCGCAGGCGGACTCGCAAACACATTGCGACCTGGCATGAGCGATACGCTAAGCAGCCACAGGAACGGACCCATCATAAACAGGGCAAGCAGGATTAACAGTACATAGGTGATCAAATAGCGGAGGCCTTTTTTCACTTTTTTAGACGACAGTGTCCTCAGACTCAGAATCCGATTCAATAGGAATTCACCCCGCCTTTCCGGTTCAGACGGAACACCAGCACGCTAAGCGCCCCTACCAACACACTGACGATCAGTCCAAGCGCCGAGGCATAACCGAAGTTGAACTGTTCCAGCCCTTTTTGAAAAATATAAACACTGGAGGTCAGCGTGGAGGTTCCGGGCCCGCCTTTGGTCAAAATATAGACCTCGTCGAACACGCGGATCGCCCCCATGACCGAGATTAAGGTACAAAACAGAATATGCGGCCGCAGCAAAGGAATCGTCACGTAAACAATCATTCTCAGCGGCCCTGCCCCGTCCACCCGGGCTGCTTCATAGAGATCAGCAGGAATGCTCTGAAGTCCTGCCAGATACAGCATCATGTAGTAGCCCAGGCCTTTCCACATGGTGATGAACATCAGAACATACAACGCCGTATTACTTGTGGAGAGCCAGGAGACCTGCTCGCTGAGAATCCCTATCTTCAACAGAAGGTAATTGACCACGCCATTATTGCCCAAGAGCCAGCTCCAGATCAACGCCACGGCAACCATTGAAGTTACAACCGGAATGTAATAGGCAGCCCGAAACATTTTGACACCCGGAATCCGGCTGTTGACCAGGATCGCCATTAAGATGGAGAGGAGTTGAATCACGGGTACAATCAGCACATACACCAACGAATTCCACAGTGAGACCAGAAAATTGTGATCTTTGAAGGCACGAGTGAAGTTATCCAGCCCTACGTAATGCGTCTCCGTAATAACAGAATAATCGGTGAATGAGAGCGGTATCCCGTAAATAATCGGCCAAAACGTAAACACCGCCAAAAACAATAAGCCTGGTGCCATAAAAGCCCATGCGGCAAAAGATTCGGATCGAATCGCCTTATACACCCCGTTATGCCTCCCTCACCTCAAGGATCGAGGAGGAGAAAGAACTCCCCCTCTACAACTTTACCGCGATTGTTTAAGAGCCCTGGCTCAGGATATTGTTCACTTCCTTCTCCACAGCGTTCAGTGTCTCTTTAATGTCGGCTCCATTCATCAGAATTTCCTGCAATCCCCGTGTTAGTGCAGAGTTGATGTCCGCAGCACTCGGGACGCCGACCATATAATCCGTCGCTTTGTCGAGACTTTGGGAAGAAGCAACCTTTGCTTCCGCTTCCAGCGAGCCGTCGGACTCCGTAAAGAACGGATCTTGAATGGAGGCTTTACTCGACGGCAACGTATTGGCTACTTTGGAGAAGGCAGTCTGATTCTCCGAATTGGTCATAAAGGCGGCAAACTCTACAGCTTGCTCGGGATTTTTGGACTTCTGGGGCACAACGAGGTTCATGGAGTTGGAGAGTCTCAGGTTGGCTTTGCCCGTTGGCAGTGGTACAGCAATCGTATTCTTGTAGACATCCGGCGCAGATTTTTTGATAAAGTTGATAAACGTTGGCCCCGACAACTGGAAAGCCACCTGTTCTCCAGAGAAATACTGGATCTGCTTGCTGAATTCCGCATCCTCCTTCAGCACCACACCTTCGGCCATCAGATCGCGCATTTGGGCAATCATCTCCTCGGCAGCTGGCGTATTGAAGGCAGCTGCAGTTTTATCCTCATTCAGAATCGGGATACCATCGATCGGGAACAGCTTGGAGACAAGCTGCTGCGCATATCCCGCTACGCCAGTCTTCTCGTGGACCTGACGGCCCCACTCAACCAACTCCTCCCGAGTCTGAGGTGGATTCGCCGGGTCAAGGCCCGCTTGCTTCACCAGTTTTGTATTCATGAACAGTACTTCCGTACCTGTGTACCAGGGAAGCGCGTAAGCCTTACCATTCAAGATAGTGGATTGAAAAATGCCTTCAAAATAACTCTTCGCTTCCTCATCTGTCAAATATTCGTTCAGATTCAACAAGGCTCCCTTGCTTCCCAATTGACTGGCAAATTCGGTGTTCAGATTCACAACATCAGGGCTGTTGCCGCTGGCCGTACTGGTCAACAAACGCTGTGAAATCGCATCATAAGGGTAGTCCTTCCACTCCACCGTCACGCCAGGATGACTGCTCTCATACTTGGCAATCAGATCATTAAAGTAATCATTAAAGGTGGGTTGCAGTGCAATGGTCCAAAACTCCAGAGTGACAGGCTCTCCAGTCGAAGCACCTTTGTCGACTTCTGTGCCTGTTCCCCCAGCGCTTTTCGGGCTCGGCGTCCCCGCCGTAGTGCCGTTTCCTCCGCAGGCAGCAAGCAACATCGACATCATAACGACGAACAGCAAAGATACTGTGAAACCTTTTCTGTTGGTGGTCACACAACATTCCCCCTCAGTTTGGTATAAGACGGGAGCCAGCGCTTGCGTACGATGTCCTGACTTATCACTCCATCTTTCCAATGGAGTATATGCAGCATCAGGAATGAGAATGAAGTATTTTTCCATAATTCCATTAAAAAAAGAAATCATTTTTCTTTTGCGAGCATTGAAACGCCACTCCCGATGCAGGTTTCTTTCAGAAAGCGTTTTGCTTAAAAAACAGAAAAAAGCCAGTTCGCTCCCGCAAGGAAGACAAACTGGCTTGTTTATTATGTTATATATGCGATTACATTCATTAAGTGTAACTGTTCGTTTCACATAGAGGTCATCCCTTAAGCCGTCTCATCCTTTTTCTGAGGCTCCAAGGCATAGACCTGAGTATGTTCATCTTCGGATAAAGTCCAGTCGACCGTGCCCGGTTTACGGAATGTCCATATCCAGGCTTGAACCCGCAGCGACCTTCTGACCCAAGCCAGAGAAGCGCAGCGTTTCTCGGAGCGGACGGACAAACCCCAGTGGATTACACGCGCGAGCCACGGATTCACATACTCATTTTGCGTACGTACAGATGGCAGTTCGTCTCGGAACAACCGCTGCTTTACATCCATCGGCGCTTGTCCGCAAGTCCAATAATGAAGCAGCGCCGCCAGACTGTAGATGTCTGACATCGGCCCCTGATTGGATTTCTCCGAATAAAATTCAAGCGGCGAATATCCTGCGGAGGTAAAGATCGTCTGTTTGTCTCCCGTTTGCATGGGCCAGCGAGCTGCTGATCCAAAATCCAATAGCATGGGTGCCCCATCCTCCATCACCATAATGTTAGAGGGCTTCACATCCCGGTGCAGAATCCCTTGATTATGGATATAGTCCAGCGTATCTACGAGCGGGAGCAGCGTCTTTGTGATAAACGAGGCATCCAGCGCGTGATTACGCTCGTTCAGATATTCAGTTAGAGACAACCCTGTGCAGTATTCCATCACAAGATACCCTGTATCATTCGCCTCGAAATGATCCACATACGAAACAATATGAGGATGATTCAAGGTGGATAACAGATCGCCCTCTACCATAAAGGCCGCAAGAAGCTCTTGGTACTGCCCACTGAACCCTCTAGTAGAACAGAACACTCCCCGTTTATCTGAGTGGCGGGCAGCCAATCTTTGCGGGAAAAATTCCTTTATGGCTACCTTTAAGCCTGTATTCTTGTCTCTACCTGCATATACAATGGCAAGCTCGCTGCTCGCCAGCACTTGTCTAACCTGATATGTATCATTCAAAATAACATTGCGCTGCAATGCGATTTTGGAGTTATCTTTTCTCATAATCATAACAGACCTCTTTTCAACCTTGTCGATCGGAAGACTTGTCGCATGCTGCATCATTCGGTTCCAACCAGACAGGCGTTACATCGCCAACCATCTATTTAAACCGAATGATGCCCATTGAAACATACCATGCGAAAATAAATGAAATAACTATAAAACGCAGAACCCCATAAAGCCGGAACACCGATCTAGTATGTTATCGACAGAAAGGGCGGTTTATTGTAGGAATCTCCGTCATACCTTGGAGCCGCCCCATCCCCTGCAACTTTTTAATAATTACTCTTTAGAAACTGCTGGATTTCCTCATTCATATGGACTAACACATCCTGGGACGGGAAATGACCTGTATCATACTTGACTGCTTTTACATTCGGAATGATTTTCTGAGCACGTTCGATCACCTTGTCTGCCGGGAAAAAGACATCCTTCTCCCCCACTAGAAGCAGGGTTGGCGACGTATAGTTAATCAGCTCTTCCCGTTCTGTAAGCTTGGGCATATCCTGCTCCAGACTGACGTGTTTGAAGATTTTGCCGATAATGGTTCTATCTATTTCTTTCATACAGCTGCATGACATGGTATCCGCGATCTTTTGCAGAGAAGTTGGAGAAGAAGTCATTCGGTACGTAACGAGCGGCAGCACAATATCCTGGGCCATTTTAATTTTGGAGCCCACGGCCAAACCAGCCGGTGCTACCAAAACGGAGCATGCAATTCGGTCCGGAATGTAGGTCGCCAGTCTTAGGATGATTCCTCCGCCAAAGGAAGGACCGATAAATGCACTTTTTTCGATCTTATAGTGGTCCATCAAGTCAGAAACCCACATAGCCAAACTATCAAACCTTGCCGAAATCCGTGTTTCCTCACTGTACCCTGGATGACCGATCGTATCAGGTGCAATAATCCGGTATTCTTTGAATAGCGAAGAAAACCAGGATAACGTCATCGGATTTACACAATTCCCGCCTTGGAGAATAAATAACGGCTTGCCATGTTCCGGACCGGTTAACAAAACATGTGTCTGTCCAAAACGCGTCTCAACGTATTCTCGTGTAAAACCCTCGCCCAATTGAGCAACATATGCTTCGTATTCCTCAAGTATGCTGCTCTTGCCTTCTTCACTTCTATAAATGGAACCCATGTCTGCCTCCTGCAAAGTGTACTAAATTCAACATTTCTATGGATACGATGGTCCATAAAGATAAAAGAGCCTGCTGATGACAGGCTCCTCCCCATATGTGTAACGTATCATATTGAACTGATTATAGAATGGAAACTGGAAATTGTAAACATCGTTTCTCATAGAAAATTAATAATGAAGAAATCACAGCGAAAAAGGGCTATTTTCGGCCGTAATCGGCCTTGATTTCACCCCATTGTTTCGTTTGCCATTTCAGCACTTTATTACTGTACGTATTCGTCCGCAACCATTGTTCGGCCCGATCAATCATTAGCCAGATTTCTTCGGTCGAGGCATCCCGTGCCAGTGTCGTGGACACCGATTTTTGCTTCAACCATTTCATCGCATTGACCGAATCCGTATAAACGGTTTTGCTACTACCCTCTTTTTTGAGATGCGCCAGGGCATGTACAATGGCGAGAAATTCACCCAGATTATTCGTACCTTTGGAGATTGGCCCAACAGAGAATATAATTTCACCTGTCCGGGTATCTACCCCTTTGTATTCTACAGGTCCGGGGTTACCGCGTGTACCGACATCAACCGAAATGCTATCATAGTCGATTTCAGCCGAGGTTTCCATCCCCGAACTTCTTCCGGCACTGCCCGACTTCGTCTTCGACGCACCGCCTGCTCCTCCTGCACTTGAACCCCAGTTCCCTTTCCATCCGGCACGATACGCCTCTTCTGCGGCCGCTTTCGATTCATACGATTTATATTTTGCTCCGGTATAATGATCCGTCTGTGCTTTGCAATCTGCCCATGTGTTATACACGCCTGGCTTCTTGCCTTCCCAGACGACATAATATTTCTGTTTGGCCATCCCTAACCGCTCCTTCGTTTGCTGCATTCAATGTCTTATTGTAAACGATCAGGAGGGAGGAATGAAAGGTGTGGCTTCATTCTTGTCCATTCTTTTCAAGTTACTCTTCGACCATGATTATACTTACTACAACCATCATTCTATGAGCCGGCAAGATATTCTAGAAATTGCTTGATGAAATTCACATTCAGCATGCTCATCTCGAACGCGGTGTCTCCCGGCTCTCCGCTATTCATATCAAAAAACGACTTGACATTAGTTTGATAACAAACTATATTTCACTTATGAAAACAAGAGACGCTATATCACTCATTTCCAAAATTAAAGAGAAGGTTAACCGCTTCATTGTATCCGAGATGGCCAAGCATGGGATCCATGATATTGCCACCTCTCATGGGGATATCATTTATGCTTTGTTCAGCAAACCCCGAATGACCATGGCCGAGATCGCCAAAAAAATCGGAAAGGATAAATCCACCGTGACAGCCCTTGTTGACAAGCTGGTCCGTATTGGATATGTCATCAAGGAGAGAGACCAGGCGGATACCAGGGTTGTTCATGTGGCGTTAACTTCGAAAGGTGAGGTACTAAAGCCCGTTTTTGAGGATATTTCCCAAAATATGCTGAATGTTTTTTACTCGGATATCACTGAAACAGAGAAAGAGGAGTTCCTGAGAATTCTGATGAAGATTCATAACAACTTCTAATTTTTTTTGGATAAATAATTTGATATAAAACTAAAACCACAAGGAGGAATCGTTCATGATTGATTACACCAAAGCACTGCCTGAACATGCTGTGAAAACCATTGGGGAAAATGACTTATTTCTGGAAATATTCGAAGGAGATAAACTTACAGGGCTAACCGAAAAAAAGCCCCCTCTCCTGTTTGTCCACGGGGCTTACACGGGCAGCTGGATGTGGAGCAAATATATCCCTCACTTTATTCATCAAGGGTGGACTTGCTACGTAATGAATCTGAGAAGCCACTACAAGAGCAGAGTCATGGATATGACGAAGATTACTTTTGAGGATTACTTGGCAGATATCCATGAGGTCATCACTGAATGTGGAGAACCCCCAATCCTCATCGGGTTCAGCATGGGTGGTATCCTCAGCCAAAAGCTGGCTGAAACGGTCACCCTTGCGGGTCTGGTCGTGATCGACGCCAGTCTGAGCCAGGAAGTGCATCGGTTAGTGCCCTATCCGGAAACAGATCGAATTACACCTGGAATCATTATTCCTGCCCCTGTCCGTGATGAACTGACCAGTACAGATGAGACGGTAGAGGACATTGCATTTCAGCGTAAATATCTGCAGATGGAGTCATCGCTCGCATTTAGCAAGTTCTCCGTTATGTTCGGAGCGGATGAAGGCGTCTCCATAGACGGCGGTTTGATTACATGCCCAAGTCTCGTAATCAAAGCCGTAAGCTCCGATGAAGAAGACCTGAGAGGTAAACTGACAGCAGAACAGCTCGGCGCTGAATACACAGGACTCTGGAATACGACCCACACCGGCTTGCTTGTAGGCCAGCGATACATGGAAGCCGCCCTGAGAATCATGGAGTGGTTACATGGACGACAATGCTATGAATTAACGGATAAACTTACAAAATAAAAGGAATATCATGATAAAACCCCTTTATTACCTTTAATCCGGTATGCAAAAGAATGCTTTTTTTATATAAGCTTATAAGCATAGTTCTGGATAGGATTAAAAATATATGAAATGGGGTTTTGTGCATGGGTACTAACACATCCCTCCCCAACCAAAGGGAGCTGCCTTCCATATCTTCAGCACGCCTTCCGTGGGCTGGACTGCTTGCATTAGCTATGGCTGGATTTATTTGCATCCTCACTGAAAGCTTGCCTGCGGGACTGCTGCCGCAAATTGCAAAAGACCTGGGGATCACCGAGGCCCTTACCGGACAGTTGGTGACTCTTTATGCCGTTGGATCACTTGTGGCTGCCATTCCCTTGACAGCTGCTACGCGTGGATGGAGACGTCGACCTCTTCTGCTGTTATGCATCAGCGGCTTTCTTGCCTTTAACACCGTTACCGCCTTATCCTCGGATTATATCCTGACACTTGCTGCTCGTTTCATGGCCGGGGTCTCTGCGGGGGTGTTATGGGGAATGACAGCAGGTTATGCACGTCGGATGGTCCCGGATTCGTTAAAAGGCAAAGCCATGGCCGTGGCTATGGTTGGCACACCGGTAGCACTAGCCCTTGGTGTTCCAATCGGTAGTTTTCTCAGTTCTTATATCGGCTGGCGCCCCATCTTCGGTATTGTATCTCTTCTGACCGCAGCTTTAATAGTATGGGTTCTCTGGAAAGTGCCGGATTTTGCCGGAGAACCAACTGGTGAACGTCTTCCGCTGCATAAGGTGTTTATCATCCCGGGAGTTAGGCCCATTCTGTTTGTTGTCCTCGCTTGGATGCTAGCTCATAACATCCTATACACCTATATTTCTCCCTACCTTGCCCAGACCGTGCTTGCTAACAGAGTAGACTTGATTTTGCTCATTTTCGGCATCACTTCCATTGTGGGGATTTGGGTGACCGGAATGCTCATCGACCGGTTTTTGAGGAGATTAGTTATCATCAGCCTGGCAGCATTCGCTCTGGCGTCTGTCATGATGGGGATCGGTACTCATCAACCTGCGATTATTATCCTAGGAATTATGATCTGGGGACTTACGTTTGGCGGTGCAGCCACTCTGCTGCAAACTGCCATTGCTCAAGCTGGAGGCAAAAGCACAGATGTAGCCCAATCGATGCTGGTTACAGCATGGAATCTGGCGATCGGCGGAGGAGGAATCATCGGGGGCATCCTTCTTGAAGTGTTTGGAGCTGGATCCCTTCCCGGGTCGCTGTTTATTCTGCTGATTCCTGCGCTGCTCGTAGCTATGCGTGCTCATAAATATGGATTTCCCAGAGGGAATTAGCAGAGGAAAGAAAGCCATTATGCAAGAAATGAAAAGGGCTGTCCCATACGTCATGAACATGACGGGGAACAGCCCTTTGTTGGTAATTTAGTCTAATGAATCGACCAAACGTTATTCGCTCTAAATGGAATGGGTAGCCCCTTCTGCCCTTCCTTCATTTTGGAGACCTCCATTTATTCTGCCTGTGCCAGCAAATTTGGTCCTTCCATGAGATTTTTATGTGCAATAGGAGAAGACATGGTGATTAAGGTCATATAGGTGCCGTACGGATCGCACTTGTTCTCAAACTCTTCGAGTCCCTGGATGGTATCTGTGAGGATTTTCAGCAAATAATTGTACTCCCCGCTGATCCGATAACATTCAACGACTTCAGGTGACGAACGGCAGAAATCCAGAAAGGGATAACAGTCCCGGGTACGAAAAAGGACATATGCTGTGCTTTGCTTGCCCAATTTGGATGGGGAGATCACGGTACGATATTCCTCGATAACCCCCTTTTCTTCCATGCGTTTGACTCGTTCAGTAACAGCAGGCTGAGATAATCCCACCAGCTTGCCTAATTCGGTCATGGATAATCTCGCCTGATTCTCCAAGTGAAACAGAATATGCTGATCAATTTCGTCCATGTAACCCACTCCTTTAAATCTATAAGTTATGAATTAATATTACCTTAAGTATCCTTACCAATTCATTATAGTACCTTTAATACCTTATGTAATACAAGATAAATCATATATATAATAAACACAGTCAGAATCATTAATCAAGCACATCAACTGAAGAGAGGGAGATTGGAATGGGAAAAGAAAACATAACAACATTGCATTCTTATGTGGATCAAGCAATAGACTGCGCTCTAAGCGAAAAAAGAATCGTGGGAACGGTTGTACAAGTTGCCTTAGGAGGAAATCTGGTTTACAGCCGAGCCGCCGGTTATGCAGACAGGGAGCATAAACGCATTATGTCGGAAAACGCTCTGTTTCGGCTGGCTTCTGTAACCAAACCCATTGTATCGACAGCAGCTCTGGCATTAGTCTCACAAGGAAAACTGAGTCTGCATGATTCGGTAACCCGCTGGCTTCCTGAATTCCGGCCCAAGCTTCCCAACGGTCAGGACGCTTCAATAACAGTTCATCAGTTGATGACGCACACCGCCGGCTTGACATATCGTTTCTTCCAAGAAGACCAAGGGACCTATGAACGTGCAGGGATCTCGGATGGGATGGATTTGTCGGGAATTAGTCTGGAAGAGAATCTCCAAAAGCTCGCTACGGCTCCTCTTCTGTATGAGCCTGGGAGCATGTGGAGGTATTCCATTGCTACGGATGTACTTGGTGCCGTTATCGAAAAGGTCACTGGAATGTCACTACGTGAATCTGTTCAAATGCTGGTTACTCATCCACTTCACATGACCGACACTGATTTTGTTGCGGTGGATGCGGATCGGTTGACCGCAGCATACGCTGATGGTTCTGATGAACCGCGTCTTCTCCATGATGAATTGGAGCAGGTTCCTTTTATTGAAGGGACATCCGGGTTCCGGCTTGCACCTAGCCGCGCGAATGATACTTCTGCTTATTTCTCCGGCGGAGCGGGTATGGTTGGGAGTGCCGGAGATTTTCTTACTCTACTTGAAGCATTGCGACAAGGAGGAAAGCCCGTCCTAACGGAAGCCGTTGCCGCTGAGATGTCTACCAATCAAATCGGTGATCTTGTAATGCCGTATTGGCCAGGAAGAGGGTTTGGCCTTGGTTTTACAGTACTCAAAGACCCTGTTGCAGCTGGCACACCGGAATCACCGGGTACTTGGCGAATGGGCGGAACCTATGGACACTCGTGGTTTGTTGATCCAATTGAAGAACTTAGTGTCACAGCATTTACCAATACGGCACTTGAAGGAATGTCAGGTCAGTATACTACCGATATCTGTGATGCCATCTACGCGGGCATTCGTGAAAGCCAAGAGGCTGCAAGAATATAAATATGAATAACCGCCCAATATCATTGGGCGGCTTTATTTTGCAACAAAGCTAAGTCCTACGGTCTGTTACGGCTCAATTTTCTCATTTTGAGAAGGTAGATCCCGGCAACCAGAATAAACCACACAGGGGTAACAAATAGCGCTACACGCGTATCCTCCGCCAATGCCAATATCACCAACACAAAACCCAAAAACGCCAGAATCAAGTAGTTGGAAAACGGATATAACGGCAGCTTGAAGCGACTGCGACTTGCCAGTTCTGGCCGGGTACGGCGGTATCTGAGATGGCAGATTACCATGATGCCCCAGACGAAGATGAAGCACACAGTCGACACGCTGGTGATCAGTGTAAATACACCCTCTGGCATGATATAGTTCAGCACAATCGCGATCAGAATAACGATCGTCGAGAAAAACAACGCATTGGAAGGAACCTTCCTGTTATTCAATCGCGCGAACGATTGGGGAGCGTTGTGATCCTTCGCCATCGAGAACACCATACGGCTTGTACTGAAGATGGCACTGTTACAGGCCGATGCAGCGGATGTCAGTACCACGAAATTCACAATGCCGGCAGCTGCTGCAATGCCTACGGCTGCGAACACCTGAACGAACGGACTTTCACTGGGCACAATCGCGTTCCATGGATAGATGCTCATAATAATCAGCAGTGCGCCAACATAGAAGAGCAGTACGCGGATAGGAATCTGGTTAATGGCTCTTGGAATAACTTTCTCCGGATTCTCGGTTTCCCCCGCTGTCAGTCCCACCAGTTCCATGCCTACAAAGGCGAACACCACCATCTGGAACGATATGAGGAATCCATGCATTCCATTCGGAAACCATCCCCCGTAACTCCACAGATTGGTGAAACTCGCGGGACCCTGATCGGTGGTAAAACCTTTGAAAATCATAAATAAACCAACAACAATGAGTGCCAGAATGGCGACTACTTTAATCAAGGCAAACCAGAATTCCATCTCACCAAACAGCTTGACCGTTGCCAGATTCATAATTAGCAAAATAACCAGCGCGATTAACCCCGGCATCCACTGAGGGACATGCGGGAACCAGAACTGTGTATACAAGCCAACTGCCGTAATGTCTGCCATGGCAATTGAAATCCAGCAGAACCAGTAAGTCCAGCCTGTAATAAATGCCGCCATATTTCCCAGGTAATCACGCACAAAATCGACAAAGGAATGATACTGCAAGTTGCTAAGCAGCAGTTCCCCCAATGCACGCATAATCAGGAACAATACAACACCCGTGATGATATAGGCCAGCAAAATGGATGGCCCTGTCAGTTGGATCGTTTTGCCTGCTCCCAGAAACAGGCCTGTCCCGATTGCACCTCCAATCGCCATCAGCTGCACATGCCTGTTCTTTAATCCCCTTGTTAACCTTTCTTCCTGCATGGTAACCACCACTCTCTTTCTGCACATGCTCTCTACGATGCCCAACTTGTATACAACTCATCATATAATAATCCGACCTGAATACCTATCCCTTTTTTATATTTTTTGTACAGCAAAAAGGCCACCTTTGGTGCAAGGCGCCCTCTGCTTCTGGTCACTTTTATATGGTATGCTTGTATATGTATGCCTGTAGAACTCGTGGTGCAGCTTCATTCATTAAATACTCGTTTCTCCGTCCCTTTACTTTTCTAATCTTGAGCTACATCCGATCCACAACATTGTCGGCTTATGTACGTTCCTTGGTTAATCTCATATAGCTGAAAAATTTATATAGCATATTTTAAAAAGTAAAGCTAAGCATAGAGCTCCAACTGCTAAAAAGATCATGGCTAAAGGACGTTCGGTTTTCCAAATCCGAATAGCATTAGCAACGTTAATCATAAGTAGGGCAAGCGTTGACATTACACTAGAATTCGATTGAAACATGTTAACAATGATCATAATCATCCCTACGATCCAGATCAAGCAAAACCAGAGTGGAACCTTCTGTAAAAAAACCTTCATCATCATTTACTCCTTATATCTTAAAGTTGTCTAATTAGAAGATATTCTTCACCCTATGTAAAATCCCTTTATTTAGGTTATATGATCCAAAAAAGAGGCCACCTTTGGTCCAAGGCGCCTCTGCTTCTGTGCAACGATTATTTTTGTTCATTACACTCCCTGCACCCAATCCTTTATTCGTCCAATCTTTTCTGAGGACATCAATCAGGTGTAATTTCGTCGTCCTCTTTGTCCGTACTAATGCGATCATGCACGGATATGTCTTCCTTGTCTTTCAAATGTACAGGTGTTGTGAACAAATCGATCTCTGAACTTTCCATATTTGAAGCGAGATGTATTGGAATCGAAATCTTGATACAATGAGCTCTAGAATCGAATCAGCAATTATTTCTGCTTATAAAACTCGTGATACAGCTTCATTAACGCCCGTTTCTCAATCCGCGATACATAGGAGCGTGAGATGCCAAGTTCCTTGGCAATCTCGCGTTGGGTGCGTTCTTCCCCGCCTGCCTCCAGGCCAAATCGGCCAATCACAACTTCCTTCTCCCGATCATCCAGAATATCGAGATTGCGATAAATCTTGCTTTTTTCAATCTTGAGCTGCACCTTATCTACAACGTCATCGGCTTCTGTTCCGAGAATATCTATAAGGGTAATTTCATTGCCCTCTTTGTCCGTCCCTATCGGATCATGTAGGGATACGTCTTTACGTGTTTTCTTGAGGGAACGCAAATGCATGAGGATTTCATTTTCGATACAACGGGCAGCAAACGTCGCGAGTTTGGTCCCTTTGCCTTGTTGAAAACTTTCGATCGCCTTAATCAAACCAATCGTTCCGATGGAAATCAGGTCTTCCTGGTCTTCGCCAGTATTGTCAAATTTCTTGACGATATGCGCAACGAGGCGCAGATTGTGTTCGATAAGCAAATTACGCGAATGTGCATTGCCTTCAGCCATGAGGCGTAAATGTTTGGCTTCATCATCCTCAGCTAGAGGCTGGGGAAATGCATTATTTTTGACATACGAGACGAGTAACGTTAACTCTTTGATGAACAGGGCAATTGCGGTAAACAATCCGGGCACAGATGACACCTCCTGCAGTTTTACAACGATCTGGCCTGAGCACATGTGGGAACAGGGTCGATTTATTGTATGTAGGCAGGGGCCCATAAGTGCACGTACACCTGAAAAAGGAGATGGACTCGTTAAGATTTCATACACTCACTGAAACGATCGAGCCCACCTTTTGAAGGAGGAGGAATTCTTTCTCGACACTTTCGATAAAATATGTTTTCTCACCAAGTACGACGACATCACTTTCGACTAATGGAACATCGCTTTTGAAATAGATAAAATTGTCCGTTTCCCTGAACGCACCTTTGTAGTAAAACATGTTGTCACCTTCTTCTTGGAGAATTGAATGATTTGCCTGCTGTAATTAGTAATTACTATTCGTTTCGTTTAAAACACATCTTGTAAAGAATAAGTCCCATACCCGATGAACAAATCAGATATCCAAAGAACAAGAAGAGTAAATAAACGCCATGAAGATCTTCAGGAATCCGAATTATACCTTCAAACCAAGCAGAACGAAAAGGATACAGTAGCGCTACCCAAACGATCAGCAAGACAAGAATACAATTAATTATTTTTCTCACCATAACGATCCTTTCAAGCCGAGTGGAAGCAGGAAATAAAATATAGCCACTCCTACTGCTAAAGTAAAAAAGCCGCTAGATTGGTCATAACCCTGTCAAGTAGAGGCAGTACAAAAAA
>NZ_BCNM01000038.1 GCF_001514495.1 Paenibacillus pabuli NBRC 13638
CAGGGAAGTATGGCGGAGCGGGGCTTGGCCTGTCCGTCTGTAAACAATTCGCTGAATTAATGGGGGCATTTTATGGCTTAAAGAGTTCAGTCCCATGGGCAGACGGTTTGTCTTTAATATTTCCAGCGTTGCACCCTCCGTCCATGCGAAAATTTGAATGATGAATATATTATTCTATCTGAAAAAGATAGGAGGTATATACGTTGACACAATTTCTGGATGCAAGATCATCGCAAAATGCTGCGTTGTTTAATTCTATTTCCATACCGATTCCAGTGATTAACACGCCTCAATTATTCGGCCAGATTGGTCTGCAAACGGCTGGAGCCGGAACCAATCTGAGGGTCTCCCTAAAAGGAACCATAACAGTACAATTACCTCTTGCTCTATTTCAAGTGAGAATTATTATTGTAAGAGGCACCGTTGCTACTGATCCGATCGTTTACTCTGCTAACTTCACGTATGGTTTAAGTGGTCTCCTTAACCCCGAAGTTATCATGTTCTCTGCCAACGACTATAATCCACCGATCTCTGCTCAAATAACGTACACTGCATTTATCAGTAGCAACCTGCTCGGAACGGTTCGGGTCGGCCCTGAGAGTTTCGACGGATTTATCGTTTCGAATTAGAATGAATACGTCCACCCCCGTATTTTATCCTGTTTTTACATAGGATTAAGGTAAGGGGGTGTTTCATTTAATTTAAATTAGTTTCCAAAATAAACATCCAGCTTACCCGTGGGTGGCGTTGTCGCCATCCAGACAGCTGCCAGATTATCTGGACTAACTGTAGCCGCAGTAATATAGTCTCCAATGAGTACTGTGGGCATCGGAGAGTTGCCATTCGGATTAAAAGATGTAGTTGTGATGCGACGATTAGTGAAGCTCGCACCTCCATTAAACGATTCTGCAACAAAAACGTCCAGCAGGAACCCGTTAATTTGATTGCTGTAATATATGACGCGGATCGTCCCGGCAAACGGCGATACGCTTATCGACGGGAAAAAATTCTGTGTACCCGTTGGCGCGCCTGTGATACTGATGGGGTCTGACCATAAAAGGCCATCCGGAGATTCGCAGAGTAAAACATCGGTATATCCGGCACGTGCATCATTCCAGACGGCATATAACGTACCACTGTTGGTTCCATTTGATATATCCGCCCCCATGCTTAAGTTAGTCTGTACTCGAAAGGCATAGTTTGGTACAGGTAAAGGCGAAGGTGCCGGTACAACGGATGAAATAAACGTTGCTTGTCTCTCCAGAGGAGGTTGATAGGTAATGCCCCCATCGTACGAAATACGCAATAACGCAGATGGACTGGCAGGGCCCGTAATGATATAACCCGCATAGACTTGACCTGAGAATCCAACAGCCAGCGCAGCCCGATCGTGTATTCCTCGGGGATTGGACTGCCGATCAGGAGGCTCCCAGGAGATCCCTTGGGTGAGCGACCTTTGCGTAAATATAGCGGAAGAAGCAGTAGCAAGCGGAGTATATCCTACATATGCATTGCCTCGATAAGGGCTACCTGGAGAACGATCAACAGCTATGTAAGGCTCATCATTATGAACAATAGTACCGAACCCCGCTTGGACGATAACCGGTGGCTGCCACGTGAGTCCATCATCAAAAGAAGTATAACTCGCAATCGTCCCATCATTGATCCCGTTAAACAAATGTACGGTAACGATAAAGGTATTCGGAAACGTATAGTCTATCGTAGGCGCCTCTGCTCCTGCATACCCTGCCGGTTGAGGAAGCACAGTGGTGGTCCAGGTACTGCCTCCATTAATGGAACGATAGAAACCAGTCAATGTTGGCCCGGTACTGGTATCCACAGCTACCACGCACATAATATTCGGGTTCAGCGTATTAACTGCAATTGAAGGTTCAAATTGACTGCCTGCCAAAGCCCCGGTAATATTCACAACTACCATCTGCTCACCTCGATTCCTTTAAGGGATATTTGTGAATCGGTCAATTAATGTCATCTCCGATTGAAGCACACGCTGGATGATCTGACCTGTAGAATTAACACCGTATACATGGATGACCGTACTTGTAGCACTAAAATAATCGCTCTGCACCTCGTAAAAAGCAGCATTGATCAATGGATAGATTAAGCTTCTGGTCGCTTGAGGTAGTAATTCAAATAGATCATGAGCAATGGGTATACGTGCAGCCTGGGTAGTGTCCCATCTGAATACCTCAAGCTCAACATTGACAGGCACATTAAGGGAATCATTAATGCAAGTCACGATAAGCTGAGTGGATTGGGTCTCACCCGAAGTTGGATTGTAAATAAAGCCTGTAGAGTTTGGCAAAAAGGACACTCCTTCCGCAATATATAGTAAAGTATATTACGATTCCTGCTGCCAGTATGACTAAACTTCGACTCTTATATTGGTACTATATTAAATTTTTTTGTGATACATATGCTAGATTACTAGATATAGTTATAAAACATGATTCTATTATTATTTTTAAGCGTAACATACGCCTCTGCTAGCCGACTTGGCCTAAAAGATTATTGGATGTATGATAGTCATCCGATAGTTAACGGAACAAGCTACACCAATTTGGGTACGGGGAACAACTTCTAGCAAGAATAAGTTGAAGTTGAATTTGCAGCAGTTTGCCCGAAGTATGAATACTAAAGAAGCTACAGCTGCGGCAAAAGAACTTGGATACACTAAGACAAAATTTACATCTCATGAACACCTGTCTTTAAAAAGGGGAATAAATACATTACCCCTGATGTTGATGGTCATAACGGGGGGATTTGGAAAATGGCTAGTTCAGTGAAGAATCTAGGCAGTAAGGGTACCAGAACGGGTACTTATGATAAAAATTTAAAAAGGATTGGAGATTAAAAAGAATGCATTGTTGGAGAGTTACAAAGTATAACCCCGTTTATCGCGATAATGAAGGAAACTTTAAAAAAGAAGATTGGACATCATATTATGATATCGGGAAAGTTTATGAAGGAAAAGAATTCACACTGTCAGACTATCTATCTTTTGAGAGTAGATATATTGATGCAATAGTAACTCTAATGCAATGTATGAACGTTTCTTCGTTTAAAATTACAAACGTAGAAAAATACGATGATAATGTTACTCAGAATCTTTCTATCTCGAGTAAAATGGCTGATTTGTTTGCAACCGTAAAAGATGGTGATACCATTGATAATTCAAATTTATCCGATATATGTAAACTAATTCTCCGAGAACATTTATGGGGGAAACTGTCCGTGTCATCCATGTTTGTTCATTTCGGTAATGACTACTATATGTACATTGGACTACAAGAAGAATGTGTGGGAAATCTAAATGAAATCAGGAATTCAGGGTTGTTTGTTGAAACATATACTTCTCCGTATCAAAGCTAGATTGATAATGTCTAAGTCGATATGACGCGGGACAAGAACATTGTTCCATTCAAAGTCGCAATTTTAGAGGTTTTTCGAATTATCAGGTCAGCCATTAAATACTGGTTGGCCTTTTTTTATATTCGTTTAACGGTTGGGTTAGCAGAAAGATCGTAGCGGTTTAATGGGTCAGTGCCTCGAAACAAAACAGTTCTCTCACGACCTCCAAAAGACTACGTTTAGGCTATAGAATTTAATGTATACGTTTTTGTATTAAAGCTTATGCTAAGAATGGGAAACTCAAGCACAGGAGGGTACACATGAAAAAGAAAATGCTTCTAGTTCTAAGTATTATATGGTTATTGGCCACTATGTCTCCAGTAAGTGCAGGGCCATTAAATGTGGAAGAAATAAATCCCAAGATTAAATCAAAGGAAATTAGCCCACTGTATGCCACTATTCCTGGAAACTTTGAAGTTGTTACTAAAAAGATTAATGGTTCATTTGTAATTTTCTACTTGTCAGAGAATGACTCCGTACTGAGTATTTCTGAGAGCTATTATCAGGGACAAGAAATCAATCAATCGGATAAAACCGAGATCATAATTAAAGGGGATGTTAAGTACTTTTATAGCCCATTCATTAACAGATCTGGAGGAAGCATAGCTTGGATTAAAGACGATATCCTGTTTGAAATGAATAGTGTGTACTTTGATAAAAACACAATGTTAAATTATGCAACCACACTTAAGTTGTCGAGGGACAAGAACATGGTCCCATTGAAGTCGCTATTTTAGCGGCTTTTTTATTTTATCGGTACAAGTTCTTGTCCCGAGCCAAGGACAAGAACTTGTACCGATTGCCGGAATGGACAAGAACATAGTCCGATTACCGATTATATGTATATCTAAACATTGATAACATGCACTTAGAGCTTTATTAAGTACCATAACACATGAAAATGTTCACAATGTTGTGTGACAACTGACAAGATGGGAGGTTAAACACGTTTGCTAGGTATTAAAAAAGCGAAATATCAGACTGAAACTGGCAGTTGAGGACAAGAACTTGTACCGATTGCCGAGAGGGACAAGAACATGTTCCTATTTCCGATTAGGCGTTTTTGCATATAATTTTCTCCAGACGGAATTGTGTCTGTGCCACTGCACGTTCCACCTTAGCTTTGTGCATGAGCAAAAATTGTTTTCTGGCATCGAGAGGAGGATATCCTTGTCGAATCAGTTCTGTGTAAGCCTTAATATCCTCAATAGACATGCCCGTATCTTTCAAAGCGATAACCAACTCCAGCCACTCTAGGACTTCGTTCGAATATTCTCTTCTACCTGAAGCATTACGTTCCACATGAGGTAAGCTGTCTTCTTGCTCATAATAGCGCAGGGTGGAGGGACGTAAACCTGTAATTTTCTCAATTTCACTAATACTGTACATGCCAAACGATCCTTTCATAGTTAAAGTTAACTCGAAGTGAATTGCACACTAGTAACGTGTTATATGCCGAATCAAAGACTGGTCACAGTCAGCAGTAAAATATAAACGACAACGAAATGACTTATGCATGCTGATGTTATGAAGTTTTAAAGCATAGAATCCTCATTTTAGATAGTTACTTACATTGTTCTTAAAATCTCGTGGTGTCATGCCGTAAATAGCCTGGAACACCCGATTGAACGTACGCTGGCTATCGAATCCTGCATTCATCCACACCGTTGTTAGAGACGCATCTGTGGTACGAATTAACATGGAAGCATACTCAACCCGAAGCATCGATAGATAGTTTCGCAGGTTCATTTTGAATCGCTTGGAGAAGATGCGAGAAATATAATATTTACTTACGTTAAACTCGGAGGCAAGAGTGTCTAAGGTGATGGGCTCGGTGAAATGTGTTGCTAAGTATTCCATCAGCTTCTTGGATAAATCCTGTACTGGAAGTTGCTGTACTTGTTCAAATTCAATTTCGCGCAATAGATGCGCGATGATGATGTGAATCCAACCAAGCTTAATGGCATAATCATCATCCCGTTTCACTTTCTCAAATGCAACTGCAACGTCTTCATGAACATATGGTTTAGTAATAGTTGGATTCTTAAGATGGAAGCGAGTCAGATCAGGAAACAGACCGCCTAAGAGCTTGGGATGGATAATAATTAACACCTCCCTCGTATAGGAATCCCCAGTTGTTTCGTAACGGTGAACCATATCAGGGAATATCATTGCTGCGTCACCTTCGTGCAAATCATACGTTTGATCATTCACTTCAATCCGTTGAGACCCTGAAATGACATATAGAATTTCAAGATATCCATGCATATGTGGAGGGAAAGAAATCTCCTTCAAATTCCGGATAACCGATAATTCATCCTTACGAATCTCATAAAAAGGTAACATCCGTCTTAACCTCCAGTGCAATTTTTGGCTAGTTTTATATTCTTTATGTCTATATTCTTGTTCATTGCCATGATAAACTCTAGTGTGACGAGATCTACAACGGCTCAACATTTTTATAGTACGGCAAAATGCAAGCGATTACATGACTGCCGTGAAGGGTTTCATGACAAATGGACTCAAGATGTACCAATTCAAACAGATGGAGGAGCAGGACATGCGAAAGAGTAAAACGTTTACGAATATCTTTGTCTCGATCCTACTCCTTAGCATTGGACTCGTTGTAGGTTTTGGGAGTTATATCTATGTTTCAACTACAAAATCGGTAATAGAGCGTGTAAGCGAGGGGCACCAAAGCTTAATTCTGCAGGTGAGAAATACACTGGAACAAAAAATTCAAACCATTGAATATGCTTTTGCCACGTACAGTACGACGCCATCGTTTCGTAAGGTCATTAACAGTCCATTAAGCGGGCAAGATTATGAAGCATATCGCGAACTGAATTCCCAGCTAGGTTATATTGCAACGATGGGGCTTGATGGCGTGCAGTATTCGCTTGTGAGTCTGAAGCAGAATTGGAGCCTGTCTAACGGATCGTTATCACGAATTACAGATGAAGAGAAGCAACAGATGCAAGCCTTATTCGCTGATCCGGAAGGCAATAACCTCTATTGGACCAAAACAAAGGAAGGTCTTCGATTACTGCATGCGTTACCGATGTATTCGAAGGACAAAGAAGCCATTGCGATGTCGGACATTTCTTTGCGAACACTGAATCAATCCCTACAGACGCAATCCGATGCTCCTATCTACATTTTGAACAAACAGGGTGAATTGCTTTATGCAGCTCTAACCGAACAAAGCCCTATATCTGCTGAGCAAATGAACTTAATCAGCAAACAAATAGTTAATGAGCCTCCTTCAGGACAGATTACAATTCCTGCTGCATCGGGTGATTCAATTATGTGCTTGTACGCCCGTTCTACTTATAATGGATGGACTTATATCACACTTCCGAATCAAAAAGAAGTCAGCCAAGCCCTATCATCGACCCGTTTGGGTTTAATTGTAATGGGTGCCGTCATTATGGCTCTGATGATCATTCTTGCATACATTATAGCTTTACGGCTTGCTAGGCCTGTTCTTCAAATTCAGCATAGTCTTGGCGGACGTGCTGAGAGAACGGTCAGGGACGAGGTCGGTTGGATCATTCAGTCGATCCATTCTATTGTTTCAGAAAAACAACATCTCGAACAGCTTATCCATCTTGAAAAGCCCAAACTTGAAACACAATTTGTTCTAAATGTACTACAGAATAGGTTAACCAGGGAAGAGATCCATAGCTATCTTGAACGATTCGCATATACGAAGATGCACAACGAGATGTATGCAACGATGTTGATTCAGATTGACCGTCCCGGGAAAGGCTCGCTGGCTGATAAAGATACACTGCTGTTGGCCGTTAATCAGTTAGTGCAAGAGATCATTCCTCCGTCCCAACGGATGTTACCCGTCGTTTTAAATGAACGGACACAAGCAACGATATTATCCTTTGCTGGCAGTTCTTCAAACAATCGAGAAGTGATGTTGCAATATGCCAAAAGGGTTATTCAATTGTCTCGCGAATATTGGTCCGCTTCAGTCAGTGTGGGCTTCAGTGGTCAATATGAAGACCTGACGAATACCCGGGAAGCCTGTGATATGAGTCTTGAAGCATTGTACCAGCGTCTTAAGCTAGGCAAAGAGTCCGTTATTTTCTATGAGGATATCATACGCGGTAGCAGCGGACCTACCTTACTTCACTACCCTACAGAATTGGAGAGTCGGCTGTTCGATGCCATACGTCTTGGTGACAAAGAAGAGGTGACACGTACGTTATACCCGCTGTTAGCAGATATGATGAAGCACAACCTTAATCCAATGAATCTGGAGATCACATTGATTCGATTCGTGAACAATTTGATTCAGTTGGAGCAGCTCATTGGTACGGACGTGTTGCTTACACAGAGTAACGGCACATTGTATCATCGACTGCTGCATACGCTGAATCCGGAAGAAGTTGAACACATTCTTGTTCACGAAGTCATCTATCCTATGGTAGATAGTATGCAGGAGAGAGCGAGCCAACAGTTTCGCACACTTGCAGATCGTATGGCCTCTATTGTACGCACAGAATACGATCAGGACTTGTCACTGGAATCCATAAGTGAACGATTGCATTATACGCCGAACTATCTAAGTAGCATTTTCCGTAAAGAGTACAATATGACCTTTAGCGAGTACTTAATGAATATCAGACTAGATGTAGCAAGGAAATGGTTGGTGGACACGAACATGCCCATTAAAGATATAGCCGAACGGCTGGGATACCAGAATTCCCAGAACTTTATACGTACTTTTCGAAAAAAAGAGAACCTCACCCCTGGTGCATATCGAAGGTTGCGAATGGATAGCTGAGCATCCCAGTATATGTTAGCAGTATCCGATAATCCGTAAGCACCTTCGAAATTCAACTCCACTCCATGTAAGCGTAAATCCCCTCAGGTTGATCCCGAGGGGATTGTTATTTTCCATATGTGCCTCATCTCAACCTTTCACTGAACCAAGTAAAGCGCCTTTGGTAAAGTGCTTCTGCACGAAAGGATACGCGAGCAGCATCGGTACAGTAGCCACAACGATGACACTCATCTTAATGGTCTGTGATGGAGGGACAATGTCTACAACCGAGCTGTTGCCATCCATGCCACTGGAGACAATGACAATCTGGCGGAGCAATACTTGTAGTGGCCACATCGTGGACTCGTTGAGATATAGGATCGCATTCATATACGTGTTCCAATAGGATACGCCATAGAACAGGGATAAGGTAGCAATGGAAGGAAGAGCCAGTGGGATCATAATTTGTAGCAGAATCCGAAAGTCGTTGGCACCATCAATTTTGGCAGATTCCTCTAGACTATCCGGTAGCGCCTGGAAGAAATTGCGCATGATGATCAGATTGAATGCATTGATCGCAGTAGGGATAATCATGGACCAGTACGAGTCGATTAATCCAACCGCTTTCACAACTAGGAAGGTAGGAATCATACCCCCGCTGAACAACATCGAGAAGACGACCAAGAAATTGATAAAGTTCCGTCCTAAGAGATATCTTCTGGATAACCCGTAAGCCATAAGTGCCGTCAGCGTCATACTGACAATGGTTCCTGCCAGCGTGATGAAGATGGATACGCCGAGTCCTTTGAAGATGGTAGGTGTAGAGAAGATGTAACGATAGGCATCAAGCGAGAAGGATGTCGGAAACAGAATAAACTTCTTCTGTACAATCTCCTGCGTGGAAGCGAAGGAACTGGCAACGACGTTTACGAAGGGTAATAGGCAGGCCAGGGAGAAAAGAAGCAAGAACGTATAATTTATTACATTGAATATGACGCCACCAAGTTGTTCCTTTTTAACATTGTGTTTGGACATCTGATATGTTCCTCCTTGTTAAGTAGTGATTCTCCCTTACCATAACAAGCGAAGAATATTACGTACATAATCCTGACCTACTGACTTAAAATGGAACGTTAAAGTGATGCAAAAGCATTGAAATACCATGATAATCCATAGTACCAATAATAATCATGATCTACGATCTACATCTGTTCATCTGGCCTTAAGCCGCGCTGGACGTGGAATCCTTCAACTACAATAGCTAATGATTATGTACGGAATCGCTTACATCTCATATGCTTAGGAAGCATTCAACTACACCATCCCAAACAAGGAGGTCAGCAAGCAGTGAGAGAATCTGAGCCATCAGTCGTTTCGTTGCAACACAAAGCATATCGGAATACAGGATTAGGTCACTTTTTGAGAAACGCTGCATCCAACAAGCTTCTTTATTTAATGATTCTTCCCGGTTTTATCTACTTTGTGATCTTCAAGTATTTTCCGATGGGCGGACTTATTATTTCATTTCAGGATTATCAGCCGTATCTAGGAATTAAAGATAGTCCATGGGTGGGCTTCAAACATTTTGTCCGTCTGTTCACGGAACCAACCTTCGCCATGCTACTTAGTAATACATTGATCTTGTTCGCGCTTGAATTAGTGATTTTCTTCCCGATTCCGATCATCCTTGCACTCATGATGAATGAAGTACGACACAGATTATTCCGAAACTCCATTCAAACGATCGTATATATCCCACATTTCATGTCATGGGTGATTATCGTCTCCATTACGTACGTGTTTCTTAGTGTGGATGGGGGCGTCGTCAATGAAATTATAGCTGCATTGGGTGGTAGCAAGATCAGCTTCTTAACCTCACCTGAATGGCTTCGTCCGATGTATATTTTGCAGATTATATGGAAGGAAGCCGGTTGGTCAACGATCATCTACCTCGCAGCAATTACCGTTGTAGATACCCAGCTGTATGAAGCTGCCGAGATGGACGGTGCGTCTAGATTGCGCAAAATGTGGCACGTAACTTTACCCGCAATTCGCCCGGTCATTATTACATTGTTGATTCTCAAAATCGGAAACACGCTGGAACTAGGCTTTGAACATATGTACTTGTTACTGAATTCGCTTAACCGGGAGGTCGGTGAGATATTTGATACGTATATCTTCACGGCAGGTTTGAAGAATGGACAATTGAGCTTTAGTACAACGGTTGGGTTGTTCAAAGGTCTGGTAGGTTTGGTGCTGGTTATGTTCGCTAATCGTCTCGCCAAAAAATTAGGAGAAGACGGCGTATACTAGTAGCAATCCCGAATGACAACAAGGATGTACTGGTAGAATCTAATATTGCTGAAAAGGGGATTGAACGATGAGATATAGAACTGCCAAATTGTTAGCGCTTACGTTAAGTGGAGCCTTAATGTTATCTGCCTGTGCGGGAGGAAGTGGGGATTCAGGAACCAATGCTGATGGCAAAACAACGATTAGTTGGTTGAATATTATGCATACCGCTTCACCACCTACGGATACCGTACTTAATAAAATCGAAGAGATTACGGATGTGGATATACAGTTTTCCTGGATTCCGGATGCTTCTAAAGAAGAACGGCTTAATACTTCACTTGCTTCCGGTTCTCTCGCTGACATCGTATCCTTGACGATTCTGGAGAATTCTTCGGTTCGCAATGCGCTCAAAGCAGGCGTCTTCTGGGAGGTTGGTCCGTATCTTGATGAATTCCCGAACCTGAAAGGCATATCTCAGGATATGCGTAATTCCGCATCCATTGAGGGGAAGTTGTACGGTATACCCATGCAAAAACAGGTTGCACGTAACGGTGTCATTCTTCGCAAAGACTGGCTCGATCATGTTGGATTACCTGTACCCAAAACAACTGCCGAATTAATGGAAGTTGCCAAAGCCTTCACGGAACAAGACCCTGATGGCAATGGAACTAACGATACGACAGGATTCATTGATCGAAGCGACTTGGTATTTGGTGCGTTTAAGACCCTGGGATCATACTTTGGTACACCCAGTGGTTGGGCGATTAGTGAGGATGGCAAAGTGACACCTGAGTTTGAGTCCGAAGGTTACATTCAGGCGATGGATTATATGAAAGAGCTGTACACCAATGGATACATTAATCAGGATTTTGCAGTAACAGCCAAGAAGGATCAGCAGGAAGGCTTCGCACAGGGCAAGGCAGGGATCTATGTGGGTGCTCTATTTGATAGTAAGGGGCTGTTCAATCTTGCCCAAGGTGTTCAAGATGATATGGAGCTTGTCATGGTCAATGACATTACATCCACAGGCAATGAAAGTGATCGAGCGATCTGGTCCACATCCAATGGCGTAGGTGGGTTGCTTGCTTTTCCTAAATCGGAGGTTAAGGACGAAGCTGAATTGAAACGTAATCTGAAGTTTATGGATGATCTAATGAGTGAAGAGGTATTTACCTTGATGACATATGGAATCAAAGATGTGCACTATAGCCTCGACGAGAACAATGGTGCCACCATAATTAATACCAAGTTATGGGAGCAAGAGGTACAGCCATTTTCATCTTCCCGCCCTAACGAGAACGGATATGCCATTGTGGATGCTGACCCACTCCGTATTGAATCCACACGGTTAATTGAGGAAAACACAACCTTTGCCGTGCTGAACCCAGTGTATTCACTGGAATCACCAACGTTCTCAGAACAAGGCTCTGAGTTGCAGAAGATCATCACGGATGCAACATACAAGTATATGCTGGGCAAGATGGATCGTGTCGGCTTCCAGAATGCTATTGATACTTGGAGAAAATCAGGTGGAGACAAAATCATTACCGAATATGAGGCAGCGCACCAAGCCGTATTAAACAATAAATAAATAGCAAATATGTACCGAGGAGGAACTCTACAGATGCTTGAAACAAAATCTGCTATGGATCTATGGGCAGCCAAAACAGCCGCATCCATCATGGAGCGAACCCCTGAGTTGTATGAAGAGAACGGGCATCACGGCAAGTGGTCTTATGATTATGGCGTAGTGCTAAAAGGGTTTGAACGATTATGGCAAGCGACAGGTGATGAGCAATATGCACAATATATCCAGCATAATATGGATTATTTTATTCAAGGTGATGGATCGATTCGGGGATACCGGATGGAAGAACATAATATTGATCATTTGAATAACGGCAAGTTGATGTTCGGCCTGTATGACAGGACAGGGCAAATAAAATATAAGCTTGCGGCTGGATTGCTACGTGAACAACTTGTTACTCACCCACGCACATCAGAGGGAGCTTTCTGGCACAAGCAAGTATATCCTTATCAGATCTGGTTGGACGGTCTCTATATGGGCGCGCCGTTCTATCTGGAATACTTGCTTCGTTGGGAGCCAGAAGAGGGCTTGTTGAACGATGTGACTAAGCAATTTATATTGTGTGCCCAACATACCCGAGACGATGCTACAGGACTGCTCTATCACGCTTGGGATGAACAACGCGTTCAGCCTTGGAGCCATTCAGTAACAGGACAATCACCAAACTTCTGGGGCAGATCTATCGGCTGGTTTGTTATGGCTTTAGTGGATGTTCTGGAGTTATTACCAAGCCATCATCCCGATTATAGCAAGTTGGTTGATATTTTCACAGATACGATGACTGCGCTGCGCACCTATCAGGATACAGCTAGCGGGGTATGGTATCAAGTGGTGAATGAGGGAGATCGCAAAGGAAATTATCTGGAAGCTTCAGCATCCAGCATGATTGTCTATGCCATGGCCAAAGGGATTCGGCTAGGATGGTTACCGCGGGAATGGGAACTGATATTGAACCATGCTTATGCAGGATTAATCTCTGAATTCGTAATGGAGACCAATCAGGGTTGGGTGAATCTCTACAAAAACTGCCAGGTTGCAGGGCTCGGTGGAGATGCAAGGCGTGACGGAAGTTACGCGTATTATATAAGTGAACCGATTATAACGAATGATCAAAAAGGAATGGGAGCTTTCTTGCTCGCATGTACCGAATACGAGTACTTGCTACATGCCAAAGTTTAACGATCTATGACGAGACCCGTTGGATAGGAAACCTAGAACGTGATCGCAGAAGTGTACGGATAGGTTTCAGATTACAACGGGTTTTCGTATCCTTTTACTGATAACGCTTACATTATGTTGAGGAGGTGATGCCAGATTAGAGAAAGGTTTATCGCATGAGCATCTGGCTCTCAGTGAGGTAACATTCTGTACAATTACATGTAAACCGGAGGAGGAAGATTCGTTGAAAAGAATGGTATCATTCGTATTGGTCGTTGCGATGTTATTCAGTTTGCTACCAGGTATGGTTGCTGCAGAAGATGAAGCTACTCCATTATTGCCCGCATTTCCCGGTGCTGAAGGCGGCGGTAAGTACGTGACAGGTGGTAGGGGAGGGTCAGTGTATGAAGTGACCACCCTCGCCGATTCCGGCCCTGGATCACTTCGAGATGCTGTTAGTCAGAGTGATACCACCGTAGTATTCAGAGTGGGAGGAACGATTCATCTAGAATCCCCTCTGGCGATTACCGGTTCTAATATCACGATTGCTGGACAGACAGCTCCAGGAGAAGGAATCACTGTATCCGATTATTGGACCACATTCCAAGCGGACAACATTATCGTCAGGCATATGCGCTTCCGGCTTGGGGATAAGCACCCTAGTGAGGATGACGTATTTGGTGGACGATACCACAAAAACATTATGATCGACCACTCGTCGTTTACCTGGTCAGTTGACGAAGTACTGAGTATGTACGCCAACGAGAATACAACTGTGCAGTGGTCTGTTATCGCTGAGAGCATGCTGATGACTACGCATCAGAAGGGGCGGCATGGATATGCAGGTATCTGGGGAGGGAACAACACCTCCTTCCATCACAACATCATTGCTCATAACGTGAGCCGTAACCCGAGATTTGCAGGGGCTCCTGGTTTTAATACCGAGTCTTACAACAATATTGTCTACAATTGGGGGTTCTTCTCTGCTTATGGCGGTGAGGAGGGCAACTATAACCTCATGAATAACTACTATAAATACGGACCGAATACGTATCGAAATGCCCGGGATCAGATTTTCCTTGATGTTGCACCTGATACACGATTACATGTGAGTGGCAATGTCGTGGACAGTTATCCCGATGTCACAGCGGACAACTGGTTAGGTGTGGGAGAACTTGCGAATCCAGATTCCAAACTACTCGCTCCTGTGCAGATGGCTAATCCCACATCCATGGACGATGCAGAAACAGCCTATGAGCAAGTTCTTGCAAAAGCAGGTGCAAGTCTGCCTAGACGGGACGCCATCGATGCTCGAATTGTAAATGATGTGAGAAACCGCACCGGACAACATATTAATTCACAAAAGGAAGTTGGCGGTTACCTTGAGTTCGAGGAGACAGCTTCAGCTCTGGTTGACTCTGATCATGACGGTATGCCCGACGAATGGGAGATCAGTATGGGACTCGATCCGAATGATCCTGCTGACCGTAACGAGATACATGAATCAGGTTATACCTATCTGGAGACATACCTGAACGGCATTGCTGGCAACGGATCTATGAATCCTACGGTTACAATTCAATCACCTGCCAACCATACCGTTCAGACTGAAGGGTCTTCCGTTGAGATCACGGCTTCTGCGTCAGATATAGACGGCAGCATTGCCAAAGTGGAATTTTATCAAAATGATGTGAAACTGGGGGAAGATGATACAGCGCCTTACACGTTTACATGGGAAGATGTGCAGGATGGCACTCATTATCTCACCGTCCGAGCGATTGATGACTCAGGTACTTCAACGCAGTCCAACAATGTCACGGTACATGTTCACAAGCAGAACAGTATTGCCCCTTGGTCATCAACCGATATTGGAGAACCGGGCATTACGGGTCATACCCAATTGGGAGCTAGTGATACTGACGTTACGGTAAAATCAGCTGGAGATATCCATGGAGAGACGGATCATTTCCACTATGCTTACCAAATCTTAGAAGGAAATGGTGAGATTGTAGCTAGAGTTGATCAGGTGACAGCTACCGACGATGGAGCCGAAGCAGGTGTTATGATTCGTAAAAGTCTGGATGCGTCATCCCCGTTTATTGCGGCCATGGTCACTTATGTAAAGGGTGGACAACAAGCGGTTAGCCTTGTTCGTGATGGAGCGGGCACCGAAGTTGTGCATCAGGAAAAAGGCAGCATGGTCACACTCCCGTATTGGGTTAAGCTTGTACGACTTGGGGATCAAGTGACTTCACTTGTATCCAAAGACGGTAACGATTGGTTTGTTATCGATTCACAATCATTCCCAGCAGACGAAACGGTCTACATCGGATTGGCAGCCGATGCTTCCAAACCGGATGATGAAGTTGATAAGCTCAATGCATCTGTTTTCTCCAATGCATCCGTTCAGGAGTTGTCTGCTGATTTCCCGACAGCACCTACTGAACTTGAAGCTGAGCCGGACCTCAAGTCCATTCACTTACATTGGGATGAAGTGCAAAGCGCTGACTCTTATTCAATGTATAGAGCAGATATACCTGGTAGGCCATACACGTTGCAGCAAGAGGGGATTACGACCACGAGCTACACAGATCCCAATCTTACTGTAGGTAAAACCTATTATTACGCAGTGAAGGCTACGAATGATCATGGCACAAGCTTCTATTCCAATGAGGCTAGTGCTGCAGCGGAAGGAGAGCCCGAGACCATCTATTACGTGAATGATGACTTTGAGGATATCGAGATCAATACGACACCAGCAAGTTATACTGTACTACCTGATCCACAGACGAACGATCTTAAAGTTGTTGTTACCCAGATTCCCACAGGAACAACAGAAAACGCTTCTACTAAAGCGCTCATGCTATATGACAATGGGGCTGGGATCGCCCAATTCGTAAGATCATTTCCACCACAACAGGGAAGTTTTGTGTTTGAGGCTGATATCATGTCTCAAGGCTGGCCTGGCACATCAACCGTTCTGCAATTGCAAAATGGCACCGGCAGTCGTGCTGCACTCTCCATCGAGCTACGCAAACCTTCTGCTCCGGCAGCGGAGGATCAGTATACGCTAATATACAAAAAAGACGGCAAAGATCACAAATTAATGGATGCACCGGTCAATAATCAATGGTACAACTTCAAGATTGTTGGCAATGTAGCCTCGCAAAAAGCGGATATATACGTTGATGATGTGCGCGTCGCAGATGATATACCGTTCCAGGCCGATGTGACTGCCGATGGTGTTGCACGAATGTTTGCCAGAACACCAGGCACGGGTAAAGGCACGTTGTTCTATGACAATGTCAAACTTTATGTTGAACCGGTTAGTTCTCCTAAAGGGCTTCGTACCGAACCAGGCAATGGTATGGTGAGATTACATTGGGAGGAAGCGGACGGGGCTTCTACGTACAATGTAAAGCGTAGTATTCAGTCCGCGAACGACTATGAGTTGATTTCTTCTGAGTTAACTGAGACAACTTACATTGACGAAGAGGTCACCAATGCAACGACTTACACATATGTCGTCACGGCCGTTGGTCCATTGGGCGAGAGCGGCAATTCCAACACGTCTTCAGTGACACCCTCGGAGGATGCTGTACTACCAGAAATGCCTGAGAATCTGAAGGCTGTTGCGAGAAACGCACAAGCAGATTTAACGTGGGATGAAGTCGAAGCAACTAACTACTACACTGTAAAACGTAGTTTGCAGGCTGAAGGCCCGTATACAACTGTGGCGTCTCGTACGTCTGTTCCTACGTTTCGGGATGGGGGACTGGATAATGGAACGACCTACTATTACGTCGTATCTGCCACTGGTATTGGAGGAGAGGGAGGAGATTCTGCCCCTGTTGCTGTAACACCGACCATGGCTCTATCTACTCCCAAAGTTACAGTAGAGTCTCTTCCCGAATCCGTTTCTATTACGTGGGAAGCGATAGAAGGCGCTTCGACTTATGTGATCAAGCGTGCAATGTCCGTGACTGGAACTTATGATGTCATTGCTGATCAGGAATCAGGAACTTCCTATGTGGATACAGGACTCTTAAACGGTAAGCCCTATTATTACAAAGTGACCGCACTGGCTCAAGGTACACGAAGCCTTGACTCCGCAGCCGTTGGTACACGGCCAGCAGTGGATGATGGTAGACCTCAAGCTCCATCAGAGATTCGTGCTGAGCCAGGTGAAAGTACAATCACTCTTACTTGGCAAGAAGCCGAGGGGGCTGAGGAATATGCAGTGAAACGAGGTGAATCACCCGAAGGGCTATTCGTTACTGTAGCCTCCAATGTAAATGATACTTCGTTCTCTGATACACAGTTAATCAATGGCACAGCCTATTATTATGTCATTACGGCATTGAATGAAGTTGGCGAGAGTATGTCGTCCGCTCCAATATCTGAAATTCCTGCACCAATTCTAACCGTCTCATCTGATGGAAGTGCACAATATGAACAGGTTCAGGAAGCTATACATGCTGTTCCGGACAATAGCACGCTCCCTACCATCATACGAATTAAGGATGGAATTTACCGTGAGAAGCTGGACGTACCGTCCAGCAAAAAGCATCTGCGAATTATTGGAGAGAGCCGGGAGGGCACTGTGCTGATCTATGGTGATTCTGCCAGCACATTGGATTCATCCGGCAATGCACTCGGTACCTCAGGTAGCTATAGCTTCCGGGTGCAGACAAACGATTTTACGGCTGAGCATCTGACGATACAAAATGATGCGGGCGACAATGCAGGTCAAGCGGTTGCTCTGCTCGCTCGTGGTGATCGTCTGGTATTCCGTGACGTTAGCCTGAAGGGGTGGCAGGACACGCTTTATGTGAATGATGGAAGGCAATATTATGTGGACAGTTATATTGAAGGTGATGTCGACTTTATCTTTGGCAATGCAACGGCATTGTTTGAGAACAGCGTCATTCACAGTTTAAGCAATGGTTACGTTACTGCAGCATCCACCGCGGAGGAGAAGTCTGGTTATGTATTCCTGAATAGCCGCATTACTGGCGATTCTAGTCTTGCTGGAACTATACCTCTTGGCAGACCGTGGAGACCTTATGCCAATGTAGTCTATATCAACAGCTATATGGATAATCACATTAGTGCATCTGGATGGAATAACTGGAGTAACCCGGATAATGAACGTACAGCACGTTTTGCCGAATTTGCCAGTTACGGGCCTGGAGCGAATCCCAAAGCACGTTTTAACTGGACGACTCAGTTGACGACGGAAGAGGCAGAGAAATATTTGCCTGCCCAGCTCTTTGCCGGAGCGGATAATTGGAATCCGGCCGCAGAACTTTCACTCGTGCAAGAGAGCGCTGATTAATAATCCATAACATTTGAATGAAGGAGAACTTCACGTGAAAACATTTCGCAACCCCGTGTTGCCGGGATTCCATCCAGATCCGTCGGCCATTCGTGTAGGAGAAGACTATTATCTCGTTACGTCCAGTTTCGAATATTTTCCCGGCGTACCGTTATTCCACAGTAAAGATCTGGTTCATTGGCAGCAGCTAGGTCATGTTCTTGACCGTGCTTCACAGCTTAATTTGGATGGGATTATGCCTTCTCGGGGCATTTGGGCTCCAACAATTCGGTATCATAAGGGCACTTTCTATATGATTACTACATTCGTTGATAACGAAAAGAAGGAACATAACTTCTATGTAACCACTACTGATCCGTCAGGTGATTGGTCTGATCCGGTGTGGCTGGATGATGCGCCAGGTATTGATCCGTCCCTTTTCTTTGACGAAGACGGGCGAACCTATTACACCGGGAATCGAATCCCACCGGCAGGACAGGACTATCCCAAACATATGGATATCTGGCTCCAGGAAATTGATTTGAAACAGGGCAAGCTTGTTAATGAAAAATTGAGCATATGGCAGGGGGCGCTCAAAGTTGCCCATGCTCAGGAAGGACCTCACATCTATAGAAAAGATGACTGGTATTACCTGTTAATTGCAGAAGGAGGAACCGGCCATACACATGCGGTAACGATTGCACGAAGCCGCAACATCACAGGTCCCTTTGAAGGTCACCGTGCCAACCCAATTCTCACACATCGGCATCTCGGTAGAGATTATCCGATCGTGAATGTAGGCCATGCCGAATTAATTGAGACCCAGCAAGGAGACTGGTGGTTGTTTTGCCTTGCTTCCAGAACAGCTGGTGGATATTATCGGAACCTGGGTCGGGAAACATTCCTGACTCCTGTTCGATGGGAAGAGGAGTGGCCTGTTGTCAGTCCGGGTGTTGGCAGACTGGAACTGGAAACAATATCGCCTGACTTGCCTGAAATGAAGTGGCCAAGTACGCCTGTTAGAGAGGATTTCGACGAGGACCGTCTGTCTCCAGAGTGGAATTTCCTGCGAACTCCACGCGGCGAGTTTTGGAGCTTAACTCAGCGACCGGGACATTTGCGATTAAGATTGAAATGCGACCATCTGACGGATTCAGGAAACCCGGCATTTGTGGGACGCCGTCAACAACATTTGTGCTTTTACGCAGCAACACAAATGGAATTCAAACCGCAACATGAAGGAGAAGTAGCCGGTCTTACTCTTTTTCATAATGCGGATCATCATTTTCGATTAGAATTGACTTTAAAACAAGGAGAGCTTGTGATTCAACTTGTGGAGCGCGAAGATGGTGAGGAAAGGCTGCTCGGTTCAATACCTTGGAACACCAGTAGCATCCAGTTAAAAGTAGAGGCGCAACAACAGCAATACAGTTTTTATTATCGTTTAGCCGATATGCATGAATGGGAAGTATTAGTCGAATATGTGGATGGTCGGTTGCTCAGTACGGATCGTGCTGGTGGATTTACGGGAACATACATCGGCATGTATGCGTGCAGACAAACTACTATAAATTCAGTAAACAGCATTGATAAATTATACTATGATATCAAAAATTCTTCTTTTGTTGATTTTGATTGGTTTGATTACAAAGGAGATTGAGGTTTTAACTGAATGCTATTTTAAAAATAACAAAGTCCAGCAATGATTCTGCTGGACTTTAAGTTATATATAAATACTTTTCAACTACGTCAGATTGTTACACTGAATCAGATCGTTACTCATATTCCAAACTCGTTCATTTTTTATTATTGGTGTATTTGTTTATAAATTCCACCATTGCTTCATAGCTATCTTTAGCAGCCTCAGGATCGTTCTTCAAGTTTGACATATAACCATGTTTTGTTTTTCCGTATTTATTAATGTCTGGATAAAAGTACAGATTATCAACGCCAGCTTCTGTCAGTTTATCAGACATGTGCTGCATATCCTTAGGAAAACCATCATCAGTCCCTGCCGTAAGAAATGTCGCTGGATAATCGCTGTTAATATAGTTAATTGCATTATACTGATTGGCTATCTCTTTATTATTAAAGAACACAGAATCATCCAAATAATTTCCTATGAGTACTTTAATTGAAAAATTATCAAAAGAAGGAATATCAAGCGGTGCATCATCAACAACAAGCGCTTTAACATCATCTGTAGTTAATTTAGGCGATTCTGCGAAGTTAAAAGTTTTCGCGTAGTCAGAATTAGATAGGATGGCACCATACTGTGCTGTCATAATTGCCCCAGCAGAACCTCCCATGATGACAACATTATGCATATTGAGTCCAAATTCTTCAGCATGGTCGACTAGATAATTGATTGCCTGATTCATTTGAATGACTGGCACAGGAAAATTGTGATCTGGAACTAGTGCATAATCTACATTCACCAAATTATATCCTTCTAATACAAGCTTATCATATAGATAATTAGAATCATTGTTCGCTGCCAATGGATCTCCCATTGATTTTGAACCTGCAAAATATCCTCCGCCGTGGAAATAAATAAGGGTTGGTCGATCTATGGTCTTATCCTCATTTGGATAAGATATATCAAGAAAACTATTGGGATATACATCAGCATATTTCAAATCACTTACATAATACACTCCATTTTCTTTAGTTGTTTCAATAGGTTCCTGCAATGGTTCAAAGGAATTAATTGGAGAATTTCCATACCATAATTTCTGTATGCCGCCAACTATAATTCCTGGATTATAACTAACATACAGAAACAAGGATCCAAATAGTACAACTATAGTAAGTAGAGTTATACCCATAATCTTAAATAAATTTTTCCTTTTTCTTTTCTTAGGTTTAATCATCTTTCTGTTCATTTCATTTGACACGCTATCAATTGGATTTTTCATGTTAATTCCTCCTGTAAATCTTGTTAGTTTTGACGCATATTCAGCTACTAGAATCACGATACACTTGACCAGAAACGTTCCTTATGTTTTGCATGACCTGAGTATAGCTGTATAAAATAAACTCAAAATCAACTAGAGTTGTTTTTATCTCTCAGTTTACGATCTCATCAGAATAGACAACTGTGGGGGCTTTCGCATGATAAACATTATTGGTTTTTCAGAAACAATACAAATCAAAAAAAATGCTAAAAAAACCATCAGTTTTTACCGATGGTTTTCTTGTATTATGAGGTTCGCATTCATAGAAGCCCCATTTTAAGGGGATTTTTTATTTTATCGAAACACGTTCTTCTCCCAAACGAAGGACAATAAACGTTTTCGGATTTCCGTTTTCACAGTATGAAACGCTCATTAAATTATAGAACTTTTAATCTTGGTAATCCGCATCAAGTGTTGTTTCTTTCCATTCTTCCATGCTTTCAAGCAGGGTAGTAAATTTGTGTTTGGCAGCTTGATAAGCTTGTTGCCCAAGGAGCAAACGGAGAGGGGGCGCGGGAGTTTCAACAATTTTAATGAGTGCCTCAGCTAATTTAACAGGATCGCCGGCTTCATGACCTGCCCCAAGTTGAATCCCTTGCAACATTTGACCGACCATGGATTCTTTGTATTCAGGTATGGTTGTCTCGGTCTTCGTAGAAGAGCGACCGCCCCAATCTGTACGGAAGCCACTTGGCTCAATCAAAGACACATGAATATTAAAAGGAGCAAGTTCTTGCGCAAGACTCTCCGAAATCCCTTCGACTGCGTATTTTGTAGCGTGATAATAGCCAAGGGTAGGGAATGAAGTCAGACCGCCGATAGAAGAAAAGTTGATAATATGTCCGCTTTTTTGATTGCGCATGTAAGGAAGTACGGCATTTGTTACATGCATGAGTCCCCAAAAGTTGATTTCGAACATGCGGCGAGTCTCCGCTTCCACACTTTCTTCTACTGAACTGAAATATCCGATGCCCGCGTTGTTCACCAAGACATCAATACGATTAAACTTTTCAATCGTTTGATCTATAGCCGTACGAATCTGATCTGGAATGGTCACATCCAACGGGAGCGTGAGCGTACTTTCTTCATGACCTTCAGTAATATCTGTGATCTGCTCCACATTACGAGCAGTTACGACCACTTTATATCCAGCACGAATCGCTTGTTCAGCGATCTGACGTCCAAACCCTGTTGAGCATCCAGTAATAAACCAAACCTTATCTTGTTGAGACAATAAAATCACTCCTTCAAGTTGATAACCATACTTTAAATGTTAAAGTTAACTTGAAGTCAATACTTTTTTTACAAAGCTTCTATTTCATCTTTTTAAACATTAATACATCGTAGATCGCGATCTTGCGAATGATCTTTTCCAAATGGAATTGCGTCTGTGCTACAGACCGTTCGACCTTGGCCTTGTGCTCCAACAAGAAATACTTTCTGGCATCCAGCGATACATCACCTTGCCGAATCAACTCTGTGTAAGCCTTGATATCATCGATCGACATTCCAGTGTCTTTCAGAGCAATGACCAACTCAAGCCATTCGAGTACCTCATCCGAATATTCTCTCCTACCTGAAGTACCTCTCTTTACATGAGGCAATATACCTTCCTGTTCATAATAGCGAAGAGTAGAAGGCCGAAGGCCAGTAATTCTTTCGATCTCGCTGATACTATACATGATTGAATATCCTTTCGTTTTTAGAGTTCCCTTTATATTTAGCTCACCAAAAATCCCGTTAAAGAAAAAAAGTCTAATAAGAAGAAATACTCCCTCTTCAGAAGAAAGGAGTATTTGGAAGCGTGATGCTTTATGAAAGACAGCGTAGACTTATTATCCTAATGTTTCACAAAATGGGACTATTGTCTAGTGTCAAATAAAGTTTTTGAAATTTTTTGGGTTAAATATTCGATATGAGGAACGATGAGATTATCATCCACCAAATCGAGCTTTTCGGGTTTAAATAACTGTACCTTTTTTAATTTGTAAAAATCATAAAGTACTTGTTCGATAGTCAAACCATTCATTAACAGATATTTAGTATCTAACATCGTATTTAATAATTGATCCTGCAGAATTAGTACTTGTCCATTTAATTCATTGAATACACTATTTCTCATACCTTCTTGATAAAAGGTGAGCAATTGTTTTTCCCTTTCTTGTGTGACGACTAACAATTGTTCGTAAATTTCTGGATAAACACTAAAAAGATCATGTTTATACTCCTCAGTAACAAACATCGTTAACGAAACAGATTGTTCAAATAGCTGCTGAAAGCGCACAGCATATAAACTTTCTTCTTCTGGTGGTTCCCCAATGACCACCTCTTTAAAGTAATCAATAATGGTATTGGTAACGATCTGAATAATCTCTTCTTTTGTTGAGAAATACTTATATAAAGTAACTCTACTAATATTCATGATCTTTGCTATCTCATCCATACTCAAAGAATGAAATCCACTCTTTCGTATAAATGGTAATAATCTGAAAAGTAATTTTTCCTGGGTTTGAAGAAACTTCTGCATTTTTTTTTGCTCATCCTTCAAATTAGTCACCCCCTTATTTGAATAGTATAACTGAAAATAAACATTTTATAAACATTACTTAGTTAACACTAAATATAAAAGTTGTAAAGTTTGTTTGATGGTGATATGCTTATCTCGATTCCACACACAAAGGAGAGAGTGCATTGAAAACAAGAAAATTAGGCAATAGTGATATTACAGTTTCTTCCATAGGTTTAGGTCTTATGGGTATGTCCGGAGTATATGGTCAGAGTAATGATGATCAATCAATCAAAACGATTGAAAGAGCATTGGATCTGGGTGTTACATTGTTAGACACTGCGGATGTATATGGAAATGGGCACAATGAGGAATTGCTCGGAAGAGCACTAAAAGGTCGTCGAGATCAAGCGGTTGTTGCTACTAAGTTCGCAATTGGCCCTAATTTTCAAGGAGTGAATGGGCATCCCGACTATGTAAGAAAAGCGGTAGAGGATAGTCTGCAAAGACTTGATCTCGATTATATTGATCTCTACTATCAACATCGCGTGGATCCGAATGTTCCAATCGAAGAAACAGTTGGAGCTATGGCAGAGTTAGTTAAGGAAGGGAAAGTTCGTTCTCTCGGGTTATCCGAAGCATCAGCACAAACGATAAGACGTGCTCATTCAGTCCATCCTATTTCTGCTCTACAGACGGAATACTCTTTATGGAGCAGAGAAGTAGAGAACGAAATTCTGCCAGTTGTCAATGAACTAGGTATTACGTTTGTTGCTTACAGCCCTTTAAGTCGTGGATTTATTTCAGGAGACTTACGTAAATTTGAGGATCTCGCTGCCGACGATGTTCGTAGATATTTACCGAGGTTTCAACCAGATAATTTTCAGAAGAATGTTGACATTGTAGATGAGATTATAACAATTGCTAAGGAAAAAGGGTGTACTCCTTCACAGCTGGCATTGGCTTGGTCAATCGCTAAAGGTGCACTGCCTATTCCGGGTACAAGACGTGTCCATTATTTAGAGGAGAATGCCGGTGCTGCGGATATCACGTTGACATCAGATGACTTGGCACGAATTGAAGCTGTTAGCCCTGAATCAGCCGTTCAAGGGGGAAGATACGATGTGGATAGTATGAAAGGTATTAATCTTTAATATTTGAAATTTCGTATTAGACGAGAACATAATGAACTTTAAATAGAGTTTTGCTATCCAAGTTAAATAAAATGAATGAACAACATTTAGCCGTTTCCCAGTTAATCTGGGAACGGTTATTTAATTTCTACCCATAATAACAATGGCTTGATTCATTTGAATGATAAGGCACCGGAAACTTATACTCAGGCACTAAATATAACTGAGTTTAATCAGATCGCATCCATTTTCCACAACTATCGAATAGCATATTGGCATCATCTTTTACTGCCATTGGGTTTTCATTGTCTTGCCTACTGCAAAATAACCCCCACCATGAAAGGGAACGATCGTCGGTCTTTTTAATTGAGCTATCTATATTAGGATATTCCTCAGCATACTTGTGTAATACACATTGAGTATGCTAATGATTTTTATTCTTCTTCAAGGTGGATTAAAAGGTTCATAGGAATTAATCGGTTGCTCGTTGTATAATGCATCTTGAATGAAGCCTATAATAATTTCTGGATGTGAACGTACATAAAAAAACATGCTGCTACATATTAACGCTACGATAATAGAACGATACCCATTATTCTCAGTGTCTTGTGCTTTTTTCTGGTAGAATTTAAATCATTTGATTTTTTCATTTGCTTCCTCCTGTTTTCTTGTCAGTAAACGCTACAATGGCTCTAATGTACCTTTACAAAATAAACTGAAAATCAATTGATTTAAACGATATTGTTTATGTTCAATTTACCTTTTAACGATAAAATGAGATAACTTATTAGTAATTGAAGGAGATATTTATATGTTAAATATATTAGTGGTAGAGGATGACGAAAGTACCAGAAAGTTAATGTGTGTGGTCTTACAAACGAGAGGATTCAAAACATACTGGGCCGAAGACGGGATAAAAGCGCTTGAGATCATTGAGAGGCAACATATAGATTTAGTGGTACTTGATTTAATGATGCCGAAGATGGACGGTTACGAATTGACACGGCAACTTCGGGTATTATCGGAACACCTCCCGATCTTGATGGTTACAGCCAAACAGGAACCGAAAGATAAAAGGCAGGGATTTCTTGCTGGCACCGATGACTATATGACAAAACCGGTAGATGAAGAGGAACTGGTTCTCCGGATTAAAGCCCTCCTTCGCAGAGCGCGGATTGCCAGTGAACACAAGCTAACCATCGGGAACGTTGTACTCGACTATGATACGCTGGCAGTAACACGCGAAGAAGAAGTTAACATCCTTCCAGCAAAAGAATTTTACCTGTTATTTAAATTACTTTCATATCCAAACATGATATTCACCCGTTTGCAGCTTATGGATGAAATTTGGGGTATGGAATCGGAAACAGATGACCACACACTAACAGTCCATATCAATCGCTTGCGTAACCGTTTTCGAGAATGGAGAGAGTTTGAGATTATCGCGGTTAGAGGACTCGGTTATAAGGCGGTGCTCCAAACCAAATGAAAGAATTTTTTCGCAAACGAATAAGTCTTACGATCACGTTGGTCATGTTTGTTTTCGGTGTGTTGGTGGCTACATTGCTACTGTTAATCGGCTTTAGCATTCTCCTGCAAAATCTGGATATTATTTCGCTTGCTCCTTCTCCGAGCCAAGGATTAGGTGAACGTCTGTTTTCAATTCTTTTCCTTTTCGGCCTATGCGTATTGATAGGAACTTCACTTACTGCATTTCTCAGCAAAAAAGCATTGAATCCTATACGCAAGGTCATTGACTCCATCCATAGGGTTGCAGATGGCGACTTTAGCGTAAAGGTGAATTTGAAAGGAATTGGAGAATTAGAAGAATTGTCAGAAAGCTTTAATAAAATGACGAAAGAACTTGCGAGTATTGAGACGCTAAGAAGTGATTTCATCAATAACTTTTCCCATGAATTTAAAACGCCTATTGTTTCGGTTCGTGGTTTTGCCAAAATTCTAAAAGAGAATCCTTTATCTGAGGAAGAAAGGCAAGAATATCTTGATATTATCATCAAGGAATCTGAGCGTTTAGCTACGCTCTCCACCAATGTGCTTACTTTGGCGAAATATGAGAATCTTGAAATTCTAATGGATAAAAATCCGTTTAGATTAGATGAACAGATCAGAAGAACCATCATATTAATGGAACCTAAGTGGTCAGCTAAGGATATAACCATTAATTTGCAATTAGACAAAGTCGTTTACAGTGGAAATGAAGAAGTGATCCAGCAGATTTGGATCAATCTTTTGGATAATGCCATTAAATTTTCCCATACAGATGGTTTGATTGAAATCACCCTTGCCATCTTTAATGAAGAGATTCATTTTAGTATCCAGGATCACGGGATTGGCATGGATGAACATACGCAAGCTCATCTTTTTGATAAGTTCTTTCAGGGCGATTCTTCTCATGCTAAAAAAGGATACGGGCTTGGACTTCCTCTTGTAAAACGTATAATAGAACTGTGCAATGGCGATATTATCGTACAAAGCGAGCAGGGAAGAGGCAGTAAATTTAGCGTAGTCTTCTATAGATAAACTGGATGTATTTAACGTAAAAACAGCTGGTAACCGGACAATTCCGGCGTCAGCTGTTTTTTTGCATTTGAGCATTTCCAGCTGTATTCTCCTCATATTCGTAATAGGCTACTGGGTTGAGCCAATCACTTAAGTCACATTAAGAATGCGATACATATGATTGAATTCCTCTATATATTCGTCAAAATGCGCTCACCTATAATAAAGAGTGTAGCCGCCATAAATGATTCCTGATCATTGAGTGGTGTGCTTCAGCCTAAATTAGCTGTATATAGTGACAAAGTTAAACAGATCACCAAATAAAGGAGAACGATGATATTGGAGTTATATCCCTATGAATTGGAGCATATTGAGACCTTGCGGCGTCATGCATCAGAATGTATGGTTCTGTTGAAGGCAAATGGCGATTTCCCACTTAGCAAAAACGGCGAAATCGCTCTCTACGGCAGTGGCTCGCGCCAGACGATCAAAGGCGGTACCGGCTCAGGTGACGTAAACTCTCGGTTCTATGTCACAGTGGAGCAAGGTTTGGAGAAAGCTGGGTTTAACATCACCACCAAGGACTGGATGGATCGTTACGATCGTGTGCAGGAGCTGGCACATCAGGAGTTTGTCGCTGGCATCAAGTTCAAAGCTCAAGCCACCGGCGTTCCAGCGATCATGCTGGGAATGGGCGCCGTGATGCCTGAACCGGAATATGAACTGCCGATTGAAGGAGCGGGCGATACTGCGATCTACGTGCTTTCTCGTAATTCGGGAGAAGGATCTGACCGTAATGTCGTAGGCGGTGACGTGTTGCTGACAGAAACCGAAATCCGCGACATTAGGGCAATTGCCAATACCTACAAACAATTCATGCTGGTCCTGAATGTTGGCGGTGTGGTTGACCTTACCCCGGTAATAGAAGTACCGAATATCCTAATTTTATCCCAACTTGGTGTGGTCACCGGCGATGCATTAGCTGACGTGCTTCTTGGCAAAAACTGTCCTTCCGGCAAGCTGACGACCACTTGGGCCGCCTGGGAAGATTATTCTCCAATCGGAGACTTCGGCCTTGAGGACGACACCCGCTATCGAGAAGGAGTCTATGTCGGTTACCGCTATTTTGACAGTGTATCCCAAACTCCGCTGTTCCCCTTCGGTTTCGGGCTTAGCTATACGAAATTCAGTATTGTTGAGTCTGTTGCCTCACTGGATGGTAGCCGTGTCAACGTAAACGTAACTGTGAAAAACGTGGGCTCTACTTCTGGCAAGGAAGTTGTTCAGTTGTACGTCTCGGTTCCCTCCGGGAAGCTGGATCAACCATTCCAGACGCTCGTAGCATTTGCCAAGACCGAAGAGTTAGACGCAGGACAGGGACAACAAATAATGCTGAGCTTTGCAATGGAAGAACTCACTTCTTACGACACAGAGCGTACGGTTGATGTGCTGGAAGCAGGAGATTATCTGCTGCGTGTGGGCAGTAGCAGCCGGGACACCCAGATTTGCGGCATCGTTCGCATGAACCAGGAGGTAATTACGCGGCAACTATCCCACGCAGGCGGCACGCCGGATTTCGAGGACTGGAAGCCGGAAGCTCAGCAATGGACTTATGCCGGGGAATCCGATAAAAGAGCCAATGCTCCGGTATTGATTCTTAGTGCCGATGACTTTGTTGCAGGGGTGAATCCTGCGGTACCGGAAATCGACTCTGCTGTAAGGAATATGGTCGAAGGTCTGTCAGACAGTGAATTGGCCTGGCTCTGTATAGGGAATTACCGCTCCGGCAATGAAAGCGGCAGCGTTATCGGCAACGCAGCCTTCACGGTGGCCGGCGCGGCCGGTGAGACCACTACGCGGCTAAAAGAAAAGGGCATTCCTTCTTTGGTCATGTCAGACGGACCAGCCGGTCTGCGGCTCAGCCGCCAGTACGGTATTGATGAGTTGGGTGTTTACGCCGTGGGAGAATCCATTCCACCGACGCTTGTTGACTTTATGGATGATACGGTGATGGCGGCTCTTGGATTTCAGAAATCGGGAGGAGTGGAGCGCAGCGGCAGGATTTTTGACCAGTATTGTACCGCGCTGCCAATCGGCACGGCTCTGGCTCAAAGCTGGAATCTGGATTTCTGCCGGGCTTGCGGCGATATCGTAGGTGATGAGATGGAGCGATTCGGTGTGCATCTGTGGCTTGCCCCTGCATTTAATATTCATCGTAGCCCGCTGTGCGGCCGGAATTATGAATACTTCTCCGAAGATCCGCTCATCAGCGGCAGAGTGGCCGCAGCCATTACGCGTGGTGTGCAGAGTCATCCCGGGTGTGGCGTAACTATCAAGCATTACGTAGCTAACAATCAGGAAACCAACCGTTTCCGCTCCAACAGTGTCGTCAGCGAGCGAGCCCTACGGGACATTTATCTGCGCGGGTTCAAAATCTGTATTGAAGAATCGCAGCCCTACGCCTTGATGACCTCCTACAATCTGCTTAACGGGGTGCACACCTCAGAGCGTAAGGACATTATCACCGGTATTTTGCGCGAGGAATGGGGCTTTGACGGCATAGTCATGTCAGACTGGGTCGTTAACGGTGTTCAGCATGGGATAAAAAAGTATCCTTATGCTACGGCAGCAAAGAGCATTAAGGCTGGCAACGATGTGATGATGCCCGGCGGCGAAGCGGATCACACGGATGTGCTGACGGCCCTTGCCGGTACCAACAAAGCTGTCACATTGACGCGGGATGAAGTCCAGGGCAGTGCCGCACGTATTATCCATATAGTACTTAGACTGGCGGGGGTCAAGACACGACCATCTATTATTATAGAAAAGGGAGTCTGAGAACATATGAAGACACATGAAATAATTTTAAATGAAACAAGAAATGTGAAGTTTTCGGCTTGGATACAAAACGTGGGCGGTGAATTCGGCAAGCTGGAGAAGCGCCCCGCCATTCTGATTCTGCCAGGCGGCGGATACAGCTTCTGCTCCGACCGGGAAGCAGAGGTTGTCGCTGCTCCTTATCTGAAGGCTGGGTTTCAGGCCTTCATTCTCCGTTATTCAACAGGGGAGCACAAAGATTGGCCTAATCCACTGAATGATTACGAGCAGGCCATGGATCTAATCCTGAACAGGGCGGATGAATGGCATGTGCAGACGGACAAAATTGCGGTTCTCGGGTTTTCGGCCGGTGGACATCTGGCCGCTTGTGCAACTACTAAAGGAAAACACAGACCTAATGCGGCGATCCTTGGCTATGCAGCTTTGTCGCAGGAAACGGCCGATATGTGCCAACCAGGTATGCCTTCGCCGATTAATGATGTCGACAAAGATACTTGTCCGGTTTTCTTGTTTGCTACCCGAGATGACAATATCGTGTCTGTTCAAGACACGGTGGACTTTGAGAAGGCGCTGCTTGCTAACGGCATCATGTTTGAGTCTCACATCTATGCTTATGGTATGCATGGATTTAGCACCGGCGAAAGCTATCTCAATCCCAATAAAAACTGCAGCCGTGTTTCCCATTGGGTACAGGACAGCATCGAGTGGCTGGCAGAAGTGTTCGGCACGCTGCAATCGGAGGGCTTCAGTTCCCCTGCTTATTCCAGTAGGGTCAACGGAGACTGGGATACAATGTTGTCTGCAGACTGCACCATGGCTCATTTGCGTAAGCAGCCGGAGGCGGTGCAGCAGTTACTTGCAGAGGTCATTGCGGTTATAAGCGCGATTGTGGCGCAGAAAACGGGAAAAGGGTTGAGTATGACCCCATTTTTTAAGATGATCAAGCTTCGGGATCTAATGACAATGATCGGCCAGCCGGAAAGCGCCATTGAGCGGATTGATGCTTCATTAAGGCAGTTCTCTAACATAAGGTGATCAGCAGTAAATAAGAAACGTTTGGGTCTCACGGTCCGGTATCTTTATATGTTCTCCATCATGGATGGTATGTTGGCGATCTCCAGTGTACTAAGCGAGAAATGGCAAGGAACTCCAGGAAAACTATTATACAGCGGTTGTTTAAGGACGAGATAACTAGGCCGTGAGCACATATCAAGGATAAACAAGCATGTTGGTTGGCTTTGATTTGGCCTCAGGGTTTTGCTCAACGATAGACAAGAAGTGGCTCCTTGGGCTTCTTCTCAAAATATATGATCTGAAATGCTGACTTAATAGACCAAACTCGCTTTGTTCGAAATTTTCTGAATTCTTTGTTTCATACAGTTAAATGCTTAGAACAGACTAGCGTCGTGTTTGTATCGACACTAGGGGTGTTAGTTCGTTTATTTATTCATACCAATGCCTTCCTAAATATTAAACTGAATCCCCTCATTTCAATACCACTGTAAACCACTATACTAATTCAGATTCCCGGTAATCTCTTTCCCACATGTGTTTGTAAGCACGTTGATGGAAAACAAGAAAAAACGCTCAAATTCCCCAATGCTAATGTCAAAGTAGTTTTGCCTTTCTTCCGCAGTTAAAAGGATCAATGCTTTTATTGCTGAAATAAACTTATCAGTTGATCTTCAGTTTATTTTATACTGCTACGCTAGAGCCATTGCAGCATATAGAGTCTACTTGCAAGGAAAAGAGGAAGGGGTAAGTTTAAACCACCATATGCAGGTACTTTTATATTTATTTTAAACTGGAGAAGTAGATTTTTACTTTCACCAGAAAGTCAAGGAGGCAATTATGACAGTTAGGAATTCAAAAAAGAGAAAACATAGAGGACTGAAAATAGCAGGTACACTTTTGCTGGTAATTATTGCAATAGGCGTTAGTGGATTCATTGCCCTCAAACATTATATAACAGCTGAATTTCCAGAAATAATGGATAATCCGAAGGTTGGAAAATGGTATAACATTTATCCAAAAGGAGCATTGTCCGCTTTGGGTGAACAGTGGCACGGCAATATTAAAATCGGAAAAGAAAATAAAGTCTTAATTAAGTTCTATGGTGGCGGAGTTAGTATAGATGATTACACAGAAGAAAGACCAAATATAAAAGGTATTAAAGATGGCTTTTATAATGTAGCTAACGTAGGCGGTGATAACTTAGCCAAAAGGGGAATTAGTGGAGCTCAAAGTAAAAATCCATTTAAAGATTGGACTGTAATTACAGTACCCTATTCAACAGGAGACTTTCATGCTGGAGCTGGAGCCTATGAATATGTAAAAGAAGACGGTACAGAAGATGTAAAATATCATTATGGCTATATTAACTATACCAAAATGCTCGATGAGGCATTGAAGTACATCGATAATGATCCGGAAGCTTTAGTAATCACAGGTTCTTCTGCTGGTGGATTTGGCACAGCAATTCTTGCTGATGATATCATTGGTCATTTTCCAAACACTGAAAATATTACAGTTGCTGTAGATAGTTCACTTCTTTTATATGACAAATGGCATGAGACTGCGGAGAATATATGGCATGCTCCACAAAAAATATCTAATAGATTAACAACGGACAATATAACACTAGATAGCTTAGTTGCTTTAAAAGAAAATTATAATGATAGAGTCAAAATTTTATTTGATTGTTCTGTAAGAGACTCATTGCTTTCTAAATATCAAGGCTATATAACTGATGGAACTTATACAACATCTAGGGAAAGAGGAGATATTTTTCAAAGTGATTTAAAAGAAATGGTTAATGATCTTCAAGAAAAAATACCAGGTGTTGGAGTATTTATTTTCGAAGGATCGATCAACAAAGATACACATTTAACTCAACATACCATATCAGTTGGGTCTCAAGTATTTAAAAAATTTACAGATGATAAAAGTATTGCTGAATGGATGGATGACGCTGTAAATGGTAATGTGAAAACTTATGGGTTAAATCTATTAAATAAAAAATATTAGTTTGATATTTCGTTATGCAGCACTCTGTTAACATACAACAGGTGCTGCATTTTTACGGTGTTGCTTTATTGTTAGTTCAATTGCTTCTAGAGTATTGGCCAGGGCAAATGAGTGACTCATTCATGCTGCCGAACTTGAAATGCGATATGTATGTTTATATTCCTTTATATCATCGACTAATTAAGTGGACCTATAATTAAATTGAAAAGCGCACAGGAGAGCACTTATGATGCACTTTTAAATTATAAACCGGCGAAAGTCGGATGCTCCATGACTAAGAAATGAGGGAACTTTATGCCAAACGACGGAACATTTGAGTTACTTGCTGGATTGCATGACGACAACCAGGCAGCTATGTCTTTTCTCCAAAAGCCTGTGTACAATCTTGACGAAATGGATCGCCGGGAGTCTATGATCTCCTTAGTCTATTCTGGCTGTTTCTGTATCAAATCTTCCAAGCACATCGATCCTCAGCAGCCCGGGATGGTCTATATCGATAGCAAGGCCACGGAAGCCCCACTGATCGAAAAGCCTACGGCGATGTTCGGGCAGCTGGTCGGTATCATTGTCCGGAAATACCTGTTGGAATACAACAAGGAATATGAGGTCCGCTATGCCGGCGCCTATGACACCGATGGTATGGAGATTCCGGAATTCACCTTCAAGCTGAAGACTCTGCCCCGGATTGAGCCCGGGGTCAAATACCCGGAGCACGACGCCATCGTGCTGCAGGCAGCCCGTGAAGGCGCAGTATTGCTGAAGAATGATAATACGCTTCCCCTGTCATCCGGAAGCTGTGTGAACGTCTTAGGCGCTGCCGCCGTGGTCTTCCGTCTGGGCTGTCTGGGTGCTGGTAAAATTAATCCCCGTTATGGCATCCGGGTCAAGGAGGGCATTGAGAAGTACTCATCTCTGGAGCTTAACCAGGAGCTGTATGAATTTTATACCGAAGAGAAGAATGTCTTTCCGCCGGAGGATGTGGTTGCACGCGCCAAGGACCGCAGCGGCACCGCTGTTGTATTTATCACCCGCGGCAGCAGTGAAGCCCATGACGCTCCAAAGGACAAGGGTGGATATTACCTGACCGATGAGGAGCGAGGGCTAATTCAGAGAGTCACCACTGCCTTTGAAAAAACGGTTGCCATTCTGAATGTGGCCCATCCTATTGAAACTACATGGATTGAGGAATATGGTGTGAATGCAGTTCTGCTGACTGGGCTTTCAGGCATGGCTGGCGGTCGCGCCCTGGCCGAAATTCTTGAAGGCACCGTCAATCCCTCCGGCAAGCTGCCCAACACCTGGGCCTACGACTATGACGATTATCCAAGTGCTCCTAACTTTCTGACCAAGGATCAAATCGCCAATAAATCCGGAAAAGCCCCATTTCAATACGCAACCACAGTATATGAAGAAGGGCTGTATGTCGGGTACCGCTACTTCGATACCTTCCAAAAACCTGCAGCCTACCTGTTTGGTCATGGTCTTAGTTATACGACCTTTGATACCGAGCTGAAGTCAGTCGTCAAAACGGATGTATGTAGTACGCAGATGGACGTTGAAGTCAGAAATACCGGAACCAGAGCGGGCAAGGAAGTCGTTTTGCTCTATGCTCACTTTGACGGCGGAGAACTGGAGCAACCGGACAAGCGTCTGGTGGCCTTCGCCAAGACTAAGGAATTGCTCCCCGGCGAGGTTCAGATTTTATCCCTGGAGGTCAGCGATAAGCGTCTGAAATCCTACAGCGAAGCTGAGGCAGCATGGATCATCGAACCGGGAAAAATTAGCTTTCTTCTTGGAGGTGCGCCCAATAGGGCGAAAAAGGTCTGGTCCGTGAACGTTGCCGACAAGATCGTTGTAGCTCAGGTAAAGAATAGGGTGACACCTCCATTCCTGGTCAAGGAGCTGTCCGCCAAGGACCTTGCCGGGACGTATCCTCAAGGTGAAATGACCAAAGCTTATACTGCGGAGGAGTGCGAGGGAAAGCTTCCTTTCAAAAACAGCCGTACCGCTATTGGCAACGATGATGTCCCCCTTGAGCATACCACAGACCGTCTAATCCGCTTTCCGGATCTGGCGAAGAATCCTGCGCTGGTGGAACAGTTCGTGGCCCAGATGACCGACTATGAGTTAGCCCGGATGAGTGTAGGCGGACAGACTGGATGGGGCATCGAGGATAACGGGTATGCGGGAACTTTTTTTAATGAAAAGGCCTTGGATAAATATGAGATTCCGGACTATTTCTTTGCCGACGGAAACAATGGTCTCAACATGTTTGAGGTCAACATTGGCTTCCCCGTCTCCACTACGGTATGCGCCAGCTTCAACGAGGAGCTATCCTATGCCGAGGGTACAGCCATTGCCCGTGAAGCCAAAGACATGAATCTGCACTGTCTGCTGGCTCCGGCTCTCAATCTGCAGCGGAATCCACTTTGCGGACGGCATACGGAGTATTTCAGTGAAGATCCGTTCCTCGCTGGTCGTATGGCTGGCCAGGAAAGCCGTGGCTTCGAAGAGTCCGGTGTCTCCAGCTGCATGAAACATTTTTTTGCTAACAACGCCGAGACCATGCGCAACACCAACCACAGCATTATGAGCGAACGCACTGCACGGGAGTTATATCTGGCAGCATTTGAAACCGCTTTTGAAGTAAATAAGCCGGATACGGTGATGACCGGATACAACGCGGCAAATGGTGCTTACTGTTCAAATGATGAGGAGCTGCTCCGCGGCATCCTGCGGGAGGAGCTTGGCTTCACGGGCTATGTCATGACAGACTGGAACGGCTATGGTGATGAAGGAATGTCAGCTCCACTCGCCGCCGGGGTAAGCTGGCTGGCACCTGGGAATCCCGATGATACACTGGTTACGCCAATTGAAGCAGCGCTGAGGTCCGGGGATTTGCCACGGGCACGGGTGCAAAAGAACCTGGTTGATCTGATCAAGGTCGTCCTCAAGTATCAAGAGGCATGACAGGTCTGCCGGTATGTGTGTTCCTTTAACAATTCTCAGGAGTGTGGGTATCATGACAAAAAGTCTAGAAGAATGGATTAAGTTGGCCAAAGAACGTCAAGTCGAGGATTTAGAGGGAGAACCAGAGGAAGGACAATGGTATAGAATTCCGGTTCCTGGTGCAGTTTGCGCAGGAGGCTCACCTTACTGGGGCTACCTGCGTAAAGGTACTGAACCGAACCTCATTGTCTGCTTTTCTGGCGGAGGGGTATCCATTAATGAATATACTGCGGCTAGGCCTAACCGCTTAGGTGTAACAGGGGAAACGTTTTACTCTTCTGAAGATACCATGCTTATCAACGATCTGATCTTGGGCATCGGTATATTTAATGATGAACCGGATAATCCATTTCGAAATTGGAGCCGAATCTTTGTGAGCTACTCTACGGGTGATTTTCATGTAGGGAATGGAGATTACCATTATGCATCACCTGACGGATCTCCCGCTGTACTTCACCATCATGGTTACCGCAACTACCGGGGATTAATGGATCAGGCAGTCAAGCACCTATCCCCTCCGGCGAAGCTGTTGATTACTGGCGCGAGTGCAGGTGCCTTCGGTGCTTCGGCATTGGCTTCGGATGTCATGAGTTATTTTCCAGATTGCCATGATGTGACTTGCTGTCCGGACAGTTCGTTACTTCTCTACGATCAATGGCAGTCAGTCGCTCGGAATATTTGGCAGGCGGAGGAACGGATATGGAAATCCTTGCATAGCTTCGATATCTGTCTTGACTGGATGCGCAACCTCTACGCCGAGAAGGGCAATAATATAAAGTATCTTTATACTTGCTCCATTCGGGATGCAATGCTGTCCCAGTATCAACACTTTATTGATTACGGTACACTAGAGCTGACTCGGGAGCAGTGTTTGCAATTTGAGAAGGATCTCAAGGGGATGATCGATGTTCTGAAGGCAGAGCTCCCAGGTATTGGCCTCTTCCTGACCGACAGTCCCGCAGCGGGGATGGCGCCGGAAGTTCCAGGTACTCAGCATACGAGGATTCTAGACTTCAATTTTCCTCTTTCTGACATACATGGTGTCAGTCTTCGGGACTGGATGTGGAGTGGTGTGAATGGGACCGTTTACGATGCGGGTCTGGAACTTTTAAACAGGGAGGAATCTTAAGGACCGAAACTCTATCAAGCTGTTGGACAGTGTTAAAGAGATTCCCCAGTGAGCAATGTTTTACAGCATGAGATTGGAAGATAGAAAGGCAGGAGACGATCTGGATCGTCAAACAACCAGATCGTCTCCTGCCTTTCCTCTGTTATTTCTCAATAGGTACTTTGAAAAAGATTAGTGAAGCCAAAAAAAGTCTAACCGGCTTCCGGGAACTTCGTTTATAGTTAAAATAAGTTGATAACTTTGTTTCATTTTGTTAAGTATCAATTATATAGCTGTCCTAAGCTTGTTCAAAACAATAATTTCTTTAAAGTTCTAGATGAAATGAGAACTTTATTCTTCCAGTTCACTGCTTTTATCCCAGACCAGCTCCATGCGAATTCCGCCGTGTTTACTCTGAGTGATATTTAAACTCGCTTTGGAGCCAAGCTGAATAAGCATCCGTTGCCGTATGTTCCATAACGCACAGCCCATCGTATCATCCAATGGTTGTTCAATGCGATGCAGCAGGCTCCGAATCTCTTCCGGATCCATGCCTTTCCCGTCGTCTTCTACTACCAGAGAGAACCGATCTCCTTCATCAGTTCCTGATATGCGTATGAGCCCGGCACTTTGCTTTTTCTCAATTCCGTGGATTACGCTATTCTCGACCAACGGTTGAATAAGCAGCTTAGGAACAAGCAGGGACATCATGGATTCCGGAATATTAATTTGCGTATGCAGGCGGTTGATACGCAAACTCTGGATGTTAAGATAATTACGGACAACACCAATTTCTTTCTCAAGTGTGGTTAGCGGATCGTTGATCCGCGTTGTATATCGGAAATATTCAGCCAGATTCTGAGTCATGGCATTCACAGCTTCGTCATTTCCCATTCGGTTCATATTGTTGATAAAGAACAGGCAATTGTACAAAAAATGCGGGTTAATCTGCGCCTGCAGTTGTTTAACCAATGCTTCTCTTGAAATGATTTTTTCTTTGTATACATTTTCAATCAAATCCTCGATTTGCTGTGCCATATTATTAAAATTGTGATACAGAATAGCAAACTCAGTATTGGACGTTCTGCTGATCCGGTGCGAGAAGTCGCCCTTTTGAAGATGACGGACACCTTTCAACAATGTAAGAATCGGGACTTGCACTTTTCGATAGAAAAATATCAGGGTTATTACTCCAGACAAAAATAACAGAACACAGGTGATGTAAAAGAAGAATTGAGTCCTTACAATGGGTTGAAGTGCTTTGTCCAGAGGTACATAATCCACCATATACCATCCTAATGTCTGCGCTTTCAAAAAACTGACCATATAATCCTTATTGCCGATTGTTATTAACTCGGTTCCTTCGCTTTTATCCATCATCATTGGAGATATTTTGGAAACCAGTTCCTGGACCAGGCTATTCTGATAGGAACGGTTTGCAATGATGACGGAATCAAAGTAATAGAAGAAGGGATCATTATTTTCTATCTTGGCTGAGTCCAGCATATTTTCCAGATTAGCTTTCGGAAAAGTTACCCGAACCGTATACTGATCATATTTCCTGTACATGGAAAATAACTTTTGTTGCCCTTCCAATACCCATTGCCCTTCTGCCAAGTCAGCTGAAGGGGATGTCTCGTTTTGGGATGAACCTACCCATTTATTCAGCAGAGTTGAATAAATGTCAATTTGGACATTCCAACCTTGTGTAAAGCTCTGCAGCTTTATTTTTTCCGAGAGATCCAGTATAAGCTGGTCCTGTTCGTAATTATCCATCATGTCCACAGATTTCAGTAATCCCATTTTAGATTCCGCATTTAGAGCAACAGACAACATGTTAAGCTGTTCAACATTGAAATCTAAAGAGTTAACCAAGATACGAAGTCGGTTCAGGTTGTTCGTTTGAATATCCTTTTTCACTGTATCTAAACTGGTCTCCACGGTATACGAATACATCATCAAGACTACTATTGTTGATAATAAAATAATAATTACCGCGCTGAGAAAGGTCCGGTATTGCTTTAACATGACAACAAATCCTTTATAAAGAGGTAACCCCATTATAAGAATTCGTGCTATGACTGGCAATGCGTATCGTATGAAAACTAAATAAAACTTTAGAATGCGATATCTATGTTTATATTACTATATTAGATCTGTTTAGAATGAGATATGGAATGTTCGGAATACGTTATTTAACAGCAGGAAGCATTTTTCTATAATTAAAGACGTATTCAATAACATCATCAGGGGGTTCTGTATGAACATGAAAAACAGAGTGCTGACCGTAGCACTTGCCGCTGCAATGCTGACATTGGGAGTGCTCGGTTGCAGCAATACCAATAATCAGAGCAGCAGCGAGAATGACAAGGTCAACAAAGAAACCAAAGTGCTGAATATTGTGAACGGGAAAATTGAACCGACCGCGACGTTTACGACGATTAGGTTAGATAATCCGGCCGTTAAGTTTAGAGACGGAGAATCGATTTCAGACAATGTGTTTACTCGCTGGGTTGATAATTCGCTTGGGGTAAAGATTAAAACCTTGTGGACGGGCGGTGCTACGGACGGCTCGTTTACCACGAAGTTGAAGCTCATGCTCTCCTCGGGAGAAGAAATGCCGGATATCGTCAATTTGGGAGATCCCAACTCTATTAATCTTTTAATTGAGTCAGGCAAGTTTATGGACGTAGAAGATGTGTTTGAGAAATACGCATCACCCGTCTATAAAGAGGCGGTTGCTGCAAAAGAAGATGCGTGGCTACCGTTCATCCGTGACGGCAAGAAAATGGCAATTCCTTCAGCCGATGAAGATTTTGGTCAAGCACAATCGGTGTTATGGATTCGCCAAGATTGGCTGGACAAGCTGAATTTGAGAGCCCCTACTACGATCGAAGAACTGGAAACAGTTATGGATGCGTTCGTCAACCAAGACCCAAATGGTAATGGAATCAAGGACACGTTTGCCCTAGATTTTGCCATGAAGGAAAGGTTGAGCGGAGCAGCCATTGGAGATGCCTCCTGGATCTTCGGGCTATTCGGATCCGTACCAGAAAGATGGTATCCGGGAGAAGACGGTAAACTCCAATACGGGTCCGTTCAGCCTGGTATCAAGCAAGGGTTGGCAAAGCTGAACGAGTGGAAGAGTAAAGGGTATATTGCCAGTGATATCGCCTTGCATGATACCAACACGATTGTGCAAGCGGTCACATCAGATAAGGTTGGCATTGTTGCTGCTCCCGCATTTTTCATGGGATATCCGGGTTCCCTTCTGCAAGCTAGCAATCCCAACGCACTATATGTACCGTATCCGCTTCCTGTTGGGATTAACGGTCAGAATATGCGCACCAATTTGAATATCGTCGGTGCAACGTTAATTAATAAAGATATTTCAGATGAAGCGCTGCAAGCCTTTTTCCATTATATAAACTCGATGTATGACGGTTCTAAATCGGGGGACCCGTTTTACTTCCGAGGATACCAGGAAGGGTATGATTATATCGTCAAAGACGGAAAAATTGTAACGGAAGAGAAAGAAATTCCAGGCGGAAAGATTGATACAAGTGTCTATGTCTTTATATCTTCGGGTATAAGTCCAAAACAAAATCAAGAACTGTATGACAAGATCGCCAACCGAGAAGAACTTACGGACGAAGACCGTGCCTTAATGATCAATTCAGGGACAAAAGATGGTGCCACCCCAATACAAAGATCGGTCTACGATGCATACCTGGTAAGCAAGAAGCAAGCTTCGGCGAACGTAAAGCAATATTATATGGGGCCGACGACCTCCACAATGTCGTCCCGAAACGAGTTGCTGCAAAAAATGCAAATGGAAGCCTTCACAAAAATTATTTATGGTGAAGCCACAGTGGACACGTTTGATCAATTTGTGGAGAAATGGAACTCCATGGGCGGAGACAAAATTACAGACGAAGTGAATGAATGGTATGATTCTGTGAAATAAATCTTGATCAACAGGGGGCTTGATGCAGGTAACTGTATTAAGCCCCCTGTTTTTTTAGTGCCAACCTGTTATCAATTTTAATATTTAAAATGCGTTATTAGTATTTGTATTGCTTTATATCAAGCCGAAATCGCTGAAATTATAATGAACATAGATGAT
>NZ_BCNM01000039.1 GCF_001514495.1 Paenibacillus pabuli NBRC 13638
CCACATCCGAACCAACTTAGCAAGCTCTTTTTTTTTAAGTTTCTTTCGAAGCTTATTTCATTCGCTTACCGCACCGTATTTCTCGTGTTTTCTTGGCCGGAATTAGAATATATCATGTACAGATTTCGAATGCAAGCTTTATTTTCAAAAAACTTCGAAAGTGCATTCCCCATCAGATATTCTATAATCTCTTTCTTCTATATAGTAGGTTCTCTTATATATACCAAACTCTCCTTTAGAAAATAGAGAGCCGTGCTTATCCAAACATTACTCTATAAAACCAACGGCACCCTCCACCTGTTCAGGAGTCAAGCACCATACCAACAACGATAGCCAGGGAAGTAACTCCATACTTATCTTCATTCAGTGAAGACAGCATGGATGAGTCTGACCCCGGCTTTTATATAACCTTACATTATATGATTTGACCTAACCTTCTAATAGTAAGCAGTAAATTCGTCCCCACACGAAATAGCTATTCGATCGTTATAAGATTCGTTTGCCCAGTAAGGAAGCAATTAACTCCACGCCAAGGCGGGCCGTGTGCCTGTTCTGATCGAACAACGGGTTAACCTCTACCAGATCCATAGACGTGATTCGGTTTGTGGAAGCGAGGAGCTCTAGTGCAAAATGAGCCTCACGGTAATTCAACCCCCCGGGTACCGGCGTTCCCACACCCGGAGCCTCACGCGGGTCAAGGCAATCCATATCAAAGCTAATATGAATACCATCCGTCCCTTCCCCCACTACTGCTAGCGCTTGCTCAACAACTTGTTGTATCCCCATCCGATCAATATCGTGCATCGTAAAGCTTTTGATGCCAAGTGCCCGGATCTGTTCTTTCTCATATACATCCAGATCACGCAAACCAATATAGACCAGATTGGAAGGATGAACAAACGGTCCCGCATCCGGAATATGAGACAAATTAAATGCAGAAAGTCCCAGAGCGGCAGCCACACTCATCCCATGCATATTTCCAGTCAGACTTCGCTCTTCCGTGTTCAAATCTGCATGGGCATCAAACCAGATTACACCCAAATTGGAATAATGCACAGACAACCCGGCAAGAGAACCTATGGCTACACTGTGATCCCCACCCAGAACAAGCGGAAAAGCACCTCCTGCTATGGCATCAGACACTTCATTGCACACTCTCTCGCTCACCTGAGTAACCTCGGTGACATATTTCACACGATTGCGTTCAATTGGAGCAACAGACTCCGAGGGACAATCCACACGGATCTCTTTGGCTACATTCAACCCAAGGCTGACAATTTCTCGTTTCAGTCCAGCTGTAATTAGTTCATCCGGGCCCAACTCGGCCCCGCCTCGTGCCCCGCCCAACCCAAAAGGAACCTTAATAATGGCAACATCATGATGACGCAACAGCGATTGACTCTCATTAGAAGAATTCAGCAATCCGGTAGATTCCATATCATTGTTTCCCATATAGGTCAGCTCCTCCGTTACTTATATGAAGAATTCAAAGGAATGAAAGGTATTTAGTCACCCAGCACCTGAGCAATACGTTCCAATGCCCAGTCGATCTCAGCCTCAGTAATGGTCAGCGGCGGCGCAAAGCGAATCGTTGTATCATGCGTTTCCTTACAGAGCAAGCCAACAGACATTAATTTCTCACAATATGAACGTGCAGGCACATGCAGATCAACACCGATAAACAAGCCTCTACCACGGATCTCACGTACAGCTGAACTGCGAATTCCCTGAAGACGTTTCATAAAATAATTCCCCAGACGCTCCGAGCGCTCCGCAAGCTTTTCATCTTCCAGAACTTCCAATGCTGCGACAGCCACGGCACAAGCCAGTGGGTTACCCCCAAATGTGGAGCCATGAGAGCCCGGTTCAAACAAATCCAGTATTTCTGTATTAGCAGCAATGGCCGAGATGGGCATCACTCCCCCTCCCAGCGCCTTACCCATAATCCAGATATCCGGTTCAATCCCTTCCCAGTCAGATGCAAACCGGCGTCCCGTTCGTCCGAATCCAGTCTGAACTTCATCCGCTACCGTCAATACCCGGTTTTGTTTGCATAACGTAAAGGCTTCAGCAAGATAACCTTCAGGTGGGATGACAATACCGGCTTCCCCTTGAATGGGTTCAACAAGAAAAGCGGCCGTGTTCGGTGTGATCGCCAGCCTCAGCGCTTCAATGTCGCCATAAGGAATGATTTTGAATCCGGGGGTAAATGGCCCGAAGTCTTTTTTGTACTCTGCTGAAGATGAAAATGAGGTAACCGTCAGAGTTCTTCCATGGAAATTACCAGAGCATACGATGATTTCAGCCTGATTCTCAGGTACACCTTTGCAACGATAAGCCCACCTCCGTACTGCTTTCACGGCTGTTTCAACTGCTTCAGCTCCCGTATTCATGGCAAGAATTTTGGATTTTCCGGTAAACTGTGCGAGCTTCTGATAGAAAAGGGAGGCAGCACTGCTGTGAAATGCCCGTGATGTTAATGTGACCCGATCCGCCTGATTCTTCAGCGCCTGAATGATTGCCGGATGTCTGTGCCCATGATTCAATGCCGAGTATGCACTCAACATATCCATATAGCGGCGACCTTCCGGGTCCTCAACCCATACTCCTTCCGCCTGTTCAATGACGATCGGGAGTGGATGATAATTGGGTGCAGCATAACGTTCCGACCAATCCATTAACATTTTCGAATCTGACATATACCCCCATCCCCCTCCTATGATTGATTATATTGTATACAAAATACAATATTAATGTATGCTTCGCCACGACCATTTACGACTCCTGCTCACTTTTTCCGCAATCACCCAATCTTTCTTATCCCTCGCATATGATTTGCCTTTAGCGGGATGTAGAGAGCCTGCGTTCCAGCCAAGAAAGCAGGTTGGCCAGAGTAACTGTGATTATAAAATAAATCGCAGCTGCAACAAGGAGCGGGGCAAGCGGCTGAAAGGTAACACCCTGAACGGCTCTAGCCGTGTAAATAATTTCGGCAATCCCGATCATGGACACATCCAATGTTACCCACGCGCCACGCGCATAATCTTGCCAATGGTCCGATCGAAAGGTGAAATCTAAATTCACGGTATATCCCTCACTCGCTTGGTTTATTCGCCCAACATCTCATTCGCTTCAACGACGAAGCGTTCGATGTCCCCGCCCGCTTTGAGCTTCGTTAGCGTACTGTTGATCTGATCAACGAGCTCCTGATTACCTTTTTTCACAGCAATTGCTGATCCCCCTTCATCCTCTGCCTGTTCAATGTTGACGCTGGCAACAACCAGCCCCTCCTGGTTCTTTACATACTGCTCCGCAACCGGTTTCTCCAGAATAAGCGCGTCTACCCGCCCAGTCTGCAACTCGAGAATCCATTCGGGGATTTTGGCTAGAGAAGTAAGTTTGGCTCCTTGAATGTCCTGAGCAATCCCTTCCTGAATGGAGCTTTTCTGTACACCCACCCGTTTGCCCGACAAATCATCCAGGGCGCCCAACGCTTCACCTTCGCCAGCTCTAACAAGCACAGCCTGTTCTGCATAATAGTAGATCTTCTGTAGGGGACCCCTGTTCTGTTTTGGAATGATAAAGACGCATTATTTGTATACAATATACATAAGACAATAAATGGGCTTTTACGTAAGTAATACTAACAAACATTCTCTTGTGCGGCAATATATTTACCACATTTTTAAGATGAAGTTCCATAAAAAGTTATTTACATTACATAAAACTAACACCGATCGGATCATTAAGTTTGCTTGCCCAACTCCCCCCTCGATGTTAAGATGATAAAAACTTGAAACTCCCGAACGGCGCACCATTAGGGGGCTCACACCCTCACATATCCAATCATCACTATATACAGAAGGGGGGATTCGGTATGGAAGCACCCAAATACCGGTCCTTGAAAGATCACGTTTACGATTATATCGCGCAGAAAATTCAAGACGGGACATTACTCCCTAATCAGAAGATTAACGAAGCGGAGATTTGTAAAAAGTTGGACATTAGTCGTACGCCTACTCGGGAAGCCTTATTCCAGCTCGCTTCTGACAATCTTCTGCAATACATCCCGCGCAGGGGATTTATCGTCACTCCTTTTGATGCTGGCAAAAAACTAGAGTTCTCCCAGGCGATCGGGGCGCTCGAAGCACTCGCTGCCACACTCGCGGCAGATCACCTCAAACCGTCTGAAATCCTGGAGATGGAGGCCCTTGTTGCACGGATGGATGAAGATATTACCCAGCTTGATCTGGCTGCTTATAGCAAAAATCAATATCAATTTCACAACCTGTACATCCAGCGCTGCGGCAACGCCACTGTCATCGAGATGTTAAACACGTTGAAAAACAGCTTTATACGCCAGTCTTATGTTAGCGACAATAAGCCGAAACTATCCGGTGTGCTTAACCAAGTAAACGAAGAGCATCGTCAAATCGTTAGCGCTTTTCGAGCAAAGGATAAACTGCAGTTGGAAGCGCTGCTAAAGCACCACTGGCGCATCATTGACAACGATATGCTGTAACGGGTTCATCCCCAGTCTTGAGTGTACATTTCTTTATAACTCCCTGAATTGGACTTCAAGCCTGAGAACACGGCAAAAGGCACCTCCCCTTTAAGGGCGGGGTGCCTTTTTAGATGCCCGTTTTGAGTCAGCCAACTTTTTTCACATCCGTTATTGGAGCAGCCTCTCCACCGACAAACAAACCTATTCGTTCTGTTTACGATCATTATCCATCGGCGTTCTCGCTTCAAAGACGGCATACCCCAGTCTTTTGCCGTATCTCAGAAGCAAACGATCGTTCGTGCGGCTCATACGCTGTACTTGCTCATCCTCAAACAGAGTCACGTCCATCTCTCGATGAGGATCATGATCTGTGCCCCACATTCCCATAGAGCGTGAGTTTTCTTTGATCAATACCGCAGTGAAACCACTCTGTCTGAGACGTCTTTTCCATGTGGTCATAGTCGCAAGTGTCTTTATCCCATAAAATTGTTTGAGCCTGCGGCTCATCACTTCTGTCTTCCTTCCAGATAATATCATTTCTCGATCAATGAAGAGACCTCCCGGCTTCAGAACCCTTCTATATTCGGCAAGTGCGCTGCGCCAATGAGTGAAGATCGTAACAGACTCCACAAATATCACATCAAAATGATGATCCGGAAAAGGTAATGATTTCACATCCGCCTGAATAAAGCGAACATCCAAACGCTCTCGACGGGCACGCCGCACCGCTTTGTCTAACATCTGTCGGTTAAGATCAACTGCAGTTACCCGATAACCGTTTCGAGCCAGGTAACAAGCCGTTCGCCCCGTACCACAACCCACCTCTAACACCTTACTGTGGACAGGCAGAGACAGCGTATCCAGCAGCTGCGTCGTCGCTGTGAACCCTCCCGGATGGGCACTCCCTTCCCCAAGCCGGGCCAGTAAATCATGATAATCCATGACATCCCCTCCCTTTCACTCCCTCCAGTGTATGGAGCAGATTGAAAAACGGCTCCTCCCTATATAAATTCCGGGTACTCGTCCATACCAATTCGTCCTCTTCTTACTATGATATACAAACCGTTGATTTCAAGCGGCAACCGCACCTAATGAGGAGGATATGCATGTACAGAATTAATCCGGTATGTGAAGAAACGGTTTCTCCGCACGTTGGACGTTCCGTTTGTCTCGTTATGAACGACGGTAGGCATATGTATGGTACACTCAGTCAATGTCGTGATGGAAAAATCTATTTGAACGGATGTTTCGAAGGGCCACGGCTGTGTTCAGTCAAATCCAAGCAGCAGCTTGTAAAAAGCAGCAAGAAAAATGTGGTTACAAAAAAGAAAGTTAAATCTTCAGCCTACGGTCCATATGGTTATGGAGGATATGGTGGGGGTTACGGTGGTTACGGCTATGGAGCGGGAATCGATCTGGCTCTGGTAGCAACGCTGTTTCTGCTGCCATTCCTGTTTATCTAAATATTTTCATACCAAACAAAGAACCTTCTCGATTTCTACGAGAAGGTTCTTTGTTTGGTTTATCACAGTTTAAAGTTTCTTCTGCCGCAAATGTGAGCGCAAACCATTTTATCAAAGAAATCTAATTTATTATGTATAAATGAACTTACTATTCTGAAATCGCGATTCAAATAAAAGGCGTAAAAAAAGGCATTCGTCAAAACGAATGCCGGGAACTTCATATTTAATACCCTTACCTTTATACAAGATGTCAGGTTCAACTTAAAAAAAAACACCTCGTTAGAGGCGGGTAAGCTATGTTAAATCCGATTTCCTTTAGGCATCGTTTTCAGATTGCTATTCGAATTTTCAAGCAATGGCAGCATCCTGGTCGTGCTAACCATCTCAGAAGCACATATCGGACAAGTAGGCACGCTATCAAACGCAAAATTGTCCCGCATCCATCCTTTGCACGTATCACTCGTACATTCCCAGATTGCTGCATCTGCTTGCGGAATCTCTTCCAACGGTTTTTTGCGATTATACATGACTTCTACCCCCTTTGTTATGGAAAAACATCTAAACCGACGTTATTTCACAAAAGCCATTACTTAGCGGAAGTTTGATCCCGCTCCGACTTCTGTCTCGACAACTATTGGGCCGACTTTCATTATAACTGCTCAAAAAAAAGAAGCTGCCTTTACCATTATAACATGTTAAAGGCAGCTATGCTTTAATTACAGTTTTACAACTTCTTCTGCTTGAGGACCACGGTTTCCTTGTACAATTTTAAATTGCACGCGTTGACCTTCGTCCAGCGTTTTGAAGCCTTCGCCTGTAATAGCGCTGAAGTGTACGAATACATCTTCTCCGCCTTCAACTTCGATGAAACCGAAGCCTTTATCAGCGTTGAACCATTTTACTGTTCCGTTTTGCATGTGAATTACACCTCCAAATAAAGATTAACATGTTCCTTTGTTCTTTGCAGCAAGCAAATAAAAATTCACACATTGAAAAAGGTACCAGTCATAACCTATAAGTGATCGCCCTTTACAATATGTGAATTAGGTTTTCCACTCTCTATAACTTGTTTTTATTATAACTCCGTTTTCACCAAAAAGCAAATCTTTGTATTTTCTTTTCAAACAGCTTTGGAAATACATGTTATTCCCACGCACTGGAACAACATTTGTCGCTTGCCCTGCCGCTCATTGCGGTCTTATGAAAGGATATGCAGATCCGAACCAACTTATACATTTTCTATAAAATATTTTGACATGCATATCCAATACCATCAAGAAAGCTCAAATTAATTGATCTAAACTAGGTCCACGCCCACATAAAGGCATCCCGATCCCAAGCAATTTGACCACGGTGCAGCTTGCGGAAGGCTTTCTTCACTTCTTTGGATAAAGAAGTATTTCCATTCTCATTCACAAATACAAATTCTTCTCCAAAATGGGCCTTCACATATTCAATGGCAGCTTCCTGATGAAGCGTACCGGTGAATTTGATCTCCTGAACCATCCACTCCGCCACTTCCTGCGCTGTCTTTTCCATCATATCACCTATTTATTTATCCATTGTACGAATGAACGGGCTTCTGATCATAAATATGCCTGTCATACCGCCAGAATGAAGTATACCACGAACCCATGGCTGGCGGTAAACAGAGTTATGAAATTCGCACCCCGACTCGTTTAATGAACGACAGAGCCCCCGGTTGAACTCCTTTTTGATGAAGATAACTTCGTTCGAACGCTAAACGTTAACCATACGCAATAAATAACCAACACAATCAATATGAAGAGATCGTAAGGAAGTGTTCCAGTCTCCTGCTGGTCATTCCCAAGGAATTGTATCAAATTATGTATGAAATGAAACAGAATCAGCGGTACAATATTTCCATTTTTCAACATCAACAATGCGAGTGCTGCACCAAGCAGCAATGCATAAATCAGTTGCAGAATCGTATCTGCCATACTCTGACCAGATAATGCATTCATGATATGTGTTATCGAAAATAATACACTTGAAGTTACGACTGCCGCAACCGCACTCTTACGAAGCAACGTTTTGAAGATAAGTCCACGATAAATGGTTTCCTCCACAAAGGCGACAAGCAAGGTAAAAAAGATAAAAAAGGCGACCTTGGACAAGGTCAATTCTGTAAATCCTTTCAGCGCCAGAGTACCCAGTACAAGGAGTAGTGGAATATAATACTTTGCATGACTTGCCGGGATAGCTCTTAAAGATCGGAATCCTATTTCTCCCCACTTGCGGCGCATAGTCAAATAGATGATGAGTACAAGAGCAATTGGAGTAAACGACATCAGCACAGGTGATGTGTAATCCAGCTGCTTCACGGTTGCAACTGCTCCTGCCGCGAATACCGCCAGCAAGAGAAGCAGTTCAATAATGACTACCGTCAGCACCGGTCTGCGCGAGGAAAAGGATTGGTTTTGCCCGGATTGCGAGATTCCCATAGATTGTACCAGCCTCATTTCGTTTTAATTCGTTGTCACACGAACTTATATGACCATGTAGTTATATCATATCTGCAGCTGTTTCGGTATCCTATTTTGGATAAAACTATAAAAGTAACAAAAAAGAGAATTCCTCTTACAGCTTTTACCTTACAATCAGGTATGGCTCAACTGCTTATCTGTCCATTATAGTAGTAATGAAACGAATCGCTGCAGGGATACTCCTCATCTGCAACGTCTTATATATGAAGAGTTAAGATCAAACTGTGCAATGAAAATGAAATCAGGGGGATACTATGAAAGCATTATTTCTGCGCTGGGGACATTTGCTGGCCATTTTATGTATACCGCTTCAAGGCTCCATTTATGTATTGCTGGGCAGTAACACCGGAAGCGATGTCTTCTACAATTATGCCTGGATTGATACACAGATTCCTTTTATCAAAGAATTTATTTATCCATATGTCAGCTGGATGCCTATTCTGTATCTTGGATTTCTCTTTTTGGGCTTAACCAACAAATCGCTATTCTGGCGTATCCTAATTACCTATAATGTAGGTGTGATCGCAGCCAACGTCGTTTTTGCGGTCTTCCCTACTTATGTGCCGCGTCCGGAAGAGATTGGAACAGGTCTGAGCAGTGCGCTTGTACAGTTCATCTATACCAATGATGCTCCATTCAACTGTTTTCCGAGCATACACTGTCTCACAAGCTATCTGCTCTTCATTGTTATCAATCGCCACTTGAACTTCAAACCACTGGCTCGCATTTCCTGGTCCATATGGCTGTGGCTGATCATTGCTTCAACGGTATTTGTGAAGCAGCATTCGCTGCTGGATGTAGCAGGCGGTATTCTGTTCGCAGAAGCAGCCTACTGGGCTGTGCATGTTTTTGCTGTTCGCACAAGTTTGGCACGAAAAAAAGCCAAGCAGTCACTTACGGCTACAAATACAAGCAGTAATGCTTAATATGGATGTATAGGGCAAAGGCAGGAAGGATTAATCCAACTGTGCTGACACCAAAAAGAGGGCCTAGGCCCTCTTTTTTTACGTGAAATATGTTGATGTTTATGATAGTAAGAATAATTTCAACCACGCAATTATAGTGAGCCAAGTTCTTCACACGATGGGTGGACGTTCATGGAGCAAATCCGATGGAGGGCTTCCCATTAGACGCTTGTATATCCGGTAAAAATAAGACAGGTCACGGTAACCGAGAAATTCAGCAATTTCCTGAATGGAGAGCTGTGACTCAGTAAGCAAATACACCGCCCTTTTCATCCGTTGATCATGTACATATTGGCTGATCGTCTGATTCGTCATGCTTTTAAATAACGCGGCTGCGTAATTCGGGGTTTTACCGATCTCGTCCCCCAGTTCTTCTTTCGTAACTTTCTCCCGGTAATGCCGCTCAATGTATCGCTTCATCCGCTCGGCATGCATATGTCTCTCCGGTGGAATGACACCCCGGTCCAGTTCCCTGTTTATATAAATAAGTACTTCCATCAATAAGGCTTGGCTCATCATGACATAATAAGACGGACGCTCCTGCCATTGCTGTTGGATGGCTTTCATGCGTTCATGAATCAATTCATAACATGCGGGCTTATGTCGCAAGGCCTCACTCCGTTCCAGCGCGGGCAAACCTTGAATATGATCGCCCTGTAATTGAACGACAATTTGTGTATGGGTTACAGTGGGAATACTCTTGCCGTAAAATGGAATGCCAGCAGGAATGAGCAGCAGCTCGCCCTTCTCCATGATCTGCTTCTCTCCGTTCACCCAATATACACATTTTCCATAAGTAACCAAGCTTAAACGCCATGTCGCCTGTGACTGTACTGCTTTTTCGTACCAACCGACACCGTTAATGTGCCGCACTTCTAATGGAGTGACCATAATACACCTCATTATTGGACTATATTCTAATCATTGTACTATAGTTCATACCCCGATTCGACAGAAAACGCTACAATACACATATAAGCAAACATATGAGGAGGAAAATAGCATGTTGAAAACAAAAATTATTTGTACTATGGGACCTGCTTGTGACTCAATCGAATTGTTAAAAGTAATGATTCAGGAAGGGATGACTGTTGCCCGTCTGAACATGGCTCACGGTGAGCTGGAAGATCATGTTGCACGGATTAACAATATCCGCAAAGCGGCTTCCGAATTGAACACGTATGTACCGATCATGATGGATATCAAGGGACCGGAAGTTCGTATTGGCAAACTGAAAGAAGCATCCTGCCATCTGCAAGCAGGTAAAGAGCTTATCCTGACTACCGAAGAAATTCTTGGTGACGCTGAGCGTATTTCGGTAAACTATCCGGAACTGAACCTCGTTGTAAAACCTGGAGATCGTATTCTCATCGATGATGGCTTGGTAGATCTGACTGTACTGTCCGTGGAAGGATCAGATATTCACTGTAAAATCATCAGCGGCGGCATTCTAAAACCACGTAAAGGGGTTAACTTGCCAGGAATCAAGACGACATTGCCTGGTGTAACGGAACGAGACGTGATGCACATCGGATTCGGCATCGAAAACGATGTCGAAATTATCGCTGCTTCCTTTGTTCGTAAAGGCGACGATATTCGTGAAATTCGCAGTATCCTGAAAGAACGCGGTGTAGAACATGTACAAATCATCTCCAAAATTGAAAACCAGGAAGGCATGACCAACCTGGACGATATCATCGAAGCATCTGACGGTATCATGGTAGCTCGTGGAGACCTCGGGGTTGAAGTACCGATTGAAGACGTACCAATGATGCAAAAAGAAATGATCGATAAATGTAACCGTGCAGGTAAACCGGTTATCGTAGCAACACACATGCTGGAATCCATGCAGGTGAATCCGCGTCCAACCCGCTCCGAAGTTAGTGACGTAGCTAACGCGGTTCTTCAAGGCGCAGACGTTGTTATGTTGTCTGGTGAATCGGCAGCAGGTAAATATCCGGTACAATCCGTCCGTACGATGGCTGCTGTTGCCCGCCGTGCAGAAACGATGATTGATTACAAAGAACAATTCAACCAGAAATCCGCTCAACAAGTAGCTGATATTACCGAAGTTATCAGTCAGGGAGCAGTTAGTTCTTCCCTCGTCCTGAATGCCAAAGCGATCATCACTTCTACCGAGAGTGGATTTACGGCGCGTATGATCTCCAAATATCGTCCGAAAGCACCGATCATCGCGGTTACACAGCACCAAGAAGTACTCGCTAAAATCTGTCTTCTCTCCGGTGTCATTCCGGTCATGGGCGACAAGGTAACAACGACAGATGAAATGTTCGAATCTGCTACACGCAATGCCATCAAAACCGGTTATATCGAAAAAGGGGACATCATCGTCTTGTCCGCTGGCGTACCGATTGGTCAATCCGGCAACACCAACCTGATCAAAGTTCAACAAGTATAATTCCAACTTGTGGAAGTTCAGATATAGCCTGAAAATACAAAAATCCACCGAGAGCAGAAATGTGTCTCGGTGGATTTTTTACGTACTACATATTCCGTGAATAGTTGACCAAATCCTGCGCCATCATATTGATCTCATCCATCGAGGCGTTGACCTGCTGTGTTAGAGCAGCCTGATTCTGTGTCAGTGTGGACATGTTTCCAATGTGATCAAGAATCTGATCAATGAATGCCTTCATTGCCTGCATACTATCTTCAATATTGACGGTAGCCTGTGAGCTATGATCAGCCAACTTCCGCACCTCTCCGGCAACAACGCCAAAACCGAGACCAAGTTCGCCTGCTCTGGCTGCTTCGATCGCTGCATTTAGACCAAGCAGATTGGTTTGGCTGGCAATTTCCCGAATAAACGCTGTGATGTTTTGGGTATCATCTGCACTGCTCTTCACCTGAATGGCTGCATCTGCAGATAACTCTTGCGCCGTAACCAGTTCCTGAGCCTGATCCGTAATCGAGTTGATTCCACGCACCATCTCACCGATGGATTCGGATAACAGTTTCGTTTTCTGATTCATCGCTTCAACGATCTGTTCCTTATTCTTCTCATGTGTCACATCACGGATGGTTCCTGCTACACGGAGCGGTACTCCGTTACTATCCCGAACCGTCTCACCGCCTGCATGATACCAGCGATACTCCCCATTTTTACGTTGAAGACGGTAATCCAGATCATACGGTGTTCGTCCACTGTAATCATTCATGTGTTTGGCAAATTCATTGATGGTCCGGTCATGGTCTTCCGGGTGAAGACGGCTGCTCCAACTACTGAATACATTGGGAAAGTCCTTCTCATCTGTAAACCCAAGTTCCCGGCGGAACTGCGGAGACCACCAGAATTCATTATTCGGATTAACCACATCTCCGGCAACAACGGTCATATCCCACGGCGCTTCCACCAATGCACGATTTACCAGGTCATAACGGGTAACAAGTGCTTCCAGTTCATCGGATTTGCTCTTCTCGTCATGGATATCAAACATGATTCCCAGAAGTTTAACCGGAACACCATCTTCATTCCTGACAACTTGTCCCAGACAACGAAACCAGCGTACTTCCCCGCTCTTCGTAATCATTCGGCTTGTTACGTTGTATGCGGTCTTCTCAGATCCATTAACGTTTCTCGTAATCTCCTGCACCAGCTGTGGTCTGTCATCAGGATGGATTGATTTGGCCCAGCTTGCAAAAAGATCGGGGTAATCCTTCGTGTCACTGAAGCCTAACATCTGGCGGAATTCTTTGGAAAAAGCAATGATATTATTGCCATCCAGAGGATCTCCTGCAACAATTTCGGACTCCCAGAGTCCGATGTTTAATGCCTGATTCAGCATATTGAGACGCATTTCAGCTGCTTCATTTTGCTGCTTCAGAATATGTACGGCTTTATTCATGTTATGTGCAATTTCTTCGGCTTCCTGCAAATTATCGTTCGATTCCAGCGGATTGGTATATATCCCTTGCTCTGCGTCTTCGACCAGTTTACGACTGTATTCCAATAATTGTTGAAGCGAGCCCGAAGGGGCTGGCTTCATCTTTTGGGTGCTTTTACGAAACATCTCCATTTCTCCTCTAAAGTCATTTCTATATATTTCGACATAATCAGACATTAATTGTAGAGGACTTTCATTTATTTATGAAACGAACACCAATAAGCGCCGAATCGGCGCTTGTTCATGTGGTTATGCTGCTATATTTATATTCTTTCGATTGAAAAACCAGGCACTTTACCAGCCGAAATTCAGCGTTTTTCCTGTCTCTGCCCAAGTCTTGATACTGCTCAATATCATCCACCAGCTACTCTGTGCATTCGCAAATGATGGATGGTTGTCCGTAAATTGATCATTGATCAATGTCAACTTCGTACAGTCCCCTACCGTTTCCAGCTGGAATACCACTCGAGACTGAAGCTCGCTGTGATTGGCATGATAGGAAGGTCCAGGGTGTTCAAGGTAACTTAACGTAGATAAAGGTTCGAATTCTAAGATATCACCGTATACATGGACCGTCTCAGCACCGTCATTCCCAGGCCCTACATAGGCGAAAGGCTGACCCGGTTGAAAATTGGAACGAAGTTCGCTGCCAAAAAAACTGCTGCGTGTTCCATCTGGTGAAATCAGGGCATTCCACACATCTTCCCGCCCGGCATTAATATAGAACTCGTATTTTAAATCCATGAACTCACTCCCTTTAGGTGTTGTATTGAAGGTATAGCTGACACTTGCTTGCAACACTATCCTATCGTTATACCCCAAATCTCGTATTGTAAAAACGCGACAACAGGAAGAATTCAACAAAAATGATATTGTGAGAAAGTATTTTTCGTATTATGATTAACAGGACTTTAGATGTATTATTTAACCATTAATGAGTAAATAGTCTTATTTTTAAGGAGGATTTTCATTGATTTATCCCAAAAAATTTGGTATCGCTGCTGCTGCAACGATTGCACTCACATTAAGCAGTTCAAGTGCTTTTGCAGAGTCCAGTACCACCTCATTCAAAGACCTGAGCAAGGCATCCCCATGGGCTCAATCCTTTATTCGAGAAGCACAAGGAAAAGGATTGCTTAGCGGAGATCAGCAGGGTATGTTTTATCCACTTCAGGAAGTGTCTCGACAAGAAGTTGCAATGGCCATCACTAAATTAATGCAACTACCTGTACAAGAGTTTAGCTCCACAACGTTCTCTGATGTTCCAAATGAAACATGGAGCGCACAAGCTATTGATGCTGTACATAATCATGGATGGATGCTGGGAGACAGCAATGGTAACTTCCGTCCAAAGGACTCTGTGACAAGGGAAGAATTAGCAACTATTTTGACCCGTATTACGCAAAACAAAGATAAAGATACGAACGAAGAAGAGAGCCAGTTAAGTAATCTAAAAGACGAAAGTAACATTTCCACATGGGCTAAACAATCAGTTAATTCTGTTGTGTCTTCCGGCCTAATGACGGGTAGTAATGGTAGCTTCTATCCAAAACAGAATGTACTTCGACAAGAATTAGCAGCTATTTTAATTCGACTAGATTCAAAAAATGATGTGAGCAATCTTCAGTCTATACAGAAGATTGATGCTGAAAATGTAACTATTGGAGATAAGACCTATCAAGTAGCAGATAATTTGAAGGCATTATTCACATCCAAGAATGAACCCGTTCTACAAAATGCAGGCATTCAATTTAAAGCTGAAAATGGTGTTATTACACAAGTACTTGAATTGAAGCTTGTAACTCCAGGTAAGGCTGCACTCTCAGGAAAACCTGAATTTTCAGGAAATCTTGTACTCGATGGGGGTAAAATCTCTGTTGAAAAAGACCTGACTGTTGCTGCAGATTATATAACAATTAAGAATATCTCTATAAAAGGGAACTTGGAAATATCATCTGAAGTGAATAACGATTTTTACGCGGAACAAGTATCTGTATTAGGGACTACATATGTAAATGGTGGAGACGATAACACCGTTGTCTTTGACCAATCGAATCTTCAAAATATGAGAATTGCGAAAGAAGACGTCCGTGTTGAGTCTTTAAACAAGACAGTAGTTAAAGAAGTACAGATCGAATCCAAGCTCTCAGGGTTATGGGGAGATAACTCCATAACCTATGAAACTGTGAGTATAGGTCAAGGAGTACAGAACGCTTCTTTATATGCACATATTCGTAATCTTGAAGTTAACGCCGGTGATAAAGAAATAACAATATCCGGGACAGGTCATATTGATTCTATGACCATCCAGGGTTCCGGAGCGATCAACGTTCAAAACGCCAAAGCGATTGGTACGGTCACCGTTAACGAAAGTTCAGCCAAAGTATCTCTTCCAGCGAATGTAATTGTCCAAAAAATTGTACTTCCAGAAGGTGTCTCACCAGAACAAGTGATTTTGAATTACGATAAAGTTAAATCACAAATTGCAACAATTAACGGGACACCGAATCCAAGCTATACACCACCGGTCACCGGGGGAGGAGGTTCCGCTAATAGTGGAGGAAATGGAAGCAGTTCAGGGGGGACAAGCCCGTCTAACCCTGGAACAAATCCAACAACGCCTACAAACCCAACACCTTCAACAGGATATCCTTTTATTGAAGGAACTAGTTATCAGAACCGAATGGAAACATCCGCTGATGGCCTAGTCACCGTAAACCAAACGGGGACGATCTATTATATGGCCGTTCGGTTAGATGATAATGTACGCCCTACTGCAGAGCAAATAAAGAATGGAACACTTACTGAAGATGTACCATTTGCAAACGGCGTTGTACAAGCAAGAGCTAACCAATTAACAACCTTTAAAATTGAAGGCTTAGAGCAATCAAAAGCATATGGTATTTGGGCCGTTTTCAAAAATAGCGATACAGGTGAAGAAACTAAACCTAGCTATATCATGTCGGTAAGCAATTACTTGCCTAATAGTGAGGATATCTTGCCATTTAAAAAGAAAAACCTTGAACAAATTAGGATTCAGTTCACTGGTGTGCTTACACCACCCATTACTAGTGTGACCGATCCATCTGCTATTGTAGAAGGCGGGCATCTCAGAAACTATGGTTATGGTTTTATTGAAATTAATTCGATAGAGTGGGATTTAACTATTCCGGATATGCCTATCCTTAATTTAAACTTTGATCCAGTCACACTGGGAGATGGAACTTCCTATAGATTAGACTGGACCTATGTAAAAAATGCTCTGTCTATTAAATTTACAAGCTCTAACGGTACACCTACTGCTCATGGGTTTGGTGGGTTTGGGACTTATACAGGTCCGGAAGTCGTGAATCTTATTACCAAACAGCTCGCTATCGAAATAGGAAGCATTGTTGATCCAAACCAGGCTGAAGAGGTTATGCACCTTCTTGAAGCATACCCTTCTCCGTTAAAACAAGAATTAGGCCTGATTGAGTTTAATGCTCAGTATTATCAGAAGGCTCTCGCAGAACAAGCCGGGAAGTACACAACTTACAGCGATGTTAAAGAAATTGTAGAAGCCGTTAATCAACAATATCCTGCACCAAGCACCAATGAAGCCACTGCTATTCGTTCCCTGAATAGTGCGCAAAGTGCTTCCTTAATGGAATCATATATCAAGCGTTATGCAGCAGCATTAAATATTGATGTAACTGCATTCAATAATTTGAACGCAGCTTCTAGAATTGAGATTGGCCAGATCATTTTAGAATACAGAGAACAATTGCCACAAGGGGAGTTTACTAGCATTGCTCAAATTCGCAGCTATTATGATCTAGCATACGAAGTTGCATCCTCTGCTCCAACTACACTGAATTTTTTAGATACTGACCCAAGAGTAGGACTTATTGGAGGAGACGTAGTTTGGACACCTGGTGTAAATGAGGAAAAAGTGAGTTCTTATGAAATTATCTGGGGAAGTCAAGGTAGAGAGATTGCTTCCATTGATCTAGTGGATAAGGATGGATCCAACCGATATACGATTGCTGAAGGAACATCGATTCCTGAAGGGGCTACCCAACTGTTAGTCCGTGCCTTACTTCAAGATGGTACAGAAACTGCCCCAATTTATATCACAGTAAAAGATACATTACCAGCTGCGCCTGAACAACCATCCATCGATAATGATGACGCAAAAAATATATTAATTGGAGCAGATTCTACTATGGAGTTCTCTGTGGATGGAGGAACAAACTGGCATAAATATGATGAAGAGAATCCTCCCATCTTCCCAGGTCGCGTTTTTGTACAGGTACGCGTTCAGGCTGATCCAGTAAATCAAGTGCCTGCAGGTAAAGCAAAAACTGTCTCTTTTGTAGATAATGTTGTGATGTATGCCGGCATAAATGATGTAAGTAATACTTTTGATACAAATTACATTTCATCAGCCATGGAATACTCATCAGATAATGGAGAGACGTGGACATCATATGATGAAAACAATCCTCCTCAGTTTCCAGGGGATCTGACCATTCTGCTTCGTGAAAAAGGAGGACAATACCTCCCAGCAGCCCCAGCCAAAAGTTTCACCTTTAAATCTAAAGTGAACATTTTTAAAGGAGGAAATACCCTTTCTGTTTCAACGTCAGCTATTGAGTATTCAAAGAATAATGGAGAATGGATTAGTTTTGTTCCACACCAAACAGTGACATTTCAACCTGGAGATAGCGTAGAAGTTCGGGAAGCTGCATATGGCTCCTTCCCTGCAGGAGCTATTGAAACAATCCTCTTCGAATAAATATGTAAGAGTAAAGATTTTGTTCCTTTTAAGCCGCTATATTTCTAGCGGCTTTTGTTTTTTTAAAGGGAGATCCTCATGCCCATGTTCATTCCGATAATCTTCTTCCATTTTTTATAGTGCAATGCTAGGAAATCAGATATACTCAAATGGAATGAAATAACAGGTTATAGACACAGGTAGGAAACGAATAGATCGCGCTCGAAAGGAACCGAGATATGAACCAGACAACAGATATTATGGGTATCCCTTTTCCCAACATAACGATGGACCAGACGGTTGCGATCCTTGGTGATGTAGTCCATCAGAGACAATCCGAACTGTTCCATGTCATCACTGGCAATCCGGAAATCGTCATGTCCTGCCAGAAGGATCAGGCGCTTCGTTCGGTTATGGATCAGGCAGGGCTTGTTACCGCTGACGGCGCAGGCATTGTTATGGTTTCCCGCTTACGGGGTGGACAATTGACCGAACGGGTAACAGGTTGTGATCTCCTTTTTCGTTTATTGGAGGAAGGAAACCGGAAGCAATGGTCCTTTTATATGCTGGGGGCAGAAGAAAGTGTCAGTAAGCGTGCTGTCGAGGTTATTGCACAAAACTATCCGGGAGTCGTTGTTTGTGGCAGACAACATGGATTTTTCACAACGGATGAGGAGCATAGAATTGTAGAAGAGATTCACGAAGCGCGACCTGATTTTCTCATCGTGGCCCTTGGTGCGCCAAACGCCGAACACTGGATCAACAAATATCGCCATCAACTAAACGCTCGTATAGCCATCGGAGTCGGGGGAAGCCTGGATATTCTGGCTGGCAAAACCAAACGAGCACCTGCGATATGGCAGAAGCTTAACTTGGAATGGCTCTACCGACTGCTCAGCCAGCCTTCCAGATGGCGCAGACAACTCATTTTGCCACGTTTCGCTGTTCGGGCGCTGCTGTTCAGGGAGCAAAGGTAATTAACAAAGGGGACTGGTTATGGAATGATCAGAGAGGAAACCAAGACCAAACTCAGGCCAAACAAAATACATATTATCGGCTCAGTCGGCAGCGGCAAGTCTACACTGGCCCGTCATTTATCCGCTAGGCTAGATCTTCCTTATTATGAGCTCGACAACATGGTGTGGCACCGTGTACCTCAAGGACAGGATGTTCGTAATAGCCCGGAGATGCGGGACACCCTTCTGCAAAAAGCTGTGCAATCCAATCAGTGGATTATTGAAGGAGTACACTATCAATGGGTGGCAAGAAGTTTCGAACAGGCCGATCTTATCGTCTATTTGAATACGCCCGTGTGGAAAAGAAATGTACGCATTCTCAAACGTTTTACAGTACAGAAGCTCGGACTGGAGCAAGGAAATTACAGACAGACTTTCAGCATGCTTGGGCGAATGTACAAATGGAGCTATCAGCATGATCGCAAGGAAAAAGCGCTAATCATGACGTTTTTGCAGCCTCACCAACATAAATTGTGTATGGTTCGCGACGAAGCAGAATTGACGAGATACCTGGAGGAATCGACATCATGAAACATGCAGATTATAATACAAGGCCCCGTATGGGAGTTCTGAATCTGGATGAGAACGACAAAAGATATCGTCTGACACGCTACGCACCTTCCGAAGCACTGAGTTCTTTGGTCAAGCATTTCTGGATGGTCTCTTGGGACCTCAACGGGACTGATCCCTACCTTCAGCATGTGGTTCCAAATCCATGTGTCAATCTGGTAGTAGAGCGGGGAAACACCTTTTTCTTCGGTCCATCTGGACAGAAATTCTCCTATCTCGTCCAGGGGAAAGGAAGCGTATTTGGGATGAAGTTTAAGCCCGGGGGATTCTATCCGTTCATTCGCACTCCCGTTACCACATTGTCTGGCAATCCTTTGGATGTCTCCGGTGTGCTTGGTGTGGATGCTCCACTACTCGAAGAACGGCTGCTCGGAGACGGAAATGACTTGGACAAAGTCAGCTATATGGATCAGCTTCTATGTAAACGCCTCCCTCCTTACGATGAGCAGGCCATTCTGGTCAGCCAAATTGTGCTGCAGATTGAGCAACAACGGGAAATGCTGCGTGTAGATGACTTGTCTGCCTCTTGGAATCTGCACACAAGAAAGCTCCAGCGCCTGTTCAATCAGTATGTAGGCATCAGCCCCAAAATGGTGATCAAGCTCTACAGGCTGCAAAATGCTGCCGAGATGATGGAACGGGGCATGAACTGTGATCTAGTTAAGCTTTCTCAGGATCTTGGATATCATGATCAGTCGCACTTTATCAAAGATTTCAAAGCCATTATCGGCAGCACACCTGAAAATTACGTTAGAAAAAGCCTGTCCTGATGTTCAGGGCAGGCGAATAACTTCGATTGCATCACCAGTACGGATTACGCCTTCACGCTCAACTGAACAGACGAATCCTCGTTTCTTGCGGGCGGCTGGCACGAACTTTTTACGTAAACCATCCTGTTCGTACACCTGCTCGACGAATTGAACGTTTCCCACGCTAATCCTCTCTTTCCATGAGTAAGTTCACTTCTGTATTGTTCATTATTACCCAATGAATGGAATTCCGACAATCAGTTATGTTTATCTTCGTGTTCAATCCGCACACAGCGGGAATCATCCCGCGACACTCTCCGCCTTTCTCCGCTTCGGCAACAACGGCCCCAATATTAACGCGCCCGCTAGAAAGAGTACCCCACTTACTGTAAATACCGTTAACAGTGAAAATTGATGCATCATGTACCCTGCAATAGACATGGCAATGACCATCATGCCCATAAACACCGGAGTAACAGCGCCTCCTACACGTCCAATAAATGCACCCTTCGTATTGGTCATAATCATCATCTGAATGCCCACATGAATCCATGGATAGAAGAATCCAGTGATCAATTGAGTCACCATGGTAATCACGACATTCTCAGACCAGCCCATGACTACCGTCCCAAGCGCACTGACAAACAATCCAATGGCAAGCATGACCTGTGGCTGAAGTTTTTTGGCAGCACTCATGATGAACGCTCCCCCTACCAGCATGGCCAGCCCATTAACCATGAGCAACCATTGCAGAAAGGTTTTGTCCTGCCCCAGATTATCTATGGCAACAAACAGCATTAAGGGCTGGATCAATCCCGAAGCTAGACCGGTTACAGCGAAGGTCATAACCAACGTCCGCAATGCAATATTGCCATATACATAACGGAAGCCTTCAACCAGTTCTCTGCGAAAAGAAGGGCTCTGGCTTGCCTCAGATTCAACATCATCCTTGGGCAACCGGGAAAGAACCCACCCGGAGAGCAGGAACATCCCTGCTGTAATAGCCAATGACACCTCAATTCCGTAATTTTGATAGATAATGGTACCAATCATCGGTCCAATCACCATAAATACGGCAACCATTGTCTGGAACATAGCCATAACACCTTGTAACTCCTCGGCCGGCACATGCTGCTTGAACAGCTTCATCGCCGAGGGCTGAGAAAACTGAGAAAATATTGCCGATACCAGTGTCCCCAGCAGCACCGAATACCACGGACCATACATTAACGCGATTAGCACAACTACCACAGACAACGAAGACAAAATATCACTCCAAACCATCGTCCGTTTGGGTCTCCAACGATCCGCAAAGGTTCCTCCGATAATCCCAAATATAAAAATGGGTGCATACTCCGCTACCGAAATCAATGATACTGCCTGCGGGTCATTGCTCGTCATATCTGTAACAAACAGCAGTATGGCAAAATTCCGTATCCAAATTCCCAGCTGTAACAGAATACGCGAAACAACAACCGTCCGCACATAACGATTACGAAACAACTCAAGCCCTCCTCTAATTCATCCAAACAAATAATTTTCTTATTTATGTTTGTTTATTTATAGACAATATATAATAATGTTTATTTATAATCAACAACAATATTAATTCGACATTGTGATCTCTTTATAATTTACACAATTGATTTGTGTAAAATTAATTTCCCCCTTTCAGTTCACTTTCCAAACATATATACTGAATGAGATCAGTAAATTAATGACATATAAGAAAGCAAGGTGTTTCTTTTGATCAGTATCATTTTTGTAGCTCTTGTAGCCATCGAGCACATCTACATCATGGTGATGGAGATGTTTCTGTGGACTCGCCCACGCACGATGAAAACGTTCAATCTTACTCCTGAATTTGCGCAGTCAACCAAACCTTTGGCAGCCAATCAAGGTCTGTACAACGGATTTTTGGCCGCAGGTTTAATCTGGGGGCTTGTTTATCCGGATACCTCTGTTGGACAGCACATCCAGATTTTCTTCCTGGCGTGTGTCATCATCGCGGCCCTCTATGGAGGTGTAACCGCTACACGTTCCATCCTTATCAAACAAGGTCTGCCTGCGGTTATTGCGTTGCTTCTGGTGCTTTTTCTCTGATCGTTCTGCCGGTCCATACCATGCTGGGTCATTACATGCGTCAGTGTGGTATGGTAAGGTTATAAAGGCAGTAGGTTATGCCTTGATCACTGTGATTAGTCTGGAAAGGAGAACGTTTCATGGGACTTTTTGACAAGCTTCGGCGTCGCAAGAAGGAACAACCGCCTGCAGGAGGAACAGTACATATTGCTCCCTATAGCGAGACCATCGTTGGATTTGTCCTGCTAGAGCGCGACGATTGTAATTTCGACCGCTTTATCAGCAATATGAAAAACGAGTGGGATATTGAAATTGAAGAACATCCGGAGGATGGCAACCTCTTTTTCGAAGTGGATGGCATGCAAGTGGTATGTGCACATATCAATGCACCTGTTCCTAATCGTGAAGTAGAGGAGAATGCCAGATTAAATGTGCTATGGCGGGATGCGGAACAAGTCACCTCTAGACATCAATCCCAGATTATCGTCTCTGTATTGAACGCAACCGACGCCATCAAGGCACACATCTTGTTCACCCAAACAGCCAGCGCCTTGTTGCAGCTTGATCATGCGCTGGCTATATATATGGCACCACTCGTCGTAGAAGCAAGCAAGTATGTAGACATCAGTCGTGGACTCAAGGATCAGGAGTTACCTGTCTCGCTCTGGATTTTCATCGGATTATTTCAGGGTCCTGAGGGGGCCTCGGCCTATACTTATGGGTTGCGAAATTTTGGTAAGGATGAATTGGAAATCAATGATTCGGCTGAGCCGTTAAGTGAAGTATTCGAGATGATGTACATGACTACGACATATGTAATTGAAAATGATGTAACACTGCATGACGGGGAGACGCTCGGCTTCTCAGCAGAACAAAAGTTGCCCATCACCCGTTCGGAAGGAATAGCTACGGAAGGCAGCAGTCTTAAGATCGGATTCTAGCCTGGAGCAGATTCATACTTAACGGAGTTTATATGGAGGCATTTCCCCAGGATGCGAAGGAGAAAATCGTGGAACACCAAAAGCTGCTGGCACAGTGGGGCATGAAACATGCGAGTGTAACAGCAGGCGGCGCAATTGCCAAAATGCAGCTGAAGCGGATTTTCAAGGAAGCACAGCATCAGACCTAGTTCCAGTGGGAAATGTATGATGAGGCTTTTGCATTTTTATTGAAATAATCAAAGAGGCTGTTAGGTAGTAGGCACCGAGTGAATAACGTTTCTTAACAGGCGTATTATCAAACAAATGAAACATTTATTATTCGTGACTTATAAGGCAGCCTCATCCACACTTTAGTTTCAGGATGATCCTGTGTGCGATAGAATCATGAGTTTATCGCACACACCATCGTTACGGATGTATCACACATGCCTTGTTCAACAAATCCGAAACGCCGATAAAGCCGAATGGCTTCGTTATCCGGGTCAACACTGAGCGATACGGCAGTAATGCCCCTCTTTTGTGCCTCTTCCAACGCTGCCTGAATAAGGCGGGTTCCAATTCCTTTTCCACGGGCAGTCTCGACCACCGCCATGCCCATCTCGGGCGTAGCCGCATTGACATACCCGTATCCCGCATTTTGATCATTATAGAACCGCAATGTCACCGATCCCATACGCCTGCCCCGAGAATCCACGGCAATAAATCCGAAATCCCCTTCTCTCCCCCAATCTTCAACGTACTTGGACATGCCGGGGCTATGTATGATCTCAGGTTCAAAAGGTTCCTCGCCCTCCCGGTTGAACAGAGATGCATACAACATTTCCCACAGAAAAGGGATATCCTGTTCTACAATCGGACGCAATTGATACTCTTTCATTCCTTTCCCTCCTTCAAATTGGTAAAAAGTCGTTCCATTTCATTTAAATTAAACTCATTGGTTATTTCATAATGTTCATGCTGGTCTCTCGTTTTGTATCCGCTATAGATAGAGACAGCATGTTTGTTATAGAACGTAATGCCAAATCCTTCTGTAAATCGATCTTCTTTCTTAATCAAGAGCTGCCATTCATAGTAGTGGTTGGCCCACTCAGAGGGATCTATTTTTTTTACTCTCCTAAGTTCAAGATCTTTTGCCAGCTTCAACATATCTTTAATCTCTTGAGGGTCTGTAATGGTTATTTCATCTTCATTGTACGGACCGTTTACCGCTATTTTTCTAATCACCAGACGCTCCAGTGTATCCATCATGCCCATATGCTCTGTGACCTCAGCTCGAAAGGTGGTATGTTGCCTTGAATTATACATGGGTATGGCAATAGCTGAAATGACGATTACAACGACTGCAGCAAGAATGATTTTGGTTCGTTTTTTCATTGAAATCTCCTCTCGTTATGGGGTTAATCAGGAAATTAATGTTTTAATCAAGTATACCATCTTATCCAAAAATTGTTCTATACTCATATAATAATGTTAACAAACCCAACGAGCGAGCTTGGCATGCCAATATAGATAGGAGAACTGGATGGCATCCAAGGTTTAATTCAAATAAGCCGTGTTCCTCCGTAGAGGCACCGGCTTGTTTGAACAGACTAGAATAACAACAATGGATGTCCCCTTCATGCCATGACTTGTGGAACAACCCCTTGTTTTATAACGTGAAACGGTGCAGAAATTCTAATGCTTGTTTCGAGGTCCGATTCCAGAACTACTGTTTTTTAATATTGATTCGATACATTCCCCGTCGAATCTCTAACGACCAGCTCAGGCTTCAGGACAACTCTCTGTGGTGATTTATTTTCATCTTTTAGCTCACCAATTAATAAATCAACGGCACGACGCCCCAGCTCCTCAATTGGTTGGGCGACCGTCGTCAGAGGCGGATTGGTTACCGAAGCCAGAATCGTATTATCAAATCCGATGATCGAGACATCTTCAGGCACACGCAGACCAAGCTCTTTGGCAGCCTGGAGCGCACCAATCGCCTGCATGTCGTTACAGCAGAAAACGCCTGTGGCTCGATTCCGTTCCGTGAGCAGCACGAGCGCCTCTTTTTTGGCTGAACCCAGATCGGCAGATGACTCTCTTACCCGATCAGCTCCAAGAGAAAGGCCCGCCTTCTCCAATGCTTCGCGGAATCCACGGATACGTTCCTTACTGCTGCTGACTTTGAAAGGTTCTGACAGCACGGCTACACGAGTATGACCCAATTCAAGCAGATGCTCTGCTGCCAAGGAACCCCCAAGCCTGTCATCAATCGCAACGGTATGCACTGACAACGAAGGCATATGGCGGGCAATCAGAGCAACAGGTATCGACTGCTGCAGGAGTGGCGACAGAATCTCGGCATTATCGACACCTGTTCCGATCATCATGCCATCGACCCTTTTTTGCTGAAGCAGGTTCAGATACCGCTCTACCCGCTCATCCTTGTTATCCGTGCTGCAAATGACGACGCTGTAACCCAGCTGCCGACTGCGATCCTCAACCGCTCTGGCCAGCTCGGCAAAGTACGGATTGGAAATATCGGGCACGAGCAGTCCGAGCGTATACGTCTGTTTGCCTGTAAGTGCAGCGGCGATTGCACTCGGCTGATAGTGAAGACGCTCCATAATCTCCATAATCTCGGCGCGCCGCTTCTCACTAATTTTCCCTTTGCCGTTAATGACCTGTGAGACGGTTGCAATGGATACCCCTGCCTCACGTGCTATATCATATATGGTTGCTTTCATTGTTTTTTCCCCATTTGTGCTATATATAAACTTCGTTATACATAGATAATTGTTCTCTTCTTATTATGCAGGGGGAAGTCTGCATACGCAACTTGAAACCAGCTTTATATGCGCAGCATGAGCGGTTAACCCGCTGTGTAACGTCTACTTGAAATCGGTAGTTACCAAGATGCAACACTGATCATTTTACTTTTTCATCAACCACTCATGGTCAGGATCATTATGGAATTTCCAGGTCCGGGTCGGTCCGGCCATCACGTTAAGATAATAAACTTCGTATCCCGGAGGAGCGCCTACCGGATGGTATCCGAACGGGACAAGCACGACTTCACCATTGTTCACTGCAAGCGTCTCATCCACAGATCGATCATCCGTATATATCCGTTGAATGGCAAAACCCTGCTCTGGTTGAACGCGGAAATAATACGTTTCTTCCAGCAAAGATTCGTCAGGCAAGGCGTCCTGATCATGCTTATGAGGGGGATAGCTCGACCAATGCCCATCTGGCGTGAACACCTCAACGACGAGCAGACTGTCAGCTTCTTTTTGTTCCGGTAAAATGTTGTGAATCTGTCGTTCCAGATTGCCGTAACCACGCGTCTCAACGCCCACGTCTTCGGGCGTGATTAGACGAGCTGGGTATGTTCCTTTTCCTGGTGCCGCACATATTGCTATCTCCAATGCAGTATGTGCCGTGAGCTCCACCTTGTCTGAACTTGATACGTAAACCGAGTATGGAGGGATTTTCTCGAAGATGCTCATTCTTTTCCCGATATTCTCCCATTTGTGTTCACGAGTACTTACATTAGCCAAACCGCTCAGAAGTACAATGCAGAGTTCCCGGTCCCCGCTTTCACGAGTCAACGTCTGTCCTTCCGCAAGTTGTATGACCTGAAACCCAACATAGTCCCACCCCGCAGACTCTGGTGTTACAGTTAAAAGCGTGCCATCCCCATCAGGGTTCATCACTGGTTTCACGATACGTTCTGACATGTTGCTTACCCACTCCTTTCTGTAACCATCTGTAAGAGGCTGTGATTCATCTAGTATTCAAATGGAAGATAAAAATCCATACACAAGAAATCGATATCTGTATCGAATCGTCTTACGTTGTAGCCGTATGAGACTCCACAGTCATGCCCTGAACCTCTCGCAGCTTCACGGGTCTTCCCTGTTCCAAAGACATACGAGCCGCGAGCGCAATTCGTTCAGCCTGCACCGCATCATGCCCGTCAACAATCACTGGTGTATCATTGAGGATCGCTTCAATAAATAGGGCTGTCTCCTGCACATATGCTTCATTGTATCGTTCCAGGAAAAAGTGCAGCGGCTTGTCGCGCATCAGCCCGGCTGATGTACTGACTTCTGCAGTATTTGGATGATCATTTGCAGCTGCGGCGCTGCCCAATGAGCCAAATACCTCGACACGCTGATCGTATCCATATACCGCCTGACGGCTGTTATCAATAACGCCGATTGCTCCATTTTCAAAACTCATGGTCACAATGGCCGTATCCACATCGCCGTGTTCCGCAAAAACAGGATGAATCAGCACATTGCCCTGGGCATAGACTTCCTCCACCTCACTCCCGGACAGATACCGGGCCATGTCGAAATCATGGATCATCATATCCATGAAGATTCCGCCAGACACCCGGATGTACTCCGCTGGCGGCGGACTCGGGTCACGAGAAGTGATTTTGATAATATGGGGATCGCCAATCGTTCCCTCCTGCACATGTGCACGTACTCGTCTGAAGTTATGGTCGAAGCGGCGGTTAAATCCGATTTGCAGCTTTACCCCTGCCTTCTGCACGGCTGCAACGGCTGCCTCGGTCTGGAGAAGGTCCATACTGACAGGCTTCTCGCAAAAAATGTGCTTGCCTGCCTGGGCTGCCTGTTCAATCAGTGGCACATGCGTATCTGTTGAAGAACAGATCAGCACTGCATCCAGATTTGACATGTTGATCAGCTGGCTGGTGTCTGTCGTTACCACCGGAATGCCACGACTGGAAGCCCATTCCTCCAGCTCGGGTCCTGCAAACAAATCACTGATGCCAACAATCTCGGCATGAGGGTTGCGCAGAAGATTGTCCGCGTGAATTTTGCCAATACGTCCGGCTCCAATGATGCCAATTCTCACTTTATCCTTGCCCATTCCGTTATCCTCCCTGTACGTGTCCATATGGGCTCAACGTTCTGCCATTGGCCCAGGTGCCCGAAGTGACTACCAGCGGGTAGTAACCATCTTTTTGCGAGTATAAAATTCAACGCCGTCTGTACCGTTGGCATGCAGATCACCATAGAAGGATTTCTTCCAGCCGGAAAAAGGGAAAAACGCCATTGGCGCAGGTACGCCCAGGTTAATGCCCAACATGCCCGCATCAATCGTTTCACGGAATTGACGCATGCTTGCTCCGCTGCGGGTAAACAGACAAGCTCCGTTGGCAAAGTCGGAACGGTTCGCCAACTCCACGGCTTCCTCGAGTGTAGCCACTCTAGCAATGGAGAGTACCGGAGCAAATATCTCGTCTTTCCAGATTTTCATGCTGCTCTGTACCTCATCGAATACCGTCGGGCCAACGAAATAACCGGATTTGCCTGCCGCATCATCCTTGCGTCCATCCCGGATCAAGGCTGCGCCTTCCTGTTCTCCGGATTCAATGTAACTGAGTGTACGTTCCTTATGTGGGCCACGGATTACGGGACCCAGGAACACCCCTTTATCCATGCCATTACCAATGGTGATGCGATCAGCAGCTTCCACCAGCTTTTGTACTAGTGTGTCAGCGACATCACCCACAGCGACGACAACGGAGCACGCCATACAGCGTTCACCGGCTGAGCCAAAAGCCGCACTGGTAATTTCCTTCACCGTCAGGTCGAGATCGGCGTCTGGCATAACGATCGAGTGGTTTTTGGCACCAGCTAGCGCCTGTACCCGTTTACCATGCGCAGATGCAATGGTGTAGACGTATTCAGCGACAGGCTGTGAGCCGACAAAAGAGATCGCTTGAACATCCTTGTGTTCAAGCAGCCCGTTCACGACATCGTGTGCACCGTGAACGATATTCAGCACACCGTCCGGCAGCCCTGCTTCCTTGAACAGCTCAGCCAGTCGGCCTGCCAGCAGCGGTGTGCGCTCGGACGGCTTCAGGACAAAGGTATTGCCGCACGCTATCGCCAGCGGGAACATCCAGCACGGTACCATCATTGGGAAGTTGAAGGGGGTTATTCCCCCAATGACGCCGATCGGGTACCGATACATGCCCGACTCCAGCCCTGTGGCGATGTCGGGCAGCTGTTTGCCCATCATGAGATTCGGGGCACCTGCCGCGAACTCGACACATTCAATGCCGCGCAATACCTCGCCGTAGGCTTCGGCATAGCTCTTGCCGTTCTCCAGCGTGACCAGCCGGGCCAGCTCTTCCCAATGTTCTACCAGCAGCTGCTGGTAACGGAACAAAATGCGCGCGCGGCGGGGAACGGGTGTACCGCTCCAGGACGGGAACGCTTCCCGTGCCGTCTGGACAGCCAAATCCACGTCCGCCTGTTCAGACAGCGGTACGTAGGCAATGACCTCTTCTGTAGCCGGATTCACAACTGGCTCGGTACGCGTTGCCGCCGGGGTCACCCAGGCACCCCCGATCCAGTTTTGAACCTTTGTCGCTGTTGCTGACGCTTCCGATATCCCTTTTCCCATAGCCCTGTCTCCCCTCGCTCAGATATATGCGTTACTCTAGAGTGCTCCAAGTAAACCATTTATTTTAAGATCGTTCATGTTTTTTAAGTGATTTAAGTGAGTTTATTATTTCAACACGCTTTTTAAGATGCTGTAATTTCGCCGCGGTTGCAGCGTTCAATATAGTCATTCACCTGTTCAACCGTTGGCATCGCATCTGAGCAGCTATGGCTGGAGATAACGATACTTGCGGCCGCACTGCCAAATGCCATGCTGCGTTCAATCGTCCATCCCTGCATCAAGCCGTACAGGAACCCCGCGGCGTAGGAATCACCTGCACCGAACGTTTTGACCACTTGTGCGGGATAACTGTCAGCACGATGGGAAAGCCCTTCACCTGTATAGGCAATGGAGCCTTCCTTGCCATGTTTGATGACCACAATTTCGGCTGAAAAATCGAACCATTTCTGCGCGGTCACCTGATCGCTATGGTCGGGATTGTGATCAAACGTTTCCATCATGTCGAACTCTTCACGTGTGCCCAGGATGATATCGCATTTCTCGGCTGCAAGGTTATAATAGACCGCCGTCTCTTCAGCTGATGTCCATGTGTAAGGACGATAGTCCAGATCAAACACAATGGTTGTGCCATGCTTTTTCGCATATGTCAGAGCCTGGAATACTGCTTCTCGCGATGGACTCTGGGCAAGGGCTGTGCCTGAAATCAGCAGCACTTTGGAGTCGGCAATTAACTGCTCCTGTACCTCTCGGGCTTGTAATAATAGATCAGCTGCATTATCCCGGTACATTAGAATGCTGCAGTCCGTTGGACTTTTGATCTCGGTAAAAGCAAGCCCGGTCACCGCTCCGCTGTCGTCCGTTACCACATTCGACGTATCGATCCCGTTCCGCTCCAGATAGCTGTGAATGAATCTGCCCATCTGGTCATTTGCGATTTTGCCGATAAAAGCGGTCTCCATACCGAGCCTGGACATGCCAATCGTGATATTGGCCGGAGAGCCGCCTACATATTTCGTAAACGTCATCGTCTCTTCCATTGGGCGATTGATCTCATTGGCATTCAAGTCGATGCACAGACGGCCGATCGCGGTGAAATCCATCTTCCTGGAATCAGGAAAGGATACGTAGGTCATTGCGTTTGAACCCCTTTCTGTGATGGGATATCGCATGTTCATATGGATATTTCGTTTTGGCTGCGAATTTTAACATTCAGGTTATATCAATCAGACTCATATGCTCATCATCCGGTTTACCTCGTGGTATGGCTCTCTCCCGATTGCCATGACTTTATCATCTTTGCTGATATAAGGACTCCATATATTGCAAGGATCGCCGCGCATATTCATAGGGATTATGGATCGCAGGATCCTGCTCCCCTTCAAGCATCGCCCAGCCATCATACCCTCGGGTGATCAGTTCCTGCAGAATCGGTGCAAAATCTATACAACCATCCCCGGGAACCGTAAATACACCTTTACGAATACAGCCAACAAAATCGTACTGCTCTGCCCGCGCTTCATCCAGCACTTGTGGACGGATATCCTTGAGGTGGATGTAGGCAATCCGGTCATAATGTTTGCGCAAGAGCGTTAGCGGGTTGGATCCACCGTAGTAGGCATGGCCTGTGTCATAGAGCAAATAAACAAGCGATGGGTCAGTCAGCTCCATCAGTTTATCGATTTCCTCCGGCTGCTCGACTACCGTGCCGCCGTGATGGTGATATGTCAGTTTCAAGCCGTGCTCACGGGCAATGGCACCTGCTTCGTTCAGCCCCTCAGCAAGAACATGCCATTCGGATTCGTTGAGTCTCAGCACCTCTTTTTCATTCGGTGTCCGCCTTGGATCAAAATGCAGGGACCCTCCCACTTCCGCCGTGCTAATCACCGTACTGCCCATCGATTGCAGAAACTCCGCATGCCTGCGATAGCTATCCAGCTCAGACTGACGATATGCCGGGTCGGAGAACAATACCGATTTCCACTGGGAAACGAGGCGTATGTTACGTTTGCCTAGTTCCTCTCGCAATAGATCTGGATCAGCGGGATATTTACGTCCCATCTCCGTACCTGTCAATCCGAGTCGTTGAATATCATCGAGAATCTGTTCACACGTTGTTGCATCACCATGCTCCTTCACATCCTCTCCGACCCAGTTGATCGGATGAATCCCGAACTGAAATGGCAGCTTGTTCATGGCTCCACGTCTCCTTTTGTGGTTCAGCATTTTAAATCATTCGTCTTAACTCATTTCTGGTACAAGGATGTTTACAGGATGAAACATCCTATTCATACAACCTGGACGAATAGATATATACCGATCTATATCTTGCTGATTGAAAAGCGATTTGAATTTATACAATTGCGCAATTAAACGGGCCTGGCTTTTCCACGATTTAACTGCATTGCGTGATGAGCAGCTACTACCTTTTCCTCGGTGGATACTTCTGGCACGCCCACATTCCACCAGGACTCATATCCGCCTGCATTCGTTCCAGGCACAACCCGAATTTCGATCAGCGTAGTCACATTCTCATTCCGTGCATTCCTGATCGCTTGCTCTAACTGCTCTGCCGTTTCTGCCTTGTACGCTTTGGCTCCAAGGCTGCGGGCATGTGCCGCAAAATCCATAGGCATGTAATCCCCGGTAAGTCTTCCAGTCTCTGATTCCCGATAGCGAAACTCATTGCCGAACCCGTCACTTCCGTGCTCTCGCTGCAGATTGTGAATGCACTGGAATCCATTGTTGTTGAATAGCAAAATGGTCATCTTTTTCTGTTCCTGGAGGCTCGTCACCAGTTCAGAATGCAGCATCAGGTAACTGCCATCACCCACCATGGCGTAGACTTCACGATCCGGCTCGGCAAGAGCTGCTCCGAATGCCCCGCTCACCTCATAGCCCATACAGGAAAAGCCGTATTCCATGTGGTAGGTTTTCGGTGCAGCCGCACGCCACAGACGGTGTAAATCTCCAGGCAAACTTCCTGCTGCGCACACAATGACCGAAGAAGGATCAATGGTCCGGTTCACGATACCCACCGCTGTGGTCTGTGCCAGCCCCGATTCGTGTTGTACCCCATAGAGTCGATCCACTTCGGTGTTCCATTCATCCCGCAGTTCGGTGATCTCGGATGTTCCGTAACCGCTGCGGTATTGCTGTTCCTGTAAAGCCGTTTGTAAGGCTTGCAAACCTTCCCGTGCATCCGCCAGAATTGCCTCGCCACCCAGTTTTGCTGCATCCATGCCGTTCAAGTTTATATTGATGAAGGCCGCTTCAGGATGTTGAAAAGCAGACCGGGACGCTGTCGTAAAATCCGAAAATCGAGTGCCGACGCCGATCACTACATCCGCTTCCCTGGCTAGCCTGTTGGCCGCCAGCGAGCCGGTAACCCCGATGGCTCCCACATTGAGCGGGTGGTCCCACGCCAAGGCACTCTTGCCAGCCTGCGTCTCGGCAACCGGAATACCAAATGCCTCGGCGAATTCAGCCAGCTGCACAGATGCCTCGGCATACAACACACCGCCGCCTGCAACGATCAGCGGCCTCCTGCCACGGGCAATCTGCTGCGCCGCCCGTTCAATCGCCGCCTGGACCGGGGGGCGACGGTCCAAGTAGTGCACCTTGCGGGCGAAGAATGATTCTGGGTAATCGTACGCCTCTGCCTGTACATCCTGCGGCAGCGCCAGCGTTACCGCACCTGTCTCTGCCGGGTCCGTCAGCACGCGCATTGCCTGCGTGGCAGCGATCATCAGCTGTTCAGGACGCACGATACGATCCCAGTATTTGCTCACCACTTTAAACGGATCAGTGGCTGAAATCGTATAGTCCCCGCTGACCTCCAATTGTTGCAACACAGGATCTGGCTCACGCGTGGCAAAGTTATCACCTGGAAGCAATAAAACAGGGATCCGATTGACCGTTGCTGTTGCCGCTGCGGTAATCATGTTCAGTGCACCGGGGCCAATAGATGTTGTACACGCATAGATCTGTCTGCGGTTCTTCTGCTTGGCATAGGCCGCTGCTGTATGAACCATGCCCTGTTCATTTTTTCCCTGCATATACGTCAGGCTTCCCGGACTGCGCTCCAGTGCCTCCCCAATGCCAGTTACGTTGCCATGTCCAAAAATGCCGATGACACCCTTCACAAACTTGGTTTCCACCCCATCAACCGAAATATATTGCTGATCCAGGTATCGGAGCAGTGCCTGAGCCATAGTCAGTCTAATGGTTTTCATGTGATTGAACATCTCCCTTCCCTTTACGGGTTAAGCGCTTAATCTATCTAAGTTTAAGCGCCTTACCCCTAAAGGTTAAGCGCTTAATTGATATAGTATTACAGGTTGAAGGATAAGGCAAGATATATTTGTAAGCGTTTTAACAAAAGTGAAATCAGACCTGGTATATCCACATCGTATTTTAATAATGCTAACTGCTGTTCCAGCAATGTCTCGATTACGTTTTTAACTATGAAGGCGAGTTCCGGGGACTGCTAAAAACGCCAAAGAACGCAAAAAAGAGATGGCATTAACCATCTCTTTCTTGCATTTCTATA
>NZ_BCNM01000040.1 GCF_001514495.1 Paenibacillus pabuli NBRC 13638
AGTTCAATTTAAATAGCTCTGCACTCAGTATATCAGTTGAGAGAATAAGAAGTGGGTTATGTATGTAATATTTTTTTCATTATTTTTATAATATGTAATAAAAATTACATTTGATTTACAAATGTCTTCTTTCCCGTTAATACTCTGCCCCTAGACTGTGGCTATGATGATCACCAACTTTCAGGGAGGTATGTATCGATGAAGAAGATGACTGAGCGTTACACGCTGACGTCTTCACAGAAAATGATGGTGTTTGTGCTTTCCATGTCACTGTACGGCTTGTCCAACATGTTCACAGAGCTTATTCCCAAGCTCCAGCTTGGACCGATTGAATTGTCTGTTGAATACTTTGCCTTCATTCCGCTGACACTTTGCATTTTGTTCCACCCCATGATTGCTGCCCTTGGTGCGGCTCTTGGTGAAGTGATTTTTGGTGAGTTGATGCTGGGGCAATTCGGCGGACTGGGCGAACTGGAGAAATTCATTACCTTTTCCTTTGCAATGTATGTAGCAGGACGTATGGTCAGTGATCCTCGCAATCGCAGACAGGTCGGAATTGCAGCCATGACCGGAGTCGTCATTCATCAGTTCCTCAGTTCACTGGTGGATATCGGTAAAGTGTGGATTGGTGTGGAGCAGCTGGAGGCGGTTCCTGGCCTTGCGGAAAGCGTTGTGCTGATCGAAGGGGTTGGTTTCCTGAATGACGTGTTATTCTCGGGTATCCTGTTCGCCCTGCTGCCTACGCTATATCTCGTTCCTCTGCTCTATGGCAAAATTGAACCGCTGCTCGGCATCAAACCTCGTAATCCAGGCATGAAATATGAAGGCATCGGCTTTTTCCGTCCGAAACTGATCCTGATTGGTGTACTGCTGCTCGCGCTGGCCTTTGGTGCAGAATCCCTGTCCGAGATGGACATTAACTTCGCAGTATGGGAGACAGACTATGCAGATCAATATGGTTCGGCTTCAATCTGGATTAGTATCGGGGCTGCTGCATTGGTTGCCGTGGTGACTTTACTGATTATGCGAGCGAAACGGAGCAAAAACAAAACGCTGCCAGGGACGGAGAACCGCCCTTATGCATAATGAAATGTCTTCATCTTTATCTGCTTCTGTTTCCACATTGGATTCCGCCATTTCCATTCAAAATGTCATCTTTACGTATCCTGGCTCGGAAGAGCCTGTTCTGAACGGAGCTTCGCTTGAGCTCTCACGCGGCAGTTTTACAGCCATTATCGGGGGCAACGGGTGCGGCAAATCAACGCTATGCAAATTGTTCAATGGCCTCATTCCCCAATTCTACACAGGGGACTTCTCCGGTGAAGTCCATGTGCTTGGCATGCCTGCAGAAGGCCGAAGTGTTGCAGACCTGTCCAGAAAGATCGGCTACGTCTATCAGGATTTCGATAACCAGCTCGTGCGGCCCACCGTTTTGGACGAGGCATGCTTTGCACCACTCAATTACGGACTGTCCAACTATCGGGAGCTCGGTGAACGCGCATTGGCCATGTGTGGTCTGGATGCCATTCATAACCGGTACATCTGGGAATTGAGTGGAGGGCAGAAACATCTGCTTGCTCTGGCGGGAGCTCTGTCGCTCGACCCGGATATCCTGATCGTGGATGAACCTGTCTCGCAGCTTGACCCGCAGCATGCAAGACTGATCTACGAGTGCCTTTCGAGATTGAATACGGAATATGGCAAGACGATAATTGTCATCGAACACCATACTGAATTTATCGCCGACTTTTGCGCCGACGTGGTACTGATGGACAAAGGCCGGGTCTTGTGGAATCTTCCTGTTAGTGAAGGTTTGAATCGCATTGCGGATCTGGAACGCCTCGGCATTCAACCTCCTGAGGTGACACGGGCAGCTATCCAGGCTGCCGAGTTATGGCAGGGTGAAAAAGAAAATGAGGATTCTTCAGGTTCACGACAACCTTTGCCGATCACGGTGCAAGAAGCAGCGGTTTATTTTGCCGAGCATTACTCGTTCATCCCATCCGGTTCTCTGCAAAATGAACATTCATCCTATTCGACCTTGGTACGCGACGTTTCTAACCAAATTGCACATACAAGGCGTCCACTGCCTGCCTCGGCTGCTGAACCATTGATTCCTATAGTACAATTTCATCAGACTAGGCTGCGTTACAGAGGACTGGGCAAAAAAGAACATGAAGTCATTCGTGGTATTAATATTTCACTCCATGAAGGAGAACGGATTGCCTTGATTGGTAACAATGGCGCCGGCAAATCCTCCTTGTTAAAGCTCATGGCTGGCATCAGTCTGCCCCAGGAAGGCAGTGTCAGCGTTCTGGGTGAAGTCACCCACCGTTCCTCTTTGGAGCAGCTGGCGGGTAAGGTTGCTTATATTTTTCAGAACTCTTCCGAAATGTTTATTGAGGACAGTGTCCACAAAGAGGTTGCCTATTTCCTGAAAAACCGTCGCATCCCGGAAGCTGACCAGCAGATTGCACATGTACTGGAGCGTTTCCGGCTTACTCCACTGCAAGAGCGGGATGCCCGACTTCTCAGTGGTGGACAACAGCGGCGTGTCACACTTGCCATCGGTGCAGCCATGAAACCTACACTCATGCTGCTGGATGAACCCACCGCCAATCTGGACCTCGCCACTCGCGAAGAACTGATCGGTGTGCTGGATGAGCTGGATCAGCATGTGCGAACAACCGTTATTGCCACGCATGACATGCAGCTGGTTACCCAATGGGCCAGTCGCGTTATCGTGCTTCACAATGGCCAGGTGGAAGCAGACGGCACACCTGCCGACGTGTTTGCAGATGAATCCCTTCTGCGCCGCTCCGGACTTGCGCTTACCCAGATCATGGAGCTCTCCCGCCGGATGTGCCTACCGGCACTTTCACCGACAACCGAAGCTTTTGTTGGTAGCTTGTTGAATCAATCACTCACCAAGGAGGATATGCATCATGCAGCTTGTCCGCAACTGGTTTGACAAAATATCCATTGAACGCATTCAGCTTGAGCTGATGAATACTGTATATGGCAGCGGGCATGCCAGCCTGTCGCGGATTGATCCCCGTGCCATGCTGATCTGGTATCTCTTTTTTGCCATCGTGCCCTGGTTTGTTCATAACGGGACTGTTCTGCTTGGCATGTTTCTGTTGATGGTGACGACCACCATCCTGTCCAGAGCCGCTCCCTTTATCATTATCATTCTCTGTCTGGGGTTGGTCGGTCAGGTTGGATGGATGTTTATCATCTCGCTGTTCTTCGGTGGCAACCTGGAATCTGCATTCCCCCTGCTGCTGCTTACCCTGAAGTTGTCGATCGTTTCGCTGGCGAGTATCACCGTCTTTTCGGGCATGGACCCGGAACGCATCGGCGATGGGTTGCTTGCACTCGGCATGCCTGCGACGTTTTCTTTCAGCCTCTCCTATGCTTACCGCATATTGCCGGTGCTGTTCGGTGAATTCCGCAACATTATGCTGTCCTACAGACTACGAGGGCAGGTTCCCTCCCGGCATGGATGGCTCTATTGGCGGCTCGTTGTCTATTATATGAAGCTTTTCGTTGTGTCCTTCTTCCCGCTCATGCTGGCTACCGCCAAGCGTTCCCGCACAACCGTGGAAGCACTGGAGACACGCGGTTTCTCGTACGGCATGAAACATCCCGAGTCCAGACGCCTGAAGCTGGCCCATCTGAAGATCACCTCACGTGACCTCGGATTTCTCGCCGGATCGGCAATCTATGTTGCACTGCTGTTCTGGCTCGGCGGGCATTACGAAATACTGTAATTCAACTCATTAATCATTCATGGAATAAAGGAGTGTTTTCTATGCGCATTGATCTTCATACACACGGCAAATTATCCAAAAACTCTGATTTCTCAGTCGATTACTTCACCGAAATGGTCAACGAGGCCAAAGCCAGCGGGCTCGAGGCTCTCGCGCTTACCGAACATTTTAACACCCGCAACTTCTACGAGGTCTATGAGACGCTGGATCGTCTCTATCCTTACAACGGAGATTACTACGATGCAGATGGACTGCGCATTTTTCCTGGCATGGAAGTGGATATTCAGGAGACAGGACATATTTTACTGGTGGGTCAAAAAGAACATATCCTTGCCGTCCGCAGCGGCCTGGAACCCTATACAGCCAAAGGTTTATTCATTCCTTTTGCCGAACTGCTCGATATGGCCGAAGCCTGGCCTTTGCTCAAAATTGGCGCACACCCTTTCCGCGAGTCTACCCCGCTGTATCAGCTGGACCGTGATTTGTTGGGACGTTTGGACGCTTTTGATCTGAACGCAAAGGATATGTACCAATACGGCATTGAGACGTGCCGCGGCCAGGTTGAACCATTCGCCCAGTCCCTCGGCAAACCCGTCACTGCCGGAAGCGACACTCACCAGTGCCTGCAATACGGCAGTGTATTCAATGTGCTGGATCGACCATGTGCATCGGTTGCCGAGCTCAAAGAACAGATTCTCGCTGGTACGTACAGCATCGAAATATCCAATGATCTTCCTCTCCGTGTCAAAGCCTCCGTCATGCTGAAGAAAGTGATGAAACGTCTTGCCAAGCTGGAAGCTGCCCGTTTGCAGGCAGTTTAGAGGAAACATCCACTGTATAGAATTCAAAATGAGCCCGAAGGATAAGATGTACATCCTCCAGGCTCATGACGGATTCATTTTTACTTAATTAAAAATCATGCACTGTCACACAAAGCTGAATCACGATTCCGAACGGATCACGAACAATTCCATACCCCGGACTAAACTCGTTTTGCTCATAAGGCACCAGCACCGTAACCTGCTCATGCTGTACCAGCGAATGATACAGCTCCGTCATCGTACGTCTATCTTTCGATTGAATGCATAATGACGTACTGTTTCCCAACTGCCACGGCCGACCCGTATCCATTTCTTCCTCAGCAATCATCAATTTGTTTACCCCGATCTGGAGTACCGAATGTGTAATATAATCATCCTGCCCTGCAGGATACTCAAACCCCGGATTCATTTCCTTCATCTCTTTATAATTTTTTTTGAACAACACATTAGCCCCCAGGTACTTTTCATAAAAAGCAATGGCTGCCGCAGCGTCTCCATTCATCGACAGAAACGGGATCACTTCAAAATTCATCTGTATTGCCTCCTTCGTTTGATTGGATTACACTGTTTACTATAACGATAAAAGGTGCCAATCCATGGCACCATTGAGAGGTTCTTTTATGAAAAAATCAGAACGCATGAACCAGATGCTCCGCTTTATCAATCAAAGACAGCACTTTACCCTGCAAGATCTCATGCAGGAGTTTCAGATATCCAAGAGAACCGCATTAAGAGACATTGCGTCATTGGAAGAAATCGGTGCACCCATTTATGCCGAGTATGGACGTTATGGTGGGTATCGTTTGCTTCAGCAAATGCAGCTGCCGCCCATTTCGTTTAATACAGGTGAGCTTCATGCCCTCTACTTTGCGATGCAGGCATTGCGCAGCTTTACCAATCTGCCCTTCCAGGTCTCTTTTCGTTCCATTCATGAGAAATTTATTAGTGCCCTATCTGAGAATCAAAGACAGGATATCGAGCAGATCCAGCATCGGGTCTCTTTCCGGCACACCGAGCAAATAAGGGATAGTGAGCATCTGGAGTTTCTATTGATGGCGGCTGTTCAGAATGAAGTGATCCAGATTACGTATCCATATCGTCACCGCAGCAGTAGTAGTAGCAGTAATCCAGATAACAGCTCCACTCCCGACACACTCAAGGACATACCCAAGCTTAGCATACGCACGATTCAGCCCATCGCCCTCTATGCCATGAAAGGCTACTGGTATTGCCAGGCCTATGATCTGCATAAACAGGCGTACCGTGTGTTCCGATGTGACCGAATCACCTCATGCGAGACAACAGACATCGAACCTGTAAAACATATCAATGAACTCAATCTACAGGATGCCCACTCATTATGGAAACCCTCAGCAGACGCCATCCCATTCAAATGTCTGATCAACGAAGCCGGGGTTGAGCTGTTTCAGCAAGAACATTTTCCATCGATGCAGCTCATTAACGAATCTGGAGAGATGACTCTTGTTGGTTCGTATGAATCCCATGAGCTTGAGTTCATCATTCGCTATCTCGCAACCTTCGGCAAGTCTATCAAGATCATGGAGCCCAACGCCTTAAAGGAATCCTTACGACAGCACTATCTGGATTTACTCAACGATGTTTAACATATGGCCACAAACTTGGGTATCCGTTTTGTTGCTCTTAATTCGTAGTGTATTGGACCACTATCGCACATCGTCTCATCTTTTTTCTTCAAGCTCTGGACTCTGATTTATCATGAACGGCTGGAGAGCTTTTTTTATTGCCTATCGACAACTGAACTATGATTTGCAGCACGATAATTATAGCCAGACCATAGAACGCTTGGACAAAGCTGCCCGTGGTATCGTGGAGCCAGCCGATCGCCAGTGGTCCGAGCGCGCCCAGAATGTAACCGCCCGATTGGGTCATGGCTGACCAAGTGCTGGCTTCCTGAGCATTATTTGTCTCATCAATGGGCAGCATCAGAGCGATCGGAAACAGTCCCCCGGCACCAATGCCGAGTGGGATCGCGGCCAGCCAAGGACTAACGGACAGGTTCAGCATTAAGACTCCTATCAACTCCATTAACGCACATCCAACAAGCCAGAATACACGTCTTTGGTAACGATGAACGAGCATTGGAATGAATAACGTAGATGGCAATGAAATCAACGTAAATAACGTTTGGATGGTTCCGGCAGTCTCTTTCGTATATCCCAGGCTCTGGATCGCAGGCGCAAGCCATGCAGTCAATGAATAAAAGATCGCTGCCATCAGTCCGAAGAACAATGTCAGTACCCATGCTCGCATATTTTTCACTGGAAGAGCTTCAACGTTCACAGCTGAAATCCGCCCCGACTGTCGATCTTTTCGTGCTGACAAGACTAATTTCATCCAGATCGGCAAAGCAATGACGGCGAGCAATGCCCACATCGCTAACGATCCCCTCCACGAACCCCCCAGGAGATTTTGAAGGGGAACCGATAATCCAACACTAATGCTGGCCCCCACCACCATTGCTGTAGAGTAGAGCCCCACCATGGCAGCAACTCGCGTAGGAAAATACTGCTTGATAAAGCTGGACAACAGCGGCCCGGCTAATGCAATCCCTACTCCGGATAGAAATGAAGTAAACATCATCAGAGGGGTTGTACCCACAAACAACCGCAATGTCGTACCTATTCCAATGAGAATTAAAGCCAAAACGATCGCGCCCTCATTCCCCCACCTCCTGCTCAGCTTTACGGAAAATGGAGCGAATATACCCATACATAATACGGGAAGCGTAGTTAACAAACTTGCGGTAATTCCGCTAATACCCAGATCACTTTGTATCGTACTCATTAGTGGCGAAATGGATGTAATGGGTGGTCGCAAATTCAATGAAGCCAAAATAAGCGCCAGGATGATACAAAACAGTTTCACTATGGATCACCTCATGTAATTTTATAGGATTGCATTCACATACGGATCCGAGATGTTGATCTTTTTGTGATGTAGGACTAGTATAGAAGCATAACAATGATTGAACAATATAATAGTTTCTATTGAAATGATTATAAAAACCAATGATAGGAGGAGATGGAGATGGAAATTCGCCAAATGGAGAACTTCATTGTTGTCTGTGAGGAACTCCATTTCACACGTGCAGCAGACAAAATCGGTATTTCTCAACCTACTTTAAGTCAGCAGATTCGAGCGTTGGAAGATGAACTCGGCGTTCCCCTGTTCGACCGGGTAGGCAAAAAAATTGTGATGACCCAAGCGGGAACGCTGTTCCTGGAGCATTGTGTGCAAATGGTTCGCCACCTGCAGAATACCCAGGATGCCTTAGCAGAATTCCGCAATGATGAGCGGGGCAGACTGGTGATTGGTCTTCTCCCATCCGATCTGGACTACCGTATCACTCCATTGCTGGTTGATTTTCATACCCGATTTCCCAAGGTAAAATTGAAGGTTGTCTCTTCGATTTACGTCATAAATCAAGTTCTGGATAACGAAGTAGACATCGGAATCGAGCTAACTTCTCCTCCTGATGACCGACTTATCCGCATTCCTTTGTGCCGTGAAGAATATGTACTTGTCGTCTCCGAGAACCACGCTTGGGCTGAACGAAAGGAAATTGGAATCAAGGAGCTGCGGGATATCCAGACGGTGATGTTCCCGGAAGGGTACACAGGCAGAGAGCTCGTTGATGGCTATTGCCGCAAATATGGCTTCACCCTAAATACCATCATGGAGACGAGCTCGGCAACCTCTATTATTAGGCTGGTCAAAGCTAACGTTGGCGGAACCTTGCTGCCATATCCACTGATTAAAGCAATGAATGAACCAACACTGCGCTGCATTCGTATTACGGACGACGCTCCTTACCGTCACTTTGAGATCATTCATCGGTCCGACCGTTACCTGACCCAATCTGCCAAGGCATTTATTGAGAAAACCATTGAATATTTTAATCAAGGATGAGTCCAGAAAGAGAGGGATTGGAAATGAAAATAAGAGAGGTTGGCTTGCTCACACATCAAATGAAGGCGATGAAACAATTCTATGGTACGTCAATGGAGTTGAAGCTAGAGGATGAGAATACATCATCCGTGTCTTTCCGCGTTGGAGATTCGATCCTTTGCCTTCAGGAGGCTTCTGGTCAGGAAAATCCCTTCTATCATGTCGCACTTACGATTCCAACGAATAAACTCGCCGACGCCAAAAAGTGGCTCCATGATCGTAACGTTCCATTGCTTTCCAAGGATGATAAAGACGAATTCTATTTCCCCTACTGGGATGCAACTGCCATCTATTTCTATGACCCGAGCGGTAATTTGATGGAGTTCATCGCTCACCATTCGTTGGATAATGCAGTCGAAGAAACCTTTGACTCGGGGCAGCTGCTATGCATTAGCGAGATCGGCCTGCCTGTCGATGATGTACCTGATACGATAAACAAAATGAACGGCCAGTATCACCTTGTACCGTTTGCCGGAGACGGGAAACAATTTGCTCCCATCGGTGACGCAGAAGGCATGTTTATTGTCATTGACAAAGCGATGCCCTGGTTCCCCGACGGACGCAAGCCCGGGGTATTTGCCACTGAGGTAAAGGTGGAAACTGGGATAAATGGAAGCGATCAGTTCCAGAATGGTCTGTACTCTATTGTTTCGAATTAAATCGAGAGTCATCTGCTGTGATTCCCCCTATATTCAACTGAAAATTTTTGCTTACTTATCACAGAGGATAATGCTTTTATATTTAGATGGTCTGGACACAGATAATTTGATTATTTGTGAATAGCAAAAGGGGCCTGATGGCTGTATGTCATCAGGCCCCTTTACTTAAATATTATGATTTAACATCATTGTCAGGTGTAAAAATCTCGGAACAGTCTGGAACCACCGAAGATACTATTAAAAAAGGTGGGAATCATTTTGCTAACTTATTTCACCCCTGTTCCCTCATGCCCCTTTCATCGTTTAGATTTAAACCCGTATTTTTTCGCTTTCCATGCGACGAACATAGCCAAAATTAACAAAACAAATCCTACCCACGGGAATGAAGACATCCCTGCCGTATTCAGTAATATTCCACCTGCGGCACCACCACAAGCAATAGCAAAATTCCATGTGGTTGAGCTTAACGACAACGCGATATCTACGGCCTGATCATCCACAGCTTCAGCAATTGCAGTCTGTAAGAGTGATGCTGCACCACCGAATACAAATCCCCACAGAATGATAGCTACATAGATGCCAATCGGTAAGTTGCTACTGATACTAAATAGAAGGGTAACTAAAATAAATGCTATTAAACTCCCAATTACTAAAGGACGTAAGTAACGATCAATTAACCTACCTATTAAAAAGGTACTCACGATCGAAGCAATACCATATATGAGCAATATGAATTCGATATGATTGAAGCCTACAGAAGCTAGCAATGGAGAAATATAGGTATAGAGTATATTGTGAGCTGTCATCCAAGCCAAAACGACAAACAATACGGAACGTACTCCAGGTGTTCTGAAAACACTCCAAACCGAAACTGAACTTTTATCAGACTGCCCTGGAAAATCAGGTAATTTCCATAAAATCCATCCTATTAGAATAGCGGCGACCAAGGACACAACTCCAAATAAACTGCGCCAACCAATAAAAGAACTAAGAAATGTTCCAAGAGGCAAACCAAAGGTCAATGCAATGGGGATACCCATCATAGCGATAGACACGGCACGGCCTTTTAATTTCTCTGGTACCATACGTCTGGCATAGCCTGTAAGCATTCCCCATACAACGCCTGCAGCTACACCTGCAAATAAGCGAGCAACCAGAGTTAATATAAAGACAGATGATATGGCCGTGATCGTGTTAAAAATCAAGAACGTGCAAACGGTCAACAATAGAAGCGACCGCCGTCCCCAATTTCGAGTTGCCGTGATGATGGGGACAGCTCCAACGACCGAACCAATCGCATAAACAGTGGTCAATTGACCAGCCATACTTTGTGAAACACCGAGCCCTTGGCTTAGTTGAGGCAGCAATCCGGCTGGTAGTATCTCCGATAACAACGCTAGAAAACCCGTCATTGCCAAAGCCAGAAGTCCCGCTAATGGAAGACGATTGGCGGCATTTGCATTTGTGTTCATTTTTTCCTCCTGAGTACTGTTTTTTAAACGAATGTCCGCTTAAACCACTTATTGCTGCTCTAGACGAATTGAATCGGTTGCATCCAGCTTTTCGGCGAACCAGGATAACGTGCGATGCCATGCATCCTGAGCTGCTAAAGGATGATAGCTCTGCCGTTCATTACAGAAGAAACCGTGATCGGCTTCCGGATAATAGTAAATGGCATGCTCGATGTCAGCTATTTCCAATGCTTGATCTACATGCTCGACGACTCCCTTGGGAATCCCTCGATCCATTCCTCCAAAGAAGCCGAGGACAGGCACCTTGATCCGGTTCGTTCTGTTCACGGGCGCAACCGGAAATGGAGGAGTTTGAGCTGTCAGTCCTCCACCGTAATATACGACGGACGTTTTGATCCTGTCGGAGAAATGGCTGGCAGTTAGATAGGAGAGCATGCCTCCCATACAGTAGCCGATGACACCCACTCTTGTTTCGTCTGCACCTTCCAAATCGAAAATATAGTCCAGGACAGCCTGGAGGTCACCCATTGTTCTCTCCTCTGTCATTGGCTCCCGAGCCTGGGCAGTTGCCGGATATTCCGTATAGCCGAAGGTTTGCCACACTCCCGTACGATAGTACAAATCGGGTGACACGACGACATACCCTTCTGCGGCAAAACGACGGCAAACATCCTGAATATGGCTGTTCACGCCAAAGGCCTCTTGAATTAAAAGAATGACTGGGAGATTCATTTTTGAAACTCCTTTCGGTCTGACGATGAACAAAGGAAGCTCTGCAGGAGAGCCGTCGGTGGTATCCCGCTTGGTGAAAACTTTTTCTGTTTCTACTTCAGTAGGTAATAGCATGAACAACTCACTCCTTTTTTCGGTGAATCCTTTACTTTAATAGTGAAAGGGTATTGAAATCTTCGTCGCTGAGCGTAATACTGGCTGCCTCGATATTTTCCTCCAAATGCGATAGGGTCGAAGTCCCCGGAATCGGCAGCATCACTGGTGAACGTTGTAACAGCCAGGCAAGCGCCAGTTGAGCAGGCTTCACTTTCAGTCGTACGGCCATTTCATCAAGCGGACTTCCTTCACGCGCAAGTGTACCCGTCGCCAGCGGAAACCAGGGAATGAAGACGATGCCGTTCTTTTCTGCATATTCGAGCACTGGCTCCGAATCACGTTTCACTAGGTTATACAAGTTTTGCACGGAAGCGATCGGTGTGATTTTCTCCGCTGCTCTCAACTGATCCACCGTGACTTCGCTGAGACCGATATGCCGAATTTTCCCTTCTTCCTTCAGAAGTGCAAGCTCTCCAAGCTGTTCTTCGAGCGGTACTTTAGGATCGATTCGGTGCAGCTGCATGAGATCGATACGTTCAAGACCCAGATGACGCAAGCTCAGTTCGACCTGTTGACGTATGTATTCTGGACGCCCAACCGGGAGCCATTCGTCCGGTCCCGGACGCGTGAGGCCAGCTTTTGTGGCGATCACAAGATCTTCGTTGTATGGATGAAGAGCCTGTTTGATCAATCGCTCGGAGACGAAGGGTCCATAGGAATCGGCGGTATCGATGAATGTGACGCCAAGCTCTACCGATCGCTGCAGAACACGCAGGGCTCCCTCCGGATCGGCGGGATCACCCCATACTCCTGGGCCTGTCAATTGCATGGTCCCATAGCCTAATCGGTTAACCTGAAGATCTTTTCCTATTTTTATGTTGCCGGAAGCGGCTGCCGTAATTTGTTGCTCTGACATTTCAATTCCTCCTTTTTTTAAGATCTTCTTCATCTTGGATAGTACGGTTTCTTGCAAGATCCGGAAAACCCTATCAATACTGCCATCCGAGACTCCTGCTATTAACCTCCGAAAATCATCCATACTCCGTTGATGTGCCAGAGCAGATTAAATTTGCTCCAACGATCTCACAACACTTAGATACTTGTCAAAGTATCTCATTGAGATTTATTTTTGTCAAGTTGTTCGATCAAATATAATTTGATTAACAATGTATCGCATGCAGACGCGCTCAAACGAACGCAAAAACCCCCTCATGGAACATGAGGGGGCCCAGACGAATATTTAAATTGAATTCAATCGGCGTGTTCTTCAATTCGCATCAATTTCCGAGAGTCTATCCAAATAGGTGCGAAGAGTATCGGATTGCAGAACAAGATTTTTAAATTTGCCTTCGCGTATGACATGGATTAACCCTGCCGTCTCCAATTCTTTAATATGGTGAGACATGGTCGGTGCACTTACGTTATGGTTATTTTGAAGTACACTGCAGGCAAGGGGAGCTTTCGAAGCGCCGATTTCTTTAAGCATCTGGTAACGTCTCGGCTCGGCAAGAGCGCGGGAAATTAACGTAAACTGATGATCTGATAATTCAGTCATGAAAGCTTCGCTCCTTTCTTGGATTTCGTCTGCTGAAAGATTAACACAATTATAGCACATTTCAAACTTCCCAAAACAATCGCTGGCGGTTTCTGTACGCTTGAGGGCGAGACGAGGCAATCTGGTAACGCAGCGATTCGGTTTGCACAAAATTATACATGCACGTAGGCCTGGCCGCACGGCTGAGCATCTTGATAGCATCTTGATGCGCCAAACTCATTACACCGCGCGCCAGGAGATGCACGTGGTGCCAAAAAAGGTGGTTTAGTTGGTTTCCAAAACTAGTTGCTTACGCAGGGAAGTCCGAATACGTCTATCCGCTCCCCTACAGTTTAAAAGTCATCCCCTATTTAAAAATACAGAAAGTCCTGTTGACTTAAAGTCAACAGGACAAATAATCTTATCAGAAATTATTTAGTTACTAGGTAGCAGCAATATTTGATTGATTTATCAACCAAAATGTTAACGTTCACAGTAAATAAACAATTAATACGAGCACAATAGTAAGAATAAAAAAGTCCCGATGACATATTAAATATCATCGGGACTATACTTTCTTTCATTTTTCAGTGATTAAAAATTAATCCCTTACTCTACCGTTACGCTTTTCGCCAGGTTACGTGGTTTATCCACATCGTGACCCAGTGCCAGGGAAGCGTAGTATGCAAGCAATTGCAATGCTACAACGGAAAGAGCCGGGCTGAGCAATGGCAGCGTCTTAGGAATCGCAAACGCTTGGTCTACGGATTTGAGCAAAGGTGCTACATGCTCTTCGTACGTAATTGCCAGTACGTCTGCACCACGTGCTTTCACTTCTTTAATGTTGCTCACTGTTTTCTCCAGAACGTTCTCCTGTGTTGCCAAAGCAATAACAGGGATACCGTCCTCGATCAATGCCAGCGTGCCGTGTTTCAACTCACCCGCAGCATACGCTTCGGAGTGAATATAAGAGATCTCTTTCAGCTTCAACGAACCTTCCTGCGCTACCGCATAATCCAGTCCACGGCCAATAAAGAAGAGATGTTGATGTTTGGAGATTTGCTCTGCATATCCTTTGATCGCATCTGCTTGCTCCAGCATGGATTCCACTTGTTCAGGCAATGCTTGCATTGCTGCGAGCGTGTGTGCAATCTCTTCTGCTGTTTGTGTACCACGAACTTGTGCAAGGTACAGACCCAGCAGGTTGAACGCGATCAATTGTGAAGTGTACGCTTTAGTGGAAGCTACAGCGATTTCCGGCCCAGCAAGTGTAGCAATTACATCGTCCGCATCACGTGCAATGGAGCTGCCTACAACGTTAGTGATGGCAAGTACATGTGCTCCATTCGACTGTGCTTCACGCAGTGCAGCAAGGGTATCAGCCGTTTCACCAGATTGGCTCACCACAATCACAAGTGTATCTTTGCTTACGATCGGAGAACGATAGCGGTACTCGGAAGCAACATCAGTTTCTACCGGAATACGTACCAATTGCTCGATCACCGTACGTCCAACCAGACCTGCATGGTATGCTGTACCACAAGCAATGATTTGAACGTTACGGATATTTTTAATTTGCTCTTCTGTCATTTTCAACTCAGGAAGTTGAACTTTTTTGCCTTCATTATCGATGCGACCCAGCATTGTATCACGGTATGCTTTTGGTTGCTCATGAATTTCTTTCAGCATGAAGTGCTCGAATCCGCCTTTTTCTGCGGTTACAGCATCCCAATCGACATGAATCATTTCCCGAGAAATAAAGTTGCCTTCAATCGTCATCAATTCGACAGCATCATGTGTCAAAACAGCCATTTCACCGTCATTCAGAATGTACACATTACGTGTATGTTCCAGAATAGCCGGGATGTCGGAACCGATAAAGTTCTCACCTTCACCAATACCGATAATCAGCGGGCTTGCTTGACGCACAGCCACCAGTTTCTCAGGCTCATACTCTGTCAGAACACCCAGTGCGAACGCTCCGCGCATCAATGTGATCACTTTTTGCACAGCTTTAACGATATCACCATCGTATTCACGTGCAATCAGGTGGGAGATGACTTCAGTATCAGTCTCGGATGTGAATGTGTGGCCTTGAGCGATCAGTTCGTCTTTCAGATCCAGATAGTTCTCGATAATTCCGTTGTGAACAACAGAGAACTTTTGGCTCTCATCCGTGTGTGGATGGGAATTCTCATCTGATGGTTTACCATGAGTAGCCCAGCGAGTGTGTCCGATTCCGGCATTACCTACCAGTGGAGCACCATCCAGTTTGGCTTCAAGGTTCGCAAGACGTCCCAGGGCTTTGGAGATTTGCAGACCTTCCGGTGTAAATACCGCAATACCTGCAGAATCATAACCACGATACTCAAGCTTTTTCAGTCCTTCGATCAATACCGATTGAGTGTTCTTATTACCAATATATCCAACAATACCGCACATAGTTTAGTTCCTCCGATTGTATATGAATACTGCGTCACGAAGAGAAACAGGCTGGCACGGCATATCGAAAAAATGAAAATGATTGCCTAACGTATCATGAAAACTTTCAATTATTCAATTATCAATGATCAGAGCAGCCTCTTGCCGCCCCGCAGTCATAAGCTGTTATTAGATGCAATCATGAATGTACATCATTTTCCCGTCCGCGCACTGTACACGCTCTTCGCGCACATTCATTTGAATTTTAGTTGACTCTTGCACCTACCGGCGCGTTGTGTGGACAGTCACCCATCCATTTTCCGCAATCCGGTTTACGGCTCTGGTGCATCACCGGGAGGTCCCCGCCGAACAATCCGAACACCCCCACCTCGTCAGCTTGATTGCCGTCGATTATTGCTCAGTAGCATCTTAAGCTTCAAGATTCATACTGGTCAAAATCCTTCCCGCGCAACTTCAAGCTCTGGCGCTTGTGTAACTAGTACCTTACGATCCTCACTTTCTGTGTCTGAATGACGACTCCACTCATTATATGCACGTCACGTTCATTTTGCAATGGAGCAAAGTACCTGTGACAATTTCGGCATATTTACCCACAATCCCGACCGAATTAACAGACCTATGGTCTCACTAGGCCGGGACGTAGGAATATGGATTTGTATGGCATAAACCCTGTTAGATTAAACCTTATAAGACAGTGATTCCCTTGAAATAACCGGGTTTGGAAGGCCTATTGATCAGGTCCTATACCAGTTCTTTTTGCACAACATCCGCAATTTGAGACACGAATTGTTCAAGTTCATCCTTATCTGGTCCTTCCGCCATAACACGGATCAGGGATTCTGTACCGGACGCACGAACAAGTACACGTCCATTATCGCCCAGTTGCTGCTCTACTGTAGCAATCGCTTGCTCAATCGCAGAATTGCCCTCATATTTGCTCTTATCTTCAACACGCACGTTCACCAAAACTTGTGGGTACTGAGTCATCATTGCTTTCAATTCACTCAGCTTTTTACCGGAAGCTTTTAGCGTATCCACGAGTTGAATGGCCGTCAGCATGCCATCTCCAGTGGTATTGTAATCCAGGAAAATAACATGACCGGACTGCTCTCCTCCCAGGTTGTAACCGCCACGACGCATTTCCTCCATCACATAACGATCACCCACTGCGGTTTTGGCAGTTTTCAATGCGAGCTTCTCGGTTGCTTTGTAGAATCCAATGTTACTCATTACGGTGGAAACTACAGTACTGTCTTTCAGCTTGCCTGCACGATTCATCGCATCACCACAGATACACAGAATAAAGTCACCATCGACCTCTGCACCTGTCTCATCAATTGCAATCAGGCGGTCCGCATCACCGTCAAAAGCAAGGCCCAGATCCGCTTTATGTTTCAGCACCTCTTGTTTCAAATGCTCCGGGTGAGTTGATCCGCATTGCTCATTGATATTCAGGCCGGTAGGCTCCGCGCCAATCGCAATGACTTCTGCACCAAGTTCAGTGAACAATTTGGGTGCCAGCTCATAAGCTGCTCCATTAGCACAGTCGAGAACAATTTTGAGTCCTGAGAACGATTCATTTACCGTTGTCTTCAAGAAATTCAAATAACGGAAACGGGATTCATCATCCGTCGTTACAGTACCCAAACCACCACCAACAGGACGAGGCAGTTGATCCGTTTCAGCATCCATCAATTCTTCGATCCGGTTCTCGGTTTCATCCGAAAGCTTGAATCCATCACCACCAAAGAACTTGATTCCATTATCCTCAACCGGATTGTGAGAAGCCGAGATCATTACCCCTGCATCTGCCTTCAGCAGACGACTAATATAAGCCACTCCAGGTGTAGATACAACACCCAGACGAATCACATCAGCGCCAATGGAGAGCAGACCTGCAACCAGTGCGGATTCCAGCATCAGTCCCGAGATTCGGGTATCCATACCGATAACCACTTTGGGTCTTTCCACACCACCTGCAAGCACATAACCACCACAACGCCCGATGCTGTAAGCCAGCTCCGCCGTTAATTCTTTATTGGCAACACCTCTTACACCGTCTGTACCAAAATATTTCCCCATGATCTAACTCCTTCTATTCGCATCATATAAGAGCATAAACATTATTTTTAAATTTCTGATCTGAACATTTACGGGTTCGAGCCACTACTGCTGCTCCCGCTGTTATTGTTATTTGTATTCCCTCGATTGGTTGCATTACCTTGTTGGCTCTGCTCCTGATTGTCCGTATTCGATTCGGTTTCCTCTTCATCAGGAACAGGTTCCGTATCCCCATTCTCAACCTCTGCAGGTGAAGGCTCAGGCCCTACCGTCCCTTCATCATTCGGGTCCTCTCCGGGGGCTACCGTCGTATCTTCAGCTTTTTCGCTAATTTTGACAGTAGCACTCAGACCTTTTGATGAATCATCAAGTTTGGCAAAACGCGGCAAGTCCGCTTCAAGTTTCACTTCATGTGTTCCTGCCACGAGTCCGGCAAGATCGGCGGTCAGCTTGATATCATCACTATTCAGACCCTCAAGCATACTTGATGAACCTTTGAGCGTGATATTTAGACCACCGCTTTTGGGAGTAACCAGTGTACCTTCCAGTCCATTCTCAACGCCCGTAAGCGTAATGGGAACGTTGGGAAAGACTCTGGTCGTCTCCTCAAGCTCATCGTAAGGCGATACCGTCACCTTGAGCTGAATCGAACTAGGCTCGATTTTCTCAAAACCGGAAGGCGGCGTCAAGTCCACGTTAACTGTCGAGGTACCTGCCTCATCGAACTGGGTCAGATCAAGGGTTACTTGGTCGTAGGCCTGTATACCCGCAAGTGCATCGTCCGTTCCGTAAACCAAGACTTCTTTCACGCTTGGCTCAACCGTGGAGAGCACCAGTCCCTCCGGCAGCTGTCCTGAATATTTGATTCTTAAGGGTATAGTTGTATAGGGCTGATTAACCGGAATGCGGACTTCCACCGTTTCTGGCGTAACAATCGCATTTTCGATAACTTTGCCTTCGGCATCATAAGCCTGTAACTTCACTTTCTTCTGCGTCACATCATCCTTCGCATCCTTCACACTCACACGGCCCTGAACCTTCTCTACAGCATCAAGTTGCCCTTCAGGCAGAGTTACCTTAACTGGACCTGAAGGTTCGGCAACGGGCGTCCCAAGGCTGTATCCGGCGGATGGTTCTCCTTCGGGTACAATATTCACGTCAAAAGATTTGGTGCCCAATTTTTCCACGTTGACTGTCACCATGGAAGGCTCCATGCTGACCACCTCAACGCCTGAAGGCAAATCAGGTACTAGAGGTAACGTATTGGACCCATCTTTCACCTGACTGAGGTCAACCAGCACTTTATAATCATCATTTGTAAAGATGGAAGTTAACATAGATCGCTGCCCTTTGATCTCCAGACGCACTTCATCCGTGCTGAGCGACGTCAGTACATAGGAGTTGCTATCGAGCCCATAGGGCTGAACAGGAACCGTTCGCTCCACAACCTTATTCGTTGTCCCGGTCGAGATTGTTGGTGTAGTTGGTACTTCATCCAGATGTATCATGAACCAAAGCAGCAAACTCACCGCAAGGGCTAAAATTTTTGCGAAATTATTATTGTTAAACCATTTATCCATTTTTACGTCCCCCCTTCCGTTTCCAGAAGGTAGCCCAACCATTCTTTTTATTCAAATTGGATGTTGGACGCAGCTCCTCGTACAGTTTGGCAATCAGTGACTCTTCTTTAATATCGCGTACGACTTGTCCATTCATCGCGAGCGACACTTGACCTGTCTCCTCCGAGACGACCAGACAGATTGCATCTGCCACTTCGGTAATCCCGATTGCTGCACGGTGGCGCGTTCCCAGCTCCTTGCTGATAAACGGATTTTCGGACAGAGGCAAATAACAGGCTGCAGCCGAAATCTGTTTGCCTTGTATAATGACGGCTCCATCATGGAGCGGTGTATTCGGAATAAATATGTTAATCATCAGCTCTGAGCTGACCAGTGATTGCATCTGGATCCCGGACTCCGTGTAATCATTCAGACCCGTTTCCCGTTCGAATACAACTAATGCACCGATTTTTCTTCGAGACAAATAATTCACAGACTTAATAATCTCACCTATTAACACGGTTAATTCTTCATCACTCGCTGCGGTCGTGCGCCCAAACAACTTGCCACGCCCCAATTGCTCCAGACCACGACGCAGCTCCGGCTGAAAGATAATAAAGACCGCAACGACACCAAACGTAAACATCTGGTTCATTAACCATTTGAGCGTATAGAGGTTTAACCACGTACTTAATGCCCAAATCACCACAAGGAACAGAATGCCCTTAAGGAGCTGAACTGCACGGGTCCCCCGCACCAGTAAAATCAGCTTGTACATAATATAAGTAACGATCAATATATCGATAACGTCCTTAATGGACTCTTTCCACGTTAAGTCAGCAAAATAGTTCATAAGCCAGCCCCCGCTATCCCCATTGATGAGTAAACCCTGATCACATATTAACCCTTTAGGATTTTAAATAATCCTTTATCTTAGCATCACCAAATGCTTGTCTATATGTAGTAGTATGTTCTCTTTAGTATCTAGGTTATAACGTTCACGTTCAGGTTGCAAGTTGCGGGAGTCACAAACTGCGCAGAAACGACTCATATTCCATAAATTACAAACCCATGGGATAAAAAAAGAGTACCCCCAGCAATCTGGAGGTACCCTGCTTGGTATATACCCTTGAAGAATTCACCCTATTTTAGCGGTAAGCCACTTCATTTACCATATTGGTTATTTTGTACCAGAACCAGTCCAGCGCCTGATCAATGCTTTTTACCTGACCGGAAATATGGGCCGTTGAAGCCTGATATAACTGTCCGTCGATAACCGTCAGATTGCCATTTACATCACCGTATACCTGAGCGGTTCCATTCTCTATCGTAAGATCGCCAGCAATTGACTTGCCTTCTGGAACAATAACTGTGTTTCCTTCAATCACGATCTGGTCCAGGTTATTTCCCTTAACGACCATTTCATTATTCTGGTTCCAGAAATTCCAGGCGCTAAAGAGCATCACGACCAAAAAGAAGGCTGCCGCCGTCAGCGCGGGATGTCCTTTGACCCATTTGAGCCATACTTGCTGTCTCTTGGGCTGGGGCAGAGCATTCATAATTCGATTGGTCAGCTCATCCGAGGCAGACGGTGAATAGTGTTTCATGGCAAAGAGTAGCATTTCCGTCTGTTCCAACTCTTTAAAGCGCATGCGGCAATCCGGACAGGTCACAAGGTGACTTTTCAGTTCAACCTTCTGGGCTGGGGACAACGACTCATCCAAACATTCATGCATTAAAGAGACGGCCGAGTTGCAATCCATATGAGAGCCAATCCTTTCTTCAATCACTTAGTCCCTGCATCATCAAAAAGCATGCATAAGACTTGCATACATTACATACGTATCCGTTTCGGATATGTTTCAAATAATTTCGCCCAAAATCAGGACGTTTCACTTTATAACTTATACTCCAGTTTTTTACGTAAAAAATCACGGCCCCGATGAACACGAGTCTTAATCGTTGTTACGGGCATACCTGTCACATCACTGATTTCCTGCAGCGACAAGTCCTGTAAATATCTCAAAATCATGACTGATTTATACTTGGCCGGCAAACTGTCAATGGCTTCCCGGATAAGTGTCTGTGTCTCTGACAGAAGCGCTTCACTCTCTGGTGTACGATCATCACTCGGAAGCATTGCGTAACCGTCAGATCCTTCCTGATCATTCAGCTCCGCATCCAGTGAGTACGATGGTTTCTTCCGCCGTAGGCGGTCAATACAGAGATTGGTTGCGATCCGGTAAATCCATGTTGAAAACTTTTGGTTCGGATCATACTTCTCCATATTGCGAAACACACGCAAAAACGTCTCCTGCACAACGTCTTCAGCCTCATGACGGTTGTTCAGCATCCGATATGCCAGATGAAACAGCTTGTCCTTGTATAATTCAACGATTTCTGCAAAGGCCCGCTGGTCACCCTTAAGTACCAGCTTAACCAGCCTATTTTCCAAATTGTCCACCCTTATTCCCCCAGACATGCTGATGGGTCTTCCGCCTTCTGATACCCGTCCACACTTGTAATTCACCAATCAAATCGTAAATCAACTTTGGTCAAAAATCAAGACTGTGCCGGAAAATATCCGCCAAAAACAGTAAAAACGGGAACTCCAAAGGAGTCCCGTTTCATCTCTCACTCCAATGGAGGAGAGAATTAAGCTTTTTGCTATCTATATGGCTGGAAGATTCAATTCATTCATTATTAATCAGCTTAACAATCAACCCGTATTCCGAAGTCCTGCAGCAATGCCATTAATCGTCAGCAGCACTTCACGCAGCAACTCAGTATCATCTTCCCCGCGCTCACGCATATCCCTTAGCTCGCTTAGAATTTGGACTTGCATGTAGGACAATGGATCAACATAAGGATTCCGTAGTCGAATTGACTCTTGAATTACCGGTACGTCATCCAGAATTTCGGCTTCTCCGGTAATTTTCAAAATAAGCTCTTTCGTCAGCTTAAATTCGGATTCAATCTGACCATAGATGCGGTCACGCGCTTCCTTGTTGGAGGTCATAGCCGAGTATTCCTTGGCAATAACCAGATCTGCTTTGGCCACAGCCATCTGCACCGTATCAATCAGCGTACGGAAGAATGGGAAGTTTCCATACATTTCTTTCAGGACAACCAGATTTTCTTCTTTATCCTGATAGTAACTTTGCAGCCCCGTTCCTGCCGCATACCATGCGGGAAGCAAATAACGACTTTGGGTCCAGGCAAACACCCAAGGGATTGCTCTTAGATCCTCGAACTTGTCGCTGTTTTTCCGTTTGGATGGTCGTGAACCAATATTAAGCTCACCAACCTCAGGCAGCGGTGTCGATTCCTTGAAGAAGGTAAAGAAATCCGGATCACGGAAAATCAGATCCTGATATTTCGTCAGAGACACTTCTGAAATCTCTTTGATAATGCTGTCCCAATGACGCTCCGATACCGACTCTTGCGGCTCGAGACCGTTCAAGGCAGCTGTGATCAAAGCCGATGTAGCCTGCTCCAGACTCCGATACGCTATTCCCTGTAAGGAATAACGGGAAGAAATAACCTCACCCTGCTCTGTAATCTTGATTCCTCCGCCAATGGTATGTGGTGGTTGAGCAAGAATACTGCGATTGAGCGGCATACCTCCACGTCCCAGCGCCCCACCACGTCCATGGAAGAACTTCAACTTAACGCCATGTTCATTACCAACAGCGGTAATGGCATTCATCGCTACGCGCAATTCCCAGTTGGCTGTAACTACCCCGCCATCCTTGTTGCTGTCGGAGTATCCCAACATAATTTCATGCAATTCATTCCGTCCGCTCACACTTGCGCGGTATACCGGAAGGTTAAACAGCTTTTGCATAATATCGGAAGCGGCGTGAAGATCATCAATCGTTTCAAACAGTGGAACTGCTTGAAGCGTAGACACCACTTCACCGTTATGTCCTTTGCGGAATAGGCCCACTTCTTTGGCAAATACCATGACTTCCAGCAAATCACTTGCCCCCTGCGTCATACTGATCAGGTAACTTGTGATACACCCAGTTCCGAATTCAGATTGAGCTCGCTTGATCGTACGGAATACGTCCAAACACTCTTTAGTCCCCTCCGTGTATTGATGATAAGGGGAAGTAAGTGGACGAGGGTCGTCCAGCAAACGAGCGAGCAAATCGATTTTGCCATCTTCCGTCAGACGAGCATAATCTTCTACGATGTTCATCTTGGCCAAAATCTCCGACATGGCATTTTCGTGCTCTTTGCTGTGCTGACGTACATCCAATGCAGCCGTGTGGAAACCGAACAACTCCACTTGACGAATCATTTTGCGAATGGTCGTATCCGCTACATAGTCAGCAAAGTGATGACGAAGGCTACGATCGATAATCATCAGATCATCCATCAGTCCTTGCGCGCTGTCATAGCGGTCAGGCTGTCCTACTTTGTTCTCATCCAAAACATTGTTCAGCTTGGCAATCATATATGCCAATTTGATCCGATATGGCTCTTTTTCATTCCGCCACATATCCACTTTTTTCAACGTTACACAACTACGGTCCTGCTCAATGGACTGCACAAGCTCATCCGATACGTGGATGATATTCGTACTGAAGCTGAGATGTCCCATAAGTTCAATCATAATCCGCTGATACTCACGCAAAGCGAGCTTACGCTGCATCAACAGTGTCTGCCATGTTACATCTGAAGTTACCGAAGGATTTCCATCCCGGTCTCCACCGATCCAGGAACCGAACCGCAAATACGTCGGCACATGCCAGTCATGGTCAGGATAAAATTTATTCAGGCAGCGTTCAAGCTCCTGGTATACATCCGGAAGTACATGGAATAACGTTTCATGAAAGTAATACATCCCGTTCCGCACTTCATCAAGTACAGTCGGTTTACGGTCACGAAGCTCATCGGTCTGCCAAAGTGTAATGACTTCGTTCAGCAGCTTCTCCCGTAACTGTTCACGTTCACGCAATGTCAGCGTAGGATTATCAAGCAGCATGACATCTTCGGATATCCGTTTGTGGATGTCCAGTATAACCCGACGCATAGCCTCGGTTGGATGAGCTGTCATAACCAATTCCAGAGACAAATCCTCTAGAATATCCTCTACTTCTGTATGAGACAGTCCGCGTTCCTTCAGATCCTGTACTGCTTTTTCAATCGATCCTGGCTGTACAGCGTTCCCTGCAGAACGTTCATAATCCCGTTTACGCCGGATCCGATGGTTTTGTTCAGCAATATTAACTAATTGAAAATAAATCGCGAAAGCCCGAATAACCTGATGGCGATTTTCCGAGTCTAATTCCTGGATCATCGTTTTGAATTCTGCATAGAGTTCTGGCAAGAACTCAGCTCGCAACGATTTGCTCGTTTCCCGAATCTTCTCAACGATATCTAGAAGCTCCGTGCCTCCTTGATGGACAAGAACCTCTCCGAGTATATTGCCCAGGAACCGCACGTCTCGCCGAAGCAGGTTGTTGGATTGGCTTTTGCTGGCGGTTACCATAGTTTCAGTCATGCTTATCCTCCCATCTGATCGTTCCATTCGTACACGCAAATTTGACACCTTCATAACATCATACAATAAAATGGTACGAAAATCTTTATTTTTCTACTAGTAAAAATGGGGATTAACCCCGATTTACAGCACAAAAACACGCTTTATTATTCATTTTCTTGTTCTGCTTCGATCAATGGTCAAATGCTGTTGCTTGATACCTTTTTCACGTACTACTCCTAATATAAAATCCACATACCTATTCCCTATTTCTTATAAATATACAGTCATCCGGTATGATTGATTTTTGAATAGAGTCGTGTCTAGACGCATTTCCAATGCTACAAACCATACGAAACATACAGAAACATGACCGGCAAAGCAAGCTTTTGTATACTTTACCACAGTGACGTAATAAATTAAAGATTAATTTGTAATTTTCTTTTCTCGAAAATGATGCTTATTTTAGAATTTCTTATATGCGTTGTAAGACCGCAATAATAAAAGGGATAACTTTACATCATATCTCTACATAATATTCTTTTGCAATTGGGCAGATTAAAGGATAGTTCAAACATATAAGGAGGGCTAACAAATGATGAAAAAAAGTACTACTTTTATTGCTTCCATGCTTTTGGTGGCTGCATTGGCAGGGCCAGCTGCTGCTCAGGGCCACACGACGAAAGGAATGGAGCCTAACGCTAACGGTACACATATGAACACGTACCAAAACAGCAACTACACGAACGGTGATTACCGTACCAACAACGTTCGTACAAATGCCGCTACAACAGATCGTGACAATGGAATGGACTGGGGCTGGCTCGGTTTGCTGGGTCTACTTGGATTAGCTGGCATGCGCAGAAAAGTAACCGATCATAACGATCGTTAATTGAGACCACAAGGCATACCAATCAATTGCTGTTTATAAGCACTTTCTTGCAAGTTAACCAAAGAGCCGAGACCTCTTATCACTGAATGAAAGGGGGTCTCGGCTCTTTGACATGTTCTATACACAACCTTATTATCTGTATGCAAAAAATAAAAATAAGGAAAAGCCTCTGCATTTGCAAAGGCTTTTCAATACAACATGT
>NZ_BCNM01000041.1 GCF_001514495.1 Paenibacillus pabuli NBRC 13638
ATAATCCATGTTCATTTTCATTATAATTTCTGCCATTTCGGCTTGATATAAAGCAATGCAAATACCAATAACGCATTCTAAATATTGAATATGCAGAATGCTATTTAAAGGAGTAGCAGGCTCTAATCTGCCCCAATGACGCTATCTTTTAAAATCATAAAATTGCAATTTAAAACAGAATGAACAACAAAAGCTGACGTCGACTATGTGTCAGCGTCAGCCATAAAGGTTATTCCTGCTTTTTAACTTAATCCATTACGTTGAAGTAGATTTCTGCATATTCAATTGATTTAGCATGGAATGCTTCAGCCTCTTCTGGATCATCATCTAAACCATGAATTGATTTAGGGAACGTGAATAAATCATTTTGGTCAGATTTCTTATCTAGATGTTCTTTTAGAATTTTCCCATGTTTTGGATTTACTGCGGTATCTCTCTTAGAGTACCCCATCACCGTTGGGACTCCACCATACGTTTCTACGTAATACACTGGCGACATGGCTTGTATATGTTTTTCCTTTTCTTCTTCTGTCAGATCCGGATTATTTGCTGCACCGGTCAATTTTAGTGTAATCCCTGAACCCATCAATGCTGCATGCGCCTCGTGATCCTCCCAGTCTTTATCTCCTCCGAAAGCTGAAAAATGCATATCTACTGGACCTACCAGATTTACTACAAATTTTACTGGTAAAATCTCTTCTGTTTCAAAATACGGCATATCTGTTCCTCTTGAGTATGCATAAAGCAGAGCAAGATTTCCTCCAGCTGATCCACCGTACGTAGCCATTTGAGTTATATTCCAATTATTTTCGTCAGATAGTGCTTTTAACTTTTTAACACTATTGTGAATATCATTCAACATATCAAAAACTGTCGTCTCTGTTTTTTGAGTCTCTGGATTAATGTAGGTATTATGCATATTAATAGCAATGGATATATATCCTTTGGAAGCATACATCCGAGCAGTACTCTGCGTGGATTCTTTCCCTCCAGATACCCATCCACCACCATAAAGAAGGAGGAAAGCTCCATTTTTCTTACTCGTATCCAAATTATCAGGTATATACACATCCATTTGATTTTGTATATCTGAAGGATTAGAACCATACGAAACATTCCTCATCACAGTATAAGCAGCTTCGTTCTCATCCGAAGGAATATCTCCTACTTGTCCGGAAGAAAAAAAAACTTCATTAGCCAATATGGATTGTCTATATATTGAGTCAACTTCCATATTGTAGACATATGTCGATCCATCCCCTATAGCGATGAGCCCTTTTTCATGATCAACCGAGTAGTCCAGCACCTTATTGGCCGTTTGTTTCATCATGTATTTGAACACGTCATTTTCTGCCAACGCATGATAAACTTTATTGGTAATTTTATGAGCAACTCTTACTTTTCCATTGGGATAGAACGTTAAACTGGCACTTTCATAAACCTCATATACTTTCTGAATATTATCTAATGTCTCTTTGCTGTTATCTGATAAAGATTTATAAAGACTAATTGCTAAACCTCCCAGTTCAACTGACTGGTTCATATCAAGCGTTTTAGAAAATGCTTCTGCAAAAAATCTATCTTCATTTACAGTAAACAGATTTTTTCTCATCTTCTTTTGGATGTATCCGTAATCCGATACATCCTCCCCCTTGTCTAATTTTTGTAAAAGCAGATGTTCTTGCAACGATACGATAACGTGGAGGACTCCCCGATTGTTGCTTCTTAATTTCTATAAAAAGCGAGGTTACCGTATCCTAGCCCATCTTATTCGAAAAGTATTCCGTTCTTATATCATAGATCTGAAGCATATTGGCTCCTCTCGATTACTCATGTGTTGATTTCGTCAAGAACCTTATGAATCGCTTGATAAGGATCTTCTTTCCAGCCCGATTCTTCATCGAATAGCATGGTCTTTTTGTCTTTTACGGTAAATGCCGGCCAATCCAACTTTTCTGTTGCCGGGGAACCGGTACGGGCGAAGGAGGCCAAGGCGTGCGCCATTGACTTTGAAAGTCGTTCGGCTTCTTTATGATAGACGGCACGGAAAATCAACGGTAAATCAGCTGTGTGCCAAGCGCAAGCCAGCGCCCCCATTCCTGGCATCGGAGAATCATAGGTCGTCATATAATGCCAAACCGGCGCAACCTTTTGCTCTGCCTTAGCCATGGCATTCTTATAAGCACCGCCACCAAGGAAATGACACATGGAAATAATTTGCACCAAGATTTTCCATGGTTGTTTCCGGTCTTCACATGCATCGCGAAAGGTTCGAATCACCGCATCCACATTATCTTCCGACAGGCCTTTTATCCTTTGAACCTCAGCAAAGCTCTGCTTAAGCAACTCTATTCTTACCTCTTCCCAGGTCATCATGGGATCCCTTACTTCCATAGCCAGTTCTTCCTCGGAAGCACCCACCAGAAGCGGCACTTCCGCTGAACAATCAAATGTTTGATAAACGCGATCCGGATTGAAGGGAATGTGTACACCGTCGGGTGTTGGATAAAACGGAGTGCTTTCTTCCTGCACCAATCTCATTCCGCGAATGGTACCTATCAAGGTTTCTGCCGGTACTTCCAGAAGCTTTCGCCAATTCTTTTTAGCAATGCCAAGCTGCTTCAACACCTTCAGCGTTTCAGCCGTACCCTGTTCTTTTGTTTTGGCTCCGATCTGAATCGATCCGCTAACGATGATTGCCTTTGAGTAAAGCCCTTTGGCAGCAGGCATCGACATCAGATGCCCGATTTTTATTCCGCCACCGGATTCGCCGATCAATGTAACATTTGACGGGTCGCCACTGAACTTTTCGATATTACTTCGTATCCACTGCAGGGCCATAACCAAGTCTAGCTGTCCTGCTATTCCGGACTCCGCGTATTCCTCATCAAATTCTCCAAGATACAATCCTCCGAACAGATTCAATCTATGATTAACTGTCACGATAATGATATCTTCCTCGTCCGCCAATCGGTCGCAGATTGCCGCCGTTACCGCTCCCGAGCCGGACATATAACCGCCACCATGAATATACACCATAACCGGCCGTTTTCTCTCATCAATTCCGGGAGTTACCACGTTGAGAACCAAGCAGTTCTCATCGCAATATTCTTCACGCTTGTCATAAGGAGTCCCGCCGGAAAAGTGTTTACCGTATTCCAACAGCACTTGTCTCACTGCATCAGGCAACGTATCCAGCGAGTTCTGTTCCTGCATTGCGATCGGACCAAACTGGGTACAGTCTCGTATTCCGTCCCACCTCGTAGCTGGTCGCGGTGCTTTAAAACGGTACTCTCCATCACAGCGATCACCGTAAGGAATTCCTAAAAAAACGCCGTTTCCATTTCGATTAAACCCCATGATTTTTCCGGTATTAATCTCTATGACCGGGTTAACTTCAGTTACCTGTGACCAACTTTGTTCTACAGGTTTCATATTCTATATCCTCCTGTCATTTGCTGAGAATAACCTTCGTATAGAAACCAAATCGTTTTTCTTTGAACTGTCAATTCAGGTACTTAAGAGCAGGTTTTGGCAAATTGCTGATGATATGTTTCTCTTTACTATAATGAGCGAGCTGATTGGGATCACCCGATTTGTATACAGCCATGCTCGGATAGGCATATACAGGTCTCTCATACTCGTATTCATCCAAAATAAAGCCGTTCACTATCGAACCATCTTTGAAGGCAACAGGCAGCAACCGTTCCGGAGCGATTCCTTCTTCGACCCAAGCAGAAAGCGCAGTTAGCGCATCATGCTCTCTATCCTTGGGCGTTGCCCGGATTCCGATCCCAATATCCTGAACACCCGGACCATCGAAGACATGGGCAAGCCCCGGGATGATGAAATACCGGAAGAACGATTGTGTATTTTCTAGGCCGTTCTGTGCTTCGATCACCCGCTCGTAGTACTGCAGGGAGTCCGTGTAGGGGATAATCGGATCGGCCGTGCCGTGAAGCATGATAATTTTTCCACCCGCGTTCTTATAATCGTGCAAGTCTGCGCTATTTGCATTTAGAATTGGGGCCAACTGTTCGTCAACAAAATCCACATCGCGATTAAAATCAAACTTCGTGAAGTCATAGTCTTTGCCAAAAATCCAGCGGAATAGGTAAAGAAAACTTTTAGCAAACTCATCCTTATCACTTTGAGCGGAAAGGCCCAAAGGAAAACGCTCACTGCCCGGTACAACAACCGGAGCAAAAATCCGTTCTCCCGTTACAGGGTTTACAGGACCGTTATAGATGATTTGCATTGCACGGATCTGTTCATCATTCAATAGCTTACCGTCTTTAAAAATATCCGTATTAACGGTTATCCGATCAGGCTGTGCAAAAAAATGGTCTCCTGGAATGCATCCGCCTTCAGCGCCGTAATGCACAAGGATTTGCTCCGTAACAGTTGCAGCCTGTTGTTCGTCAAACCCTGCATCCGGATTCTGCGTTAGGGCAAGCCAATTCCATATGAAAGCAATGTGTAAATGGGTACGATTATTGGCTGGTGCCATTACTAGAATCCCATTGTAATCTTCAGGATACCGTTGTGCCTCCATTAATCCTTGCTGACCACCAGTGGAGCCTCCTGTAAAGTAAGAAAATTTAGGCGCTCTGCCGTAAAATGCTTGAATGATTTCCTTTGCAACAACGGTCATAAGGTGCGTTGCCCGGTAACCGAAGTCAACCCACCTTTCCGGCTTACCGATAAGCATGTCCGGGTCCGGGGCGGTTCCCATATCTGTATTGGCTGTAGCATATCCTCGACGGATTCCATTAATCAAAGACAATCGGTTCATGGTGCCTGCGTGGCCCCCGTTTCCAGTCCCCAAGAAGTTACTGTTCCAATTGGTAAGCGGCATCCATACTTCGATCAGAATATTCGAGTCGCCTTCCGGACTCATTCGGACGCAGACGCGACAGTGCTCCGGAAGCGGTTCCAATGGAAAGGCCAGACCAAAATCAGGCACGCCAGCTGGCACAAACTCGATTTGCGTAATTTCTCCATTTGTAATTTTCAGGGATTTCAGTTTTCCTCTTGCCTCATCTTCAGTACACATGTTGGTGCCCCTTTCGTCTTTTCTTGAAAAGTACAGAAGAACGAGCTGCTTATCCCATGCCAAATTAACCTCGAGTCCACGCTTGACTTAGGATAAACAGATCTCAACATCCATCTCCAGCATTTGCAGACCCTCTAGCCTGCCAAAAGTCGCGCTACTGACTGCCATCGATGATAGAGAATGTCCTCGCAGCAGGTCACAACGCGACGAGCAGGGAAATAACCGATTAAATTGGAAGCCAGGGCTGTAGCACCAAAGGCACCTGGAATGTAGCCTGTAATCAATTAGTCTAATTATAAGTTGGCGCTTCCCAAGGATGATATAAAGGAATTTAAATATGAATATCGCATTTTAAAGTTGAAAGAATAACTGGGGGAAAATGCAGGCAGTCCATTTTTGGTGAAATCAACAAGTATGTAAAAAGAGGTTCTCGATCTGCTCGAGAACCTCTCTACTTATTATTTAACCGAATCGTACCATTCATTGACTTCGTTTGTAATGGTATCTCCGCCCGAAGACTTCCACTTCTCTACAAATTTATCAAACGCATCAATCGAAGACTCTCCATAAATGATCTTCGAGAATGTCTCCATTTGCATTTTTTGCAACAGCTCATTTCTGGACGACATAGTTGGCGTTACCGGTCCCTTGTAATGTTCCTTTACGCGCGAAGATTCTCCATCCATGGACAGAAGCATCGCATCGTACACGATTCTTTGTAATGGATTCGTGTCATCTGCAATCCCAAGAGCTTGCATAAAAGTTTGATCTTTCTTTGTGAGTTCTTCTTTCTTTGCTACTTTTACTATTATTTCCTTCATCTTTGATGAAACATCCGGCATGCCCCCAAAAATGTAACTGTTCGAATCAATCTTTCCACCGGGAATTTGCTTCTCGTCGGTCACAATCTTTCCATCTTTGACAACATACTGATAGCCCTCTTGAAATCCTTTAAAATATTCAAGCGGGTTATCGGATTCGTAGACAGCATACATCGAGTTCATATAATGAAAGAAAGCTTGAAGCGCTTCATCCGAAATATCTTTATTAATCATAATTCCGCCGGACATCGTAAAATAGGTGTGCAAAGCTGGACCATTGACCCCATTAGGCAGCGGATATGGTTTAAACATCGCCGTAGGGTTGGTCGCAAGCAACATGGAACCAGGATATTGGATGAAGAAAGAGGGAGCTGCAACAATTCCAACCTTATTGGATGTGACCGCGGTGACAATTGTATTTGGGTCATGTAAGGCAATATCGCTCGCAAAATACCCTTTATCCTTCCACTCTTTCATCTTCATTAAGCCCTGTTTGACCCCCGGTAAAATCGAACCATTTTGAAGCTTGCCGTCTTCTCCTGGATACCATCTTTCCGGCATGGCCCCGTAAAGTCCAAAGATCCAGGACCCGTCTCCAAGGAGACTACTGGTCATCCTATCCTTCATGGCAAAATCCAGGGCATATGTATCCTTCTGCCCATTACCGTCGGGATCCTGATTGACGAAAGCATCCATGACCGTTTCCAACTCTTCAATTGAAGTAGGTGCTTTCAACTTGAGTTTGTCCAGCCAGTCCTGACGGATCCATAAAACGTTGTTTGCTTGCCCATAATCTGTACCAGTTCCAGGAATCGCCATCTTTTTGCCGTCTCGAGTGACCGGTAACCAGGGATCCTTTATATCGGCTAACGCCTGTTTCCAAGTTGGGGAGGCGTATTTCTCGAATACTTCTTCCACTTCCATAAACTTGCCCGAATCGATGAGAAGATTGGTGTTATCGGGATTAGCCGAGCTTATAATATCCGGCAATTCGTCGTTCGCGGATAGCATGAGTTTCAATTTTGTATTATACGAACCATCCGTACCGCCTCCTGTCCATAAAGCTTTAATCTTTACGCCAAACTTGTCTTCGACCCAGCGGGTGAACACATTGTCCGTAACGGATTCCCCTTCTCTATATTTATAGCCCGGATTTTCTCCCATAACTGTGGTAAACGACGCTGTTGGCTCAATCTTGCCATTCACGATATTCAGCTTCTTCGCTGTTTCCAGATTTGCCTTTCCCTTCTCGGCCTCGCCGTTGTTATTGACATTGCTGCAACCGATTAGCGCAGTAGTAAGTAAACCAACAGAAAGAACGGTAGCTAACCATTTCATATTCATTCAACCCCCCTATTTTTTGGTTACGCTTTCATTATAGAAACATGATGTCACCTATGAAATAACGAATAAGCAACATCCGATATCTTAATCCAAACAACAACTTGGAAGCACCAGAACTGGTATTGCTTTTGTATAATAGTTTAAACTACGAAGGGCCAAACAGCGGGATTATGTAAGGAGCAAAATATCGGTTATTTTTTATCCCTACTGATCCTTCTGCCAATGCTCGCAATGCTTTGTGACGTAGTATCGGATTTCTTCGTAATTTACTTCTAAATATCGTGTTCACCCTTGGGAGAGCGCCCGCTATAAATAAATAATGAGTGTCCTTATTTGCCCACTGATAGCGCCATAATCGTCGTATTACGGTTAAAATACCTATCTCATTTTATATTTAATTGAGACAGAATGAGAACAAACAAAAAAACTGACGTCGTCTGTGCGTCAACGTCAGCCATAAATGTCCTATTTTTCTGCAAATTCTCATACTTTATCTCGTTTCCTTGTAAACCATTATTACAATTGAATTATTCAAATCTACCCTTCTAGTAGGTCTAGACCAGCATTGTACACGTTACCATTCACGGCACTCCACAGCCAATCTCGCAGGCTTGTGCCATGTTTGACCGGTCGATAAAATTCGGGGTCGTGAATTAGGGTATGAACTGTACCCATAGATTCCGGGTTCATTTCCCCAATTGGGTTGTCGAACAGGAAAATTCCGATGCCGGGGATTTCAGACTTCAAGGTATCCACCATCTCCTTGAGATCCTTCTCGAATTGCAGACATTGTTCCCGCTTCACTTCTAAGGTGCCGTGATCAATATAGTGTTGATACATAGCAAAAGCAACATCTCTAATGGAGTTGATATAAAGATATCGAACGGTATTACCCTTCTCGGCATAGAGGTTACGCATCCATTCAAGACAGATATTTGGACCCTGGAGAGGCTCCCATATCCGTTTGCTTGCCTGCCAGTTGTTCTGTGCTATTGTCCTCCATTGATCATTAAGTAACAAAGCACTATCAGGGCAGCAGGTTACATCGCTGCACTCCGGAAAATAACGCATGACATCCGAAGCTAAGGCTGCAACACCGAAAGCACCCCCACTTGTTCCCGTAATCAACAGTTTTGTCGGAGCAGACAGATGCTTCGTCGCTTGCTCCATAAGCCCACTGTAATTGGAGTACCCATGATGGTGCAGCACAGCAGGTGAGCCGTCCGTTGTTGTATAATGAAAATCACCATTTCCCACATGAAAATCCCCTGTAGCGTAGCTGACGAAGATGCAACTCCAGTTTCGAAAAGGGTTATCCTGTGTGTCATCAAAGATACCGCGATTAAGTGCCATATCCATATATGGCAATGATTTGTCGTCAAAATAAAAGGTTTCTCCTTGCACAGCTAACCTGGATGGCCGGGCAGCTGTATAGGCATTTATCGATACCCCTCCGCCTAAGAAAAAGACGATGAGACCAGGCTCCGTTCCTTTACGCATGTAGCCCCAGTAAGGTGAACCCCCTGCACAAATAGCTCCGGGAACGGGGACTCTGTACCACTGTCCGGAAACCGGCACTCCCTCCAACACAGGTAACTGATGTTCTTCAAGATATTTTTTATACCCCTCAACATTATCCAACATAGGATTCTCTCCTTTAGTTTAATACATTCCATTCTTAAACAACGGTAAACTCTGTCGTAAGTGGCCCTATAATAAGAAAGAAATCCATCTCAATCTAATCTTCATACCCCTTACTTGATACCGTTTTCACATAGAAACGTAACCGCAGAATTAACTTCATTATAATTTGGCACATTTATGCTTTGAAATATATGAATACAAACATAGGTATCGCATTCTAAAGTAGTTTTGTTCATTTACTATTGTTACATTTCTTATGCGCCATACCTTTACACTAAACTCAAAAACAGTATAAAATGCGGTGGTGTATCATCCACCACCGCATTTTTAACGTTAATTGTAATATGTTGATCCTTAAACTTTTAACTATTAAATGCGTATTTCATGTTTTTCTCCATATCCTGATATATGGAAGTATTCACGCCATTAAACAGCCGTTGATAGGCCCATTTATAGAACCGCATCCGTCCTCCCACAATTACATTATTAATATTAAGTTTATTTTAGAATATGCTCTTAGCATCAACATTTAGCGCTTCGTCATGAGCACCAAATTTAAATCATTCTCACCGGAACCAGGCTGTAGAATTTTTTTGCCCCTTTCCTTGTCATTTGCCACTGCAAACAACAAGATCTGAGTTTTATTTTTTTCCATACTGTAAAAAGTCAAATCCTGCTTTCTTGAACTCCTCAACAATAATGTCTGCGTGTTTTATTTTCTGCTCTTCGCTCTTGGCTTTCATTACAAAATGTGTGTAATCTCCCTTACTCGGATTCCACTTGACTAAACCTTTTCCATTGGGAGATCCTGTTTTACTGAAATTGATTAAGTAGGAGGATGCTATTTTTCCTACGTTATAATCCTTCTTCTGCCAGAAGGCTTTTCTAAAATCAGAAAAGTAATTCAGGAAATAAGGGATTTCAGACCCGTGAAATGCCCCTAAATTTACAGGTCCAGGCATAATGTGATTGAACTCTAGAACATATGTCTTTCCTTTTGAACCTCCCTTTTCCCTTGCAATAGCAACACCGTTTAATACCGTTGCCAGCACTTCACCTTCGGTCGCTTCGGGAACAGGAACCATAAATGAAGTAAACAAACCGTCACCTCTCATACTTTCATCAGTCCCGTTAATATCATTCCAAACTACTCCAGTTATTAAATCTATATCTTTTGCCATGCCGGATTCCAGAGCTTCTCTGAAATTTTTGGTAACATAAGTTCCGTCAATACAAGGTGCTGCGAATAAACCTAAATTATATACTTCTTCGGTCGACATATTTCTGAGGGCTTCCAAGCCTTTTGCATTCTCTACAATTCGATCACCATTCAACTTTCTATCACTCAATTTAGGGTACGTATTGATGATATCGAGAGGATAACTCATGCTGAAAGCGTGCTTGAATAACCCTTTGGCTTTAGGGGACACCAATAATGTGTTTACCAGATTCGCTCCAGCGGAGCCCCCCATAATTGTTACATTATTCGGATCTCCGCCGAACGCACTAATATTGTCATTTACCCATTCCAATCCTTTCACCACATCCATCAGTCCGTAGTTTCCGCTAGAGTTCTCAGGATCTTCTTCAACTAAATCGGAGGACGCAAACCATCCAAATACACCCAAACGATAATTGACACTTACAAATATAACATCTTGTGATGCAAGATGTTCTCCGTCTATAATTTCGATGTCCGACCCGCCTCCGACCCAACCTCCTCCGTGAATGTAAAATACAACCGGCATATTTGCCTTCATTCCCGTTTTGCTGTTAGTCCATATATTTAGAGTCAAGCAATCCTCGGATACTTTGTCTGAAACCATATATTCAGGATAATTTGTGTAATCTTCTTTATTTATTTTTTGCATACATGAAAATCCATATTCTCTCGTCTCTTTTACACCAGACCATGCTTTTACATCCTGTGGAGCCCGCCATCTGTTTTCTCCAACAGGAGGCGCAGCATAAGGGATTCCTTTATATATTGCCACTGAACTATCATTTGGGGAAAGATAACCTCTAATTTTGCCGCCAGTGACATGTTTTGTAATCTTGTCAGGTTTGAGAGTATTATTTTCCTCCCCTTTTGTAATTCTCTTGTAATTAAGATCTCGGATTGATTGCTCTTGATTGTCGTTTGTGACTGCCAGTGCGTTGTTGGGTACAAAAACAGACAGAATCAACATTGCGCTTAAGATAACTACTATCACCTTTTTCACGAGCACTACCCCTCTCTCGGATTACCTTAATCAAACAACATTCCACCATGGTTAATACAATCCATGCGCAAAATGGGCTGCGCGGTCGTGATTAACCCTACAACAAGAACGACTACCATTTTGATCTCAACATTCCTCCCTTTATTTTTGACAGATTTTTCTTACGAGGAACTCGTAACCAACCATGAAAAACAATGTATACATGCTAAAAAAAGGTGTGTTATCACCCCTCACGATTGAGTTAACTTCATTATAATTTGATGCATCTGACCTCCGAAATAAAGGAATACAAACATAGGTATCTCATTCTAAGTGTTCTAATTATAGATTGTAATTACCAACGAAAATTAAAGCTGGCCATGAACCTTATGGACATCCAGTACAGTGTGCATTTATATCTTTAATGGGAAGTTTACATCTAGATTTCTAAGAGTACTTATTCGATTGCATCAAGCTTTCTAATGAAAAAAAGGCTCCTGAGCAATCTTTAAATTGCCACGGAGCCTTTCGATTTAATTTTATTCCATCACAATTCAATTTTGCCTTTTCAACGTTCCAACCCTATATTTAGAACACTTCCATTCACGGCATTCCACAGCCAATCACGAAGACTGACACCATCTTTGACGGGCTGAAAAAACTCGGGAGTGTGAAGAAAGGTATGCTGTGTACCCAGGAGCTCCGGATCAAGCCCCGTATCGGGGTTATCCAGCAGGAAGACACCAATGCCAGGGATTTCGCTCTTCAGCACATCGACCATATTCCTGAGATCCTTTTCGAATTGTAGACTTTGTTCCCTTGTAAGCTCCATAGTGCCGTGATCCAAAAAATGTTGGTACCTTGCCAGAGCACTATCCCTAATGGAGCAAATAAAGAGGTACCTTACGCCGTCACCCTTCTCAGCATAAAGGGCATGAAGCCAGTCAAGGCAAATATTTGGCCCGTGCAGCGGTTTCCATATCCGTTCATTTGCCTGCCAGACATGCTGAGCAACTGCCTGCCACTCGTTATAGAGCAACAATGAGCTATCCGGACAGCAGGTCACATCCCGGCACTCCGGGAAATAATCCATGACATCCGCAGCCAAAGCCGAAGCACCGAAAGCGCCTGCACTGCCGCCGGTGATCAGCAGTTTCGTGGGAGCTGATATAAATTGAAGCGCCTGCTCCATAAGCCCCTGATAATTGCGATAGCCATGATGATGCAGCACAGCAGGCGAACCGTCTATTGCTGTATAAGGGTAGTCGCCATTCCCCACATGGAAATCACCTGTTGTATAGCTTACCAAGATGCAGCTCCAGTTCCGGAAGGGATTATCTTGGGAAGGGTCAAAAAGGCCTTGCTTTACGAATGCATCGATGTACGGCAACGCTTTGCCGTCAAAATAAAATGTCTCCGAAATCTCATTTAACTTATTGGGACGTGCCGCCATATATGCATTCAGCGATACACCTCCACCGGAGAAATAAACGATAAGGCCCGGCTCTGTTCCTTTCCGCAGAAATCCCCAGTAAGGCAAGCCATCTGCACTAATTGCTCCGGGAACCGGGAGCCTATACCATTCTCCGGCTTCAGGCTGTCCCTCTAATATCGGGAATTGCTTCGGCAAATATCCCCTTAACTCTTCGTCATTATCAAACATATGACAGCGCTCCTTATTAGATTAATAGTCGGTTTTTGATCTCACCCAGTGCATTCGCAAGATCCGGTCTTGCAGTCATTACTGTACGAAGCGTATCGGCCAATTTCTCAGGATGAAGCTCGCCAAACTCCGACAGCTCCTCAAGAATCTCCTGACAGTTCATAGCAACCGAACCATAAACGGTATCGTCGATGCCAGCCTGTCCGGGAATCAGGAAGCCTTTTCCCGCATACCGCTCAGCCATGAGCGCCAGTTTTCCGGCGGTCAGCCAGTTTGTTTCTCTGGACGACTTCTGAAGCTGAGCCTGTATATAGGCGGTCGCGTCAATGGAACCAAGATCCATTTTTTTATAATGCCCACCCTCTGCTTCGACATTGCCTTCATCGAATACGAGTATGTTGAAGCGTTTGCTGAGATCGAAGGAGAGCTTGAAATTTTCTCCTGATGTTTGCGGGGGCGGACAAAGATGCTCAAATAAATCACCTGCAGGAAGCATTTCAGCCATTGATCGCTGCAGCTCTTCTTCGAGCGGGAACTCTGACATACGGATACGGAATCCGTCGGGAAGGGACTTGTCAAGCTCGGCATATGTGAATCGTTTGGTCAGTTGATCAATGGGTACCAGCAAGTCAGAGGTAAAATGAGAAAATAATACCGGACCGGTAAAACATCTTGCCATACAGGATGGAGATAAAGCCTTCCAAATCTCGCCGTGTGAATTCTCCTGGATCTTTGCCAGAATTGGAGCGAACTGTCCGAATATCGCACCGATTATAGGCACTGGAATCACTTCTAGACAGCGTATGAAGTCTTTTCGTTCCTCTGCGGTTAGCATTTCAAGAAACTCCTTGTTATGTTCGTTTGCTGACTGAAGATACTTCATGTTAAATAATATATTGGTAATTCCGCTAAAGGAAACAGAGCAGCAGATACCAAGATGCAGAACAGACAACATCTGCGTCATATAGCCGCCGGCGCTTCCTCCACTGACAACGACCCGTGTCCGGTCGATGTCAGGCTGCTTCCTAACGGCTGATAATGCGGCGCTGTTGAAAATCAGGTCGTCATCGATCAGATTTCCATTATATTCAGACTGAAAATCAATCGGTGTCGATACAGCCCAGCCTTTCCTTAAATAAAGGTTCAACGTTGCGTCATTTTCGGGCATTTCGTAATGCGCGATGAACACCAGCGGTTTCGGAGTCGGCCCTGTTTCCGGAACATAAATACGAAGGGGACGCTGGTACACAGTGCCGTTTTGTGAAATGAAAGGAATTTCAATATCCCGTTTTTCAACGGAGAAAGGCAGGTCCTGTTCTTTTACATTGGCTTCCGATAATAGTGCCATCATTTTTCGGATATCACGTTTCATGCATGTTCCTCCTTCGCTCCATGATTAATCATAATCTTCAATCCGCCATTCGTCTTTCCAGTCCAGATAAGCCATCTTCCCGTCGAACCGGAACGGTAGCCAAACATAATCTGCTTTATGTGTATTCTCATTCACATTATAAGAGGAACCGGTAAACGTAACTGGTTCATCTTGGCGGTCTGGATTAAAATACCGGTCATAGGCGTCAGCCAGAACGTCATATGAAATCATGCCTTCTTCATCAGTAATCCAGCGGTCAGCCAAGGCGATATACAGATCTTTCTTCTTCGGATGCTTGAATACCGAAGAGATCTGGGAACAGAAGGAAGTATTTGAGGGATCATTCACATGCGGATTACCCAGAATTTCGAATGGGCCGTGGAAAGACCGTGAACATGCAACTTCTGAAGGATTCGGATTATAGCTTGTCGTACCTGAGGTCACCAAATAATGCAAGTTTCTTCTTGTAAAATATGCCGGGGCCTCACGGACGTAAGGCGGATAAAAATTGGGGAAATGAGTTGAATAAAATCCCGTTACACCTGTATAATCCGCGGTCAAATCAGCACAAATCAATTCACTGTGAACCCGTTCGAAGTAATAATACGCTTTCCCGTCCCGTGCAACTGCTAGGTCGAAATCACCGGCACTCATATTTAAAGGGCGGAACTTGGTTTTAATCATCATATAAGGCCCTAGTAATTGATCTGCGGACATGATGGTCAGAGTCTGGGTGCTATCCTTTTCCATAATCTTGAGGAAGCAAATATATTTCCCGGTATTCTTGTTGAAAATAATGTGTGGACGATCCATATAACTGGCTGGATGAAGAGAAGAAGCAGGATCATTTTCCACTGGGGGAATAATCAACCCCTCATCTTGCCAATTGTAAAGGTCCTTGGACGAATAACAACGGACTCCCCAGTGCCAGATTCCGTTGCCCGGTGTTGTCTTCTCCTTATTCTCACCGTACCAATAGAACGTATCATTCTCGTAAAAGATAGAACCTGCGTGAGCTTGAATTCGTTTGCCTTCCGTATCCAGCCAGATTTGCCCCGGTCTAATTGATGTTTGCATAGATAATTTGGATCCTTTCTTGGTAATAGATTTTAGTCATGTGTTGACAAATTCTATACTTTCCTCACAGCTTAATTATAGGTTCCTGTATTTAGCTGTTGATATATAGGAATCCAAACATAAATATCTCATTTCTAATCTAAGACGGAATTCCAGTCTATAGACATTGCCAGCCGACTAACAGATTCATATAATGAGGTTACCTCAAGCAGAAATGGGAGATTAGCAACCAACCGGAGGAATAAAATTATGTACCAACTACTTATTGTTGATGATGAGACCTCTGTCGTAGATAGTCTGGCTATGACTGTACAATGGAAAGATTATGGAATAGAAGAGGTACATTGTGCATACTCTGCGCAAGAAGCACTGCACATTGCGGCCAAGTATTCGATTGACATTATGATTACGGACATTCAGATGCCAGAAATGTCCGGATTGGAGTTAATCGAAGTGATGCAGCATTATTCACGCAAAATCCGCTGTATCATCCTTTCGGGACATGACGAGTTTGAATACGCCAAAAAAGCCTTAGCTTTTCAGACACAGGATTACTTGCTTAAGCCAGTCGATTATAATGAGTTAATTAACTCGGTTAAGAAAGCAATTCATAATGTTGAAGAGGAATGGAAGGAAGTCATATCCTTCCAGCGTATTAAGCAAACCCTAGAGGCTAATCTCCCACTGATGCGGTCACAGCTGCTTAACGACCTGCTTAAGAACAAGATCATCCGCCATGAGGTTTTGGATGAGAGACTTGCTCTGGTAGGTGTTCCCTTTCGGTTCGATGACCCCTATATGATGATGGTTGTTCGCATGGAGGAGGACTTCTCGGGGTACGACCTCCAATCCTTATCACTCCTTGAATATGCCGTTACCAACATTGCAGATGAAGTGTTCCAAAAATTGTTCACTTTATGGCACTGCGTCACCGAGCAGGGATACTTAGTTTTTCTCATCAAAGGCAACCAGTCAGACGACTTGCACTTGGTGGATTCATTTGCAGTGAAGCTGCAGAACCATGTCCAAAAATTCCTGAAGGGCTCGCTCTCGATCTGCCTAAGCAACATCGCCAAGTTTCCAGACGACCTGCAAAACTTATATTTGGCCGCAATAAACGCCATTAACCGGAATATTGGAAATAATAAAAGTTTCTTCCTAACCATTAATGAAAAAAGTGAGCAGCCTCAGAGCTCCATCGTCAAAAAATTATATGCTCCGCCTGCACTTTCAACACTGCTGGATTCAGGCAGCTGGGACGAGGCGATTGCCAAGATTGATGAATTGCTCATTGTCGGCAGTAGTGCAGACGAACAATCTTACGATCTTTCACAGGATCAATTATTTACAGTGCTGCTTTATCTCTCATCCTCATTCACCATCTGTTTCCAGCCGAATGGATCCAGCTTATATGATCAGATGGGACCAGAATTCGATTTGTTGCTCCGCAAGAAGGGGCATCTCTCAAGACAACGAATTTACGACTGGGCAAGTAAAATTATAATTGCATTAAAGGCTAAGACGTCGACCCAAATGGAGAATGCACAACAGCAGGTTGCCACCAAAGTCCGAACATTTATTCATGAACATTTGTCTGAGGGGATTTCATTGCAAATCATTGCCGACCATGTGGGTCTGCATCCGGTGTATCTCTCCAAGATTTACAAGACTGTTATGAATGAAACGATTGGTGATTATATTTATCATTTCCGAATGGAAAGAGCGGTTCATCTCCTGCGAAATACGGACTTGAAAATATCTGAAATCAGCGACCAGCTGGGCTTTCAGGCAACCCCTCATTTCATCAAAATCTTCAAGGAACATTTCGGCAAGACGCCGCAGGATTATCGGAACCGGTAAAACTTATTTATCGATCACACGACAAAAGGCTCCCAGGTAATTGATTACTGGAAGCCTTTTTTTGCTAAATTGTACCCAGTTACTAAATTTGACCGCCGGGGACTGATAGTGCCTGCTGAATACGTTCCTCCAAAGAGCTGGTCATAATGATTCTAAACTCCTTGATTTCCATTCCGCTTTGGCTAAAAACGAACTTAAAGTGTGTGTGCTTTTGCAAAATCGGCTGCTGGATATCAACCGTGTAGGTTTTCCATTCAGAATCTGCACCTGTCAGCGTTATTGTGTGCAAAAATTCAGCATTGTGGAAAATACTCACTGGAATCTGGGCAAGTTCACTGTTCTCAGCGCCAGCGCGGCACGTCAACTCCACCCGGTATATCCCCCGCTCCTTTAGGTCAGCTCGTATAAAAGTACTCCGTCCCCGAGAGATATCAAATATCTCTCCTGACACAACAGACTCCTTTTCCACTGGTACCGAAAGTATATCCAAGACCACATCGCCTTCCTCTTCCCTGAAGGCAGCCAATGCCTTGTCAAGCTCTGTTTCCATCCCATGCATCCGGTTAAAAGCTGTTGTTCCCATCAAATAGTGGCAAATGTTCATTGCTGAGCGCTGATACTCACCCCGTGTCACGGTTCCCTCCCGCATGGCTTCGGCCGAGTTATCCCCTCGGGCATTCTGCTCGGAGTCACTTACTACCATGAACAAATCGTTCTGTGCCCGTATCATTGCTGCCACATTCTGGACACTCCCCTCTTCTCCTTCGTCATTTCCCTTTGCCCACCAATCGGTCATTACAATCCCTCTGAAGCCCCACTGTCCCCGCAGGATTGTAGTTGTGAGATCATAGTTGCTGGCAGACCAAAACCCATTGATCGGGTTATACGAAGTCATAACCGAAATCGCATTGCCCTCCTTGACCGCAATTTCAAACCCTCGCAGATAAATCTCCCGCAGGGCCCTTTCCGATACCACAGCCTCCACCGTGTTGCGGTGCGCCTCCTGGCTATTGCATGCAAAATGTTTAATGGTACCCGTCACATCATAGGGATTCATACCATGCAGTTGTGCAACCACCATCCTGCCCGTCAGGAACGGATCCTCACTGAAATATTCAAAATTCCGGCCATTCAGAGGATTACGATGGATGTTCATTCCGGGTCCAAGTAGAGTGTCCACATGGTTTTTCCGCAGTTCCAAACCTGCGTACGCATACAGTTCTCTCAGCAATGCTTCATTAAAAGTACAGCCCAGGCAGGTCCCATTGGGCATGGAAAATGCTGTATTTCCACAGTCCATACGTATACCGCTCGGACCATCTGCTGAGCAAGCAAGAGGGATTCCAAAATCTTCCAACCTCTTTGTCACACCGCCGAATGCGCCGGCTGTACCCGGAGTAACCTTTGGACTGCTCATGCCTTCACCACGCACAATACAACATAAATCTTCATCCGAAAGTTGAGCAATATAATCTTCCATGCTGACCATATTCGATTTGACATCTGCAAGCTTATATCCTTTATCTCCAGTATAAGGAATTTCATTTGGAAGAGTTTCCACGCGGCGCGTCTTTGGTTCTATAGTCCGTATTGGAACCGGTTCATAGATTAGACTGCCGTCAGAGGCACAACGCATTCGCTCGAATGCAACAACCGGTGCCATGGACTCCTGTAATTGTTCCAGTACCTGCAGCTTGTCTATGGCAATGCTCCCGCAGGATTTCGCATCCCTCACATGATCTCCCACATGGAAGATGTAGCTCCCGGCTTCCAATACCCAAGCCGATCTGCACCCAGTGATGCCGGCATCATCATAGGACGCTATTGTTTTAAAATTTATTTCGATTTCAACGGATTGTTTTCCACCCGGAATCAGTTCTTTGGTTTTCGCAAACCCAGCGAGCACGCGGGCTGGTTTACCCAGTTTGCCTTGCGGAGCTTCACAGTAAACCTGAACGACCTGTTTCCCTGGCCTATCTCCGGTATTGGTAACAGTAACATAAATCCGGACACTATCGTTCAAACGCTCTATCCGTTCTGTCCGTGTTTCAAATGTGGTGTAGGACAGGCCGAAGCCAAATGGATACAGGACACGGTCTTTGGCAAAAGTCTCAAAGTAGCGGTATCCAACATAGATATCCTCCTGGTACAAGTTGCGTATTGAACCCCCATGATTCGCCGTGGACGGATAATCCTCAATGTCTCTTGCTATGGTGTCTGTCATTCGTCCGCTCGGACTTATCCTTCCGGTCAAAACATCGAGAACACCATTGCCGCCCTCCTGTCCACCTTGCCAAACATACAGCACAGCCGAAGGTTTATAAATCTCCACCCATTTCATATCTATGATATTGCCTACATTCAGCAACACCACAGTCCGTTCAAATTCTTTACAAACCATTTCTAACATAACTTCCTCTGCTTCTGTCAGAAAATAGCTTCCGGCTTCCGGTTTGTTATCCTGGTCTTCCCCAGCTGTGCGGCCAAGGATGATCATTGCCGCTTCTGACTCCTTGGCAGCTTGCTTAACCCGATCAGCATCAAGCAGCATTTCTTCCTGGAACCACGGTTCCTTACCCCAACCAGCACCTTTATCAAACGGATGCTCCTGTAACCAATCAAGATAAGACTGCTTGACCGCCTGATTGATCTCATAGCCGTCTTTACTTTCCAAAGCCTCTGCAATGCCAACTACATATTTGGTATTGACCAATCCCCCGGATCCGGTACCGCTTTTGTAATAGTTAAACTGTGAACGACCAAACAGCGCCACTTTACTCCCTGGTGTAAGCGGCAAAGCATTACAGTCATTTTCCAGCAGTACAGCACCTTCTGCTGCGGCCTGCCGCGCTTTTGCAGCGTAGCGCTGCAAGTCAAAGTTTGTCTCATTCATTACTTGCACCCCCCTATCACATCTTGGTCAGTTCGTTCACAATTTCAATTGCACACGCTTCTCCTGCCGGAAAATGACCGAAGTAAGCCAGTGAATCGTGATTAGTTCCACTGTAGCGGCAAGCTTTAACAGGAACTCCGGCTTTTTTCAGTTGGCCTGCATAATGTTCCGCTTCCAGCCGCAGGCCATCCAGCTCGGCAGTAACGACCAGCGCAGGCGGCAGCCCGCTAAGATCAACCGCCAACATGGGTGAAAAGTATATATTACTTAGTGGCTCTTTGCCCATATAATTCTGAGCCATTAAGCGCAAGGCCCAATCCGTGGCGCGATCCGTTTGTTTTCCAAAAAAGGATTCTCCCCCTTCAGTAACGGGAAACTGATTTATAGACCAAATAAATCCATCGGGATGGTCATCTGTCCACAAAAGTGGCGGATTAATTAAAATTTGAAGAGCGATGAGCTCATTCCGCCCTTCGTGTTTAGCCCGCAGTGTCAACCCAGCCGTCAGGTTCGCTCCGGCGCTGCCGCCGCCAACTGCTATTCGCTTCGGATCAATACGAAACTGCTGTGCATGATCATAGATGTATTTAATGACTTCATAACATTCATTAAAGGCTTCCGGGAAACGGTGTTCTGGCGCAAGCGAGTAATCGAAATCAAATATGACCGCGTCCGATTTTTCTGCAATGTACTTCAACATGTTATCTCTCCCTTGGGGAGAACCGGTAAACCACCCACCACCGTGAAAATGAATGTAGCATGGATGAGCCTTTTGAGTGTCCATATTTGTCCTCTGATAGCGCCATAAGCGATTGGTGTTGCGGTAAAATACCCGGTCCTCATATGTAACCTCAATTTCTCCTTCGCAGAGGTTGATGCTGTCTTCGTTATCAGCGTTCAAGTTAACTTTTTCTTGTAAATGACGCAGGACCAACATCAGTTGAGCCGGGTCTTCCTCACCGGAAATTAACTTCCCGATATCTACACCTGTTAATGCTGCAATGTCTACACCAGGTGAATCACCCTTTTCATCCAGCTTGTTTTTCCGCTTCAATATTTCCATTAACCAGGGATCAAGCTTGCCCTCAGGATAGTCTGCACCCTTGCAAACCTTCACCTCTGCACCGTTGACGATTGCAATACCTTCGCCTGCCAAAGTTCTAGTGACTGCTTCTTTGCTATAACTCATTCTTCATCTCTCTCCTTTAAAGATAAATGTCTTTTAATAAGATTGTCTTACTCCTTCACTGCACCAATGACGATACCTTTTGCAAAGAATTTTTGGAGGAACGGATAGATCAGCAAGATCGGTAAAGCTCCGATGAAGATTTGGGCAGAATTCAGGGATAGGGCATTAAATTTCGCGGCCTCTTCTGCATTCTTGATATCAATATTCGGCATCGATATCGCAGCTTTCAAAAACGTACTCAGCGGCACGTTCTCCGGCTTCATATAGATTTGACCCG
>NZ_BCNM01000042.1 GCF_001514495.1 Paenibacillus pabuli NBRC 13638
GAGGCCCGGCGGGCAGCTGCTTCGCCTGGCTGCCTTGCCCCTGTTGCTCCGCAAGGCGGGGCTAAGGGCTAGGGCTGCGCCCGGGCGGCGAGTTACGTTTGTCTCGCCGCATTACAGCTAGCAGCTGCAGCCGAATTTCTCTTCGCCGTTGAAGTCGAGGCGGGTTGGGTAATCATGATCAAAACATGCAAGGCAGAGCCCGCCTTTATAATCATCCTGATTATTTCCCTGAATCGATGCAATCAGCCCATCGGGACTGAGGAATTCCAGAGAGTCCGCGTTGATCTCGCGGCAGATCTCTTCCACCGACAAGGATGATGCGATCAATTCACGGCTGTCCGGCGTATCAATGCCGTAGAAACACGGGTTTTTGAACGGCGGCGAGGTAATCCGCACATGCACTTCCGTTGCGCCTGCATCACGCAGCATGTTCACGATTCGGCGGGAAGTTGTACCCCGTACGATGGAATCGTCTATCATGACCACGCGTTTGCCTTCCACGACCCGACGCACAGCACTCAGCTTCATCTTCACGCCCTGCTCCCGCAATTCCTGGCTTGGCTGGATAAACGTACGTCCGGTGTATTTATTTTTGATCATACCCATCTCATACGGAATCCCGGTTTGCTCAGCATAGCCAATGGCCGCGGAAATACTGGAATCCGGTACACCTGTTACCAGGTCGGCATCGACAAAGGATTCAATCGCCATCCGGCTGCCCATCCGTTTACGCGCAGCGTGCTGGTTTGCACCATTCATGTCACTGTCGGGACGGGCAAAGTAGATATACTCCATCGCGCACAACGCCTTGCGGTGTTTGTGATGATCGAAACGGTCTTCATGAAGGCCATCAGCATCCAGTACCAACAGTTCACCAGGTTCAATGTCACGAATCAACTCTGCACCGATCGTCTCCAGTGCGCATGTCTCGGATGCGAATAGATAAGCGTCTCCCAATTTCCCCATCGTCAAGGGACGAAGTCCGTGTGGATCGGAAGCGACCAGCAGTTTGTCGTTGGTCATGATCAGAAAGGCATAGCCACCCACAATACGCTGGAATGCATCCTTTGCCGCTTCCACCAACCCCTTAGATGATCTCGCGATCAAATGGGCAATAACCTCAGTGTCACTCGTCGTTTGGAAAATGGACCCGCTCTGCTCCAGCTCACGCCGGATCGTTGGTGCATTGACGATGTTGCCGTTGGTTGCTACAGCCAGATCACCATCACGGTATTTGAATACCAATGGCTGCGCGTTCGTCAGTTTACTGTCACCGCTTGTTGAATACCGGACGTGTCCAATGGATATATCGCCAGTCAACGTCTGCATCAGGTCTTTGGTGAACACTTCCTTCACCAGACCCATGCCGCGATGATAGTTAAACTGACTGCCATCACTCACACACATGCCTGCACTTTCCTCGCCCCGATGTTGCAGCGCATGCAGTCCATAATAGGAGAGCGAAGCAGCATCAGGGTGTCTATACACCCCAAACACGCCGCATTCTTCCTTCAATTTGTCGAGTCCTTCCTTGCCGGACCCTTCGTTATAATAATCACCTGTCCACAATGGTCCTGTCGTCAGTTCATGAGACATGGAATCGCATCCTCCCAGACCTGAGCCAAACCTCCTACAGGTTCGCTCACGGCTGATGTTCCGTTCAATTCAATCGTCAGGTTACTTCCTTCTACACGTCCAATCACAGCTACAGGTACACCGCGCTCACGTACAAATGCTTCAAGTTTCCCCGCTTGCTCTGGCGTAGCCGACAACAAGATACGGGATTGGCTCTCACTGAAAAGAGCGTGATCTCCACGCAATGTCGTCTCCACATTCACCTGTGCTCCTACGTTACCGCTGATGCAAGACTCTGCGAGTGCAACAGCCAATCCGCCTTCGGACAAGTCATGTGCCGAGCGAACGAGACCGGATTGAATAGCTTCCAGCACCGTGCTGAGCAACGCTTTTTCCGTTTGCAAATTCAGCTCTGGCGGACGGCCTTCTGTTTGACCATGAACCGCGTATTGCAGCTCGCTGCCACCCAGTTCAGCTTTTGTTTCACCGAGGAGGATGATGACATCACCTTCGGATTTGAATGCTTGTGTCGTGATATGATCCGTATCATGAACGAGACCTACCATACCGACAACTGGCGTTGGATAGATGGAGCCTTTGGCGTTTTCATTATACAAACTTACGTTACCACCGATGACCGGCGTATCCAGCACACGGCAAGCTTCTGCCATACCGTCTACCGCTTTCTCCATTTGCCAGAAAATATCCGGCTTCTCCGGGTTACCGAAGTTCAGGTTGTCCGTGATCGCCAGCGGCTCTGCACCGGAACATACAATGTTACGTGCTGCTTCACTTACGGCAATCCGTCCACCAACTTCAGGATCAAGGTACACATAACGTCCATTACAGTCCGTTGTCATCGCGAGACCTTTGCGTGTACCACGAATCGTAACTACGGCTGCATCCGAACCTGGACGAACGGCAGTGCTTGTACGCACCATGTAGTCATATTGATCATACACCCATTTTTTACTTGCTACTGTTGGTGAAGCCAGCACTTGTTTCAACGCCCCGCCGAGATCCGACACTTCGTCGTAACGAAGCGTGTCGATGGAAGCACTTTGCTCATAGTAGGCAGGTACGGAAGATGGTTTATCATACACTGGACATTCGTCAACCAAAGCCGTTACCGGCATATCTCCAACCACTTCGCCGTGGTGGATCAATTTCAGACGACCGTCATCCGTTACTTTACCGACTTTGGCACAGATTACGCCCCAACGTTCAAAGATTTCCATCGCCTGCGCCTCATCCTTCGGCTCAACAACGAACAGCATACGTTCCTGTGACTCGGACAACATCATTTCGTAAGGTGTCATGCCTTCTTCACGCTGTGGAACCTGATCCAGATACAGTTCCAGACCGTTACCCGCTTTACTTGCCATTTCCGCACTCGAACATGTCAGACCTGCAGCACCCATATCCTGAATCCCGAGCACGATGCCCGTATCGATCAATTCCAGACAGGATTCCATGACGAGTTTTTCCATAAACGGGTCACCGACCTGAACGGCTGTCCGTTGGGACTCGGATTCTTCCGTCAGTTCAACCGAAGCAAAGGTCGCTCCATGAATACCATCCCGGCCAGTTGGTGGACCAACATAGTAAACAGGGTTACCCACACCTTTGGCTACGCCGCGCTGGATCTTGTCATGATCAATCAGACCCACACACATCGCGTTGACAAGCGGATTGCCTTCGTAGCTCTCATCAAACATCACTTCACCAGCAACGGTAGGAATACCGATACAGTTCCCATACCCGGCAATACCCGCTACGACATGCTCAAACAAATATTTAACGCGATCACTCTCCAGCTTGCCAAAACGAAGGGAGTTCAGCAATGCGACTGGTCGTGCACCCATGGAGAAAATATCACGGATAATGCCGCCCACACCTGTTGCCGCACCTTGGTAAGGCTCAACTGCGGAAGGATGGTTATGACTTTCAATTTTGAAAACAACGGCCTGATTGTCACCGATATCCACGATACCGGCACCTTCACCCGGTCCCATCAGGACACGTGGTCCAGTGGTTGGGAAACGGCGCAGCAGCGGCTTGGAGTTTTTATACGCACAGTGTTCGGACCACATAACACTGAATACACCGATTTCCGTATAGTTCGGCTTGCGCCCCATGAACTCACAGATCAGCTCATACTCGCTGTCAGACACGCCCATTTGTGCGTAAAGTTTATGTTCTGCGACCTGTTCTGCTGTTGGTTCCTTAGCGGATAGCTGCTGCGTCATGCCGATCCCTCCATGCTTTCAAAATAGATGTAAACATACGTTTGCCGTCTTCCGAACCGAGCAGTGAGTCCACTGCGCGCTCTGGATGCGGCATCATGCCAACCACGTTGCCACCCTCGTTGCAGATCCCCGCGATATCGCCCAGGGAACCATTCGGGTTACTGCCATATGTGAACACGATCTGGTTATTGGCTTGCAAACTTGCAAGTGTTTCTTCGTCACAATAGTAGTTTCCCTCACCGTGAGCAATCGGGATGATAATCTCTTCCCCAGGTGCATAGTCACGTGTAAATGGCGTATCTGCATTGGCCACCTTCAACACTGTATCGTGACAACGGAATTTCAGGGATGTGTTGCGGATCAATGCACCTGGAAGCAATCCCGCTTCCGTCAGGATCTGGAATCCGTTGCAAATACCGAGAATATATTTACCTTGTTCAGCAGCTTTCGCTACCTCGTTCATTACCGGTGCAAAGCGGGAAATCGCTCCGCAGCGCAGGTAGTCACCATAAGAGAAACCACCCGGAACTAGAATACAATCATAAGCCGATAGATCTGTAGCCGTGTGCCATACATAATCAACCTCTTGCCCAATGGCATCTTCTACTGCCTTGTAACAGTCGATGTCGCAGTTGGAGCCAGGGAACACAAGAACTGCAAATTTCATGAGATTAACCCTCCAATTCGTAGCGGTAATCTTCAACAACGGTGTTGGCCAACAGCTTTTCACACATGACTTTCAATCGTTTCTCCGCTTCCGCACGATCTGTTGTATCCAGGTTTAGTTCCATGACTTTACCGATCCGTACACTTTCCACTTCGTTAAATCCCATTGAATGCAGGGCTCCTTGAACAGCTACGCCTTGCGGGTCGAGTACGCTTTGCTTAATAGTGACATATACGGTTGCTTTAATCATGATCCTTATGTTCCTCCTCAGTAATGAACGGGATAAATGCTTTATGCTGTTAAAAGATGGGTTGGAGCTTGCTCCGGGGCGGATTGTTCTTCCGGTCGCTGTTGTCCCCAGGTTTTTTGGATTATTTTGGCCCGCACTGCGGTCAAAACCCGGGGACAAAGGCGAACGCTACCGCTCCTTTAAGAACAATTCCGCCCCTCCGCTAGTCCATGCGACGTTTTTTAAAGGCCTAAACCTTTTACGTTGCACGGTGTGTAATGGTCGAGACTGACCATTACGTAAAAACAGTGAATGGTCTTTAAGTTACTTTAGTAATTAGTGAATTTAATTCTCTTAATTTTTCAGGCTTCCCCTACCTGTGGGAAGCCACCGCTCTTAATTGCCTCACCCACCAGTTTGAACACTGGCGGAGGGAAAGATTTGAGCTGGAGAAGCGTAAGCGTTCGCCTTTGCAACCGGAATGTTTCCTTTTGAAAAAAAGGATTTCAATCAAAACATTCCGGGGGCAACAGCGATCGAAAGCCAAACTTTCCCATAGCTCGCTCAAACGTTAGCTTCCTCAAACTTTCCCGTAGCTCGCTCAAACGTTAAACTTTATTGTGCCGTTAAACGGTTATAAATATCGACGTATCTTGCAGTTGTTGCCTCCACTACCGCTTGGGGGAGTGGATCAGGTTTGCTGTTCTTGTCCCAATCGGTTCCAGCGAGATAGGTGCGCACTGGTTCTTTATCCATGCTGTCGATCTCGATATCAAGTGCGTAATTCTCTTTGGCCCAGAAGCGTGAAGCATCTGGGGTGAAGATTTCGTCGATCAGGATGACCTTGCCATCCACGATGCCGAACTCGAATTTGCAGTCTGCCAGAATGATGCCACGCTGATCACAGTAATCACGAGCGAATTCGTACAAGTGCAAGCTTTTTTCCTGAAGCTCCATTGCAAGTCCGTCTCCCACCAGTTCTTTCATGCGATCCATTGGAATATCCTCATCGTGCCCTACATCATTTTTGGCTGCCGGGGTGAAAATGGGAACTTCGAGCTTGGCGTTCTTGCGCAGTCCTTCAGGCAGTTTAATGCCATTCACTTCACCGCTCGTCTCGTATTGTCTCCATCCACCACCAGTGATGTATCCACGCACGACACACTCAATATCAATGCGTTCTGCTTTGCGGGTTACCATGATGCGGTCTTTGAGCAATTCAGGGTCTGTGATGAGGTCACCCAGTTGATTCACATCGGTATGAACCACGTGATTCTCCATCATGCTACCTGTCAGTTCAAACCAGAAGCTGCTGAGTTTGTTCAGTACGTTTCCTTTCTCGGGAACTGCCGGGTCCAGCACATAATCAAATGCCGAGATTCGGTCGGTAACCACGATCAGAAAATGTTCCCCCAGATCGTACAATTCACGTACTTTTCCTTTATATAACAGAGGTGCTTTAACGAGATCTGCCGCAGTGGACAGTGCCATGGGCTCACCTTCTTTCAGGAGATGTAAGGCTAAGGACAGAATCCTGATGGTGCGGACTCCACTCCGATGACAGAACAATCTTCCGATCGCTGTTACCCCCAGATTTTTTGATTCCACTTTTTCAAAGTGAAAATCCGGGGATAAAGGCGAACGCATCCGCTTCTTCAGCTTATTTCTGTCCTCTGCGTTCCCTGCAAACCCATCATTCTGTTCTCTAGCCTTATGAGAGTAAAATGTTAGTCGTTCAAACCAAGCTTTTTGAAGATGGTGTCTACGTGCTTCAAGTGCCATGACGGGTTGAATGCATCTGCGATTTCTTCTTCGTTCAGCACTTCCATGATTTCCGGGGTGGATTTCACGATATCCTGAAACTGACGTTGTTCTTCCCATGCTTGCATCGCACGTGGTTGAACGGTATCATATGCCTGCTCACGGCTGAAACCTTTGTCGATCAGCTTCGTCATTACGCGACCCGAGAATGGCACGCCGAAGGTACGCTCCATGTTGCGTTTCATATTTTCAGGGAATACCGTCAGGTTCTTCACGATGTTGCCAAAACGATTCAGCATGTAGTTCAGCAGCATCGTTGCATCCGGCAGAATGATACGTTCTACAGAAGAATGTGAGATGTCGCGTTCATGCCAGAGCGTTACGTTCTCGTATGCCGATACCATATGTCCGCGAATGACGCGAGACAGACCGGAAATGTTTTCACTGCCGATAGGGTTACGCTTGTGCGGCATCGCGGAAGATCCCTTTTGACCTTTTGCAAAAGCTTCTTCCACTTCACGGAATTCACTCTTCTGCAGTGCACGTACCTCTGTAGCAAACTTGTCCAGAGACGTTGCGATCAATGCCAGCGTAGCCATATATTCTGCGTGACGGTCACGTTGCAATGTTTGAGTCGAGATTGGTGCAGGCTTCGTGCCCAGTTTCTCGCAGACGAACTCTTCAACAAATGGATCGATATTTGCGTATGTGCCTACTGCTCCAGAGATTTTACCGTATTGCACGTTGTCTGCTGCATGACGGAAGCGCTCCAGATTCCGTTTCATTTCTTCATGCCAGAGTGCCATTTTCAGACCAAACGTCGTGGGCTCCGCATGTACCCCATGTGTACGTCCCATCATAGGTGTGTGCTGATAAGTCAGTGCTTTTTCACGAAGAATTTCAATGAAATTCACGATATCCTTTTCCAGAATCTCATTCGCTTGACGCAGTACATAACCCAGAGCCGTATCCACGACATCTGTGGAAGTCAGTCCGTAGTGAACCCATTTCCGCTCTGCACCCAGACTTTCAGATACCGTACGTGTAAAAGCAATAACGTCATGACGTGTTTCCTTTTCAATCTCATAGATGCGGTCGATGTCAAAAGATGCGTTCTGACGAAGCAATGCTGCTTCTTCCTTAGGGATTACACCCAGTTCAGCCCACGCCTCACATGCACAAATTTCAACTTCCAGCCACGATTGGAATTTGTTCTCTTCGGTCCAGATGGCTCTCATTTCGGGTCTGCTATAACGTTCAATCATGAATTTGTATTCCTCCAGAGGTTAGTTTGTTCAATCCATTGCAATCCTTCTTCAACATCCTGACAAAGCAGATTCACATGCCCCATCTTACGTCCTGTTTTTGCTTCGGTTTTACCATATATGTGAAGCTTGGGAATCACACCGAGCTCTATCGCTTCTGCATCAGGTTGCCCTGTTCTGGCGATAATGCCTTCCAGATGTTCTCCAAGCACATTGACCATAACAACCGGGCTCAATAACGAAGTATCTCCAAGTGGTAATCCGCAAATCGCACGAATATGCTGTTCGAACTGTGATGTGGCACAGGCTTCCATTGTATAGTGACCGGAGTTATGCGGCCTAGGTGCCAGCTCATTTACATATAGTCTTCCATCTGCCGCAACAAACAGCTCCACCGCCAGCAATCCAACAGCTTGCATCGATTGTGCCACGGCCGCCGCCAACTTCTGCGCCTCAATCTGTATTTCGGTCGCCACTCTTGCCGGCACGATCGAAGCATGCAAAATGTTGTTCACGTGGATGTTCTCGGCAGGCGGGAACGTTTTGATCTCCCCGTTTGTACTACGCGCTACAACGACCGAAATCTCGCATTCGAACTTAATGAATTGTTCCAGCACCAGCTCCGCACCTGTAGCTGCAAGTTCTTCATATGCGGCAACAGCCTCACTCGCTTCCCGAATTACACGCTGGCCTTTGCCATCGTAACCACCAGTCACCGTCTTCAGTACACACGGTACTCCAAGTTCGCTTACAGCAGCAAGCATCGTATCCGCACTTGTGATCTCACGATAAGGCGCGACTCTTACTCCAGCAGCTTCGATCGCACGTTTTTCACGCAACCGATGTTGTGTGGTGTACAGTAACGCACTTCCTTGCGGAACGTAAGACTCACGTTCGAGCAGCCCAGCGACTTCTGCATCCACATTTTCGAATTCATACGTAATGACATCGCATTGCCGAGCCAGTTCAAGTGCAGCTTTGGCATCGTCATAACCAGCTTCAATCTGACGAGCAACTTGACCACAAGGTGCATCCGCAGCGGGATCAAGAGTAACGAATCGATACCCCATTGCCGTTCCTGCGAGCGTCATCATACGTCCGAGCTGTCCGCCTCCAAGAATGCCGATGGTTGTCTTCCCTGGCAGCAAGACACTTTTCAGCTCTCCTGCGATGCCGGATTGGTTCCCTGTACTACTCATAGTTCTTCACTGCTTTCGAGTACTTCTTGTTTGATGCGCTCTCGGCGAGCTTCAGAGCGACGTTGGACATCCGGGTCAAAAGCACCGATCATTTGAGCTGCCAGCAATCCTGCATTCGTTGCCCCTGCCTTGCCAATCGCCACAGTTGCGACGGGAATACCACCAGGCATCTGAACAATGGACAACAAGGAATCGAGACCGTTCAATGCTTTGGATTGAACGGGAACGCCAATGACCGGAAGAATCGTTTTGGAAGCGACCATACCGGGCAGATGTGCTGCCCCGCCTGCGCCTGCAATGATCACCTTGAATCCTCGATCAATTGCTTGCTCTGCGTATTCGAACATCAAATCCGGTGTACGATGGGCTGAGACAACTTTTTTCTCATAACCGATTTCCAGTTCATCCAGCACCTCGCACGCATGCTTCATCGTTTCCCAATCCGACTTACTGCCCATAATTACAGCGACTTGCAGTGACATGAATACATCCAACTCCCGTCTGAGCTTTTTTGATTACATCTGACTATTAAGGAACTCTTATTACGTGTGAAATGAAAAAATCCGCTACCCTCGAAAACATCACATTTTCTTCGGACACCGGACTCCAAGAAATACGTATCCCGCATTTGGGCATGCCAAAAGTGGGCTTGCTGTCCGCATCTGTATTCATGCGACTCTCAGCCGTATCTCCTCGTAGTCCGGAAATTTACGGTTCCCGGGTAGATACTTCCGGGCCCTATTCCCGGCGTTATACGAGCAAATATCTATTTCAAACTATCGTATTGATTTTATTCCATCCTCTACACGCTTCGCTCTTACTCGACCTTATTTTCATCTGATCGACACATCTAACATTTTAACAATCCCCTACAGCTAATGTCAACTTAAAGACGAACATTTAACATATTGACAAATATAATGTTCGGGAATAACGAGCATTATCGAGATCGTTCTTCCAATTTAGGGCAAAAAAGAAAGCCGACCCCTCTTCAATCCATCGAAGACAGCCGGCTTCCTGCTTATTTATTGTAAACTTTATTTCTACATTTATTTCACGATAAGAACCGGAACCCGAGCATGCTGCACCACGTTATGACTGACGCTTCCCAACACAAACTCACGAATTCCTCCGAGACCACGGCTACCAATAATAATGATGTCCGATTCGTTCTCTTTGGCATAATCCAGAAGAACCTCGGCAGCAGCACCCTGAATCAAATCGACGTTTGCTGTAATTCCTGCAGCCTGGATTCGCTCTTTCGCTTCATCTGTGGTTTGAACAGCCAGATTATAATAGTCATTATTGATTGATGGCGGCAATGGTGCCAATCCTTCTCCAATGAATACACGCGGGAAATCAAAGGCATGAATAACATCCAGTACAGCGTTCGGGGAAACTTTAGCTAACTCAATCGCACGATCAAGTGCTTTATTTGAAGCTTTTGAACCGTCGTAAGCAACCAGTATTTTAGAGAATAACATGTAAATCCCGTCCCTTCCTTTATATGTAGAACACTCGAAGCAAGCTTCGGTCTGACCTAAAATATAATACAAAAATCATGTAACTCCTTAAACGTCCCTAGACCCAAATGAACCGTTCATACGAAAAAAAATGACATAACATTACGAATAATTCACATGATACAACAGATTATTTACATACAAGTATTCCGTCACCTTATTGCAGAAAATAACCATAGATTACCGCATTCAGAAACAACAGCAACGGAATACCAATCGTGAAGCTGGGATGTTTTGTTTTGTGACGTTTACGATACATGGCAATCCATACTCCTAATGCACCACCGATGAAAGCTAGCAGAAAGAGCGTTCGTTCGGGTGTACGATCACGACGGCGTTGCGCTCGTTTCTTATCATCTGACATGACCAGGTAACTTACTACATTGATAAATAAGAACCACAATATCAAACCGGTTTGCATATCCTTTTAGCGGTCCCCCTATCCCGGGACATTTCCCTGTACCTCCATTATAATCCTCTGAAGGAACATGATCAACGCGAGAAGGGAACCGCAAAGATATTCAGAAGCTAATGAAGCCCGAATACTGAACCTATGACTCCTGTTTAGGAATACCATTCAGGCTGGGAACTCTTTTCGCTGCTTTGTCGGGACGTACAGCGATACTCTCTTCCTGAATGCTGTCTTTATTCTGTTGGTTATGAATCTTCTCTGGTTTGTTATGTGGCATCTGCGTATCACCTCCTAGGCTTACGTTGCCTGAAAAAGGAGAATCTTATACGACCATCACCGCTTGTGTTCTTCCAAAGACTTATTCTCCCTTTTTCTCCATGGCTGCCTTCAGCAATTCACCCAGATTGGAGCCGATCGACTCCTGTTTCGCATATTGCTTGACCAGCTTTTGCTGATCGCGTTTGTTCACATGCTGTTTATCTTTATCCAATGTTTCCGTGATACCGCATGGCAGACATTGCACGTACAAACCTGCTTTGCCCTCTTTTATTTCCATCTTTTTGTGACACTGTGCACAGCGTCGGTTGGATAATCGTTTCTCTGCCGAACGACGATACCCGCAATCCTCTGTTGGACACACGAGGAACTTGCCGCGTTTGCCCTTCTTCTCCAGCAAGCGGGCATTACAATCCGGGCAGTGACTATTGGATACATTATGTGGCTTATACTCGGCTTTGCTTCCTTTTACCGTAGATACAAGCTCCTTCGCCATCGAACGGATACTTTCCAGGAAAGGTTCAGGCTTCCCTTGTCCACGGGCAATACGCTCCAGTTCAGCTTCCCAGCGGGCTGTTAACTCCGGAGTACGCAGCTGAGGAGCAGCCAGTTCAATCAACTGCTTTCCTTTTCCAGTTGGATGCATGCTGTTGCCTTGACGATCAATAGTATCGGAACTGACCAGCTTTTCGATAATATCTGCACGTGTAGCCGGCGTACCCAATCCATGCTTCTCCATTTGGGATAGCAAAGCTGCTTCAGTATATCGTTTAGGCGGCATCGTTCGTCCACTTTTGATATGACACCGTTGAACGGTCACGGACTGACCTTGCTGTACGTCTGGCAAAAGTGCACGCTCATGGTCTGACGGGTCGTCAGCACGATCATCATCTTCATCGCTATAATCCCCTCCGTACACTTCACGCCAGCCGCTTTCTTTGACCGTTGTGCCCTTCACATGGAAGGAATCAGTGCCCACCTGAACTGTGATCGCCACAGAATCGTACTTCGCCGCTGGATAGAACAAGCTGATAAAGCGGCGTACGATGAGATCATATAACTTCCGTTCCTCTGGATTCAACTGATTGAGGAGAACCGTCTGTTCAGTTGGAATGATCGCGTGGTGATCGGTCACCTTGCTGTCATCCACGATTCGTTTGGTGATATTCAGATTTTTACGCAGCAATGGACGAGCCAAAGACGCATAAGGGCCAATAGCTACACTCTCCAAGCGTTCTTTCAAGGTACCTGTCATATCCGAAGTCAGGTAACGGCTGTCTGTACGCGGATAGGTGACCAGCTTGTGCTGTTCGTATAGTCGTTGCAGTACATTCGAAGTTTGTTTGGCAGAAAAACCGTATTTCCGGTTGGCGTCCCGTTGTAATTCCGTCAAGTCATAAGCCAGCGGATGCGGCTCCACCTTTTCGCTTTTTTTCACTTGGGCAATCGTACCCTTGCGACCATCTACCCGTTTCTTCAATTCTTGTGTCTCTTGGGGATCGAAGATGCGTGAATCACCACCTGCAGCGCGCCATACGGCCTGAAAACCACCCAAATCTGCCGTTAACATCTCGTATTCCTGCGAGCGAAAACCGTTAATCTCATTTTCTCTGTCCATAATCATGCCAAGTGTAGGCGTCTGTACCCGGCCAGCCGACAATTGCGCATTAAACCGAACCGTTAATGCACGAGTCACATTAAGACCGATCATCCAATCCGCTTCCGCCCGGCAGCGTGCCGATTCATAGAGACGATCAAATTGGCTGCCTGGCTTCAGCGAGGCAAATCCATCCTTGATTGCCTTGTCCGTCTGGGATGATATCCACAGCCGTTTGAACGGCTTTTTCCACTGCGCCATCTGCATAATCCACCGAGCCAACAATTCTCCTTCACGCGCTGCATCCGTTGCAATAACCAGTTCTCCGACATCCTGACGTTTCATCAGCTGCTGTACCGCTTTGTATTGGTGATTTGTCTCTTTGAGCACCTTCAGTTTGGTACGATCGGGCAGAATCGGCAAATCCTCCAGATTCCACGTTGCATACTTTTTGTCATAATCCTCTGGTTCTGCCAATCCAACCAAATGTCCAAGCGCCCAGGTCACGATATATTTCGGGCCTTCCATATAGCTTTTATGTTTATCACGCGCCCCCATCACTCTGGCTATTTCGCGTGCCACAGATGGTTTTTCTGCGAGTACCAATGTTTTCACTCAACCTCTTCCTTTCTACGTCAAAACCTAACTCTTCTTCTTTTTATATCATTTCATCGTTCCATTATAACATTTCGTGATATGGCTTTGTTGCCCCCTCTTACGTTACTCGCCTTCTTATATGTTTGTTCATCAAATATTAATGTCAGATAATATAACACAATAATCTTCGACAATATTCTTCTACGCATGAGATACGTAGGATTTGGCACGAAAAACATTGAATTCACAAACTGTATGCGTTTTTATGGATAAATATGAGTGTTGTAAGAATACCTTACATATATTTAGAATGTGACAAAAGCAACTATATCAGCTTCGCTAACACACATCATTGATACACAGGAAGGGAGCGTGGATGCATGACTTATCATGGATCTGTATTGAAAAAAAGTGGGGCTTTGTTACTGGCCGGAGCAGTTGTTGCCACAACATGGGGAGGAACGGCTCCCGCAGCGTCAGCGGCAGCAGCAACGCCTTCGAGCAAAATTACGGTTGCAGCCGTAACCGCTGGTAAGGCCCCTGTCACAGCAGCGGCATTTGTTCAAGCGATGGAAGAAGCGGCTGCACTTGCAGGTGTTCCCTTTTCCATGGATAAACTTTCAGGCACAACGGTACAGCGTAAAGATGCTGCTGTAGCCCTGCAAACATGGCTGAAGCTGGAATCAACACCAGATTATTTCAAGGATATTCCGGACCAGGCCAGCTTTGCCGGAGCTGTTGGCGCCCTGAACACCGCAGGGTTAATGAAAGGCTATACAGACTCTCTTTTCCTTCCTAATGCAGTACTTACTCAAAATGATGTCGCCATACTGAAAGACCGCATTTATAACTACATAAAGCCTTTTGTTCTGGAGGAAGCAACCATCACGGATCTCCAGGCTGCCATGACGCAAGGAAAACTGACATCCAAAGAACTTGTTCAGAAATATCTGGATCGCATTGAAAAATACGATGATCAGGGTGTGAGCATTAACGCAGTCTTAACCTTGAACCCGGATGCTCTCCAGATCGCTGAAACTTTGGATGAAGAACGTGCAGCTCAAGGTGCCCGCGGACCTTTACATGGTATTCCGATTTTGGTCAAAGATAACTTTGATACAAACGATATGCCTACAACCGCTGGTTGTATCTGTTTGAAAGATTCTGTACCTGCTCACGATGCTGAACAAGTGAAGAAGCTCAAAGCAGCTGGTGCCATTATTTTGGGCAAAACCAATCTGCATGAATTCGCATTCGGCATTACCACTTCCAGCTCTCTGGGTGGACAAACGCTGAATCCTTATGCATTGGATCATTATCCAGGCGGATCAAGTGGTGGTACAGGTGCCGCTATCGCCTCAAACTTTGCAGCTGCAGGCATGGGTACTGACACGGGCGGATCCATCCGTATCCCTTCCAGCTTCAACAGCCTTGTTGGTATTCGTCCAACGATCGGACTGTCCAGCCGTGAAGGGATCATCCCTCTCGCATTGACACAGGATGTCGGTGGCCCTATGGCTCGTACTGTAAGTGATGCTGCAATTATGCTGGACGCTACAGCCGGTTATGACAAAAACGATGTCGCTACTGCCTACGCTGTAGGAAAAATTCCTTCCAGCTATACAGATTTCCTGGATATAAACGGACTGAAAGGTGCACGGATCGGTGTGGCCACCGAACTCATTCCGAGTACCAAAGCTGAGGAAAAGGCTGTGGCTGACGTAATTAACAATGCTGTAGAAGAACTCAAGTCTCTGGGAGCTACGGCCGTTCCGATCAGCATTCCGAATCTCGCGGAAATCAACAAATATCCGAGCTTGAGTGGATACGAGTTCAAATTCCAACTGAATGACTACCTGGAATCCCTTGGTGACAAGGCCCCTTATCACAGCTTGTCCGAGATTATTGCTTCTGGGCAGTTCGACAAGTCACAAGAACAGTCAATGAAGACTCGTGATGCACGGGAAACATTGGAAACTGCTGAATACAAAGATATCGTTCTGAAACGTACGAAAGTTACACGTGAGTCCTTGCTGAAAGTTATGGCTGATAACCACCTGGATGCCATTATCTATCCAACATCCACACAAGCCGCTGGAGTTATTGGCGAAGGACAAAACTCCGGTGGGAACAACCGCTTGAGTCCATTCTCCGGCTTCCCGGCAATTACCGTACCTGCCGGTTTTACAACGGAAGGGCTGCCAGTAGGTATGGAATTCCTGGGCCGTGCCTTTGATGAGGGAACCTTGATCAAGCTGGCTTACAGCTATGAACAAGGGACTCATCACCGCCAAGCACCTAAGCTCACACCATAAACCTTTCATGAGGTTAATAAAAACCAAAAGTCATGATTAAATAACATAAGGGGTGTCCCATAAGTCATAAATATGACGGAGGACACCCCTTATGAGCATTATTTTATTCTAAAGAATCTAGCACACGCTATTTACTCCGATGCTGCATGTCTGAGGTCTAATGATGCACAGAGACGTTATTTCGTCGATTCGTAAATTTCAGGTGCTGACACTATGATTATGACGGAATAACGTTACTGAGATTCGTTATATGTCAAGTTACTTGATTATCCACCTATTAGAATACGGCAAGTTCGTTAGCGCATGTAGCGAAAGACCATCCCTTTCCGGGTCCCCTTTTAGATATCTCAATCAGTGTTAGGGTAATATATATTTGATTCATTTTTTGGGTTCATTATTGAGTATCAGGCACGCTCCATCTAAGCACCAAACCAGCGTACGTCAGGCCACCGCCAAAGCCAAAAAGAGCTATGCTTTGTCCTTCTTTTAACTTCCCTTCATCTACTGCAAGCTGCAGAGCGAGCGGAATGGAAGCCGCCGAGGTATTTCCCCGATACTCCACACTAGTTAACGTACGTTCCAGCGGAATTGGACCACGTTCGCACACCGCTTCAATCATTCTTAGATTCGCACTATGGGGAACAAACCAATCGATCTGATCCGGTTTCATCTCTGCTTTGGCTATAAGTCCACTTAATTGTTCTGGAATCGTGCGTACTGCCCACTTATAGATCTCTCTGCCATTCTGGACAAGACATCCCTCACCCTCAAGCGGTACACCATTCATCTCAGAGGATAGACCCGTCTTATAGAGATGAATACCTCCTTCTCCACTCGTGCCTGAGATGGCTGCCATAAAGTCACCTTTACCAGCAGCTCTTTCTACCAAAAACGCTCCTGCCCCGTCCCCGAACAACACACATGTCGTACGGTCTGTATAATCGGTAATCTTGGATAATGTCTCTGCTCCAATAACCAGAACCTTATGATACATACCACTGGTCACCAAACTATCAGCCAACTGCAATCCATACGTAAACCCTGCACATGCCGCATTCAAATCAAGCACTCCCGTATGTGGAATCTTCAGATTCGCTTGTACTCTGGATGCTGTGCTGGGAAATGAATATTCAGGTGTGCTGGTAGCCACCAAAATCATATCCACATCTTCTATATTGACGTTATAACGACGCATCATATCTTCTACAGCCTTGGTCGCCAGATCAGATACAAATTGATTATCAGCTGCTATACGCCGTTCTCTCATCCCAGTGCGCTGTACAATCCATTCATCACTCGTGTCGACCAGCTTCTCCAAATCAGCATTACTTAATATTCGATCCGGTACATACGTACCCATTGCGGTAATGGTTGACATTGATTGATTCATACCGGTAGTCACCTCGTTTGTTTTTTATCATTATAGCACTAAGTATTAGTACTTGGTACTAATTTTTTTAAAATATTTATGGTTATCTTTTATCTGCAGTTATTTATAGTGCCCTTTAACATACCTATTACCCAGAGCCATGCAAAGAATAATATGCATTTTTGATGAAGAAATGTGGCTATTCCCTGAGAAACATGAAGAATACCTTAATTAAATCCGTTTTTTATAGACAGTCTACTCCTAGAGGAGGAAAATAATTAAATCGCCTACATTACTAAAGAATAGAGATGATGTTACATTGAAGGAAAAATTAAATATTCTTGCGATTTCCGGAAGTCTGCGCAATCAGTCCTCTAATACGTTACTAATGCATGCCATAATTAATCTGGCTCCTCCTAACCTTACATTTGAAGTATACAATGGTTTAAATGATCTACCGCATTTTAACCCTGACCTCGATGTTGAAGAAGGTCCATTGCCCGTGCAGAATTTGAGAGCTCAACTGGAGCACTCGGACGGAGTTCTGATCTGCACGCCAGAGTATGGAAACGGAGTTCCCGGCACCTTAAAAAACGCATTAGATTGGGTTGTATCTTCTGGAGAATGGCTTAATAAACCCACCGTTGCCATCGCTGCTTCTCCAAGCCCCATGGGCGGTGACAAAGCCCACGCCTCACTATTGCTGACGTTAAACATGATTAATGCCCAAGTCTTACATGAGGCCTCCCTAACCATTCCTCATATTACGTTGAAGATGAATAAACAAGGGGACATTATTGATTCAGAGACTCAGCATGAATTGGAGAATTCGCTTCTAAGCCTAGCGGATGCATGCAATCAAATGAATAACTAAAAACAGAGTCTGCTTAAATTAAACTGACTATAAAGAAATGAACAGGCTATAAATTTAACAGGTTCACATAAATTGAAATAAAAAAACAACCCTGGGTTTTCTCCGGGCTGTTATGGTTTATAATGGCTTTCTATATCTCCTAATAAACAAA
>NZ_BCNM01000043.1 GCF_001514495.1 Paenibacillus pabuli NBRC 13638
ATTACTCACTCGTTGTTCAGTTTTCAAAGATCAAGCATTCAATTTGTTGCTGTTCTTCGCGTCACCGTATTTTCAGCGGCGACTTTTATAATATATCATACTTCATTTGTTTTCGTCAAGAACTTTTTTTGAATTTCTTTTATTGAAGCTTTCAGTTCTTCACTTTCCCTCTGCAGAATTTATCGTTTGTTGGCGACTAGCTCGTTTGAGGAACGAAATATAATGTATCATATATCTCAAGTCAGAGTCAACATTTTTTAATAAATTATTAGACAAACAAAAAAGGAAGGTTTCCCCTCCCTCTTTCAAGCAATACAATGGCATACTTCAGGACGGCTTACGTCTCAATCCAATAACGGATCTCCCGTCCATCTCCTCCAAGAAAGGATGGCCATCCTGCCGATTCTTTTACTATAGAACGAAACACCAGCTTACGAAGGATAAGCGGTAGATCTTCCCGTACAAATCTTAACTGGGAGTGATGAACGAGCTCATCCATGCTCCACGGTTCCCTCCGGCTTCCTAACACTCGGAGGAGCAATCCGGAGCAATCACTCATTTTGGACATCACTGAGAATTCGCAGGCAAGAAGTACGAGCTCGACTCTTTGCTCCAGCGTCTCTGAGCTTACCGTAAGTTCCTGATAGAGCTTCCATAAGGCACGATCCAAACTCTGAACATGGGTCCATACCGCATGATCCGGGTATATCCCCTGTTCAATCAGCACGATTCTCGCCCAGTTACCCAGTGCCTCAAGAACATTATAATAAGCATCTACAACATGTCCCTCTTGAATGTAGCGTTTGGCCTCTACATACATTCTCAAGAAACTGGCGAATTCATGCAGCAGTTTCTGCTCACGCAAAGTGGACCCAAAAACAGATAGTTCTCCTCGCAGATTGCTTAAGGCGCTATCCGCTTCCCAGATAATCTCACCTTCAATTAGACACTGTAAAATGTTATTACTATCTCCTGTGATTACACTGTGCTGCAGCTCATTACGACTTACATAGATCATTTGATAACGAAAATCACCATATTTGTAGTGTCCGACCTTGGATGATATCCGTTGGTCGGTATTATGCACAACCAATACGAGTAATTCAAAATCCTGGATTAGGGAGCCGTGGAATCGATCTCCCGGATGGGAATAAGCGATAGCCCCAACTGCCCCTGTCTCTTCCGACTGTTCGGACAAAAAAGCAAGGTTCTTTAGTTCCACGATTCCCTCCATACAATTCATGGCAGATAAGCGCCAAGTCAGTTATAATGTAATTCTACATGCAGACTGAAGTTTCCTTCTTTTCCAGGTCCAATACTACTCATACGATAGGAGCATTTTTCATGATTTTCAAATCAGCAAAAATTAATGCTTTTCGCACTTGGGGACTCCTGCTTACCATGCTGGGCATGGGCCTAATGGTACTAGGAACTGCCGGTATTGTGTTCTGGGGACATGCAGGCAAAGTATTTGCTGCTGTGGGACTTGTCATTGGACTGGTTGCCATGATGGCCAGTCTGGCCATTTATTTCTGGGCCGGGATGCTCTCCACAAGCGCAGTACAAGTGGACTGTCCAGAGTGCGGCAAGTTAACCAAGATGCTCGGCAAGACGGATCGTTGTATGTTCTGTCATACCATCCTCACCCTGGACCCGAATCAGGCCAACACAACCAGTCCACAACTGAAAGCGCATTCCACTCCCTCCTCCTCTGAAACAGAGCATGGTGTGAGTTCCAACAGCTAGATATTCTTATCTACAGAGCATAAAGACAGCAAAAAGGTCCGGTAATTGCACCGGACCTTTTGTCATGTTTTAAAACGTAATTTAGTTAGATATAAGTTCATAAAAGAATTGTTTATGCTTATTTCTGATATCCTGTCTGTTTCAGCGTATTCCAGGCAGAAGCATTGGCAAAGCTCCGATTCCAGGCAGCTACACCGCCCAATTTCAAGGAAGCAATCAAATCAACACGAGCCTGAAGCGAAACAGCATCTTCTATCCAAATTTTCTTGGTGGCTCCATCCTCGGCATATTCCACATAATTCTGCCCGCTTGCTTTATCCAAGACAGGTTTGAGTTTCTTCTCTTTGATCAGTTCTGCAATGGTGTTCATGCCTACCGCTTTGGAAGACACTTTCACTTCTCCCTGATCATTGGTCTCTTCTGTCCAGATTCGAGTATACAGCGGCACAGCCATAATCAATTTGTTCGATGGGACTTCATCCTCATCCAAGATCCGTCTCATTGAAGACTCGGTCCACGGAAGTGAGGCAACCGAACCGGCTTTTGGACTTGCGGCCCAGTGCTCGTCATACGCCATAACGACAATATAATCGGCAAAAGACCCCAGCGAGCGACGATCCAGGAAAGCAGACCACATCTCACTGTTCGATTTTGGAGTTACATCCACCGAAACCATCAAACCATGAATACGCGCCATTGCTTTAATTTCACGTACAAATTGAGTGATATTCGGTCCATCGTCTGTATAGACGTTCTCAAAATCAATATTAATGCCATCCAATTGATACGTTTTGGCGTATTCCAGCATCTGTTCAATAATATGCGTACGCGTCTTGTAAGAAGCCACAGCTTCTTTCGTGATATCCGGGTCAAAGCTGTTATCCATCAGTCCCCACACTTCCATGCCGGAATGGTGAGCCCAGTTGACATACGCTTTATCTCCCTTGCTTTTTACATTGCCTTGTCCATCTGTTATATGGAACCACGTAGGACTGACCACATTGACTCCAGGCATTTTGTCGATCGAACCCACATCAGGCTGCCGATTATATACCGCTTCCCAAACCAGATTCACGGGTTTATTCTGCCACTTCTTCTCCGCTGCGGTCAAAGTGAATTTTGGCTTGTCCAGCTCTTTTTTCTCCGTAAGGGTCACATATTTATTATCCACGTATCCGGCATAACCATTATCCAACTGCACAAAGCTCTGGTCATCCCCCGTTTTCCATACCCTTACACGTGTGTCCTGCTCCATGTCGGCAATGATAGGGGAGGATTCTCCACCGCGCTTGTATAACGGGATCGTTTGTTCTGCCTTTGAAGACAGGGTATCAATCTCTGCATACTGAATAGTATCTCCTCCGCGCATCAGCAGTACTGCACCCGTTGTAGCATCTTCCTGTGTAACGATGCCGTATACTTCTTTCAGAGGTTTAAGTGGAATATAGGCTTCTCCCCCTATCACCTCAGGTTTAACTGTCATGGGATAATCCCGATGATTAAGTTCCGCTTTCGTACTGCCTTCCTTCATATGGAGCACTCGCTGCGGGGTTGCGATAATGATATCCCCAGTGTCTGCTTCATAACGTATTCCGGAATCAATCGCCTCTTGCAGCACCGTTACAGGCAGCTTGAGCTGATCTCCCGTCCCTGAAGCCTCACCATCCATCCGCTGTCCGTCCACAAAAATAGGTTGATTCATCCCGATCCAATCAGGGTCCTCGTGAATCTGATTAAGCCAAACATTCGTTATTAGCCAATAAGCAACACCTGCAACAACACAGGCACCCAAAAATCCAGGCCAGAACGAGCGCCGCTTCTGGCGTGTATATCTGTTTTTTCTACTCAAACGTCTACCTCCGTTAATCATGCTGAACCATGAAATGTGTATCCTGCTGACCATGCATTCTATTCTATCATCATATAAAATAAAAAAACGTGAAGAATCCATATTGAATTCTGCACGTTAATATTGTAAATCAACTCTCTTAATCCCTGCAACTTTTACAAACACCATATACTTCCAATCGGTGCCCATGCACTTCAAATCCAGTACTTGACTCTGCCTGAAGTTCTACACTCTTTAACGAGGGGTAGCTGAAGTCTTCAATTTTGCCGCATTTATCACAAATAACATGGTAATGATCCGTCACATTGGCATCGAAGCGGCTTGAGTTATCTCCGTATGTCAATTCCCGAACCATGCCGGCTTCTAGAAACATCTTCAAATTGTTATATACAGTCGCCACGCTCATACTGGGAAACTGGGGTTCAAGCGCACGGTAAATTTCATCGGCTGTTGGATGCCCCATGGATTCCATCAGATAGTTCAATATGGCATGACGCTGGGGTGTAATACGGACACCGGTCGTTTTCAGATGCTCCAACGCATGTTGGACACGTGTTGCCATAAAACCCACCGCCTTACCTTTCATTCTCTTCAAAGACAAAACAGATGACCACTTTGCCTCTTCATTCTGAGTTGATCTTCGGCTGAAACAATGGCATTACAACTTTCCTGCCATGTAACCTTGCCATTTTATATTTATTGTACGGCGATTGCAAGTTTATTGTCAACGCGCCATTCAGGGAACTTCGGACGTATTGTCCTGGGAATTTTGTCCGTCTTCGTTCATCTGTTCCAGGTTATCACTCGTATCTTCTGAATTGGGTGTAACTACATTGGTCGAAGGTACAGCCGGGTTCCGATCGATCGCAAGATCACTATTACCCTCAACTTTAACTGTATATTCTCCTTCACCAAGCTGGCCCTCAATCGTTTTATTCTGCACTTTAAACGGCAGGTCTGTTCGTAGATCTCCATAACTGCTGGAACCACTCAGGCTGTAATCGCCCCGTTCGGGAAGCAAAATGTTGATTGCTCCTACAGCGCTATATACATCCCAGTCTCCGCCTACTTTGGCCGATATAATGCTGATACTGCCATTAAGAGATTGGGCTTTGACCGCCAAACTGGCACCATCCACATTAATATTCCCATTCCGTGTCTCTGCTGTAATCTCTCCAACGGAGTCTGATATGTTGATGCTTCCGACTTGTGTTGTGAGGTCCACATTTCCTGAAATGCCACGGGCTTTCATGTCTCCCCGGTTACTGTCCAGATCCACATTCCCGATCGCATTCGCCACAATAACATCACCATTTAACGTTTTCCCCGAGATATCTCCTACAGCGTTCGTAATTCGTATACGTCCATTCCCGGTCTCCGCAAAAATCGTACTAATGGCTTCCGGACGATTCAGCAGAATGGCTCCATTGGACGTTCGAAGATCCAGATTGAAACGGCGATCATCCGGAATCGTGATGGTAATGTTCATACGCGGCTGTGTTTTCTCGTTCTCTCCATATGTTTTGCCTGTCGCCTTGATATGAATCACTTTAGTACCATCCGCCTCTACAAAAGAAGCATCCGCGACTGCTTTGGCCTGGACTTCCGTTGTCTGGTCAACCCAAACGACTGTGCGTACTTCAATTTCTTCGGTGTCCCCGCGCTGTACCGAGATATCGCCGTTCACTCCCTCAAACACAATATCCGAGGTATCCATACCTACAGGAACCCGAATCGTCCCCTTATCCTCCATGTATCCCGCAGCCTGACTATAGTCCATGGACGCCGCGCCCAGATTTAGACTTACTCGGTTCCATAAATGCATGTAGTGGTCCTGTTCGGTAACGATAAATACCGATGCAGCCAGAACAAGAGAAGCCAGGATGCCTTTGGCATCAGGTCTGAAACGTATTTTACTTTTTTCACCTTGGTTGTCTGAAACTCCTCTTCCTCTTCTTCGTGTCACTAAGAACAACAGTATGTATTCCACACCTAACACAATGAGCAAGAGCGGCCACCAATCGACCATCTCATATACATAGTCCGTTCCCCACCGTTTATCCAAAATCAACAGCACACCGACCGCTACGATTAAGGCGGCAGCCGTATAGCGGCCAACCCGGACTTTACGGTTCATCGCTTTCCCTCCTCGAATCGTTCACACTAGATTTTCTTCTTGCGCAACATAACCCAGATCTCGCGTCCGAAAAGCAGTAACCCTCCTGTAATCATCAAAACAGCAAATGTGTATCCGCCATACATCGCGAGCAACTCCTTAAACCAACGCGGTTTGCGGAAAAATAATATCATTAGCGATCCGCCGACTATGAGAAGCAATCCAAACGAAATGCCTTTCTCCCAAGCCATCATGGCTTCACCAACAGTGCGTTCATTAGGCGTTGGCTTGTCCAAATTGCCGTGGGTAATCGCTCTTCGCCTGCGCATCATTACCCAGTCCGCAGATTGTAATACATCGAACACATTGTAGAAGTAAATCATCGGGATAAACAAGGCCAACAGGATAAGCAGAGGTACATTAATCTGTATTCCAATCGTTGAAAAGTACAAGAGCGCTGACAAGTCCAGAAGTACAAGCAGCATGAAGGTCAGTCCTCTCATGTACAAACGGAGATAAATATGGCCGAGGCCCGGAATAACCGCACTGAGCAGCCCCGCAATAAATTTGTGAGTCCGGTTTCGAACAGGCTTAACCTTCGTTCCTCCCGGTTTATTGGTCGACTGACGTTTCCGTTTCATGACATACTCCTTTCTTCTTGACTGACGTTCCCGTTCTTTAAGCATTTGGTTAGATGTTACCCTAAAGAACGGCAAGAGTAACTGGAAGAAATATGGATATGAGCAAAAACCCTCCGCACCAAAGTCCTCAGAGGGTTGCATTCATCTATTCAATCGATACTTTGGTTACATGCTCCCACTGCCTTAGTTTGGATACGAGCTGTACCGTACTGAACTCATGCGGCATATAAACATGCAGAACGATTTCAACTTTACGTTCAACGGATACCAACTCTGCGTACGCCAAATCTTGCTCATTTACTGTAATTTTACGGATTCTGATCTTTTCCTGCTCCATAAATGAAGATACCTGTTCCAGAAATCCGGGTTCGGACAAGGTATGCAGTGTAACGACATGCAGTTTGTTCCCGCGGATATACCTTAGTTCCAGTTTGTTGAACACCCAGAGATTCAGCAGTACCAGAACGGTTGAGACGATCGAGGCAAAAAAGAACCCTGCGCCTGCTGCCAGCCCGATCGCTGCGACAACCCAGATGGAAGCTGCAGTGGTCAGTCCTGTAATGGACTTTCCGGTAAAGAGAATCGTACCCGCACCCAGAAAACCAACACCGGTAATCACAGCTGTAGCCAGACGAGCTGGATCAATCCTCACATTTAATTCATTGGCAAAATCTTTAAAACCATAAATAGATAACATCATAATCAGTGCAGAACCAAGACATACCAAAATATGAGTACGCAGGCCAGCTGCATGATTCGAACGCTCCCTCTCCAGACCTACAAGCCCTCCAAGCAGCATAGCCAGCAATAATCGCAGTAAAATATGCCACTCATCGATAAACCAGGGATTACCCAAAGCCGGTATTCCTCCTCCAAGTTGTTCACATCATTCATCTTTATTCTCGAAAACATTTCATAATACCCTAAAGCTGCTTCAATCTAAATTTCTATGAAATGTTGTTAATTCCACACCAGGTGCAATCTGCATGACCTCTACGGGTTTGAAACCGAATTTCGTATACAATTTCACAGCAGGCTGATTCAAGGTACCCGTGGAAACGATATAACGCGGAAAATCTGGATGCTGTTCGAACACATGCACCATCAAAGAAGCAGCAATCCCCTTGCGAAAATGCTCCGGGTGCACCATCATTCGTGTAATGGTCAGTGTATTCGTTTCTTCCTCTGCTACTGCGACAGCACCGATCAGTTCGCCGTCTTCATCGATATAACCATAAAAGGTCTCCCCGCAATTGCGCAGTGTTTCCATCGTATCCATTAATGGTGGAATGTCCTGAAATCCGATGATCTCTGCTTCCAATCGATAGGCCATATGTTGAAGCCTCCATAATTGTCCCAGCTTCTCCAGATCACTTAACGGCAATGATTCAATGGTCATATCCATCCCCCGTTTCCTTGTGGTTAAAAAGTGAATTCAGGATAATAGCTTCCATGTGCGCTCCATCATGCAAAAAGAGGCTGTCACAGGGACGAGCCTCTTTCTGTCCGGCCTCACCGGATGGATTAGCGGTTCAGTACATCTGCAAGCAGTTGATTGGCAAGAGCCGGGTTGGCTTTACCTTTACTTTCTTTCATGACTTGACCAACAAGGAATCCAATGGCCTTCTGTTTACCAGCCTTATAATCTTCTACCGATTGCGGGTTGTTCGCAACAACCTGCTCCACGATGGCGAGAATGGCACCCTCATCGCTGATTTGCACCAGACCCTTTTCTTCAACGATCTGCTGTGGAAGCTTGCCGCTCTCCAGCATTTCCTTAAATACGGTCTTAGCAATCTTGCTGTTAATCGTGCCTTTCTCCAGCAGTCCAATCATCTCACCCAAACCTTGACCTGTCAGCGGTACCTGAGTTACTTCCAGGTTGCTGGTGTTCAGGTAACCCAGCAAATCGCCCATGATCCAGTTGGATACGGCTTTCGCATCCTTGGTGTATTTCAGACTGTCTTCAAAAAGATCCGCTACAGCTTTGGAAGAAGTGATAACCGCCGCGTCATAACTAGGCAATCCATAATCCGCAGTATAACGGGCTTTACGCTCGTCTGGAAGCTCCGGTATGGAGGCTCTGATCCGTTCCTTCCAGTCTGCATCGATATGCAGCTTCACCAGATCCGGGTCCGGGAAATAACGATAGTCATGCGCCTGTTCTTTACCACGCATGGACAGTGTTTTTCCTTGAGCCTCATCCCAGCGACGAGTTTCCTGAACGACTTCACCGCCGTCGTCCAAAATTTCAGCTTGGCGATACTGCTCATACTCCAGACCACGCTGAACGCCTCGGAAGGAGTTCATATTTTTCAGCTCGGCTCTCGTCCCCAACTTCTCCTGTCCATGCGGACGCAAGCTGATGTTTGCATCACAACGCAGTGAGCCTTCTTCCATCTTCACGTCAGATACATCACAGTATTGCATGATGGCACGCAATTTCTCCAGATATGCACGAGCTTCTTCCGGAGAAGAAATCTCTGGTTCAGACACAATTTCCACCAGCGGAGTACCGACACGGTTGAAATCGACCAATGAAGCATAACCGCCATCAACGTGGGTGAGCTTACCTGCATCTTCTTCCAGATGAAGACGAGTTATGCCGATTCGCTTCGTTTCACCGTTGACTTCGATATCGATCCAGCCGTTCTCACCGATCGGTTGATCAAATTGCGAGATTTGATAAGCTTTCGGAGAATCGGGGTAGAAGTAGTTTTTCCGGTCAAACTTGCTGACATCCGCAATGGTGCAGTTAAGGGCCATCGCTGCTTTCATCGCGTAATCTACAGCTTGACGATTCAGTACTGGCAATACACCAGGATGTCCCAGACAGACCGGGCAAGTGTGCGTGTTCGGCGGAGCTCCAAAAGCGGTGGAGCAGCCACAGAAAATTTTGGAGTTTGTATGCAACTCCACATGGACTTCAAGTCCAACAACCGTTTCATATTTAGATGCAGACATTTCTATATTCCTCCGTTCCGGGCAGTCTACAGCTGCGGACGCTGCTTGTGAAATTCTGTATTTTGTTCAAACGCATGCGCTACGCGCAGTACGGTCGTTTCATCAAAAGCTTTACCAATGATTTGCATGCCGACAGGCAGGCCATCCGAGAATCCGCAAGGGATGCTGACTGCAGGAACACCAGCCAGGCTGACCGGGATGGTCAGAATGTCGTTGAGATACATGGTAAGCGGATCATCAACCTGGGAACCGAGTTTGAACGCCGTTGTTGGCGCAGTAGGCCCAATAATGACATCATATTTAGCAAATACGTCGTCGAAATCCTGTTTGATCAACGTACGCACTTTCTGAGCTTTCAAATAATACGCATCATAGTAACCCGAGCTGAGTGCATAGGTTCCAAGCATGATGCGTCGTTTCACTTCGGGACCAAAACCTTGACTGCGGGACTGGTGATACAGATCCAGCAAATTTTCCGGGTTGTCTGCACGAACACCATAACGCACGCCGTCGAAACGAGCCAGGTTCGACGAAGCCTCCGAGGAAGCGAGCAGATAATACGTAGCCACCGCATATTCGGTATGCGGAAGGGATACCTCTTCCCATGTTGCACCGAGTCCTTCAAGGACTTTCAGTGCGGACAGGACGGTTTCTTTAACTTGAGGATCAACGCCTTCACCAATGTATTCCTTCGGAACAGCAATGCGAAGCCCTTTGACATCTCCTGTCAATCCGCTCAAATAATCCGGGATATCCACTTTCGCAGATGTCGAATCTTTGGCGTCATAACCAGCAATGGCTTGCAGCACATAGGCAGAATCCTCAACATTTTTCGTCAAAGGTCCAATCTGATCCAGGGAGGAAGCGAATGCAACCAAACCAAAGCGGGAAACGAGCCCATAGGTTGGTTTCAAACCGACAACGCCGCAGTAGGATGCTGGCTGTCTGATGGAACCCCCTGTATCTGATCCCAATGTGAAATAAGCTTCTCCGGCTGCAACAGCTGCCGCAGATCCACCGCTGGAGCCGCCGGGAACACGGTCCAGTGCCCATGGGTTACGTACAGGATAGAAACTTGAATTTTCATTCGAGCCGCCCATGGCGAATTCGTCCATATTCAGTTTACCGATCGTTACAGTATCCGCCGCTTTCAGCTTCTCGACAACGGTTGCATCATATACCGGGTCGAAGTTGCGCAGAAACTGGCTGCCGCACGTTGTACGCAATCCGTTCGTAACGATGTTATCCTTAATGCCGACAGGCAGGCCAAAAAGCAAACCTTTCTCCTCGCCACTGACGAGTCGATCATCCAACTGACGTGCACGCATACGTGCCTGTTCCTCATCCAATGCCAGATACGCCTTAACCTTCTCATCATGCGCACCAATATTCTGATATGCCTGATCCACCAGATCGCTAACCGATAACTCCTTCGCGTGCAGCTTGTTATGTATCTCCGGCAACGATTGTTCAAATAAACTCACGGTTTTCTTCCTCCTTCCGGTTATCCGTTATTCCATTACAGCAGGCACTTTGAACTGCCCGTCTTCTTCTTCCGGTGCATTGTGCATCACCTGTTCAATGGACAAACTTTCCTTGGTCTCATCATCACGCATCACATTGCTAACGTGCAGAACGTGAGTGGTTGGTTCGATGTCATCGGTGTCCAGCTCGTTCAGCTTCTCAGCATATTTTAAAATCGCGTTCAGCTGACCAGTCAGGGTCTGTTCTTCTTCAGCAGTCAAATTGAGCCGGGCCAGCTTGGCCACATGCTGAACGTCATTATTCGAAATACTCATCTCCGGATGCCTCCTTCATTCGTTCTAATTCCCGAAACCGCCTGAAACGAATCGCTCGTTTAACGGGCTAAAGTCCCAAGATAACTTTTTTCATTATAGGTGAGATAGTTCGACAATTCAATGCAAAGCCCCTGACTTACCGAATATGCAAAATACCCCACAATGGTGGAGTCTTCCTTTGACGCATGTTTTCGAATGTATCCAGCAATTTTTCCCGTCATAGGATAACGGCAACTTTAAAGTTCATTTATTCTGATCTGATCAAAAAAGAGCCGGCATCAGCCGACTCTAAACATTCTAAATCCATGCACGCAGGTTAACCTGCTTTATAAAATCCGCCTGTGACATAACATCGTTCGCGGTTTCCTCTTCCTCTTCCACAGCTTGAAAATCTCCGTTCATCAGATGATGAAACAGTTTCTCATTGTGTGTCGCAAGGGCGTAATCTATCAACGCTTCTCGCTCGACCCGCTCAGCTTCCTGCTTCAGCAGAACCTCTTCTAGATCGACGTCGCCGGATGGAACAAAAAAATTCCGATTCACCTGCGGCACTCGAAGCACGTAATCGAACGCATTGTCCGGATTCCGGTCATAAGCGATGATGAAACCATATTCCCCCACAGGAAGATTCTGCTCAAACGCATCCGCGACGATGACAACCTTCTCTCCTAATCGCAGCATCGTCTAACCTCCTGGTAGTCTATCTTTTTATTATTTGTATAGTCTACTAGAAAAGAATAGCGATGTCTACGATTACTAGAATTAAACAAAACATTTGTGCAAAATCTTTTTTTCATTCCGTAAATTCTATCATTTACCCGATGTTTGCTTAGGGGGCTTGCGGTCTACTCGCACCACAATGAACCAATATACGATTAATGGTGTCGGAAATCCAGTGATCCCCCATAATCCCCACAACCAGGGAAAACGGCCACGTTTCCTTGCATCCTGAAAAATCCACGTTCCTTGAATCAGCAAAAGAAGGGCAATCCATATCATCCATACGAGAGGAATCTCATTCAATGAATAGTGCAGATCATTCATGGCGGGTCTCCTTCCGGCGTCTTCCTGTCCAGATGGCTACCACGGCAATCGCCGCTCCCAGACTGAGCGCCTGAATACCCAAATATAGAGCCGGCGCAGAATGGAATAGCAGCACACCACAAGTGATAACGAACAGGCCAACAATCCAGAACATGATCATTTCAATTCGATTAGCTCTTTTTCTAACTTGCCGTCGTTCCCTGACTTGGGCTTCAAGTGAAGCTAATGAGGGGATATTTACAGGTTCATACGCATCATCCAGCACTCTCATCTGTTGCTGCATCTGTGCCACGATCTCTTGTTCATCATGTTCATCAGATCTGCTCATGTTCATCCAGCTCCTTTCTCAATTGACGAAGACCATACGCCGTTCTTGATTTAGCCGTTCCGGATGGAATCCCCAGCATTTGTCCTATTTCATCATATCCATAGCCATAGTAATGCTTCAGAAGTACAGCAATACGATGTTCTGGTGTTAACCTAGTCATGGCATCCATCACATCTGTCCATTCTTCATTTCGACTCTCAAATTGCCAACGCAACTTTCGTACAGCCTGATTACGAATTGCTTCCAGCCAAATCTGTTCTCTTCTCCTGCGTCTTGTCTTGTCAATGTATATACGGGTGGCAATCGTAATCATCCATGAGGAAAAGGCAGACGAACCGTCATACCTGTGAATATTCTCCATACACCGAATCATCGTATCCTGTACCGTCTCCTCCGCAACATTAGGGTCCATCGTTACTTTGACAAGATACTTATATACAAAAGCGTAGTGACGCTGAAGCAGTTCTGCCAGTGCACTATCATCTCCCTGTATCGCTCTCTGTACCTCTTCCAGTTCGGCTGCCTTCATCTGGATCATCACCTGCTTTCCGTTCAGTCTAATGTTATTACGACAGGCTCTGCAGAAACGTTCAATACGGGTAGAAAAAAATCTGACGCCGACAATTTCCCGGGCAATCAGACTTCATTCCGGTAATCTTGCAGTTTGTCGAACCACCGTTGGTTGTGGGCTCCGCTGCTAAATATACGACTTCTCCATATATTCTGCTGTTGATCCTTCATTTGATTCATCTCATTATTCATGTAGTTATGTAGTTGAGAAGGCTGGATAGTGGCTTCCCTTCTGTTACTTTCTGTTATTCGACGGTATTCTTCGCTGATTAGATGTTCGGCCCGTTGTCCCAACTGGATCACTCGCTTTTTCTCCACTTCTAATTCCTCGCTCTCATTAAGCTAATGTGTCCTTATTCATTCTTTCCCGCTATTTTCAGCTTACAGCTGCTCATACGGCAACTTGCTAAATGAAATGGAATGATCTGTTGTAGATTGCTGTCATGGATCTGTATGTATGGTGGAATGGGGTAAAACTCCGATAAAAAGACCTGAAAACAAAAAAAAGAACGCAAACCGGGTATAGACCACAGTCTGCGTGCTTCGCAAGTTAGGGTGTTTCTTTTCACTGCTTCAGTTAGATGGTGATTTAATGCTTGTAACAACTAATTGCTATTCTAATGAAAAAGTTGTCGCTTGTCCAGACTTTCTTCACATATGTTGTCGGATTATCTTGCAGACACATAAGGATTGTTCTTCTTCTCATAACCAATTGTCGTTTTGGGACCGTGACCCGGATACACCTTTACCTCATCCGAGAAGGTGTACAGCTTGTTCTGGATGGAATCAATCAGATCCCGTTCGCGACCTCCGGTAAGATCTGTTCTGCCCACCCCCATGCGAAACAAAACATCACCTGCGAACAGATCATCACCGCATAACAGACTTACACTCCCTGGTGAGTGTCCGGGTGTATGATACACTTTGAACGCATGACCAATAAAGTTCAAAGTCTGCCCTTCGTCCATGGCATATTCAGCTGGATCTGTCGAAAGCGGAGGCGTAGCCTGAGGCCAGTTCAAAGAACCATTCAATTTGGGCGTCGTGAGCCAGTCACTCTCCAAGTCATGCAAATAAACGGGACAGCCTTTTAATTTGCGAATCTCATCGACACCGCCCATATGATCAAAATGCGCGTGAGTCAACAGGATGGCTTCAATCTCCAAATCCTGAATGGCTTTGAGCAGCGGGCCCGGATTCATGCCAGGGTCAATGATTACGGCTTTCCCGGGCTCATCCCCCTGCAGAAGATACGCATTGGTCTGGAGCGGTCCCAATGAAAAGGTACGAATGTTTAGCATATCGGCTTAGTAACCCGAAATCAGTTCACGCAGCTCACTGATAATAGCTGCATTTGACTCCGTTCCTTCCCCATAACGTTTCCCTATCTCTTGACGTGCAACAGCCAGATTATCCTGATAATCTGCGGCTTCACGGTCCGGATTGAGACGTTTGAACTCAATCATTACTTCCTGTACGTGCTGTGGACGCGGTCCCCACTGACCCAGAACATGTCCACCTGTGTCTGCAAAAATGACGACTGGCACGGAGCGGCCGCCCATAGTCAGAAACTCATCCATCACTTCTGGATGGTTCTCCATAATCAGAACTTCTGTCGGTATTCCTGAGATCTCAAGCGCCTGAAACACAACCGGAATATTACGTACAACATCGCCGCACCAATCAGCAGCCAGAATTAACACACGCAAATCATCGCGGTGATTCAGGCTTTCAAAAAATTCACGATCATCCTCGCTCGGCCATACAAAGCTGTCATAGTTGGCCTGAAATTCGCTTTGGTTCTTGGTCATGCTCTCAATGAATTCTTTCGGCGGCAGGCCTTTACCGAATTTGTGAGACAAGTTTGGTTTTCCCATAACTAGACACTTCCCTTCTTTTTACGAGCATTCATCCATTTAATCAGTACATAAATAATCATAAGTGCCAGAGCAACGAGCAGAATCGGCATAATATAAGGTGCCGCTTTTTCGTTGATATGCTGCCATTGATCTCCAAGTATCATCCCTAAATATATAAACAATGCAGACCAAGGTATAACAGCGAGGGTTGTCAGTAAAATAAATCGACCCGTGTGCATTTTGGATATCCCCGCAGGAATCGATATGGCATGTCTTACGACGGGAACAAAACGCGCCGTGAAAATGACACCTGTCCCATACTTCCGGAACCATTCCTCGGAATGGTCGATGTGCTTTTTCTGGATCAGTATGTATTTGCCATAACGTTCAAGAACAGGTCTTCCGCCATAACGGCCAATCCAGTAAATAAACAGCTGGGCTATGACACCGCCCACGGTACCAAAAATCAGTGCACCGAAAAAATTAATATGGCCTTGTGAAACGAGAAAACCTCCATATGCCAATACAATTTCACTTGGAATAACTTCAAGCATTAATCCAAGCATAATTCCAAAGTATCCAAGGCTCTGAATCCAATCGAATAATTGATTGACAATGTTATGAATAACGTCCATCTCGACCCTCTTTCTTCATCCTGATTGGCAGTGCCCTTCCGCACCATGGATGTTCGTCCCTATTTTATCACAGGGCTCTAGTCGTTGCTACTTCACCCATTTGGGATAGTGTCCCGCAGGCAGCCGTTCGCATATGGTATCGGGAGAGGAGCGTGAGAAGATGTCACCCAAAATCACACCCGGTACTCCCCCGGTAAAACATAACAATCCAGGCCAGAAACTGCCTTCGGCCCGCGGAATTCGCAGGGCATGCAGCAAGGAGCTGTATCGTACTGCCAAAAAGCTAAAGGTATACATTTCGCCCGAACTGATGAAGCAGGCAGAAGAACTGTATTATGGTAAAGTCATCGCCAATCTGCTCTGGATCGGTGAACATCGGGATAATCGCAAGAAGTTGTGCGAATGGTGGAATGCCGATGTCAGTGCCGAGATTGCAGCTCTATGGGGTGTGGAGCTGGAACCTCTGCAAGGAGCGTTTCAGCAGGCTTTCGGCGGGTATCGCCTGTAGATTGGCGTAATGGATAGGTTGACAACAAGTTAATGGTCTTCATGTTCCTGATCTGAGTCGTATCTAAGCTGAGACTTGCTTGAGCTCTACTCTGGTTGATCCTTGTGTAAGGTCGAATATTCATGGACTCCGTCTGGTCACATCTGAGGCAAGCGGACCAGAAGCCAACATGCGCAGATTACTCCCATGACGTAATGCTTCATCTTCAAGTCCAAAACGCCGATCATTTCTCCCTTGCCCTGCTGCTACTTCTTCAGCCAGCTCTCTATATCGATCATATAGTTGTACTCCGGCAGCAGCGGTCTGTCTTGCCCGATCCGTGTATCCTGCTGCAAGTTCAAGCCGTGATGCGTGCTCCATGCAATACAAAGCCAGGGACTGACTTGAGGCATCATAACGGTTCAAGGCGATGGATCGCTCAAAATATTCCCCAGCCTGCTCTCCCAGGCCGGACCGGGCAGCCCATTGACCCAACTCCAAATAGAGTTGAGGGTTAACCGGGGAATGGGACAGGCTCTTGAACAATAGGATCTCAGCTTCTTTCACAGGCAGCATGCGTGACAGCGAAATCGCAATATCCACCCTGTAGGAATTGAATTTATGCGCCGCAGCAAGCAGCGCCTTTTGCTCCGTGCCTCCTGCAGCTTTGGAAATGGCCAGACGATATTGGTTTTCTGCGGCCCATTGCTGGCTGGCCAGCCAGGGTGTTCCGCCAAGCCAGAACAAGATGAACATTCCGGCTAGTATCCGTGGAGACCACAGACCTAACTGGAGGAGAAAACGGGAGCGCTTGTTGTAAACCCCGACATTTTGTCGAGGTTGTAACGAATGGGCCCAGCCCCCTATCCAAATGAACATCATCCAGAGAAAGGTGAAGCTCCAGTCAAAGTCCACTGCGCCATGGAGTACAAAAACCAGAAAGACAGGCAATAGATGAGGTGCACACCTCCACATGGTTCGCAGGGTAAACAGAAACCAACCCGCGATAAGTAATATACCAATCACGCCTGTATCGAGGGCGAGATCAAGGATGCCGTTATGAACCTCGCCTCCGACATAGGGCGAGGATTGGATGGCGCGAAACATGCTGCGCCATGTATCCCCTCCGTGGCCCAGCCATGCGGCCTCGGTCCAGAGCCTCAGGGCGTCCTGCCACATCTGAAGGCGGGACAGCCCTGTGCCGACACCAGCCGCCATGCGGTCGGCGGTGGAGGCCACGGCCAGCAGGGCGGCGGTAATCCCCGCCAGCCCTGTGGCCGTAATAGCAGCGGCGCGCGCCTGAACGCCGCTGTGCCACAGGCGGCACAGCAGCAGCGTGCCGAGCAGCGCAGCTGCCCATGCCCCGGCCAGTGCGAGCAGGCCGGGCACGGGTGCAGGTGCCAGCTGGGCAGCAGCCAGCTGGCGGTAAAGCCAGGCCGCGCAGGCCAGTG
>NZ_BCNM01000044.1 GCF_001514495.1 Paenibacillus pabuli NBRC 13638
AACCGGAGTAACGGGAGCCACAGGACCAGCAGGAACAACCGGAGTGACGGGGGCAACAGGTACACCGGGTACAGCCGGAGTAACGGGAGCCACAGGCACAGCGGGTACAACCGGAGTGACGGGAGCAACGGGAGCGGCAGGTGCTGGAGCAATCATCCCTTATGCATCAGGACTTCCTGTTGCGTTGACTACGGTATTAGGCGGACTTTTGAACACCTCCAGTTTGGTTGGATTTGGCAGCAGTGCTACAGGAATAAGCGTTAACGGAGGGATTATTGATCTTACAGGCGCTGCAGGCACCTTGCTCAACTTCGCTTTCTCGGCATCGCGTGCAGGAACGATTACTTCACTCGCCGCTTATTTCAGTACGACAGCTGGACTTAGCTTGGTTGGAACTACAGTAACCATAACCGCACAACTATATCATTCCACTACACCTGATAACTCCTTTACGGCTGTGCCGGGTGCAGTGGTTACCTTGGCTCCTCCGCTGACCGGCATTTTGTCAGTGGGTACAATATCCAGCGGAGTGACTACAGGACTGAGTATTCCCGTAGCCGCAGGTGACCGCTTGCTTATGGTCTTCTCAGCATCAGTAACAGCTGGAATTGATGTGGCTTCAACCTTTGCCGGATATGCAAGCGGTAGTCTTACTATCACTTAATTTCGCTTTATATCAAATCCAGAAACAGGGATCCTTCGCCGATCATAGCGAGAGGTCCCTGTCTATGTATGGGTGCACCAGTAGATGATCCAGAATAACGAAGATTTCAAAAAGAACAACTCGCTATAAAGTTGCTTTTTTGGGGGGGGGGATTAGGGATGTGCATAATTCATTCAATGTACAGTTATTCCGTTGGAATCAGCTTGAGAAGTCGAACGGTCCAAACAACAGAACAACCTTCCAATATTGTTATCCTTCGATTTTTTTGATTTCCGGGTTATCATGAAGCCTATGTTACAATAGGGTAAAAAAGGAGGAGTCATTATTGATTAAACAAAAAATTGTGATTATTGGCGCAGGGATTGTCGGGGCGTCCATGGCCTATCATCTGGCCAAACGAAATCAAGACGTAACCGTTATTGATCGACACTCCGCCGCGGCGCGTGAAGTCACGGAAAAATCTTTTGCCTGGATACATACGACTCATAATATCGCTCCCGAATACTGGCATTTGTACGATGCAGCTTTGGAAGAATATCATGCGCTTCAGCAAGAGCTGCCTGAACTGGACATTCATTGGCATGGATCGCTGACTTGGGACACTCCGCCCCTAAGGGAGCAACCCCACTTTCAAAAATTAAACCGGGAGCAGCTTGAGGCATTGGAGCCGAATCTGAAAGAATATCCGAATGAAGCGACGTATGTTAGCGAAGAAGGTGCGCTAGACCCTGTAGAGGTTACGGAGCTGTTGTTGAACAAAGCACGGGAGTACGGAGCAAAGGTTCAGTTCGATACCAACGTTACACAGCTGCAGCAAGAAGATTCCCGCCTGGTCGGCGTGCATACGTCCAACGGTTTTCTGGAGTCGGATGTTGTAGTGTTGGCCGCAGGTACAGGCGTCCCCGAACTTTGCAACCCGTTAGGTTGTCCTGTGCCGGTAACGTCGTCGCCTTCCATTCTGATTCGGATGAAAACTACGAATAAACTGATACGTACATTAATCTCAAATGAGCAATTTGAAGCGCGTCAACTGACGGATCATACGCTGTTAGCTGCGGAAGATTATATCGATGAGTCGGATGAAAACGGACCAGAGGCGGTTGGTAAGCGGGCGTATGACACGTTGCGTCGCAGTCTGAAGGGCGGAAATCAATTGGAACTGGAAAGCATAAAGGTTGGGTTAAGACCCATGCCTGAAGACGGCTATCCGATTGTGGGCTTCCAGGATCACGTAAAGGGACTTTATCTAACAGTGATGCATTCTGCAATTACACTGGCGCCGCTGATTGCGCGTCTGGCAGCAAGTGAAATCATTGATCGGGCATCAAGAAGAAGTGAATTGGCCCCTTGTCGACTCTCCAGATTCTAGGACTACTCGAAAATGAAAAAGAGAGTACATCGCCACATGACCGATGTACTCCATATATATTATATACTGCATATCTACTTAATTCTTCTGTTCTTCCCCAGTTGTAATAGAATTATCACAGTAAAAGGATCCAATCGCTCCAGCTTCCCGGAATACAACTTCACATTCGAGTATTCTTCCAGCGCAATTACGTTCGGGGAAGTTGATACACCTGAGCCACAGTACACAATAATCGCGCCATCCTTGTCCGGCTTACTGAAACGTTCTTCTAACGCCCCAGCACCTGCCCAGCGTCCATCTGCATCCAATACGTCTTTCCAAAAATAGTTCAACGCACCCGGAATATGTCCGGCCTTGGCCTCGATCGGTTCCTCCAGCCCGGCATAACGACGGGCATCGCGGGAGTCGATCAGCATAGCGTTGCTTTTGCCGAAGCCTGCTGTACATCCTCAACACTTGCCCGCATCTGTGGTTGCGGGTTCACTAAGAACGAAGATAGAAAACTGGACCGGCACATCCACCGGGAGGCAACAATTTTTTATACTAAATAATGAAAAGTAAACTTGGAATTGAGAGGGAAATGATTGTGTTATATGTAAATACAATTTACAATAACAACTGTAGAAGAATACATATTTTAGGGAGCTTAAGATGAGAAGAAAATGGATGTTGGCGTTGTTAAGTGTGATTATGTTGTTTGGAGTTGTACCTGCATATGGGGCTGAAGCTTCTAGAAATTCTTTAGTATGGTACGGTTATAATGACGATGGAAAATTAGTTGGTATTAATGTTACGACATTCACAGGCAATAAAAGCACAACAAAATCTATTTTTCCTAAGGAAGTTTCAAATTTAAAATTGGTTGGAGAGTGGATATATTTTCTGGTTGTAGACGAGAGAGATGAGTGGACTTATCAGATCGCTAAAATTAAGAAAGATGGTTCAGCGTTTACTTATGTAAACAAAGATGCAGATTTTGCAAGTTTTGATGTTCTAGGAAACATGATTTATTTTGTCAAAAAGGAAAAGCGCGAGGATATGCCCGATGTGTTGTCTTTCGGTTCAATGAGAATAGATGGCACAAGCGAACAGACGATATTATCTAAATCTCCTTTTTATAGTTTTGAGATAAACAACGGGTATATATACTATACAAACCGTGATAATGACAAATTTTATCGTATGAAGACAGATGGTACAGGTGCTAAGGCATTGTCCTCAAAGGGTGTATCGACATACGAGTTTTTTGGCGACGTTTTGTTTTTTTCGGAGATGGTGGATGGAGGCTATAGTTACCTAGGTGTCTTTGCAGATCAGAATGGAAGCAGAAAAAAAACATTTGCTTCATATCCTTATATTGATCCTATAGCATATGTAAATAATAAGTTATTTTATAGAAGTAATATGGTAGACAAAAATGGCTATAATAAGAGTGATATGTATGTTTATAATCGATATACAGGTAAAAAGAATAAGTTGCTTTCTTTAGATGCTAATGATCGATTTTTGGGGAAAGTTGGGGATGATCTTGCATTCCTGTCTTTTAAGAAAGGAACTGTATATAAGGTTGGATATGATGGGAAAGTGAAAAAATAAATAATTAGCACTGATTCATAGCAAAAATAGATGGACCATCGCAACAAAGATTTTGAGATTAGTAAAAGCCCACGGTGACCGTGGGCTTTTTGTGTACTCACCTTTACTTATTCTCTACACTTCCCCGGTAGCGACCGGATTCTCCTCATAGCTAATCCAATCACTCCAACTTCCGGAATACAATCTCACATTTGTATATCCCGCTTCTTCAAGTGCAATTACGTTCGGGCAGGCGGAGACGCCTGATCCGCAGTACACAATAATCGCGCCATCCTTGTCCAGTTTACTGAAACGTTCTTCTAGCGCCTCAGCACCCGCCCAACGTCCTTCCGAATCCAATACATCTTTCCAAAAATAGTTCACCGCACCCGGAATATGTCCGGCCTTTGCATCGATCGGCTCCTCCAGCCCGGCATAGCGGCGGGCATCGCGGGAGTCGATCAGCACAGCGCTGCCGCTTGCCGAAGCCTGCTGTACATCCTCGACACTTGCCAGCAGTCCTGGCTGTACATTCACTTCAAACGAAGCTGGAATCTGCACAGGCACATCCGTCGTAACTGGAAACTTGGCGTTCTGCCAGGCCGAGAAGCCTTCATCCATAACATACACCTGTTCATGACCGATGTAGCGAAGCAGCCACCACAGCCGCGATGCGTTCATGCCGCCTTGGTCATCGTAGGCAATAATGCGTGCATTCGAGCCGATGCCAGCTTTGGATAGGCGATTGGCCAGTTCGGCCGGATCTGGAAGCGGGTGACGTCCTCCGTGCACAGATACCGGAGCGGACAGATCTTTTTCCAGATCGAGATAAACGGCACCTGGAATATGTCCAGCCTCGTAAGCTTGTCTTCCGGCATCCGGTTGACCGAGCAGGAAACAGCAATCCGCGATGACGACATCCGGTTCATACATTCTGGCGAGCAGCCAGCGCATGGATACAATATTTTTCATGAAAACACACCGCCTTATATGTAATGGGATGGATACAACCGGAATCTGCATGATGCAGGTTCCTGCTTTTTTGCAAATATCCTAATATCAACGTGTTACACAATCGTAGGTTCGACGGGTCCTTTTCCAGCTACAGGAGCATCTGAGGGAATGGACTGAGGTTTGGTTTTGCCATACCGAATGAAGATCCATACCCCGAAAATAATGACCACGCCGGCAAACATCTGCAATGGACTGAGTGATTCACCGAGGAGCATCCAGGCCAGCAGAGAGGAAAATACAGGTTCCCCCAGAACACCCATGGATACCGTCGTGGCATTCATATATTGAAGCAGCCAGTTGAAGAGATAATGCCCAAAGATCGTTGGCACGATCGCGAGCAACAGGAAAATTCCCCACTCGGAAGCCGCATAACCGCCAAACGGGTGACCATTAACCAAATTATATACCGCCAGCGTACAGGCAGCTACGAAAAATACCCAGAAGTTATAGGAGAACGCACTCAGTCCGGCACGCAAAAACTGTCCAAGCAGCATGTGTACCGCCACAGCGATCGTTCCGAGCAAAGAAAGAATATCCCCTTGCAGCGCTGTGCCTGCCAACTGGAAATCTCCAGCTCCAATAGCAATCGATCCAAGCAGGGCAACGCCCATGCCGATGATCATCATGCGATTGATTTTGGCTTTGAACAGCCAGACGGAACCGGCGAGAATCAGTATAGGCTCCAAAGCAAGAATGACCGTTGAACTGGCTACACTCGTGAGCCGAAGCGATCCCATCCAGAGCAGGAAGTGCAGTGCCAGCATCACACCGGATGCGAGCAGAAGAGCCCAATGCCTGAAGTTCAAACGCATCATTTCATGCCGGTATTTCCACACAAAAGGAAGCATCAGCAGATTCGTGAGGAACAGTCGGTACATCGCAATGACCGCAACATCTGATGTGGACCAACGTACAAAGATAGAAGAAAAGGAAATGGCAATAATGCCGACAAAGAATAGCAGAAAGATCGATCTGCCGGCACGGTTCAAGCTAGTCATGGGTGTAGCTCCTTCTTGAAGTCAAATGGCGTAAATCAATTTATTATACAGGAGAATGCATCCGCAGGAAAAGTGTTGCAAGAAAATAGATAAGTAGATTGTAACCGGGCTTGTAACTATTCTGTCATTCTCCAAGACCATTTTTCTATTAATCTTCTATATAGAGACATGAAACGATATAATGTACCAATAATCGGGAAAAAATGAAAGTAAGGAAGTGGCCTGGAAGTGAGAGTTCAACAACAGAGAGCGGGAGAGAGTGGCGGCATTCCGCAAAGAACAAGCCGAACCAAGACGCATGGACGAAGAAAAATCCGGTATGGGAGACTGAGTGCTGCGCTGGCGCTTCTGGCACTGCTCATTGTCGGTTTAACATATGCATTCATTGGCATGACGCACTGGATCAAGGATTATGTAGCACCCCCGCCAGTAGCTGTAATTGAACAGCCAACCAAGCTTGGGATGATTGAAATGACGCCTGAAGCCAAAGAAGAGCCTGCGCGGTTCCTGGGTCAGGTACGCAAGCTGGCATACATAACGTTTGATGATGGCCCGAGTGAATATACCGATCAACTGCTGGATATTTTGAAACAGCATGAGGCAAAGGCAACCTTTTTCATGATTGGACGCCAGTTGAATCAACATAAGGAAGCGGTGGAGCGGCTGGTCAAAGAGGGCAGCTATCCAGGGCTTCACAGCATGACACATAACTATAACAAATTGTACAAGAGTGGAAACTCCTCTAATTTTGTGAAGGAATTCAAGAAGGAGCAGAAGATGGTCCATGACCTGATCGGTTTTACGCCGCATCTGATTCGTGCTCCGTACGGCAGTAGTCCCCAGATCGGAGAATCCTTCAGGGGTGACATTGCTGCGGCTGGATTCAAAATGTGGGATTGGACCACCGACTCCCTGGACTGGAATCTTCCCGGCAAGCCGGACAAAATTGTGGAACGGGTCAGCAGCAGTGTGCATCGGGATAAGGAAGTGATTCTGATGCATGAGCGCGAGCAAACGGTACAGGCGCTGCCGCGCATATTGGAATTACTTGAAGATCGGGGCTATGAGTTCGAAGTCTACGATCCGAATGCGCATTGGATCGCCAATTTTAGCGGAGATACCCGCTTGTAATAACAACAACATAGCAGTTGCAAGAGAGGGGGCACCCCGAGGTGCTTAGAAAAAATAAGATAGTTCTGGCCGGAGTCAGCATATTGCTGGCTCTGCTTGTTAGTGCTTGCGGTCAGCCGCAGGAACCGGCGGCAAATCAAGTTAATCAACTGATTGTTACCGATCAGGAGATGAATCAAAGTCTGAAGGAGCTTGCCCGCCATGAACGGGAAGACATGGAATTGTATACATCCATTTTGAATAAAGGAAAGAACAGAAACAGTAATCTGGAGGCCTTGCTGGATCAGGCAGACGGACATATTGCCGAGCGAAGAACACTGCTGGAACAAGCTGAAGCCGTGATGAAAAGGACGAATGAACAGATGGAAGTGCTGCGAACTTCACTGGATCAATTATCCTTTGAGAAGGAAGAGAATCTGGCTCAGGCTCACACCGTATTGGACCAATATGAGCAAAGAGCTGCGTCGCTTGCAGCATTTGCTGCATCCTACAGGCAGAGTCTTGACGCGGACGAGCAGTTATATTCACTAATGAGGGGCAGCGTGGAGCCGAACCTGGTCAAGATCAAGCGTGCGATTCGGGAACGGAACAGCCAATATGCCAAGGTTGCAGAGCTAAGGCAGCAGTTCAACAAGCAGACGAAAGCTTTCAACGTAGCCAACGCAAAGCTTGTGCAAATGGAGCAAGCCGGCTGATTAATCATGGTGTCAAAGGGCTATTGAACATTTTGCATGATTGAGCGACGGGTCAGCCGTGTAAGTAATACTAAGCTGTCAAGTTAACAAGTCAGGCAACATGGACAAGCATCATGGCGTATAAGCTAACGGAGGTGTTCATATGCGAAATACAATGAATATTAGTGCGTCATTCCTTGTTTTGCTTATGGGATTCTCGCTTGTGGCCTGCGGCAACAGCAGCCCTTCTGCACAGCCACCCGCGAATAATACAGAAGAACAGACACCAGCACCGGGGCAGCAGCCTGAGGAAAGTGCTGTGATTGAAGCTGAAGGCATTTTGACCGGATGGGCAGACCCACACACGGTTGAAATTCGTGTGAAAGAGGAACCGATGTCTTTCCAGGTGGGGGAAGAAGTGCAGAAGTCTTTGGATGACATTGACGATGAGGATTCGGTTCAATTCAAATATGTAGAGAAAGCCATTGAAGGCGATACGACGACCAAACAGCTGGTGCTTACAGAAATCATCAAGGTTGAGTCCGAAGAGGACAGCAGCAGTTCGAATGCAGGTGGTAATGTTACATCTGATCGTCCAAAAACATCCGAACTGGAAGTAACGGTAGAAGGAATGACCGAAAAGCGCCCGGTTACACTGGTTCAAGGCAAAGGATACTCGCTATATGTGTTTGAACCGATGGTTTACGACGCGGATGATCATGAATTGACGATGAAGATTGATCCGGATTACGAGGTCGAGATTGAAAAACTGCCTTCGGATTATAATCTGAATGAACTGAAGGTGGATGCGAGGAAAGAGCTGTCCGAGACCGGGAAAGTGAAACAGTTAAGCAAGAAAGAGCTTAGCAATGGGCCGATGAAGGATGCAGAATTGTTCATGATGGCTCAAAACAATAAGAAAACCGAGTATTTCATTGTAAAAGAGCTGGATGGCAATGGCTTCGCCTTCCATATCCATGCACCGGTTGGCGAACCTTCAGAAGGCTTCCTGCCTATGGCTTACGCATCGCTTAACTCCATCATTAATGAGTAAGCGCGAGAATATATTTAATATGTATGCTGTGAGATATATGTAAAAATAAATACGATTTCAGATGTTTATGCGGCAGTTTGTTCCTTGGAAACGAGAGGAGCAGGCTGCTTTTTAATTCACATCATTTGAAAAGAGCCGGACGTTAAATGAGGAATTTCAATTCCGAATTCGCTGGCCTGCATCGCTGGGCGGACAAGCCGGTCGTAAGGCGATAGCTTGCGAAGGGGTGAGCGTCCGACCCGGGTTACCTGATCCGTCAGATTCGGGTTGGCAAAACGTTCGTTTAAAGCTTATTTGCAATCGACTTGCGTATTAAATTTCTTTACGCCGTATTAGCCCCTGTGGGAGAATGGAAGAAGAAGTTAGTTTGAGAGTTACATGTAGAGGAGGGAGGATCAACGATGCTGTTCAAGGATCGTTTTCAAGGCTGTTTGATTGGGCTTGCGGCAGGGGATGCACTGGGAACAACAGTGGAATTCAGCAGTCCCGGCACGTTTGAGCCTGTTACTGATATGGTTGGCGGCGGGGTATTCGATCTGGCGCCTGGACAGTGGACGGATGATACGTCGATGGCCCTGTGTCTGGCAGAAAGCTTGGTGAGAAAAGAGAACTTTGATCCCGAGGACCAGATGCGCAGATATACGAATTGGTATCAGGTCGGTTATATGAGCAGTACGGGAACCTGCTTTGATATTGGCGGGGCTACTCGGAGTGCCCTTGAGCGTTTTGCGGCGACAGGTGAAGCGTATAGTGGTTCAACCAACCCGATGACTGCGGGGAACGGTTCCATTATGCGACTTGCCCCTGTAGCTATGGCATATGCCAATCAGCCAGACGAGGCGGTTCGATATGCGAAGCTGAGTTCCAGAACGACACATGCGGCTACTGAGAGTGAGGAAGCATGCGAAGTGCTGGCGGCCATAATGATTGCGGGGCTACAAGGAGCGGACAAGGATGTCATGTTACGGCCTGAAACCTGCCGCCAGTGGAGGGAAGAGAAATCTTTTTCACCAGCGATTGAAGAAATTGTCCAAGGATCATACCGGGATAAAGTACCGCCTAATATTCAGGGGAGCGGCTATGTTGTTCGTTCGCTTGAAGCAGCGTTATGGGCATTCCATCATTCATCGAGCTTTGAAGAGGGTGTGCTGCTGGCAGTGAATCTGGGTGATGATGCGGACACCACGGGAGCGGTATATGGGCAAATCGCCGGAGCCTATTATGGATTAAGCGGAATTCCGTCACACTGGAGAGAGAAGCTGGCCATGCGAGATACGCTGCACGAATTGACAGAGGCATTGTGGTTAAAGGCAGAAGCTAGATAGAAGAGACAGGAGAAGAGAACATCATATGCGTAAGACAGAATCAACTCAAACGGAATCGCAAGTTACGAAATCTGCTAAACGAGGGGCGTTCCCCTTATCCCTTTTATGCCTGACGGTAGGGGCTTTTGCCATTGGCATGACGGAGTTTATTATAATGGGACTTCTGCCGAATGTGGCGGCGGATTTGAATGTGAGCATCCCTCAAGCAGGGCAGTTAATTACGGGCTACGCGCTTGGTGTAGCGGTGGGTGCGCCTGTACTCACTGTATTCACTCACAAGATTCCGCAGAAAAAACTGCTGGTGCTGCTGATGTGTATTTTTATCATCGGTAACGCATTGTCTGTTATTGCTCCAACTTACGGGCTGCTCATCTCGGCACGTATTCTGACGGCATTTGCTCACGGTACGTTTCTGGGTGTAGGCTCGCTGATGGCAACACGATTAGTTGCACCGGAGAGAAGGGCAGGGGCGGTATCCGTAGTCCTGGCTGGGTTAACGATTGCCAACATTATCGGTGTGCCTTTTGGTACATTCATCGGGCAGCAGCTCGGGTGGCGCTCATCGTTCGGAGCCATTACGATTCTGGGCATCATCTCATTGATTGGTATCATTCGTTTCATTCCGTTCATCCAACAGGGACCACCAGCAAACCTGGGGCAGCAATTCCGGAATCTGGTTCGCCCCCAGGTGTTATTAATATTGCTGATTGGTGCGCTGGGCTGTGGAAGTCTGTTCGCTGTGTTTACCTATATAACTCCCATGCTTGTCGATATTAGCGGTTTTGCCGAGCAGAGCGTGACCTGGATTCTGGTGCTGTTCGGTGTCGGCGTTACATTGGGTAATATGCTTGGCGGTCGTCTGGCAGACTGGAAGCTGATGCCTTCCCTGATGGTTAACTTTGGTATATTGGCAGTTCTGTTGGCGGCCTTAACGTTGACGCTGGACAATCCATATCTCGCGGTAATCACCATATTCTGCTGGGGTGTTGCGGCTTTTGGCATTATGCCAGGCCTGCAAATTCGAATTATGAATATGACCCGTGAAGCACCGCTGCTGGCAACAACGTCGAGTCATTCGGCCTTTAATCTGGGGAATGCAGGTGGTGCTTATCTCGGCGGGTTTGCAATTACGCATACGGGACTCATCTCGGTACCGTTGTATGCAGCAGTCATTGCTGCACTTGGATTGCTGGGATTACTCATCTGTGTGACAATGGAACGCAAAACGAGGTTACCGGAAATCACGGACGTTGTGGAGACAGCACCAGTGAGTTGAATCAAGAAATAAATCTAGATAGATGCAGTCTTCATTCCACATTAACGTGTCGGGATGGAGGCTGTTCTATTTATGGATTACAGTTTTCAACTAGAAAAAGACAAACCAGACAAGTTACAGTACTATGGATATATCATAATAATTAGAAAGGATGGATTTCAATTTGAATAAAACATTTGCTATGTTCATAAGTTTTGTATTGACGTTTCTCTTTATTATCCCGACAAGTGATGCAAATGCAGCCGGGTCGAGCGCAGTAACGACAAAAATTTACTCTTATAAAGGGCAAAAGTATGTTCAAATTATTGGCGGCGAACAAAAGGTCAGGGATAAAATAAATAAAACACTCAAAATCCATGCCGTAAATGCCGCTATACAGAATACATATTTAAAAAAACAGCAAGATTACTTTTACTGGAATACCACTGCACAGACTAAATACAATCAAACCAACCTACTATCTATTGTATATACAGATTATAATTTCAGAGGCGGCGCACACGGGTATGAAGAAGTAACGACTTATAATTTTGATCTAACAACAGGAACGAGACTCTATTTAGATCAAGTTGTTCCAACCAATAAACAAGCTGTTAATCTAGCTGAAGGGATTGAATCAGATTTAAAGAGGAATGAGAGTGTTTTCCCGGAGAGTTTTTATAACTTTCCCTTGTATAATACATCTAGCTTTTACTACCAAAACACAGGAATTGTTATCGTATTTAATCCATATGAAGTTGGGCCTTATGCGGCGGGATTTATAGAGGTGAAGGTTCCTTTCTCCAAAATACAGTCTGAACCGAGCAGGCCTTACTTTGATCTAAACCAAAACTCTATCCAAGAGTTGAAGAGTGGGAGAGTACCGGGCTTTGAAAATATTCGTTTCGGACAAACGAAAGCAGAAGTATCGAAAGCACTGAACAGCTCAGAAAGTGAACCCTATAATGAACCGGAAATGGGAGGACTTTTCTGGATATTTGAAGGCGTAGAGCATGCTTCCTTTAATTTTGGGGAGGGGGATACTGATCACCTTCGCCATATTGATTTGAGTTGGAAGACCCTCCCTATGAAAACCTTCCGTGACATTGAGAAGATATTAGGCAAAGGTCAAAAGGGTGAGAACTCTAATGTTCAAGCAGAATATTTACTTTCCTATCGTTTTGGGGACACTCGTGTCCATTTCGCCTCCGATTCAATGGAGGGACCCATTCGTGGTATTACCATCTCACAGTACTAGAAAAGGTTGCTGAGTATGTAAACTTCAAGTGTCGGGGCGAAACTTGTACCAAGGAAAGTCGCTAATCTGGTATTATCCCCTTTTAGTAGACAAGAGAAAAAAGCCATCTGTTAAGATGGAATTAATCTTGCCTAATGA
>NZ_BCNM01000045.1 GCF_001514495.1 Paenibacillus pabuli NBRC 13638
CTGCAAAGACACTGTTGGAACAAAAGAACCTCCGCACAACCGCTGAGCAGTTCATGGGTCAATATAACCTTGCCCAGAGTTCAAAAGCAGAAAAACCCGCGAGAATCGAAGATACGGAAGAGGTTACAGGAATTGATGACAAGCTTGAGGATCGAACCATCCGTTGGTTAATTGAAACATTGGCACCCGTGATCGGTTTGCCAGAATCAAGGATTGAGCCGGATGCCCCGCTGGAGCAGTATGGTATTGATTCGCTGCTCATTATGAAGATGACGGACGTACTGGAGAGTGAATTGGGTTCCCTGTCCAAAACGCTGTTCTTTGAGTACCAGACTCTGAGGCAACTAAGTCATTATTTTATGAACATACATCAGGTGCGATTGGATAAGCTGCTTCAGCCAAAAGGAATGAAATCAGCCGGAACGACACAAAAGAATGTCTCAGAGAATTTACGGCATGTATCAAACTCCGGAACGCACGTCCCAACGTACACCATGATGTCGAAGCGAAAGCTGCTGACAGGAACCCACTTCGAACCCGAAGCCGAACCTATTTTGAAAAAAACGAATCCGGACCTTTCCATTCAAGTGGACTCACGCTCTGGCGGTGGAAAAGACCAGAATAATGAGCATCAGGATATTGCCATTATCGGAATGGCGGGCAGATATCCAGGTGCCCGTAATACCCGGGAATTCTGGCATAATCTGCGAAATGGTGTGGACAGTATTACCGAGATTCCATCTGAACGTTGGGATCACAGGCAGGTGTATAACCCAGAGCCAGGAGTTCCAGGCAAAACCTATGGCCGCTGGGGTGGTTTTTTGGATGGTGTGGAGGAGTTTGACCCGTTGTTTTTCAAGGTATCTCCTCGTGAAGCCGAAACAATGGATCCCCAGGAACGACTTTTTTTGCAGTGTGTATATGAAACACTGGAAGATTCGGGATACACCAGACAAAGCTTGAGCACGGAGAAAGTGGGCGTCTATGTAGGTGTGATGTATGAGGAGTATCAGCTCTATGGGTCCCAGAGTTCCATGGCATTCAACGGTAATCCGTCTTCCATTGCCAATCGGGTTTCGTATTTCTGTAATTTCCGCGGACCAAGCATGGCCGTGGATACAATGTGTTCATCGTCATTAACATCCATTCATTTGGCCTGTCAAAGCCTGAGACAGAACGAGTGTCAGGTTGCCGTCGCGGGCGGGGTGAATGTGTCGGTCCATCCAAACAAATATATTCTTTTGTCTCAGGGAAAATTTTTGTCCAGCAAAGGACGGTGTGAGAGCTTTGGCCAAGGTGGGGACGGCTATGTTCCGGGTGAAGGCGTCGGCGCCGTTCTGCTGAAACCGTTGGCCAAAGCTATAACGGATGGAGACCGGATTTACGGTGTGATCAAAGGATCGGCGCTGAATCACGGGGGTAAAACCAATGGATATACTGTCCCAAATCCGAACGCACAGGCTGAAGTTATCAGCGATGCTCTATATGAAGCAGGAATCGATCCACGAACGATCAGTTATGTGGAGGCACATGGAACAGGAACTTCGCTCGGGGACCCCATTGAAGTGTCTGGTTTAACAAAGGCATTTGTGCAGACGACGCAATCCAACTTCAAGTGTGCCATCGGTTCGGCTAAATCCAACATTGGTCACTGTGAAAGCGCAGCAGGCATTGCCGCGATAACAAAAGTACTGTTGCAGATGCAGCATGGGGAACTCGCGCCATCCCTGCACGCGGAAGAGACCAATCCAAACATTGATTTTACACAGAGTCCATTTTTTGTGCAGAAGCTGCTCGAACCATGGAAGCGTCCAGAAATAGACGGAGTGCAGATTCCAAGACGTGCAGGCGTATCTTCATTTGGAGCAGGGGGAGCCAATGCCCATATCATTATTGAAGAATATATCCCTACAGGTATGTGTTCGGAGCAGATAACAGTTGGCGAAGATCATCCTAAATCCCCTGTTGTCATTGTGCTGTCCGCAAGAAATCAGGAACGACTCCTGGCAAAGTCCAAAGACTTGCTTGAGGTGTTACGCACCGGAATATATCAGGATTCGGATCTGAGGAGCTTGTCCTATACTTTGCAGGTTGGACGTGAGTCGATGGAAGAGCGTCTGGGATTACTGGCGGTGTCCATAGAGGAACTCACTGCGAAACTAAAAGAGTATGTTGAACAGGCAAACGATCTGGAAACACAAGCTTCCCAAATGGTGTTTTATACCGGTCATGTGAAAAAGGGTAAAGAGATGCTTTCTATCCTTAGTCGGGATGAGGACATGGAAGAAATGGTGAACCGGTGGATTCAGAAGGGCCAGCATGACAAATTATTGGAATTATGGGTACAGGGTCTGAACCTGGACTGGAATACATTATATGCTGCTGAGGGTAAACCCCAACGAATCAGTCTCCCAACCTACCCTTTTGCAAGAGAAAGATACTGGATTCCGCAGCAAGCACAGGCCAATGAGACAAGTGAATTAAAAGTTGAGCAGGAGGAAACTTTCCCTGCAAACCCATCGAAGCCATCGGACCATAATCTTATGCTGACGCCAATATGGGAAGTAATCGAAAAGACTGAAAAGTTCGAATTCAATCCTGCCCATAAACGTTGGCTGGTGATTGGAGGTACAACGGAGCAATGGGAGATGGTTCATCAGATCCATGCAAAATCAATCCGTATGGATGCGGAAACTGCGGCAGATTCCGTCAGTGTGATGAATGCCTTGAAAAAGGTCGATTCGATTGATCATATCATCTGGTTATCCAATCATATGTCTCTCCCACCAACGTCACTGAATCATTTGATATCCGCACAGAATATGGGCGTAAAAAATGTGTTTCGAATCATTAAAGCCATGATTCAATTGGGATATGGTGATCATCCGTTGGAATGGTCATTCTTAACATGTCAGACACAATCCGTATGGTCTAGCGATCCGGTTAACCCTACGGATGCCGGAGTTCAAGGTCTTGCCAGCTCGATGGCGCAGGAGTTTCCACAGTGGTGTGTGCGTCTTGCGGATTTGCAAGCCGGTAACATCAATGAACGTTCCATTCGTGCAGCGCTCTCTCTGGAACCGACAGGTGTTGGGGATCTCCAGGTCCATCGAAACAACCGCTGGTACGGTCAGGAACTTGTTCGCTTGGAGAGCAATGCTCCTCAGAACAACAACAATTATCGTCATGGCGGAATCTATGTTGTCATTGGCGGGGCCGGCGGGATCGGTGAAGTATGGAGTGAATATATGATCCGGACCTATCAGGCGAGAGTGATATGGATTGGAAGAAGTGAATACAACGACGAGATACGGCATAAGCAGAATCGGTTGTCAGATCTGGGGACGGCTCCTGAATATATTTCGGCCAATGCAGCCAATGAAGAGGAACTAATGGGTGCGTATGAAACGATCAAAAGCCGATTCAAGACCATTAATGGCATTGTACATTCAGCAATTGTTTTGCAAGATGGCAGTTTGGAACAGATGACAGAGGAACAGTTTCAACATGTATTTACCGCCAAAGTGGATGTAAGTGTTGTGATGGCGAACATATTTGCGAAAGAAAATCTGGACTTTGTACTCTTTTTCTCATCCATGAACTCTTTTACCAGACAACCAGGCCAGAGCAATTACTCAGCGGGATGTATGTTTAAAGATTCGTTTGCGCATTGGTTGCGACAATCCTGGACATGTCCGGTCAAAATTATGAATTGGGGTTTCTGGGGGAGTGTAGGCCGTGTTGCTTCATTGGAATACAGGGAACGCATGGACCGGATGGGTGTGAGTTCCATTGAGGCGCCAGAAGCGATGGAAGCCTTGGAGATGCTCATGTGCCTGGACCTTACACAGGCTGCATTGTTAAAAACAAAAACATATTCGATTCCTGGAATTAACATGCAAAAGTCAGTACAGGTCTACATGTCGGATCAGCCTCTAAAAGGGAGCGGGCAAGAGACTCGCGACATCACGCGCATCTCCCAGCCAGAGCAAAATACAGGTCATTTGCTTCAACAGATGGAGCCATTGCTTGCAAAGTTGATGTGGGTGCAGCTGCATGCCACCGGGTGGTTTGTATCCGATGTAAGCTCTGGCACTTTGGCTGAATTAACACAGAATTTGTCGGATACCTACGTGCATTGGATCAGGGGAAGCATGACCGCGCTAGTCCGTTACGGCTTTCTGATGAAAACTGATTTTGGATACAGGGTGTGCAATAACGACGCGCCGAATGCCGAAACGGCTTGGCAGGAATGGGAGCATAACAAACCTGGCTGGATCAAACACCACGGTGCGGAATCACAAATCAGATTGGTTGAGACGATGCTGAGGGCGCTGCCGGATATTCTCAATGGAAATTGCCTGGCAACCGAGATTATGTTTCCTGATTCCTCTATGGAATTGGTCGGGGGGATATATACATGAAAATAAATCGTTATAACAAAGTGCTTGCAGAAGCGGCAGCATCCTGTGTACAGCATAAAATCCATCTCGACGACTCTGCAGGTCTGCGCGTGTTGGAGATTGGGGCGGGAACCGGAGGAACCAGCGCAGCCGTTTTGCAAAGATTGGAAACCATGGCACAGCATATTCAAGAGTACGCATATACGGATGTATCCCAAGCATTCCTTTTGCATGGTGAGCAGAAGTATGGAGCAGACAGGCCATTCATGAATTATCGGATGTTTGATGTCCGTTATGCTCCGTCTGCCCAACAAATAGATACCGGTTCCTATGATGTGGTCATCGCAGCCAATGTGCTGCACGCAACACCCGATTTGCGGACAACACTGCGTAATGTGAAGGCTCTGCTAAAACAAGGCGGGATGCTGTTAATTAACGAGATTAGCAGCAATTCCCTGTTTACTCACCTTACCTTTGGTTTGTTGGATGGGTGGTGGCTGTACAAAGATCCCGAGCTTCGTCTACCCGATTGTCCCGGAGCAGCACCGCATGTATGGGAACAACTGTTACTGGAAGCGGGTTTTCATTCTATCGAATTTCCTGCACGGGATTGGCACGAGGAAGGGCAGCAGGTCATTGTGGCATACAGTGACGGCTTAGTCAGGCAGATCGACACGGAGGTTGCTCCAGTTGGATCTTCCAATCAGATTCGGACTGAGTTACAGTCCAATGATCCGTTCACTCCGGGAAGCCGTCCTGAACTGCAAGAAAAGAAGCCAAGCAACCCATCCCTTGGTTCGGCGAGCACTTCGGCAACCGCATTGAAAGCATATGTAAGAGAGATCGTTACAGACATGCTGTCTGTATCGCTCAAAGTGAACACCACCATGATTGATTCAGAGGAGCCTTTCTCTGAATATGGAGTGGACTCTATTACAGGTGTTCGGCTTGTTCAGTCGATTAACGAGGCGTTATCGATATCCTTGCAGGTATCCAGCCTGTTTGATTATAGCTCCATTGAGTTGTTATCCAACCATATCGTTGAAAAGTATCGGGACGGCCTTGTGCAGATCATCGAAAAGTCTTCCGAATCAGTAGAACAGCTGGAGTGGAGCTCAGAAGCTTCTGTCCCGCATGCTCACAAAACAGAAAGTTCATCTGCATCTGAACGCACGCATTACCCATCTGCCTTTCCAGACTCTTATAGCCCTTTAAAGGTGGGGCAGGGTGATATTGCTATTGTTGGGATGAGCGGCCGATTTCCGCAGGCAGATGATATTCATTCCTTATGGGAGCATTTGGCTGCAGGAAAAGATCTGGTCGGGAGCGTTACGCGTTGGAATATGTCGTCTTATTTTGAACAAGATACTCCCTATTGCAGCCATGGTGGTTTTTTGGAAAACATAGATGAATTTGATCCTCAATTTTTTAACATTTCTGGTACGGAAGCGGCTCACATGGACCCGCATCAGCGAATTTTTCTTGAGGAATGCTGGAGGGCACTGGAAGACGCCGGGTATGCGGGACAGGCAGCTGCCGGGCTGAAGTGTGGTGTATACGCGGGATTTAATGAGCTTGATTATCGGACACTGCTTGGAACGAATCCTGTTCCGCAGGCATTCTGGGGCAACTCAGGCTCAGTCATTCCTGCTCGAATCGCGTATTATCTGAATTTGCAGGGCCCTGCTATTGCAGTGGATACGGCATGCTCAAGCTCACTCGTATCGGTTCATCTGGCCTGTCAGGGGCTGTGGTCTGGAGAGACGGAAATGGCACTTGCCGGAGGGGTGTTTATACAGTCCACACCAGGTTTTTTCATTGCATCCAATCGGGCCGGCATGCTCTCAACAACTGGCAGATGTCATACGTTTGACCAGCGGGCAGACGGATTTGTGCCTGGAGAAGGAGCCGGAGTTGTTGTGCTGAAGCGTTTGAGTGATGCTCTGCGTGACAGGGACAACATTCATGGGGTTATTCGGGGTACTGCCATTAACCAGGATGGGGCCTCGAACGGACTCACTGCGCCAAGTGCGAAGTCTCAGGAGCAGCTCATGGGTGAGGTCTACAATCGTTTTGACATCCATCCTGGAAATATCCAACTGGTTGAAGCCCATGGAACGGGAACTAAATTGGGAGATCCCATTGAATACAGTGCCCTTGTGAAAGCGTTCCGGTCGTATACCGAAGAGGAAAGTTACTGTGCTCTTGGTTCAATCAAAACCAATATTGGACATGCTGCGGCGGCTGCCGGTGTGGCTGGACTGATCAAAATTTTACTTTCCTTAAAACATGCAAAAATTCCAGCGTCCCTTCATTTTCAGGAAGGCAATGAACACATTGCTTTTGCGAACAGCCCTTTTTATATCAATACAGAGACAATCGATTGGATCACACCGCCAGGTGTTAAAAGGATGGCCGCAATCAGCGCCTTTGGCTTCAGTGGGACGAATGCTCATATGGTCATTGAACAAGCACCGGTCAAAGGAAGTCAGAAGGTCAGTTACCCCGGGAACCTGATTGTTTTATCGGCTCAGTCTCAGGAACAATTGCGGACTCAAGTCGAGCAACTGGTTGGCTTCTGCAAAGAACAATCCGATGTGAGCTACTGGGATATGAGTTATACATTGCTCATGGGACGAAAACATATGAACACCCGATTGAGCTGTGTGGTCCGTAATGAGCAAGAGTTAATCAGAATATTGGAGAAATGGCTTGAAAAGGGAGCTGCTGCAGAAGTTCAGGTGGTGGAACTGTCACATACGCTGCGCCCACAGTCTTCATTGATGCGTTACGGAAATGAATGTTTGCAGCATTGTTCGGAATCACCGGATTCGGCTGAATTTACGGAAAAATTAGCAGCAGCAGCAAGCTTATATATGCAGGGATATCACCTTGATTTTGAATTGTTGTTTGAGCATGCGCCCGCAGGACGAATCTCACTGCCCGTGTATCCATTTGCCAAGGAAAAGTACTGGATTGACGCTGGTTACGCACCAACAAATGATCATGCGATCCGACAACATGCTGACCAGAGCAAAGAGGACTCAAACCAGTTGCTTCATCCTTTGCTGCACCGTAATACTTCGAATTGGACTGCTCTCCAATTCAGTTCCACCTTTAATGGGGAGGAGCTTTTCCTGAAGGATCATGTCGTGCAAGGGAAAAGCGTATTTCCGGGTGCAGCCTATCTGGAGATAGCTCGTGCAGCATTCGAAATGGCTCTTACGCATGATGATCTGGAACAGACATGGATAAGACTGAGTCATATCGGCTGGTATGGTCCGCTACAGGTGAACAATGTACCTGTTCAGGTTGACGTCTTGCTTCATCCGATTGAACAGGGGGAAATCGAGTTTCGGGTACAGAGCCATGGTGCGGAAGAGCCTGTTGTGCACTGTCTTGGGCAAGCGGCAATGATGGAGCCGCAGGAAGCCGGGTGGACAGATCTGGCACAGATCAGAACCCAATGTACCGAAGGATTTTATACCAAAGAGGATTGTTATAATCAGTTTAAACAAATGGGGCTGCAATATGGGAAATATTATCAGGGAATTGAAGAGTTGTACATCGGGACCAATCAGGCGCTTGCCAAACTGAGCCTTGCAGAAGGGTTAACCCATGAATATGGCGAAGACCAGCTTCACCCTGGTCTTACTGACAGTGCCCTACAGGCTTCTATTGGACTTCTGTTGGCGGCAGCAGGAGGTTCGCCTGTTATAACACCGGTTCCATTTGCCATAGAGCATGTGGAGATATGGGGAAATAGCACATCCTTAATGTGGTCGCATGTTCGCGCCTGTACTCCGAATGACTCCCTGGTTGAAACGAAAAAGGTCGATATTGATGGATATGACGTTAAGGAACAGCTTGTCCTTCGCATCAAGGGGCTGACATTCCGTGAGCTTCCCGGGCAGGTAGAGCATGCGGATGAAGGGACTTTGCTGGCTGAACCCTACTGGAAATCGTTACCTGTTGAAACATTTTTCCAGGAAGGTTCCGGGAATGAGAACTTAACGGTGGGCAATCATGTGGTGCTTTTATTCGAAAACAGCAATCACAGTTACCCGGGAATGGAACACTACTTACAGCGATTTTCAATTCAAAGTGTACGTATTCGGATAACGGATTCCGGCCAGTCTTGGGACGAATTATTCACCAAAGGCGCATTGAGGGTGCTCGAGGAGATCCAGCGTCTGATGCAGGCAGTGTCCCATGTTAACGATGAAAAATGGCTCCAAATTGTTATTCCTGGCGAGTTATCGTTGTATCAGGGAATTGCCGCTATGTTAAGAACGGCCGAGCTGGAGAATCCATCCTTTCATGGTCAGGTCATTGAGGTCATGAATGAGACTGAATCGGAGATGCTGGCAAACATGCTCGTAGATAACCGGTCTTACCCGGAGCATGGGTTAATCCGTTATAAGAGTACACCAGGGCAATCAGGTAGTGGACTTCGTCATGTTCAAGACTGGAAAATGATTGAACATGATCCATTAGAAAGCTCATTAGACATCCCGTGGAAACCCGAAGGGGTCTACATTATTACCGGGGGAGCAGGTGCTCTCGGCATCATCATGGCTGAAGAAATAGCGCGTCATGCACCCTCCTGCACCATTGTTGCTGTAGGAAGAGCATCTGTGTCAACCGTCCGGAAGAAATTGGATGCTTTACGTGAGAAAGGAATAAACCTCCTTTACAGACAAGGGGATATTTCGGATCGACAGACCGTGCAAGAATTAGTGAGCTCATTCAAGATGGAGTTTGGTGAGCTGCACGGGATCATTCATTGTGCCGGAATTATACATGATCACCCCATTTTTGCTAAAAGAGAGGGCGATCTTCGCAACGTTTTTGCACCGAAGGTGTCCGGTATTGTTCATTTGGATGAAGCTACTCGGGAGGACAAACTGGATCTGTTCATCGTTTGTTCGGCTGTTGCCGCGATGTTTGGCAACCCTGGGCAAGCCGACTATGCGGCAGCCAACGCTTTTATGGATTCTTTTGCATCTGAGCGGCATCAGCGAGTGCAGAAGGGTGAGCGGTTTGGGCGGACCTTGTCCATAAACTGGCCGCTGTGGACTGAAGGGGGCATGACGGTACCTGAATCCGTCCAGCAAAGGATGTTTCATCGTTACGGTTTGACGGCGATGGAAACGTCGAGCGGCATACAGGCCTTCTATCGAGCCTTGGCGACAGGAGCCGGACAGATTGCTGTTTTGTCGGGTAATGTGACCCGGATCAGGGAGCTTCTACATTCCAAAAACCAAATAGGGTCCCTGGTTTCCAATGGTGAGAGCGAAGAATTGGAATTAATGAATAAAATAAATTCTCCTGTCGGAGAATCAAACCTTTCACAGGCAGCCGATAAACCCAAACGAACGGTTCAATTTTTGATCCAAACCCTTGCCGAAGTTATTGGGCTGCCCGAGTCCCGTATTCGAGCGAATGCACCTCTGGAGCAGTATGGAATCGATTCAATCCTGATCATGCAGATGACAAGCAAACTGGAAAGTTTGTTTGGACCACTGCCGAAAACATTATTTTTTGAATACCAGACGATCGGGGATTTGAGCAGTTACTTTCTACAGGAACAAGGCGAAAAACTGGACAGGCTGCTAAGGGAGAGAGATCCCGACACAACTTCAGATGCAGCCTTCATACCTTTGGATGCCAAGCATGTCAAAGAACGGCAGTCTGTAATGCAATCTGTTTTATCCAGCCATGGAGAGACCAGATCGCCCTATCTAACTTTTGGACAGACTCAAACGACTGCACCACGGATGAATGAAACGCAGACAAAGTTGTCAGGACAGGAGGGCACACTTAGCGATACACAGCAGGATATCGCCATTATTGGTGTGGCGGGAAGGTACCCGGGAGCGCGGAATATCCAGGAGTTTTGGGAGAACCTGCGCAGTGGAACGGACAGTATTACCGAAATTCCATCGGAACGCTGGGATCAGGAGCAGGTGTATGATTCAGCGCCAGGCACACCGGGCAAGACCTATGGACGCTGGGGCGGATTTCTGGACGGGGTGGACGAATTCGATCCGTTGTTCTTCCAGATCTCTCCCCGGGAAGCCGAGATGATGGACCCGCAGGAACGATTGTTCATGCAGTGTGTGTACGAGACACTGGAGGATGCTGGGTATACGCGGGAGAGCTTGGCGGCGGACATCGTGGGTGTGTATGTCGGCGTAATGTACGAGGAATATCAGTTGTACGGGGCCGAGTCCTCGATTGCGCTCTCGGGCAATCCGGCGTCCATC
>NZ_BCNM01000046.1 GCF_001514495.1 Paenibacillus pabuli NBRC 13638
GTCCCTGGCTATACCCCGCGTCGCCAGACTCGATTGCCCCCTCATGTGATGACACTGCCCCTATTTCATAGGACAGGCTCCCATCTGCCTCGGCCTCAAGTGCAAGATGAACCTCCACAGGCTCCTCCCCAACGACGAGCGGCCTGCTCCACATTACATGGCGCAGCAGCAGACTATGCGTGCGCGGAGGCCAATTCGCTGCGTGCGCCACTGCTGCCCGGGCCATTTCCAGCTGAACGACAGCTGGAAGCAGCTTGTGCCCTTGCACCACATGATCGCTTAGGAAAGGCTCTTTGCCATTGAACTGACTGCTGTACCACTGGCCTCGCAGCAGATCCGAACGGTTGTGGTGCAGCGTAGAGTGCAGTAATAAGCTTTCATTTGATGGTTTAACCGTGGTTGGTTTTTCTGTTACCGCTGACTGATTCATTTCTTCGTGCTCCACCCAATACCGCTCTCTGGCAAATGGATAGGTGGGTAGTGAAATGGTCCGATAGTGACCCTGCTCAAACAACAGATTATAATCAAGTTCATATCCCTGGATATACAGATCCGCTGCAGTACCCAGATGATCTAAATACTCGCTTGCATGTGTCGTCTTCCGGCAGCTCCGCAAACATTCATTCCCATATCGCTGCAATGAGGAGTGCTCACGTGAAGTGTCCGGTGTTCCTTGTGAAACCCGAACCTGTGGTGCACTTCCCTTATCCAACCAGCGTTGAAGTAAAGTCATCGCTTCATTCAGACTTCGGGTCACACAGGCGAGGCGGAAATCCATATGTTTGCGTCCCAATAACAGGGTGTAGCTCAGGTTGCCGCAATCCATTTCTGGCAATTGTCTTCCGTAGGCGGTGAATTGTTCAACCTGCTGACGCAATTGTTCGGCGGTACGAGCGGAAAGTACAATCAAATACCCCGGCATCGGCTTGGACGGTCTGGATCGCAGCGGTCCCTCCTCAATGACCATATGGGCATTCGTACCACTGAAACCAAATGAACTGATTGCAGCACATCTTCTGCCACTTGATCCGGCTTTCCATTCCATCGTGGCTGTAGGGATATAGAACGGGCTGTCATTTAAGGCGATCTGGCTGTTGGGTTGATGAAAATGAATGGAGGGGGCTATTTTTTGATGACGCATCCCCACCATAATTTTAAACAAACCCGCTACTCCGGCTGCCGTGGCCGTATGACCGATATTGCTTTTTACCGAGCCGATCGCACAGAACTGTTTTTCGTCCGTATGTTTTCTGAACGCCTGTGTCAATGCATTGAACTCAATCGGGTCTCCCAGCCTGGTCCCTGTCCCATGAGCCTCGACCAGCTGGATGTGTTCAGGATTAATATTAAAAGTCTCATATACGCTCTGCTCAAGCCGTTCCTGGGATTTCGCACTGGGAGCAGTAATTCCATTGGTGGACCCATCCTGGTTTATTCCGCTCCCTCGAATGACTCCGTAAATCTGATCCCCGTCAGCCAGCGCCTCCCTGAGCCTTTTCAGGATAACCACCCCTGCACCTTCTCCCGGAACAAAACCATCTGCCGCTTCATCAAAGGTATGACATCTTCCTGTTGGAGACAGCATTCCCGCTCGATTGGAAGCAATGTAGAATCCAGGGGTGGACTGGATGAATACGCCTCCAGCAAGGGCCATATTCGTCTCGCCGGACCATAACCCCTGACAGGCCAGATGAATGGCCACCAAAGAACTGGAACAGGCTGTATCCACTGTAATGGCCGGACCATGCAGATTCAGGTAATAGGCGATGCGCGCAGGCACAATCGAATTGGCGTTCCCCCAGAAAGCCTGCGGAGGGCCCTCATGTCCAAATATGCTTTGATAATCCATGCCGCTGCACCCTACATAGACACCACATTGAAGGCCCTCGGCCTTTTTGCCAGCATAACCGGCATCTTCAAGCGCCTTCCAGGACTCTTCCAAAAAAATGCGCTGCTGCGGGTCCATATAGGTGGCTTCCACACCGGATATGTTAAAAAACAGAGGGTCGAAACGATCAAAATCCTCTATAAAGCTGCCATGTCGACAATAGGAATGCTGATCAGCGTAATAAGCGTCCAGATCCCAACGGTTCACCTCTCCAATCAGATCATGCCCGGCTTGCAAATGTTGCCATAACTCCTCAGGATTGCGACTTTGTGCAAATCGGCCACTGATTCCAACAATCGCTATTTCCTCCCGGACGGAAGGTGTTTCTTGATCCATTGTGGCCTCTTCTACCACAACGTTTTGCTCCCATGGCTTAGCAGAATACGGCTTAAAGCGTTGAGCTTCAGGGATATGTACCACAATTTTTCCTATATTACTGCGGTTTCCCATAGCCTTATATGCTTCTTTCACTTGCTGAAAAGGGTAGGTGGCATATATCGTCGGACGAACGATGTTCTGGTCAATTAGGATCGCCATTTCCTTCATATAGGTTCGAATTATAGAAGGATCACGAAAAGCCATCCGTCGCAAATCTACCGAGTAGAACGCCTGATTGTTCGATAATAAGGATAAATCAATACTTTTGGCTGATTTGAGGGCAGTCATGGCAATTTCAATATATCTGCCACCGGGAGCAAGACAAGCCATCCCCTTTTGAATCGCATCACCCGATAAAGTATTGATGACAATATCTACACCTTGCCCGTTCGTAAGACGGCGAATCTCCTCGGCAAAATCCTGCTCCACATACTGAATGGTATGTTGCACACCCTGCTGTTGCAGATAGTTTAGTTTCACATCTGAACCGGCTGTGGCATAGATTTCCAGACCATAGTGCTGGGCCAACTGTACAGCAATAAGACCTGTCCCTCCGGCTGCCGTCTGAATCAATATTTTTTCACCTGGCTGCGGTTTGGCTTTTTGGAACACATCAAGCATGGTCATGGTGACGGCTGGTAGTGAGCATGCTTCTTCAAATGTTAATCTTTTCGGTTTGGGTACAACATGAGCTACCGGACAGATCACCATATTGGCATGACCACCCATCTGCTCACCCATCATGGCAATCACTTCATCACCGCGCCGAAGGTCTGTGACCTCGGAACCTGTTTGAACGACGACCCCGCTGACTTCAAAGCCGGGGGTAAACGGATAAAGGGGCATGGTTGGATATAGCCCTCTTACACATAACAGATCTCCAAAATTAAGTGAAAAAGCATGCACAGCAATTTGCACTTCGTCTGACTGGAGTGAACGCGATTGATCCTGAATCAGTTGAAGCTCATCCAGTTCTCCAGGTTTCTCCAGCAGCAATCGATAATATGCGCCTTCCGAATTAGATCCCAGCTTTTCGATATCAACCATTGTGCTTGCCCAAGTCGAATTAGGATTCGTCCACTCATCCTGGACTGGCAACCGTTCCTCGTTTTTATGCACAGCAGGTTTCTCAGCCCTACGATTATCACGCATGTCTATAATGATAGCCTGTTCGTCATCTTTCCTCTGTGGAGGTATATCAGCCCGACTAGGCAGCATATGCGCCACAATCTCTTTTCGATATTGCTCCAGCATGTGCTTGCTTAAGGCATGGACCGTATTATGATCGAACAGCACTGTAGTCTGCATCACTATTCCACATCGCTCGTTAATGAGATTGACCAGATTCACGGCAACAATCGAATCGACGCCGTATTCAGAGAAGCTTTGATGGTTGTCAATCCGGTCCTGGCTCATCTTAAGGGATGTCTCTATGCTGTCCCGGATGACCATAATAATATGATCGCGGATTACATGATCAGAAATATCCCCTGCCGGCGGCTGATGTTTCATGTATCCAGTCTCCATCACCGGGGACGAACTGGGCTTCAACTCCATCTCAGGAATCGCTCTTGTTTGTGTCTGTACAGGATGAGATACAGGGCTCTGCTTTATTTCGTGTATAATGATGCCGTCACTTTGGGATACAACGATTTGCTGCCCCCACTCTTCAGCGTTCAATGCCGGAAAGCGAACATTTCTGAACCCCTCATGAGCAAGCACCTTTTTCCATGTTTTAGGTGTGAGACCAGGGCAGCCCGGAATACGCAGCGTCTCATCTTCGTATAACCACCAGCCCTCCAGCAAACCAAATGTAATATGGGCAAAAAGTGTATTAGCGGTTATCTCGTTCAAAAGTAAATGCCCCTGCTTTTTGAGCGCTGCTTTGATATGTCTTAGGGTTTGACGAATATGGGGTGTAGCATGCAGCACATTGGCCGCAATTGCTATATCATAGACAGCTTCATCAATCGATTGCTCAGGCAGGTGTTTAGTAACATCTATTTTTCTGTAGGTCACATAAGGGTGCTCATTCCCATAACGCTGCTCTGCCTGCAACAGAAAAGAGGAAGAGATATCTGTATAACAATATTCCTCAATGTGCTGCGCATACGGTCTGAGCTTATCCAGCACAGGGGTACTGGTTCCACCTGTACCCGCGCCAAATTCAATGATTCTCAACCGGATGGTTGCATTCTTTTTTCTTTTTTCTTCAATAATTGTTATAAGTTGCGATCCCAGAACCTCATTGAAATAGTCGGCGATGGGATTGTTCTGGTATATGCCCTCGACAAGTGTCATGCTTGAATTGGGGAAAAGAACATCCGTTGCCTGCTTGTGGCCCCGAAGAATATCAGGCAGGTGTTTTAATGCCGTTTCTGCCAAAAGGACCTGAGCTCGAAGGTGGCCCTGTTGCAGCCATTGCTGTTTAACTTCATCCCATCTCTGCCACACATTCTCGAAGGTAGTAGCGGTTTGCCCACCCGCAGCGCTATTCCCCTCTTCTTTGGCTAACACAGCAAGTGTCTCTTCCATCCAGCGATGAAACAAAACGGGTATCCCGTTTTTCTCTAACCATTCCCTGGTGCTGGAATACCTTTTTTCAAATAACCCCATTGCCTTTAATTCCGCTGACAATAATGCGACAAGCCACCCGTGTAACTGATCTGTCTCACTGCGAAGTCCCTCGGGAATATGTTTTGTAATCGGAATATACACCTGATCATCCATTGTTTTAACCTCCCTGTGGTGGCAGATGCCCATTCATCAGAAACATTTATGTTCTGCTGCTCCCCCCATACCGTGCCAAACGGTTTTCATGCACCCTGTCAACACATCGTTCTGTTACACATTCAGGGATGCAACTTTGTTCAAGTTCAGCTCTTGCATAAAAAGAGGTCTGGTCGTTCTGACAAGTCCCAGTTGATCCAGTGATCCTGTCAAAAGAATTTCCAACGCTTTCATGGCTTCAGGTACTTCAATGGAACCGATACCGGCATTGCTCATAAGGATGTTGTACTCTTCCGAGGATACACTCCCCACACTTCCCCAATAGCCCCAATTGATGACTTTGACATCATAGGCACGCTCCCTTGCAAGCTGATGAGCAAACGCATCCTTAAAGGTGCAGCCAGCCACATAATTGCTTTGCCCAGGGGATCTGGTGAACGAATTAAAGGATGAGAAAAACAGCATGAAGTCGAGGTCATCCTGTCCAAATACCTGAGCCATGCTTGCACTTACAGCGACTTTTGCAGATAAGACAGCCCGAAAACGTTCCTCCTCCATATTGGCGATACTCTGATCCTGCAGTACGATCGCTGAATGAATCACGCCATGAATATGGGGATGTCTTCTCTTGATCTGTTCATAGGCCATCTGGAGGGAATGTCCATTTGTTGCATCTGCCACAATGTACTCGGGAGCACTGCCAAGGGATGCCAAATGCTCCAGACCATGTTGAATGATCGAATCCGGTTCCCTGCGCCCGATCCAGATAATACGCGCATTGTACTGCCGGATCATGTATTCACTCCACACCTGCCCAATACCACCTGCCCCGCCGATGACCACATATACGCCCTCTTGACGATAAGCATGCTGGATGGCATGTTCATTGTGCACGTTTACCGGGAGCAGCTCCTGGCGAAACCACTCGTTATCCCTGTACACATAGGCATTTCCTTGGGCGTCCCAAGGAAGTTCTTGCATTTGGGTCTCGACCCATTCAACCTCATGTTCCAGATCGAGCAGCTTTATGTTCCACCGGGAGTACTCTTTGGCCAAAGAGCCCGCAAAACCATGAATGCTTGCATGAGTAGGGTTAATCTCGTCCACCGGGGAGGTGGGGATCGCATTGGTCGTAATGATGGTCAGACTCAAGCTTCGGTTACCATAACCAAGCTCTAGCAGACTCTTGATCAATCTGAATAACTGAAGCACTCCCTGCTTCTGTCCCTCAACAATCGAATGATCTGCCATGCTAACATTACCGGGAGATGGAGCCTGCCATACGATATGATCCAGAATAGCAAACTCCGACAGGCTGTCCTTCCAACCGGTTAGGCTATTCTGGGGCATCATGTGCATTGCACCCGGATATAATTTCAGGGCTTCTTTATGGCTTGTATCGTTGTCACTGATGATGAGCACCTTGTTACTAGCTGGTAATGATAGCGCTGTCTCTTCGGGCGTAAATACACTCCATACAGGTGTCATCAGAACATGTCCAACAGGGGGTGTACCCTGGGTCGTCAACGGATTTTGAAATAAAGGAAGCCTTTCCGCTGACGGAGCTTTACATGCCAATTCTGTCATTCGAATGCATAACTTTCCGTCCGGACTATACATTTCAATCCCAAACTTGATCAGCCCCTGTGCTCCAGAAGGGTAATCCATCCGTTGGACTCGCACCCACATCTCTTCTGTGCAAGGATGCAAGAGTTCCAGCTGATCTAGTGTAAATGGCAGTGGCACTGAATCAGCATTTCGGCCCTCCTCCACATGTTGCTTCAGCAAAAGACCCATGGAGGTCTGGAACGCCGCATCAAGCAAATATGGATTCATTACATATTGCTCTGTGTGTCCGGCTGCCGGAGACAACCGCAACTGTGCCCAAACCTGATGATCCTGGATGAACAGCTGTGTAAGTCCCTGAAAGGCGGGCCCGTAGGATAGACCCAATCCGTCAAACAGGGAATAACAGTCCTTACCTGTAAGGACACGTTCTGCCTTCTCAACCAGCCAAGGTTTATTTCCGGTGGGTTGAACGGATGCCTGTATTCCCCCCAGCAGAACAGAACCCTTGCAATGTGTTCGTTTGAGCGGCTCAGATCCATGAGTGAAGCTATATATCTCGAAACCTACGATTTCATCATTCTGCTGTTTAAGCTCGATCAGAACATCAACGCGCTGCTCAACCTGCAGGGGCGTCATCCATGTGACTTTCTGAATACAGCGTACCTGCAGCGAATTGTCGAGAAATCCAATTGCCTGCTGAACCGCCGCTCTGGCCATTTCCAGATAGGCCGTACCAGGAAGCCATTTCTCTCCATGAACCTGATGATGGGCCAAAATCGTCTCCTCGCCCGTAAACGTACTGGCATATCGTTGCAAGCCAAAGCTGGATGTATTGCAATGTACAAGCGGATGTAAAATAGGTACGCCTGTATGTTGTGGTACTTTGATTCTCTGTTCTACTGTGACAGGAGGTTCAGGTACCCAGTAACGTTCGGCAGCAAACGGATACGTCGGCAGACTGATTCGACGCGGATGCTGCTGTCTGTTTTCCCCGTATAGCTCCATCCACTGGATCGCTGCCCCTCGTGTCCACGCGTCCAATATGTGCTCATAACGTCCCTGGGACAGCCAACGCTTCACATTCTCTTTCATATCTTCCTCATCGGTTAACCAACCCGGATTCTCCTGCCCTTGCTTCACATTTCCCTGATAATACTGGCTCCCTTTGCCTTCCGGTACTGCCTGACTGGCCTGTTCCACATAACGGTCCAGCTTGGTGACCAGTTCATCCACCGTTTGCGCCAGCACGCCCAGCCGAGCCTCCATCGCTTCACGTCCGGTTTGCAGCGTATAGGCGATCTCCCTTACACTCCAGCTACTCTGCCCGATGCGAAGTGCATCCCGCAGCTGACAAGCCTGAGCGACCAGCCGTTCCTCGTTCCTCGCTGACAGCACAATCATTTCCGGTACTTCATTTTGTTCGTTTTGCTCATTTTTCTCGTTGAGCTCGTTCGCCTTTTCGCCCGCCAGGTCGGGTTCCCGATATTCCTCCAAAATGAGATGAGCATTCGCTCCACCTGCACCAAACGAGGAAATCCCTGCCCGTCGCGGTACGATCTGACCGTCCACCCTCGGACGTTCCCAACTGCCCAGCTCCCGCTGAACCGTGAACGGGGTTTGACTGAAGTCAATATGCGGGTTCGTCTGCTGCGCATGCAGGGACGGCGCCAGCTCCCCATGCTGCAATTGCAGCAGCACCTTGGT
>NZ_BCNM01000047.1 GCF_001514495.1 Paenibacillus pabuli NBRC 13638
GGGGGGGGGGGGAGCGGGTGAGAAGCTATTTGACTCCAATGTTAAGACATGGTCTTACGAAGATGTGGCCTTGTCTGAAAAGGAAGATCAATATCCGGTTTTATTCTATTCTCATGGTGCAGGCGCTTACCCGCAGCAAGGCACGTTGTACTGTCAAGACCTGGCTAGCTCCGGCTATATTGTCGTATCCATTGGCCACGCGGAAAGTGGTATGTATAAACTCAAGGATGGACGAATAGCTAGGATGTCAGAGAGATTCATCGATGATTTAAATAAATATGGACAAGAATTCGCCACGCTAATTACGCCACTTATGCCTCAAATTGTGGCAGAAAAGCTCGAGAAAGAAAAAGCCATTGAGATCTCTCATACATTGACTTCGGCCCCTGCGGCAGTCAATTTTTCAAAATACGTTGTGTTACAAAGTGAGGATGTTAGACATATCGCAGACCATCTATACAAAATGAATAGTGGTGACATGGAATCGATTTTTAAAGGTAGATTGCACCTTAAAATCGGTATGGGGATGTTTAGACATTCGTTTGGAGGAACGACAGCGACCATTGTTACCCGAGACGATGACCGATTTGTCGGCGGTGTAAATCTTGACGGTAATATGTTAGGTGCCCTGGATAGCGATCTTAAGAAACCCTTCATGCAGCTCAGTACTGCACTTGCTTATAATACGAACGCATTTCTTCTTGAAACCAACAGTCAGGAAACATACTTCGTCATTATTGACAATGTGACTCACGGTGACTTTTCCGATGCCTTGTTTGCCTTCACGAATGAGGCTTCCAGAGGAACCCGGGACGCCATGGAACAGCGCAACATTATTACCTCTTATACAAAGGCGTTTTTTGATAAATATATGTTGAAAAAGGAAACAGAAATTGAAGCCTTAGTTTTGACGGTGTTGAAATGATTAAGAAGCCTTAGCATTTATTTGCTGAAAATTGAACAAACAATAAGGTATGAAGAAGATACCTCTCAAGTGGTTGAGACAATAATATCCTGAAGTTGTCAATAGAAGTATTGATTGGGCGGACGAATGGCAATACATTAGATTACTAGAAGTGACACGAGAGGTAGCTCCAGAATTACTAAATGTATTTATTGATCGAGGATTATTCTCAGAAAATGATGGAATTCTTGAAACAGCAGAGTATTTTAGGAGCAAGCAGAACTGAAGCTGGATGCATATAACATATATACCATTAGGCCAACACTTGCATCTCGATCATTTAGATAAGGTTTATAAATCAATTCGCTGAACTAACGGGAAACGTTAGCTCAATAACAACAAGAAAGCAGCTTATCATTGTGATTGGCTGCTTTTACTCAACTAACGGGCAGTTATGCGTAACTTCCAGGGAATGTAAACATCTAAATAACGTAAGGAACGAGGAGGCAGACAATTCATGGGAGGAACGAATGTATGGGATGCGGAGTGGGAGGTTAACGAAGAGCAGGCGCGGACGCTGATCGGCAGACAATTCCCTCAGCTGTCATCGAAGCAAGTGAAGCGATTGGGCTGGGGCTGGGACAATACGGTTTTTCTCATCGGTGACGAGTACGTGTTCCGGTTTCCAAGAAGAACGATTGCAGTTGGCTCGATTCGTATGGAAGGGAAGCTGCTGCCGAAGCTGGAGGCATACATGACTATCCCCTATCCGAAACCGTTGTTTTATGGCGAAGCTAGTGACGAATACCCGGCACCATTTCTTGGCTATACCTACGTGCCAGGAGATTTCCCAATCGGTTTGACGGAAGAACGCCGGGCTTTATCGGCAGAGACGCTGGCGAAATTTTTGCGGAGATTGCATGAGTTTCCGGTGCAGGCGGCGCTGAAGTGCGGAGTTCAGCAAGATCATCGAAACTTGACGGACATAGCATCGCGCAAAGTGAAATTGGAGGGCTTTCTATCGAAGGTGGTTGAACACTTGTCGCCGGAGGAGTCCGGTGTGATCGAAGCGTATATTAGCTGGCTGCAAATGGACCGTGTCGAGGCGGTGAATGCACTGCTACATGGCGATCTTCATTTCAAAAATATGCTTGTGAATGAGAACGGGATCGTTTCCGGCATCATTGATTGGGGCGATCTGAGCGTAGGCCATCCGGCTTGCGATTTGAGCGTTGCTTATAGCTTTTTACCACCTTTCGCTCGCGGCGTGTTTTTCGAAACATACGGAGGAGCGGACGAGGAAACGAAGCTGCTGGCGCGGCTGATCGCGGTATACATCCCCATACTGATCTTAATGCAAGCGGTCGATGACGGGAATGAAGCGATTGCGGCAGAGGCGAAATCCAACATCATGCGGGCACTGTCGGATTAGGCTCATTATTTAGTTGCGGCTATGGGGCTATGGCTATCGGCACCCTTTTTGTCGTTTAAAGGCCGCAATAAGGTACGATCCGCCTTCTCTGATGCCGCTTTATGTTGAGGAACACGAAATTCAACAGAGTAAGTCGTTGCTCTAACGGGACACGATAGCAATAAACCGCCTTTTCAACGGAATATATAACGTAACGTTACGCAATATAATATTCGAAAGTTATACATTTTTTTTATGGAGATGATTTAGATGAGATTTCAAAAAAGTATGATTAGTGTGATTGCTGTTCTATCCATCGCCCTTGCATCTGGATGCGGCCAAAATCCAAGTCAGGAAAAGGTTAGTAATGGATCAGAAAGTACTCAAGAGGTAACTGGTTCAACAAATACATCTAAAGATAAAGTAGGAAGTACCACGACTCTATATAACAAAGAATTTAGTCAAGATACTGTAACAACAATCTTACAACTTTCCAATAATCGAACACGTTATACTTAGTAGACCTAAAGAAGATTTCCCATTTTTTTAGGAATATAACAGGAAAAGGAGTCTTCAATCCATGAAAGGAAAAAAATTAGTATCGCTTTTACTTGCAGGAGTTGTGGCCGGTTCTATTTTAGTGACATCGACTACAACTGCGGAAAGAGTCGTTGCACAAACTCCGATGGAAGCAGCAACTGAGTACTATGATGCTTACATTGCTAGGGATGCAGAGGGAATGATGTTCTATTCAAAAGATATAAACTATTTGGATGAGAAAAGTCGTGAAGAAGGATATGTAACCTACTACTGGGTATGAAATTGTTGGAAGCAAACAGATCAATAGTAATGAAGTTGAGATTTCAGTGATCGAAAAGTATGCAGGACAAAGCTACGAACAGTCACCACCACTCCCTTATAAAGTTTTTAAAAGCGACAATGGGTGGAAGGTTTTAGTAGAATCACTAGAAATCAATACAGCGACAGGTGAAGTCACTAAAGGTACGCCGATTCACCAAAGGAAGTATACGGATAATTAGTTTTGCAACTGAATACATGACCTGTTCTATCCACTGATTTCAACTTGCGGGACTGACAATAGGGATCGTTGAAAAAATGCTGACGATCCTTTTCTTGTATACCTTTTAGGACAGTATCGAACGGAAAAATTATATTAGATTGATGACCTCATTAAGCTAACGGGCAGGTTAGTTTAATGAATTTAACTTTTTAGAGTAACTTTCAGAGCAAATCTGACCAACTTTTAGGTCCTATCCGATATATATTGGTGACCAGGATCTAAGTTGGATAGTTTGGGTATTTGAATGATTACCAGTTGAACTTTTAGAGTCTAGGCTTTTATTGATTTGAGACGTTTAGAATGTATGAGTCAGTCTCGCCATCTGTTCTAGAAATTTCAATTACAATATGATCGTAAATTGTTGTATTTGAGAATTGCCACTTTAATCTCCATCCATCTGTACCATTATCATCTATACCTAATAAGGTTCTAAATCTCCAACCAGAAGTTCCCATCGGAACAAGCCAAAAGCTAACCTTTTCTATTTCATTCCTTGTAATTAATTCGATGTTCAAGGCTCCGGTTTGTGTTGGGAGTTTGATCCACTTGTGATCCATATTGTAATTTGTCTTGATCTCATAATCGCTCGTACGATTTACTAAAAACGTTCCCATAATACTTAAAGTTAATAGAACTATTGAGAATATTTTACTCATGTCTAACACCTCATATTAGGTATGTCCTGATGTTACACTTAATATGTAGGGGCAATTAAATAGAAAGATATATACATTAGCATCGTTAAGCTAACGGGCAGGTTAGTTTCATTTCATTTCATTTCATTTCATTTCATTTTGTTGGGCGTAAATCTGTTTTAATTCATAAATCGGGATAAGATAATAGTGCGGTGAGTAATTTTTATGAAATCGAACAAAAATAGGAAATTCAATCTGAAAAACTTCTCTTTTTTTAAATGGAATTCATCTGTATCATTTGATTAAAATCAGATGGGAGAGTGATGATAGATGAACAGTAGAGAAAAGTGTTCGAACCGATGCTTTTCGCTTTTTTCAAGGAGGGTTCAATGCATGAAGCACGATTCAGAATGAGTCATGAGTTCGATTTCGAGGGCTTTAGAGGCGTTCGAGAATACTTGTAGATGACTAATTTAATTAACACCAACTTTTCATAAATTATCTTAGAAAGGTTAGGAAACTATGATAGGGGTACATTCTGAAGTTCCATTAAGATGTAGAGGTGTAGCAGTAGTATTACTTAAAAACACACCTTGTGGTTACAAAGTCTTGTTATTAGAACGGGCTACTTCTGTATTAAGAGGCATTTGGTGTTATATTGGCGGTGCTATTGAAGAAGGGGAAAAGGCCTGGGAAGCTGCGTTAAGAGAAATCCGTGAAGAAACGAGTATTACAAATGTTACCCTGTTCACTTCAAATAAGATTGATCAATTCTATTCAGCCGAAGAAAATTATATTTATATTGCGCCTGTATTTGTGGGATATATGGATGAGGATCAAAATGTAATTTTAAATCATGAACATAGTAAATACGAATGGTTATCATTTAATGATGCGATCGAAAGAGTTAGGTTGCCAGGAAATGATGAAGTTCTCGAATTTATCAAGAAGCATTTCGCAAGCAATGATCCTTTAGAGTGGTTACGAGTAGGGATGTAATTAAAGGAGGCCTGTCAATGATGGAAAATGAAATGTTGAAGATTTTTGATGATAACCGCAATCAGATTGGTATTGCAACTAGGGAAGAAGTTCATAGGTTAGGGCATTGGCATGAAGCATTCCACTGTTGGTTTGTTAGTAAAGAAGATAAAAGATATATTTATCTCCAACTTCGTAGTTCGATGAAAAAAGATTATCCGAGTCTATATGACATAACTGCAGCTGGACATTTATTGGCTCACGAGACTGTGCTGGATGGAATAAGGGAGATTAAAGAGGAGATTGGCATAGATGTTTCTATTAACGATCTAATATCACTAGGAGTGATCGATTATCACGTGAATAAAACAGGCTTTATTGATAAGGAACTTGCTAACGTTTATTTATATATTGTTGATAACTTTATTAATGAAGTGACCCCTCAAAAAGAAGAAGTATCGGGTATTGTAAGAACTGAATTTGAATCCTTCTGTAAACTGTGGTTAGGGGAATTAGATTATATTAGAATAGAAGGAATCGAAGTGATTGATGAGAATAAAATCTTAATAGACAAAATGATAGGCAAAGATCATTTTGTGCCTCACGAAATATCTTATTATGAAAACATTATAAAATTGATCGATGAGAAATTGAAATGACTACACATGAGCGAAAAGAGAAGGAGCTTATGACAGACGACTCATTATATTCAGCTAACGGGAAACGTTAGTCGAAAATAGAAAGGAGCAGTTTTCCGGTCGGCAGCTGCTCCTTTTTCATTGAGCTAACGGGCAGGATAATGGTGAAATATGTTAATATTGGCGTGTGCAAAGCTTATGCCTATACCGAAAGGAGATTAGTAGACCATGCAAAGTGCCCAACAAGTGCTAACAAGCTATTTTCAAGCACTAGGAAGCAAACAGATTGATAAAGTGATTGAAATGGTTCATGAGGAAGCGAATTTTATTATTCTTAAAAAAGAAACCTCTAAGGAAATTCCTTTATATGGTACATTTCATGGTAAAGAAGGTGTTAGAAAATATTTAAAAATATTAGCAGAAACAGAGCAAATAGAGAGATTTGTCCTAAACAAACTTATTGGTAATCAGGAAGCGGCGTGTGCATGGGGGAATTTCCGCATTAAGGTCAACGTAACTGGGAAAGTGTTCGAGAGTGATTGGGCAATCATTTGTGAAATAGAACAAGAGAAGATAAAGTTTTTTCAAATCTTTGAAGATACGGCTGCTCTAGAAAAAGCTTTTGATCTTAAAAATCGTTGATATCTTAATGAACTAGACAACTTAAAGACAGAGTAATCAGACTCAACAGGACCAATTGGCTGACAAAATATGTCTAACTGGGTCGGAAAGTTCGATACGCTAACGGGAAACGCTAGTTTAATACATTATGCAGATTAAAATCTCTCCTTAGAAGCAAACTAGATTTAATAGCTTCTAAAGGGAGGTTTGTTTATGAAGTTAAGTGAGTTGTGGAGGTTGTATGAAGCTGACAAACGTATTCAAGGATTCAGTCCAAAAACATTAAAAGCATACTCGCTTCAGCACAAAATGTTGATGTCGGAGCTAGGCGACCTGGCTATAACGGAAGTAACGTTAACAATGCTGAAGGAATATTTAGCAAGGCAAGCAGACCGGTTGAAGCCAAGCAGCCTAGGCCATCGTATTCGGTTTGTTCGTTCACTTTTCCGTTACGCTTATGAAGAGACGTATCTGACTACGAATCCATCTTTAAAATTAAGAGAACCTAAACTAGATAAGCGTATTCCTAAGTTCTTAATTGAGGAAGATGTTATACACTTGAAGATCTCATGCCAGTCACTCAGGGAAAAAGCTCTGCTTGAGTTTCTCTACTGTTCCGGCTGCCGGGTTGGTGAGGTGGAGAAGGTCAACATCGAGGATCTGAACTGGGAGAACTGCTCAGCGATCGTTAATGGCAAGGGATCAAAGCAGAGAGAAGTTTACTTCACGACAGAGTGCAAAGTATGGCTAAAGAAGTATCTGGCCAGCCGTGAGGACGCCTGTAAAGCCTTATTTGTAACCGATACCCATCCAACAAAACGAATGGCCATACCTACGATTAGATGGGCATTAAAACGACTGGCAGATCGGGGAGAAATTGAAGCGAATGTCTACCCACATCGATTTCGGCATACCTATGCGTGCCAACTACTTGATAACGGTGCCCCTCTGGATTTCATCCAAGGTATGCTCGGTCATGAGAAGGCATCGACCACTCAAATCTACGCACAGCTACTCGGCGAGCGCCGGAGAGAACTTTATAAACGATTTTTTTAGTGCTTATTGGCGGCGGATACCATCTTTAATCCGCCGCTGTTCAACTAAAGGGCAGAATATATAAAGGGTATCAACTTTAGCAGAGAGAATACCCGAATATGTTAAAATGCTACTGACATAACGTTGTCAGTAGCGTTAGTTTATTATCGATTAGGTAAACATAATGGGGTGGATAGCTTGTTCTTGCCCTGATAAGATACTGTATCATTTATTATAGGAAGGATGGTATTTTATGAATTTTGCTTCTGTACGTATCATTACCGACGATGTGGATCGTCTTGTTGAGTTCTATGAGAGAGTCATGGGTGTTTCAGCGGAACGTCCCGCGGCAGCCTTTGCCGAACTCGTTGTGCCATCGTGCACCCTGGCGATCGGTCACTCCCATACTGTGCCGCTGTTCGGCATTGGTTCCGCAGTGGCGGCCGACAATCGCACTGTCATACTCGAGTTCCTCGTCCATGATGTCGATGCCGAATACGAGCGCTTGAAGCCGTTTGTCGACGAGTGGGTAAAGGAACCGACCACGATGCCGTGGGGGAACCGTGCTGTGTTGTTCCGTGATCCCGACGGCAACCTCATTAACCTCTTCAAGCCGGTGACCGAGGAAGCGATCAAAAGGTTCAGTGGTAGGGGGTGACTCATGGGGAAACAGTTTTGCCTCTCCTTATAGCCTCACTCACTGTGAAATTGAGACTGGCCCTTGTAGCGCGGTACCTAGAAAGGTTATCTGTTTAGAAGGGAGGAGGTTCCTTTGATTCACTAAACTAACGGGAAACGTTAGCTCAATAAAACAAAAAAAGCAGCCGATCATTGTGATTGGTTGCTTTATTCAACTAACGGATAGGATACTTTCAAG
>NZ_BCNM01000048.1 GCF_001514495.1 Paenibacillus pabuli NBRC 13638
CGCCGCTCCGGTCTGGGCCGCGCTTGCGCGCCGCTACGGCCCGCGGCCGCCGGGTATGACGCTGCGTGAATATGCAGCGTCACCCGCCGTGGCCGCAGGCACGGACGGCGCGGACATCGCGCGGTTCGCAGCCGACTGGGAACGGCTGCTGTACGGGCCGGACCGTCCGCTGCGCGCGGACAGCCTGGACTTCCTGCGCCGGGCGCTTCACTTGGCCCGGCGAATGCAGGCGCTGTAACACGAAGTACAGCGCCGCGCTTAAACATAGACGCCTTTCTCGCCCATAAAGCGAACGAGGCGTCTTTCCGCGAGCATATACCGTGAGCTTCATGCGGAAGATCTCTTTTTATGAAAATAGTGCATCAATCCTTTTCTGAATATTTCCAATTGGGAAATGAATAGAAAGTAGGCAAGTACATTCGATCAAATACCGTATTCTCAGGCGCTGGATATGCCAAGTTTTGAGATGTCGAAAAAAGGAGTTTCGCCTTTCCTTGACGGTATGTTTTGTCGTTGCGTATAATTAGTTTCATTAATTGAGGGAGGCACGGTAATGAATAAGCAAAATGAAATAGTGGTTGTCCTTGACTTTGGGGGCCAATACAACCAGTTAATCGCCAGAAGAATTCGGGATCTCGGCGTATACAGCGAGCTTTTGCCGTATAACACACCTGCAGAGAAAATCGCAGAATTATCACCAAAAGGGATTGTTTTCTCGGGAGGCCCATCCAGTGTTTACGCTGAGAATGCTCCGCACGTGGATCCGGCTATTTATAATCTGGGACTCCCTATCTTCGGAATCTGCTACGGTATGCAGCTTATGGCGCAGCAGCTCGAAGGTAAGGTAGAACGTGCCGAGAAGCGCGAGTACGGTAAGGCAGATATCGCGTTTGCTCCAGGTGCTGTTCTTGCACGAGGTATCGAAGGTGATCATACGGTATGGATGAGTCATGGTGACCACGTAGTTACTCTTCCTCCGGGTTTCAAACTGGATGCAGGCACGGAAAGTGCGCCAATTGCAGCGATGAGCAACGACGAGCGCAAATTGTATGCTGTTCAGTTCCATCCGGAAGTACGTCACTCTGTTCGTGGTAACGATATGATACGCAACTTCCTGTTCGAAATCTGTGGATGCGAAGGCAACTGGAGCATGGAGACGTTCATCGAAGATACGATCAAAGATATTCGTGAAAAAGTGGGCGACAGTAAAGTGCTGTGCGCACTGAGCGGTGGTGTGGATTCTTCCGTTGTTGCTGCACTGCTTCACAAAGCGATCGGTGATCAATTGACATGTATGTTTATCGACCATGGTCTGCTGCGCAAAGGCGAAGCGGAGAGCGTAATGGAGACGTTTGTCGGCAAATTTGACATGAAAGTTGTCAAAATCGATGCACAAGAGCGTTTTATGTCCAAGCTGGCTGGCGTGGATGATCCGGAACAAAAACGTAAAATCATCGGTAACGAGTTTATTTACGTATTTGACGAAGAGTCCAAGCAGTTTGATGATTTCGAATTCCTGGCTCAAGGTACACTGTACACGGACATCGTGGAAAGTGGCACAGCGACAGCTCAAACGATCAAATCTCACCACAACGTGGGTGGATTGCCTGAAGATATGAACTTTAAGCTGATCGAACCACTGAGCACCTTGTTCAAAGATGAAGTGCGCAAAGTGGGTACCGAGTGCGGCCTGCCGGACGAAATCGTACACCGTCAGCCTTTCCCGGGTCCAGGTCTTGCGATCCGTGTTCTGGGTGAAGTTACGGAAGAGAAGCTTAAAATCGTGCGTGATTCGGACTACATTCTGCGTGAAGAGATTATTAAAGCCGGTCTGGACCGCGAAATCTGGCAATACTTCACGGCTCTGCCGAACATGAAGAGTGTTGGGGTAATGGGTGATGCACGTACGTATTCCTACACTGTAGGTATTCGTGCTGTAACATCCATCGACGGCATGACAGCAGACTGGGCGCGTATCCCTTGGGATGTGCTGGAGAAAATTTCCGTACGGATCGTTAACGAAGTCGATAACGTTAACCGTATCGTGTATGACGTAACCTCCAAACCACCTGCAACGATCGAGTGGGAGTAGAAGTTATCTATACAGATTTAATAACAAGAGATCGGAGTCTCCGTCTAAGGAGCTTTGGTCTCTTTTTTTCATTTTGTGTTTGCACAAGGCTTTATTTATACTTTAATTTACGATAATTAATGGATAGCCTAGTAGATATTACGAGAGAATACTCTGCGAGGAGGAACTACAACTATGAAGGGAAGAATCGAACTCAACCCGGGATGGACTCATGAAGAGGTTGCCGCACTTACGGCTCATCCTGAGCTAAAGATTGTTCAATACAGCGAGCACAACATCCCGGATGTAAACGTGATGCAGATATTGAATGAGGAGCTGTTTGCCAACAGACCCGATGTTACTTTTCGCATATATGGCTTTCATTCACAATCTGGCGATTTGTCTGTTCTAAAATATATGAACCATGTAGAAAAGCTTGTAATTGATTGTAATAGACGCATTCAGGGGATTGAGAGCTTAGGTGAATTGCTAAGGCTGAAAGAGTTTGCTTTTGACGTATTCGAGGCGGAATCTCTTAATGTATTGAAGTTTGTACCCACTACTTTACAGCAGCTCCGCATCGGTAAAACCAAAACAAAGAAAACCAATTTATCCGTACTTAACCGCTTTACCGAGCTTAAAACGCTAAGTGTGAATGGTCATACAACTAACATTGAAACGATCGGAACATTGTCTTCACTCCGGTCCCTCTATATTTCGGGAATGCCATTAAAGGAACTGGGATACTTAAAAAAATTAGCGGATTTGTGCGAACTTCATCTCAGTTTTGGTGGAGCAGAGAATCTGGATAGCCTTGCGGGAATGGAATCCTTGCAATTGTTGAAGCTCCTAAGGGTGAAAGGTTTGTCCGATCTATCCGTATTGCCTGAACTGAAGGGGTTGCGCTTATTAGGGATCGAGGACCAGCCTCATCTAACGAGTCTGCCGTCTCTTGAAAATCTGACTAAATTAAAGCGAGTTTTCCTGAACAATGTGAATGTGGAGAATATTGATTGGACAAAAACGTCCAAGAGCCTGAAAGAGCTAGCTCTTCTGCAAATGAAACATATCACCGCTGAAGATATCAAATCCCTGATTCATCATAAATTCTTGGAAAGAATGATCGTTCATTTGAAAAGTGCCAAACAGCAAAAAGTGGCGAAGCAGGCGATAATGGAAGCAGGCATGTGGGATGAGAGCGGATGGTGGTATAACGATGAATCTCTGAATATTTAATTCCTTTTTTAGGTGCATTTCAGATTATTTTCATGTCCGGCTTGTACACTAAGTACAGAATACGGCTATATGGCGACTGAAAGGAGAATTGAATGTATGCGTAAAACCGACAGTATGAGCAAATGGAAGATGGGCATTGGAAGTGCGTTTCTGATGGTGATGCTGGCAGGCTGCGGCTCGGGTATGCAGGACTTGGCTCTCGGTGCGGGGGATTCTTCATTTGTGAACTTAGAGGCAGCAGATTCGTCTTCCGATCAGACCCAGAATCAGGAGTTGTCTGAAGGGTCAACGGCTATTACCGATCAGGAACAACAGCAGGTAAGAGATGGACTTCAAACAGAAATTTAAGGTGCATCGGACTTATCGGGTAAAAAAATGATCTGGCGATCGTCGCAGCTTGCTCCGTATGCCTAAGCTATTGAATATTAGCTATGTTATTCTCATCATATAACCATCTTCTAGATGACCCATCAAGCTATCGCAATCAAAGTGCACGTGCATCTTTGATTGCGATAGCTTTTATTGTGTCAGATAAAGTGAAAACCTGTGGCAGGATCGACATATCCACCTGGGTAATTAACGTAAACCTCATTAAAATTTGGGTTGTAAACCGCTGAACTGGTTCATTTTGTTAAATAATACGAACGATTTAGTTAATGAGCGAGAATAACATTCGTTTTTATCATTGACAAACTAGAGGCAATCCTCCTAAAATAGTGATGGGAAACACACAAATAGCGCATACTACTTCGTATAATCCCGGGGATTGGCCCGGGAGTCTCTACGAGATCACCCTAATGATCTGGCTACGAAGAGGAGAAGGCTGAGCACATGAATTCTACATGATTGCGTCGGGCATAACATCACGCACATTAGAATTTTTTTTGTTCTCCGTAATTGGCACAGTGCCACTCCTCGTCAGCGATAACCCTGGGTGATGCATTCATCTTCAGGGTCATTTGTCGTTTTTCAATATGGCTTCAACATCTCTAAGGGGGAGTTAGTGAATTATGGATCGTTTCTTTAAGCTAAAAGAAAATGGAACGAACGTTAGAACGGAGATTGTTGCGGGTCTTACTACTTTTATGACAATGGCGTACATTCTTTTCGTAAACACGTTGTTCTTGGGATCGGCGGGAGCCGGTATGTCGGACAATGCAGTATTCTTTGCAACAGCTGTAGGTGCCGGATTGATGACCATCATTATGGGATTGTTCGTTAACATTCCGATCGCCCTTGCACCGGGTATGGGATTGAACGCTTACTTCATGACCGTGGTCTTAAGTTCCAATGGTGCGATTTCCTGGCAGGCCGCTCTGGGAGCTGTGTTCCTTTCGGGTATCGTGTTCATTATTTTGACGGTGACCAGAATCCGTCAGATGCTGCTCGTTGCAGTTCCGGATTCATTAAAGATGGCAATCACCGTGGGTATCGGTCTCTTTATTACTATTGTCGGTTTCAAACTGGCCAATCTGGTCGCTGTAACCGTCAATGTTGCACCTGATGCAGATCTGAGCCAACCGATTCCGGGCAGCAGCTTTAATCTGTCTTTGGGGAATTTCGTAACACATCATGATGCCTTACTGGCGCTGATCGGACTGCTTATTATTGCTGTACTGATGGTTATGCGCGTCAAAGGTGCATTACTGATCGGTATCATTGCCACGACGTTGATTGGTATCCCGATGGGTGTTACGAATCTTAGCGGCTTGTCCGGTGCGAGCTGGTTGCCTAACTTCAGCGATCTGGCGGTTGGACAACTGGATTTGAAGGGTGCCATCAGTCTTGGGTTATTTGAGATTATTTTCATCTTCACCTTTGTGGAGTTGTTTGACACATTCGGAACGATGGTAGGTACAGCAACACGAATGGGGATTATGAAGGATAAGAAAAAAGGCGAGAAAACCATTGGTAAAGCAATGCTCGTCGATGCAGTGGGTGTAAGTGCAGGGGCAGCGCTGGGTACGAGTACAATTACCGCATTCGTTGAAAGTGCATCTGGCGTTGAAGCTGGTGGACGTACGGGTCTGACTTCTGTAACGACAGGTATCCTGTTCATTCTGGCTTTGTTCATTGCTCCGCTAGCATTGGTTGTTCCGTCGGCTGCAACCGCTCCGGCATTGATCATCGTGGGTGTATTGATGATGGGCCAGGTTCGCAGCATTGAGTGGGATGACTTCCTGCAAGCTTTCCCGGCATTCCTTACCATTGTATTGATGCCTTTCACGGGAGGAATTGCAAACGGGATTTCCGCAGGGATTATATCCTATGTAATCCTGGCTGTATTCAGTAACCTGGTTACGGAACGCAAAGTGAAGATCCACTTGCTCATGTGGATTTTGGCTATTATAGTTGTATGCCGGTATGTATTTATCGGTGGAGAATAAAGGTTTGACTGGATAAGTTGGGTCAGATACTTATATGTATTGCTTATTTATACACATGAAAGAAGCGGAAGCCTTGGTACTTTATCGGGGCTTTCGCTTTTTTGTTTCTTATATATGCAGCATTAATTTTAAAAGAAGGGACAGGAGACACTTTGAACTGTTCTACGTAGGGGATACTCTTAATCTGTGGGAGATCGCAATCGACTTTCTTCTATATATAAAGGAGGAACATCCATGAGTTATGATTTGATGGTTTTTGATCCAGCCAAAGCTCCAGTGGATAAAGTGTCGTTTATGAGATGGTATGGTGAGCAGACAAAGTGGTCGGATGATCATTCCTATTCGGACATTTCCTTCTATGAATGTGGAAGACGATATATTTGAAGCGATGGAAGAAGCGGGAACAGATAATCGATTAACAGAATACTCGGTTGGAAAAGAAGTGATTTATGCTGCATTCGCATGGTCTGTTGCGGAAGACGCCTATAAAATGATGCGTGAGTTGGCTAGGAAACACAACGTCGGTTTCTTTGATGTGAGCGGTTCGGATGGTGAGATCATCAGGCCCTAATGTGTATACTAAAATAAATGATTATAAATGAGCAGATAAGTGTATCTGAACCGATTGAGGTGAGTTAACAGCAAGCTGGATAACCAGTTTGAAAGATATACTATTCTATATAACAGATACTGGTGCACGAAACTAGAGTTTCCCTCCAGAGAAACCAATGTAAGTTGTGGCTAAGGAGATAAGGAAATCGATTAATTATTTTGCTTGCGTTTTATAGCACTTAGATAGTGATAGGAATTTTAAAATAAAAGCTTGCAATTGAAATCTGTACATGGTATATTCTAATTCCGGCCAAGAAAACAAGAAAA
>NZ_BCNM01000049.1 GCF_001514495.1 Paenibacillus pabuli NBRC 13638
GACATTCGTCCTGGGTCCGGCATTCGCCGGACACCCAGCAACGCTGGGTCGTGAATACAGGAACGTTAGCTGAAATCACTGCAAAATCAATATTTTGAGGGAGCTATTACGTGGAGATCAACCAAGAAATAATAAAAATGCTATATCAAATTCAGTGGTTTAGTAAATGTGGAATAAGAGATTATCAAAGTGATACCGTAATATATACTAATTCTTGGGTTGAAGCGTCTGAACATTATAATTCTCGAGAATGGGAAGAAACAACTTGAAGGCCAGAAATCAGTTGACTTTGTATTTACATAATAATTTTTCGAAAGAGTATTTACATTGGAATGCCATAGTCAAAGAAGCAAAGATAATTATCAATACGATGTTAAGCGAGCAACTGGATAGAACTCGAAATGAGTTCCAACTAGAGGATGTATTCAGTGCATGTGTTAGATGGGATATCTTAAATATAATTATGGAATACAGTTATTTAAGTAAGTTGAGAAAAAAATATAATAGATTTTACTCGGAACAAATATTATATATCTATTCTATAGGTCATCTGCCTTGTGGATGGGAAGGGAAATGGCCTTCAGGTAAGTTAGTGATTTTTTAAATATTGTTGAAGGCTTCTCGGGAAGGCAGTGACATCAGCTAACATAATATTCACGCTGCGGACATTCGTCCTTGGCCCGGCATTCGCCGGACACCTAGCATTCGCTAGGTCGTGAATACAGGAACGTTAGTTGAAAGATAAGTAAAATCCATTCTTAAGAGAGAGGTTATTTATATGGGAGTGGCTTATACATTAAATTGCAAACAGTGCTCTTACAATCAAAATGTTTCTTTAGGAATTGGTTTTAACTACATAGATTTGAAAAGTATTTTGGAATGGTATGAACAAGAAGAAGGGCGGCAACAAATCTTAAAATATATGAATGAAGAAGATACAAGTTTTGAATGTTATGACGGGCTTTATGTTTGTCAACAATGTGGATACTTATTAAATCGTACATTTCTGCATATAACATCAAAAGATTATTCTTATACAAATAACTTTGAGTGTCCATGTTGTCATATGCAAATGCCTAAAAAGCCTTTGCTAGATGAAATAGAAGAGAATTTTCTAAAGTGTCCTGACTGTAAGGACGAAGAATTAGAAATACAAGCATATTTGGACTGGGATTAAATACTTTTGTGTCAATCATAAAAGAGCCTATTGAACATTTGGAGAGCAACTCAACGAAGACTTATCCATCATCTAACATCATATTCACGCTGCGGGCATACGCCCTTGATCCGGCATTCACCGGATACCCGACATACGTCGGGTCGTGAATACAGTGAACGTTATGTGGAACCTATGCAAAAGCAATTTACAATTATATATAATCTGATTCTAACATCAAAAAAATAACTTAAGAGGTGTTTTTATGAGTAAGCAAAGTGATAATATTTTCTGTGAGTATACGATTAATTCATGGGAAGACTGCAGAAAGTTATTTAGAAGCATTGAAAAGTGGGTATTTAGGGGACAATCAAATAGTCAATGGTCATTACAAACTACATTAGAAAGAGGAGCTAAAATCAATAACTCTAATATTAGAGATATTCCAATGATTGAAAGAAACATTATTGAAAAATTTCAACGTAGAGCTTTTCATTACTTGGAAAAGCCTCCAGAAGTAGAGAATGTTTTAGAGTGGTTATCTTTAATACAACATCATGGAGGACCAACGAGATTATTAGACTTTTCCTATTCATACTTTGTGGCTTTGTTTTTTTCAATCGATCAGGCATTGCAAGAATCCACTGTCTTTTGCCTAAATAAAAAGTTAATCAATGCGAAGGGTCTTGAAACAGAAAAATGGAGAGGTTTAGAGGATGAGAAGTATTTTGGGACAAGAAAATATTGTAATGAAAAATTAATTGAACAAACTTCAAGCCCACTTGTAATGTTAATTGAGCCCTTTAATATACATGAGCGACTCTCCAGTCAGCAAGGTCTATTCGCTATTCCATTTGAAGGACTTCAAGCATTTGAATACAATCTGTCCTTAACTGTAAATAGATTTAGAAAGGAATTACCAATAAGTAAGATAATTGATAATCATGATGAAGATTTAATAGAGTTATTGAATCAGGAATGTGCATTGCTTAAAGTGAATATTCCAAAAGATTTTCATAATGAAATTAGAAGAGAATTAAAGTTAATGAATATATCTAGTGAAACTATTTATCCAGGAATTGATGGCTTTACAAAATCATTATATGGTGAATTTGATATAAATTATCGATCTTAACCTTGTAGTAATTCTAGATGGCATAGGAAACATATAACACGGTGTTAACGCATCGGACAGAGGGATTTCGGAGAAGAGGTAGCAGCCAGACACATCCGCACCGACTAAGCGCATCGCGCCCGGCCACGTTGTGGCTTTAGTCGGTGGGACGTCGTGAACACATGAACGTTATACGACAGAATCAAAATGCTATTGTTGAAGAAGCAACCTTATAGAAGGAGAAATTATGAATAACTTAAATGTCGATAAAATTCTTGGAGTAATGTTAAAAGAAATACAAAATGAAACAAGGAAATGGCTAGCTGGCAGACCATGTAGTGAGGAAGCATTTTTAAACAGACTTACTGAGGTTTTAGCAAAGACGAGAAGGAATTGCGATGTAGGAAATACTGAAGTTTATAAAGTAGAGGTTAAACAGTATATTTTACATAGAAAAGGTAAAAATTAAACGGATAAATATGGTTCAGATCTAGAAGTTACAATTTCTATCCCAGACCTCAAATTCTCAAAAACATCGTTGCTCCAATTAAAAAAAAGTGAAAATTATAAGGCACAACTTTTGCGAGATCAAATACAACAAGCATCGCAATTCGAACCAATCAAGCAAAGAAGTTTTGTAATGACAGTAGATGAATCACGAGGCGGCATTAAAGTCAATTCTATTACTAATATTGAGAAGGATATACCTATTGGACAAACTAGTAAGACTTTTGAATGTGAAGAGTGGGATACACTTTCAGAATGGATTATTAAATGGATGAGTTGTAAAGTGGGAGCTGGAAATACTGCTAACGATCCAATCCCTATTGAAAAATTATTAAGAAAGCAAATTATAAATGATAGTGAGATTGACCAACTAGAACTTGATGATATTTATGATTCAAATGAACTTAAATTACCCGAAGATTTCTTTTTAACTAAGAGTTGGATAAAGTATACTTTTAGAAAAGAATGACTCCATAAATAGAATTTGAAAAAATATGTTAGTAAATCAGAGAAGGGATTCCGTCGTATAACATAATATTCAAGCAGCGGCTCCTCACAGAGCCTTGGTCTGTTGGATGGATTTCTTGGAAGCAGATTCAGCAGACATACCCAGCATACGCTGGATGTCGTGAATACAGGAACGTTATCAGAAATCATTTGCAAGTATAGAAGCCTCTAAAAGGAGTAAGAGAATGAAAAAGAACAAGACTCCAATACTAGAATTAACTACTCAAGAGAGAAAGGAGTTAAGAAAAAATAAAATACTAATTAGTGAAATTTATAAATTAACAAATAACGAGATTTGCTTAATTATGAATGTTTCAGAAAATAGAGCCAAGGAAATAAAGGCTTTATCTGAGTTTCAAAGTTTACCTTCAATTGGACCTAAATTTGCAAAGGATTTATTAATGTTAGGTTATTATTCATTGAATGAAATAAGAGATAAAGATGGCGCCAGATTATTTGATGATTTAGAACATTTGTATGGGGAAAGAATTGATCCTTGTGTTGAAGATCAATTTAGATTCGTTATATATTGCGCTAATAATAGTTACTGTGGGAACCAATGGTGGGATTTCACCGAGGAAAGAAAACATTACAGGGATACTTATGGATATTCTAAAGAAAGACCTGAATAATGACTATTGAAGTATATAAGATAATTCGGAGAGGGCATATGACATCTGATAACACCATATTCTAGCTTCGGGGCATCCGCCCCTCGGTCCGGCCGAATTTAGATGTGGATTCGGAGGGGCATTTCACTAGCGAGGTAGCGAATTCAGCCGGACACATCCCTCCACCTAACTGCATCGCGGCCGCCCTTCAGGCTTAAGGTGGTGGGACGTCGTGAATACAAGAACGTTATCAGAAATGATCGTAAGAACATATGTAAGTAGAGTTAAGAATAATCGAACTACATTTAGAAATTGAAGTATGATGAGGGAGATAATTTAATGAATCAACGTCTAGATATAATCAAGAATAATATTGACCAACACGGTAGCTACTGTATGAGAAGTATGCAAAATCATTCCGGTTACATAAAAAAGGTCAAATGGACTGAAGAGAACTTTGATCGAGGACTACAATATATGCAAATCAAGGATGGAAAAAAGACGTTGGGTTTTATTGAGTATGCCCCAGGCCATTACTCCTGGAGGGCAATTTATGCTGACGAATATATGGTTATTCACTGCATATGGGTTGGAACTCCAGGAATGGGATTAGGCTCTCAGCTAGTTCAGTTATGTTTAGAAGAGGCCAGACAACGGAAAATGAAGGGAGTAGCTGTATTGACGAATGCTGACACTGGATGGGCGCCTAGTAAAGATATATTTATCAGAAATGGCTTTTCATTTGTTGAAAGTGGACCGCATTCATTTGAACTATATGTATATCCATTCGAAGATGCGCTACTACCATATTTACCTACAAATTGGAACGAACGTTTGGCAAGATTTGCTGAAGGGCTGACTATATTAAGAACGGATCAATGTCCATATTTGGATGTAGCTACAGAAAATCTTATTAAAGCAGCTAATACAGCAAATATTCATCCAAATATTATTCATTTTCAAGATCGGACACAGATGATGGAGTTATCTCCTACTCCTTACGGAGTATTTAATGTAGTTTATAACGGGGAATTAATTGCATATCATAGAATGACAGAGAAATCTTTTTTAAAAGCTCTTCTAAGAAAACAAGGGAATGAATAAAAGATTTTTTGCAACTATTCGAGGAGGGCAATCACTTCTGATAACATAATATTCATGCATTGGGCATACGCCCTTAAGCCAGTAAGGGTTCGTGAATACGAGAACGTTAGGCGAAACCGCGAAGAGAAAGGAAGAAACGTTATGGAAAAGCATGTTAAAGAACTTTTTACTAGGGAAGTGCTTAAAGAAGCGGCAGAAAATTTTAATATTAATGAATCAAGTCTTAAAGATTTAGAAGGATTCCAAAATTTTGTTTATTTTGGGAAGTCAAACGAAACAAGTGTTGTCCTCCGTGTTACACATAAATCACATCGAACTGAAGAAGAACTTTTATCTGAAATTAATTTTATTAATTACTTGTCTGATAATAATGTATCTGTTTCTAAAGTTATAATCTCTATTAATGGAAATTTTATAGAGCAAATAAAAGATGGGGAATTTTATGCGACTTCTTTTGAATATTCCCGTGGAAGGAAGGCTAGAATCGCCGAAGAAAGTGATATGTTTTATCAAAGAATCGGTAAGTATACAGGTGCAATGCATAGATTTTCAAAGAAGTTAAATTTAACACATGACTTAAACAGGAGACATTGGCATAAAAAAGAGTTACTAATCAATATGAAAAAGTATTTACCTGAGGAACTTTCTTATGTAATTGACAAATATGAAATTCTTAAAAAAGAGCTTAGTCGGCTTCCAAAGAATACGGATTCGTATGGAATTATCCACGGTGATTTAAATCATGGGAATTATTTGAACGTAGACGATGATGTACTATTTATTGATTTTGATGACGCCGAATACAGTTGGTTTGTTAGTGATATTGCTATACCTTTATTCTATGAAATTCCGATCCCCTGGGTAGTAGACGGAAAACAAAGGTTAGAGATAACCAAGAGGTATTATTATAATTTCATGGATGGGTATGTAAAAGAAAATACAATTGATAATACTTGGTTAAAATTAATACCTGATTTTATTAATCTTAGACAGTATGGAGTAGTTTCAGCGATTTATAGAAGTTATGATTTTAATAATTATAACAACTGGAGTGATTGGGACAAAGAAGCATTGAAATTTTATTTGAATAATATCAAGAATGATGTCCCTTATATTGAGATGGATTTTTGTAGGTAGTTCAATGTGGCATCACCTAACTATGCATTCATGCCTCAGGTGACGCCCCTTGGTCCCGGAAGTAGGGAGCGAGGAAGCGATTGCCGGGACACATCTGAGAGCCTAAGCGCATCGCGCTAAGGCTCTCGACGTCGTGAATGCACAAACGTTAGGTGAAAGCACAGAATTTTTTTAAAGAGGAGGCCCAAATGTGATTGGCCCAATATTCTTAAGAGGTGATTTAATTCATAAGTTTAAAGAGCATCTCACCAA
>NZ_BCNM01000050.1 GCF_001514495.1 Paenibacillus pabuli NBRC 13638
CGTACGGCGCGTCATCCGCCCTTCGCCATCCCGAATTCCTACGACATGCCCTGCGGCATCGTACTCATATTCCTGTCGCAAGACTGAGATACGATCTGGGCCATTGCCCCACACTTGACGCACCTGACCAGCCAACGTATAGCCATACCTCGTTTCGACGCCGTATTCCGTCACGGCTTCCTGCTCTCCATAACGGTTAAAGGCATGCCCCTGAATAATCTCGCCCAACGGATTGCGGATTTCGGTCAGGCGTTTCAGCACGTCATACGTGTATTCCGTTCCTGCCCCATCGTCACGTGCAGCATCGTACAGGCCAGGGGTTACTTTTTTCGCGAGTTTCCCTTCGGCATTGTAGAATAGATGGTTGATTCCGCCGCCCTTGCCTATAAAACGGATCGGCCGATTCCGAACATCGTACGCATACTGTATCCCATGCCCCAGTGTATCCGTTTCTTCTACCACGTTGCCGCATATTACCCTCGGCATCCACCATACCGGTTCTTTTGTTCAGATCGTTATACTCGAATTCAACTGTTCCATAGGTTGTCGTTATTCAATTCACTCCAGTTAGAATGCATCAGATGACTTGAGCGTGACTAGGCATTCTATTGTTGCGAATTTAGAGGATCGTGAAAAATGAAATGCATAAAAAAACAGGTCAATCATGGTAGTATCCCACCATAACCAACCTGCTCAATCTCTTATGGAGTTGAACTATATCTGCTAAATGACAATATCTTCTTGTTATAACCCTTAGATAACTTCCATTGTGACAACCCCTAAACCCAAATCTACTTGTTTTTATAAGTTACCTTATTATCGGAAGTATGGATTACTTTTTCATTTTTAAAGAAGAAATAAACTCGCCTAAGTTATTTGACAATACTGTAAATTCACCTCTTTCAAAATCTTCTAGTTCCACCTTTCCATTGTGATTATTCATAACAACAACCAATCCATTACCTTCTATTCCTATCGGCACATACTCCAATTTGTTTTTATGGTTATTCTTATAACCTTGAAGTTTTTTTTCAAACGATTTCAATTCTATTCCTGGTAAAACTGGCTCGAGACTAACATGACGCCCATCAATAAACCCATCTAAATCAGCAAATCATTGATGCAACTTTCTGGTTATATTCTGTTGTAAATAAAAAATTTACACCTTCATTATAACGCTGCAATCTAAGTTCAAAATAGTTTCTCATCGATACTTGAATTTCCATTAATAAATCACCTATTCTTTTAAAAATTTTTCTAATAACTCAGCATAAGTACTATCATTTCCCCATGCACCTATACCCTTTTCAGCATTGTGTATACCACCCGATCCAGGATGTAGACCTGAAGGTACCGCAACAGCTTGTCCCCCACCACCAACATGATGATGTATTAAAGTATTATTATAAAGATCTTCTACATCATACTGTGTGAAGTAACTTCTAAAAGTTGGATTATTTTTTGGAGAAAACCCTAAATTAATTTTATCAATATTAGATTGATTAAACGCTTGCGGATGTTTATTTAACATTTCATTCCAATAATAGGAATTATCTCGTAACCATCTTTCTGAATTAGTATCCGGTTTTCCTTTTCCTACGTAAGGCATTTCAACCAATAATCTAGGGTCAGCCTGATATATTTCATCTAATTTACTAAGATCAGCATTTCTATAAGTTCTGATAGGATGGTCCGGATTTTTCTCATAATTATCACCCTTATTCACACAAGAAGCCGGGGTTCCTGCTTTGGCATACCCACTCGGGTCTACATATCAAATCGGGTTGTTAGCAACATACGCATAAAGGTTCAGGCCATCTCCGCGGTACGTGTCTTCCTGCGTGAACCGCGCGATCAGCGGGTTATAGAACCGGGCGCGCAGATAGTAATGTCCTGTCAGCGGGTCCTGCATTTCTCCCGCACAACAGAATGGATTCACAGGCTGTTCTCTTGAGGACAGCATGTTACCGAAGATGTCTTAGGATCAGGCGTATCGGGCTTCCAACAGTCGATTGTATTTCCGATTTATTCATACGCATAGCTATTATGGAGTAGCACCGTACCATCTGCTGCGCTGGTTTAACGCGAACCCTCTGACTTTATTCATCCAAATTCGAAAGTAAAAAAAATGAGTCCTGATTGAAATTTAATCAGGACTCAAACCTTTAATAGAGCAGAATGGAAGTCAAAACTGAATACATAAAACTTCACAAAAATGCGCATACATCATATCTGTCATACAAGTGTTTATACAGAAAAACTCGATGGACACTCTTACATGAAACAAAAATTTATGGGTACGTTTAAATTAATTTTAATCTGACTAAAAAGTGATACCACTCGTCATACTCAAACCCAGGAACTAACTCCTCATATCCCTCTCCCAAAATATAATGTATTAAAAAATCATCGAACTGAATAATTTTTTTTGAATCGTTTATTGAAACCTCGTCCATTAAAATTGAGATTTCTCCTGTTAACTTACTTATAACTATAGGTTCATACAGAAGTTGTCCAATTTCAAGCCAGTCATCGCTCTCGCCGATCCATTGATCTAACCGATACTGGTGACTCTCCAATTCCTCATAGGCCCACAAATCTATACTCCCGAATCGTGCACCATTACTTATTTTTAAAAATTCGTAGAATTGAACTAAATTTGCATCAATATCCCCGTAAGTGTCAATGCCTTTATGCATAACCCCGTATATGATGCTACTGTCGTCCTGTTCAAGTTCGTGTCTAATTACTTGGAGTAAGGCATTCAATCTACTATTCATATTTTCAATCCCCCCACTCAATTATTATCCTTATTTTTGTTCCAACTGGTAATTTTCTGATCTGCGGTCTAATTTGTTGGGTGCCTATATGCCAATTAGTATGAGTATCCAAAAATTTTAAATTAGAGGGTACGTCAGGACCGCTTAACTGAAGTTCCCAAACATGATCGGGCTGCATTTGTTTTGTAATCCTATTTATAAGCTTATCAGCGAAGATTTTGTTATTATTCCCATATTGTGCCCAAATCCTTTTTATCATATCTTGCCGATATTGAGTAGTAACAGACCTATCTCTGGATACAGGGTTTTGAGCTTTCACTAGCAGTCCCTGTTCACCTAATAATTTTAATGCTTCCGCCTTTCTCTAAACTCACGTTTAGGAAATTCATTCTTGTACTTTAAAGTAATCCATGCTTCTGTTTCAGAAGATCCCTTCCAAACATTTCCCTTATCCTCACACATATACCCACTCGGGTCTACATATCGGATCGGGTTGTTAGCCACATAGGCATATAAGTTCAGGCCGTCACCACGATACGTATCTTCCTGCGTGAAACGAGCTATCAGCGGGTTATAAAACCGGGCGCGCAGATAGTAATGTCCCGTCAGCGCGTCCTGCACTTCTCCCGCATAACGGAACGGATTGCTACGTTCCTCTCTTGCCGATAGCATGTTCCCGAAGGCATCATACGTGTACGCGTTCAGAATCTGGCCCTGTGGTCCGGTCAGGTGAGTTACATCACCGTGGATATTATTTACATAATAAGCCACATCGCCCTGATCGTCCAGTTGTGTTAGCCATTCATGACCACGGATATATGATGCCTGCACCCGTGCCGCTTCGTCGAGTTCGTTGACGACATGCCAGCCGTCATGTACGAAATGGCGTACAGTTCCGTTCGTATCCAGTCTGCTTCGCAAACCTTCCAGGTCGTAACCGTGCTGTATAACACCGCCATCTGCTTGCTCGACTCGAATGGTACGGTTGAATGCATCATAAGTGTAGGTTATTCGTCTGTCTACAGCATCACCGAATTGAGTTCAGTTCTGAACCACAGATTATAAAACAGGCCTATCCCTAATAGGAATAGACCTTCGACATAATAAAGTGATTGCTTGATCAATTAAAATTTCGAGCACATTTTGCGCTTCATACTACAATCAAGTATCAACTCAATGTACTTTCTGAACGGAAGATATATTAACTATCTCTTCCTATATAAAAATCTAAAGCAGACAAACAACACAAGTGATATTTATAAACCGTACCACGTTACAACTCTATTCATTCGTTAGATTATCATATGCGTCTCCTAATGGTTCAAAATCATCTTCATCCCAAAACCATGTAGTCCCTTGCCCCTTCGTTTCAACAAGATTACTCAGTAATTCTGTAAAGCTATTAGAAATGATCGCACAACTTCCTGCAACAGCATGTGTATCCCAGTGACTATCGTAACATCTTCCTAATCTATCTTTATGAAGATCAATTGTAAGAAAATCTCCATTACGATCATCAGCTATAATGTACCAATTAGAAGAAATATCATATTCGCACAACTCATTAACTATGACCGGGTTTGCCAAAACAAATTTTTCTGGAGAAACAATATCAACTCCAAAATCTTTCCCTTCAAACAGTTTTATCCCTCCACATATTTGATAAAACTCTTTCACATCTTCAGGAAGTATATGGTTCTCACTGAGTCTAGGTAAACCTATAGGAGGAGAAATCATACAATCATCGAATTGTTCAATTTGTTTAACAATTGTTTTTATTTTCATTTATTATTCTCCTTTGTGATTGTATTTTCACCTATAAATTAGATCCCTTATTTGATTTGAAAATTCCATTTTCTGAGTCCTACTCGTTACCCCAGACGAAGGTAAATTGTACAAAAATTGATTCAACGTTCTGTAATATTCTCTACGTGCAGAATCGGGAGTTTTAGAAGCATTAAACATATCTTCAGAAAGTTTTTGAATTTGTTGTGGAGACATCTTAGTCCATTCGATCTTAGCCCCAACTGGTCTACCGTAATTTTCTCTACTCCATTCTCTAAAAATCTCTTTGGTCAGCTTATGGTTGTCTACACTTAAAGCTACTGTAGGAGACACGTTTACAAATGTAGTATATCCCGGTACATTTTGTTTAGCCCATTCATTCATTACACCATGATGATTTTCAAGCCCATATTTCCCAGTTGTCGGTCTATAGGGTACCACATCATACTCTTTAACAACTTTATCTTTTGGATTAGCATACGTTTCACCCTTCACCTCACACATATACCCACTCGGGTCTACATATCGGATCGGGTTGTTGGCGACATACGCATACAGATTCAATCCATCGCCACGGTACGTGTCTTCCTGCGTGAACCGAGCAATCAGCGGGTTATAGAACCGGGCGCGCAGATAGTAATGTCCCGTCAGCGCATCCTGCATTTCTCCCGCATAACGGAACGGATTGACACGTTGCTCTCTTGCAGACAATGTGTTCCCGAAGGCATCATAGGTATACGCGTTCAGGATCTTGCCCTCTTGTCCGGTAAGGTGGGTTACGTCACCGTGAATATTATTTACATAATAAGCCACATCCCCCTGATCGTCCAGTTGTGTTAGCCATTCATGACCGCGTATATAAGATGCCTGCACTCGCTCCGTTTCGTCCAACTCATTGACGACATGCCAGCCGTCATGCACGAAATAGCTTACAGTTCCGTTCGTATCCAGTCTGCTTCGCAAACCTTCCGGGTCGTAACCATGCTGTACAACACCGCCATCTGCTTGCTCGACTCGAATGGTACGGTTGAATGCATCATAAGTGTAGTTTATCGCCCGCTCTCCTTGATGCTCTCGGATCAGGTTTCCATGCGCATCATATTGATAACGGGTGTTGCTCGGGGTTATTGGTTGTTCCCCATTTTCTTTCTGCAATGCTTCCTCAATCAGGCTGAGCAGGCGGTTCCTTGTATCATAGGTATAGCTTGTCCGTTGTCCGTTCCAGACACGAGAAATTCGGTTGCCTGCGGCGTCATAGGCAAGTTGCTCCGTGCCGTATCCGGCATACCTGGCTTCCACCAGCCGATCCAGTGCATCGTATCGATACTCGGCCTGCTCCTGCGTGCCATAACAACCGATCGTATTCCCGCTCCGGTCATAGGCATAGCGGTTGTCCAGCAGGACCGTGCCATCCGCTGCTCGGGTGTGGAGCCGCGATACTTGTCCTTCGGGCGTGTATTCATACGACGTCTGCACGCCGTTGCCGTACAGCATGGACGCGATCCGGTTGCCCGCTGCATAGGTGTACTGAGCCAGATCTTTCTCACCTTGACGAATGGCAATAACCCGCCCCACCGGATCATGCGCGTATTCGACACGCATTCCGCCAGCATCCGTGCGGGCCACCGTTTGGCCTTCTGCATCATACTCGTAGCGCAGCACCTGACGCGAAGTTGTGTCCTTGGTCAGATTACCAATTCGGCTCAGATATTTGGCCGTGAGCAAACC
>NZ_BCNM01000051.1 GCF_001514495.1 Paenibacillus pabuli NBRC 13638
ATAAAAAAAATTGACAACCAAACATTTTGTAACTATTATAGTTACAACGGTGGTGATCATCCATGAAACAAATCAGCAGTCGCTTTTCCATTGCGGTTCATACACTGTCCCTGGTTGCTGTAGTGCCCAATGAGTGCACTGGAGATTTTATCGCCAAAAGCGTGAATACAAATCCCGTGATTATTCGGCGGATCATGTCCAAACTGAAACAAGCGGGCCTGATTGAAGTCAGACCCGGTGTCGGCGGTGCTTCCTTGTTGAAGGACCCGGCAGACATTACCCTTTTGGATATATATCGAGCACTTGAGGTCGTAGAGGATGGGGAGTTGTTCAACTTCCACAAACATCCGAATCCAAATTGTCCAGTTGGCAGCATGATCGAACAAACTTTGCGCGCCGAACTTATTGAGGCTCAGACAGCCATGGAGCAGCGCTTGAATCGTGTAACGATACAACAGATGATGGATCAGGTTCACGTCTCTGAATAAAAAAGCTCATTGCGAGCTTTTTTTAAACCTTTCGTTGTAATCACACCTGTTATAACACTTTTGATTACATCCATATGCAAGCAATAACCGTATACGACTTATCTGGCTTGAGTTAAGCAAGTCGTATCCAACCAACAACACATATCCCAGAGGAGGAAATATCAATGAAAATTTTGGTTACTGGCGCAACAGGTCATTTGGGTTCACTGGTCGTAGAGGCTTTGTTAAAATTGGTGCCAGCCGGGGATTTGGCAGTAAGTGTACGCAACCTGGAGAAAGCGGAATCGCTGCACGCTCAAGGTATTGACGTGCGTCAAGGTGATTTCGATCAACCTGAAACGTTGGTGAACGCTTTTGCCGGTGTAGACCGTCTGTTGCTCATCTCGACTGATGGTGACAATGAAACGCGTATTCGCCAACATCAGGCTGCTGTTGAGGCTGCCAAGAACGCAGGCGTTGGCTTCATCGCTTATACCAGCGTTGTGAATGCAGAGAATAACACTTTGTCCCTCGCTGAAGTTCACCGCGCTACAGAAAAAGTTATTCGTGAATCCGGCATTCCGTATTCCTTCCTGCGCAACAACTGGTACCTGGAAAATGAAGCAGGCAGTGTGCAAGCAGCTACGCAAGGTGCACCTTGGGTTCATGCCACCAACGACAGCCAAGTAGGCTGGGCTACCCGTAGTGACTACGCCCATGCCGCTGCAGCTGTACTTGCAGGTGAAGGACATGAGAATACCGTGTATGAATTGTCTGGCAAACTACGCACTCAAGCTGAACTGGCTGCCATTGTTGGTGAAGTGCTTGGACAGGAAATCAACGTGCAAAACGTCGATGATGCAGCTTACGCTGACATCATGAAAGGGGCAGGCCTGCCAGACTTTGTCGTCTCCATGCTCGTAGATATGCAAAGTGCCATCCGTGAAGGCGCTCTGGCAATAGAGAGTGATACACTGGAGACATTGCTTGGCCGTCCGGCTCAACCATTGAGCGAGGGTGTTAAAGCGATTTTGGGCAAGTAAGTTTTGGGTATGAAAGCACTCCAGATCCGAATTCTCTCTGATGTATTAATAATGAAGAGTAGAGTCGAAATCAAAAAGGGACACATCAACGAATGTTGAATGTGTCCCTTTTGGTGTAGTTAAGAACTTAACACGATATGAAAGCTGAACAGATCACTTATACTAATGCGTGTCTTCAAACCCACTGAAAGCGGATGCTGACCTGCACATTGTCAGGGCATGGCATCTTGAATATACAAGTAAGCGAGCACTAACTAACGAATCGGAGGCGTCTTATTCAGGGATTTGAAGTGAGCACAGAAATCTAAGAAACCTGAGAAACGCTAAATCAGAATAAACAGCCGTTTACAGCGTTTTTGTCAGGAGTTTCAGGAAATAACGTGTCTGAGGTTCCTTCTTTTTTTCGAAAGAGCACTGAAGGTGAAATAAGACGTCCTGAGTTCCTTAGAAAAGGGTCTACTAACCGGCTTGGACTTCGAGACAGTAATTATTGCTCGATATAACGTGCCGGAATGTGATCAGCCAGCCAAATATTTTCGTTCCCATGATAGAAGAAAATTCCGTCCTTGACCGCTTGAGCGGCATTAATTTTCAAAATAACGGGCCGGTCATCGCGTCTTCGTCCCACCTGTTTGGCAGTATCTATATCTGCGGACAAATGTACATATTGCCTCTGCCGAGGCTGTAAGCCTTGTTCCATGATGGAAGTAACCGACCGCAGGGGCGTACCATGATAGAGTATCTCCGGTGGGTCGGCAGGTGTTTTGGATATCTTTTGCGGAGTCGAATGACCATATAATGCCCGGATGCGGCCGAAACGGATCTCATGTCTCTTTTTCTCCGAAGCTTGAATCATTTGCTCCAGATCGGCTTCCGTTACTTCCTTCCACTGTGGACTTTCATGCAAAGCCACTAACAATTGAGGAATCTCCACCCAGCCTTCTTCGTCCAGCTCTAACTCATACTCCCAAGGGGCGTGACGCAAGGCGTAGGAGAGTTCCTTGCTTAATTTCATCAGATCCATTGCGACCATCTCCCAATCTACTTACTCTCTTCTATCTCTCCGGTTGTACCGCAGCCAAAATTTCCTGAATGTTGTGGGCCAGCCCTTCATCGTCCTCTTGATTGAATTGACGGTGTCCATCAATCCCGCGTTGGATAATCGTGTTCATCACGGGATGAACTTCCCTGTCTGATGCCACCCGAATTAGGTCATCCGCAAAATCCACAGCCTGCTGCTCACTATAGTTAAACGGTTTAATTAGCATCCGAATGCTCAATGCATGAGCCTGCGGCTCCGCAAGCTGATCCCGATGAGTAATGCCATACACAGCGCCAAAACCAAATGCTGCAATAACCTGACGTTCCAGTTCCGTTGTCTGCTCCAGAGGCGTACCGATCAGATCACAAATTTTGCCTACCATCTGCTCCAGCTCGTTTGCAGCCGCAGCCAAAATTACGTCATTAATATCTTCAGCGTTGATAAAGTCAGTCATGTTGTATTTCTCCATTTCTGAGCCGTATTGGATCCATTCTCTCAGACTCTATGAACACATTGTATCGGAGTTTGGGTGTTCGTTTCAAATCCATCTACGGTTAGACAATCAATGATCCAGGTTATTTGTAAATGAGAAGCTCTATTTGTGCGTAGTACAACTTGGTAAGTGTTCATATGCGTCACTGTTAATCCCGGCGTGATTCATCGTTTGGCGCAGCCCGGAGACAAACTCCATAAAGTATACTTCAGGGCTACGGCTTCCAGCAAAATACTGCAGATCATAATCGTGGTTTAACCTCGAATACACATCATGCAAATCGTCAACCAGTATCTTTTTCATATCCTCTCTCGTAATGACTGGGTCCATACTGCACTCGTTGACCAGGGTCTGTAGTGTCTCCTGCAGAGCCTGTTGATCGTATGACGGGTTAGACAACAGATGCTGCAAATCATACAAGTCTTTGAATCGGGGCCTCACTATCGTTTGATGCAGCTTCCAAGCAATTTGAATGGAGAGTGGCACGGTGTGAGGAACGACGAAAGCTTCACCAACCATGGGTTGATACGATAGCTGAATAGACTTCTCGTCCAATTCGAGGTTAAAGGATATATCAAGATGCAGTTCATCCTGATACTCATTTTCGTTCCTTGGTTCACTATCAATATAGAAGGCAAGCTCCGTGTTCACTGTTGGAAAATCATCCGCCATCGCGTAGTCTATTCTGCGCCAGAAGGCATTCTCACTAAAGCTTCGGAATACGATACCGTCATTCAGATCCGTCTCCGTCACCCGGATCATCCAGTCTGTAAATATTTCATTGGCCTGATCCTCAGTCTCAATTCGACCTACATACAAAAAATCGATGTCATCAACATAACGAACATTGGGATTCTCCAAATACTGTCTTGTTAGCAAACTTCCCTTTAATACAAATGGACTATTTACCAGAGAGGCGCGCTTTAATAGAGCTTCCAACACAACAATGAACCTCTCATCCTCATTCAAGCTATGTAATTGTACGTTTTTTCCAGACACCCGTTCTCCTCCTCTATTCATCGTACTTAACATTCGGTTAGATCCATCCACGATCCAGTTCTTCCCGGCTGTCGTAGATGCACAGTTCATATTGCTGTTTTAATAGTTCGATCTTGTTCTGTTGTAAGATATGATGTATCTTCTCTACTCTGCTGTAGAATTTTTCAGAACTATTATATTCTCTGACCGTAACAAATCTAATTTTCCCATTCGCATTCAGCGAGTTCCTTGAAATATGCCCACCATCACCTTCACATAGCTCCTTTAATCTTTCTACATCATCCACCTGTACTTTGCCATGCCATTCAAAATACGGGGTGGAATGCGCAACCATTCGCTGATGAAAATACTTCTCTTCCTTCGCCGGAACCTCTACCTTTATTCGTACAACTGTAAAGTCGTTATCTTGGAACCTTGTGACCATCTGTTTAATAATGCTGTTCACTTCATCAAAATCAGTACTATGTATTAAGCCTGTAATCATCGGCTGATGGATGTATTCACCCTGATCCAGCACGATCATAACCGGTTTAACTTGCTCCACCCGACACAGTTCAATAAAACTTTCCTTCTCTTCAAACGTTAAATCATTCACTGTGATATGAAACTCAAATTCCATTTATTCACTCCCTGTCGTTTCTCTATGATGCTATATGTAATCGTTATTTGTCATCGAAGTCACTGAATAACCTTCTAAGTTATTCATCGGTTTCCTGTTTTGTATTCTTTATTCAAATGTTGGCACTCCGTAGTATAGAATTTTTGGAGACAAAAACTAACTTGTTAAAATATAAATATATCTTTTTATCATCCCCCTAATCTTAGATTCAAGTAAGCTACTGTACACGGTTATATGATAATAGCCATTATCGACACTGCAGATAGTAAGGTCCCGTCAGCACATATTGCACTTCTCCCGCATAACGGAACGGATTCACACGCTGTTCTCTCGAGGATAGCATGTTCCCGAAGGCATCATAGGTGTACGAGTTCAGGATCTGGCCTTGTTGTCACGTCAAGTGGGTTACGTCACCGTGGATATTATTTACATAATAAGCCACATCGCCCTGATCGTCCAGTTGCGTTAGCCATTCATGACCACGGATATAGGATGCCAGCACCCGCTCCGTTTCGTCCAACTCATTGACGACACGCCAGCCGTCATGTATGAAATGGCGTACAGTTCCGTTCGTATCCAGCCTACTGCGCAAACCTTCCGGATCATAACCGTGCTGTACCACACCGCCCTCTGCTTGCTCGACTCGAATCGCCCGGTTGAATGCATCATAAGTGTAGTTTATCGCCCGATCCCCTTAATGCTCCTGAATCAGATTGCCTTGCGCATCGTAAGCATAACGGATGTTTTTCACGCTTGCATGCTCATTCGATCTACCTTGCTCCCCGTTCCCCTCCTGCAATGCTTCCTCAATCAGGCTGAGCAGACGGTTCCTTGTATCATACGTATAGCTTGTCCGTTGTCCGTTCCAGACACGAGAAATTCGGTTGCCTGCGGCGTCATAGGCCAGTTGCTCCGTGCCATATCCGGCATACCGGGCTTCAACCAATCGATCCAGTGCATCGTAACGATACTCTGCGCGATCTTCCGTTCCATAACAGCCGATCGTGTTCCCGCTCCGGTCATACGCATATCTGTTGTCTAGCAATACGATGCCATCCGCCGCACAGGTGTGGAGCCGTGATACCTGTCCTTCCGGCGTATATTCATATGCGGTCTGCACACCGTTTCCGTATAGCATAGACGCGATTCGGTTGCCTGTTGCATAGGTGTACTGAGCCAGATCTTTCTCCCCTTGCCGAATGGAAACAACCCGCCCCACCGGATCATGGACGTATTCAACGCGCGTTCCGCCAGCATCCGTGCGGGCCAGTGTTCGGCCTTCTGCATCATACTCGTAGCGCAGCACTGGACGCGGAGCCGTGTCCTTCGCCTGTTTCGTCAGGTCATCCATTCGGCTCAGATATTTGGCCGTGAGCAAACG
>NZ_BCNM01000052.1 GCF_001514495.1 Paenibacillus pabuli NBRC 13638
CATGCGTTATGAGGCTTATTTGAACTTTAACGGCTCTGTGAATTATATGGAGTATGTTACTTCGTCCATGACAGAATTTAATGTTAAGGTTCATAGGCGTGTTTAGTTGTACGAGGGATCGTGTATTAAATTAACGGGAAGCGTTAGGGGAATACACATTAATGAGCAGGTACTTCGGTATCATCCTCTTTTTATTAAGCTAAAGGCAGGAACGCTTATCGTAGAAGAAAGAATCAACCCGACATCTACTTTTTAAAGAAATGCCGAAACGCCAAAGGCAGGTTTATGGTCCAAGCTAATAACCTTCATTGGTCAGATTCACTTCGATATCATGCAGAAAGCAGATCCGTCGATACGGAACAGTCCATAAAGTATTATCATTTAAAGAATGAGGAGTTGTCGAGGGTTAAATATGATCGCCCATATCAATCTGGTCCCATTGAAAGTTGCTATGTCGCAGCATATTTATTTAATAGGTGCAAGTTCTTGTCCCGAGTCAGAGGACAAGAACTTGTTCAGATTACTGATCAATAACGATCTAAAGAGGTTCGCGTAATAAGTATGATTCTCATGAACAGCATAAAACCTGAGAGTTATATATTCTCAGCTAGAAGAAGGTCTCTTATTAACTTTAAATGAACTGGCATCCAGATTTTTTTGATTAAGCCGGCTAGATTTTAATTTTCGATGTTATCTAACCCGATTTGACCTAGCATTCTATATTACCGTTACTAAGTAACTGGTTCACTATATATCTTTTCGTCCTTAGCCATTTTACCTGTACGCCCAAATTGGACATAATATAATGCAGCTACGAAAACGATAAGAATGGGAAGTGTCAGGAAAACATTGCTATATACGAAAGTCGCACTATTTTGTGGTATCGGATTTAAGTGAATGGTCGATGTGCCCAGATCTAGTATCTTGCCGATAACAGCTGTTGATGTAGCCGTAGCAATAAAAGTGACCATCGAGAATAATCCCATCCCTACGCCAATATTCTCTTTTGAGAGTGTACGTGAAACAGTGTTTGACATTGCAATTTGCATGAACGATTGACCAAGAATACCAAAAATGAGAAAGATCGCAATAAATACTGGCGACATACCAACGACTGAAGACATAGAGATGAAACCGATAATAAGAAGTGCAGCTGCAGTAAACACAAGGAAACGATCTCCCTTTTCATCTGCTAATTTACCACCTCGTCGACCCAAAAGCGCGGCCATTAAAGATGACGGCAACATAACTATTCCGATGAAAACCGGTGACAAGTGGTTAACAGCAGAAAGTAGCTGAGGTGTAATGAATGGAAAGGCAAAGCCAATCCCGATCATGACGAAAGTAATAATTAGACCGAATGAAAACGGTCTGTTTCGAAATATGGCCGGGTTTATGAATGGGTTTGGAGTATAGCGTATACGTAGTACGAAAAAAATGAAAGTAAGAGTCCCCCCTAAGGCAAGCCAAACACTTCCTTTTGTTAAAGCCAGTAACAAAATGGCTACGGTGCCGGCCAGAAGTACTCCGCCAACATAATCCATTTTTCTGGCAGCTCCCTTTTCATCATCTAAATATTTCCGATACATCGGCAACGTAAGTAAGGATAAAAGCGAGATTACAAATAGTACCCGCCAGTTCCATGTACTGCTTACCACGCCGGCAATGATCGGACCAATGGCCAAACCAAGTGAAAATCCGATGGCAACGGTACCTAATGCACGACCGCGCCTTTCAGATGTAAAGTAACGAACCGGTACAATCATAGAAATCGCCGGAATGACCGATGCTCCAGCTGCCTGTACAATTCGCCCCACAATGACCATCCAATATTCACTAGCCACTAAGCCGATGACAGACCCAATTGCAAAAAGTAGCAGACCAAACGTCAACAAATTCTTCAAGCTGTATTGGTCTGTCAATTTACCGTAAGTTACCGAGCCAATTGCGTACACAATCATATAGCCTGTGATGATCCAACTCGCTTGCGATGAAGAAATTTGAAATTGTTTACTGATATTAGGGAGTACAATATTAAACATGGTTGCATTCATGACGGATATTATGAGTGTAAAGACAAGTAAACCAAGTAATAACTCTCCTTTATTTTTTTGAACGCTATGATTGGTTTGCATTGGAATGCCTCATTTCTATAGGATAAAACGGTATTGATGAAATAACGAGCCTGTATTCATTTGATGATAAAATGTTTCACCTGATTAAGCGGACAAGCTAATAGAACCTTCGCTGGCAGAGATGCTCAACGCTAATTTACTGAAAAGTCCTCAATTATGAGGACTTTTCAGTTTTTCTGGATATATTTTAAATTTAATCTTGCTCCCACAGCCGCAAATGATGGTATGTTTCAAAATTATAATTGGCTGCTGGCAAATGGGGCATACATGATGATGCGGCTGTTCGTTCAGTCTCACCACTTCCTCCGTACTCGACTCCGCATTGCATGGAGTACCGTGCTTTTCAAACCTTGTGGTGTGCAAAAGAAAGTGCATACACGCATAAGATACTCGGAATTTCTCATATCATTCTCTCCTATGCTTCACCCTCTTGGTTTACTTGATTTCCCCTGTTGCCATGAGAACTGCTCTGCCCAACGTATGACTCAGCATGGTGAATCCAAGGAGAGCTGGCGTGGAATTAGGGGCGACACTGATATTTTCGACGTCCAGTGCATGAACAACAAAATAATATCGGTGAGGACCGTGTCCCGCTGGAGGCGCCGCACCGATAAAGCGTTCGAGTCTCAAATCATTCGGTAGTTGCAGGGAGCCTTGAGGCAAACCGCTGGAATGCTCGTCGCCTGCGCCTGTGGGTAGCTCGGTAACGCTGGCAGGGATATTAATAACTGCCCAGTGCCACAACCCCGATCCAGTTGGGGCGTCCGGATCATATGCAGTTACGACAAAACTCTTTGTCCCTTCGGGTGCACCCGACCACTTCAAATGGGGTGAGAGATCTTTACTTCCCTTTAGAGTTGACATCTCCGAATAATGCTGGGCCGGTAGAGGATGTCCCTCCGCAATGTCATTACTCTCCAACTGAAAGACTGCTACTTCTGGCAATTTGGAAAATGGATTGTTGTTCATTGTATATTACCTCCTTTTATTTTCATTTTCGATAATACATTAAACAATCGATTCTGTAAACTATAATCGTTTTAATTATTTATTATCGAATTTGATGTTTGTTTTTTAATGAAATCGGTGTAAACTATCTAAATACAATTACGTATAATTATAATGTGCATGAAGGAAGGTGCTGCTTCATGGCCAAAAGGAATGGTTCGTCCACCTTAAGCGAGAATGTCAGGAAGAAACTACAATCCGATATTTTGACTGGACAATATGAACCAGGCTCTCCATTAAAAGTTTCGGAATTAGCTAAAGGTTTCGAAGTCTCAGTTGCCGTTGTTCGCGAAGCGTTGACGCGATTGGCGACTCAGGGTCTGGTACAGCAAAATCCTAACCACGGATTTTCAGTAAAGACGGCGTCGGAAGAAGAACTGAACAACATCATACAAGCGAGGTTAATCAATGAATCCGAAGCTTTACGCCTATCCATCGCTTATGGTGATCTTACATGGGAATCTAATGTAATTGCGGTGCATCACAAGCTATCGCAAACGGCTGAGTACAAGGAAGTGAATGAAAAGCTTGTCGTCCGCGAAGAATGGTCTGAGATTCATCGTCAATTTCATTACGAGCTTATTGCCGCATGCCCTAATCCAGTTCTCTTGGATATCTGCAGCAACCTTTGGGATTTGAGCGAATTTTATCGACATTGTTCACCCCCGCAACAGCAAGTTCGCGATGGACTCGCTGAACATAAGGCATTAACAGATGCCGTTCTTAGCCGCGATGGTGAACGTGCTGCACAGATCTTTAGAGCACACATTCAACTAACCGCAGAGGTCTTATTTGACAAACAATAATTTGTGTATAAGATCAAAAGTTTACGTCGAAAATTATCGATTACCTGGGGAATTGGATAGGGACGGGTATACTTACTCAGGTGGGCTCCTCTTCGAGTTAAGTTCCTCGGAAGAGGTTAGAAACTGTAATGAGTAACTACAAGCCATTAAGCTAACGGCAAACGATAGTGTAATAATAAACATAAAAAGAGCAGGTACTTCGGTATCCTGCTCTTTTTATTAAGCTAACGGGCAAATTAGTTCAATCGTGTCGAGAGTACCTCTTAGAAATTCACAAAAGCAGGGAAGT
>NZ_BCNM01000053.1 GCF_001514495.1 Paenibacillus pabuli NBRC 13638
AATGATACAACTGTTGATTGCGTTCCTTCTTATCCAATATGTCGATTCTCCCAACAGGCATATGTATGTTGCCCATCAGGTTTTCTAACAACAGTTCAAAGTGTGATAACATCTGGTTGATAAAAAGCAAACTATTCTTCGTTTGTTTGTCACACAGGAGAGCACAGCTTAAATCCTCACCCTGTAATTGATAAATCATTACCATATCATAAGAGATATTTGGTGCAAAAAAATACTCAATTCGCTCCTTGATTTCTTCCTCTCGAAGTATAAAATAATTATGGTTGTGGTTACTCAATTGAGTGAAATTCACAATCTGTCTGTATACATTCCCGTCTGAAAACCCGCTTATGATGTCATAAAAAGAATCACTGTCGGCATAACGAATACTCACTGCCTCCAGCTCCCTTTCTGTTACAGAATAGATCGGAACCTCTTTATTCAAGTTGTATTTATGTAATAGCAAATAAAACGTTAGATTCAAAATATCATGTTCTGTTACTTTTGCCTGTTGGCAAGCCACTTTTAAATCATCCAACATCGTTTTCTTTAAAGGGATCCGTCTGGTTCTAGTCAGGAAGTTCTCATACACATTGACTTGATTTTCAAGCAAAGAAGTTTTGGATGTATCCATGTTTGTACCTCTCAATTCAATCACCCTCAAGTTTGATGAATTTTTAAATAGGTGTACTTTTCGTTCTTAATAACTTTCCTGTTTCTGGTCTATATTCGATGAATCGATAGATTTATTGGTAAGTATAACTGTGGTCGCAATCCCTCCAAGAAGTACCAGACCAACTCCAGCTCCTAAAAAAACAAAGTTAGTTGAGAATGCTGCGGCCAAAGATGCGCCCAGCAACGGAGCCAAAAATGTAGATACATTTTGAAGTGCATTAGAGCTTCCCGTAACCCTTCCAATCAAATGGGTAGGAGTCTCCGTCTGTAATATATATCCGAAAGGCACGGTCGTAAATGCAGCACAAACACCTGCACAGAATGCCATGGCACTCCAGACAAGAGTTGGAAGCTGAAGACCCAACACGCCGCCTAATCCAAGTACAGTAACTAATATTCCAGAAATGAAAACAGCACTACTTATACTAGATAGTGGATTATTTTTCCACCTGTCCCAACTTCCACCACCTAGTACCCCCACGAGACTACCAAATCCAATGGCACTTATGAGCATGCCATAAGCCTGCTCTGACAAGTTTTGTTCCTTGGCCCACAATACAAATAAGCCTTCAAAAAGAAAGATTAAGAATAAGGAAACCGATACCATAATCACTGCCATTAAAAGTGTAGACGTCGTTTTTAGATGTTTGATTCCGCCCGTTAACTCTTTCCAAAACTTAGGTTTCTCGATAGGCTGCGCTCGATTCAAATCATTCGGTATAAAGGAAAGTAATATGGAAGAGATGAGAAAGAGAACTCCTTCAATTAGAAAGATAAATGACGAAGAAGTATGAGTAGCAATAACCCCACCAACAATAGGAGCAATAATTTTCATTAAATAAACGGAAGTCTGACTAAGTGAAATCGCTTGTGAAAGTTCTTCATGAGGGATAATATTTTTAATTGTTTTCATTCTTGCAGGTTCAAAGGCTGTGGCAATAGAGTTCTTCAAAAAAACGAGCATTAACAATAACCAAAGTGAATTTGTAAAAAACAAACAAAATACGATGATTGCCCGAAGTATATCTGATACAACAAGGGTCATTTTAGTAGGTAGACGGTCTACCCATACACTTATTAATGGTCCGAGAAATATCCAAGGAACACCTGCGGCAACAACTTGTGCTGCCACCGCATCGGGACCAAGTTGCCATGTATACACCAGTAATGTATATATGGCAATGTAGTCAAGCCAGTTACCGCAGTCAGACATCAATTGCCCTGAAAACAATAAGGAAAATCGCTTGTTTTTCAAGGGCAACAAAAACTTGATTGTACCCAAATTCATCGTCCTCTCCTGATTCAGATCATCTCTACTTGGGGTTAAAGAATGCTTAATTGTTCATCACATTACTTTTTGTCGAAACGGAATGAAATATCTTGACCTCACCATAAGCCTTCCTCAGAGCTACGTGGATCGCTTCTAATTTCTCTGCATAATCAATCTCATCATCTGAAAGTAAGATACCAATATACGTACCACTATGGGCTATGATAATGCCCAACGCGTTATAGTTATCCGAAAGCTCAAGTAAGTGTGAGATAGTGTGTTTTTTTAATCGATCTTGATTTAAAAGGGCACTTCTAGTAGCTACCTGACCGATAGAATACACATCTTGATTGCAGAAAGCATACTTTAACTGCATCATTAAGTTCGTGTATTGGGTTCGCTCATCGAGCGTGAATTCCTTTTTATTACGATTATATTGGATCGTATCGATCTCACCACCCTCGTCTATGGCAAGAACAGTAAGTCTTGGAAGAACACCTAATCTTTCAAATAATTCAACCTCCCTATGATAGAATGCCACGACCTCTGGGTACATAACTCCATCACTAGGTTCAATTTCTTTCATTACCTTCTGTAACAACTGTAAGGGAACCGTTATTCCATAATATGATTCGATGGATCTTGCCGTAGCAACCAGATCTGCAGATGAGCTCGCTAATCCTTTTCCCACTGGCAAATCACTTTCAATGCAAATTGTACCGCCTGGTGGCAACTGAAATATTTTTAGGATTTCAGCTGCCAGTCTAGCAGATTTTTGTTTGAACTCAGGAATGACACTTACATGTAGGGTAGAATCCGGGCAAAATATGACTTTGGTGAAATTTTGGATAGGGAAAGTAACCAAAAAATCAAGGTTACTTTCCACCATCATTCCTTGTAATAACTCTCCAAAAGTACCATAAGCCATGCCTATTCCTGTGTTTTCATTTGATACTACATTATTTTGAAGATCCGATATCAATAGACTCCCTCCCACTCTCTGAAGAGTATTCATTCCAATAGGTTTTGATGATCTGAGCCAACTCGTCTACGTGAGGTGGTAAAGCCATGGTGTTATGATCGCCGGGCACAAGGAATGTGCTTAATCTGCCTTTGGTTCGGTGCTTCCATTGACTTGGATTAATCAGCTTATGAAGATGTTTAGATACCTTTTGTACATAAAACAACTGCAAATCTGAATTAATAGGGTTGCCATATCTGTAATTTCTCATTGCGTGCCCGGCAGCCACCAAAACATTCATCTTTCGTTTTAATTCTTTCGGGCTCATCCCTGCCGGCCAATCCTCACGTTTTCTTGCCTCATCCAGCAGTAAATTCAGAGCGGTCTCACTATCCACTTCTTCGAATTGAAGGGGATCTAAGTCAAATAAAGTGGCGAAATACATAATCGCATCTTGCTCTGTAAATTCATCATAAATATTCATAGATTGATCTAATGGTTGCACATCAAACAAACCGACAAAATCGACTTTCTCACCCATCATTTCAAATATCCGTGTCATCTCATAAGCGACCATTCCACCGAAGGACCAACCGATAAGTCTATATGGACCAATAGGAATTCTTCTTTTGACCTCCGTAACATAGAGTTGTGCCATTTCTTCTATACTGCTTAACGGCTCTTCATCCGATTCATAGCCAGGGGCTTGAATTCCATAGATACACTCAGATGTTCCCAATGAATTGACCAAATGGAAATAATGAAGAATTCCTCCCCCCTGTGGATGAATTAAAATTAATGGACTTGATGAATGATGACCTTCTTGAAGTTGAATAAGGCAGGAAGAAGACAAGGCTTGTTTATTCCTACCCAACTGTACACAAATACTAGCAATTGTTGGCTCTTTCAATAGGGTAGCAAGGAGTAGCTCCGTTCCAAATTCCTCGTTAATTTCATGCAATAATTGAATAGCTTTTAATGAATGGCCACCTATCGAGAAAAAGTTACTTGTAACACTAATCGGGTGGATTTTCAAAACTCTTTCCCATATTTGTGTCATTTTCAACTCCTGTAGATCACGAGGCGGTACGTAAGATTCATTGATTTGAATGTGCGTGATCACCGGTAATGATTTCCGATCTATTTTTCCATTT
>NZ_BCNM01000054.1 GCF_001514495.1 Paenibacillus pabuli NBRC 13638
CTATCAATGTACTAGGAATAACAGCATTCCGTTCATTCATATACCACTCATTACTTGAAACATTTTTATACCCCTTAGCCCATTTGTTTTTTTCGACTTCAAGTACTTTATCAATTAACAAAAATGGATACCTATGAGGCAGAATATCTTGAATATTAATCATTTAAGAGACTCCTTTTTTTATAAATTGCAATAATTTCTGATAACGTTCTGGTATTCACGACGTCCCACCAACTTAAGGCTGCGTAGCAGCCGGCCGCGATGCGGTTAGTCGGTGCGGATGTGTCCCGGAAACTACATCATCATTTTCCATTAACTATACGCCAAACTGTTTTAAATGATGGTCTAGATGTTTATATATGCACTTGCCCCATTCTTCAGGAGAAAGTTTGCCGAAAAAAGGATGTGGTTGGGTTGTACATTTCTTGGGTCCATTATTTTGAAACACAATTATTTTTTGTATTAATGTTTCTTTTTCCACATCAAATTCTCTTTCATCTACAATCATGATATTTGGAATCGTGGACATATTCTTTGGAAGTGGCTTATCGTTATAGACCATGGGTTTCACAAACTTTCCTATAACTAACCCCAGCCAACTTCTTGAAGAAGAAGAGTTCCCCATCGCTATTTCCTGAAAAGCTGAGCAATGAGCTAACATTTGCGCGACATTCATTTTACCCCAACGAGGTTGTGAATCTGGACGTAATTTTTTGATGCGTACAATAATTTCATTTGTGTGATTTTGTTCAAAAATGCTATTCATTGGAACGACTCCTCCTGAAAATAGTTTTTTCTTGCGCTGATTTCCTATAACGTTCCTGTATTCATGAACCACGGAGGGGGTTGTCTGCTGAAATGCCTCTATTTTAGCTTTGAATCATCTTTTCTCATGTGTTATCATAACCTTAAAGAAAGACCAAGTGCGTCAACACTTGGTCAGTACAATTGGCTTGGATGGTCTATCCCTTCTAAAGTCAAGTCAGGACAAAAACCCACCTTTGGCCGTTAACCTTGGGGTGGGTTTTTACTTTCTCTTGTTGTTATTGATGTATGTTAAAAGTGCAAGAATGAATGTTTCAAATAATAACATCTGAGTCATTGCATCTTTCACTTCCATGATCTCACCTCCTTTCGAAGGGAAACCATGCCCACCTAAGATTCAATTGTATCTATATTTTACCTTTGTTTTACATCCACGTACAAGCGTTCTTATCTACTTTATTATACTTTTCTTAAGTTCTATTTGTTGTCCATTATTTCTATCATATAACGTTTCTGTATTCATGACCCGACGTATGTCGGGTGTCCGGCGAATTACGGGCCCAGGGCATATGCCTGCAGCGTGAATATTATGTTATAGGAAGTCACCACCTTCTTCGAACAATCCACGAACCTTCACTGACTTAAGCCATCCAGCGATGGATTAAAGACTTAGCCAGCACAAGGTTACATGCCCGATACCACTCTTTCAAAAGACCTCTGGTCGACCAAACAACTAACGCACATTAAGCTTTGATTTCTCTATCATATAGCCTATGTCTGTAAACTTATGAATCTACCAGATTAGCATTATCATCCCCAGGTTTCATCAAGATGTTGTGCATAGTACTTGATCGGTCTACTAAAATACTGAAGTTTTTCATCGGCAGTTGTTTCTAGCAAATTAGTTAAAAGGATCTCTGTCGATTCTTTGTATTTTCCCATATTATAAAGAGACAGAGCTAGAAAGACTTGAAGACCTCTATGATTAGGGAATTCTCTTACACCTCGACGTAATGTTTCCTCTGCCTCCTGATAAAATCCTAAATATCGATATGTGCTTCCTAGACCAAGCAGGGCTCTTTCAAGATCCGGTCCAGATAGTCCTTGTTCAATGGCTCGAACATAAAATGGAATCGCTTCTTTTCCTAATCCTGAATTGTCATGAGCAACACCAGTCTGAAAGTTGACCTCAGCATCGTCCGGGTAAGTGAAAACCAAATCCAAAAGCATTTTACGCACTTCTGCAAGTATAGATTGATCCTGTTTAGCTCGCCCTTCTTCACGAAGTTGAATGGCCTTATCCAAAAGTTCTCTTTTCATTTTTACGTTCACCTCTCTTTTTTGAAATATTGCTTACAACTTATACTATAGCTTCGATTGCGGATCAGCTGTTAGGCTTTGTTTTCATTGATTTCATTGATTTCCTATACCGTCTTTGTATAATGTTAGCTGAAGTTCCTGACTTCCTGAAATGCATTCATAAATATTCGTCTTTCAAAAACCAGTGAAGCATTTTTTGACTCATTCGATTTGCTATTTCTACATCTCTTTCCTTAATCCATTTATATAATGGTTCTTCTATAAATCCTAATAAGTCCTTTTTGCATTTCTCTAGGCTTTCTACCAGTTCATTACTGGTAAACTTAATGCTTAATAGTTCTCCCTTAAGTGTTTCCGGATCATCTGACCACACTAAGGCATAATCATCAAAATACTGAATTCCAGGCGATGGGTCATGTCCAAGCCATGGACTTTGTTTAGCTTTAATTGAATAATCTATTGATTGTATTTCTTCAAGTCCACAACAGCAGCTAGGCATGATAAATGTCTCATCATCCTGTAAAAAAGCAACCCCACCTAATATCGCTACTTCATCTTTCTTTAATAGCTCTTTAAAAGATTCTTCAAAAGAAATTGAGGCATCAATTCTGTTATATCCAAATAAATGCAATAAAAACAATTCTACTTCAGCTTCACTACTATTCGAGGATAAAAAAGTGAACTCCTTTCGAGTCACTTCATTTTCAATCCATATTGGTTTATCGTAATAAGGTTCTCGAATTACTGGTTTCATATAAGACATCTTGAATACCACCTACTTAATCTTTTATAGCGATTTAAGGAATTCCAGCTAACGTTGATGTGTTCACGACGTCCCACCACCCGAAGGGCGGCCGCGATGCGGTTAGGTGGTCCGGATGTGTCGGGCTGAATATGCTTCCCCGCTACTGAGATGCCTCTGCGAATAACATCGTACTTCTGCCGGACCGAGGGCCGGATGGACTGAAGCTTGAATATGGTGTATACGCTGCCCTTACCCTCTTAAGTGATTATCATATTGTTCTTTATTCATTCTATTACGAGGTAATTATCAATGTGTTGATCTTTAAATACGGTTTTATTGTTCGTTACTGCATCTATCAATCTTTCTACTGTAAAATTTGAAATCGGTCTTGGTAAATTATCCATATCAAAAAATCCATATTCATCTATTTCTTTATTATCAACTTCTATGCGACCAACATATCCATCTGACTTAAACGTATAAATGTATCCATTCCGATGAGACATAAAATAGATACCTGATAAATCCATTTCATTGACTTCAATATTGACTTCTTCCTTCAGTTCTCTTCTTGCACCATCCCACACTGATTCACCTTCTTCTACTACTCCGCCTGGTACAGACCATTGTTTCTTTCCATATGTTTGATGAACCAATAGCACTCTATTATGCTCATCAATAATGATAATTCCTGAGGCATCATGGGATCGCTTCATTTTGTACCTCTTTCCTTTTATTTACTCTAGCAAGGGTTGCGTATAACGTTCCTGTATCCACGACCCAGCGCATGCTGGGTGTCCGGCGAATGCCGGATCCAAGACGAATGTT
>NZ_BCNM01000055.1 GCF_001514495.1 Paenibacillus pabuli NBRC 13638
GCGATTAGAACGTGCATATTGGATAAGCCCTCGACCGATTAGTACTGGTCAGCTCCATGCATTGCTGCACTTCCACCCCCAGCCTATCTACCTCGTCGTCTTCAAGGGGTCTTACATACTGGGAAATCTCATCTTGAGGGGGGCTTCACGCTTAGATGCTTTCAGCGCTTATCCCTTCCGTACATAGCTACCCAGCGGTGCTCCTGGCGGAACAACTGGTACACCAGCGGTACGTCCATCCCGGTCCTCTCGTACTAAGGACAGCTCCTCTCAAATTTCCTACGCCCACGACAGATAGGGACCGAACTGTCTCACGACGTTCTGAACCCAGCTCGCGTACCGCTTTAATGGGCGAACAGCCCAACCCTTGGGACCTACTTCAGCCCCAGGATGCGATGAGCCGACATCGAGGTGCCAAACCTCCCCGTCGATGTGGACTCTTGGGGGAGATAAGCCTGTTATCCCCAGGGTAGCTTTTATCCGTTGAGCGATGGCCCTTCCATGCGGTACCACCGGATCACTAAGCCCGACTTTCGTCCCTGCTCGACTTGTAGGTCTCGCAGTCAAGCTCCCTTATGCCTTTGCACTCTTCGAATGATTTCCAACCATTCTGAGGGAACCTTTGGGCGCCTCCGTTACTCTTTAGGAGGCGACCGCCCCAGTCAAACTGCCCACCTGACACTGTCCCCGCACCGGATTACGGTACCAGGTTAGAACCTAGATACGATCAGGGTGGTATCCCAACGGTGCCTCCACGCAAGCTGGCGCTCACGCTTCAAAGGCTCCCACCTATCCTGTACAGATCGTACCCAAATTCAATATCAAGCTGCAGTAAAGCTCCATGGGGTCTTTCCGTCTTGTCGCGGGTAACCTGCATCTTCACAGGTATTAAAATTTCACCGGATCTCTCGTTGAGACAGCGCCCAAGTCGTTACGCCATTCGTGCGGGTCAGAATTTACCTGACAAGGAATTTCGCTACCTTAGGACCGTTATAGTTACGGCCGCCGTTTACTGGGGCTTCGGTTCACAGCTTCGGGATTGCTCCCTAACCGCTCCCCTTAACCTTCCAGCACCGGGCAGGCGTCAGCCCGTATACTTCGCCTTACGGCTTCGCACAGACCTGTGTTTTTGCTAAACAGTCGCTTGGGCCTTTTCACTGCGGCCCCCTCGTGCTATTCACACTACCGGGGCACCCCTTCTCCCGAAGTTACGGGGTCATTTTGCCGAGTTCCTTAACGAGAGTTCTTCCGCGCGCCTTAGAATACTCTTCTCGCCTACCTGTGTCGGTTTGCGGTACGGGCACCATCACCTGGCTAGAGGCTTTTCTTGGCAGTGTGAGATCATGACCTTCGCTACTGTAATTTTCGCTCCCCATCACAGTCCAGCCTTACGATGTGCGGATTTGCCTACACATCAGCCTCACTGCTTAGACGGACATCCATCAGTCCGCGTCACTACCCTACTGCGTCCCCCCATTGCTCATAACGGCTTACGGTGGTACAGGAATTTCGACCTGTTGTCCTTCGACTACGCCTTTCGGCCTCGCCTTAGGTCCCGACTTACCCTGAGCGGACGAGCCTTCCTCAGGAACCCTTAGGCTTTCGGCGGATCAGATTCTCACTGATCTTTTCGTTACTCATACCGGCATTCTCACTTGTATGCTCTCCAGCGCTCCTTACGGTACACCTTCAACGTACATACAACGCTCCCCTACCCCTGATGCAAAGCATCAAGCCATAGCTTCGGTGGTGTGTTTAGCCCCGTTACATTTTCGGCGCAGAGTCACTCGACCAGTGAGCTATTACGCACTCTTTCAATGGTGGCTGCTTCTAAGCCAACATCCTGGTTGTCTGTGCAACTCCACATCCTTTCCCACTTAACACACACTTGGGGACCTTAGCTGATGGTCTGGGCTGTTTCCCTTTTGACAATGGATCTTAGCACTCACTGTCTGACTCCCGGAAGTAAGTCTATGGCATTCGGAGTTTGACTGAGCTTGGTAACCCTTGCGGGCCCCGCACCCAATCAGTGCTCTACCTCCACGACTCTGTTTTCCGAGGCTAGCCCTAAAGCTATTTCGGGGAGAACCAGCTATCTCCGAGTTCGATTGGAATTTCTCCGCTACCCCCACCTCATCCCCGCACTTTTCAACGTGCGTGGGTTCGGGCCTCCAGTGCGTGTTACCGCACCTTCACCCTGGACAGGGGTAGATCACCCGGTTTCGGGTCTACGTCCACGTACTACATCGCCCTATTCAGACTCGCTTTCGCTGCGGCTCCGGCTCTTCACCTTAACCTTGCACGGGAACGTAACTCGCCGGTTCATTCTACAAAAGGCACGCCATCACCCCTAAAACGGGCTCTGACTTTTTGTAAGCACACGGTTTCAGGTTCTATTTCACTCCCCTTCCGGGGTGCTTTTCACCTTTCCCTCACGGTACTGCTTCACTATCGGTCGCTAGGAAGTATTTAGCCTTGGCAGATGGTCCTGCCGGATTCATACGGGGTTTCACGTGCCCCGCACTACTCGGGATCCGTCTCGGAGGGAACAGACTTTCAATTACAGGGCTTTTACCTTCTCTGGCGGGCCTTTCCAGACCTCTTCGCTTAACCGGTTCCTTTGTAACTCCATGTGAGACGTCCCACAACCCCAAAGAGCAAGCTCTCTGGTTTGGGCTTCTCCGCGTTCGCTCGCCGCTACTGACGGAATCACTATTGTTTTCTCTTCCTCAGGGTACTTAGATGTTTCAGTTCCCCTGGTATGCCTCTACACAACCTATGTATTCAGTTGTGAGTAACTGGAAATTACCCCAGCTGGGTTTCCCCATTCGGACACCCCCGGATCAAAGCTTGCTTACAGCTCCCCGAGGCAGTTTCGTTGTTCGCCACGTCCTTCATCGGCTCCTAGCGCCTAGGCATCCTCCGTGTGCTCTTAGTAGCTTAACCATA
>NZ_BCNM01000056.1 GCF_001514495.1 Paenibacillus pabuli NBRC 13638
AATGGACGCCGGATTACCAGAAAGCGCAATCGAGGACTCGGCCCCGTACAATTGATATTCCTCGTACATCACACCCACGTACACACCCACGATGTCCGCCGCCAAGCTCTCCCGCGTATACCCAGCATCCTCCAGCGTCTCATACACACATTGCATGAACAATCGTTCCTGCGGGTCCATCATCTCGGCTTCCCGGGGAGAGATCTGGAAGAATAGCGGATCGAATTCGTCCACCCCGTCCAGAAATCCGCCCCAACGTCCATAAGTCTTGCCCGGTGTACCCGGCGCCGGATTATACACCTGCTCCTGATCCCAACGTTCTAGCGGGATTTCGGTGATACTGTCTGTTCCACTGCGTAGATTCTCCCAAAACTCATGGATATTCCGCGCTCCCGGATACCTTCCCGCCACACCAATAATGGCGATATCCTGCTTCTCCTCGTGCTCTTGCACCTGAATGGATGATTCGGTTGGATTTATCGAATTCAAAGAATTCATTGGTGCTGCGTTCTGCGACTTTGCATCAACAGCTTGTTGATTCCTCAACGTCCTCTTTTGGCGTAAAATACCCTTGGATTTAACGTCCTCTATTTCTGGCTTTTGTACAGCAACCGAAGTCGGAGATATACCAACGGACTCCTCAGGATGTTCTCCCCCTACAATGAGTCGCAGTTGTTCATGATGGTGCTCAAGAAAGTATTCGCTGAGAGCCCGAAGGGTCTGATACTCGAAAAAAAGTGTTTTGGGCAAGAGACCAAACTGTTCTTCCAAATTGGTAGTCATCTGCATAATAAGCAACGAATCTATGCCGTATCGATCCATGGCTGTATCTACGTCAATCTTTGATTTCGGAAGTCCGATGACACGGGCTAAACGCTCTTGCAGAAATTGAACTGTTTTTACTCGCAAATCCGCATCTTTTTTCTGCACGGGTCGATGTTTCTCTTCATTGATATGCAGGTCCATTCGCTCCTTCCCCATTGGGTGGATCTGACCGGTAATATGCTGGACAGTTTGACTCATATTTAAATGTTCCAAAAGTGTTTCTGCGGAAATATCCCATCCATGCCTTGTCAGCAGTGTTCGGGAAAGCTCACTCCATTGCACCGGGTCCAGACCATATTCACTCCAGTCCATATCCGGATCCATGTCCTGCTCCTCTACATTCAGCAAGGCAGCCACCTCCGACGTAAGCACAGCTACAGCCTCCTGCTGGGCCGTACCTCCCGCCGGAGGCGCCCACGATGGGGGTGGTGTTACCGTCTGGGGCGCTGGGGTCGCTGCTGTCTGGCCAAGTGGCCGTTCCGGCCCGTCTGCATTTGCCGATCCGATCGTTTGAGCGGACCCTGAACTTCCCCGCTCCAGCAGGCTTCTTCGCAGCACCGACAGCTTGCCTTCCGCCACCGCCACCTGACTGCTTCCACTCGCCCAGGCCTGATACAACGCCCTCACACCCGACACCGTTCCCAGCGGTCTCAGCCCATGCTGTTTCCACAGGCGTTGCTTCCCCTCTTCCTCCAGCTGCATCCCGCCTTCTTCCCACAGCGGCCAGTTGATGGACAAGGTTCGCCCTTGACACTCCCCGCGGTTCATCCGTGCATTTCGGCTCAAGGCATACGCATCCATATACCCATTCGCGGCGGCATAATCACCCTGCCCTGCATTCCCCGTCACCGCTGCACCCGAGGAGAACAGCAGCAGTACATCCAGCGCTTCTGTCCCGATCGCTTCTTCCAGGTTCCGTATGCCGTCTACTTTCGGAGCCAGCACGGCCTGCCAGTCGCTTTCTGTTTTGTACCGTATCAGACTGTCCCGGATCTCTCCAGCACAATGCAGCACCCCGTTCACCTGGCCATACTGCTGACGGAGACGCCCAAACAGTCCGTGGACCGCTTCCCGATCGGTGACGTCCACTGCTTCATAAAGCACCCGGGCAGGAAGCTGCGCCATCTCTCGCTGTACCGCCTCTGACATCACCGGGGATCGGCCCGTCAACATCAGCGTACTGCCTTCCGTACGGGCTGCAATCTCCCTGGCCCAGATCCGTCCCAGGCCACCGGCTCCGCCTGTAATGACGTACACGCCTCCGTCCCTCCAAGGGGACAACAGCGGGAAGCTGCTCTTCCGCTTTGTCTTGACCTCTGTCTCCGCCGCATTCCCATTCGTCTTCTCATCCATGTCCACGTCGACCGCCTGCCAGCCCGCTCGCTTCAGCTCGTCCGCTTCCAAACGCAGATGGCTTTCCTCTGCATGAAGCGCACACTGGTGCAGCTGCTCGGTCAACCGTGCGGTGGATGTCTCTGGCTGGACTTCGACAAGCTGTGCCAGACAGCCTGGATGCTCCAGCCGCACCGTCCGCAGCAGCCCGCTTAGGCCGGCGAAACGTCTTCCTTGTTCATCTCCCGCCACGACGACCTGCACGGCCATCCGGTGGCTTCGCTGCATCGCAATCTGCTGCCGCACATGATGCAGGATGGCCTGAACAGCCTGTCCGTACTGCGCCTCCAACGGTCCCGTTAACGCCATCTGCTTCCAGGACACATCCGCAGCCGCAAAGTCTTGCGGGGCCCAATCACATAGCAGCACCGCGGGTTCGACTGCCGGAACCGCAGGCG
>NZ_BCNM01000058.1 GCF_001514495.1 Paenibacillus pabuli NBRC 13638
CTCTTTTTCGTATTATCAGGTTAGCCAGTAATTACTGGTTGGCCTTTTTTTGTGGTCGTTTTACGATGGGGGAAGCCGGGAGAACGTGGCTCTTTTAGGGGCATCAACCCCGTAATAAAAACTGTTCTCCCACGACCTCCAAAAGACCATGTTTGAGCTGGTAGGGGCGATGGACCTCGTATAACAAGCGAAGCTATGGATTTGGAACCATCGTGGAAAGGCCGGCGAAATTCAAGACAAGGAGTGAGGAAGTTGGAACCTGTTGTCGGTGTAGATGTAGCGAAAGGTTCGAGTGTGGTGCAGGCGTTTAGGAAACGAAATGAGCCGTTTGGCAAAGCTGTAGACATCATGCATGAAAAGAGTGGATTTGAACAATTCTCGGGTATGCTAGACATGCTTCAGATCGAAACAGGGCTCGCTCCAGTAGTGGTTCTGGAAGCGACAGGACACTACCACCGTGCATTGGTTTCGTACCTGGATCGAAGCGGCTACACGTACTACATTGTCAATCCGTTGCAATCCAAACGAGCTAAAGGAACGCAGTTACGCAAAGTGAAAACGGACGCGACGGATGCCTGGCATCTGGCTGAGATGTACTACCGCGGCGATGTAAAGCCCCACCGGACTTGGGAAGAGACGTTTACGGAACTACAGCATTTGACCCGGCAGCATGAATTCGTTACAGGAATCTTTGTACAGGCGAAACTGAACAGCAGAGCGCTACTCGAGCAAGTGTTTCCAAGGTACGAAGGGCTATTTTCGAATGTATTTTCGGTAACGTCATTGACTGTACTTGCCCGTTGTTTAGAGGGAGGTACAGCGGATTGGATTGAATTGATTCAAGGAAGCACAGGAAGATCGCGTTCCAAGCAGTGGACGATTGACAAAGCTAAAAAACTGGAGGGAGTGCTGGGTGATTGGAGAGAAACTCGACGTAGTCCGTCTCAGAGCCAGGCACTGCTCGGCATGGTCAGCTTATTGTTGACGATGATGCGGCAACTGGAGGAACTCGAAAAGCAAATGGAAGATGTAGCGATGAGTCTGCCTGAAGTGGAACTCGTGAAAAGTATTCCTGGGATTGGAACAAAGCTGGCGGCAGCCATTATAGCCGAAATGGGCGATGTCCGGCAGTTTAGCGATGCAAAGCAACTTGTCGCGTTTGCAGGTCTTGACCCTGGAATTTTTAGTTCAGGGAAGTTTACGGCGACAAGCACACGAATAACGAAACGTGGCTCAAAGAGGCTTAGACGTTCTTTATATCTAGCTGTGCAATGCGGTATACGGAAGAGTGCAAATGCAAGAATCCATTCGTACTACGAGAAAAAAAGAAAAGAGGGCAAGCCCTACAAGGTGGTCGTGATCGCCTGCGCAAACAAGCTGTTGCATCACATTTATGCCATCTTGCAGAAGGGCAAGCCCTACCAAGTGTAATCCATATTTAACCAAAACCTCCATAGCCGTGGAGGTTATTCGTGTTGGTCGGAAAAAGTATAACACGAAAAGAAAACTCAGCCAACCTGAAACGCTTGACAAACATTAGCTGGTTTTT
>NZ_BCNM01000059.1 GCF_001514495.1 Paenibacillus pabuli NBRC 13638
GACGGATTGTAATATGAAGTGCGACACCTACTGGAAATAAATAAAAAAGGGCCCATGGCCGGATTCGTGTAGAATGAAGGTTCCTACACCACATTCACACAAGGAGAAATCCACCATGAGCTACACACATCTTAGCATAATTGAGCGCAGCAAGCTAGAAATCCTCCATCGACAGGGTCAAAGTTCAAGAGCCATCGCAAAGGAACTAGGAAGACATCCTTCGACGATTTGTCGTGAATTGGAACGTGCTACTTCATCGCAACCCTATCATGCAGAGCAGGCTCAGAGCGCTTATGAGGAGCGTCGTAAAGCTTCTATCTCACCTGGTAAATGGTCCGAAGCCATCGCTATTTCCTTGGAGGAGAAACTACAGGCAACGTGGTCTCCGGAGCAAATCACGGAACGTTTCCGCTTCCAAGGCCTGCCGTCGGTCTCCTTTAAAACCATCTATCGCTGGCTCTACGCTGGGCGTCTGGTTCGAGGCACGTTACAGGTCCTTCGGCACAAAGGGAAGCGCCAGAAACCCACAGAAAATCGCGGTAAATTCGCTATAGGCAAATCAATTTCGGATCGCCCCAAAGAGGTTCGTTCCCGTGAAACGTTTGGGCACTGGGAACTGGATACCGTCGTATCGGGTCGTGGGAAAAGTAAAGGATGCGTAGCCACGCTCATTGAACGCAAAACCCGTCTGTATACCGCCATTCTCATGCCTGATCGCACCGCTTTGTCTATGGAAATTGCGCTTGGTGTAGCCATCTCACAGTATCCAACAGGTACTTTCCTCACAGCCACGGCAGACCGGGGAAAGGAGTTTGCATGCTATGCCAATCTGGAAACAAACCATGACCTGCACGTTTATTTTGCTGATCCATATTCGTCTTGGCAACGTGGTTCCAATGAGAATGCGAATGGCTTGCTTCGAGAGTTTTTCCCGAAAGGTACCGATCTTGCTCAAGTGGAGGATGAAGTACTCGCCGATTCAATC
>NZ_BCNM01000060.1 GCF_001514495.1 Paenibacillus pabuli NBRC 13638
CCATCTGTGTCATGCTGACGATCTCTCTGGGCGGCGTGCTCAATGCAGGCTTTGACCAGATCTTCAACTTGTACAATCCGCTGGTCTACGAAAGCGGCGATATCATCGATACCTTTGTGTACCGCATTGGCTTGATCGGTGGGAACTACAGTTTCGGTACAGCCATCGGATTATTCAAGTCTGTGGTGGGCCTGATCCTGATTCTAGTGGGATACCGGATCGCTTACAAAGTTGCAGGATACAAGATTTTCTAAGGAGTGGACCTATGCGTACAACAGCCAAATTCAGTACATTTCAACTCATCAACAATCTGGTCATGATCATGCTGGCCGTGATGTGCATCCTGCCCTTTCTGCATGTGTTGTCTGTATCTTTAAGTTCCAGTGCAGCCGTATCCGCCAATAAAGTGACGTTCTGGCCGATTGGTTTGAACTTGGGTTCCTACAGCAAGGCACTGGAAGATACCCAGTTACTTCGTTCCCTCTGGATCTCGGTGGAGCGGACCTTGTTAAGTGTCACGCTGGGACTGCTGGTGACCAGTATGGCAGCCTATGTGCTCTCCAAAGGCGGAGGACGAAACGGGATTGCGGGCTACAAATGGTTTGTCGGATTTTTTATTGTAGCCTTGCTGTTCAACGGGGGGATGATCCCGACGTATCTGGTAGTGACCAAAATCGGTCTGTATAACTCGATATGGGCGCTGATCCTGCCGACGATGGTCAATGTCTTTAACATCATCCTGATTATGAATTTTTTCAAGGCATTGCCGAAAGAGCTGGAAGAAGCTGCTTTTATCGACGGTGCCGGGCACTGGAAAGTGTATCTAAGAGTGATGATGCCCTTATCGCTGCCCGTCATGGCGACCGTGGGTCTGTTCACCGTGGTAGGCGAATGGAATGAATGGTTAT
>NZ_BCNM01000061.1 GCF_001514495.1 Paenibacillus pabuli NBRC 13638
AAAAAAAGACTATAACGTGGACTGCAGCTATAGCATAATGTCGAGGGACAAGAACATAGTCCCATTGAAGTCGCTATTTTAGCGGCTTTTTATTTTATCGGTACAAGTTCTTGTCCCGAGCCAAGGACAAGAACTTGTACCGATTGCCGGAAAGGACAAGAACATAGTCCGATTACCGATTAGGCTTGTATCTAATCGTCATCTTGCCCTTCAATTCATTAAACTAACGGGCAGTATAGTTCCAATATGTAGTACTATTTGTTTGGGCAATGATGGGGGAATTGTAGTCATTAAGGGGGCAGGTATGGCGACCACAATAGGTCTTATTAGACATGGGGTTACTGAATGGAATAATCTTAGCAAGGCTCAAGGAATATCTGATATACCGCTAAACGAAGAAGGAGTAGAGCAAGCAACTGCACTGGCAAAGAGACTTTCAAGCGAAGAATGGGATGTTATATTCTCCAGTAATCTAACGAGAGCTAGGCAAACTGCCGAAATCATTCAGCAATGTTTAGGAGTACCCGTATTCAATGATGAACGTATTAGAGAGATTGATTGCGGCCTAATTGAGGGCACCACCGAGGAAGAGCGTATCACTCGTTGGGGAGCAAATTGGCGTGAGCAAACTCTTGGTATGGAAGATTTAAAAATGGTCGCAAAGCGAGGTCTAACTTTTCTCGAAAAACTGATTAAAGAATATGTTGATAAAAGAATATTAGTTATAAGTCATGGAGCATTGATTGGGCTGTCATTACAACATCTTTTGCCGCAACATTTCCAAAAAACGTATATAGATAATACTTCTATAACCAT
>NZ_BCNM01000062.1 GCF_001514495.1 Paenibacillus pabuli NBRC 13638
GTCCAAGTACCATCGACGCTGAAGGGCTTAACGGTCGTGTTCGGGATGGGAACGTGTGGAACCCCTTCGCTATCGCCACCAAACGTTTGAGAGTTTGAGCTCTCAAAACTGAGCAACGAGTGAGTAACTAGCCGACCTGGCTAGATTTTGCAGCTATG
>NZ_BCNM01000063.1 GCF_001514495.1 Paenibacillus pabuli NBRC 13638
CCTTTATCCTTACAAGGGGGGCAAAAAAAATACCCCAAAGGGAATTCGCTTGGCGGCGTCCTACTCTCCCAGGACCCTGCGGTCCAAGTACCATCGGCGCTAGAGGGCTTAACGGTCGTGTTCGGGATGGGTACGTGTGG